>NZ_JAAGAA010000005.1 GCF_010435965.1 Crenobacter caeni
TGGCTTGCTGGCTTCGGTAAACTGCGCATCCGTTTCGAACGACGACTTGATACCCATTACGCCTTGCTCAAATTGGCCTGCTCCTTGATCTGCCTGCGATTTATCGACAAGTTTTGTTAGCGGCTCTTAGTGAAAACGTTCGTGTCGCAAATTCAGGGTCTGTTTCGACAAGCTTTCGCGTAAGCTCTTCTGAATTTGTAACTTTATGAATAAAAGTTCCTGCGAGATAGCCTTCAATTGCTGATACTACGTGTCCATGCAGCATTACCCGCAAACTAAAAAGCGTGTCTACAGGAACCTCTACTTCAAGAAGAACTCGTACGCTTTTTAGGTGATTCTGCAGGATTTCATGATGTGTCTTACTTGCGATATACCAGTAAAGCTCATCACTTTCATCTTCTGGGTGGTACGGCATTCCATAGCTCACTTCAACATCGCCGTAATTTATGGAAGCCATTGCGCCATAAAAGGTGTTTGTAACCTGTATCGTGTATTCCGCGTCGCAAGAAGGGCAATACACTTCCTGCCAGGAATCTGTCTGGCTGTCATTATTTTTTCTGCAGAAAAGTCTGGATCTTGAACATCAACTACGTCTTCTACATGCTCACCACATTTACACGTAAAAGAAATATCCATCTGCAAGCTCATAACTCTCCTTTAAACAAACCGTGAGATATACACCTGTGCAGGTGTATATTTGGTTTGTCTGTGTGTATATCTCGGTAGGATATGTGCATTTATCATTGTTTTGCAAGCCATTGGGGTTGCCAGTGCCTGAAAGTACACAGCCAGATGGGGTTGTCGCGCCACCGGCTTACTGGATGTGCTGCGTGTACAGTATTGCAGCCTACGTACCGAGCAGTAACATGTCAATTGGGTGTTGTGCTTTCACCATCATCGACACTCTCGCGAAATGGGGAGGAGAAGGGAAACAGATTTCTTACCCATCTGGCTGTGGATATGCAGGCGTCTGTATCCACGCCAAAATCAGGATTTCTGGATGCTGGAAGTCCCCTCAGGTGCAAAAAGTTGAGTTCTTGCTTGTGACAGCGACTTCGGAAGGGTAAAAGTGCGAGGGGCTGGTGCCGCGCCGAGAGCGGAATTGCAGGCAAGAAAAAACCCAACCGGGGCAGGTTGGGTTTGGTGTCTGGTGGAGCCGGCGTCTATCACATAGACGCTTGAAAGCATTGCCAGATAAGGGTTCCTGTCGTTTTTTTTTATGAAATACCGTCAAAAATACCGTCTCCGGATTCTTGCTGCCCCGTGTTGGGCGATATTGGTTGGTGGTGGCGAGGTCGCGGGTATCGCCATTGTCAGAGGGGCCGGAAATATTTCTGGCTCCTCTTGCCTCATGCTGGTTGGAGCCGTGCCGCCACTGAAACCGCTCGCTGATCCGCTCGGCAATCGTCAGGCGTCAGCAATTGCCGGATGCGCGCGCTGTAGCGTCGAGGCGATGCCAACATGCACATGGTCGTCCAGTGCGGCGATCTCGCGGCAGGCGTCGATTTCGTGGCCTTGGCGGGCATTGCGCGCGGTTTTTTTGTCCACGTTTGTGCAAGGCGAGGGGAGCGGGCGGTCATCGGCGGCCATCAGCTCGACTTTCGACCAGCCCCACCACCGATGCCCCACAAACTGAGGTTCTGGAGTAAATCAAATGCCCCTGAAAGCCTTGTCCAGCGCGGATTTGCGAACAGTTCCCATTTGATTGTTTGTGGCGCCTGGGATTTTTTCTGCGCATGGGAGGAAGAGCGGTCTACAAGGGGCCGGCCACAAGGTTTCTGCCATACCCCCACCCCAGCCACCTTTTTATGGTGTGTCATTGCGTCATCACGGCGGCAGCCGGTGCTTCTGCTCGATGCCCCTTTTTATGGACGCGCAAAATTCGGCACGGTGTGGACTTGGGCTTGCCAGTGCCGGCCACTTTTTGGACTCAAGAAACTACCGGGTTGGCCTTGGTCCGGGCCTCCACCATCGGTGTGAAGCTCGGCGGCTGGTGTGGGCCCGCTCTCGCGCGCGCTGGACTACGGAAATTGCATCAGGTCGGCGGGCTTGGTGCGGATCATTTGCGCGCACCAATCCCCGCATTAACGCGGTCTAGGTGTGCTCGGCGTGTCGCTTTTTGCCTGTCGGTCTGCAACCAGCCCTGCAACCAGCCCGTGCTCCTCGGGTTCCGTGCCCTAGTCACGCCTTTTTGCCCGGGCGGCGCTAACTCTGGTGCTAACTTCGCCCGCTGCCTTTTTGCCGGCAGGCTGGAAACTTCGCGGAAACATTGCCGGCCTTTTTTGGGGGGCAGGCGTTAACCTCGGCGTTAACTGTGAACAGTTAAGTTAGCTATTCAGTTAACCGGCTAGTGAAGTCTCGCGCCTGCCCTACCCGTATAGGGCGGGCGCACAGAAAGTACCTTTGCGCGGCGTAGAGGCCGTGCTCATGGTCGATGTAGTCGGCCAGCGACGTATAGTTTTGTGTAGTTCGATCCCTAGTTTTCCCTAGCCCATGACCTGTACTTTTCTCTACCGTCAGTCAGCAAAACCCCGCGCTCGGCGGGGTTCGGGTCAGCGGGTCATCGTTCGCAGTATCACGGCTTCGGCTTCTGCTAAGGCAACGCGCAGCGCCTCGGCGTCTGGTGCTGATTCGGCCACGATGGCGAAGCGCTCGCGCACGCGCTCGGTCAAGTCGTCGAGGTCAAGGCGCTGGCCGTAGCGTGCCACCAGCTCTAACACCAGCGATGTCAGGTCGTCGTCGGCAATCACCGTGCCGCCGGCATTGCCGCCTTTGCTGCTGTCCAGCCTGAATTGCAGGACGTTGCGCGGTGGCGGGCCAGGTTCGCGTGTGCTGTCGCCCGTGTTTTTGCAAACATTGCTATTTTCTACGCGAACCACGCGAACCACGCGAACCAGCGGCTGCAAGCCTTGTCCCGTAAGGGTTTCATCGTTTGCAGTTGGTTCGCGTTCGGTGTTTTGCGCAACGCGAACCACGCGAACCACATTAGCGGCTTCGGTGCTGGCCGACGGAACGAAAGACAGCTTCATGCTGCGTCCTCCAGAATCGCCGGGCCAATCAAGTACACCTCGGTCTTTTTGTTGCCCATGCCGGGCAGCTTTGCCGCGTAGGTGCAGCGATCCTCTCGCTGTGTCTTGAGCCAGCCCTTGTCGACCATCGCGCGGGCTATCGTCGGGGCGTTGAAGCCTTTGCACAGCTCGCCCCGAAACACGGACGGCAGCACGTAGTAGTTCAAGCCGTCATCCTGTGTGCGGCGGAAACCGGCGCGGTTGATCGTCCTGGCCGCCGTTTCTGGGTCAGCGTCCCAAGGGGTGAACCGGCTTTCGCCGTGCTGTTCGATGAACGCACGCACCGACAGCAGGCCGTTGGTGACCTCGGCATCACCAGCCCCTCCGCGAGCGGCCAGCCACTCATGAAACAAGCGCACCGCTGTATGCATGGCTTCACCTGGCGGCCAGCCTGTCAGGCCGTATGCGGTTGCCAACTCCCCGGCTACGGCCACCAGAGCGAAGCGCCCGGCAGCGCGCAACACTTGCCCGGCTGCCCCCCTGGGTACGTCCTCAGCAATGATGCTGTCCCGGCCCTCACGGATGGCGGCCAGCACAGCTGCGCGATCTTCCACAACACGGCGCAGAAAGGCTCGGCCAGCGTGGCCATAGTGTTGTGCCGCGTTCCGCTTGAACGCCATGGACAAGTCCGCGCCTGATGCGGAGCCCGCCAGCGTATCGAATAGCCCAAGCCCTGCGCCCGCATCGGCGGCGATGTCGATCAAGCGCACCTCCTGCCCGGCACGGGCATGCTTGCCGGCCTCGCGCATGTGCTGGCTCAGGTTGATTTCGCCAGCCGACAGCATCAGCGTGCGCCAGCGGCGCGGGGTACGAATGGCCCCCGTGCGGTCAGACCGTGCCTTGCCTTGTCCGTTGGCGATCATGTAGGCCGCTTCGCCTGCCTCGCGTGGGTCAACCTGCGCCAGCTCGTCTAGGATCACCAGCAGGTCGTTTCGACTGGCACACATGCCCTCCAGCCCGTTGCTGGTGGCGCGCCACTTGAACCCGTATTCGGCGGGATGGCCCCAGACAGAGGCTGCGGCCTCCAGAGCGGTGGACTTGCCGGCGCTTGATCCGCCGACGATGTGAAACCCGCCCGATTCGTTGGCGAGCTCGGCCAGCGGTGCCGCGAATGCCAGCGACAGTGCAAACACCATGCGGCTGTTGCCAGAGGCCAGCGCGGCCACCTCATCGCGCCAGCACTCCAGCGTGCCGGCCTGGGCCATCCCGATAGACTCGTCACGATCGCTTTGCAGGATGACGCGCTCGCCATCTTTGGCGCCGATGACTTCGCCGTGCAGCACAAACACGCCATCGTGCCAGCCGGTGCGCTGGGTGCAACGGGCGAAGTGTTGCGGGGCCGCCTTCACGATGTACGCGGTCAGCAACTCGCGGGCTTTGCGGCCTGGCTCTACATCCAGCCCGCCCCGGGCCAGCTCCTGCGCCAGCGCGCCGCCATCGCTGTGCGGTAACTCGGCGGGCATGGCCCACTCATGCAAGCGCCCTTCGGCGTCGAACCACACCAGCAAGCGGCCCCAGTTCGAGCCGTTGCCGTCGCGCGTCTTGGCGTCCACGATCAGCGGCGAGCACAGCCAGCGCGGCGGCTTGTCGCCCTCTGGATCGAGCCAGTACACCCCCGGCCTGCTGCCATCCTGCTTGAGCAGGTAGCCGTAGGGCACGGCGGGCTTGTCCGTGTTTTGGTTCGCGTGGTTCGCGTTCGCGTTTTCGGTGTGCGCGAACCACCCCCCATTGCTGGAACCCTCGCCGTTATTGGGTTCTTGCGGTTGGTTCGCGTGGTTCGCGTGGTTCGCGTCGATTTTTGGAATGTTTGCATTTTTCTGGGTGTCAGGCAGGGCAGAAGGGGGCTTCTCTCCCTCCAAAACTTGAGGCGACATATCAAAATGGGGTTTTTTGCCCCCTTTTACGCGAACCAACATGGTGTCGCGGACACTTTCCAGCCCCGCCAGCTGGTGCAGGTCGTTGAAGTCAGAAGGTGCCTTGCCCGTGGCGTGCTGGTGGCGTTCGATCTGTGCCTGGCTGAACTCGGGCAGCACCACTTCGCCGCGCGGCGCGAGGATGGCGGCGGCCTGGCTGGCCGCTTCTTGGCCGGTGCCGCTGGTGTCGGTATCACCACACACCAGCACCCGAAGCGTCTCCGCCAGACTGGTGGCCATACGCTCGGCCACGGCCTTGAGGTTGCCGGCGTTGAACGCCACCACCACAGGCAGGCCGGTGGCTTCCTGTAGCGTGCAGCCGGTCGCCCAGCCCTCGCACAGCAGGACGGTTTGCGGATCATGCTGCCAGCCTAGCGCCAGTGAAGTGCCCTTGACCTGGCCGCCGGTCAGGAAACGCTTGCTGCCGTCGCTGCTGATGATTTGCAGGTTCACCAGCTCGCCGTCCACCCTGAGCGGTACCAGCAGCATGTCGCGCAACTGGCGCGCGCCGTAGGGGCGGGTGCCCTTGCTGACTAGGTACGGGTGGGTCGCGCTCACATCACGCCCCAGCGCCCATAGCTTCGCCGCCTTGGCCTTGGCGGCCTCGCGCTGGGCTTGCTGGAGGGCTTCGGCCTCTTGCCTGGCGGCGGCGCGTTCGTCCTCGATGCGGGCCAGTTCTTCTGGCGATGGCGGGGCGATCGGGCGGCTGGGTTGCCATCCCTTGGCCTTGGCTGCGTGGTACAGCGTGCGCGCGGTGACCCGCCCGCCGGCTTTGACCGACTTCCACACGGCGCGGGCGTCCTTGGTGCGGTAGTTGTCAGCGCCCTGGCTCCAGTTGTCCCAGATCGGGAAGCCGTCTTCGCCTAGTGCGGCCTTGCACGCCATCGCCATCGTGACCCACTCGTCGCGGTCGTGCGGGTCGAGGCAGGCTAGGGCCGATGCCAGTTCGTCATGGTCGTAGTGGCTCATCCCAGCCCCCTTTCCAGCTCGGCAATGAGCGCCGGGCATTGTTCGATCAGCGAGGCCATGAACACGTCCACAGCGTCAGCGCTTGGGCCAGTCATGGCATCCAGCAGGCAGGCGCTGAACACCCCGAAGAAGCTGTCTGCAAAGGCCGTTGCGGCCTGTTTGCCGTGTGCTGGGTATTCGTGTCCATCCAGATGCCAGCGCAGCGTGTGCAGCATGCGTAGCGCCGCCATCAGTCCATCCCGTTCGGCCATGTGCAGAGCGTTGGGGGCGATTCTAGGCAAGCCGGTAGCCTCACCCGTCAAGGTGATGTCTTTTTCATGCATGGCTTATTCCTCGGTCAGCGCCTTTTGGCGGGCTTTGGCGGTGTGGTACTGATGGGCATAGCCGGCGGTGCGCTCCATTTCGTTGGCTAGCTTGAGTGCGGAGCCAATCAGGCGTAGAGCGCCGGGCATGTGGTCGACAATTTCTTCTTCGTCGCCTGCCGTTCTGTCGCGGTGAGTCATCAGGCGGGCCAGCAGTTCGATGGCATCGGCGCAGTCGTCGGCGGTGAGGGCGGCGGCGCTCTCCAGGTGGCTGGCCTCTTTGGCGCTGACAGCCGGAACGGTGAACCCGAGTGCGTCATCGAAGCCCGCGCGCTGTTGTAGGGCGGCGTGGTACTCGGCCAGCAGTGGCAGGCTGGAGGCGGTATGCATTTTCGCGTTCATGCTGCTGCCTCCATGCGTTTTGCGCGCTTGTAGGTGCTGGCGTCGTCGATCGCTTGGTTCAGATCGTCCACGATGCATGTCATCAGCTTGGTGACGGCAACCAGTGCATAGCCGTGTTCCGTGTTGATCTCGGCTTCGATCTCTGCCGATGCGATACGCTCCAGCAGGGCCCGGAGGTTGTGGGCATCCGTGCGGACAGCTTCGATTTGGCCACGGACTGCATCGAGCTGGTTGATGATGTCAGGCGCGTTCATGCGGCCACCTCCGCAACGGTGAAGCCTTGGGCGGCGGACTGGATGACAACACGCTTGCCCATGGACACCAGCAGCGCAGCCAGGGCGCGGGCTTCGGCCAGCGTGGGCATGGTCGAGACGGTACGAGCGGAAAGCGGGAAGACGGCGCGAAAAGCGCGCAGGGTGATGCTAGGCATGGTGGCCTCCTGTGCAGATTTACACCTGCTCCCAGACGCCAATCGGGGGTGGCAGGCACGTGGCGGGATTGGCGTACCGGCGCACAGGGAACCGGCGAGCCTTGCGGCTCTCCCACCACGGCCCGCCATAGAAAAGGACGCACCAATGGTGTTGTGGACGGACATAAAAAATGCCGCGTGGTGGCGGCTGTCCGCCTGTGCATTCGAGACGCCAATCTCGGTGCCGCTATTGAACGGCACGGAGCCATTCTGTGCCATGTCGTGGCATTGGGTCAAGGCGATCATGCCGAAGCCCTCCCTGCGTCATTGGCTGGCAAGGCGAGGCGCTGGCGTTGCTCGGCGGCGAAGGTTGCCAGCGCACGTTTGCGTGCCTCGTAGGGCAGGCCACGGCCCAGCAACACCATATCCTGAGCTTCCAGCAGCTCCAGCAGACGCAGCTCGGACTTACCCAGTGCATCTCGGTTGACCGGTGCTGTGCTGCCAGTCAGTGCCAGATTGATGATCCTGGCTTCGTTGATGTAGTGGTGCTTGGCTGCGCCCTTGCCCTCGGCCATCCGGGTGAGCCTCACCATGTCGCACACGCCCCGGAAGCGCGCGCCGGCATCGTGCCGGGCGGCCTGCCAGCTGTCGGCGCTGGTGTTGCCACGGACTAGGGCATCTAGCTGCTCGTCGCACCAGATGGCGAACCGGACATCCAGCCAGCGGGCAAACATGACTGCCAGTTTGGGGTGTAGCCAAGTACCGCCAGTGTTGCCGCGCTTTGTCTTGATCAAATTCCCGAGATTCCGGGTATTTGGCGATTCACTTAGCGCCGTGATGTACTCGGTTGTTTCCTGATTGGCCAGCCAGTGGTCGACCCGCTTCCCGTACTTGTTCGCCGCCAGCGTGGCATTGAACCAGCCGTCCCCATTGAATTGCATGACGCTGCCGTCAAATTCGGCTTTGATGATCTTGGTCATGGCTATTCCCCTATGCCGCTTGGCCCTGTTCGTCCAGCCAGCGGCGCACGTCCTCAGCGCGCCACGCGGTCACGCGCTCGGACAGTTTGACCGGTGCAGGGAATGTGCCTGCACGAACGCGACGCCAGAGGGTGGAAGGGGAGAAAGGCAGCACGCCTGGGGTGCCAGTGCGCGTATCGCCCACCAGCAGCGGCTGGCGGACGAAACCGGTTTGGGGAAGGGTGATGATCGGGCTTTGCATGTGTCGCTCCTTTGTGAAGTGTTGCGACACGTATTAAATAGATCAGTCTATAGAGGCGCACCGCAACTGCGGCACGCCGTACTGCAATAGCGGAACTAGGTAGGGTGGGGTGGCAGAAGGATGCGGCGTAACCCACCACGATTTGGCGAGGCTCGGCCGCTGGTGGGTCACGTGTCCTGCTCCCTTAGCCGGCGCTTGGCCTCCGGGAATTTTCGGGAGAGGTTGCTTTTGGATAGCCCACGATACCCACGATAAAAGTCGTCGATCTTGTCTATGAGTTTTGCTTCACTTTCGAATGACGGGTGCTTCTCAATATTCGGTAAATTACCCGCGATACAGTCGAGAAGAGCTGCCACCATGTGCTGGTAGCTTGTCTCTGAGCGGTCATCCACTTGCACTACGCTTTTTGCCTGCTTCCCCAGGTTTTCAACCATCACACGCAATGCATCTCTTTCAGCCTCCGCGGAATTTTTGGCATCGTGTAATTCGCGGATGCGTTCATGGGCGGCAGCTAGCTGCTGCACCTTGGCATCGTGAGCAGCTTTAAGAGCACGGTAGGAGTCGGCGCTGATTGCTGAGTGAGCGTCTCGTTCGATTTCGTCAAACAAAAAAGTTGGTCGCTCTGTTGGCGCAATTTTCTTTGCCCACTCTTTTAAGTCGAGCCCATAAACATGTCGGCGTTCGTAGGCAACGTGCCCATCATCCTTCCGCCCGTCTTCGCGACATGCAGTGATTTCGCCTGAATCAATGGCCGTTTGTATTGCCCGTATCCGAGGCTCAAGGCATTTCAGATATGGATGTCTGAGGATTGCCCGACTGAGAGCATTGGATTGTCCAATTGGCTTTGCGTGGCGTAACTCCTCATCCACTTGGTCAGGCGGTACTCCACACCATAAGGCCGCGGCCACTGGTACGGGATATACGGCATAGCATGCTTGTACCGTTGCGCAGCTATCGTTCTCCCACGGTCTATTCATTGCGTTCCCTTTGCGCTTCCCTGTGAGGATTGCCACGCCAGCCGGGCAGGGTTCCCGGTCTTCGGCCCGTCGGCCTAGGCGTGGCAAAGCTGGTGTCTGTTTTGCGTGTAGCGTCTTGGCTGCGGTGTCTAGTCGTTCAAGCTGTAGTCATTTGTAAGCACTAATACTTTGTGCGGAGGGTGACTGGCTATAGGAACGCCGGGTGCCATGCCCTCTCATTCGCCACTGGACGGGAACCGGCGGGTGATGTTGACCCGGTAAAATTGCTCCACGGCGGGATCGTAATCGCTCGAAAGATCGGCACCCGATTTTGGGTAGATGTACTCCGCGTAGTACCGACTTTTAGCGCGCTTCCAGCGGCGGAACAGAAGGCCGCACGCGACTAGGGCGGCAACGAGCGCGATACCAAGTATGTATTTGGTCACGGCTTAAACCTTCAGTTCGTTGTTGGTGAGCAGAGGTAGCTGGTGTCAGGCCGTTTTGAATAGCGGCGTTACATTTGCGCCGGCTTTCAGGCTGTCCAGGTAGTCCGCCCACGCCTGCATCATGCGGCGGCGTTCTGGTAGGTACTCGGCGTAGTTGTAGGTGGCTCGGATGCTGTTTCTCTCCGCGTGCGCCATCTGGCGTTCGATGGCGTCACGGTTCCAGCCTTGCTCATTTAGCAGCGTGGATGCCATGTGGCGGAAGCCGTGCCCGGTCATGGTGTCCTTGTCGTACCCAAGGCGGCGCAAGGCTGCGTTGACGGTGTTTTCGCTCATCGGGCGGCCGTTGGTGCGCGCGCCCGGGAAAACGTACTGTCCATACCCTGTGAGTGGCTGCAATTCGCGTAGCGTCTCCACGGCCTGTTTGGAAAGCGGGACGATATGCTTTTCCCTTGCCTTCATGCGCTCTGCCGGGATGATCCACTGCGCGGCCTCTAGGTCGATCTCTTGCCATTCGGCCTTACGCAGTTCACCTGGGCGCACAAACACCAGGGGTGCGAGCTTGAGCGCACATTGCGTCACAAACGAGCCTCGGTAGCCGTCGATGGTATTGAGCAGTTCGGCGATCAGGGCAGGGCTGGTGATGGTGGGAAACGATGTGGAGATGACTGGGGCTAGCGCGCCGGCCAAGTCAGCGGCGGGGTTGCGTTGGGCGCGGCCAGATGCCACCGCATACCGGAATACCTGTCCACAGCTCTGAAGGGCGCGATGTGCTGTCTCGATGGCTCCGCGATGCTCAATGCGGCGCAGGGCGGCTAGGAGTTCAGGGGCTTCGATCTGTGCAATGGGGCGTTTTCCTACCCACGGAAAGATGTCCCGCTCGAAGCGGCGCATGATTTTGTCTGCATGGCCGGCTGTCCAAGTAGGCAGGTACTTGGCAAACCATTCGCGCGCGATGACCTCGAAGCTGTTCTCGGCTTGCAGTGCCTTGGCGGCCTTTTGCACTTTCCTGTTGACGCCCGGGTCTACACCTTCGGCTAGTAGGCGGCGCGCCTCGTCTCGCTTCTCTCTGGCGCTCTTGAGGCTTACCTCTGGATACACCCCTAGGGCCAGTGTCTTGCGCTTGTCGGAGAAGCGGTAGTCAAGACGCCAGTACTTGCCGGTTTGCTTGACCAGCAGATACATGCCTTTTTCGTCGGAGTACTTTGCCTGAGCCCCGTCCGGCTTGGGTTTGGCGTTCTTGCAGGCGGTATCTGTGAGCGGCATGGCGGTATCGGCCTTGGCGGTATCGGGTTTACCGACATAAGTACCGCCTGCGGTGGCGGTATGTCAAGGCACGGCATGACACGGTAGCGGACAATAAAAAACCCCGAGAGGCTTATTTCTCGGGGTTCTTGAGGCTTCATGACACGTCATGAAGTACTAGTTTGGTGGAGCCGGCGGGAATCGAACCCGCGTCCGGAAATCCTACACAGTGAGTTCTACATACTTAGTCTCGCCATTTGGATTTAACCTTTGCCACGCCGACGGACAGGCTGGACATTGGCGAGTTACCTAGAGTTTCGCCCCGGGTCAGGTAACCCGGCTCGGGACTAGCTGATGTAAAGTGACACTGCAGTGGTTTGACCCACCCGGCCCATCAGCGAACCGTTGCAGTGTCTGGCGCAATTAAGCGGCCAGAGCGTAAGTTTCGTCGTTTGCGACTATTGCATTTCAGCGTTTTACGGGGTGACTGAAATCCCGGTATGCCCTCATCCGCTTCGCAACCCCCGTCGAAACCAGGTCGGCCCCAGATAAGTGAGGCCAGTATACCCCGGGTGCTTGGGCAGCGCCAGCGTTACAGGTGGGCGAGCAGCGCCTCGGGGCGCGGGATCTCGATGTCGGCGCCCCATTCGGCGGGGCGGTCGCTGTCGGCGATGTAGCCCCAGGCGGCGAGCACGGTGGTCATGCCGACCGCGCGACCGGCAGCGATGTCGCGCTCGGCGTCGCCCACGTACAGGCAGCGTTCGGGCGCCACACCGATGATCCCGGCCGCGTGGCGCATCGGGCGCGGGTCGGGTTTGGCGACGCCGACGGTGTCGCCACTCACCACCACCGCGGGCGGATGGCGGAAGGGCAGGGCGGGCACCAGCCGGTCGGTGAAGCGCATCGGCTTGTTGGTGATGATGCCCCATTGCAGGCCGCGTTCGACGATGCCGTCGATGAGTTCGTCAACGCCGTCGAACAGACAGGTCGACTCGGCGAAGCACGCCTCGTAGTGGTCGAGGAAGCGCAGGCGGTATTCCTCGAAACGCGGGTGGGTGGCGTCGATGTTGAAGCCGAGGCTAACCAGCCCGCGCGCGCCGTGGCTGGCGATCGGGCGCACGGCCTCGTAGGGCTGCGGCGGCAGGCCTTCTTCGGCGAGGAGGCGGTTGAGCGCGCCACCCAAGTCGCGCGCGGTGTCAGCGAGGGTGCCGTCGAGGTCAAACAGGACTGCCTGCATCATGCGGTATTCCGTGGTCGGGTTTAGGCGGACGGGCGGCCATTGTAACCGACCGCGTATCCTTAGAACCTGTTCATGATCTGCTGCGCATCAGCGATACGGCGTTGAAAACGGTTTCGAAATGCTCATGTACGACCTGTACATTCCGCTTTCTCAGCCGTTTTCGCCTTGTCTCGCCCTCGCTCGCGAGATCATGGACACGTTCTTAGCGCAGCGTCTTGCCGAGGAACAGCTTGTACGCCGGGTTGTCGGTCTCGTCGACACAGGGGTAGCCCAGCGTGTCGATAAAGCGCGCGAACGCTTCGCTGTCGCTGGCGGGGACCTGGATGCCGACCAGCACGCGGCCGTAGTCGGCGCCGTGGTTGCGGTAGTGGAACAGCGAGATGTTCCAGTCGGTGCGCATGGTGTCGAGGAAGCGCTTGAGCGCGCCCGGGCGCTCGGGGAACTCGAACCTGAGCACGCGCTCGTCGGCCAGTTGCGGCGCGTGGCCGCCGACCAGGTGGCGGATGTGCAGCTTGGCCAGTTCGTTGTCGGTGAGGTCGATGCCCTCCAGCCCGGCTTCCTTCAGTGCGCCGACGATGGCCTCGGCGTCCTGCCGGTTGCTGATCTGCACGCCGACGAACACGTGCGCGGTCTTCGGGTCGGCGAAGCGGTAGTTGAACTCGGTGATGTTGCGGTTGCCGATCACCGCGCAGAAGCGTTTGAAGCTGCCCGGCGTCTCGGGGATGGTCACCGCGATGATCGCCTCGCGCCGCTCGCCCAGCTCGGATCGCTCGGAGACGTGGCGCAGACGGTCGAAGTTCATGTTGGCGCCGCAGTTGATGGCGACGAAGGTCTTGCCCCGGCAGGCTTCGCGCTCGATGTACGCCTTGGCGCCGGCCACCGCCAGCGCGCCGGCCGGCTCGGTGATGGCGCGGGTGTCCTCGAAGATGTCCTTGATCGCCGCGCAGATGGCGTCGGTGTCGACCACGATGATCTCGTCGAGCAGTTCGCGGCACAGGCGGAAGGTCTCTTCGCCGACCAGCTTGACGGCGACGCCGTCGGCGAACAGGCCGACGTCCTTCAATTCGACGCGGTGGCCGGCGGCGATCGACTGGCGCATCGCGTCGGAATCGACCGGCTGCACGCCGATCACCTTGATCTCGGGCTTGAGCCGCTTGATATAGCTGGCGACGCCGGCGGCCAGGCCGCCGCCGCCGATGGCGACGAACACCGCGTCGATCGCGTCCGGGTGCTGGCGCAGGATCTCCATGCCGATGGTGCCCTGGCCGGCGATCACGTCCGGGTCGTCAAACGGCGGGATGTAGGTCTTGCCGGTTTCCGCCACCAGTTCCATCGCGTGCTGGTAGGCGTCGCTGTACGACTCGCCCCTGAGCACCACCTTGCCGCCGCGGCTCAGGACGCCGTCGATCTTCACCTGCGGGGTGGTCTCGGGCATCACGATGGTCGCCTCGCAGCCGATGCGCCGGGCCGACAGCGCGACGCCCTGCGCGTGGTTGCCGGCGCTGGCGGTGATCACGCCGCGGGCGCGCTCCTCGGCGCTGAGGCGCGACATCTTGTTGTACGCGCCCCTGAGCTTGAACGAGAACACCGGCTGCAGGTCTTCGCGCTTGAGCAGCAGGGTGTTGCCGGTGCGCCGGCTGAGGTTGGGCGCGATGTCCAGCGGCGACTCGATCGCTACGTCGTAAACGCGCGAAGTCAGGATCCGTTCCAGGTAGTCTCGAGAGTCGGCCGCCATTTTGCTTTCCTTTGTGAAATGCCCATGTATTTTAGAGGGTCAGGTTAGCAGGAAGCGGCGGGGCAGGGAAAGCCCCGGGATCGGCCTGTACGGCTGATTTTGCCGGTCCGGCCGCTGTTCGCGCGCTGCACGGTGCGGTTGGGTGTGTATAATCTGCGGCTGATCCTTTGTGAACCGATCGGTTCGCTTTCCAACGCAAGACAGATGATGAAAAAACTGACTTCCCTGCTGGTCGCAGCCACCTTCGCGCTGCCGGCCTTCGCTTCGGTTCCCTTCGTCCCGCCGGCGCCGCAGATCGCCGGCAAGGCCTACTACCTGATCGATTTCCATAGCGGCGAGACGCTGGCCTCGCTGTCGCCGGACGAGCGCGTCGAACCGGCCTCGCTGACCAAGCTGATGACCGCCTACCTGACCTTCAAGGCCTTGAAGGAAGGGCGCCTGAAGCCCGAGCAGACGCTGCTGGTGTCGCAGAAGGGCTGGAAGACCGAAGGCTCGCGCATGTTCCTCGACCCCAAGGTGCCGGCCAAGGTCGACGACCTGATCAAGGGCATGATCGTGCAGTCGGGCAACGACGCGTGCGTGACGCTGTCCGAGGCGATCGCCGGTAGCGAGGAAGTGTTCGCCCAGCTGATGACGGCCGAGGCCAAGCGCCTGGGCATGAAGAACACCAACTTCCAGAACTCGACCGGCCTGCCGGGCGACGCGCACTACACCACCGCGCACGACCTGGGCATCCTCGCCGCGGCGATCATCCGCGACTTCCCGCAGTACTACCAGATCTACTCGATGAAGTCGTTCACCTACAACGGCATCACGCAACCGAACCGCAACCTCCTGCTGTACCGCGACCCCAACGTCGACGGCATGAAGACCGGCTTCACCAACTCGGCCGGCTACAACCTGATCGCGTCCAGCCACCGCGACGGCCGCCGCGTGGTGTCGGTGGTGGTCGGCACCGCCAGTCCCGAGGCGCGCGCGGTGGAAAGCTCGAAACTGCTCAACTACGGCTTGCAGTTCTTCGAAACGCCCAAACTGTATGCGGCTAACAAGGCGGTGTCCGAAGTGCCGGTGTACAAGGGCAGTGAGAGCAAGCTTGGCGTCGGCTTCAACCAGGACGTGTACGTGACCGTCGCGCGCGGCCAGGCCGGCAAGCTCAAGGCCGACCTGTCGACCATGCAGCCGGTGATCGCGCCGGTGAAGAAGGGCCAGGTCGTCGGCAAGCTGACGGTCAGCCTGGACGGCAAACCGGTGCGCGAAGTGCCGGTGGTCGCGCTCACCGCCATCGAAGAGGGCGGCTTCTTCAGCCGCCTGTGGGACAGCATCAAGCTCTGGCTCGGCTGGTAAGCGGGCAGGGCGGCGTTCTCGCGCCGCCCTCTGCCTTGTGCCGCCAGGCGAAGGGCGCAGTTTAGGAGACAGATTCATGAGTGATAACCCGGCCGACGCGCTGTTCGAGTTCCCTTGCCGCTTCCCGGTCAAGGTGATGGGCGAGCGCCACGAGGAGCTGCATGCGCAGGTGATCGAGGTGGTGCGCATGCATGCGCCGGACCTCGACGAGGTCGACGTGGTGGTGCGCGAGAGTTCGAGCGGCAAGTATTTGTCGCTGACGGTGACCGTCAACGCGCAGAACCGCGCGCAGCTCGACGCGATCTACCTGTCGCTGACCAGCCACCCGCTGGTCAAGATCGTCCTGTGACGCGGCAGGTCAGGCAACTGGGGGTTGCCGACTACGAACCGACCTGGCGGGCGATGCAGGCGTTCACCGACACGCGCACGGCTAACACGCCGGACGAGCTGTGGGTGGTCGAGCACCCGCCGGTCTACACGCTGGGGATGGCGGGCAAGGAAGAACACCTGCTGCGCCACACCAACATCCCGCTGGTGCGCACCGACCGTGGCGGCCAGGTGACCTACCACGGCCCAGGCCAGCTGGTGGTCTACCTGATGATCGACTTCAAGCGCCTGGGCGTCGGCGTGCGCGAGCTGGTGCGGCGCATCGAGAACGCGATCATCGCGACGCTGGCGGATTACGGCATCCAGGCCAACGGCGACGTCAACGCGCCCGGCGTTTATGTCGACGGCGCCAAGATCGCGTCGCTCGGCCTGCGCATCAAGGGCGGTGCCGTCTACCACGGCCTGTCGCTGAACGTCGACATGGATCTTGCGCCGTTCGGCTGGATCAACCCGTGCGGCTACGCTGGGCTCAAGGTTACCCAACTGCGCGAACTGGGCGTGGTCGCGACCGTCGACGAGGTGGCCGCGCGGCTGCTCCCCGAACTTGAGCGCGCGATCGACGCGCCGGTGGCGGTGCCGCAGGCGGACTGAACAAACCGATACGCAATGACAAAAGCACCCACAAGGTGCGACTGGAGACCTCATGAAGCAGGACAACGAAGCCGGCATCAAGCACAAGGGGGCGTCCAAGACCGCCCGTATCCCGATCAAGGTGGTGCCGCTCGACGAGAAGCTGAAAAAGCCCGAGTGGATCCGCGCCAAGCTGCCGTCCGGCCAGCGCTTTGGCGAAATCAAGGACATCCTGCGCGCGCAGAAGCTGCATACGGTGTGCGAGGAGGCGACCTGCCCGAACATCGGCGAGTGCTTCAGCAAGGGCACCGCGACCTTCATGATCATGGGCGACATCTGCACCCGCCGCTGCCCGTTCTGCGACGTCGGCCACGGCCGGCCGAACCCGCTCGACCCCAACGAGCCCAAGCACTTGGCCGAGACGGTCGCCGCGCTCAAGCTGCGCTACGTGGTGATCACCTCGGTCGACCGCGACGACTTGCGCGACGGCGGTGCCCAGCACTTCGCCGACTGCATCAGCGAAATCCGCCGCGTCTCGCCCACCACCCAGATCGAGGTGCTGGTGCCGGACTTCCGCGGCAGGCTGGAGATCGCGCTGGAGATCCTCGCCGCGACGCCGCCGGACGTGATGAACCACAACCTGGAAACCGCGCCGCGCCTCTACAAGCAGGCGCGCCCGGGTGCCGACTACCTGCACTCGCTCGAACTCCTCAAGCGTTACAAGGCGCTACGCCCCGAGGTGAAGACCAAGTCCGGCATCATGGTGGGCTTGGGCGAGACCGACGAGGAAGTGCTCGAGGTGATGCAGGACATGCGTGCGCACGACGTGGACATGCTGACCATCGGCCAGTACCTGCAGCCGACCGACGGCCACCTGCCGGTGCTGCGCTACGTGCACCCGCAGGTGTTCGCCGGCTTCGAAGCGCAGGCGACCGAGATGGGCTTCAGCCACGCCGCCGTCGGCGCCATGGTGCGCTCAAGCTACCACGCCGACCAGCAGGCGCATCAGGCCGGGGTGTAAGGCTTGACGGCATGAACAAGGCCCGGTGGGAGAAACCTCCTGCCGGGCTTTGTTGCGTCTGGGGTCCTCAATCTTCCGCTGCGTCCTGCAGGCGGTGGCTGGCGGAAGCGTCCAGGTCCAGCCCGTAGATCGCCTTGAGCTGGGCGATGACGGCGAGCGTTTCGGGCGAGAACGCCTGCTTGCCGTCGAAGGCGTGCAGGACGATGCCTTCGATGAGGTCGCCCAGCGTCATGTCCTTGTGTTCGGCCAGCGCCTTGAGCACCTTGAGCAGTCGTTTCTCCAGGCGGACGCCGGTCTGCACGCGCTCGACCGGGATGGGGGTGGTGCCGCTCACGATATTGCTCCTGTTGTCTTGGTATGCATGTACCAATGTACCTTGGTTTAATCAGGACGCCAACCGGGCGCGCAGCAGGCGCAAAAAAACCGCCCCTGGTCGGGGCGGTCGTGGTTTGGCGTTGTGCGACGTGATCAGAATGCGAAGCTGTCTTCGTCCAGCGCCATCAGCGGCTTGCTGCCCGTCTTGATCTGCGCCTTCAGGCTTTCGACTTCCGGCAGCAGCTTGGCGTAGTAGAAGCGCGCGGTGGTGATCTTGGCGTTGTAGAACGCGTCGTCGCCCTGGCCCAGCTTGGCGTACGCGACTTCGGCCATGCGCGCCCACAGCCAGGCGTAGGTGATGTGGCCGATCAGGCGCAGGAAGTCGGTGGCGGCGGCGCCGGCCTCGTCCTTGTTCATCATCGCGGCCATGCCGATGCCCATGGTGGTCTCGCCGACTTCCTTCAGGAGCTTGGAGAGCGGGCCGACAAACTCGGCCAGTTGCTCGTTGCCAGCGTTCGCTTCGCAGAACTTGTGGATCTGCTTGCTGAACTTGCGCAGCTTGGCACCCTGGTCGAGCAGCACCTTGCGGCCCAAGAGGTCGATCGCCTGGATGCCGTTGGTGCCTTCGTACAGCTGCGAGATGCGGCAGTCGCGCACCAGCTGCTCCATGCCCCATTCGCGGATGAAGCCGTGGCCGCCGAACACCTGCATGCCCATATTGGTCGCGGTGTAGCCGTTGTCGGTCATGAAGGCCTTGGCCACCGGGGTGAGCAGGGCGACCAGGTCTGCCGCGTCCTGGCGCGCTTCGGCGTCCGGGTGCTTCTCTTCGATGTCAAGCTGCAGCGCGAGCAGCGCGGTCAGCGCACGGCCGGCTTCGGTGTACGCCTTCTGGGTGAGCAGCATGCGGCGCACGTCCGGGTGGACGATGATCGGGTCGGCCGGCTTGTCCGGGCACTTGGCGCCGGTCAGCGCGCGCATCTGCAGGCGCTCTTTGGCGTAGGTCAGCGCGCCCTGGAACGACGCTTCGCCCAGACCCAGGCCCTGCATGCCGCAGCCCAGGCGCGCGGCGTTCATCATGGTGAACATGCAGGCCAGGCCCTTGTTCGGCTCGCCGATCAGGTAGCCCTTGGCGTTGTCGAGGTTGATCACCGCGGTGGCGTTAGCCTTGATGCCCATCTTGTGTTCGAGCGCGCCGCAGGAGACCGGGTTGCGGCTACCGTCGGCGTGGAACTTCGGCACGATGAAGAGGGAAATGCCCTTCACGTCCTTCGGCGCGTCCGGCAGGCGGGCCAGCACCAGGTGGATGATGTTGTCGGACATGTCGTGCTCGCCGGCCGAGATGAAGATCTTGGTGCCGGTGATGCTGTAGCTGCCATCGCCGTTCGGTTCGGCGCGGGTCTTCAGGAGGCCCAGGTCAGTGCCGCAGTGCGGCTCGGTCAGGCACATGGTGCCGGTCCAGCTGCCGTCGACCAGATGCGGTAGGTAGGTGGCCTTCTGCTCGTCGGTGCCGTGCGCGTGGATCGCGGCGTAGGCGCCGTGCGACAGGCCCGGGTACATGCTCCAGGCGACGTTGGCCGAGCACTGCATTTCCATGATCGGGAAGGCGAGGGTCTTGGGCATGCCCTGACCGCCGTAGGCCGGGTCGCAGTCCAGACCGGTGAAGCCCAGCTCGCAGAACTGGCGGTACGCGTCCTTGAAGCCGGCCGGGGTGGTCACGCTCCTGGTGGCCGGGTCGTACGCGCAGCCTGCCTCGTCGCCCGAACGGTTCAGCGGTGCGATTTCGTTCTCGCAGAACTGCGCCGCAGCCTCCAGGTAGGAGGCGAAGATGTCCTGGGTGGCTTCTTCGTAGCCAGGCAGCGTCGGGATGGTATCCTGAACGCGGATCAGTTCGTTGAGGACGAAGTCGAAGTCACGCAGGGGGGCTTTGTAGGCAGGCATTCGCTGGATCTCCTTGTGGTGTCGCGCCCGGTGTCCGGGAGGGTTCGTCGCTGCCGGTACTTGCCAACAGCATTCAAACGTATGTTTAAATCAGTGGCGCCGCTTTTGCAATCCCCGCGCCGCATTTTTTCGTCTGCCCGCGACGGGAGTCGGTCAAATTGCGACAATTTCTGCATAAACATATGCCCAGTCGCGAGGAGGTGCTCGCCAATCCGTGGTTGCGCCCGTTCGCGCCTGTCCTGCTGCAGCCGGCGTACTGGACGTGGAACCGGCGCAAGGTGTCGCTGGCTGTGGCGGTCGGCCTGTTTTCAGGGCTGATGCCCGGGCCGACCCAGATGCTGGCCGCGGCCTTGCTCGCGCTGTTGTTCAGGGTCAACCTGCCGGTCGCGCTGCTGACCACGCTCTACACCAACCCGCTGACCTATTTGCCGCTTTACTGGCTGGCCTTCGAATACGGCCGCTTCTTACTCGATATGAATGGCGCGGTTACAATGGACCTCGCGCCCTTGCCGGTATTGCACGGTGTCGATTTCGGCCGCTGGCTGGCCGACTTCGCGCGCTGGTGCCATGCGCTCGGCTGGCCGCTGCTGGTTGGCGTGCCGGCGCTGGGGCTGACGCTGGGCGGTATCGGCTACCTGTCGGTGCGCCTTGCCTGGCGCGCGTACCTGGTCGGCAAACTACGGAAAAGAAGGAGCACTCGTGCAACTCGATGAACAAAGGCTGGGTGGCTCGGAAGTGTTCCGCGGGCGTTTCCTGCGGGTGAACCGCGACGAAGTGCGCCTGCCGGACGGCACGCGCGCTAGCCGCGAGTACGTGCGCCACCCCGGCGCGGTCGCGGTGCTCGCGCTGACCGGTGACGGGGAGTTGGTGCTCGAGCGCCAGTACCGCTACCCGCTTGCGCGTACCTTTGTCGAGATCCCGGCCGGCAAGATCGACCCGGATGAGGCGCACGAGGCGACCGCGCGGCGCGAGCTGATGGAAGAGACCGGCTACAGCGCGGCGCGCTGGACGTGGCTTGGCACCGCCTACCCGTGCATCGGCTACTCCGACGAGGCGATCCACTACTACCTGGCCGAGGGCCTGGTGTCCGGCGAGCGCGCGCTGGACGACGGCGAGTTCCTCGAGGTGTTCACGCTGCCCTTGGCAACGGTGCGGCAGATGGCGGGCAGCGGCGAGATCTGCGACAGCAAGACGCTGGTCGGGCTTTACTGGCTGGACGCGCATCTGGCGAAGGCCGGGCGCGATGGCTGAAGTCGACCCGCGCCGCGACCGGCGCGTCACCCGCCGCGTGAAGATGGGGTGCAAGGCGAAGATCAGGGTGCCCGCCAGCGGCGAGACCTTCTACGGCGAGTGCGTCGACTTGTCGGTCGACGGGCTGGCGGTGCGCTCGAACTTCGTGCCGTGCTTTGGCGAGCGCGTCGACGTGGTGCTGATGGTGCCCGGCATCGGCGCTCAGGCGGCGCGGCCGTTGATGCTGCACGCCGAGGTCCGCCGCTGCAACGAGTGGGTGCCCGGCTACCTGTACGATATTGGCTTGAGGATCGTCTCGCGCGAGCCGTAATGACGGCCTTGTCCTTCCCGAGTAGCCGGCGCGTGCCGGCTTTTTTGTTGCTTTTTTTTTGCTTGTCTTCTGCGCGCTCGCTATACACAAAAAAACACCAAACATAAGTCGTAGGGAGTTCATCTGGCCAAAGGGGGACGCGGTTGCATTGCGCAGCGCGCTGCCCGGGTCAATAGCGAAGGAGCAGAGCCATGCCCGCGGACATCTTCAGTCACTACGCCGCCCGGTACGACCGTACCCGCGAAGAAGAGTACACCATCCAGGAATACCTCGAGCTGTGCCGGCGCGACAGGACCGCGTACGCCACGGCCGCCGAGCGCATGCTGATGGCGATCGGTGAACCCGAGCTGGTCGACACCCGCTCCGATTCCCGCCTGTCGCGCATCTTCTCCAACAAGATGATCAAGGTCTATCCGGCGTTCCGTGACTTCTACGGCACCGAAGAGGTGATCGAGCAGGTGGTCGCTTATTTCCGCCATGCCGCGCAGGGGCTGGAGGAGAAGAAGCAGATCCTCTACCTGCTGGGGCCGGTCGGCGGTGGCAAGAGCTCGATCGCCGAGAAGCTCAAGGAGCTGATGCAGAACGTGCCCTTCTACGCGATCAAGGGCTCGCCGGTGAACGAGTCGCCGCTCGGCCTCTTTAACCCCGAGGAAGACGGCCGCCTGCTCGAGGAAGAGTACGGCATCCCGCGCCGCTACCTGAAGAGCATCCCCAGCCCGTGGGCCGTCAAGCGCCTGCACGAGTTCGGCGGCGACATCGGCCAGTTCCGCGTCGTCAAGCGCTACCCGTCGGTATTGCGCCAGGTGGCTATCGCCAAGACCGAGCCTGGCGACGAGAACAACCAGGACATCAGCTCGCTGGTCGGCAAGGTCGACATCCGCAAGCTGGAGAAGTACGCGCAGGACGACCCGGACGCGTACAGCTTCTCCGGCGGCCTGTGCCTGGCCAACCAGGGCCTGCTCGAATTCGTCGAGATGTTCAAGGCGCCGATCAAGGTGCTGCACCCGCTCTTGACCGCGACGCAGGAGGGCAACTTCAAGGGCACCGAGGGCTTCGGCGCGATCCCGTTCGACGGGGTGATCCTCGCGCACTCGAACGAGTCCGAATGGAAGCAGTTCAAGAACAACAAGAACAACGAGGCCTTCCTCGACCGCATCTACATCGTCAAGGTGCCTTACTGCCTGCGCGTGACCGACGAAGTGCAGATCTACGGCAAGCTGATCGACAACTCGTCGCTGGCCAAGGCGCCGTGCGCGCCGGGGACGCTGAAGATGATGGCGCAGTTCGCCGTGCTCTCGCGCCTGAAGGAGCCGGAGAATTCGAGCCTCTTTAGCAAGATGCAGGTGTACGACGGCGACAACCTGAAGGACACCGACCCCAAGGCGAAGAGCCTGCAGGAGTACCGCGACTACGCGGGCGTCGACGAGGGGATGAGCGGGCTCTCCACGCGCTTCGCGTACAAGATCTTGAGCAAGGTGTTCAACTTCGACCATAGCGAGGTCGCGGCGAACCCGGTGCACCTCCTGTACGTGCTCGAGCAGCAGGTCGAGCGCGAGCAGTTCCCGCCGGAGATCGAGCAGCGCTACCTGACCTTCCTGAAGGAGTACCTGGCGCCCAAGTACATCGAGTTCATCGGCAAGGAGATCCAGACCGCGTACCTGGAGAGCTACTCGGAGTACGGGCAGAACATCTTCGACCGTTACGTGACCTTCGCCGACTACTGGATCCAGGACCAGGAGTACCGCGACCAGGACACCGGCGAGATCTTCGACCGCGGCTCGCTGAACGCCGAGCTGGAGAAGATCGAGAAGCCGGCGGGGATCTCCAACCCGAAGGACTTCCGCAACGAGATCGTCAACTTCGTGCTGCGCGCGCGCGCCAACAACCACGGCAAGAACCCGGCGTGGACCAGCTACGAGAAGCTGCGCACGGTGATCGAGAAGAAGATGTTCTCCAACACCGAGGAGCTGCTGCCGGTGATCTCCTTCAACGCCAAGGCGAGCGTCGAGGACTCGAAGAAGCACGAGGACTTCGTCAACCGCATGGTCGAGAAGGGCTACACCCCGAAGCAGGTACGCCTGTTGTGCGAGTGGTACCTGCGCGTGCGCAAGTCGTCCTGACCGGCCGGCCCGGGCGGCAGGTGCCGCCCGGCAACGCCAGACGAGGGGAGGAAGCGGCATGGCCCATATCATCGACCGCCGTCTGAACGGCAAGAACAAGTCCGCGGTCAACCGCGAGCGCTTCCTGCGCCGCTTCAAGGCGCAGATCAAGGAGGCGGTGGCGCGGGCGGTCAAGGGGCGCAGCATCACCGACATCGACAGTGGCGAGAGCGTGTCGATCCCGGTGAAGGACACCTCGGAGCCGGTGTTCCATCACGGCAAGGGCGGGGTGTGGGAGCATGTGCACCCGGGCAACGAGGAATTCGTGAAGGGCGACCGCATCCCGCGCCCGCAAGGTGGCGGCGGGGGCGGCGGCAGCGGGCAGGGCAAGGCAAGCCAGGACGGACAGGGCGAGGACGCCTTCGCGTTCGAGTTGTCGCGCGAAGAATTCATGGACGTGTTCTTCGACGACCTGGCGCTGCCCAATCTGGTCAAGACCCAGCTCTCCGGCATCATCGAGATGAAGACGGTGCGCGCCGGCTTCACCAACGACGGCACGCCGGCCAATATCAATATCGTGCGCTCGCTCCGGGGTGCGATGGGGCGGCGCATCGCGATGGCCGCGCCGATGCTTGCGTCGCTGAACGAGGCGGAAGAGGAACTTGACAGCCTGCTCGAGTCGGACGCCGACACCGATCTGGACGAGCGCGAACGGCGCCGGCGCATCCACCTGCTACGCGAGCGGCTGTCGGCGATCCCCTTCATCGACCCGTTCGACTTGCGCTACAACAACCGCGTCAGGCAGCCCAAGCCGACCAGCCAGGCGGTGATGTTCTGCCTGATGGACGTGTCCGGGTCGATGGACGAGCAGAAGAAGGACATGGCCAAGCGCTTCTTCATCCTGCTCTACCTGTTTTTGCAGCGCGCGTACGACCGCATCGAGCTGGTGTTTATCCGCCACCATACCAGCGCGGTCGAGGTGAACGAGCACGACTTCTTCCACTCGCGCGAGTCGGGCGGCACCGTGGTGTCGTCGGCGCTGAACCTGATGAAGGAGGTCGTGCACAAGCGCTACGCGTCGAGCGAATGGAACATCTACGCGGCGCAGGCGTCCGACGGCGACAACTGGGACAGCGACTCGGCCAACTGCGCGCGCATCCTCGAGGAGGCGCTGCTGCCGGTGTGCCAGTACTACGCGTACATCGAGATCACCGAGGGCGAGCCGCAGAACCTGTGGTACGAGTACCTGCGCATCCGCGAGGGCAAGCGCAACTTCGCGATGCAGAAGATCCGCGACGCGGCCGACATCTACCCGGTGTTCCGCGAGCTGTTCAAGAAACAGCAGGGGGTGAACAAATGAAGCCGATTTCCAGCGGTTCCGAATGGACGTTCGATTTGATCGACCGCTACGACGCGGCGATCCGCGAGGTCGCCCTCGGCGAGTACGGCCTCGACATCTACCCGGTCCAGCTCGAGGTGATCACTGCCGAGCAGATGATGGACGCCTACTCGTCGGTCGGCATGCCGGTCAACTACCACCACTGGAGCTTCGGCAAGCACTTCGTGTCGACCGAGAAGAGCTACCGGCGCGGGCAGATGGGGCTGGCTTACGAGATCGTGATCAACTCCAACCCGTGCATCGCCTACCTGATGGAGGAGAACTCGATGACCATGCAGGCGCTGGTCATCGCGCACGCCGCGTACGGGCACAACTCCTTCTTCAAGGGTAACTACCTGTTCCGCGCGTGGACCGACGCCTCCAGCATCATCGACTACCTGGTGTTCGCCAAGCAGTACATCACCCAGTGCGAGGAGCGCTACGGCATCAGCGCGGTCGAGGATCTGCTCGACTCCTGCCATGCGCTGATGAACTACGGGGTCGACCGCTACAAGCGGCCGGAGAAGCTGTCGCTCGAACAGGAGCGCGTGCGCCAGGCCGAACGCGAGCAGTACCTGCAGACGCAGATCAACGATTTGTGGCGCACCATCCCGCGCCGCGAGCGCGAGGCGGACGGGCACGCCGCGCCGCGCTTCCCGTCCGAGCCGCAGGAGAACCTGCTCTATTTCATCGAGAAGGCGGCGCCGCTGCTCGAGCCGTGGCAGCGCGAGATCGTGCGCATCGTGCGCAAGGTCGCGCAGTACTTCTACCCGCAACGGCAGACGCAGGTGATGAACGAGGGCTGGGCGACCTTCTGGCACTACACCCTGCTCAACCGCCTGTACGAGAAGGGGCTGGTCACCGACGGCTTCATGATGGAGTTCCTGCAGAGCCACACCAATGTGGTGATGCAGCCGCCGGTCACCTCGCAGTGGTACAGCGGCATCAACCCGTACGCGCTGGGTTTCGGCATGTACCAGGACATCAAGCGCATCTGCGAGGTGCCGACCGGCGAGGACCGCGCATGGTTCCCCGACATCGCCGGTTCCCCGTGGCGCGACACGCTCGACTTCGCGATGAAGAACTTCAAGGACGAGAGCTTCATCGCGCAGTACCTGTCGCCCAAGCTGATCCGCGACTTCAGGCTGTTCTCGATCCGCGATGACGACCGCGACGACAAGCTCGAGGTGTCGGCGATCCACGACGAGGGCGGCTACCGCCAGGTGCGCGAACTGCTGGCCGACCAGTACAACCTCGGCTCGCGCGAGCCGAACATCCAGGTGTGGTCGGTCAATATGCGCGGAGACCGCAGCCTGCTGTTGCGCCACACCATGCACAACCGGCGGCCGCTCGACCGCGGCAGCGCGGTCGAGGTGCTCCGCCATGTCGCGCGGCTGTGGGGCTTCGACGTGCGCATGGAGAGCGTCGACGCTGACGGCCACGCGCGCGAGCATTTCGAGGTCAAGGCACCGACCGAAGCGTACGCCTGAGCCGCGGCTTGGCCAGCAAAAAGCCCTGCGCGCTGCGCAGGGCTTTTGTGTGTAGCGGCGGGCGCTCAGCGCAGCGCGAGCACGTCCTGCATGTCGAAGAGGCCGCTTGGCTTGTCTTTCAGCCAGCCGGCGGCGCGCACCGCGCCGTTGGCGAAGGTCGCGCGGCTGGAGGCCTTGTGGGTGATCTCGACGCGCTCGCCGATGGCGGCGAACAGCGCGGTGTGGTCGCCGACCACGTCGCCGGCGCGCACGGTGGCAAAGCCGATGGTGTTCGGGTCGCGCTCGCCGGTCACGCCTTCGCGGCCGTACACCGCGCAGGTCTTCAGGTCCCGGCCCAAGGCGTCGGCGATCACCTCGCCCATGCGCAGGGCGGTGCCGGACGGTGCGTCGACCTTGTGGCGGTGGTGCGCCTCGATGATCTCGATGTCGTAGCCTTCGTTCAGCACGCGGGCGGCGATGTCGAGCAGCTTGAAGGTCAGGTTGACGCCGACGCTGAAGTTGGCGGCAAACACTACCGGCACTTCGCGCGCGGCTTCTGCGATGGCCGCCTTGCCTGCGTCGTCAAAACCCGTGGTGCCGATCACCGCCTTGACGCCGTGGCGCACGCAGGCAGCGAGGTGTTCGAGCGTGCCCTCGGGGCGGGTGAAGTCGATCAGCACGTCGGCGCCCTTGAGGGCCGCGTCGACGTCGCTGCTGATGGCCACGCCGGTTTGCGTGCCGCAAAACAGGCCGGCGTCCTGGCCGAGGTAGGGCGAGCCTGTGCGTTCGAGTGCGCCATGCAGGGTGCAGGCGGGCGCGGCGAGCACCGCTTCGATCAGCGCGCGGCCCATGCGGCCGCCGGCGCCGGTAATGACGATCTTCAGTTGCTGGTCCATCGGGTTTCTTCCGTGTCTGTCTTATTGTTTGGCCGGCGTCTCGCCGCGACCCTCGACGGAGACCACCATGTCGTCCTTGAAGACGACGGTGACGAGGCCCTTCTCGGTCGGCTTGCCCTGGACTTCACGCAGGTAGCTGTAGTCCCAACGGTTGGCGTGGAAGGGGTCGGCCAACAGCGGGGTACCCAGCAGGAAACGCACCTGATTGCGCGTCATGCCCGGCTTGACCTGCGCTACGGCCGCTTCGCTCAATTCGTTGCCTTGCTCGATCACCATGCGGTGCGGGGTGAACCAGTTGATCGGGTTGACCGAACTGCAGGCCGTCAGCAGCAGGGCGGCGGCGAGGGAAAGGATCTTGGTCATCGTGTGCGCGCCGGCAGAACCGGGTTGGGTAAACGTTTAAAAGCCTTTATGATACAGAGAATCACCGCACCAGTCATGACACGATGAGCAAAGCCAGTCACCTCAAGGATATCGGCCTGAAAGCAACCGGGCCGCGCCTGACCATCCTCGAACTGTTCGAGAACAGCGAGACCCGCCACCTGTCCGCCGAGGACATCTACCGCAAGCTGCTCTCGGACGAGGTCGACATCGGCCTCGCGACCATCTACCGCGTGCTCACCCAGTTCGAGCAGGCGGGCATCCTGGTGCGCCACCATTTCGAATCCGGCAAGGCCGTTTACGAACTGAACCAGGGCGGCCACCACGACCATATGGTGTGCGTCGGATGCGGGACCGTCACCGAATTCTTCGACCCGGAGATCGAGCGCCTGCAGGAACGCATCGCCAAGCAGCACGGCTTCGCGATCCAGGACCATTCGCTGTACCTGTACGGTGAATGCGCCGAGTGCCAGTCCAGGCGCGCACCGGGCAAGCGATGATTCCCTGGCTCGGCTCGTCGCCGGCCTTTCCGCCGGTCGATACCGCGCAGGAAGACCCGGACGGCCTGCTGGCCGCCGGCGGCGAGCTGACCCTGCCCTGGCTTGCGCGTGCGTACGGCCGGGGCATCTTCCCGTGGTTTTCCCGCGGCGAGCCCATCCTGTGGTGGTCGCCGTCCGAGCGCATGGTGCTGTTGCCCGGCGACCTGAAAGTCAGCCGTTCGCTGGACAAGACCTTGCGTAACCGCGCCTACGAGGTGCGCTGCGACAGCGCGTTCGAGGCGGTGATCCGCGCGTGCGCCACCGCTCCGCGCGAAGGGCAGGGCGGCACCTGGATCGTCGACGAGATGGTCGACGCCTACGTCGCGCTCCATCGTGTCGGCCACGCGCATTCTTTCGAGACGTGGATGGACGGTGAGCTGGTCGGCGGCCTGTACGGCGTCGCCTTCGGGCGCATGTTCTACGGCGAGTCGATGTTCCACCGTGCGCGCGACGCGTCGAAGATCGCCTTCGTGCATATGGCGCGCCACCTGCAGGCGAACGGCTTTTCGATGATCGACTGCCAGTTCCACACGCCGCACCTCGCCTCGCTCGGCGCA
This sequence comes from Crenobacter caeni, assembly GCF_010435965.1. GTDB lineage: Bacteria > Pseudomonadota > Gammaproteobacteria > Burkholderiales > Chromobacteriaceae > Craterilacuibacter > Craterilacuibacter caeni. The sequence continues at coordinate 28,359 of NZ_JAAGAA010000005.1, forward strand.
GCGCTCATCCCGCGGCAACGCTTTGTTGCGACGCTCGCAGGCCTGGTGGCGCAGCCGCAGCCGGCCGGGCTCTGGCATTACAGGTTCCGCAATGAGCCATCGTGACGCCAGCCAGTCGGTCGTGCATTTCTACGCGACCGCGCCTTACCCGTGCAGCTACCTCGACGGGCGCGAGGCGCGCTCGCAGGTCGCGATCCCGGTGGAGGCGATCGACGCCGCGCTCTACAGCCAGCTGGTGCGCATGGGGTTCCGGCGCAGCGGCTATTACACCTACCGTCCGTTCTGCGAGGGGTGCGAGGCGTGCGTGCCGGTCAGGCTGCGCGCGGCGCAGTTCGTGCCGGACCGCGCGCAGCGGCGCACCTGGCGTCGCCACCAAGGCCTGACGGTGCGGGTGCTGCCGCTCGCGTTCGACGCGCGCCACTTCGAGCTGTACCGGCGCTACCAGTGCGCGCGCCACCCCGGCGGCGGCATGAGCGAGGACGGCAGCCAGCAGTACAGCGAGTTCATCCTGAAAAGCCGGGTCGACAGCGTGCTGGTCGAATTTTGCGAAGGGGAGACAGTGCGCATGGTCAGCCTGATCGACCGGCTGGAGGACGGGCTGTCGGCGGTGTACACCTTCTACGACCCGGACGTGCCCGGCGCGAGCTACGGCAACTACAGCGTGATGTGGCAGGCGCGCTGGGCGCGCGAGCTGGGCCTGCCCTTCCTGTACCTTGGCTACTGGATCGGCGAGTGCCGCAAGATGGTGTACAAGTCGCGTTTCAAGCCGCTCGAGCGGCTGGCGGATGGTGTCTGGGCGCCGTTCTGAGGCGCCCGAGGTTACATCGGCACTACTTTACATTGGGACCACGCGCATGGTGCCGGCGCCGGTCAGGATGCGCACGCGCTGGCCTGCCACCAGCGGCAGGTCGCCGTCCTGCACCACCGAGATCATGCGGCCGTCGCGGTCGAGGCGCACGGTGACTTCCAGCGCGTTCTTGGTGCCCACGCCCTGCTGGATCGACTCGCTGGCGAGCCCGCCTATCATCGCGCCGGCGATCGCGCCGACCGTCGAGCCGGAGCCGCCGCCGATATTGCTGCCGGCGATGCCGCCGATCGCGGTGCCGCCCAGGGTCAGCAGCGGATTCTTCTCGCCTTCGACCTTCACGTTCTGTACCGAGACCACCTGGCCGAATTCGACCGTCTGCGGCTGTTGTAGTTGGCCGCGCTTGTAGACCACCGCCGAGTCCGAAGGCGCAGCGCAGCCGGTGACAGCCAGCGCAGCGGCGACAAAGAGGGTGGCGGGCAGGATTTTTTTCATTGCTGTGTCTTTCAGGCCTGGACGCTTGTGGCGCCCGTATTGTTCAGTCGCGCGATCGCGTCGACGCATTCGCCGACCAGGGACGGGCCCCGGTAGATCAGCCCGCTGTAGAGTTGGACGAGGGTGGCGCCGGCTTCGATCTTGCGTGCGGCATCGGTTCCGTCAAGGATGCCGCCCACCCCTATGATAGGCATCGCCCCGCCGAGTTCCTGCGCGAGGGTGCGGATCACTTCGGTCGAGCGCTCGCGCACCGGCGCGCCGGACAGGCCACCGGCCTCGTCCGCGTGCAGGTGGCCGGCGACCGCGTCGCGCGACAGCGTGGTGTTGGTCGCGATCACCGCGTCGACTTCGTGCTCGGCGAGCAGCCGCGCGATGTCGCGCACCGCGTCGTCGTCGAGGTCGGGCGCGATCTTCACGGCGAACGGCACGTAGCGGCCGTGCGTGTCGGCCAGCTGCGCCTGGCGTGCCTTGAGCGCCGCGATCAGCGCGGCGAGCTCCTGCCCCTGCTGCAGCTGGCGCAGGTTCTTGGTGTTCGGCGACGAGATGTTCACCGTCACGTAGCTCGCGCACGGGTAGACCTTGTCGAAGCAACTCAGGTAGTCGTCGGTGGCGCGTTCGATCGGCGTGTCGGCGTTCTTGCCGATATTGATGCCGAGCACGCCCTTGAAGCGGCTCGCCTCGACGTTGCGCACCAGGTTGTCGACGCCCAGGTTGTTGAAGCCCATGCGGTTGATCACCGCCTGGTGCTCGGGCAGGCGGAACAGGCGCGGCTTGGGGTTGCCCGGCTGCGCGCGCGGGGTGACGGTGCCGATCTCGATGAAGCCGAAGCCCAGGGCGGCGAGCGCGTCGATATGCGCGCCGTCCTTGTCGAGCCCGGCGCCAAGGCCGACCGGGTTGGGGAAGGTCAGCCCCATCGCCTTGACGGGGAGGCGCTTGGGCTTCTTCCCCAACAGGGTGTCCAGTTGCAGGGCGTGCGCCCTGTCCAGCGCGCCCAGCGTCAGGCGGTGGGCGGTCTCGGCGTCGAGGCTGAACAGGAGCGGGCGAAGCAGGCTGTAGAGCATGGCGGGTGCGGGCGTGATGCCCTATTTATGCAAACTTGCTGATCCTACAGGATCCGGCACGCTTCGTCGAAGGCCGGGCGCGGCAGCCGCGGGTGCAGGCGGCTCGCGTCGCCGTAGCCCAGGTTGATCAGGAAGTTGCTGCGCCAGCGTCCGTCGGCGAAGAATTCGGCGTCGACGCCCGCCTTGTCGAAGCCCGACATCGGCCCGCAGTCGAGGCCGAGTGCGCGCGCGGCCAGCATCAGGTAGGCGCCTTGCAGGTTGCTATTGCGCAGCATGGTCTCCTCGATCAGCACGTCGTTGCCGGCGAACCAGCTTCTGGCGTCGGTATGCGGGTAGAGCGTCGGCAGCGCTTCGTAGAATTCGCGGTCGGCGGCGACGATCACGGTGACCGGCGCCTGCAGCGTCTGCGCGACGTTGCCGGGGGCGAGGTGCGGCTCGAGCCGGGCCTTGGCCTCGGGCGAGCTCAGGAACACGAAGCGGCCCGGGCAGCTGTTGGCGCTGGTCGGCCCCTGGCTTGCGATTGCGTAGAGCTGGCGCAGCATCGCGTCGCTGACTCGGCGTGCCTGCCAGTGATGGTGGGTGCGTGCCAGGTTGAACAGTTGGTCCAGTGCGCTGTCGGCGATCGCGGTGCTCATTGTGTACCTCGTAGAGGGGTGGGCGAGGAAGCGTCTTCGGTGAGGGTAGAGGGCAGCGCGGCCAGCTCTTCCTTGCCGCGTGCCAGGATGGTGATCGCGACGCGCCGGTTCTGCGCGCGGCCCTGTTCACTTGTATTGTCGGCGAGCGGGCGCGTCTCGGCGCGGCCGATCGCGACCAGGCGCTCGGCGGCGACGCCGTTCTCCTGCAAGAGGCGCACCACGCTGCCGGCGCGCGCGGCGGACAATTCCCAGTTGGACGGGTAGTTCGCGTTGCGGATCGGCACGTTGTCGCTGAAACCCTCGACCTTGATCGGGCTGTCCAGCGGTACGAGCACGCCGGAGAGCGCGGTCACCAGCCGGATCGACTCGGGCGACGGCGTCGCCTGGCCGACCGGGAACAGCGCGTTGTCGCGGATGTCGACCTGGATGTCGTCGCCTTTGCGGCTGACCTTGACCTGGCCGTTGGCCGACAGCGGCGCGAGCACTTCGTTAAGCGTGCGCTCGAGCCGGTCGGCCTGCGTCTTCGGCGGCACCGGTTGCGAGGCGACCTTGCGCGCGATGTACTTGGCGTCAGGCGCGGCGATCTGGGTGTTCGCGCTGCCGGAGGGCTTGCTTTGCAGCGCCAGCGGCGAGGTGCCGAAGGCGTCGACCAGCGCACTGGAGAGCGAGCGGTACTTGCTCTCGTTCACCTGCGACACCGCGTACATCACCACGAAGAATGCGAAGAGCAGGGTGATGAAGTCGGCGTAGGAAACCAGCCAGCGCTCGTGGTTCTCGTGTTCTTCCTCGTGTCGGCGGCGTCGGCGGCTCACGGCGGCTCCGGCTCAGTAAAAGCGCGTACCGAACAGGGTTGCGAACCCCTGCGCGAACTCGACGCCCAGCAAACGCGCGGCGCGCTTGCCGAAGCCTTCTTCCTGCGTGAATTCGACCAGCTTCTCGGCCTTGAACTCGTCGCGTGCGACCTGACGCACCGACGAGAGTCCGTCGACGAGACCGTTCTGCTTGCCCTGCGCGCCCAGCCAGACGCGGCCGGAGAAGGTGTCGTCCGAAACCTGCAATCGCGCGCCGCGGCCGCTCTTCACCGCCTGGATGAACTGGCCGTGGATGGTGTCGACCAGTTCGTGGCGGATCGCCTCGTGCTGCGGGTTGGCCGGCGAGAACGGGTCGCCCATGCCCTTGTTTTGGCCGGCGGTCACCAGCCGGCGTTCGACGCCGAGCTTCTGCATCGCGTCGGTGAAGCCGAAGCCGTCGGAGAGTACGCCGATCGAGCCGACGATGGACGCCTTGTCCGCGTAGATGCGGTCGGTGGCCGCCGCGATGTAGTAGCAGCCGGACGCGCACACTTCCTCGACCACGGTCACCAGCGGGATGTCCGGGTGCGCCTTCTTCAGGCGACGGATCTCGTCATAGGCGATGCCGGAGAGCACCGGGCTGCCGCCGGGGCTGTTGGCGCGGATGATGATGCCGCGCGTGCCCTTGTCGCGGTACGCGGCTTCCAGGCCTTCGAGCAGGCGGTTGCTGCTGTCGTTCTCGCTGCTGATCGCACCTTCGAGGGCGACCACGGCGGTGTGCGTACCGTCGAGCAGGCGATTCTGGCTGTCCTGGTTGCGGCCGCTGACGGCGAGCGCGATCAGCGCGACGGCGACCGCCAGCCAGGCGAGGCGGAAGAAGATCTTCCACTGGCGCGCGCGCGTCTGCTCCTTCAGTGCAGCACCGGCAAGTTTGGTGATTAGTTCGCGTTCCCAGTCGGGTTGTTCGTTCACGTGGCGTCCGTCGTCAGAGTATGGTTTTCCGGCAGATGATAAACCCCTGCGTCATTTTCGTGTACGGCAACCGGTAGAAGCGACGCACCCGCGCACGGCCCGGCGACGCACAGGCCGCTGTCGGGCGCGTACAGCGCGCCGTGGGCGCTGCACACCAGGAACGCGCCGTCCCGGTCGAACACCTTGCCGTCGATCAAATCCAGTTCGAGCGGCAGGTGACGGCAGGCGTTGACCCAGCCGTAGACGCGGCCCTGGTAGCGCACCACGAAGGCGGGCCGCGTTTCGCCCCCGAGCCTCGCCTCCAAGCGCACGGCAAGGCCGCGTTCCTTGAGCGCGCTGCCCGCGCAGATCAGTACAGGCGCGGCGTCAGCCATGCGTCCAGCGCGGCGAAGTTATCGAAAATGGCGGCGGGCTGGCACGCGGCGAGGGTGTCGACCGGATGTGCGCCGTAGCTGACGCCCAGCGCGTGGGTGCCGGCGTTGGCGGCCATCAAAAGGTCGTGGCTGGTGTCGCCGACCATCGCCGTGCGCGCCGCGTCGACGCCAAGGTCGGCCGTGATCTCGGCGAGCATCTGCGGGTGCGGCTTGGACGCGCACTCGTCGACGGTGCGGGTGGCGTCAAACAGACCGGCGAGGCCGGTGGCCGCGAGTGCGCGGTCGAGGCCGCGCCGGCTCTTGCCGGTGGCGACCGCGAGCAGGGCGCCGCGCGCCTTCCAGCGTGCGAGCGCGTCGGCGACGCCGTCGAAGAGTTCGATGGTTTCCTCGCCGGTCAGGTAGGCGCGGCGATACGCGTCTTCCAGCGCGCGGTACGCCTCGTTGCTCTGGCCGGGGCAGGCGGTTGCCAGCGCACGCGGCAGCGCGAGGCCGATCACGTGGCTGGCCGCCGCGCGCTCCGGGACGGGCAGGCCGGTCGCCTCGCAGGCGCGCTGGATCGAGCGCACGATATGCGCGGTCGAATCCATCAGCGTGCCGTCCCAGTCGAAGACGATCAGTTCGAGCTTCATGGCTGTTTCTCCAGACGGGCGGTAAACGCGGCCAGTTCTTTCGGCAGCGGGGCGGACAGCTCCAGCGGTTCGCCGGTCAGGGGGTGCGGCAGCTTCAGGCTGTGCGCGTGCAGGAACATGCGCTTGAGGCCGTCGCGTACCAGCGTCTTGTTGCGCGCGAAGTCGCCGTACCGCTCGTCGCCGGCGATCGGGCAGCCATTCGCCTGCGTGTGCACGCGGATCTGGTGGGTGCGGCCGGTCTTCAGCCACGCCTCGACCAGGGTGAAGCCGCGGTAGCGTTCGAGTACGCTGAAGATGGTATGCGCGTACTGGCCGCCTTCTTCCTGCACGCGTACCCGTTTCTCGCCCTCGGGGGTGTGCCACTTGAACAGCGGCAGCTTGACGTGGCGCAGCTTGTCCGGCCACTGGCCGAGCACCAGCGCGAAGTAGCGCTTTTGCGGCACGTCGTTGCGGATCATCTCGTGCAGCTTGACCAGCGCCGAGCGCTTCTTGGCGATCATCAGCAGGCCCGAAGTCTCGCGGTCGAGGCGGTGCACCAGCTCCAGGTAGCGCGCCTCGGGCCGCGCGCGCCTCAGTTGTTCGATCACGCCGAACGACACGCCGCTGCCGCCGTGCACGGCGACGCCGGCGGGCTTGTCGATCACCAGCAGCGCGTCGTCCTCGTATACCACCGGGAAGTGCCCTTCCGGGACGAAGGTCTGCGCCGCCTCGCGGCTGGCGGTGCGCACCGGCGGTAGGCGCACGTTGTCGCCCGCGACGAGGCGGTAGGCGGCGTCGACGCGGCCCTTGTTTACCCGTACTTCGCCCGAGCGCAGGATGCGGTAGACATGGCTCTTGGGCACCCCCTTGAGGATGCGCACCAGGTAGTTGTCGATGCGCTGCCCGGCGTCTTCTTCGTCGATCTGGACGAAAGAGACGGACTCTTTGCGTATATCTGTCATATTGCTTATACTTCGCAAGCTTCGCCACGCTTGGCAAGGCCCGGCAGAACCGGGCGCCGGCGGGCGCTAGTGAATTCCGGAAGAGATTAAGGTCGAATGCCTGACGGACAAGACGGGTGTTCGGCGCTGCTGTGCTTTCAAGCGCGGTCCGGCAGGGTCAAGCCCTGGCCTGATGACCGCTGCGGCCGGACACAGCCAAGGGTTGTCTCGCTCACCAAAAAGTAGCGATGGTAATGCATTTGTAAGCACCGCGCACTCACGAGCATCCATTCCCGGACGCCAAGCCAGTCCGGGAGTCATGCGGCAAAGTTTGACCCGGCGCGAAGCCCTCACAGCATTTTTGGGGCGTCGATACTGTAACGGTCGGCGCCCGCGTCTTTAGGTGTCGCCTCCCGTTTGCGGGAAGCGGCAGCGGGTTTCGCGCGAATGAGCACTTCGAGAAGTCGGCTACGCATATCGCAGCATTTCGTTCTTTACTGACACTTCTTTCGGTTAGCGCCCATCCAACAGACACTGGGCCGTCAAATACTTGCCGCGAACCTTGCGTGAGTGCTGCGCAAGGAACCACCCATGAAACGGATGTTGTTCAACGCGACACAGGCCGAAGAGCTTCGTGTCGCCATCGTCGACGGGCAGCGCCTGGTCGACCTCGATATCGAGACGGTAGGCAAGGAACAGCGCAAGGGGAATATCTACAAGGGTGTGATCACCCGGATCGAACCCTCGCTGGAAGCCTGCTTCGTCGATTACGGTACTGACCGCCACGGCTTCCTGCCGTTCAAGGAAGTCGCCCGTTCCTATTTCCAGAACTATGAAGGCGGCCGTCCGCGCATCCAGGACGTACTGCGCGAAGGCCAGGAAGTCGTCGTCCAGGTTGAAAAGGACGAACGCGGCAACAAGGGCGCGGCGCTGACCACCTATATCAGCCTGGCCGGCCGTTACCTCGTGCTGATGCCGAATAACCCGCGCGGCGGTGGCGTTTCGCGCCGCATCGAGGGCGAAGAGCGCCAGGAACTCAAGGAGCAGATGGCCAAGCTCGAGGTCGCGCCGGGCATGAGCCTGATCGCGCGCACCGCCGGTATCGGCCGCAGCTACGAAGAGCTGCAGTGGGACCTCAACTACCTGGCCCAGCTGTGGAGCGCGATCGACGCGGCCGCCGGCGCGCAGAAGGCGCCGTTCCTGATCCTGCAGGAGAGCAGCCTCGTCATCCGCGCGATCCGCGACTACTACCAGACCGACATCGGCGAGATCCTGATCGACACGCCCGAGGTGTTCGAGCAGGCGCGCCAGTTCATGGCGCATGTGATGCCGAACAACGTCGGCCGCGTGAAGCTCTATACCGACACGGTGCCGCTGTTCTCGCGCTTCCAGATCGAACACCAGATCGAGACCGCGTTCTCGCGCAGCGTGCAGCTGCCGTCCGGTGGCGCCATCGTGATCGACCACACCGAGGCGCTGGTGTCGATCGACGTCAACTCGGCGCGTGCGACCAAGGGTGCCGACATCGAGGAGACCGCGCTCAAGACCAACCTCGAGGCGGCCGAAGAGATCGCGCGTCAGTTGCGCCTGCGTGACCTCGGCGGTCTGGTGGTGATCGACTTCATCGACATGGAGAATCCGAAGAGCCAGCGCGACGTCGAGAACATGCTGCGCGACGTGCTGCGCCACGACCGCGCCCGCGTGCAGATGGGCAAGCTCTCGCGCTTCGGCCTGCTCGAGTTGTCGCGCCAGCGCCTGCAGCCCAGCCTCGGCGAATCCAGCCATATCCCGTGCCCGCGTTGCCACGGCATCGGCTTCATCCGCGGCACCGAATCGTCGGCGCTGCACATCCTGCGCATCATCCAGGAAGAGGCGATGAAGGAGAACACCGGCGCCGTCCACGCGCAGGTGCCGGTCGACGTCGCGACCTTCCTGCTCAACGAGAAGCGTACCGAGCTTTACTCGCTGGAAGAGCGCCTGGGCGTGCACGTGCTGCTGATCCCGAACATGCACCTGGAGACGCCGCACTACAAAATTGTGCGCGTGCGCCACGACGACATGGGCGAAGTCGGCGACGCGCCGAGCTACCGCCGTGTCGAGGCGCCGGAAGAAGAAGCCGGCGCGCCGTTCGGCCAGCCCAAGGCCAAGGTCGAGCGCATGGAGCCGGCGGTCAAGGGCATTACCCCGCAGCAGCCGGCCCCGGTCGCCGAAGAAGCGCCCGCCAAGCCTGTCGCAGCGGCTGCGCCGCAACAGCCGGTCGCCGCGCCGGCACCGCAAGGCCTGTTTGCCCGCATTGCTGCCTGGTTCAAGGGCGAGCCGGAGCCGGTGAAGCCTGCGCCTGCCGAAGAGGCCAAGCCTGCCCGCGACGCGCGCAAGCCGCGTAACGGCGAGCGCCGCCAGCAGGGCAACCAGCAGCGCCGCGAGCGCGGTGGCGACGAGCGCCGCAACGACGAGCGCCGCGCCCGCAACAATCAGGAGCCGCGCCGCCAGGGCCAGGCAGAAGAGGCCCGTCCGGAAGCCGCCGCCAGCGAGCAGCGCCCGGGCGAGCCGCGTGCGCCGCGCCAGCGCCGCGAACGCGATCCGAATCGCGACAAGTCGCGCGGCCAGCAGGAAGAGCGCGCAGTGCAGCAGGGTGCACCCGAGGCGGAAGCGCAGCCGCGTCCGGCCGAACAGCCGCGCCGCCGCGAGAAGCCGCAACGCGAGGCACCGGCCGTCGAGGAGACGCTGCCGCTGAACGCCGAAGCGCAAACCATCCAGCCTGAGGCCGCACCGGTACCCGAAGCCGGCGAGGCCCAGGAGCGTGGCGAACGCCGCCGCCGCCGCAGCCGCCGCAGCCGCCGTGATGAGCAGCCGACCGACGCCGTGGCGCCGGCCGAGGGTGCCGTCGCTGCCGGGGTGGTCGCCGTAGTCGAGGTCGCGGAGCAGCCGCAGGCCGAGCCGGTGGCGGAACTGGTGCAGGTCGAGGTGCGTGCCGAAGCCGTGGCCGAGCCGGCCGTGGTGGCAGCGTCTGCCGCCGCAGTGGCCGAACCGGTGGCTGAAGTGGCCGAGGTCGTCGAGGCGACGGTGGTCGCCGAGCCGCAGCCGATCGAGCCGGTAGCCGTGGTGGCCGCAGCGCCGCAGCCGGTGCAGGAAGCCGTCCAGCCGGTGGTGGAAGAGGTGGTGGCCGTGGTTGAGCAGGCCGTGCCGGCGCAAGACGCCGAGGTGGTCGAAGTGGCCGCCGAAGTGGCCGCCGAGCCGGTCCTGGCCGAGTCCGTGCAGCTTGCCGCGGAAGCCGTAGCGCCGGTTGCCGCGGAAGTGGCGGCTGAGCCGGCCGACCTGGGTGGTCTGGTGATGGTGTCGACCCGCGCCGACGCACGAGCTGCCGACGAGGCGCCGCTGCCAGAAGTGCAGCAAGGCCCGCGCCGCAGCGACGTGCTGCGTAGCCGCCAGGACGAACCGGCAGCTGCTCCGGTCGAACTGATGCAGGTCGAGACCCGCAACAACGGCTAAGCCGTCCAGCCCCCAGCCCTGAGGGCGGGGGTTGACCCGAAGGCCGGATGCATTTAGTATCCGGCCTTCGATATTCCCTGATAGCTCAGTTGGTAGAGCGACGGACTGTTAATCCGCAGGTCGCAGGTTCGAGCCCTGCTCGGGGAGCCAATAGATTCAAGCATTTAGCCCGCCATTAGGTGGGCTTTTTGCTTTGCGCCGCCTTTTTTGCTGCATTTTTGCTGCACTCGCTGCAGCCTACCGCAAATCTCCCGCCCCTTCCCGCATTGCAGCTTCGCTATACGCACATCCACTTCTGGAGGATCAGTATGGCCAGCATCATCCGACGGGGCCCCGACCAGATTCAGGCGATCATTCGCCGCCGGGGCTACCCTTCACAAACCCGCGCCTTTGAAACTCGCACCGATGCGAAAGTCTGGGCGCGCCGTCACCCTTTCGCCGTGTCATCCTGATGGACCCGGGCGCTGCCCTGCCTGAGCAGGCGGTACAGCGTGCGTTCGCTGATGCCCAGCGCCAGCGCCTGCGCCTTGCGTCCCAGATGGGCGGTGTCGGCGAGCCTATGTTCGAGCGTGCGCGCGTCGGATGCCGGGGTGGGGGCGGCGGCGAGCCCGAGCGCGAGTGCCTCGCGCACGGTGGCCGCGTCCAGCGTGTGGCCGTCGGCGAGCAGGCAGGCGCGCACCAGCACGTTGCGCAGCTCGCGGATGTTGCCGGGAAAGGGCTGGGCGGCGATCAGCGCGAGCGCGCCATCGTCCAGTTTCATCGAAGGCGCGTGGCGTTCGAGCAGGCCGCGCGCGATCAGCGGGATGTCGCCCGTACGCTCCCTGAGTGCGGGCAGGTAGAGCGGGAAGGTGGCTAGCCGGTGATAGAGGTCGGCGCGGAACGCGCCGGCTTCGACCATCGCCGCGAGGTCGCGATGGGTCGCCGAGACGACGCGTACGTCGGTGCGCCGCCATTGGGTCGAACCCAGCCGGCGGTAGGTGCCGGTCTCGATCAGGCGCAGCAGCTTGGCCTGCATGGGCAGCGGCAAGTCGCCGATCTCGTCGAGAAACAGCGTGCCGCCGTCGGCCGCTTCCGCCAGGCCAACCTGCCGGCTGGCCGCGCCGGTAAACGCGCCTTTCTCGTGGCCGAACAGCTCGCTCTCGATCAGCGTCTCCGGCAGGCCGGTACAGTCGACGGTGACCAGCGGCCGCGCGGCACGCGGGCTCGCCGCGTGGATGGCCTGCGCGGTCAATTCCTTGCCGGTGCCCGACTCGCCCAGCAGCAGCACGGCGGCGTCGCTGGGCGCGACCCGCGCCAGGCGGTCGAGCATGCGGGTGAACGCCGGCGCCTCGCCGACCAGCCCGGCGCCGGTATGCGCGTGCGCGGGCAGCGGGTTCATCTTCTCGATGAAGCACTCGAGGCGGCCTTGCGCGTCGGTGATCGGCGTCAGCTCGATGTCGACGTACTCCTTGCCGCCGCAGCCGTGGTGCAGGTGCACCACATGGTGCGGGCGGCCGCGCGCGAGCGCTTCACGCAAGGGGCAGCTCTCGCCGCACGCTTCGCAAGGCGCGCTGTAGCGGTGCGACACCTCGTAGCAGGTGCGCCCGGCCAGCGCCCGGCCGTCGCCGAAGCGCGCGTGGTAGGCCGGGTTGGCGTGCACGATGCGGTAGTGCGCGTCGCACAGGATGTGCGGCTCGGGCAAGGTGTCGAGGTAGCCGCGCAGGAATCTATCGTCTGTCATCGTTCGGCCTGTCCTGTTAGTTGACTGCCATTATCTGCCAGTTGTGGCGGTCGTGGCAGTGCCGTCCGGCGGAATTTTTCCCTTCTGTCATGCAAGCGACTGATTCTCAAGACCGTTTTTATGCACAAGTCGTTGGCACGCTTATTGTTAACGGGTACGCGTCGCGGCAGCCGGCCGCGCGCCTAAGGAGGCAGGATGGATTCGAACGATCGCAAGCTGCGCGACCACCTGGTGCTGGTGGTCGTGGTCAAGCTGCTGGTGCTCGCGCTGTTGTGGTGGGCTTTCGTGCGCGATACTCGCGTCGAAGCCGACAGTGCCTCCGTCGCGCGCGTGCTGACCGGCGCCGTATCACAACAAGGAGAAATGAATGGCAATCGATAGCGTGGTCGAGCTGTCGCGGCTGCAGTTCGCGGCGACGGCGATGTACCACTTCCTGTTCGTGCCGCTGACCCTCGGCATGGTCTGGCTGCTGGTGATCATGGAGTCGGTCTACGTGATGACCGGCAAGCAGGTGTACAAGGACATGACCCGCTTCTGGGGCAAGCTTTTTGGCATCAACTTTGCGCTCGGGGTGACCACCGGCATCACGCTGGAATTCCAGTTCGGCACCAACTGGGCGTACTACTCGCACTACGTCGGCGACATCTTCGGCGCGCCCTTGGCGATCGAGGGCTTGATGGCGTTCTTCCTCGAGTCGACCTTCATCGGCCTGTTCTTCTTCGGCTGGGACAGGCTGTCGCGCCAGCAGCACCTGCTGGTGACGCTCCTGATGGCGGTCGGCACCAACCTGTCGGCGCTGTGGATCCTGATCGCCAACGGCTGGATGCAGAACCCGGTCGGTGCCGAGTTCAGCTACCACACCATGCGCATGGAGATGACCGACTTCTGGGCGGTGGTGTTCAACCCGGACGCGCAGGCCAAGTTCGTGCACACGGTGTCGGCCGGTTACGTGACCGGCGCGATGTTCGTGCTGGCCGTCTCCAGCTGGTATCTGCTCAAGGGGCGCGACACCGAGTTCGCCAAGAAGAGCTTCCGCATCGCGGCGGCGTTCGGCTTCGCCAGCGTGTGCTCGGTGATCGTACTGGGCGACGAGTCGGGTTATACGGTGGGCGAGGCGCAGCAGACCAAGCTCGCGGCGATGGAGGCGATGTGGCATACCGAGCCCGCGCCGGCGTCGTTCAACCTCATCGCGTGGCCGAACGAGGTCGAGATGAAAAACGACTGGGCGGTCGAGATCCCGTGGGTGATGGGCATCATCGGTACCCGCTCGCTCGACAAGCAGATCCCGGGCATCCACGAGATCGTCGAGAAGAATGCGCGGCGCATCGAGTCGGGCATCCACGCGGTGAAGGCGCTTGAGGCGCTGCGCGCGAACCGCAACGACGCCGCGGCGCTGGCGAAGTTCGAGGCGCACAAGGCCGACCTGGGCTTTGGCCTGTTGCTGAAGAAATACAGCGCCGATGTCGCGCAGGCGACGCCGCAGATGATCGCCCTGGCCGCGCGCGACACCATCCCGAAGGTGGCGCCGATGTTCTGGGCGTTCCGCGCGATGGTGGGTCTGGGCTTCTGGATGCTCGCGCTGTTCGGCGCGGCGCTGTGGTTCTCGGTCAAGGGCTGCTTCGACCGCCGCCGCTGGCTGCTGAAGGCGGCGCTCTACAGCCTGCCCGCGCCGTGGCTCGCGTGCGAGGTCGGCTGGTTTGTTGCCGAGTACGGCCGCCAGCCGTGGACCATCTACGGCGTGCTGCCGACCCACCTGTCGGTGTCGACGCTGTCGGCCCAGTCGCTATACGGCTCGCTGGCAGGGTTTGTCGGCTTCTACACCGTGCTTTTGATCGTCGAGGTCTACCTGATGGTGAAGTTCGCGCGGCAGGGGCCGGGCAGCCTGGGCACCGGCCGCTACGCCAACGAAGCGGCGCACTGAGGGAATACATATGGAACTGATTGACTACCCGACGCTGAAACTGCTGTGGTGGCTGCTGGTTGGCGTGCTCTTGGTCGGCTTCGCCGTGATGGACGGGCACGACATGGGGGTGGGCACGTTGCTGCCCTTTGTCGGGCGCAGCGACATCGAGCGGCGCGTGATCATCAACACGGTCGGCCCGCACTGGGACGGCAACCAGGTGTGGTTCATCACCGGCGGCGGCGCCATCTTCGCCGCGTGGCCGCTGGTGTACGCCACCGCGTTCTCGGGCTTTTACTGGGCGATGCTGCTGGTGTTGTGGGCGCTCTTTTTCCGGCCGGTCGGCTTCGACTACCGCAGCAAGATCGATAACCCGCGCTGGCGCTCGACCTGGGATTGGGGGCTGTTCATTGGCGGTTTCGTGCCGCCCGTGGTGTTCGGCATTGCGTTCGGCAACCTGCTGCAGGGCGTGCCGTTCCGCTTCGATGCCAATCTGGTGTCGCATTACGAAGGCAGTTTCTGGCAGTTGCTCAACCCGTTCGGCCTGCTGTGCGGCGTGGTCTCGAGCGCGATGATCACCTGCCACGGCGCGGTCTACCTTGCGCACCGCACCGAGGGCGTGATCCAGGCGCGCGCCGCGCGCGCTGCGCAGGCGTGCGCGCTGGTGACGCTTGCCGCGTTCAGCGTCGCCGGGCTGTGGCTCGCGCGCGGCATCGACGGCTATGTGATTACCTCGGCGCTCGATGCGGCCGCCTTGCCCGACCCGCTGGCCAAGACCGTCGCCGTAGTGCCGGGCGCGTGGCTCGCCAACTACGCGCGCACCCCGGCGGCCATGCTGGTGCCGGTGGCGGGCTACCTGGGCTTTGTCCTCGCGCTCTTGCTGGTGCGCGGCGGGCGCACCTTTGCCGCGTTCTGGTGCTCGGCGCTGGGGATGGCCGGCGTGATCGGCACGGCGGCGGTGTCGATGTTCCCGTTCGTGATGCCGTCCAGCCTCGATCCGGCGGCCAGCCTGACCGTGTGGGACAGCGTCTCCAGTCACCGCACCCTGTTCATCATGCTGGTCGCGACGGTGATCTTCATGCCCATCATCATCCTTTACACGCGCTGGGCGTACAGCGTGATGCGCGGCAAGGTGACTGCCGCGTACGTGAAGGAAAACAGCCATAGCGCGTACTGAGCGCGGGAAAGGAAGCTTATGTGGTATTTCGCCTGGACGCTGGGCATCGGCTTTGCCGTGCTCTTGGCCATCCTCAACGCGATGTGGGGCGAGAACGAGGACGCGCGCGCCGCCTCGCTCGGTCATCCGCTGCGCCGGCACGATGACTGAAGGCAAGGCTCGCAGCAGCGTGCCGCTGCTTGTGGTGGGCCTCGCGCTGATGCTGGGGCTCACCGTCTACCCGGCACTGCTCGCGGGTAGCGACGGGCGCGCCGACCATCTGGCGGCACTTGCCGCGTTCTGGGCGATGAGCGCGGCCTTTGTGCGTGGGGTCGGCTTCGTTCCGCTCAGTCTGCTGCCGCGCGTGCTGCTGGGCGCGCCGGCGGTGCCGGTAGCCTTGCTGCTGGCCGCCTGGCGGCTGTGTTAGCGCGAATCGCCTTTGTCATCGGTAAGCGTTAACAAATATTACATAAGGGAACGCGGGTGCGCGCGCTCGGTCAGGCAAGGTATCGCCACCGCACCCAGGTGGCCCATGAACGGATGAAACCGATGATTCTTTACGCCTGCCGGCGGCTTGCCGCCGCTTCCTTCCTTGTCCTGATGCCGATGGCCGCGCTGGCGGCGCCGCTGGTGCCGGGCAGCGCCTTGCCCTCGCTTGCGCTGGAAAACCAGCATGGCTTGCCGATGACGGTCGGCGCTGATACCCGGGTGGTGCTGTTCAGCGCGCAAAAGGCGACCAGCGCGCTGGTCAACGAGGTGCTCGCGGCGGACAAGACCCAACGGCCGCCTGCCGTCGTGCATGTGGCGGATATCAGCGGCATGCCGTCGGTGATCACCCGCATGTTCGCCTTGCCGAAATTGCGCGAGCTCGGGTTCGACGTCGCGCTCGCCTACAAGCCGGAGGCCGCCGGGGGGCTGCCACGCAGGCAGGATGCGGTCACCGTCGTGCATGTGCGCGGGGGGAAGGTCGATCGCATCGCCTACGTGGCCGACGCTGCGGCCTTGCGCGCGCAACTCGCGGCGCGGCCGTGACAATTCAAAAGACGGCAAAGGAGCCATGAAGTGAAGACTGCACAGCAGATGGTTGCGGAGGCGAAGGCGCGCATCCGCGAGATCAATCCCAAGGAGGCGGCGGAGGCAATCGCGCGGGCGGACCTTTTGCTCGACGTGCGCGAGGCGGACGAATACGCCGCCGGCCACCTCGCGGGTGCGGTCAATATCCCGCGCGGCCTCGTCGAGTTCAAGTTTTCGGCCACGCCCGAATACGCGTCGCCCGAGCTCGCGATCGTCGTCTATTGCAAGACCAGCGGGCGTGCCGCGCTGGTCGCGTGCGCGCTCAAAGAGATGGGCTACCGCAACGTCACCTCGATCCTCGGTGGTTACGACGCGTGGCTCGCCGAAGGGCGGCCGCTTGTAACGCCGTCTCTGCCGGCGTTCGGCTAAACCTGCCCAGCCCCGATTTCCACGATTCTCCAAGTGTTGCCCGGCCGCAAGGCCGGGCTTTTTTGCGGGCGCATGCCTTGCGCACTATTGACGGGGGTCAACTGCGCGCTGCCAGTCGTTTGCTAGATTCAGCCTCAGCGCTGCGCTTGGGCGCGTGCGCGGCAAGAACAGTAAAAAAGGGGAGGTGGGCAGCGTGCAAGTATTCAAGGCCGACGTGGTGATCGTCGGCGCCGGCGGTGCCGGGCTCAGGGCGGCGATCGCCGCCGCAGAAAGCGACCCGGCGCAGACCATCGCGCTGGTGTCCAAGGTCTACCCGATGCGCAGCCACACGGTGGCGGCCGAGGGCGGGTCGGCCGGCGTCGTGCAGGCGCACGACAGTTTCGACCACCACTTCGCCGACACCGTGACCGGCGGCGACTGGCTGTGCGAGCAGGACGTGGTCGACGAATTCGTGCGCGAGTGCCCGCGCGAGATGGTGCAGCTCGAGCACTGGGGCTGCCCGTGGAGCCGCAAGGCGGACGGCCACGTCAACGTGCGCGCGTTTGGCGGCATGAAGATCGAGCGCACCTGGTTCGCCGCCGACAAGACCGGCTTCCATATCCTGCACACGCTGTTCCAGACCTCGCTGCGTTATCCGTCCATCCGCCGCTTCGATGAGTATTTCCTGGTCGACCTGATCGTCGATGAGGGTCGCGCCGCCGGCGTGCTGGTGGTCGAGATCGCCAGCGGCGAATTCACGCTGATCGAAGCCGGCGCGGTGGTGTTCGCCACCGGCGGCGCCGGGCGGGTGTTCCGCGAGAACACCAACGGCGGCATCGTCACCGGCGACGGCATGGCGGTGGCGTACCGGCACGGCGTGCCGTTGCGCGACATGGAGTTCGTGCAGTACCACCCGACCTGCATGCCTGGCACCGGCCTGCTGTTCACCGAGGCGTGCCGCGGCGAGGGCGGGGTGCTGGTCAACCGCGACGGCTACCGCTACCTGCAGGACTATGGCCTGGGGCCGGCCGAAGACAAGCCGCGCAACAAGTATATGGAGCTGGGCCCGCGCGACCGCTTAAGCCAGGCGTTCTGGCATGAGATGCAGAAGGGGCGTACGGTCGACGGCCGCTACGGGCCGGTGGTGCACCTCGATTTGCGCCATCTGGGCGAGGCGCGGCTGCACGAGCGGCTGCCGCAGATCTGCGAGCTGGCCCGCGAGTTCATGGGCATCGACCCCGCGCGCGAACCGATCCCGGTGCGCCCGGCGGTGCACTACACCATGGGCGGCATCCTAGTCGACGGCGGCTGCGCGTCGCCGATGCCCGGCCTCTACGCCGCCGGCGAGTGTTCGAGCGTCGGCATCCACGGCGCCAACCGGCTGGGGTCGAATTCGCTGGCCGAGCTGTCGGTGTTCGGCAAGCGCGCCGGCGAGGCGGCGATGCGCTATGCGCGCGAGGCAAGCCGCGCCGACAGCGCGCGCCTGCTGCAGCTGGCCGAGGCGGCGGCAACGCCCGCCCGTGCGCTGCTCACGGGCGACGGCAGCGAGCGCATCGCCGACATCCGCCGCGAGATGGCGCAGAGCATGGAAGAGGGCTGCGGCATCTACCGCACCGGCGAGCGGATGCAGGCGACCTGCGACAAGCTCGCCGAGCTGGCTGAGCGCTACACGCGGGTGCGGCTCACCGACCGCTCGAGCGTGTGGAACAGCGAGTGGCTGCTGGCGATCGAGCTGGGTTACCAGCTGGAGGTCGCGCGCGCGATGGCGCACTCGGCCTTGCTCAGGCGCGAGTCGCGCGGCGCACACCAGCGCCTGGATGGCTTCGAGGCGCGCGACGACGTGAATTTCCTCAAGCACACGCTCTCCACCCGCGCCGCCGATGGCGTGCCACAGATCAGTTACCAGGACGTGAAAATCACCCGCTCGCCGCCGGCGGTGCGCGCCTACGGCGCCGCGCAGCACGCGGCGGAGCAGGCCGCGCAGGGAGGTGCGGTATGACCGGGCAGACAAAGACGGTCGCGGTGCTGCGCTACCGCCCCGAACAGGACGAGGCGCCGGTGTGGCAGGAGTACCAGGTGCCGTACGGTGACGATACTTCGGTGCTCGCCGCGCTCAACTACATCAAGGACGAGCTCGACGGCACGCTGAGTTTCCGCTGGTCGTGCAGGCAGGCGATCTGCGGCAGTTGCGGGATGATGATAGGCGGTAAGCCGCAGCTCGCGTGCAAGGCCTTCCTGCGCGACTACCCGGAGCGGGTGACGGTCGAGGCGCTCGCGCACTTCCCGATCGAGCGCGACCTGGTGGTGGTGATGGACGGCTTTATCGACAAGCTTCAGAAGGTCAAACCCTACCTGATCCCGCGCGAGATGCGCGCGCTGGAAGACGGCGAGTACCTGCAGACGCCCGAGGAAATGGACCTTTACGCGCAGTTCGCCGGCTGCATCAACTGCGGGCTCTGTTACGCGGCGTGCCCGCAGGTCGGCCTCAACCCCGACTTCCTCGGCCCCGGCGCCATTGCGCTGTTGCACCGCTACAACCTCGACAGCCGCGACGGCGGGCAGGCGGAACGGATGGAGATGATCAACGCCGAGCTTGGCGTGTTCAACTGCACTGCGGTCGGCTACTGCTCCGAGGTGTGCCCGAAGATGGTCGACCCGGCCAACGCGGTCAACGTCAACAAGATGAACAGCGCGCGCGACTACTTCTTCCGTTTCCTGCGCCCAGCGCCCAAGCAAGGAGGCTGCCGATGAGCAAACGCAGGCCGTATGTCCGGCCTATGGACGGCTGGTTCAAGCGCGACCCGTTCTTTATCGAGTACATGGCGCACGAGGGGACGGCCGTGTTCGTGTGGCTGTTCGCGCTTGAGATGCTGGCGGGGCTCTTTGCGTTGGCCGCAGGCGAGGCGGCGTGGGGCGGGTTCACCGCGTTTCTCGCGTCGGTGCCGGGTTTGCTGCTGAACGGGCTGATCCTCGTGATGCTGCTCTACCACGGCGTGAGCTGGTTCCTGATCATGCCGCGCACGCTGCCGCCCGTGCGGGTGGGCGGGCGCAAGGTACCGGGCTCGACCATCAGCGCGGTCGGCCTCGCGGCGATGCTGGTCGCCAGCTTCGCGGTGGTCGGCTTTTTCTGTTTGCTGGCGAACGGAGGGCAGGGATGAGCGATCAACTCAAGCGCAGCAACGAGCCGGTGTTCTGGCTGCTCTTTGGCGCTGGCGGCATGCTCGCGGCGCTGATCGGCGCCGCGCTGGTGTTCGTGCTGGTGTTCGCGGTGCCGCTGGGGCTGATGCCGGAGGCGGCGCTCTCCTACGGGGCGGCCCGTGCCTTCGCGCAGCACTGGCTGGCCAAGGCCTTCCTCTTCGTGGTGGTGTCGCTGTTTTTCTGGCACGCGGTGCACCGCATCTTCCACAGCCTGCACGACATCGGCGTCCACGCGGGGCGCGGCGCGCGTGTGCTGGTGTACGGCAGCGCGCTGGCTGGCACCGTGGCCGCGGCGTTCGCCCTCGCGCTGATCGGCGGTTAAGGTCAGTCACGCCTGTCCTCGCTTGAGCCAGATCAAGCGAGGACAGGCTTTTTTTGTTACATTCCATTAGTAATTCGTTGAATATGGAATAACTGATGGAACTGATCGTCGTCTTACTGGTGCTGGGGCTGGTCGTCTACGGCATCATCAAGGACTACAACCCGCAGGCGGTACTCGCGCTGGCCGGCATGGCGCTGTTCGCCGTCGCCTACTGGTCCGGCATCCACCCGATCCTGCCGGCGGACAAGAGTACCGGCTTTGCGCTGTTCGACCTCTTCGAGGTGTTCAAGGGCATCTTCTCCAAGCGCGCCGCCGCGCTGGGCCTGACCATCATGGCGGTCGCCGGTTTTGCGACCTACATGTCGCATATCGGCGCGTCGCAGGCGCTGGTGCGCATCGCGGTCAAGCCGGTGGCCGGCATCCGTTCGAGCTACGTGATGCTCGCCGTGTGCTACCTGGTCGCGGTGTTCGTGTCGCTGTTCGTCACCTCGGCCACCGGCCTTGGCCTGTTGTTGATGGTCACCATGTACCCGATCATGCGCAACCTGGGCATCAGCCCGGCGTCGGCCGTCGGCGTGATCGTGACCTCGCAGGCGTTCGAGATCGGGCCCACCCAGACCAACGCGATCTTCTCGGCCGGCCAGTCCGGCCTCGACCCGACCACCTACTTCGTCGACTACCAGGTATGGCTGGTGGTGCCGATGCTGGTGGTGACCACCTTGTTGCACTTCTTCTGGCAGCGCCATTGCGACCGCCGTGCCGGCTGGGACCCGGCCCTGCACCGCGGCGAACACGCCGAGACCGACGAGGCGGGCAGCGAGGGCAAGCTCGCGCCGGCCGGCTACGCGCTGCTGCCGGTCATCCCGTTCGGCCTGATGATGGTGTTCTCCAAGCTGGTGATCGCCGACATCAAGGTGAGCGTGGAAGTGGCGATGCTGCTGACCGTGTTCGCCGGCATGGCGTGCGAGCTGGTGCGTACCCGCTCGATCCGCACCGCGCTGTCCGGCCTGTCGAGCTTCCTCGACGGCATGGGCAAGGTGTTCGGACCGGTGGTCGCGCTGATCGTGTGCGCCGAGCTGTTCGCCGAGTCGCTCAAGGCGATCGGCGCCATCGACGCGCTGCTGCACTCGGCGGACGGCGCTGGTCTCGGCGCATCCTTCATGACCCTGGTGCTGGTCGGCCTGATCATGGGCGCGGCGATCGTGATGGGCTCGGGCAACGCGTCCTTCCTCAGCTTCGCGACGCTGGCGCCGGCGGTGGCCGCCAAGTTCGGCGTGCCGGCGGTGACCATGCTGCTGCCGATGCAGCTCGCCTCGTCGATCGGCCGCACCGTCTCGCCGATCGCGGCGGTGATCATCGCCTGCGCGGGCATCGCCAAGGTCTCGCCGTTCGAGATCGTGCGCCGTACCAGCGTGCCGATGGCCGGCGCCCTGCTGACCGCGCTGTCGCTCAACTACGCCTTCTTCATGTAATCCCTGCCGCCGGCGGCAAGGGTGCTGCCGGCGGCACGCTTTTGGAGTTGCCATGTCCTTCAGCCTGCAAGACTACCTCGCCAAGCTCGAACCGCTGGTCAACGTCGACTGCGGCAGCCGCACGCCCGAGGGCGTCGCCGCCGTCGCCGACTACGTGACCGGGCTCTACCAGGCCATCGGCTACCGGGTGACGCGCCGCCAGTTCTCCGACGCGTGCGGCCCCTGCCTCGAGATCACCAACGCGCCGGATGCGGAACGCTACGACGTGATGCTCTCCGGCCATATGGACACCGTGTTCCCGGTCGGCACCGCCGCCGAACGCCCGCTGCGTATCGAGGGCGACATGGCGTACGGCCCGGGCGTGTCCGACATGAAGGCCGGCGTGCTCGCGCTGTGGTATGCGTTGAAAGATTTGCCGCAGGCGATGGACGGCAGCCTGAAGGTGGTGGTCTGCTACAACTGCGACGAGGAAATCGGCTCGCCGTATTCGCGCGACTGGCTCATCGAGACGGCGAAAAGAAGCGCCTGCGTGCTGGTGGCCGAGGCCGCGCGCGCCAACGGGCAGCTGGTGAAGGCGCGCAAGGGCAACGCCAAGTACCGCATCGCCTTCCACGGCAAGGCCTCGCACGCGGGCAACGCGCTCGCCGAGGGCATCTCGGCGATCACCGAGCTGGCGCACTGGACGCTGGCGATCAACCAGATGGTCGACCTGGACGCCGGCACCACGCTGAACGTGGGGCTGATCAAGGGCGGCACCGGCGTCAACGTGGTGCCCGACTTTGCCGAGGCGATCGTCGACTTGCGTTTCTGGGACAACGACGCGGCCGAAGCCATCGACGCGCGGCTGCGCGCGCTGGCAAAGACGCCGTTTGTCGCGGGTTGCCGCGTGGAAGTGGAGCGGCAGACCTTCAAGCCGGCGATGCGGCCGAATGCCGACACCGAGGCGCTGATCGCGCTGGTGGAAGCAGTGGCTGCCGAGCAGGGTCTGGCGATCGGCTGGCAGGAGGCGGGCGGCGGCTCGGACGCCAACTTCACCGCCGCGGCGGGCGTGCCCTCGCTCGACGGCTTCGGCCCGCAAGGCGGCGGCTGGCACGCGGTGAGCGAGTTTTTGATGCTTGAAAGCGTCGAGCCGCGCATCCGCCTGCTGCAGGGGGTGCTCGCACGGCTCGCCGCGCGCGGCTAAGAACCTGCTCACGATCTGCTGCGCATCGCCGATACGGCGTTAAAAACGGCTTCGAAATGCTCATGTACCACCTGTACATTCCGCTTTCTCAGCCGTTTTCGCCTTGTCTCGCCCTCGCTCGCGAGATCATGAACACGCTCTAAAGCCTCAGGGTTCGGCCTGCCAGTGGCCGGACTTGCCGCCCTGTTTTTCCAGTAGACGCAAGCCGTCGATCCGCATGCCGCGGTCGACGGCTTTTAGCATGTCGTAGACGGTCATGAGGCCGGCGCTCGCCGCGCTCAAGGCCTCCATCTCGACGCCGGTGCGGCCGACCGTCTCGCAGGTGACCTCGATGTGCAGCCGGTGCGTGTCGGGCTCGGGCGTGAATTCGACGGCGACGCGGGTCAGCGCGATCGGATGGCACAGCGGGATCAGGTCGGCGCAGCGCTTGGCGCCCTGGATCGCGGCGATGCGCGCGATGCCGATCACGTCGCCCTTCTTGCTGGTGCCCGCCATCAGGCGCGCGAAGGTATCGGGCAGCATGCTGATATGGCCGGTCGCGCGCGCGACGCGCAGCGTCTCGTCCTTGCCGCCGACGTCGACCATGTGCGCCTGGCCGGCCGCGTCGAAGTGGGTGAGTCCGTTCATGTCCTGGGTCCGCCAAGGGTTGGGCCTGCGATTATAGCGCCCGCTAGTAGCCGAGTGAGCGCGGCAGCCACAGCACCAGCTCGGGCCACAGCGCGACCGGCAGCAGCGCGAGCAGCATCGAGGCCATCATCCACAGGCACCAGCGCACGGTCTTCTCGATGCCGACCCCGGCGATGCGGCTGGTCACCATCAGGTTGACCGCCATCGGCGGGGTGAACTGGCCGATGGCCAGGTTCATCACCATCAGTACGCCGAACCATACCGGATCCCAGCCGAAACGCTCGACGATGGGCATCAGGATGGGCAGGAAGATCAGCAGGATGGAGACGGCGTCGAGCAGCATGCCGGCGATCAGCAGCATCAGCATGATCAGCGCGAGCATGCCCAGCGGCGCGTCGGTCAGCCCGAGCAGCGCCTCGGCCAGCGCATCGAACGCGCCGAGCGTCGAACCTGCGTGCGCGAACACGCCGGCCATCGCGATGATCATCATCACCACCGCCGAGATCTCCGCCGAGTCGACCAGCACCCGGTACAGCGTGCAGAGGTCGAGCGTGCGGTAGACCAACATGCCGACGAAAGCTGCGTAGGCGACGGCCACTACCGCCGCCTCGGTCGGCGTGAAAGCGCCGCTGCGCAGCCCGCCCAGGATG
Organism: Crenobacter caeni; assembly: GCF_010435965.1. GTDB lineage: Bacteria > Pseudomonadota > Gammaproteobacteria > Burkholderiales > Chromobacteriaceae > Craterilacuibacter > Craterilacuibacter caeni. The sequence goes on from NZ_JAAGAA010000005.1 coordinate 52,180, forward strand.
ATGATCGGTGCAGCAATGCCCCAGGACGCGTCTTTCAGTGCCGGCCACCACGGCGTGCGTGCACTCTCTCCGGCTTCGCCGAAGCCATGCCGCCAGGACAGCCACAACGCCGGCGCGATCAGCGCGAGCCCGGCGAGCACGCCGGGGACGAGCCCGGCGGAAAACAGGGCGGGGACGGTGGCTTGCGGCACCTGCACGCTGTAGACGATCAGCGCGATCGACGGCGGGATCAGGATGGCGGTCGCGCCGGCCGCCGCGATCAGGCTGGCCGAGAACGCTGGCGGGTAGCCGTGGCGCGTCATGGTCGGGATCATCACCATGGCCACCGCCGCAGCGTCGGCGGTGCCGGAGCCCGACATGCCGCCCAGGAACAGGCAGACCAGGATGGCGACCGTCGCGTGCGCACCGCGGCGCGGGCCGACCAGCGCGTTGGCCAGCGCGACCAGCCGCGCGGCGACGCCGGCGCGCTCGAACAGCATGCCGGCCAGCACGAAAAGCGGCAGCGCGAGCAGCGGGTACTTGGCGATACCGCTCCACACCATGGCCGGTGCCGATACCAGGCCAATATCCCCGAGCCAGATGGCCAGCGCACCGGCGACGCCGAGCGTGGCCAGCAGAGGAAAACCTGCCAATAGGCCTGCGAAGAAGGCGATAAACAGCAGCGAGATGATGTCGGCGCTCATTGGTCGGCCCTCCATACATCGTAAAGACGGCCGGCGATGCGCAGGCAGATCCACACCGACAGCGCGGGCAGCCACGCGGTGTACCACCACTGCGGCACACCGATGCCCGGCGAAGTGGTCTCGAACTCGAAGTCATCCAGCGCCAGCAGCGCACCTTGCCAGGCCATCAGCGCGAAGAGCGCAAGGCTGGTCAACAGGCCCAGGGCGGCCAGGCTTCGCCGCGCCGTGCCTGGCAGGTGGTCGGCAACGCAGCCGATGCGGATGTGGCGGCCGCGCGCGAAGGCGGCAGCGGCACCGAAAAAGGTCAGCGTGACCAGCAGGAAGACCGAGACTTCCTCGGTGAAAGCGAACGACTGGTCGGTGAAGTAGCGTACCAGCACGTTGGCCAGGCTGATCACGCAGATCAGCAGCAAGGAGAGGGCGGCGAGCGCTTCGTCAAGCGAGACGGGAATCAGGTGGCGCGCAGTGGACGCCTGGGAGCAAGGATCGGACATGACGGCTTTTCAATGTGGGCGCGGGCGGCCCGGGCGGCGGCAGGCGTGTCTGGCAGCCGGGTGGGCCGCCTGGGTGCGAGGGTGACGCATGGTTACGCGGCGGCGCCCGTCCTGCGCTGCCGCGTGCCTGCTGCCGCCGGGGTGGCCGGCGCTAGGGGTTTATTGTTTTCGTTTGGCGATATCGGTTTCGGCCTGCTTGACGAGGCCGGTGCCCACGCGCTGGGCCCACTTGTCGTAGACCGGACGCGCGGCGCGCGCGAACGTGGCCTTTTCGGCCGGGGTCAGCGCGGTGACCTTGACGCCTTGGGCGCCGATGGCACGCAAGGTCGCGTTGTCCTGGCCGCTGATGCCGGCACGGGCGAGCTTGATCTGCTCACGCGCGGCGTCACGGGCGGCCTGGGCGACGATCTTCTGGTCGGCCGGGCTCCACGATGCCCACACCTTGCGGTTGACCGCGAACACGAGCGGGTCGGCCATATAGCCCCACAGGGTCAGGTACTTCTGGCCGACGGTGTTGAGCTTGGCCGCGCTGAACAGCGACAAGGGATTTTCCTGGCCGTCGACGGCGCCGGAGGCCATCGCCGGCTGGGCGTCGGCCCAGCTCATCTGGGTCGGGTTGGCGCCGAGCGTGCTGAAAGTCTCGTTGAAGATCGGCGAGCCGACGATGCGGATCTTCAGGCCCTTGAGGTCGGCCGGGTTGCGGATCTCGCGCTTGCTGTTGGAGAGCTCGCGAAAGCCGTTTTCGCCCCAGGCCAGCGGCACGATGCCGGCTTTTTCCATCACGCCGAACAGTTCGGTGCCGACGCGGCCCTGGGTCAGCGCGTCGAGCGCGGCGTAGTCCGGCAGCAGGAAGGGCAGCGCGAACAGGTTGAGCTGGCGAATCTGCGGCGACCAGTTGATGGTCGAGCCGACGGCCATGTCGATGCCGCCCTGGCGCATGCTGGTCAGCTCGCGGGTCTGGTCGCCGTTGACCAGCGCGGCGCCGGGGTAAACCTTGATATTGATGCGGCCACCGGTGCGTTCCTTGACGAGCTGGGCCCAGCGCTCGGCGCCCTGGCCCCAGGGGAAGGCGTTGCCAAGGACGGTCGAGAGCTTGTATTCGGCCTTGTACGCCGCGTGAGCGGTGGCCGGGACTGTCAGCGCGAAGGCCGCGCCGCATAAGCTAGTGAGGAGGAGTCTGGACACTTTCATTGCAATCACCCTTGCATGGAAAGCATATAAAATATGCAACAAGCAATGCAAAAGGCATTGACATGTGTCAATCTTTGCAGAAAAAGCAAGCAAGCGCGTTTGTTTTATGGCCGGCAATGAAAAAAGGGCGCCCATTTGGGCGCCCCTTACCATCCGCAGTCTGCGCCGGATTAGGCTTCCGGTACGTTCAGCGAGTTCACGCTGAAGCCGGCGTCGACGTAGGTGATCTCGCCGGTGATGCCGGAGGAGAGGTCGGACAGCAGGAAGGCGGCGGTGTTGCCGACTTCCTCGATGGTCACGTTGCGGCGCAGGCAGTTCTGGCTGGCAGCCATCTTCAGCAACTGCGAGAAGCCCGAGATGCCGGCGGCAGCCAGCGTCTTGATCGGGCCGGCCGAGATGCCGTTCACGCGGATGCCGTCACGGCCGAGGCTGGCGGCCATGAAGCGCACCGCAGCTTCCAGGCTGGCCTTGGCCAGCCCCATCACGTTGTAGTTCGGGATCGCGCGCACCGCGCCCAGGTAGGACAGGGTGAGCAGCGCGCCGTTGCGGCCCTGCATCATCGGGCGCGCGGCCTTGGCCAGCGCCGGGAAGCTGTAGGCGGACACGTCGTGCGCGGTGTGGAACGCTTCGCGGCTGAGCGCGTCGAGGAAGTCGCCCTCGAGTGCCTCGCGCGGCGCGAACGCGATCGCGTGCACCAGGCCGTCTAGGCCGTCCCATTCCTTGCCGAGGTCAACGAACAGCTGCTTGATCTCGTCGTCGTTCTGTACGTCGCAGCGGTAGACCAGCTTGGAGCCGAAGTCAGCGGCCATGTCGCGGACGCGGTCCTCGAGCTTGTCGACCACGTAGGTGAACGCGAGCTCGGCGCCCTGGCGGTGGCATGCCTGCGCGATGCCGTAGGCGATCGAGCGGTTCGAGATCATGCCGGTAATCAGGATCTTTTTGCCTTGCAGGAAACCCATTGTTGGAGTCCTTTTGCTTGAAACAGTCGCGCATTATACCCGATGTGGCCGCGCCGCCTAACTGTCCGACAATGTCATGTCTGGTTTTGGCATGCCGGCGCACGCCTTGAGTGCCTGCTTGACGGTCGGGAACAGCCGGTCTTCCTGTGCCCAGAACAGCGACAAATGTGCCGCCTGCCACTGCAAGAGCTCGGTGCGCCGTCCGGCGATCACCAGCCGGATGCCTTGCGCGTCGAGGCGCCGCGCCACTTCGTCGAGGGTGTAGCGGCCGGTCGCGTCCAGCCTGGAGACCGGCATCATGTCGAGGATCACGGTGGCCAGGCCCGGCCGCTGGCTGCAGGCGGCGAGCAGGCGGTGGCTGAAGGTCGGTGCGTTGAAGAAGACCAGCGGCGCGTTGAAGCGGTAGATCAGCACGCCCGGGCGCTGCCGTGCGTCCGGGTGGCGGCCGGTGTCGTGAAAGCCGGGCACGCCGTCGATCTGGCCGAGGACCTCGTCCTCGGGGCGTGCCATCGCGTGGATGAAGCGCAACAGCGACAGCGCGAGCGCCACGGCGATCCCTTCGAGCACGCCGGTGCTGAGCACGCCGGCAGTGGTGGCGAGCGACAGCCACATCTCGTGGCGGCTGAGGCGGCCCAGTTCGCGCACCGCACGCATGTCCAGCAGCGACAGCGCGGCGTCGACCAGGATCACCGCCAGCGCGACGGTCGGCACCAAGGCGAGTAGCGGGGTGAGGGCGACCAGACAGAGCGCGACCCATAGCGCGGCGACAATCGAGCTCATCTGGGTGCGCGCGCCGGCGCGCTCGGCGACCGCGGTGCGCGAATCGGCCGCGCTGACGGCGAAGCTGCCGGACAGCGCCGACGCGATATTGGCGGCGCCCAGCGCGCGCAGTTCGAGGTCGGCGTCGACTTCGTAGCCGCCTCGCGCGGCAAAGCTGCGCGCGGTGACGATCGCGTTGCAGTAGCTGATCAGCGCGACGCCGCCGGCGGCCGAGGCGAGCTTGCCAAGCTCGAGCCCCGGCACGGCGGAGAGGTCCAGCCTGAGCGTGGGCAGGCCGGCGGCCACCTCGCCCAGGGTGGCAACGCCCAGTGCTTCGAGCCCGGCCAGACGGGTGGCGAGGGTCGCGCCGGCCAGCGCAAGCAAGGCGGCGGGCAGGCCGGGCGCCCGCCTTGTGGTCAGCCTGAGCAGGGCGAAGGTCGCAAGGGCGAGCAGCAGGGTCGGCAGGCTGGTGTTGCCAAGTCCGCGCGCCAGTTCGGCGACGCGGTGTAGCGCGTCGTGCGAGGAGAGCTCGATGCCGATGAGGCTGCCGCCTTGCCCGAGCAGGATGTTCAGCGCGACGCCGTTCAGGAAACCCAGCAGGATGGGGCGCGACAGGAAGTCGGCCAGCGCGCCCAGGTGCAGGCGGCTCGCGCCGACCAGGAGCAGGCCCGCGAACAGCGAGAGCAGCGCCGAGAGCGCGAGGCGGGTGTCGGCGTCGACCGCGCCGAGCGTCGCCAGCGTGCCGGCGACCATCGCGCAGGTCGCCGCGTCCGGGCCGACCACCAACTGGCGCGAGGTGCTGAACAGCGCGTACGCGATGAGCGGCAGCAGCGACGCGTACAGCCCCAGCGCCGGCGGGAAACCGGCCAGTTGCGCGTAGGCGACGCCGACCGGCACCGCGACCGCCGCGACCGCGCTGCCGGCCCGCACGTCGGCGGCAAGGTCGGTGCGCCGGTACGCGAGCAGGGCGGCGGCGCCCGGCATCAGGCGGCGCAGCAGGTTCGGAACGGATGGAAACTGGGTCGGCATGGCGTGGGCAGGCGTCGGCGTTGACTCCAACTATACGCCTTGTAATATCTTTGTCATGCCCGTGGCGCGTGCCGTCTTGCTGCGGATTTGGCGGCTTTGCTACCATGCGTGTTTCGAGCACAACAGCGCACGCTTCTCCAGAGGACACTATGAGCGATCTTATCCAGCACGTCAGCGACGAATCCTTCGAGCAGGAGGTCCTGAAAGCCCAGGGCCCGGTACTGGTCGACTACTGGGCAGAATGGTGCGGTCCGTGCAAGATGATCGCGCCCATCCTCGACGACGTTGCCGGCGAATACGCAGGCCGCCTGAAGGTGGTCAAGCTCAATATCGACCAGAACGAGCAGACCCCGCCCAAGTTCGGCATCCGCGGCATCCCGACCCTGATGCTGTTCAAGGACGGCAACGTGGTCGCGACCAAGGTCGGCGCCCTGGCCAAGGGCCAGTTGACCGCGTTCATTGACAGCCACATCTGATCGCGTCTATCCTTCCCTGAGTTTTCAAGCACGGGTGGCGTTTCCGCCGCCCGTCCTCCTGTTTCATTCCTCACTCGTAGACTTCAGAAGCCCGTTCGCGGCTTCGTTTCGACAATGAGTCGACTTACGGCTGCCATGCATCTATCCGACCTCAAACACCTCCATGTCACCCAGCTGGTTGAAATGGCGATCGCCAATGAAATTGACGGCGCCAACCGGCTGCGCAAGCAGGACCTGATCTTCGCCCTGCTGAAAAACCAGGCCAAACGCGGCGAAAGCATTTACGGCGACGGTACCCTCGAAGTGCTGCCGGACGGCTTCGGCTTCCTGCGCAGCCCCGACACCTCGTATCTGGCCGGTCCCGACGACATCTACGTCAGCCCCAGCCAGATCCGCCGCTTCAACCTGCACACCGGGGACAGCATCGAGGGTGAGATCCGCACGCCGAAGGACGGCGAGCGCTACTTCGCGCTGGTCAAGGTCGACCGGGTCAACGGCGAACCGCCGGAAAACTCCAAGCACAAGATCCTGTTCGAGAACCTGACGCCGCTGTTCCCGACCGAACAGTTCAAGCTCGAACGCGACATCCGCGCCGAAGAGAACATCACCGGCCGCATCATCGACCTGGTCGCGCCGATCGGCAAAGGCCAGCGCGCGCTGTTGGTCGCACCGCCGAAGTCGGGCAAGACGGTGATGCTGCAGCATCTCGCGCACGCGATCACCGCCAACCACCCCGAAGCGGTGCTGATCGTGCTCCTGATCGACGAGCGTCCGGAAGAAGTGACCGAGATGCAGCGCTCGGTGAAGGGCGAAGTGGTCAGCTCGACTTTCGACGAGCCGGCGACGCGCCACGTGCAGGTCGCCGACATGGTGATCGAGAAGGCCAAGCGCCTGGTCGAGCACAAGAAGGACGTGGTGATCCTGCTTGACTCGATCACCCGTCTGGCGCGCGCGTACAACACCGTGATCCCGTCGTCGGGCAAGGTGCTGACCGGCGGTGTCGACGCCAACGCGCTGCAGCGCCCGAAGCGCTTCTTCGGTGCCGCGCGCAACGTCGAGGAGGGCGGTAGCCTGACCATCATCGGCACCGCGCTGGTCGACACCGGCAGCCGCATGGACGACGTGATCTACGAGGAATTCAAGGGCACCGGCAACTGCGAGATCCACCTGGACCGCAAGATGGCCGAGAAGCGCATCTTCCCGGCGATCAACATCAACCGCTCGGGCACCCGCCGCGAGGAGTTGCTGATCCCGCCGGAGCAGTTGCAGCGCATCTGGGTGCTCCGGAAACTGCTCTACCCGATGGACGACATCGAGGCGATGGAGTTCCTGCAGGACAAGGTACGCGCGACCAAGTCGAACCAGCAGTTCTTCGACTCGATGCGTCGCTGACGTACCACACAAAAAAGGGAGGCCGCGGCCTCCCTTTTTTGTTGCCAGTCGAACTTAGCTGAGCTTGATCAGCGTGCTCTTCAGTTCGGTGTACTTCTCCAGTGCGTGTAGCGATTTGTCGCGCCCGTTGCCTGACTGCTTGAAGCCGCCGAACGGGAAGTTCATGTCGCCGCCCTCGTCGTAGCAGTTCACCCACACCGTGCCCGCGCGCAGGCGGCGCGATACCTGGTGCGCGGTGGTGAGGTTGGACGTCCAAACCGCGGCGGCGAGGCCGTATTCGCTGTCGTTGGCGATGGCGACCGCCTCGTCGACGGTGTCGAAGGTGATGATGGAGAGCACCGGCCCGAAGATCTCCTCGCGGCAGATGGCGAGGTCGGCGCGCGGACAGTCGAACGCGGTCGGCTCGATGAAGAGGCCGGTGTCGGTATGCGCGGCCTTGCCGCCGGTCACAAGCTGGCCGCCCTCGGCGAGGCCCTTCTCGATGTAGCCCAGCACCTTTTCGTACTGGATGCGGTCGACGATGGCGCCCATCGCGGTGTCCGGGTCGAGCGGGTTGCCCGGCTGCCAGCCCTGGGCCGCCTCGCGGAAGGCGGCGAGGAAGGCGTCCTTCACTTCGCGTTGTACCAGCACGCGCGAGCCGGCGGTGCACATCTCGCCCATGTTGTAGAAGATGGCGGCGGCGGCGGTGCGCGCGGCCTTGCGGATGTCCGGGCAGTCGGCGAGCACGATGTTGGGCGACTTGCCGCCGAGTTCCAGCCACACGCGCTTGAGGTTGGATCCGGCAGCGTAGCCGGCGATCAGCTTGCCGACGCCGGTCGAGCCGGTGAACGCGATGCAGTCGACGTCCATGTGCTCGGCGAGCATGCGGCCGACGTCGCCGGCGCCGGGCAACACCTGGAAGATGCCGGCGGGGATGCCGGCTTCGCGGGCGAGCGCGCCCAGGCGGATCGCGGTCAGCGGCGACTTCTCGGACGGCTTGACGATCACCGCGTTGCCGGCGGCCAGCGCCGGGCCGAATTTCCAGCTCGCCATCAGGATGGGGAAGTTCCACGGCACCACCGCGGCAACCACGCCGACCGCCTCGCGGGTAACGAGGCCGACCAGCTTGGGGTCGACCGGCGCGACTTCGCCGCCGACCTTGTCGATCGCCTCGGCGAACCATTCGACGCAGTAGGCTGCACCGGCGACGTCGACGCTCTGGGTGTCCGAGATCGGCTTGCCGGCGTCCAGCGTTTCCAGCAGCGACAGCTCGTCGGAATGCTCGCGGATCAGCGCGGCGAAGCGCTTGAGGATGCGGCCGCGTGCAAGCGGGGCGAGGCCCGACCATTCACCCGACTCGAACGCCTGTCGCGCGCATGCAACAGCGGTGTCGACTTCGGGCTGTCCGCACCAGGAAATCCGGGCGAGTGCCTGCCCGTTGGCCGGGTTGACGCAGGGGAAGGTCCTGCCGTCGGCGCTGGCGGTGTACTCGCCCTTGATGAAGGCGCGGCCTTCGATGGCCAGCTGGGCGGCCATCTCTTGCCATGCTTGCAGGGTGCGGCTCATGGTGTGCTCCTTTTGGCGGCCGCTCGTGGCGGCCTGTTGTGTCGTTCAGAATGTCGGTGGCGAGCTTGCGCTGACGATCTCGCACGGCGCGTCGCCCAGGTTGCGGAAGCGGTGGGGCAGGCGGCTGTCGAAGTAGTAGGCGTCGCCGGGGCCGAGGGTGCGCACTTCGCTGCCGACGGTCAGCTCGACTTCGCCGCTGATCACGACGCCGCCTTCCTGTCCCTCGTGCTCGAGCATGTCAGGCCCGGTGTCGGCGCCCGGCAGGTAACGCTCCTTGAGGATCGCCAGGTCGCGCCGCTCGTGCGCGGTGCCGACCAGCAACAGTTCGATCTCCTCGTTGCCGAGGTTGGGCAGCTCGCCTGCCTGGTAGAACACGGTCGGCTGCTTGGGTTCGGCGTCGAAGGTGAAGAATTCGGCCAGCGTCATCGGCAGCCCTTCGAGGACCTTTTTCAGCGAACTGATCGACGGGCTGACGCGGTTCTGTTCGATCAGCGAGATCGTCCCGTTGGTCACCCCGGCGCGTTTGGCCAGTTCGCGCTGCGAGAGGTTCATGTTCTCGCGCACCATCCTCAGTCTTGCCCCGATATCCATGCTTTGTTCTGCCTCCTGTGGCTAATGTTAATAATATTAGACGAGGGTAAGTCAACCGGAATGTGCTCCCGGCGAGTGCTGTTGCAATGCAAAACGCATTCGCGTTGCAAATTGGCTATTTTGCAGCCAGTATCTGCTCAGCGGTTGTCAGACAGCTTGGTGATTTTTTTAAACGAGCCAGGCCGGGTCGACCCGTAATTATGACAGGAGGCAGAGATGTTGATCGGTGTTCCGAAGGAGATCAAGGTTCACGAGTACCGCGTCGGCCTGACGCCGTCGGGGGTGCGCGAGCTGGTCGCGGCCGGCCACTCGGTGCTGGTGCAGTCGCAGGCGGGGCTCGGCGTCGGCTTTACCGACGAACACTACCTGCAGGCAGGCGCCAGTATCGCGGCGAATGCCGCCGAGGTGTTCGAGCGCGCGCAGATGATCTGCAAGGTCAAGGAGCCGCAGCCGGTCGAATGCCGGATGCTGCGCCCGGGCCAGGTATTGTTCACCTACCTGCACCTCGCGCCGGACCCGGACCAGACCCGGCTTCTGGTCGACTCGGGCGCGATCGCGATTGCCTACGAGACGGTCACCGACGACAAGGGCGGCCTGCCGCTGCTCGCGCCGATGTCCGAGGTGGCGGGACGCATGGCGATTCAGGCCGGCGCGCACGCGCTGGAGAAGGCGCAGGGCGGACGCGGCGTGCTGCTGGGCGGCGTGCCTGGCGTGGCGCCTGCGCGCGTGGTGGTACTCGGTGGCGGGGTGGTCGGCCTGAACGCCGCGCGCATGGCGATGGGGGTCGGCGCCGACGTGACCATCCTCGACAAGTCGCTGCCGCGCCTGAAGGAAATCGACATGCTGTTCGAGGGCCGCATCAAGACCCTGATGTCGAACACCGCCAATATCGAGGAGATGGTGCGCGACGCCGACATGGTGATCGGCGCCGTGCTGATCCCGGGCGCGGCTGCGCCCAAGCTGGTCACCCGCAAGATGCTGGGCCGCATGAAGCCCGGCGCGGTGCTGGTCGACGTCGCGATCGACCAGGGCGGCTGTTTCGAGACCAGCCGTCCGACCACCCACCAGGAGCCGACCTATGTGGTCGACGGCATCGTCCACTACTGCGTCGCCAACATGCCGGGCGGTGTCGCGCGCACGTCCACCATGGCGCTGACCAACGCGACGCTGCCCTTCGCGCTGGAGCTGGCCAACAAGGGCTGGGCACGCGCCTTGCTTGAGAATCCGCACCTGATGAACGGCCTGAACGTCTGCGCGGGCAAGGTCACCTACGCGGCGGTCGCCAGTGCTCTGGGCTACCCGTACGCGGACCCGGTCTCGACGGTGAAGGCCGCCGCGTGACGGGCCCATTCCACATTGAGGACACCATGCAGCAAAAACCCCTGATCGGCATCCCCTGCGACGTCAAGCAGATCGGCCACTTTCCGTTCCATGCCGTCGGCGACAAATACGTCGTCGCCGCGGCGGGCGCGGCCGGCGGCGTGCCGCTCTTGTTGCCGTCGCTCGGGGACGCCGAGCTGATCGCCGCGTCACTCGAACTGGTCGACGGCGTGCTGTTGCCAGGCTCGCCGTCAAACATCGAGCCGCACCACTACAGTGCCGGTCCCAGCCGCGAGGGCACCCTGCACGACGTGCGCCGCGACGCGACCACGCTGCCGCTCGCTCGCCTCGCGATCGAGCGGGGCGTGCCGCTGCTGGGCATCTGCCGCGGCTTCCAGGAGGTCAATGTGGTGATGGGCGGCACCCTGCATCAGCATGTGCAGGAAGAGCCGGGCATGCTCGACCACCGCGAGCCCGACACCGACGACCTGGACCTGATGTACGGCGAAGCGCACGACATCCGCCTGTTGCCGGATAGCTGGATCGCCGGCTGGGCAGGGAGTGAGCGCGCCCGCGTCAACTCGATCCACCAGCAGGGCATCCGCACGCTGGGCGAGGGGTTGGTGGCCGAGGCGGTCGCCGACGACGGGCTGATCGAGGCGTACCGGGTCGAGGCCGCGCGTGCGTTTGCGTACGCGGTGCAGTGGCATCCCGAGTGGAAATACTGGGAGAACCCGCTCTCCCGCAAGATTTTTGAGGCTTTCGGCGAAGCTTGCCGACAGCGCCGTCAGCGACGCAACGAATAAGTCGCGACTCGGCTCCGAGCCGGAGGATAACCGGCAAAACCAAGGAAACCATCATGCATCAAGAGAACCTGGACTGGCTGCGCGAGCACCGGATCACCGAAATGGAGTGCATCGTCCCGGACATGACCGGCGTTGCGCGCGGCAAGATCGTCCCCAAGGACAAGTTCATCAGCGAGACGGAAATGCGCCTGCCCGAGGCGGTGCTGATCCAGACGGTGACCGGCGACTGGCCCGACGACAGCATGCTTGACCTGACCGACCCGGACATGGTGCTGCGGCCCGACCCGAGCACGCTGCGCCGCGTGCCGTGGGCGAGCGACCCGACGGCCCAGCTGATCTACGACTGCTTCCGTGCCGACGGCAGGCCTGTGGAAGTCGCGCCGCGCAACGTGCTCAAGCGCGTGCTGTCGCTCTACGAGGCCGAGGGCTGGGCACCGGTGGTCGCGCCGGAGATGGAGTTCTACCTGATGTCGCCGAACCCGGACCCGGACATCCCGCTGGCGCCGCCCATCGGCCGTACCGGCCGCGCCGAGTTTGGCCGCCGCTCGTACGCGATCGACGCCGTCAACGAGTTCGACCCGCTGTTCGAGGACATCTACGACTACTGCCACGCGCAGAACCTCGAAGTCGACACGCTGATCCACGAGATCGGTACCGCGCAGATGGAGATCAACTTCCTGCACGGCGACGCGCTGTCGCTGGCCGACCAGGTCTTCCTGTTCAAGCGCACGGTGCGCGAGGCGGCGTTCCGCCACAATATGTACGCGACCTTCATGGCCAAGCCGATGGAGAACGAGCCGGGCAGCGCGATGCATATCCACCAGAGCCTGGCCGACCGCGAGACCGGCAAGAACCTGTTCAGCCGGCCGGACGGCGAGCCGTCCGAACTGTTCTTCAACTTCATCGGCGGCCTGCAGCACTACCTGCCGGAAGTGATGCCGCTCTTTGCGCCGTACGTGAACTCGTTCCGCCGCCTGAGCCGCTATACCGCCGCGCCGACCAACGTCGAGTGGGGCTACGACAACCGCACCGTGGGCCTGCGCGTGCCGCATTCGAGCCCGGCCGGGCGCCGGGTGGAAAACCGGGTGCCGGGTGTCGACGTCAACCCGTATATCGCGATGGCCGCGACGCTGGCCTGCGGCTACCTCGGCATCAAGGAAGGCCTCAAGCCGCGCGACCCGTGCCAGATCGACGCGTACACCTTGCCCTACCAGTTCCCGCACTCGACCGAAGAGTCGCTGCAGCGCCTTTCCCGCTGCGAGGCGATCGCCGAAGTGCTGGGCAAGCAGTTCGTCAAGATGTACGTGGGGGTGAAGGAGAAGGAATTCTCCGAGTACTTCCGCGTGATCAGCCCGTGGGAGCGCAAGTTCCTGTTGCTGCACGTGTAAGCCGGCCGGCCTGCCGCCGGGAGCGGCAGGCGCCTGAACGACAAGATGGAGAGACCATGAAGCAGAATACCGAAGCTTGGCGCGCGCTCGACGCCGCACATCACCTGCATCCGTTTTCCGATACCAAGGGCCTGAACGCGCAGGGCGCCCGGGTGATCACCCGGGCCGAAGGCATCTACCTGTGGGATTCCGAGGGCAACCAGATCATCGACGGCATGGCCGGGCTGTGGTGCGTGAACATCGGCTACGGGCGCAAGGACCTCGCCGAAGTCGCCAAGCGGCAGATGGAAGAGCTCGCCTACTACAACACCTTCTTCAAGACGACCAACCCGCAAGTGGCCGAGCTCTCGAAGCTGCTGGCCGAAGTGGCGCCGGAAGGCTTCGAGCACGTGTTCTACACCAACTCGGGCTCCGAATCGGTCGACACCATGATCCGCATGGTCCGCCACTACTGGTCTTCGGTCGGCAAACCCGAGAAGAAGGTGCTGATCGGCCGCTGGAACGGCTACCACGGCTCGACCATCGGCGGCGCGTCGATGGGCGGCATGACGTATATGCACGAGCAGGGCGACCTGCCGATCCCGGGTATCGTCCACGTCGAGCAGCCGTGGTACTACAAGCACGGCAAGGACATGACGCCGGAAGAGTTCGGCCTGGCTGCCGCGCGCTGGATCGAGGACAAGATCCTCGAAGTCGGCGCCGACAAGGTCGCCGCCTTCGTCGGCGAGCCGATCCAGGGCGCCGGCGGCGTGATCATCCCGCCTGCGACGTACTGGCCGGAAGTCGAGCGCATCTGCCGCAAGTACGACATCCTGATGGTGTGCGACGAGGTGATCTGCGGCTTCGGCCGTACCGGCCAGTGGTTCGGCCATGAGCTCTACGGCGTGAAGCCGGACCTCTTCACCACCGCCAAGGGCCTGTCGTCGGGCTACCTGCCGATCGGCGCGGTGTTTGTCGGCGAACGCGTCGCCCAGGGGTTGATCGAGCACGGCGGCGACTTCAACCACGGCTTCACCTACTCGGGCCACCCGGTGTGCTGCGCGGTGGCGCGTGCCAACGTTACCGCCTTGCGTGACGAGGGCATCGTCGCGCGCGTGCGCGAAGAAACCGGCCCCTATATGCAGGCGAAGTGGCGCGAGACCTTCGGCCAGTTCGACCATGTCGACGACGTGCGCGGCGTTGGCCTGATCCAGGCGTTCACCCTGGTCAAGGACAAGCAAAAGCGCGAACTGTTCGACAACTGGGGCACGATGGGCCTGGCCTGCCGCGACATCTTCTTCCGCGAGAACCTGATCATGCGCGCGTGCGGCGACCATATCGTCGCGGCGCCGCCGCTGGTGATCAGCAAGCGAGAGATCGACGAGATGCTCGGCCGTGCCGCGCGTTGCGTCGAGGAATTCGAACGTGTGGTGGTGCGCGGCCAGCCAGGCTGAACGCCTGGCCGATGCCGGCCTTGAAGGGGCGCGCAAGCGCCTCTTTTTTTGTGTCTGCTAGATCGCCGGAGCGGGTGTGCCCGCGATGCGGGCAATTTCCGCCTGCAGCACGCGGCGCGCCCACTCGGTGCGTTCGCTGGACGGCGAGTGGGTGAAGAGCAGGCAGTTGGTCACGGCCATCCCGACATACTGGGTGATCAGCGAGAGCACGACCGGGATGAACTCGCGGTGGCTGGCGTACTCCGGGAAATGGGCGCCGAGCAGCGCGACGAAGCGGTCCCGATAGTGCAGCGCCTCTTCGTGCAGCAGCCGGTGCAGTTCAGGCTGGGTGCGCGCGGCGACCGCCAGCTCGACGGCGACCAGGTGGCAGCGGCCGGCCGAGGCACTTTCGGCCAGTTGCCACAAGCGGTGCGCGGTGTCTGCCTGTCCGCGGCTCGCGTGCAGCGACGCTTCGCAGTGCTCGAGGATGCGTTCGAGCGCACGGGAAAACGCGCTGTGCAGCACTTCGTTCTTGGTTTCGAAGTGCCTGAACAGGGCGCCCTGGGTGAGTCCGGTACCTTCGCAGATTTGCTGGGTGGTCGTCCCCTTGTGTCCATGGCGGTAGACGCTGTTGAGCGCGGCGTCGACAAGCTTGTCGCGGGTGATCTGGGAGCGGGCGTGCTGCAATCTGTATCTGTCCTAAACGAAGTCAAATCAATAATCAGGATAAATTATTCAATTTATAGATGCAGCCCGCGGCCTTTGCCACCCGATATGCCGGCAGGCGGCGCGGGGGGTGCTAGTGCCTGCTAGCAACGCATGGTCGCCGGATAGGGGCTATGGCGGCCGGCGTGGCAATAAACTGTCCGCGCCGGCGGTAAATTGCATTGGAATGCCATAAAAATCGAATGTTCGACCATTCCGGACTTGCATGTCGGGCTGCATTGCGAGCCGTTCCCGATAGTGTTTGGTTTTGCCTGAGGCGCCCGTTAGCATGGATAACACACTCAGTAGTGGATTTTGTTATTGGGAGGTCAGGATATGGTGTTTTGTGCGGATTGGGTGGCAGCGGAGGGTGCCGATCAGCCGGAAGAGGAGGCTGAAGCTTTAGCCGATGCGCCGGACAGCCTGCCGCTGGCCGGGGCGGGCGAAGACTGGCGCAGCGAGACGGCTGATCTTGCGCAGGTCTATCTGAACGAGGTCGGCCGCAAGCCGCTGCTCACGCAGGCAGAGGAGCAGTATCTGGCCCGCCTGGCGAGGGACGGCGACGACGATGCGCGCCGGCAGATGATAGAGCGCAACCTCAGGCTGGTCGTCTCGGTCGTCAAGCGCTACCAGGGCCGCGGGGTCGACTTCCTGGATTTGATCGAGGAAGGCAACCTCGGCCTGATGCACGCGCTGGAGAAGTTCGACCCCGACCTGGGTTACCGCTTCTCGACCTACGCGGTGTGGTGGATTCGCCAGAATGTCGAGCGCGCCTTGCTCAACCAGTCGCGCACCGTGCGGCTGCCGGTGCACGTGGGCAAGCAGCTGGCGCGTCTGTTGCGCGCGGCGCGCGAGCACGAGCGCCGTCATGCCCGCGAGGCCAGCATGCCCGAACTTTCCCGTGCGCTGTCGCTGGACGAGGCGGAGGTGGCCGAGCTGCTGACCTTGCAAAAAGGCTGCGTGTCGTTCGAGACGCCGATCGCAGGCCAGAGCGAACTGACCCTGGCCGACATGCTGCCCGACCCGCACGCGCGCGGGCCGGAAGGCCTTCTCGGTGCGAGGCAGCTCGACGAAGGGATGGGGCGCTGGCTCTCGGCGCTCTCGCCCAGGCACCGCGCGATCATCGAGTTGCGCTACGGGCTGGGCGACGAGGCGCCGCTGACGCTCGAGGCGGTCGGCGCACGGCTGGGCATCAGCCGCGAGCGGGTCCGCCAGTCGCAGATCGAGGCGCTGGAAGCCTTGCGCCGCCAGTTGCGGCGCGAGGGGCTGGACGCCAGCCTCCTGTCCTGAAGCCGCCGGTGCTCGTCAGGCGGACCGCGCTTGGGCTTGCGCACCTGCCTGTAATATACTGGCGGCGCTATTACGGTCGCAGGTGTCGCCATGCGCGTGACGCCAGAGCCCCGCCACAGGGGACATCGCAGGCCGGATTTTCATTTTGGGGGTCTGCATGTTCATTCCAATCGGCTACGTGGTCATCTTCGCGGCGTGCCTGGGCGGCTTCGCGCTGGCGGGGGGGCACCTGGCGTCGCTGTTCCAGCCGGTGGAACTCCTGATCATCGGCGGTGCGGCCGTCGGCGCCTTCATCGCCGCCAACGGCGGCGCACCGCTGAAGGCGACCGGCAAGGCTCTGCCCACCGTGTTCAAGGCCTCGCCGTACAGCAAGGCGTTCTACATGGACCTGTTCGCCTTGCTGTTCGAGGTGCTCGCCAAGGTGCGCAAGGAAGGCCTGATGTCGGTCGAGGCCGACGTCGACGCGCCCGAGTCCAGCCCGCTGTTTTCCAAATACCCGGCCATCCTGGCCGACCACCATGTGGTCGAATTCATCACCGACTACCTGCGCTTGATGGTTGGCGGCAGCCTCAACGCGTTCGAGATCGAGAACCTGATGGATGTCGAGCTGGAGACGCACCACCACGAGGGCGAGGTGCCGGTCAACGCGGTGAAGAGCCTGGCGGACAGCCTGCCCGCCTTCGGTATCGTCGCCTGCGTGATGGGCGTGGTGCATACCATGGAGTCGGTCGGCCTCCCGCCGGCGGAACTGGGCAAGCTGATCGGCGCCGCACTGGTCGGCACCTTCCTCGGCATCCTGCTGGCCTACGGCTTCGTCGCGCCGATCGCGACCGCGCTCGAACACAAGCTTGCCGACCAGACCCGCGTGTTGCAGACGGTCAAGGTCACGCTTCTGGCCAGCCTCAACGGTTACGCGCCGCAGGTGGCGGTCGAATTCGGCCGCAAGGCGCTGGCCGGCCACGACCGCCCGTCGTTCCGCGAGCTCGAAGAGCACGTCAAGCAGGCCAAGGCCAAGTAAGGAGCGCCGACGATGGCAGACGAGTCGCAGCGCCCCATTATCGTCAAGCGGGTCAAGAAGGGTGGCCACGGCCACCACGGCGGGGCGTGGAAGATCGCCTACGCCGACTTCGTGACCGCGATGATGGCGTTTTTCCTGTTGATGTGGTTGTTGGGCTCGGTTTCGCAGGGGACCTTGCAGGGTATCTCCGAATACTTCAGGACGCCGCTGAAGGTCGCCTTGTCGGGCGGGCAGGGGGCGGGCGACGCCACCGCCATCATCAAGGGCGGCGGCACCGACCTCACGCGCCAGGCCGGGCAGGTCAAGCGCTCCAACCGGTCGCCGGAGGACGTCGAAGCCGAGAAGAAGCGGCTGAAGGCCCTGCACGACAAGATCAGCGCGGACTTGCGTACCAGCAACGTGCTGAAGTTCTACAAGGACCAGCTCAGGCTGGAGATGACGCCGGACGGGCTGAAGATCCAGCTGCTCGACGAGAAGAACCGGCCGATGTTCGCCTCCGGCAGCGCGGCCTTGCTGCCGCATACCCGCGAGATCCTGCGCGAGCTTGGCTACGAGCTCAACGCCGTGCCCAACCTCCTGAGCGTATCCGGCCACACCGACGCCGCGCCGTTTTCGGGCGGACAGCAAGGCTACAGCAACTGGGAATTGTCGGCCGACCGTGCAAACGCGGCACGCCGCGAGCTGATCCTGGGATCGATGGACCCGTCCAAGATCCTGCGCGTGGTGGGCCTGGCCAGCGCCAACCCTCTGAACCGGCAGAACCATTTCAGCCCCGAGAACCGCCGCATCGAGATCGTGATCCTCAACCAGGACGCGGTCGACCGCATCCGCTCGGACGGCGCGAGCGCCGACGCTGCCGCGCCGGCGCCGGCAGAAGAGGGCATGCAGGCGAGCGGCGCAGGCTAAGCGGCCATGTTGCGCGCGGCGCTCGCCGTCTTCCTCGCCTCGCTCGCGGCGTGGGCGCTCTTCGCGCCGCTGGCCGAGCCCGGGCGCTGGGCGCTCGCGCAGGCGGCTTTCTGCCTGCTGCTCGGGCGCGCGCTGTCGCTTGGCGGCGTACGCCTCATCGCGCTTGGCCTGTTCGCACCTGCGTTGCTCTTGGCGCTGCAGTGGTCGCTGCCGCCTTGGGTGTGGGCGCTCGCGGCGCTGCTGACCTTCGCGCTCGCGCGCAACGCGCCGACGCAGCGCGTGCCGTTCTACCGCTCCTCGGGCGAGGTGTGCCGGGTGCTGTCGCACTGGCTGCCGCAAGGCGCTCGGCTGTGCGATTTGGGCTGCGCCGACGCGCGCATGCTCTTTTCGCTCGCGCGCTTGCGCCCCGACCTCGTGCTCACCGGCGTGGAGAACGCGCCCCTGCCGTGGCTGGCGGCGCGTGTACGCTGGTCTCTGGCGGGCCGTCCGGCAAACGTGAAGATCGTCTTCGGTGATTTGCGCCGCCTGCCGCTGGCGGGTTTTGACGTGTTGTACGCCTTCCTGTCGCCCGCGCCGATGCCTATGCTGTGGCGGCGTTTCCAGCGCGAGGCGGATGCGGGCGCCTGGCTTGCCAGCAACTCCTTTGCTGTCCCAGACGCGCCTGCCGAGCGCACGCTGCCGCTGGGTGGCCCCTTGCAGACCGAACTTCTCCTTTGGCGTCGACCGCATGCAACTTGAACACTGGCTCGCCGGCCTCGTGTCCCGGCGTCTTCCCGTGCTGCCCAATAGCCGGCGCGCGCTGGGCCGCCTGCTCGCCGAGGGCGACGCGCTCTCGCTCGAGGCGCTGGCCAACCTCACCCTGTCCGACCCGCTGATGCTGTTCGACCTGATGCGGCTGTGCGGGTCGGTGCCGCGGCTCGAGGCCTCCGGCAAGCTGCCGGCGGTCGAGCAGGTGCTGATGCTGCTCGGGGTCGATACCGTGCGCAGCCGTTTCGCGGCGCTGGACACGCTGAGCGTGGCATCCGGCCAGCTGGATGCCGACGTCGCCGAAGAGGTGCGCGCGATGCTGGGGCGCGGCCGCATCGCGGCGCAGATCGTCAAGGGCTGGCTCGCGCTCGCCGGCGAACCCAGGGTCGAGGACTGCTTCATCGCCGCCGAGCTCTACAACCTGCCGGCGTGCGTCTACCTGCTGGACAGCAATACCCTGACCGGCAAGCCGCCATTGCAGGCGGCGGCCGACGCTTTCGGCACCGACTATCCGCTGCTGCTGTCGGCCTTTGTCCGCAAGCTGGGCCTGCCTGGCGCGCTGGGTGCCTTGCTGGGGCCGGGCTCGCCCAACCGCCAGCGCGGCCTGCTCAAGCTTGCGGTCGCGACCGCAGAGGGGGTCGACCAGGGCGTCTGGCGCGCCCCGTGGCTCGCGGGTGTCGAGGCGGCTGCGTCGCTCTGCGGTGCGCCGCTGGACGATGCGCTCGAAGTCGTGCAGCGCGCCGTGCTGCAGGTGGCCAGAAGCGGTACCGCGCCCGAGTACGGCTTTGCCGCTAGGCGCCTGATCGCGCTCGAGGGGGCGGTGCCACCGCCTGTACCGCGCGTGCGCGCGGCAGCGGCCATCGACGCCGTGCGGCCGGACGCGGTGATCCGCGAGGCGCTGCGCCACTTGGCTAACGACCTTAGGTTCTCGCGCGTGCTTTACTACCGTGTTGACCCGGCGGCAGCGTGCCTGCGCCTGCGCTTCCAGGTCGGCGTGCGCGAGGGCGAGCCGCTGGCCAGGCTGGCACCCGAACTGGGCGAGGGGCGCCTGCTCTCGACCCTGATGTCGCGTGCGCAGTGCCTGTTCACGCCCGCGCACGCCCTGGAGCAGCTTGCCAGCCGTTACGGGGACGTGCTGCTCACTGCGCTGGGGCCGGGCGACAAGGCCTTCCTGTCGCTGTGGGCGCACGGCGTGCCGCTGGGCCTGTTCGTCGCCGATAACGGGCCGGGCGGCCGAGCAATCGACGCGGCAACTTTCAACCAATTCAAGGCCCTGGCAGCCGGGCTGCCGGGGCGGACATCCGCATGAGCAAACTGATCACCTCCGCGAACAACGACGCCGTCAAGGCGCTGGCCAGGCTCTCCGACAGTGCGCGCGCGCGCCGCAAGGCGAACCTGATGGTGCTAGAAGGCATCCACCTGATCGCGGCCGCCCGCGACGCCGGCGTGCTGCCGCAGACGCTTTACGTGAACGAAGACGCGCACGCGCACCCGGAGGTGGCGGCCTTGCTCGCGTCTCTTGCCGGGTGCTGCGAGGTACTGGTCCTCGCGCGGGGCGTGCTCGGAAGGTTCAGCGCGCTTGCGTCGGCCCCCGAGCTGATCGCGCTCGCCGCGCGGCCGCAGCCGCAGCCGGCCCCGGCAGGCGCGTGCTGCGTGCTGCTGGAGGACGTGCAGGACCCGGGCAATGTCGGTACCATCCTGCGCTCGGCGGCCGCGTCGGGCGTGCGCGACGTCTACCTGTCGCAAGGCTGTGTCGACGTCTATTCGCCCAAGGTGCTGCGCGCCGGCATGGGCGCGCACTTCGCGCTGTCGCTGCACGAGGGGGCGGACCTGGCCGCCTTGCTGGACACTTTTCCCGGCCGGCGCCTGGTCACGCATCTTGCCGGCGCGCACTCGCTGTACGAGGAAGACCTGGGCGGGCAGGTCGCGCTGGTGTTCGGCAACGAGGGCGCCGGCGTGTCGGACGCGCTGCTTGCGCGCGCCGACGCGCGCATCCTGATCCCGATGCCCGGCCACGCCGAGTCGCTGAACGTCGCGATGGCGGCGACTGTCTGCCTGTTCGAACGGGTCAGGCAGCGTCTTGCCTTGCAAAACGGATGAAGCCTGGCTTTTTCTGATCTAGATTGGCTGGAGGCGGGCGGCTTGCCCGTGTTCTTCCAGCGGAGGGTCAGATGTCCGGAAAATTCGAAATCAGCGCGTCGAGCAACGGCAAGTTCCTGTTCAACCTGAAGGCCCGCAACGGGCAGGTGATCCTGACCAGCCAGCTGTTCGATTCGGTCCACCATGCCGTCGAGGCGGCGCAGTCGCTGCAGCAGGACAGGAAGCTTTCCGATCGCATCCACCGCAAGGTGTCCACCGCCGGCGAGCCCTATTTCAGCATCCACGGTGACGGCGACAAGGTGATCGCGCGCAGCCAGATGTATTCGTCGAGCACCGCGATGGAAAAAGGCATCGACTCGGTGCTCGAGCACGCGCCGCAGGCGCTGCTCGTCGACACCACCGCAAAGTAGGCGCTAGACATAGCGCTGCCCGAACACGCCAGGCGGCTGCGGATGGCCAAGCAGGTCACCTTGCAAGGCACCGCAGCCGCGCGCAGAGGTTGTCGCGCTGCGTGTCTGTTTCCATACCCCCGGGCCAGTGCGAGCGCCATCGCCTTGCCCGGCGCGATCATGGTGCCGACGACCTCTGCGTCCTCGGTGTCGCGCGTAACCTCCCGCAGCAACGGGCCCCAGCCGCGTGCCCCAGCGTATTGTTGCGTTCCTTTAAGTGCCAAGGTCGAGGCCGATCCGCTCGCCCTCCCGCGCGCGGCGACCTGCAGGCGTTTGCGTCCGTCCGTGCCCGTGAACGGCGCCTTGACCGAGCGGAAGTGGCGGAGCTCGCCGCAGGCAGCGTCGATCAACGTCTCGGGTGCCCCGGCCTGCAGGACGCGGGCGATGTTCTGGTTGTGCGAGAAGGCCATGAATATCAGTCCAGTGCCAGTGCCGGGTGTTGCGCGCAAGCCATGCTTTGGGCATTTGTGTGGCGGGGCAGGCGAGGTTTGCCCCTATGATGTCGAAGCTACCCTCCGACCGGGAACTTTGTCATGCGCATTGCCCTTGTTTCAGACATCCACGGCAACCTGCCCGCACTGGAAGCCGTCGCCGCCGACATCCGTCGCCGGGGCGCCGATGCCGTCTACGCGCTGGGCGACTTGCTGTCCGGCCCGCTCGCGGCAAGGGATACCGCGCACTGGCTGATGGCGAGCGGCTGGCCGTGCCTAGCCGGCAACCACGAGCGCCAGCTCCTGAGCGCCGACCCGGTCGTGCACGAGGCGTCCGACCGCGCGGCGCTCGCCGAACTGGATGCGGAGTCGCTCGCCTGGCTCTCGACCCTACCGCCGACGCTGCGCCCTGCGTCCGACATCCTGCTCTGTCACGGCACGCCCACCAGCGACTGCCGTTACCTGCTGGAGACGGTCGACAGCGGCGGGATCCGCATGGCCAGTGGCGACGAGATCGCCCTGCGGCTCGCCGGCGAGACGGCGTCGCTGGTCGCCTGCGGACACAGCCACCTGCCGCGCGCGCTCGAAGCGGCGGGCGTCACCCTGGTCAACCCCGGCAGCGTCGGCCTGCCCGCGTACGCGGATACGACGCCCATGTACCACCGGGTCGAGACCGGCTCGCCCGACGCCCGCTACGCGCTTGTCGAGCGGCTGGGCGGTCGTTGGCATGTCGACCTGGTGTCGGTGCCGTACGACTGGCGGCCGATGGCGGCGCTGGCCGCGCGCAACGGCCGCGCCGAATGGGCGCGTGCACTCGCGAGCGGGCGCGTTTGAGGACGCCTTGCTGGGCGTACTGGCCGCTCGCGCCGCTGCTGGCCTGGCAGGGGCAGCAGGTGCGCCAGCGCACGCCGAAGCTGCCGGAGCCGGCCGGGGAGCGCGAGGGCGAAGCGGGCGAGGGCACGCCCCTGTCGCTGCTGATTGTCGGCGATTCGTCTGCCGCCGGTGTCGGCGTCGCCAGCCAGGCCGACGCACTGTCCGGCCAACTGCTGGCGGCGCTGGCGCCCGGGTTTCGGGTGCGCTGGCAATTGCGGGCGCAAAGCGGGCTGACCAGCGACGAAATGCTCGCCTGGCTCGCCGCCGAGCCGCCGGCGCGTTGCGATGTGGCGGTTTCTGTCTTGGGCGTCAACGACGTGACCTCGCAGCAGCCGCTGGCGCGCTTTGTCGAAATGCAACGGGCGCTGGTTGAGCGGCTGCAGGGGCTGGGCGCGCGGCGGGTGCTGCTGTGTGCGCTGCCGCCGATGCAGTGCTTTCCGGCCTTGCCTGCGCCGCTGGCCGGCTACCTCGGTGCACGGGCCAGGCGTTACGACGCGGCGCTCGCTGCCTTGTGCGCGGCAACGCCCGGTTGCCGGCGGGTCGGCTTTACCGGCCGGGCGGAGCCGGGCTGGGTCGCGTCCGACGGTTTTCACCCGGGGGCCGCGTGCTACAGGGCATGGGGCGGGGCGCTGGCACGGTCGATCATCGACGCGTGGCCGCAAGCACAGGGCACAGGGACGAGGAGGTCGTGATGGAAACGCTGGATCAGGCGGGGCACTCCCCGGTTGGCGAGTTGGTCCGCCACCTGCGCGCGCAGCAGGCGGCCGAACGCAAGCTGTTCGACGGCGGGCCGGTGATGGTACTGGTGTGGCTGCCCGAGGACGGCTGGCCGCTCGAGTACGCGTCGGCGAATGTCGCGGCGCAACTGGGCTACACCGCGCGCGAAATGCTCGCGCCGGGGTTCCGCTATGCGGATCTGGTGCATCCGGACGACCTTGAGCGCGTCGGTCGCGAAGTGAGCGAGCGGGTCGCCGCCGGCCTGCCCGAGTACGAACAGTCGTACCGCCTGCGCGGCAAGGACGGGTGCTGGCGCTGGTTCTACGATTTTTCCCGGCCCGAATGGGACCGGAACGGGCGCGTGGTGCGCATCCGCGGTTACCTGATCGACCGCACCCGCCACAAGGAGGCCGAAAACGCGCTGCAGGAGAGCGAACGCC
Organism: Crenobacter caeni; assembly: GCF_010435965.1. GTDB lineage: Bacteria > Pseudomonadota > Gammaproteobacteria > Burkholderiales > Chromobacteriaceae > Craterilacuibacter > Craterilacuibacter caeni. Next base: position 75,901 of record NZ_JAAGAA010000005.1, read on the forward strand.
GGCTGCGCCTTGCGCAGGCGGCGAGCGGCGCCGGCATCTGGGAGTGGCAGTTTGCCGGCGACCGCGTGCTGTGGGACGCGTTGTGCTGGCAGATGCTCGGCTACGAAGACCAGGCGTTCGCGATGGACTACACGCGCTGGAAGACGCTGGTCCACCCGGACGACAGCCTAGGTGCGCTGGAGACGCTGCGCGAGCAGCTCGCGCGCGCGCAGGCGTTCGTGATCGAGTTGCGCCTCAGGCGTGCCGACGGCGCCTGGCAGTGGACCGAGGTGCGCGGCAAGGCGGTCGAGGCGGGGCCGGATGGCCAGATGCGGCGGGTGCTGGGCACCCATATCGACATCTCGGCGCGCAAGGCGAGCGAAGAGAAGATCGAGCGGATGGCGTTCTACGACACGTTGACCGGGCTGCCGAACCGGCGGCTGCTGCTCGACCGGATCGGGCAGGCGATCGCCGGTGCACGCCGCGCGGGCCGCCAGGGGGCGCTGGTGTTCGTCGACCTCGACCGTTTCAAGCAGCTGAACGACACCCTGGGCCACGAGATGGGCGACGCGATGCTGGTCGAAGTCGCGCGGCGCCTGCAAGGGGCGGTGCGCGCGAGCGATACCGTCGCACGCTTAGGCGGCGACGAGTTCGTCGTGATGCTGACCGGCCTGCCCGGGCAGGCCCGTGCGGCCGCGTTGCAGGCGGAAACGGTGGTGCAGGGCATGCTGGCCGAGCTTGCGCGGCCGGTGCAGCTTGGCGGGCACCAGCGCTATACCGGGGCCAGTTTCGGCGTCGCGCTGTTCGACGGCAGGCTGGCCGACGCCGACACCCTGATCCGGCGGGCCGACATGGCGATGTACCACGCCAAGCGGGCCGGCCGCCATACCCTGCGTTTCTTCGACGAGGCGATGCAGGTGGCGTTCAGCACGCGTGTGCAAGGCGGGCAGGCCCTGCGCCGGGCGCTGGCCGAGGGGGGCGTCGAACTGCATTTCGAGCGGCAGTTCGGCCGCGCGCGCCAGGTCGCCGGCGCCGAGGCGCTGCTGCGCTGGCCGCGGCGAGACGGGGGCATGCTGCGGGCACGGGAGGTGCTCGCGCTCGCCGCAGAGGCCGGGCTGTCGGTCCAGCTTGGCCGCTACCTGCTCGACGCCGCGTGCGCGACGCTCGCGCGCTGGCGCAGCGACGGCGAACACGGTCACTGGCAGCTCGCGCTCAACGTCGACGCCGTCCAGCTCTACCATCCGGATTTTCCGCGCGAACTGGCGGTGTCGCTCGAGCGGTACGCGCTAGCGCCGGGGCGCCTGACGCTGGAAGTGCCGGAGGGTGCGCTGGCCGGCCGCGAGGAGGAGGCTCAGGCGCGCCTTAAGGCGCTTGCCGGGCTCGGCGTTCGCCTGTCGCTCGACAATTTCAGCCTGGCCTTCGCGACGATCGCGCAACTGGGCAGCCTGCCGCTGTCCGAGGTCAAGGTCGATTGCCGCCAGCTGTGGGCGCTGCAGGGCGAGGCGGGCGCACGCGCGCTCTCAAGCGCGGTGCTCGCCTTGTGCGCGACGCTTAGGCTGCTCGTGGTGGCCCGCAACGTCGACACCGCCGCCCAATACGCCTTGTGCGAGGAAATGGGCTTTCACGCGTGCCAGGGCCGCTACTTCGGGGACGCCGAAGCGCTGTGACGCGCGGCGAAGCGGACCAGGGTGCGGGCCGCGCGCGCGAGCGGCAGGCTGGCGAGCGCGCCGGTCAGCGCGAGAAGCAGCATGGACGGCGGCGGCCAGGCGAAGCCGAACGCGGCGGAGAGCGGCGCAAAGGCCAATAGCGGCAGCGGCACGACAGCGCCGCAGAGCATCACCCAGCGTGCGGCCTTGGGCAGGGCGGCGAGTCCCTGTTCGCGCAGCGCGCCGATCAGCAGCACGCTGGCGAGCAGCAGGGTCGCGAAGGCGGTGGCGCGCGCGGCTGGCGTCGCCAGTTGCGCGAGCGCCAGCGCGTAGACGCCGCCTGCTGTCAGCGCGACCGCCAGCCCCGCGGCCAGCGCGGCGGCGATGTCGGCGCCACCGGGCAGCGCGTGCCGCGCAGGCGGCGCGGCCAGCGGGTCGGCGTGGCCATGGTCGGCCTCGAACGCGACCGAGCACGCCGGGTCGATCAGGATCTCGAGCACGGCGATGCACAGCGGGGTGAGCAAGGGCGGTACGCCGAACAGCACCGCCGCGAGCGAGAGCACGACGATGGGCACGTGCACGGCGAAGGTGTAGAGCAGCGCGGCGGCAAGATTGGCGTTCATGCGCCGCGCCTGCGACAGCGCGCCGACGATGGACGTGAAACTGTCGTCCGACAGCGTCATCGCCGCCGCTTCGCGCGCGACGTCGGTGCCGCGCGCGCCCATCGCCAGCCCGACGTCGGCCGCCTTGAGCGCCGGCGCGTCGTTTACCCCGTCGCCGGTCATCGCGACGACATGCCCGGCGCCTTGCAAGGCGCGCACGATAGAAAGCTTGGCCAGCGGGCTGACCCGCGCGAACACGCTGCAACGCGCGAGTGCCCGGGCGCGCCCAGCCTCGTCCAGCGCGCCGAACTGGCTGCCGGTGATCACCTCGGCCCCGGCGATGCCCGCCTCGCGCGCGATTGCGCGCGCGGTCTCCGGGTGGTCGCCGCTGATCATCACCACGCGCACGCCGGCGCGCGCGCACTCGGCCACCGCCGCGGGCACGCCGGCCTTCATCCGGTCGGCCAGCCCCGCCAGACCCAGCCACTCGAAGTCGAAGTCGTGCTGGATCGCCGGCGGCGTGTCGTCCGTCCAGCGCGCGCGGGCGACGCCCAATACGCGCAGCCCATCCGCGGCCATCGCGCGGGCGGCTTGGGCGACGCGCTGCTTGTGCGCCGCGTCCAGGTGACAGAGTTCGGCGACCGCCTCGGGCGCACCCTTGGCGGCAATCTCGCGGCCGGCATTGCCGTCCTGCCAGCCGTGGCTCATCGCCGGCAGCTCGGGGCTGAGCGCGTACTCCCAGCTCAGTTGCCAACCCGGGTGCAGGTGTTCGCTGCCGGCAAGCTGCGCGTTCGCGTAGCGGTGGAACGCGCGCTCCATCGGGTCGAGCGGCGTCTCCTCGCTGGCGAGCACCGCGTACTCGAGCACGCGGTGGAAGGGCTCGGGCAGCGGCGTGTCCCCCGCGGTGTCGAAGGTTTCGCCGTCGACCCACAGCCGGGCGAGCTGCATGCGGTTCTCGGTCAGCGTGCCGGTCTTGTCGACGCACAGCACGTCGACCTGCCCCAGCGTCGACAGCGCGGGCAGCCTGCGCACCAGCACGCCGTGCGCGGCGAGGCGACGCGCGCCCAGCGCGAGGAACACGGTAAGGATCACCGGAAACTCCTGCGGCAGCACGCCCATCGCCAGCGTGAGGCCGGCGAGCACGGCCTGCTGCCAGGTTTCGCCCCCCAGCCAGACCATCAGCGCGAGCAGCCCGCTCAACGCGCCGCCGGCGACGGCCAGCGTGCGCGTCATCTTGCCTAGCTGGCGGGTCAGCGGCGACGCGGCCGCTTCCAGCGTACCGAGCGACGCGCCGATGCCGCCCAGCGCGGTGTGGCGGCCGGTCGCGCGGACGGTGGCGTGTGCCTGGCCGCCGACCATCAGCGTGCCGGCCATGACCTCGTCCCCGGCTGCCTTGGTCACCGGCACCGACTCGCCGGTCAGCAAGGACTCGTCGAGCGCGCACTCGTGCGCGTCGTGAAGCCTGGCGTCGGCCGGCACCCGCATCCCTTCGGAGAGCTCGATCACGTCGCCGACGACGAGGCCGCGCGACGGCACGCGCAGCCATTGCCCGTCGCGCAGCACGGTCGCCGGCGGGGCGGAGAGCTCGCGCAGCGCGTCGAGCGCGCGTTCGGTGCGCGCCGCCTGCAGCACGGTCACCACGATGATGACCGCGATAAAGCCCAGCAGCGCCAGCGCCTCGCGCGGCTCGCCCATGCTCAGGTAGATGCCGCCTGCGGCCATCAGCAGCATGAACATCGGCTCGCGCACGACGTCGGCCGCGATGATGGCAAGTGTGCGCGGCGCCTGGCCGGGCAGGGTGTTTTCGCCGTCCCGGGCTAGGCGCTCGCGCACCTGCTGGCTCGTCAGTCCGTCGGGTGTCATCGCTGGTGTGTCCCCGTCCTCGTCGCGGCGCTCCTGATCGTGGCGGCCGCCTCTTGAATGGTTTAAGGATAAGGCGGCACCCGTACCGGTCGCGCTGCCTTGTAAGCGCTTTCGCTGAAGGAGGCCGGCCATGCGCGGAACACAGGCATGCAGGCCCAGGCGCGGGACGGGCAAATTGCCACGGCCGGCTTCTCATGATTATGGGTTTGACGATATATTCTATTTGAATAATTGGTGACTGTGCTGCCTGTCGCGGCCGGCGCCCCTGAGCGCGAGGTGTCATGCAAGCTGCCATCCATGCCCTGATCGACAATGTGGAACGCGTGATCATCGGCAAACGGCCGGTGATCGAACTGGCCGTGCTGGCGCTCTTGTGCCGCGGCCATGTCCTGCTCGAGGACGTGCCCGGCACCGGAAAGACTATGCTCGCTCGTGCGCTGGCGCGTTCGGTCGACGCGCAGATGCGCCGCTTGCAGTGCACGCCGGACCTGATGCCTTCCGACATCACCGGTGTCGCGGTATGGGACCCGCACGCGCTGACCTTTCGCTTCCAGCCGGGACCGGTCTTCACGCCCATCCTGCTCGCCGACGAGATCAACCGCGCGACGCCGCGCGCGCAGTCCGCCCTGCTCGAATGCATGGAGGAGCGCCATGTCAGCGTCGACGGCGAGACGCACGCGCTGCCCGACCTCTTTACCGTGCTGGCCACGCAGAACCCGGTCGAGATGGCCGGCACCTTCCCCTTGCCCGAGGCCCAGCTCGACCGCTTCTTCGTCTGCCTGTCCATCGGCTACCCCGGCCCGGACGAGGAGCTGTGCATGCTGCAATCGCAGGCCGGCCGCCACCCGATCGAACGCCTGGAGCCGGTGATCGGCGTCGACGCGATCCGCGAGGCACGCGACGCGGTCAGGCAGGTGCATCTGGGCGAGGATGTGGCGCGCTACCTGCTCGCGATTGTCGGCGCGACCCGCAACCATCCGGATTTGCGCCTGGGCGCCAGCCCGCGCGGCACGCTGGCGCTGGCACGCGGGGCGCAGGCGCAGGCCTGGCTCGCCGGGGAAGCTTTCGTGACGCCGGATCGGGTCAAGGCACTGGCCGGGCCGGTGCTGGCCCATCGCCTGCTGCTGGACGCGCAGGCAGCGGCGATGGGGCGCGATGCCCGTGCCGTGCTGGACGAGATCGTCGCCGCCACGCCGGTGCCGGTGTGACATGCAGGGCCTGCCAAGCTTGACGCGTCCGGGCCGGCGGGCCGCACCCTGGCTGCTCTCGGCGTTGGTGGCGGTCGCCTACCTGTCTGCGCTGGGCCGGGGGCACTCCTTGCCCTGGGTGCTCGCCGCGTTGCTGTTCTCGGCGCTGCTGTGTGGCTTGTGGCTGCCGCACTGGCAGGTCGCGCGCCTTATGGTGCGGCGCGAGGCGCCCGGGCGGGCCGAGGAGGGCGAGACGGTCGAGCTTTGCGTCGTGCTGGAAAACCCGGCCTGGCTGCCCCGCTTTATGGTCGAGGTGTTCGATCGCCTGCCCGCGGACGGGTCCGGCGCGCAAAGCACCGAGCGGCGGATCGCGCTGCTGCCCTACCTGCCGCCGCGCGCCCGGCGCACGCTGCGCGTGCCGCTACTCTGTGAAAAGCGCGGCCACTACCGGCTAGGTCCGGTGACGCTGGCGACCGCCTTCCCGCTGGGGCTGGCGTCGGCCAGGCGAAGCCAGGGCGGCGAGGCGTGGCTCACGGTCTACCCCGAGCTCTTCGCGCTTGCGGCGCTGCCGCTGTCGGGCGCGCCATCCCGCATGCACCGTGCCGACTGGCCGCTGCCCGGCCACAAGGGCGCGGCAGAGTGCATGGCGGTGCGCGAGTATCGTGCCGGCGACAACCCGCGCCATGTGCACTGGCGCGCCAGCGCCCGCCTGGGCGAATTGGTGGTACGCGAATTCGAGCCAACGGCGGATGCGCTGCTATGCCTGGTGCCGGATCTGGCGCGCGACGCCAATGTCGGTGTCGGCCGCCAGGCGACGCTGGAGGTGACGCTGCGCATCTGCGCCTCGATCGCGCGGGCAGCCTCGGCCTGGCGTACTCCGGTGCGGCTGCAGGGGGCAGGTGCAGCGCCGGTGAGGATGGTGTCAGGCAGCGGCGAGCTGCAGTTCCGGCAAATGCTCGACTGCTGCGCAAGGCTCGATGCCGACGGCGATGTTCCGTACGCCGAAGTACTGCGTGAGGTGGGGGCGCAGGCCGCCGCCGGCGAGACGCTGGTCCTGTTCCTGAGTGAGCCGGCCGCGCGCGCCGAGGCCACGCTCATGGCCATCGCTGATTTGAGGGCGCGCCGCCTGCCCGTGCTGGCTGTCCTGTTTGACCGCTCAAGCTTTGATATGCCAGGCCCCGACGCGGCGGCGCTGGGCGCGCGCCTGGGAGCCCTAGGGGTGCGCTGCCTGCCACATGCCTGCGGCGACGTGGCCGCACGGTTGTTCTCGCGATGAACGAAACCCTGCCAAGCCGTGCCGTCTATATCGGCCTGTGGGCCAGCCTGGTACTCGCTATCGCCTGCAACGCCTTTCTCGATATCGCCTACGGCAGCTTCGGCAAGGAGCTGCTGTGCTGGGCGCTGGCGTATGGCTGGAGCCTGCGCGCGGCCTGGCGCTTGCGCGCCGATCCCGAGCGCGCGCGACGTCTGCAGCGGCGGGTGCTGCTGGCTGTCGTCCCGCTCGCGCTCTTGCTGTTCTTGCCGGTCTGGGGGCCGGAGCGCGGCGGCGTCTACGCGCTGGCCGCTTTGCAGCTGGCCAATAGTTGCGTGTGCGCGAGCCGGCGTCAGTTGCGCATGGGGCTGATGGTGTCGCTGGTGCTGGTGATGTTCGCCTGCAGCCATTACCGCGCCGACTGGACGCTGCTGTTCTACCTGCTGCCCTATGTCGCGGCGCTGGTGTTCACGCTCTCGGCGGACGAGATCGGTCAGCGTGCCGGCCGCACCGCGCCAGACCAGACGCAGGCCGCGGGGTTGGGCTTGGCCATGCTGGCGGCGACCTTGAGCATCCTGCTGGCAGGCGGGGGGCTGTATGCGCTGACGCCGCAGCCGACCTGGAGCACGCTGTCCTCGGCCTTTGGCCTGAGCGCACCGTTGGGCGCTGCGGGTGATGCGGTGGGGGCAGGAGGTGGTGCGGGGCAGGGCGTGCCGTCGGACAGCGCGGCAGGGGGGCAGGGGGGCGACGCGCTGCGCGGGGCGGCAGCGCGTCCCGGCATGCCGTCCTGGCAAGCGGCCACGATGCAGGCGCTGGCCGACGGCCATGATGCGCTGTCGGCGGCGCTCGCGCCGCTGCAGTCGCACTTGCAGCGACAGCGTCAGCGTCTGGAAGCCTGGGCGGCCGCGCACCGGCAGGACTTGCTCGCCAGCCTGCTGGCCTTGCTCATGGCGCTGCTGCTGGCAGGGTTGTTTTATCTGGTGCGGGAGATGCGGGCCGGACTGTGGCTGCGCACGCGGGCCGACTACCTGCGGCTGGGCCTGCTGGGCGCGCACGGGGTGGGGCGGCAGGGGGCGCGCCGTTACTGGCAGGCCTGCGAGCGCCTGTGTGCGCTGGAAAACGCGCCGCGTAACCCGGCGCTCAGCGTGCGCGAGTACGCCGGCACCCTCGAGCCCCTGCTATTGTCGCCCACCCCTGCGCTGCAGGCGTTGATGCGCGGCTTCGAGGCCGCGCGCTATGGCGCGCACGAGCCTGACCGGGCGGCGCTCTCGCAGCTGCGCAGCCACTACCGCGCGCTTTATCGCCAGTTGCGCCGAGAGGGCCTGCTTGGCGGGTAAGATGGACGGGCATTCAATATTGGTATGCTGGTGTGGCAGGGAGAGGACGGATGCGGTATCAGGGTAGGCTCAGGAACTGGAAGGACGCGCAGGGTTACGGCTTCGTAGCGTCCGAGGGCGGGGGCGAGCAGGTCTTCGTGAATGACAAGGCATTCAGACAGGGCTGCCGCCCACGGGAAGGTGGGCTGATCTGTTGCCAGCCAGGGCGTGATAGTGCAACTGAACCAATGCCTTAGCCAGAATGTTGGGCGGCACGGACCAAGGCTCAGGGCGAGCTGAGCAGCTTTTCGCCCCGCTCGCCCCGGATGTGGGAGATGTCCATTTCTCGCGGGCTGGTTTTGCTTGGCCACATGGCTGGGCTAGACAAAACCTGGAAACGTCCGGCCCCTTACTCCTGCTTCAAGCGCCGGGAGCCTTCGATGAGTGGGTGCCAGCCGAAGACAAAAGTGATCATGAAACTGTCCATGCGCATTTTGTCAGGCGCGCTGTCATTGACCGTCGAGCGGTAACCGGCGGTGAGGTTGAGGTTGTCGTTGATTTTGTAGCCAAGGGTAAGACCCAAGGTCACATCATTGCGCTTGCTGCCCTCTACGCCATCAATGGTTGCCTTGCCGCCCTTGTACCAGGAGGCGTCCAGCGACCCCCAGATGTTTTCCGCGAAATCACGGGTCAAATGGGCGTCGAGCTGGAAGAGCGGATCGGTTTTCAACTTGCGGCCGACGAAGTCCGTGTTGTCACCGAAAATCCAGGCCGCCGGCAGCAACTCCAGCGTCGTCCGCCTGCCGGGCACCCATGCACCAAGCTGCATGGTCATCGGCGCACCGATGCGGCCATACCAGCGATTTTGGCCAAGATTGAGCGTCTGCTTGTTGTCATACTCGCCGATCGGCACGGCGATGTCTGCCAGCAGATCCAGCGAAAACCCCGGCTGGTATCGCATTGCATCGGGAATGTTGTTCTGTGGCTTGGGGCCGATGAGATTGACGTTCAGTTCAAGCATCGGATCGCCAAAGCCGCTGGCAGACTGCGAGACCGAGGCGCCGTTCACTGCCCGTGCCTCGCCGGAAATGCGCCCCATGGGCAAAAGAATGGCCGCCATGGCCGAGCGATCCAGCAGCGAAAACGTTTCCGCATATCCGGCAATCGCCAGGGTGGCATCAAAATTGGCGTCATTACTGACCAGACGGGAGGGGTCGAAAGGATTGGCGTTGCCGCTGATGGACTCGACAATGAGCGGCACAGCACTGCCACCGGTCAGCGTTTTCCAGTAAAAGCGGGCCGGCACTTCGGCTTGCGCCGGGCCGACTCCGCTCATGGCAAACAATGCGGCTGCGGCCAATGGCAGTTGGGCAAAACGGCGGTTCTTCTTGCTGCTTGTCATGAGCTTCATCCTTTGTCGTTGTCAGTTTCCTGGGCAGCCAAATCAGGGTGCGGGTTCTGCCACCATGTCCTTCGGGGGGACGAACTGCTGCTTGTAGATCAGGGGCGGATACCCTTTGTCGTCGGATACCCGTTTGGGTAATTGATCTTCCAGGGTTTCGAACACCGAACGGCTGGGCAAAATAACGTTGTTTTCCCGCGCATAACTCTCCCAGAGCGAAGTCATGGCCTTGAGCTTGTCAGGATTCGCTGCGGCCAGGTTCTTGCGTTCGGCCGGGTCGCTCGCCAAGTTGTAAAGCTCCCAGCTTTCAGAACCAAAGGGCTTGTATTGCCAGCGGATTTTCCATTCGCCCTGGCGCACCGCGCGATTGCCAAAAATCTCCCAGGCCAGGTAATCCTGCTCCGTGCGGGGCGATTCGGTTTTGCCCGCCAGCAAGGGCACCCATGATTTACCCATCAGCGCAGGCGTTTTCTTGTCTTGGTCTGCCTTGGGGTAACTGGCGCCGGCCACCTCAAGCATGGTCGGCATGATGTCGGCCACGTGCAGGACGCCGTGATTGATGCTGCCCTTCATGCGCTTGACCGGGGGGCCGCTGACGATCAGCGCATTGCGGATGCCGCCTTCAGCTGTCCAGCTTTTGTACTGGCTGAATGGCGTCATCGATACCTGTGCCCACATCGGGCCGTAGCCGACGTACGAGCCCGGATCGCCCCAGGCGTTCGGATGGGTTTGCGACCAGTTGATCGCGCCAAACAGGAAGTCCCGCGAGCCGGGCGAGCCGGCAATCATCTTGAACAGGTCGGTGCCTTCGGCGCCGTTGTCGCCAAAAACGACAAAAATGGTATTGTCGTATTCGCCGATTTTCTTCAGGTGATCGACCAGGCGGCCGACGTGGTGGTCGAGGTTTTCCACCATGCCGGCATAGAGCTCCATCTTCTTGCCGAGGATCGCCCGGCTGGCCGGCGCCAGCACGACGGGATCGGGAACAAACCACATGCGTTCGGAGAGTTCAGTGCCTGCCGGCAGGATGCCCAGCTCGATCTGCCGCTTCAGGCGCGCCTGCCTGACTGCGTCCCAGCCCTTGTCGTATTCGCCGACGTGACGGTTGCGCCACTCTTTCGGCAGGTGGAAGGGATCGTGCGGCGCCTGGTGGGCCACGTAGGCAAAGAAGGGCTTGCCATCGGCGCGGTTGGCGTCGATGAAGCTGATCATCTTGTCCGTATAGGTCTTGGTCGCGTAATAGTCGTCAGGCAGTTTGTTCAGATAGCGGCCATCTTCGGTGAACACCGACTGGGGTGCGGCGGCCGTGAAATTGGTCATGTCCCAATAGCTGCCCGCGCCGTCCAGCAGGCTGAAGTCACGCTCGAATCCGCGTGCACGGGGGATCAGCTCGGGTGATTTGCCCAGATGCCACTTTCCAACCATGTAAGTGTGATAACCGGCATCCTTGAGTAGCTGGGGCAGCGTCGGTATCCCGAGTTTCAGATAGCCTTCGTAGCCATCGGCGCCGCGCTGGTTGGGCGCGGTCCATTCGTCCATATTGCCCAGGCCGTTGCGGTGCGTGTCGATGCCGGTGAGGAGGGTCGCGCGTGTTGGCGAACTGGTTGCATGCGTGTAGAAGTTCGTGAAACGCATCCCTTCGCGGGCCAGCGCATCGATGTTTGGCGTTTTGATCTCGCTGCCAAATGCGCCCAGGTCGGCATACCCCAAGTCATCGCCAAGAATGACGACAATATTGGGGCGTTTGCCTTGTGCCGGCTCGGGCGTCTGTGCAGTCGCAGCAACTGGAAATACGGCCGCAAGCGTTGCGGCAATGAGGCTTAATGCGGCGGTTTTCATCCCTTGTCCCTGTTTGGTTTGAGGGCATCCTTGGCATGTTCATATTTCATAATACACACGCATTAATGGATGGCAATGTGATTGGCTGGCGGTACGCGGGGTGTTGCACAAATTGTCAGAAGGGCAGGTTTATGCTTATGGTTTCCTTCCGGAAACCTCCCGTTCTGGCATGATCCAACCGTGCACTGCCACGACAGATCAATGAAGAGTCTGTTCGTTGATAAATAAAAAAGAGGTGGATGTCTATTTAAGAATGGTGGTCCGTTTAAGCCTTTCGGCCGGCATGCGGTTTTGCCGAACCGGCGTTCAGCGTCGACATGCATTGTTGCGACCGTAGGAAAGGGTAGTCAGCCGGGCCCACCTGATCCCGGTCGGGCATCACGGCAAGACGAGCTTGCGGACGCAACGCAACGCAAGGCAAGAGTGAGACGGGGAGGGCGAAGGCGTTCCGCCTGCAACTGCCATGATTTTCGAGGGCGCAAGCCATAAACGACCTGCCGTGTGGAGAAAAACAGTACAGGCTCGGCGCTACATTCCGCTCAGCAATCGGCAACAAAGGCAGACCGATGATTCCAATTCGTCCCGTTGATCAGGATCCCAAGCTGGAATTACCCCCTTTGGCGGGCGGCGATTATTATGCCTTCCACGTCATGATTAAGCCCGCCGGCGCGCAGTGCAATCTGGATTGTGCCTATTGCTTTTACCTGCACAAGGAAGACCTGCTCCAGCAAGGCAAAATGCCGCGCATGAGCGAATCGCTGCTGGAAGCCCATATTCGGCAATACATCGCCGCCCAGACCGGGCCGGAAGTGGTGTTTACTTGGCAAGGCGGTGAACCCACGCTGATGGGGCTGGATTTTTTTCGCCGGGTGGTCGAGTTGCAGGCGCGCCACGCCAAGCCGGGTCAGGCCATTGCCAATGATCTGCAGACCAACGGCGTCTTGCTGGATGAAGCGTGGTGTCGATTTCTGAAGCAGCATCGCTTTCTGGTCGGCCTGTCGATAGACGGGCCTGCCACGCTGCATGATACCTACCGCTACAGCAAGGGCGGCAAGCCGACTTTTGAGCGTGTGATGGCGGCGGTAAAGCTGCTGCACCAGCACGAGATCACCTTCAATGCGCTGTGTGTGGTGAACAGGCTCAACGCCCGCAAGCCCATCGATGTCTACCGTTTCCTGCGCGATGAAGTGCGCCCGCACATCATCCAGTTCCTGCCGGCGGTGGAGCCGGCCAGCTTCCATGGTGTCGCCCCCGGCTACTGGAAACAGGACGAGCTGCCTGTCAGCGGCTCTGCGCGGGCAAGACCCGGCCAGCCGGATTCGCTGGTGACCGACTGGTCGGTCGATCCGGAGGATTGGGGGTATTTCCTGACGCGCGTGTGGGAAGCGTGGCTGAAGCATGACTTCGGTCGCGTGTTCGTCGATCAGTTCGAGAATGTCATCAGCCAGTTGCTTGGCCGGGGGGCACAGACCTGCGTGAGCGGGCAGATTTGCGGCAAGGCGCTGGCTATCGAACACGATGGCAGCTTGTACAGTTGCGACCATTTTGTGTATCCGGAATACCGGCTGGGCCATATTCGCGAGGTGCACGAGGGGGCCCTGGCCTTTTCCGAACGGCAACAAGCCTTCGGTTTCGCCAAGTACAAAACCTTGCCGGCGTATTGCCGTGGCTGCCGCCATCTGCAGCTTTGCTGGGGCGGCTGTCCGAAAAACCGCTTTGTGAAGACGCCTGACGGTGACGCGGGGCTTAATTACCTCTGCCCGGGGCTGAAGAAATTCTTTGCCCGTGTTGTTGCAGATCGTGTCCTGTTCCTTGGCCGAATGGGCTTGGGCGTCGGCAATTGCATTCTCTGACCATGGCAGGGGGCACCGCGCTCTGCATCCAGTTGCCTGTCCGTCAGCGGGAGGCAAAGGCGTTGCCGTCCGGATGGTTAGGCATTGAATGCGCTGCCGCCAGTGCCGCGCTTACGCAAGCGGTCAGCATCATGCAGCGCCCCGCGTCGAGCAGCCCTATGTGCAGGCGGCGGTAGAGCACGTCTTCCGCGGTGCGTGCGGCTTCGAACGCCTGCGCGTGCCGCGCGAAGTGGGCTAGGTCCGTGCTCGCCGCCGGCTCCCCGGCGAGCAAGGCCGCCTCCAGCGCTTCAGTGTCCCAGGTTGTCGCGTCCAGTAGCGGCAGCGTCGCCGTCACGCATTCCCGCCTGGGCAGCAGGCCGCGCGCGCAGGCGAGGCTGACCGCGTCCTCGGCCATCCTGCGGTAGGTCGTCCACTTGCCGCCGGTGACGGTGATCATATTGCCGAATTCGTGCACCAGCGCGTGTTCGCGCGACAGCCGCGCGGTGTCGTTTCCCGAGGCGCCTTGCGGGCTGTAGAGCGGGCGCAGCCCGGCGAAGGTCGCGCGGATGTCGGCGTGGCCCAGCGGCCTCTCTAGGTAGGCCGACGCGGTTTCAAGCAGCCAGCCGGTTTCGGCGGCGCTCGGTACAGGCGCCCAGTCGGGGGCGTCCGCCTCGACGTCGGTGGTGCCGAGCAGCACCCGGCCGTGCCAGGGCAGCGCGAACAGCACGCGCCCGTCCGGGGTTTTCGGGATCAGCATGCCCGATGTGAACGGTAGCACGGCGGGGTCGACCAGCAGGTGCGAGCCGCGCGAGAAGCGCAGCAGGGTCGGGGCGTCGGGGCTGGCCAGGCGCCGCACCCGGTCGGCCCACACCCCGGCAGCGTTGAAGACGACCCTGGCCGAGACGGCGCAGGCGAGGCCGGTTTCCGTGTCGCGGACGGTCAGCCGGCTGATGCCGGTGCTGTCCCGCTCAAGGCTTTCAAGGCGCATGTAATTCAGCGGCAGCGCGCCTTGCGCGTGCGCGGTGTGCATCAGGCTGATGGCGAGGCGCGCGTCGTCGAACTGCCCGTCCCAGTAGGCGACGCCGCCGGTGAGACCTTCGCGGCGGATGCCGGGCAGGCGGCGTAGCGTCTCTTCGCGGCTCAGCCACTCGGTGTCGCCCAGGCTTGCGTCGCCGGCGAGCGCGTCGTACAGGCCGAGTCCGACCCGCAGTTTCACGCGCTCGAGCTGCCCGTAACAGGGAACGACGACCTGCAGGCGGCGGGTGAGGTACGGCGCGTTGCGTAGCAACAGCGCGCGCTCGTGCAGCGCCTCGCGTACCAGCGCCACGCGGCCTTGCTGCAGGTAGCGCACGCCGCCGTGGACGAGTTTGGTGCTGCGGCTGGAGGTGCCGGCGGCGAAGTCCTGCGCGTCGACAAGCAGCGTCGAGAAGCCGCGGCTGGCGCTGTCCAGCGCGATGCCCAGCCCCGTCGCGCCGCCGCCGATCACGGCGACGTCCCAGGCCTGTTGCGTGGCCAGCCGCTCAAGCAGGCGGGCGCGTGAAAGCGGCGCGGCGCGCGGGTGCTGCATGGTGTCCCCCTTGTGTGTGGCGGGCCGCGATTTTTCTTGTGAAGCGCGGCGGCCCTCGTTGCAGCTTAGGCAGGGGATGCGCTGGCGGGAAAGGCTGCTTGTGGCCAGGGTCGAGGCTTAGCCGCCGGCGCGTTTGACCGTCCAGCCTTTTGTGCCGAGCAGCGGCAGCAACTTGTCGACATGGGCGCCCTGGATCTCGATCACGCCGTCCTTGAGCGTGCCGCCGGCACCGCACGCGGTGCGCAGGGCCTTGGCGAACACGGCAAGTTCGTCGTCAACGAGGGGAACGCCGCTGATCACCGTGACCTCCTTGCCGCGGCGTACCTCGCGGCGCACGCGCACCACACCGTCGCCCTTAGGCCTGGCCACCTGGCAGGTGCAGCCGGTCAGCGGCTGGCGGCAGGCGGGGCACATGCTGCCGTGTTCGGTCGAGTAGACGAGGCCGCCCAGTCCCTTGTTTTTCATGTTGCTTGTCCTTGCTGGTCGGGGTGTCAGAGGGCGGCGCAGGGCTCGGGCAGGCCGGCGACGTCCATGTCGACGGCGAACAAGTCGCCCGAGCGCGGCCAGGCGGCGAGTTCGGCCGCGCTGCGCTTCTCGCGCGAAGTGGTGATGTAAAGGGTCTTCAGGTTCGCGCCCCCGAAGGCGACCATGGTCGGCCAGCGCGCGGGCACGTTAAGCCGGCCGACGGTGTGCCCGGTCTCTATATCCAGCCCCAGCACGCACGCGCCGTCGAACAGCGCAACCCAGTAAGTGCCGGCCGCGTCGAACGCGGCGCCGTCCGGCCGGCCTTCATCCGCCGCAAAGCGGCGCACCAGTGCTCGCTCGCCGCAGATCTCGCCGTGTTCATCCAGCGGGTAGCGCCAGAGGGCCGGGCCGCGGGTGTCGGCGTGCATCAGCCACCGCCCGTCGGGGCTGAACGCGAGCCCGTTGGAGACGGTCACGTCTCCCGCGACCACGTCGCTCTGCCCGTCCGGGCGCACGCGCACGAGCTTGCCGTTCGGTGCGTCGCGCGGCTCCCAGAGGGTGCCGGCCCAGAAGTTGCCGTGAGCATCGGCGCGACCGTCGTTGAAGCGCGAACACGCCGGGTCGGTCGGGTTGGGCGCGAGCATCTTTTCCAGCACGCCGTCGGCGTCGGTGAGGTACACACCGTCGCGCAGCGCGACGACAAAGCCGCCGGTTTGCCTCAGCGCGAAGCAGCCTATCTGCTGCAGGAAAGGGTAGCGGCGCAAGCCGCCCTGCGCGTCCAGCCGCAACAGGGTTTGTCCGGTGATGTCTACCCAGTAGAGCGCCTGCTCCGCCACGCTCCAGCGCGGGCACTCGCCCAATTCGGCCGCGTTTTCGACCACCGTGCGCAGGTTTTTCATGCGCGGACCCCGGCCATCGCCTGTGCCACCGCCGCCACGCGCGCGCGCTCGACTTCGGCGGGGATGGCGCGCTTGTCGGCGCAGCCTTGCGCGATAGCGCCGGCGTCGACCCCGTGCGCGGCATCGAGCAGCCGGGCAAGGTAGGCGGCCTGCGGGTAGGGCGTGTCCTCGAAGCCCAGCCGGCCGCGCGCGTCGGCCACGCAGGCGTCCAAGAAACGCGTAAAGCGCTCGGGTCGGCGCAGCGCGTCGGTGTCGCGGAACAGGCGCAGCACGGTGTCGGCGCGCATCTCGCGCGCGACATGCACCTTGGTGTGGTAGAGGCAGGTGATGCGCGCCAGTTCGCGGCATTCGGCGGGCACCCGCAGCCGCTCGCACAGCGACAGCAGCGGCTTCTCGCCGCGTGCCTCGTGGCCGATATGGCGCGGCAGGATATCGGCCGGCGTCAGCGCCTTGCCCAGGTCGTGGGTCAGGCAGGCGAAGCGCGTGTCCAGCGGCAGGCCCATCCGTGCGGCGGTGTCGAGCACCATCCGCGTGTGCACGAGGGTGTCGACTTCCGGGTGGTAGTCGGCGCGCTGCGGCACGCCGGCGAGCGCGGCGACTTCGGGCAGCACGCGCGCGAGCGCGCCGCATTCGGCGAGCACTTCGAGCATGCGCGAAGGCCTCTCTTCCATCAGCCCCTTGGCGAACTCCGCCCACACCCGCTCGGGCACCAGCGCGTCGACTTCGCCGTTGTCCACCATCTGGCGCATCAGCGCCATCGTCGCGGGGGCGACGCTAAATCCGAAGCGTGCGGCGAAGCGCGCGACGCGCAGGATGCGTACCGGGTCTTCGGCGAAGGCGGGGCTGACGTGGCGCAGCACGCCGGCGGCCAAATCCGCCTGCCCGCCGTAAGGGTCGGTCAGCGCGCCGTTATCGTCCTCGGCGATCGCGTTGATGGTCAGGTCGCGCCGGGCCAGGTCTTCTTCCAGCGTGACCTCGGGCGAGGCGTGGAACACGAAGCCGTGGTAGCCGGCACCCGTCTTGCGCTCGGTGCGCGCCAGCGCGTACTCCTCGTGGGTCTTGGGGTGCAGGAACACCGGAAAGTCGCGGCCGACCGGGCGGAAGCCCAGGTCCACCAGTTCTTCGGTGCTGGCGCCGACCACCACCCAGTCGCGGTCCTTCACCGGCAGGCCCAGCAGGCGGTCGCGCACGGCGCCGCCGACGGTATAGCATTTCATCTTGACGTCTTAATTGGCTCGGTAACGGTCGAGGCGCGCCGCGTGGCTGTCCTCGCCAAGATAAGCGGGCACCACCGCCTCCAGCGCGCTGGGCGTGAAGCCCAGCAGGTCGGCGGGGAAGGGCGCGAGGCTGACGTTGTCGACCTGCAGGGACTTCACATTGTCGCGGCTGATCAGCGTGGGGCCGGGCAGGCACTCCATCAGCGTCGCCTGCAGCATGGCAAGCGGGGCCGGCAGCGGGACAACCGTGCGCGGGTGGCCGGTCATTTCGCCGACGTAGCGCACCAGTTCGGCCAGCGTGTAGCTGTGCGGCCCGGCCAGCTCCAGCACCTGCCCGATGGTCGCGGGGCGCTCAAGGCAGGCAGCGATGGCGCGCGCGACGTCCTCGACCCACACCGGCGCGAAGCGGGTGTCGGCGCCGGCGAGCGGCAGCAGCGGCAGGTGCCGGCACAGGCTGGCGAACAGGTTGAGGAAGCTGTCGCCGCGCCCGAACACCACCGACGGGCGCAGGATGGTCCAGGCAAGGCCGCTTTGTTCGATCACGCGCTCGCCCAGCGCCTTGGTCTGCTGGTAGTCGGACGGCGCGTGCGCGTCCGCGCCCAGCGCGCTGACATGCACGAGCCGGCGCACGCCGGCCTCGCGCATTGCGCGGGTGAGGGTTTCGGGCAGCGTGACATGCGCGCGTTCGAAGTCGCGCCTGCGCCCGTGCAGGATGCCGACCAGGTTGACCACCGCGTCGTGGCCGGCGAGCAGGCGCGTGAGCGAACCCTCGTCGTAGACGTCGGCCGCCACCACGTTCACGCCGGGCAGCACCGACAGTGCCGGGTGGCTGTCCGGGCGGCGGCTCACGACGGTGAGCAGCGCACCCTGCCGGGTCAGGTACTCGGCGACGGTGCTGCCGATAAAGCCGCTGCCGCCTATCAGTGCGATGCGAGGTGCGTCCATGTCCGTCTCCTTGTCAGTGCCTCGGCCTATTTGGCCGCGATGGTGCCCATGCGCGCGGTGAGCGAGGTCTCGCCTTCGCCCGACTGCGCCGCGTACTCGACAGCATTCGCCATCACCTTTTGCACATAGTCGCGCGTCTCGGTGAACGGGATGGTCTCGGCGTAGATCGCGCCCTCCAGCGGGCGGCTGTCGCGCCACGCGCGCGCGCGGCCCGGGCCCGCGTTGTAGCCGGCGGTCGCCAGCACCGGGTGGCCGGTGGTGTCGAGCACGTGGCGCAGGTACCAGGTGCCCAGGTGGATGTTGGTGTCGACGTCGTTCACGTCGAAACTGTCCATGCCGACCTTGGCGGCGACCCAGCGCGCGGTGGCGGGCATCAGCTGCATCAACCCCTGCGCACCGACCCCCGAGCGCGCGACGGTGACGAAGCGGCTCTCCTGGCGCATCAGCCCGTACACCCACGCCGGATCGACTTCGAGCTGCGCGGCGTAGCGTCGCGTCGCGTCGCGGTACGGGGTCAAGAAGCGCAGGCCGAAGTTGTGCTGGTTCTTGGTGCGCTCGGCGCTGTAGATCGCCATGTCGTAGTAGCCGCGCGCGCGGCCGTACTCGGCGGCGGCGATCAGTGCCTTGTCGTCCTTGCCGCGCATCGCCCAGCGCCATTCGCGCCGGCCTTCTTCCAAGAGCGCCGGCTCGCCCTTCTCGCGCGCGTAGTCGAACAGCAGGCTCGCGCGGCGGATCGCGGGCTCGGCGCCGGCGCGCGCGATATCGGCGTCGCTGGCAGAGAGCGGGGAGGGCGGCGCCGAGACGCTGCTGCCCAGCGCCTCGCGCGCGAGGATGCCGTAGTAGTTGTGTTCGGACGACAGTTGCACGAGGCGGGCCTGTCCCTGCGCGCGCTGCCCCAGCGCAAGTTCGGCGCGGGCGCGCCAGTAGCGCCACGCGCCCTTGGCGGCGAGCTTGGCCGGCATCTTCGAGGTGACGGCGAGCACGGTGTTCCAGTCTTCGGCGCGCAAGGCGGCGCGCGCCCACCATTCCCACTGCTCGGGGGTCAGCTCGGACGGCAGCGCGCGCGAAAACCAGATCAGCGCGTTGCCCGCGTCCTGCTTGCGCGCGGCCAACAGCGCGAGCTGCCCCCAGCCGAACGCCGCCTGCTCGGCGGTCAGCGTGGGCGCGAGGCGGGTGAGCTCGGCGGCGGCGCCGGAGAGGTCGCTCTTGCCCTGGCGGACGACGCCGATCACCGCGGCCTCGTTGCTGCCCGAGGTGAAGAATTCTTCGGAGAGGCCGGCCGCGGCGGCGAGGCCGCGCGCGACGGTCACGTAATTGATCGCAACCAGCGAGCGTACCCGCGATCTGACCTCGTCGGCCGACAGCGTGCCTTGCCGGGCCGCCTCGTTAAGTAAAGCATTGCAGCCGTCCGGCAGTTTCAGCTTGTCGAGCAGGTCGGCGTCGGGCTGGGCCTTCTGGCCGGCCTTCAGTTCGGCGAGCGTCGCGTAGCAGGCGGTCTCGGTGTCGCGTTCGTCTGCGGGTACGCGGCGGATCTCGCGCGCGAAGGCAGCCCAGTCGTTGTCCTTGCCCAGGCGCTTCAACCATTCGCCGGTCAGCCTTTCGCTCAGCGTGGACGCAGGCTCGGCGGCGAGGAAGGCGCGCGCCGGCGCGTCGTCGCCGTTTTCCAGCGCGAGAAGCGCCTGCCAGTAGCGCGGGTAGGCGGCGAGGGCGTCGGCGCGGGTCGCCTCGACGGTGCGCGCAAGCGTCGCGGCGTCTTTCTGGCGCCACGCGTTGCGCGCGGCAACCAGTTCGTCACCGGTGTCCGCCGCGGCGTAGGGGATCAGGCCCGCGACGAGGGTCGCGATCAGCAAAGTCTTTTTCATCGTATTGGGCGTCATTTTCGCCAGAACGCGGGCGTAAACAGGATCAGCAGGGTAAAGAGCTCGAGGCGGCCCAACAGCATCGCCAGCGCGCACACCCAGGTCTGGAAGTCGGTCAGCCCCGCGTAGTTGGCGGCCGGCCCGACCTGGCCCAGGCCCGGGCCCGTGTTGTTGATGCACGAGATCACCGCGCTGAACGAGGTCATGAAGTCCAGCCCCGAGGCGATCATCACGAAGGTCAGCACGATGATGCTCATCACGTACACGAAGATGAAGCCGAGCACCGAGAACGCGACGCTGTCCGGCAGCGCGCGGCCGTTGACCTTCAAGGGCAGGACAGCGCGCGGGTGCAGAAGTTGCGTCGTCTCGCGCTGCGCCTGCCGGAACAGGATCAGCGTGCGGATCATCTTGATGCCGCCGCCGACCGAGCCGGAACTCGCGGTAAAGCACGACAGGAACATCATCCATAGTGGCACGAAGATCGGCCACTGCGCGTAGTCGGCGCTGGCAAAGCCCGAGTCGGTCGCGATCGAGATCACGTTGAAGCTGACGTGGCGCAGCGCGGCGCCGAAGGTGTAGATCTCGCGCCACCACAGGAAGGCCGACAGCATCAGGATGGAGCCGAAGATCACCGCCAGCACCGCGATCGCTTCGGAGTCGGCGCGGTAAGGCTTGAGCGATTTCTGGCGCAGCGCGTAGAAGTGCGTCGCGTAGTTGAGGCCGGAGATCAGCGTGAAGCCGGCGATGATCAGCTCGATCGGCAGCGAGTCGAAGTGGCCGACACTGGCGTCCTTGGTCGAGAAACCGCCCAGCGCGACGGTGGACAGGCCGTGGCACAGCGCGTCGAACCAGTCCATGCCGGCGGCTTTCAGCGAGAGGATGCACAGCAGCGTGAACACGCAATAGAGCAGCCACAGGCTCTTGGCCGCCTGCGCGATGCGCGGCGCCAGCTTGGCGTCCTTCATCGGGCCGGGCATCTCGGCCTTGTAGATCTGCATGCCGCCGACGCCGAACATCGGCAGGATGGCGACTGCCAGTACGATGATCCCCATGCCGCCCAGCCACTGCATGAAGTGGCGCCAGAAGTTGATCGCCGGCGGCAGGGTGTCGAGCGAGGAGAGCACGGTCGCGCCGTTGGTGGTCAGCGCCGAAATCGACTCGAAAAAGGCATCGGTGAACGACAAGTCCGGGTCGTGCAGCATGAACGGCATCGCCGAGGTCGCAGCCAGCCCGATCCACAGCGTCACCACCAGGATGAAGCCGTCGCGCGGCTTGAGTTCGGCCTCGTAGCGGCGGGTCGCCGCCCACAGGAAGAGGCCGATGGCGAGGCCGGCGACGGCGGCCAGCAGGAAGTTCTCCAGCGTCTGGTCGCGGTAGACGACCGAAACGACGGCGGGCACGGCGAACATGCACGAAAAGAGCATGATCAGCTTGGACATGATGTGCGCGACCGGCAGCAGCTTGCCGAGCGCGCCGGCGCTCGCGCGGTGGGCGATCTCGTTCATCAGAAGAACCCCAGCTTGACCTGGACCAGCTGCTCGATCTCGCGCACCTGGTGGCGGCGCGACACGAAGATGATCAGGTGGTCACCGTCGGCGAGCACCTCGTCGTGGTGCGCCATGCGCACCTCGTCGCCGCGCACCAGCGCACAGATGCGGCAGCCTTGCGGCATCTCGATCTCGTCGATGCGCCGCCCGACCAAGCGCGAGGTCTTGACGTCGCCGTGGATCACCACCTCCATCGCCTCGGCGCTGCCGCCGCGCAAGGGGTGCACCGCCTCGACGTCGCCGCGGCGCAGGTGGGCGAGGATGGAGCCGATGGTGGAGAGGTGGGGCGAGACGGCGATGTCGATGCGGTGGCCCTCGAGCAGGCCCACGTAGCTGGAGCGGTTAACCAGCGCGATCACGCGGCGCGCGCCCATGCGCTTGGCGAGCAGCGCCGACATCACGTTGTCCTCGTCGTCGTTGGTCAGCGCGCAGAACACGTCCATCTCGTCGATGTTCTCGGCTTCCAAGAGTTCCTCGTCGGTCGCCTCGCCCTGCAGCACCAGCGCGTGCTCGAGCTCTTCGCCCAGGCGCCGGCAGCGCTCGAGGCCGTGGTCGATGACCTTCACCTGGTAACCCGCCTGCTCGAGCAATCGGGCCAGACGGAAACCGATATTGCCGCCGCCGGCGATCATCACGCGACGGATCGGCGGGTCGTCCTTGCGCAGTTCGGCGAGCACGTCGCGTACCGCGTCGGGCTGGGCGAGGAAGAACACCTCGTCGTCGCACTGGATCTCGGTGTTGCCGGTGGGCAGGATCAGCGAGTCTTCGCGGTCGATCGCGCAGATGCGGCAGTTGGCCTCGGGCAGGTCCTGGCGGATGCGGCGCAGCTCGCGCCCGACCAAGAGGCCGCCCCTGAGCGTCTGGGTCGCCACCAGCTGCACGCGGCCGTCGGCAAAGTCGAGCACCTGCAGCGCGCCCGGGTACTCGAACAGGCGGAACAGGTTGTGGGTGACGATCTGCTCCGGGCAGATCGCGTAGTCGACCATGAATTCCTCGAGCAGGCCCTCGCCGCCGTACTCGACGTAGTCGCTGGCGCGGATGCGCGCGATCTTGGTCGGGATGTTGAAGCGGCTGCCGGCGATCTTGCACGCGGCGAGGTTGGTCTCGTCGTTGCGGGTGAGCGCGAGCAGCATGTCGCAGTCGGCGGCGCCGGCGCGCTCGAGCACCGACGGGTGCGCGGCGTTGCCGACCACGGTCTGGATGTCCAGCCTGTCCTGCAGCTTCTTGAGCAAGGCGGCGTCGAGGTCGACCACCACGATGTCGTTGTCGTCGGAGACCAGGTTTTCGGCGACGCGCGCGCCGACCTGGCCGCCGCCGAGGATGATGATTTTCACGTGTATTGTCCGGCAGAAGGCTTGTTTGCCGGCATTTTACCGTGACTGGCGCCTTGGTGGCGGGCCGCCGGCACCTGGCGTGCGCGGCGGGCGTGGGTTTGAGGCCTGCCGGCCGGCGTCAGGGCGCGGCAAACACCTTGCGCCAGCGCCCGCCATCGAGTTCCTCGAGGCCGAGGCGCGCGTAGAGCGCGGCGTGCGCGCCGCCGTGCGCGCAAAGCTGCACCTCGGGGCAGCCTTGCCGTGCCAGGCGGGTGAACAGCGCCTGGACAAGCTGGCGGGCGAGGGCGGCCTGGGTGTTGGCGGGCACGAGCGACAGGGTGGTGCCTGCTTCTTGCGCGAGCGCGCGGGCAAAGCCGACGACGGCGCCTTCGCGCACGGCGACCACCCACGGGGTGCGCACCGTTTGCGCGGCGCGCACCTCGGCTTCCAGCGTGGCCTCGGGCAGGCCCGAGAGGGCGGCGAGCACCGGCACGTCGTCGACGTGCACGTCGCGCACCCGGGTGCGCGGCCGCGTGCGCTTGCGCGCGGCCTCAGCGCGCGGCGGCTCGAAGTCGGCGAGCCGGTGCTGCACGCAGAGCGCGGCGTACGCGTCGTTCGCCGCGTACAGCACCTGCCGGTCGGCAAGCTGCGCGGCCGCCCAGTTCGAGGTGCCGACCTGCTTGCTCTTGGCCAGACGCCGGCCGAACAAAAGCGCGATGGCGGTCTTGGCGCCGACCTCCTGGCTGAAGCCGTAGGCGCGCAGCACCTGGCCCAGGTCGACGATGCCGCGGGCCGTCAGCTCGAAGCGGCGCGCGAGTTGCGCGAGGTCGCCGCGCAGGCCGAAGCCGACCTTGGCGGGGGACTCGGCCGCGATCAGCGCGAGTGCGGGCGCGAGCGTGTCCGGGCGGCAGCTCTGGAACAGCCAGGCGTGGTCCCGCGTGCAAAACTGCAACAGGTGCGGGCCGGTCGACGCTTCGCCGCGGCTGAAGGTGGGTTTGGATTCGGTGTCGAAGCCGATTTCGGCTTGGGAAGCCAGTGCGCGGTAGGCGGCTTCGGCTTCGGCGGGCGTGGCCACGACGGTGACCGCCTGCCGCGCGAGCCCCTCGAACAGGGGTAGCTCGGCGATGGCGGTCTTGTCGGGCAGGGTGGTGGGCATCCGTTCGGGCATCGCGCCATTGTACGCGCAATGCGCGCAGCTTAGCGGGTGCGGAAGTGGCCGATCGCGGCGTTCAGCTCGCTGGCGAGCTTCGCCATCTCGCCGGCCATCCGGCTCGAATCCCCGACCGCCTGGCTGTTCTCGTGGCCCATCGCGGCGATCCGCTCGACGTTGCGGGCGGCGTCGTTGCTGGCCGTGCTCTGTTCGCGCATCGCCGCGGCGATCTGTTGCGTCTTGCCCAGCAACTGGCTGGCGCGCCCCTGCAGGGTGGCCAGCCGCTCGCCGAGCGACTGGCTCAAATCGACGCCCTGCGCGACGCGGCTGGCCGCCTCCTGCATGCTGCCGACCGCCTTGCCGGTGTCGTCCTGCACGCCGCGGATCTTGTCGCTGATCTCGCCGGTGGCCTGGCTGGTGCGCTCGGCGAGTTTCCTCACCTCGTCGGCGACCACCGCGAAGCCGCGGCCCTGTTCGCCGGCGCGCGCCGCCTCGATCGCGGCGTTCAGCGCCAGCAGGTTGGTCTGCTCGGCGATGTCGCGGATCACGCCGACGATGCTGCCGATCTCTTCCGAGCGCTGGTTGAGCTGGTCGATGATGGCTTCGGACTGGCTGATCGTCCCTGCGATCGCCTGCATCTCGCTGCTCGAGCGCTCGGCGAGACTCAGCCCCTCATCGGCCTCCTGGCGGCTGGTGCGCGCCTCGTCGGCCATCTGTTGGGCGTGGTCGGCGACGAGGTCGATGCTGACCGTCATCTGCTCGACCGCGGCGGCGGTCGACGAGGACGCGTCGCTTTGCTGGCGGCTGGCGTCGGCGACCCGCTGCGAGACGCCGGACAGGCTGGATGCGGTGTCTCCCAGCCGCGCCGCGCCTTCGCGGGTCTGCTCGATGAACGCGCGCAACTGGCCAAGCAGGGTCTCCAGCGCCTCGGTGGTTCGGCTGATTTCGTTATGGCCGTGCGTGCCCAGTTGCAGCGTCAGGTCGTTGTTGCGGGCCGCTTCTGCCAGCTTGGCCTGCAGCGCGTTCAGCGGCCGGGTGATCGAGCGGGCGAGCAGCCAGGACAGGGTGACGCCGGCGGTGAGTGCGGCGACGACGAAGGCGGCGAGCAGGGTGATCGCGCGGTGGATGCCGGCCTCGAGCTCAGTCGATGCGGCCGTCGTCTGCGCGCTGACCGTCTCGTCCAGCTTGTCCAGCGTGTCGCGCGCGTCGTAGAGCGCCGGCTTGAACGGCTGGATCGCGGCGTCGGCCAGGTTGGCGCTGGCGATCTCGCCGCGTTCGATCTGCCCGTACAGCGTGCCCATGCCCTGTTCGTAGCGGGCAATGCCGGCGCCGACCCGGTCCAGTTCGGCCGCGAAGGGGGCTGCGGCGGTTTCGCCGCGCACCTTGGCGAGCTGTTCCTTGAAGTGGGCGATGCGCTTGTCGAGGTCCTGCTTGTTGGTCTGGATGTTCTGCTCGCTACCGGCGGGGTTGCCGATGCTGATGAAGATGTCTTTCTCGTCCTGGCGCACCGAGCGCAGGGTGAGCTGCAATTCGGCCAGCGAGTGGCGCAGCGCGATGTCTTCGTGGATCAGGCGGGTCGCCTCTTCGTCCAGCGTGGTAAGCGAGCGCCAGCCGACGGCGCCGACGAGGGCACAGGCGGTGAGCAGCAAGGTGGCAAGCAGCGTGATCCGCCGCGAGATGGTCAGACGGTCGAACATGAACTTCCCCTGGATGCAGGCCACTTACGTTAGCCATTTTATGGTCCGGGGATTGTATCGATGGTTCCGCCCGTCTGTAGCGAGGGTTTGCCCAAAATGGGTGAGGCCGCCGCGGGCGCGGCGGCCGGCGGGTTTAGTGCCAGCGCACCAGGCTGTACAGCTTCTTGCCGCGCTTGATCAGCGTGTACTGGCCGAACAGGCGCTCGGCGTCGGTCACGGTCTGTTCGATCGCACCGGCCTTCACGCCGTTGACGCTGACCGCGCCGCTCTGGATGAAGGTGCGCGCCTCGCTCTTGCTCTTGGCAAGAGAGCCTGCCACCAGCACCTCGATCAGGCTGTCCTGGCCCTTGGCTATGGTCACCGACGGCATGCCGTCCTGCGCCAGCTGCGCGAAGTCCGCCTCGGTCAGGCTGTCCAGGTTTTCGCTGAACAGCGACTGGCTGATGCGTTGCGCCGCGACCACCGCGTCCTGCCCGTGCACCAGCGCGGTCACCTGCTCGGCGAGGATGCGCTGCGCCTCGGGCTTGCCCGCGCGCGCCTTGTCCTCGGCCTCGATCGCGTCGATCTCGGCGACCGACAGGAAGGTGAAGTAGCGCAGGAACTTGTAGACGTCGGCATCCGCCGTATTCAGCCAGAACTGGTAGAACGCGTACGGCGAGGTCTTCTTCGGGTCCAGCCACACCGCGCCGCCCTCGGTCTTGCCGAACTTGGTGCCGTCGCTCTTGGTGACCAGCGGCAGGGTCAGGCCGAACACCTGCTGCTGGTTCATGCGGCGGGTCAGGTCGATGCCGGCGGTGATGTTGCCCCACTGGTCGGAGCCGCCGATCTGCAAGCGGCAGCCGTGCTGACGGTTCAGTTCGACGAAGTCGTAGCCCTGCAGCAGGCTGTAGGTGAACTCGGTGAACGAGATGCCCACGTCGTCACGGTTGATGCGCTGCTGCACCGACTCCTTCTTGATCATCGCGTTGACCGAGAAGTGCTTGCCGATGTCGCGCAGGAAGTCGAGCACGTTCATCTGGCCGAACCAGTCGTGGTTGTTGGCCATGATGGCGGCCGCTTCGCCGTCGAAGCTCAGGAAAGGCTCGACCTGCTTCCTGATCTTGCCGACCCAGTCGGCGACGATGTCGGGCGTGTTGAGCTTGCGCTCGTTGGCCTTGAAGCTCGGGTCGCCGATCATGCCGGTGGCCCCGCCGACCAGCGCGATCGGCTGGTGGCCGGCCATCTGGAAGCGCTTGAGCACCAGCACCGGCACCAGGTGACCGAGATGCAGGCTGTCGGCGGTCGGGTCAAAACCGCAATACAGGGTGACCTGGCCTTGCGCAAGCATGTCTTCGATGGCGGCGGCGTCGGTGACCTGTGCGATCAGGCCCCGGGCCTGCATGTCCTGGATCAGGGAGGTGGGTTGCATGGGCTCTCCAAATAGTGCAAAAAGCGCGCGGGCGCCGCTGACGGAGCCCGCTTCAAAAAGATTGACAATTCTACCCGAAAGCAAGCGCCGCGCCGAGGCTGGCGGAACCATTATTCAAGTAGAATAGCGAGTGTCCGATTCGATAGGAGAGCAAGATGAAGCATCAGGTCAAGGTGTGGGATGTGCCGACCCGCCTGTTCCACTGGACGCTGGCCGCCAGCTTCGCCTTCATGTGGTGGAGCGCCGAGCAGGGCGGCGACTGGATGGCGTGGCATTTGAGGGGCGGCGTGCTGATCGCGGTGTTGCTGGTGTTCCGCCTGGTCTGGGGCGTGCTCGGCAGCCAGACCGCGCGCTTTGCCGACTTCCTGAAGGGGCCGGCCGCGATCCTAGGCTACGTGCGCGGTGAATTGACCGAGCGCGAGCAGCCCGGCCACAACCCGCTGGGCGGCTGGATGGTGTTCGTCATGCTTGCCGCCTTGTCAGCGCAGGTGGTGACCGGGCTCTTCTCTGCCGACGTCAACGCCTACATCTACGACGGCCCGCTCGCCGCAGCGGTCAGCAGCGAAATGGCCGAACAGATGAACGGCTGGCATCGGCTGAACTTCAACCTGGTGCTCGCGCTGGTCGGCCTGCACCTGGCGGCGATCGTGTTCTACCGCGTGGTGAAAAGGCAGAACCTGGTCAAGCCCATGCTCACCGGTTACAAGAGCATCGAAGGCGAGGCGCCCAGCCTCTACTTCGCGCCGGCCATCATCGCGCTGGTGACGCTGGTGGTCGCCGCCGGCGCGGTGTACTTCGTGCTGACGCGCTTCTGAAACAGCTAGTCACCGATGCGCCGGGCCAAGCCCGGCTTTTTTTGCGCGCGAGAACAAGGTCAGGCCGGCGGAGCGCTGTCGCGGCGTTCAATGATGGTAAGCGCGGCCGCTTCGTCGGGGACGGTGTCGAAGTCGGAGACGAAATCGGAGCTGACCGCGCGCGGCCGACCGCGTACGGTATCCACGCAGACGAACAGGCTCTCGCCGCGGGCGACGGCCTTGCCGGTCTTCACGCATTCGATCAGGTACTGGCGGCGCGACTGGCTACCCTCGAAGCCGACGATCCAGGTGTGTAAACGGAGCGCCTGGCCGGCGAATGCCGGGCGCAGGTATTCGATGTGCTGGCTGCGCACGACCCACGAGTGGTCGCACTCGAGGTAGCGGGCGACGCCCCAGCCCCGGTGTGTCGAGTGTGCGAGCGCAGTGTCCTGCATCCAGCGCAGGTACTCGACGTTGTTGGCGTGGCCGTTGAAGTCGATCGCCGTCTCGGGGACGGCGAACGTGCGCGTGTAGACGTCACGCATCGGCCACGACCGCGCTGGCGGGCGCCGGGGTCACAGTGGCGGGCCGCGGAAAACGTCGTGGCAGCTTTTGCAGCTTTGCCCGACCTGGCCGTAGCTTGCGCGGATGGCAGCCAAGTCGCCTGCCTGCGCGGCCTTGTTCAGCGCGTCGACGGCAACGATGAACTGCTTTTTCTCGGCGTCGAACCTGGCCGGCTGGCTCCAGATTTCGGCCTTGGCGCGGCTGTTCGCCTGGCTGCCGGCGGCAAAGCGTGCGAACGGCGCCGGCGCGGCGGCCTTGAGGCTGGCGGCGAGGCGGGCGAACTCGTCCTTGCGGTACGGTGCGCGGTCGCGCACGACGACGCCCATCGGCTCGAAGCTGCGCAGGATGGCCTTGAAGTCCTTGACGCGGGCTTCGGCGGTGGGGTTGGCGTGGACGGTGCCGGCAAGGGCGAGGGTGGCAAGCAGCAGGGTCTTGTACATCGTTGGTGTCACTTGGGGAGAAAACGGGCGCCTCCCGCAGGGGAGGCGCGATGGCACTGAAGAGGCTAAGAGTCGCTGACAAAATTACACGGGCAACCAGTAAGTTGCTGATCCGCCAAATTCTCGACAGCTAGAAATATAGGTTGTGTTAGCCGGTCTTAGTCCGGCTTGCGGAAGGCGTCGTGGCAGGACTTGCAGGTCTGGCCGACCTTGCCGAAGGCGGGCTTGATCGCGGCGAGATCCCCGGTCGCGGCCACCTTGGCAAGCGCTGCGGTCGCTGCTTCGTGCTTGCTGATTTCCTGCTTCCATTCGGCGCTCTTGCTCCAGATTTCGGCCTTGGCACCGGTCTTGCCCTTGTCGGTGCCCGGCGTGAAGTACTGCCACGGCTGCTTGGAGATCACCTCGAGGTGGGCGGCGAGCTTGGCGAATTCGGCCTTGTCGTACGGGGTCTTGCCCTTGACCATGTCGCCCATCGGGCCGAAGGTCTTCTTGTAGTCCTTGAAGACGTCCTGGCGCTGGGTGATCGGGTCGGCGGCAAGCGCGCTGCCGCAGGCGGCGGCGATGGCGGCGGCGAGGACAATACGGGTCAGTTTCATGACGAAGACTCCTTATGGTTTAACTGCTGCGGACATTAGCATATCACGAGCCTGCCCAAAGCCCTGTCCGCGGCGCGGACTTGCCGCGCCAAGGGTGTTAAGGAGTATTAAGCCGCGTTCGTGCCAAAGAGCCGCGAGAGCGCCGCGCCGGGGTCGGCCTCGCGCATGAAGGCTTCGCCGACCAGGAAGGTGTGCACGCCTGCGCCGCGCATGCGTGCGACGTCGCTGCCTGTCGCGATGCCGCTCTCGGTCACGCAGACGCGGTCCTTGCCGATCGCCGGCAGCAGCGACAGCGTGGTGTCGAGGCTCACCTCGAAGCTGCGCAGGTTGCGGTTGTTGACGCCGATCAGCGGCGTCTTCAGCGTCAGCGCGGCGTCGAGTTCCTCTGCGTTGTGCACCTCGACCAGTACGGCCAGGCCCAGTTCGGTAGCCAGCGCCTCCATTTCGCGCATCTGGCTTGCCGGCAGCGCGGCCGCGATCAGCAGGATGGCGTCGGCGCCCATCGCCGCAGCCTCGACCACCTGGTAGTCGCCGATCAGGAAGTCCTTGCGCAGCACCGGCAGCGCGCAAGCGGCGCGGGCGGCTTTCAGGTATTCGGCGTCGCCCTGGAAGTAGTCGGTGTCGGTGAGCACCGACAGGCAGGCTGCGCCGGCCGCCTGGTACTGGCGGGCGATCGCAGCCGGGTCGAATTCGGCGCGGATCACCCCCTTGCTCGGGCTCGCCTTCTTCACCTCGGCGATCACCGCGGGCAGGCCCTCGGCGTGTTTGGCGCGGATCGCGCCGACGAAATCGCGCTTGTCGGCGCGGCGCGCCTCGGCGTGTTCGCGCAGCAGGGCCAGCGGCGCACGCTGCTGGTCACGGGCGACTTCTTCGGCCTTGGTCGCGAGGATTTTCGCCAGGATGTCGGACATGGTTTCTCCTGAGTCGGTCGTTTTTATAGGTGTTGGCGGAAAAATGCGGTCAGCCGTCGCGGCAGCCACTCCAGCCGCCCGGGGAAGGGACCGTCTGCGAAGCCGACGTGACCGCCGTGTTCGGGCTGCTCGAGCGTCACGCAGGCGGCGACCTCGGCGGCGTCCGGCAAGGCGGAGGCCGGCAGGAAGGGGTCGTTGCGCGCGTTGAGCACCAGCGTCGGGCGGCGGATCGCGCCGAGCAGGGGTT
Organism: Crenobacter caeni; assembly: GCF_010435965.1. GTDB lineage: Bacteria > Pseudomonadota > Gammaproteobacteria > Burkholderiales > Chromobacteriaceae > Craterilacuibacter > Craterilacuibacter caeni. The sequence continues at coordinate 106,438 of NZ_JAAGAA010000005.1, forward strand.
TGCTGCTGGCGCCTAGCCAGTACGCGCGCGCGTCGGGGTAGCCCGCCAAGGGCGCGGTGACTAGGTCGTCGAATTCGGCGAAGGTGTGCGTGCGTGCCAGCCGCCCGCCGTCGAACAGCGCCGGGTGGCGTTCGAGCTGGGCGTGTGCCTTGGGCTTGAGCGTCTTCAGGAACATGCGCGTATAGATGCGCCGGCCAAGGCCGCGGTCGAGACGGGTGCTGGCGGCGGTCAAATCGAGCGGCACCGACACCGCGGCGGCGGCCATTGGCAGCGCCGCCTCGCCCGTCTCGCCCAGGTACTTGAGCAGCATGTTGCCGCCGAGTGAGACGCCGGCGGCGAACACCGGCGCACCGCTCTCGGCGGCGAAGCGTGCGAGGATCCACGCGACCTCGGCCGAGTCGCCGGCGTGGTAGGCGCGGGGCAGGGTGTTGTCGACGCCGCCGCAGCCGCGAAAGTGCGGCACCGCGCCGCGCCAGCCCAGTTGCTCGACTTCGAGCATCAGCGCACGCGCGTAGTGGCTGTCGCTGCTGCCCTCCAGGCCGTGAAAGAGCACCAGCAGCGGCGCGGCCGTATCGTCGCCGACGCGGTCGACGGCGATCTGCCCCTTATCCGGCGTGTCCCACAACTCGCGGCGGTACGCCGGGCGCGCCGGGCGCAGAAAAAGCGCAGGCCAGATGGTCTGCGCGTGTCCGCCCCTGAGCCAGCGCGGGGCCTGATAGGGCGGGGCGGGTGTCATGCCTCGTCGCTGTCGTCCTGCTGCGCGTCGCGCGCGGCGGTGGTGCCCGGCTCGGGCAGGAAAGTCTTCAGCGTCTGGAACAGCTGGCGGTACGCCTTGGGCGGCTTCTGCTCGGCCAGTTCCTTGCGGGCGTTGCGGATCATGGTGCGCAACTGCTGCACGTCGGCGTCGGGGTGTTCGGCGACGAAGGCGCCCAGCGTCTTGTCGTCGGCCATCAGCTTGTCGCGCCAGCGTTCGAGCTGGTGCAGCCACGCGTTGTGCTCGGCCGAGTCGCCGCGCATGATCGCCAGTTGCTGGCGGATCGGCTCGGGGTCGATGCTGCGCATCAGCTTGCCGATGTACTGCTCCTGGCGCTTCTTGGCGCCGAAGGACGGGATGCGCTGGTGTTCGAGCACCGCGGTCAGCAGTTGCTCGGGCAGGTCGAATTTCTTCAGCTTGTCGCGCGGCAGTTCGGTCAGCGCGCGGCCGAGTTCCTGCAGCGCGTCCATCTGGCGCTTGAGCTCGGATTTGCTGGGGATGCCTTCTGCTGCACTATCGTGTTGAGGGTAGGTCATGCTTGTCGGTTGATTCCATTCAAGGCTGGTATGATACCCGAAATTGACGGCGCCCAAGCCGGACGCCGGCTCCATTGCAAAGGACACTATGGCAGACGCAGCATTCAGTTTCAGTCACGGTCAGCTGCAGGACGTCGCAAACCGGGTGCTCGCGCTCGCGCGCGAGGGCGGCGCGACCGCCTGCGAGGTCGACGTATCCGAAGCCTGCGGACAGTCGGTCAACGTGCGGCTGGGCCAGATCGAGACGCTTGAGTACAACCAGGACAAGGGGGCGACCGTCACCGTCTACGTCGGCCAGCAAAAGGGCCACGCCAGCACGTCGGACTTCGGCGCCGACGCGCTTAGGGACACCGTCGCGGCCGCGCTGTCTATCGCCCGCTACACCGGCGCCGACCCGTGCGCCGGCCTCGCCGACCCGGCGCTGTTGGCGACGACCTTCCCCGATCTTGACCTCTACCACCCGTGGGCGCTGTCGGCCGAGGACGCGATCGAGATGGCCTGCCGCTGCGAGGACGCCGCGCGCGCGGTCGATCCGCGCATCAGCAACTCGGAAGGCGCCGGCGTCTCCACGCAGACCAGCCACTTCGTGTACGCCAACAGCAACGGCTTTCTCGCCGGCTACCCAGGCTCCCGGCACAGCCTGTCGGCTGCGGTGATCGCCAGCGAGAACGGCGCGATGCAGCGCGACTACTGGTACACGAGCGCGCGCGCCAGCGCCGACCTCGACGACGCGGCAAGCGTCGGCCGCCGTGCGGGCGAGCGCGCGCTGCGCCGGCTGGGCGCCAGAAGCGTCAAGACCGGCAACTACCCGGTGCTGTTCGAAGCGCCGATTGCCTCTTCACTGATCGGGCATCTGGTGAGCGCGGTCTCCGGCGCCAGCCTGTACCGCAAGTCGACCTTCCTGCTGGATACGCTGGGCAAGCAGGTGATGGCCAGTTGCGTGAACATCGATGAAGACCCGTTCGTGCCGCGCGGCCTTGCCTCCGGCGCCTTCGACAGCGAGGGCGTCGCCACGCGCGCGCGCCGGCTGGTCGACGCGGGCGTGCTCGGCGGCTACTTCCTCGGCAGCTACTCGGCGCGCAAGCTCGGCATGCAGAGCACCGGCAATGCCGGCGGTAGCCACAACCTGATCGTGCACGACACCGGCGAGCGCTTCGAAGCGATGCTCGCGCGCATGGGCACCGGCCTTCTGGTGACCGAGCTAATGGGGCACGGCCTGAACCTGGTGACCGGCGACTATTCGCGCGGCGCGGCCGGGTTCTGGGTCGAGAACGGCGTGATCGCGTACCCGGTCGAGGAGATCACCATCGCCGGCAACCTCGCCGACATGTTCGGCGCGATCGAGGCGGTCGGCACCGATACGCTCATCCGCGGCGGCAAGCGTTGCGGCTCGATCCTGGTCGGCTCGATGACGGTGGCCGGCAGCCATTGAGCACGCCCGCCTGGTGGGGCGCCGCGAACGACGCGCTCGCCGCGGCCGACCCGGTGATGGCCGCGCTGATCCGGCGCTACCCGGACGCGCGGCTTACCAGCCGTGGTGCGCCCTTCGAGACGCTCATGCGCGCCATCGTCGGCCAGCAGATCTCGGTGGCGGCGGCCGACGTGCTGTGGGCGCGTCTCACCGCCTTGACGCCGGCGACGCCTGGTGGCGTGCTTGCCGCATCGCCCGATGCCTTGCGCGGCGCGGGATTGTCCGCGCGCAAGGTCGAGTACGCGCGGTGTCTGGCCAGCCACTTCGCCGACGGGCGGATCGACCCCGCGCATTTTGGTGCGCTGCCGGACGAGGTGGTGGTCGATAAGCTGACCGCGGTGCGCGGCATCGGCCGCTGGAGCGCCGAGATGTTTCTGATCTTCAACCTCAACCGTCCGGATGTGTGGCCCGTCGACGACATCGGCTTGCTGCGCGCGCTGGCCGTCCATTACCTGGATGGCCGGCGGCCGACGCCCCGTGAAGCGTCCGGCTTTGGCGAGCGCTTCAGGCCGTGGCGCACGCAGGCGACCTGGTATCTGTGGCGCAGCCTCGATGCGGTCGAGGTTCATTACTGAAAACAACAAAGTGCCGCCAGCTTGCGGCGCGACAAACGCATTTCCTGTAGGGGGACGATGATGTTCAAGTTTCTGCCGGGCCCGCGCGCGGGCTTCGCCTTGCTGTTTCTGGCGTGCGTAGGCTCGATCGCCTTCGCGCTGTTCGCGCAGTACTACCTGCTGCTCGAGCCTTGCCCGATGTGCATCCTGCAGCGCGTCGCGGTGATCTTCACTGGCCTCTTCGCGCTGGCGGCCTGCCTGCACAACCCGGGGCCGTGTGGCTACCGGCTGTGGGGCGGCTTGTGCGCGCTCGCGTCGGCGGCGGGCCTTGGCGTGGCAGCGCGCCAGGTGTGGCTGCAGCAGTTGCCGTGGGACCAGGTGCCGGCCTGCGGCCCCGGGCTCGAGTACATGATGGAAACAATGCCCCTGTGGAACGTGCTCTCCAAGGTGCTCTCCGGCAGCGGCGAGTGCGCGAACGTCGACTGGACGCTGCTGGGCTTCACCCTGCCGCAACTGTCCGCCGCCTTCTTCGCGGCGGTCATCGTGTGGGTGCTGCTCTTGGTGTGGCCGCGCGGGCGCTGATTCAGAGCCTGTTCACGGTCTGCTGCGCATCAGCGATACGGCGTTGAAAACGGCTTCGAAATGCTCATGTACGACCTGTACATTCCGCTTTCTCAGCCGTTTTCGCCTTGTCTCGCCCTCGCTCGCGAGACCGTGAACACGCTCTCAGGCGCCCGGGGCGATGCGCCACAAGGTCGACAGGTAGGCGGTGCGCACGCCCGCCGCCTGCGGCGCGACCGCGCAGCTGACCGCGTAGGCGGTCTGCCGGGTTTCACGCAGCAAGGGGTCGCCGTAGGGCGGCCCGTTTTCTTTCCTGAGCGCGGCGACGAAGGGTTCGGTCGCCTTGTCGCGCCGGGCGAGCACCACGCCGATCTCGCCACTGGCGAGCCTGACGAAGCTGCCCGGCGGGTAGACGCCGAGTTCCTTGACCATCAGCGCGACAAAGCGTGCGCTGTCCTGATCGGCGTTGGCGCTGAACATCTGGCGCAGTGCCAGTTGCGGCAGTTGCGCGCAGCGGTAGCTGCGCGGCGTGAGCTTGGCGGCGACGACGTCGCAGAGCTGCAGCAGCGGGACGAGCGCGTCGAGCGCGCCGGCGCCCAGCGCGAGCGGGTAGCCGCGGCCGTCGTGCCGCTCGTGGTGCTGCTGCACCAGCGTGTGCCAGTGGGTGTCGGTCACGCCCGCCTCGCGCAGGATCGCCGAGCCGAGCAGCGGATGGGTATCGATCTCTTCGCGTTGCGGCGGGGTCAACGGTTCGCGCTGGCCGTGCAGCGTGTCCATCAGGCCGGGGACGGCGATATTCATGGTCAGCGCCGCGCACAGCAGCGCCTCGCGCTCGCCGGCCTGTAGCGCCAGGCGCTCGCCTATCAGCGCGGCAAGCAGGGCGACGTGCACGCTGTGCGTCGCCGCGTAGCGGACGATGGGCGCGAGCAGCAGGGACGCGATCATCGCGTCGGGCGTGCGCCGCGCGAGTGTCCCGATGTCGGATGCCAGCGCGCGCACCTTGATCTCGAAACCGGTGGTGGCGAGCGGGTGGGCGAGCAGGGCGTTCAGCCTGCGCGAGAGGTGAAGCAGCTCTTCGAAGGGGTTGAGCGTGCGAGGCGCGTCGCTCTCCTGCGCGCGAGCCGCACTGGCCGTCTCGGTGCCTTGCATGGCGGGGGCGCCCTTCGAGTGCGCGAGCAGCCGCGTGCGTTGCGCCTCGGTCAGCACGTAGTGGCCGCGGCCGAGCAACAGCATGCCGTTGTCCGTGTACACGCTGACCGGCAACGCCTCGCCGACCCGGATCGCTTGCGCCAGCAACTGCTGGCCGGCCTGCTTGCTCATCGGGCGCCCTGCTGGAAAGTGGATGCGGCGATTGTCGCAGCCTTGTTTGCTTCTGTCATGGGTTTAACCGGCGACGGCGACGATCACGCTGGCCGCGTCGAAAGAGACGGCTACCGCCTCGCCCGGCGCAGGCCGGCGCCCGCCGGCGGGCAGGCTCGCGACCAGCCGTTCGCCGCCGCGGCTCACGAGTTGCAGCTCGCCGCTGTCGTCTGCCGGCCCGTTGCCTTGCACGGTCGCCGCCAGGCAATTGTCGGCGGGCGTTTCATCTGCGGCCGCCACCCGCAGGGCAGGCGCCTTGACAAGGGCGAACGCGGCGCGGCCGATTTCAAGGCCGAGCGCCTCGCAACTGGCTTGGGTGAGCTGCGCGACGACGCGCTCGCCGCCGGCCAGGCGCAGGGTCAGCCGTACGCCGCCATCGTGCGCTGCGAGTGCCTCGACCTTGCCCGGTAACTGGTTGCGCGCGCTGGTGCGCAGCGAGAGCGCGCGCATCAGCTGCCAGTCGTCGGCGAGGGAAGGGTCGGCCAGCGTGCCCAGCAGCGACTGCAAGGCCTGGTCGAGCCGGGCGTAATGCTCGACCAGTCTTTTGCCGCGCGCGGTCAACCGGGTGCCGCCGCCGCCCTTGCCGCCGGCGGCGCGCTCGACCAGCGCCTCACCGCTTAGCCTGTTCATGGTATCGATCGCGTCCCACGCGCCCTTGTAGCTGACGCCGCACGCGGCGGCGGCGCGGGTGATCGACCCTGTCTTACCGACCTGGGCGAGCAGCGCGATGCGCGCGCCGCCGGCCAGACGCGTCTCGCCGGCGTTCAGCCACAGCTCGGCGCTCGCCTTGACCGGGTCCTTCATGCCGCCCCCTGCCTGGCTAGGCGCCCGTCGGCGAGGGTGAATACCGTGTCGCCGAAGGCGGTGGCGTCGTCCGGGTCGTGGCTGATCAGGATCAGCGGGATGCCGGTTTGCGCGAGGAGCTCACCCAGTTCGGCGCGCATGTGCGCGCGCAGGGGCGCGTCCAGCGCGGCGAACGGCTCGTCGAGCAGCAGTGCCTCGGGCTTGGCCGCCAGTGCCCGCGCGAGCGCGGCCCGCTGGCGCTGGCCGCCGGAGAGCGTGTGCGGGTAGGCGTCGGCGAGCGCACCGAGGCCGAACGCTTCGATCCAGCGCTCGGCCTCGGGGGCGCGCACGCGCCGCGAAGGGTTGAACCAGCGGCTGCCGGCGACGCCGAAGGCGACGTTCTGGCGCACGGTCAGGTGCGGCAGCAGCGCATAGTCCTGGAACAGGTAGCCCATCTTGCGCGCGCGCGCCGGCAGCGCCACGCCGCGCGCGGCGTCAAACAGCGTGCGTCCGCCCAGGCGGATCCGCCCCGCGTCGGGCGTCATCAGCCCGGCGATCGCCTTCAGGGTCAGGCTCTTGCCCGAGCCGGACGGCCCGAGCAGCACCAGACGCTGCGTGTCGCAGCCAAACTCAATGTCCAGCGCGAAGCGGCGCCCGCCCTGCTCGTAGCGTTTCTGGATGGCAAGCTCAAGCTGCATCGCGCGCCTCCTGGGTACTTGTCCGGCCCGGGGCGAGGGCGAGGGTGGCGAGCAGCACCGCCGCGCACACCGCCGAGGTGAGCAGCACCAGCGTGGTCGCGGTGTCGTCCTGCCCGGCCTGCACCGCCTCGTAGACGGCGACCGACAGGGTCTGCGTCTGGCCGGGGATGCTGCCGGCGACCATCAGTGTCGCGCCGAATTCGCCCATCGCCCGCGCGAATGCAAGCAGTACGCCGGCGAGGATGCCGCGCCACGCCAAGGGCAGGGTGACGCGGAAGAATACCGCGGTTTCGGATAGCCCCAGCACGCGCGCGGCCGCTTCGTAGCGGCCGTCGACCGCCTCGAAGGCGGCGCGTGCGGGCTTGAAAACCAGCGGAAACACGACGACGGACGCGGCGAGCACCGCGCCTTGCCAGCTGAAGATCAGGTTGACGCCGAAGTTCTCCTCCAGCCACGCGCCGATGGGGCCGTTGCGCCCGACCAGCACCAGGATGTAGTAGCCGAGCACCGTCGGCGGCAGCACCATCGGCAGTGTGAGCAGGGTGTCGATCAGGTCGAGCCCGGGAAAGCGGGTGCGGGCAAGCAGGTAGCCGGTCGCGGTACCCAGCACCAGATTGATCAGCGTCGCCCACGAGGCGACCTTCAGCGATAGCAGGAGCGCCGTGAGGGTGGGCTCGTTCATGCTTACGGCCGGGTGAAGCCGTGGGCGGCGAGCACGCCTTGCGCCGCCGCGCCTTGCAGGTAGCTCGCGAAGCGGTGCGCATCCTGGCGGTTGCGACTGCCGGACACCACGGCGGCCGGGTAGCGGACCGGCGTCGCCGTTTTCACCGTCAGCAGTGTCTTCACCTTGCCGCTGAACGCCTGGGCGTCCGACGCGTAGACGAAGGCGGCGTCCACCTCGCCGCGCGCGGCGTAGTCGAGCGCCTGGCGCACGTTCTGCGCGCGAACGGCCTTGGCGTTAAGCGCCGGCCACAGCCCGGCTGACAAGAGCGCCGCCTGCGCGTAGCGGCCGGCCGGCACGCTGTCCGGGTTGCCCAGCGCGACACGGCGCACCGCCGGCTGCGACAGCGCGGCGAGGCTGTCTACCTTGAGCGTGCTGGAACCCGGCGCGACCAGCACCAGGCGGTTGCCGGCCAGGTCGAAACGGGACTTGCCGTCGATCAGGCCGCGGCGCGCGGCCTCGTCCATGGTCGCCTCATCCGCGCTGACAAACAGGTCGACCGGCGCGCCGTGCGCGATCTGCTGCAAGAGTGCGCCCGAGCCGCCCGCGTTCACCCGCACGCGCACGCCGGGCTGGCCTGCCTCGAAACGGGCCGCGATCTCCCGCATCGCGTCGGCGAGGCTGGCGGCAGCGGAGACGGTCAGCTCGCCCGCATGCGCGGGCAGGCTGATGGCAAGGGCGGCGAACAGGGCGGCTATCCGGGGCATTATTGGTCGGTACTCGTAGCGTTATATAGTGTCGTATATTGCGCGACTTTATGCCGATGGTAAAGCCGGCGCGCCGCCCAGCGCCTCGCGCAGCAAGGTGATGAGCGCGCGCAGGCGGGCCGGCTGGTGGTGGCGGGTCGGGTAGAGCGCGAACACGCTCACTTCTCCGCACGCCCAGCCGGGCAGCACCGCTTGCAGGCGGCCGGCGGCGATATCGTCGCCGACGATGAAGTCCGGCTGGCGGGTAATGCCGAGCCCGGCCAGCGCAAAGGCGCGGCACAGCTCGCCGTTGTTGGCGATCAGCGGGCTTGCGACGCGCACCCGTTCGCGCTCGCTGCCACGGCTGAGCGTCCACTCGCCGCGCGCGCGGGCGAGGCTGTAGTCGATCAGCGTATGCGCCGTGAGGTCGGCGACGTCTACGGGCGCACCATGCCGGGCGAGGTAGGCGGGGCTTGCGCACAGCAGGACGCGCGAGCGGCACAGCGGCAAGGCGACCGCGCGGGTGAGCGGCGGCTCGGCGCTGATGCGGATCGCGAGGTCGAAGCCGTCCTCGAGCAGGTCGACCATCTGGTCGGACAGTACGACGTCGAGCCGCACCTGCGGGTGGCAGCGCGCGAATTCTGCGAACAGCGGCGCGAGGCGCAGCGTGCCGAAGCTCAAGGGCGCGCTGATGCGCAGCAGGCCGCGCACCTCGCTGCTGTTCATGCTCGCTTCTTCCTCGGCCTCGGCGACCCTTTGCAGGATCTCGCGGCAGCGCGCGAGGTAGGTGTGCCCCTCGTCGGTCAGCGCGAGGCTGCGCGTGGTGCGCTGGATCAGGCGCACGCCGAGCGCGCGTTCGAGTTCGGTCACCCGGCGCGACAGCGCGCTCTTCGATTGCTCAAGCTCGTTGGCGGCGCCGACGAAACTGCCGGTGTCCGCGATCGCGACCAGCGCGCGCATCGCTTCGAATTTGTCCATTGTCCCGTTTATCGCATCAATGAATTGCGGTTCGAGTAGTTTATTGCAGTGCTTGATGACAATAAAGTGGCGCATCGCAAGGTCACCTTAGAGGCGCACACATGTCCATCCCCCGTTACACCCCCGCGCTGGTGCGCCTGCACTGGCTGATGGCGGCGCTGGTTTTTGCCACCTTCGCGCAGGGCGTTCTGGTCAGCCAGTTGCCCGTCTCTCCGGCGATGTTCCGCCTTGTCTCTTGGCACAAGTGGGGCGGCGTACTGCTGTTCGGGCTCGTCTTCCTGCGCATCCTTGTGCGGCTGCGCCACGGCGCGCCGCCGCTACCTGCCGGCACCGGCCGCGGGGCGCGGCTGGCCGCGCACGCGGTGCATCTTGTGCTCTACCTCTGTTTCCTCGCGGTGCCGCTGGCCGGGTATTTCGCGAGCCTCGCCAAGGGGTTTCCGGTGGTGTTGTTCGGCGTGTTTCCGCTGCCCGTGCTGATCGGTGCCGACCCGGCGCTCGCTGAGCGGCTTGCCGCTGTGCACGCGGTGCTCGCCTACGCGTTTGGCGCGCTGGTCTTGCTACATGTGGCCGCGGCCTGCAAGCACCAGTGGCTGGATCGCGACGGGCTGATTTCCCGCATGGCCTTCGCGCCTGCCCCTTCTTCCCCGAAAGGACAATCATGATCAAACCTTGCGCAGGCCTGCTTGCCCTCGTGCTGGCCCTACCCGTCAACGCCGCCGGCGTCGACCTTGCGAAGAGCAGCCTCAACTTCAGCTTCCGCCAGATGGGCGTGCCGGTGGCCGGCAGTTTCGGCCGCTTCGACGCCGATGTCGCCTTCAATGCGGCCGAACCGGCGAAAAGCCGCGCGACGCTGACCGTGCACACCGCGAGCATCCGCCTGCCGGCGCCCGACGCCGTTGCCGAGGCGGCCAAGGCCGCGTGGTTCGATGTCGCGCGCCATCCGCAGGCGCGTTTCGTCGCCAGCCGCTTCACCCGTCTGGCCGACGGCCGCTATCAGGTGTTTGGCCGGCTGACGCTCAAGGGGATCAGCCGCGACATCTCGGCGCCGTTTGCCTTGCGCGAGGCAGGCGGCACCCGCTGGCTCGAGGGCGCGCTGCCGATCTCGCGCCTCGCCTTCGGTGTCGGTGACGGACAGTGGCGCGATACCGACACCGTCGCCGACACCGTCGAACTCAAATTCCGCCTGGCGCTGTCCGGGCGTTAAGCACCCACCCCAACAAAGGAGCACACCATGACCGTCCTGAAGCCCACCCTTGCCGCCATCCTCATGTCCGCCGCGTTCGGCGCCATCGCCGCGCCGGTTACCTACACGATCGACCCGACGCACACCACCGCCACTTACTCGGTCAACCACCTGGGGCTGTCGCTGCAGCAGGGCACGTTCAGCGAGGTGAGCGGGCGCCTTGTCGTCGACGAGGCGGCCGGCACCGGCAAGGTCGAGGTGGTGGTGCCGACGGCTTCGCTCAACAGCCACTTCGCCAAGCGCGACGAGCACCTGAAGGGGCCGGACTTCTTCGATGTCGCGCGCTACCCCGAGATGCGCTTTGCCGCCGACAAGGTGGTGTTCCGCCAGGGCAAGCCCGAGCGGGTTGAAGGGCAGCTGACGCTCAGGGGCGTGACCCGGCCGCTGACGCTGACCGTCACCCGCGCTGCAAGGCTCGCCAACCCTATGAGCGGGGTCGAGACCTGGGGCGTGAACGCCGAGGGCCGCCTCAAGCGCAGCGAGTTCGGCATGGACAAGTACCTGCCGGGCGTCGGCGACGAGGTGACGCTCGCGATCGCGCTGGAAGCGCCGAAGGCGCAGTAAGGAGAAGACGATGAGGCTGCCGACCCTGTTCGTGTCGCACGGTGCGCCGACGCTGGCGCTGGAGGAGGGGCCGGACGCGGCGATGCTCGCGTCCTTGCCGGCGACGCTCGGGCCGGTGCGCGCGGTGCTGGTGGTCTGTGCGCACTGGCAGGCGGCGGCCCCGGTGGTGAGTGCGACGCCGTCGCCCGCGACCCTCCACGACTTTTACGGCTTCCCCGCGCCGCTCTACCAGTTGGCCTACCCGGCCCAGGGCTCGGCGTGGCTCGCGGCCGAAGTCGAGGTGGCGCTGGCTACGGCCGGTCTTGCATGCGGCCGAGACGACAGGCGCGGCATCGACCACGGCGTGTGGGTGCCGTTGATGAAGCTGTGGCCGGCGGCCGACGTGCCGCTGGTGACGCTGGCGCTGCCGCGGGGCGCGTCGGTGGCCGAACTCATCGCGCTGGGCGCCGCGCTGTCGGCGCTGCCGGACGAGGGCGTGCTGGTGTTGGGTTCGGGCGGTTACGTGCACAACCTCTCCGCGCTGTCGGTCGACGGCGCGGCGCCGCCCGCGTGGGCGTGCGCGTTCGAGGCGTGGCTGGACGACGCGCTGCTCTCGGGCGACAGGCAGCGCCTGTCGGGCTGGGCGGAACACGCGCCGTTTGCCATGCATGCCCACCCGAGTAGCGAGCACCTGGCGCCCTTGTTTGTCGCGCTGGGTGCGGCGGGCGAAGGTGCGCACGCGCGCAAGCTTTTTGACGGCTGGCGCTACGGCGCGCTGTCGATGGCGGCTTTCTCGTTTGCTGCCCCGCCTGCGGGCGCATGCAACGCACTGTAGAATGCCGGATGACAAAGGGCCGCGCACGCGCGCGGCCACCGCCATTCCAAAGGAGAAAACAATATGGGCAACCCGGTGATCGACCAACTGATGAACCGCCGCTCGGTGCGCGCCTTCAGCGGCGAAGCCGTCAGTGACGGCGACCTGGAGGTGATCCTGCGCGCGGCGCAGCAGGCGCCGACCTCGGTCAACGGCCAGCAGGTCTCGCTGATCGTCACCCGCGACAAGGCGACCATCCGCCGCATCGCCGACATCGCCGGCGGCCAGGTGCAGGTGGCGACCGCCGACGTGTTCGTCACCATCGTCGTCGACTTCAACCGTACCGCGCACGCGTGCCAGGCGGTGGGCGTCCAGCAGCAGATCGCCGATTCGGCCGAGGGGCTGATGGTCGGCGCGGTCGACGCCGGCATCATGCTGATGGCGCTGCAGGTGGCCGCCGAGTCGCTCGGCTACGGCACCACCGCGATCGGCGGCATCCGCCGCGCGCCCCAAGCCTTGGTCGAACTGCTCGGCCTGCCCGCGGGCACCTTCCCGCTGGTCGGCACCACTATCGGCGTGCCCGATGAGACGCGCCTGCCGCGCGTCAAGCCGCGGGTGCCGCTCGCAAGCTTCGCGATGCACGAGCGTTACGACGACGCTGCGGTCGCCGCCGGTGTGGCCGAGTACGACCGCACGCTTGCCGCGTGGTGGCAGGCGCAGGGCATCTCCGACATGCCGTCCTACTGCCGCGCCACCGCCGGCTACTACCAGAGCGACTACTTCCCGACCGTCGGCGAGGCGCTCGCGCGCCAGGGCTTCAGCCTCGCCGACAAGTAAGGGCGGGGTTCAGTCGCGGGTCAGCACCTCGATCAGTTCGATCTCGAACACGAGGTCGGAATTGGCCGGGATGCGCTCACCGATCGCGCGCTCGCCGTAGGCGAGTGCGGCGGGGACGAACAGGCGGCGCTGGCCGCCTTCCTGCATGCCCATCAGGCCGATGTCCCAGCCCTTGATCACGCGGCCGGTGCCGATCACGCACTGGAACGGGCGACCCTTGTCGTGCGAGGACTCGAAGCGGGTGCCGTCGGCGAGGTAACCGGTGTAGTGGGCGGTGATCAGCGCGCCCTTGACCGCGGCCTTGCCTTCGCCTGCGACGATCTCTTCGATACGGACTTCCTGCTGCATGCTTGCCTCCTTATGGATGGGGTCGGTATTGCAAAGGGCGGCATTCTACCGCGTCGTCAGCCGCATGGCGCGACGCGGCTTTTCAAGGAGGCATCATGCTCAAGGTCGTGTTGACCGGCCACAGCCAGGGCCTGGGCGCGGCGCTGGCCGAAGCCTTGCTCGCGCGCGGCGTGCCGGTGCTGGCGCTCTCGCGCTCGCGAAACGCGGCGCTCGCCGCGCGCCATGTGGGTCTTGCCGAGGTTTCGCTCGACCTTGCCGACAGCGGCGCACTGGCGCGCTGGCTCGCCGGCGGAGAACTCGCGCGTTTTGTCGAAGGGGCAGGCAGCGCGTGGCTGATCAATAACGCGGGCACGCTCACGCCGCAGGCGCTCGCGGGCGCGCAAGGCGCGGCGGCGCTCGCGCGGGCGGTCGCGTTGAATGTCGCGGCGCCCTTGATGCTGACCGACGCCTTTGTCGGCGCGACGGCGCAGCTTGCAAACAGGCGCGTGCTGCACGTGGGCAGCGGCGCCGGCCGCCAGCCTTACCCTGGGTGGAGTGTGTATTGCGCGGGCAAGGCGGCGCTCGACATGCACGCGCGTGCGCTCGCCGCCGAAGGCCACGCCGGGCTGCGCGTCGCCTGTGTCGCACCGGGGGTGGTCGACACCGCGATGCAGGCGCAGATCCGCGCGGCCAGCCCCGAGGCGTTTCCGCCGCGCGAGCGCTTTGTGGAGTTGAAAAACAGCGGCGCGCTCTGGACGGCAGGCCAGGCTGCCGCGCGGCTGTTGGCGTATCTCGAATCCGGCGGGTTCGGTCAGGCACCGCTGGCCGACGTGAGGACCTTGCAGGAAGGTTGAGCCGGGTTGCTGCTGGCCCGCGCTAGCGCGCGAGTTGCGGGAACAGGCGGTAGACGCCGTCGACGATGATCTCGATCGACAAGGCGGCGAGGATCATGCCCATCACCCGGTTGACGATGTTGATGCCGGTCTGCCCCAGTACGCGGCTGATCGGCGTCGCCATTACCAGCGTCACGTAGCAGGCGGCGGCGACCAGAAGGCCGCTGATGATCAGCGCGAGCATCTGCAGCCAGCCCTGCGCCGCACTCGCGTAAATGATCACCGTCGACATGGTGCCCGGGCCCGTCATCAGCGGGATCGCCATCGGCACCACCGCGATATTGGTCTTGGCCTCTGCCTCCTCGCGTTCCTGCTTGGTCGTCTTGGTCGGCGAGGACTTGGCGTTCATCAGCGAGATCGCGATCAGCATCAGGAGCATGCCGCCGCCGACCTGGAACGAACCGATGCTGATGCCGAGAAATTTGAGCAGCGCGTCGCCGACCAGCGCGAACACCACCATCACCACGGCGACCGCGGTGGCGGTGGTCTTGGCGATCGACTTGCGTTCGGACTGTGACGAATTGGGGGTGAGGCTGATGAAGATCGGGATTGCGCCCAGCGGGTTCACCAGTACCAAGAGGGCGGTGAAGATCTTGATGATTTCCAGTTCCATGGCGGCGAATCTTACCTGCTAAGGGTCGGCAAGGGCTTTCAAGCTGGTGACGGGAACGGATACGCCCGCGTCAGCCGGCCAGCAGGCGGCCGGCCGATACCAGTCTATGCCATGGCACCATCATTTTCCGGCCAGGAGCGTGGCTAGCGTGCGCCGGTAGATGGCACTTAACGCGTCAAGGTCGGCGAGCGCAACGCATTCGTCGATCTGGTGGATGCTGTCGTTCCTGAGGCCGAATTCGATCACCTCGCCGGCGATGCGCTTGATGAAGCGCCCGTCCGAGGTGCCGCCGCCGGTCGAGTGCGCCGGCCTGAGGCCGGTTTCGGCCGCGATCGCGGCCTGAAGCGCCCTGGCAAGCGCGTCCGGACGCGACACGAAGGGTTCGCCGCCGCTGCGCCATTGCCAGTGCCCGTGGATGTCGTGGCGGGCGAACAGCGCTTCGCTCTGGCGGATCAGCGTGGCGGCCGGGCTGGCCGGGCCGTGCCTGAAGTTGAAGCGCAGGGTCGCGTGGCCGGGAATCACGTTGCCGGCGCCGGTGCCGGCGTTGAGGTTGGAGACCTGTAGGCCGGTGGCCGGGAAGTCGTCGTCGCCGTCGTCCCAGCGCGTGGCGATCAGCTCTGCCAGCGCCGGCGCGAGCCGGTGTACGGGGTTGTCGGCCAGGTCAGGGTAGGCGACATGGCCCTGCACGCCGTGGACGGTCAGCGTCGCCGACAGCGAGCCGCGCCGGCCGTGGCGCAGGGTGTCGCCTAGACGCGCGCCCGAGCTCGGCTCGCCGACCAGGCACCAGGTAATCCGCTCGCCCCGCGCTAAGAGCGCGTCGACGACGCGCAGCGTGCCGTGCTCGGCCGGGCCTTCCTCGTCCGAGGTCAGCAGCAGCGCGATCGACCCCGCATGTTTGGGGGAGGCGGCCAGAAAGTCCTCTAGCGCGACGACAAAGGCGGCGATGCCGCCCTTCATGTCGGCCGCGCCGCGGCCGTACAGCTTGCCATCGTCGACCATCGCTGCGAACGGCGGGTGTCGCCACCGCTCTTCAGGGCCGGTCGGCACCACGTCGGTGTGGCCGGCAAAGCACAGCAAGGGGGCCGCGCTGCCCTTGCGTGCCCACAGGTTGCTGACGCCGGCGTGGTCGAAGCGCTCGAGCGTGAAGCCCAGCGTCGCGAGGCGCCGGCTGATGACATCAAGGCAGCCGGTGTCGTGCGGAGTGAGCGACGGGTGGCGGATCAATTCGCGCGCAAGTTCGAGCGTCGCGCTCATTTTCCCAGCCGCGCGCGGTAGGCCGCCTCGTCGAAGCCGACGGTGATGGTCTGCCCGTCGTCGAGGATAGGGCGCTTGATCAGTGACGGGGTCGCTGCCAGTTGGGCGAGCGCGCCTTCGCGGCTGGCGCACGCGGCCTGCGCGTCGGCGTCCAGCGTGCGCCAGGTGGTGCCCTTGCGGTTGACGAGCGTCTCGACGCCGACGGCGTCGGCCCAGCGCGCGAGCGCGTCCGCGGGGACGCCCTGTTTCTTGAAGTCGTGGAAGGCGAAGTCGACCTCGTGGTCGGCGAGCCACTGGCGGGCTTTCTTGACGGTGCCGCAGTTGGGAATGCCGTAAACGGTCAGCATGGGGCGGGACTCACTGGTTGAGGATGAAGCCGTCGAAGTCGGGTGCGGCCTCCTGGGCTGCGCCGGCCGACGGGCGCTTGGCATTTTCGTTGTTGTTGACGAGCCAGTACAGGTTGGTCGGCGAGTCGGCGTTCTTCATCGCCTCGTCCAGCGTGATCTGGCCGCTGTTGTAGAGGCGGTACAGCGCCTGCTCGAAGGTCTGCGCGCCTTCGGCCAGCGTCGCCTCGATCGCGTCCTTGATCTTGTCGATCTCGCCTGCGCGGATCAGTTCGCCGATGTGCGGCGTGTTGAGCATCAGCTCGACCGCCGGGATCAGCTTGCCGCCGGTCGACGGCAAGAGGCGCTGCGAGATGACCGCCTTGAGCGCCTGCGACAGGTCCATCAGCAGCGCCTCGCGCGTCTGCGGCGGGAAGAAGCTGATCATGCGGTTGAGCATGTGGTAGCTGTTGCTCGCGTGGAAGGTGGTGATGCACAGGTGGCCCGACTGCGCGTAGTTGATCGCGTGGGTCAGCGTTTCGGCGTCGCGGATCTCGCCGATCATCAGCACGTCGGGTGCCTCGCGCATCGCGTTCTTGAGCGCCGCGCCGTAGGAATGGGTATCCAGCCCGATCTCACGCTGGTTGACGATGGAACGGCCGTGCTCGAACAGGTATTCGACTGGGTCTTCCACGGTGAGGATGTGCCCGCTTTGCGTGCGCTTGCGCTGCTCGATCAGCGCGGCGACGGTCGAGCTCTTGCCCGAGCCGGTGGCGCCGGCGACGACGATCAGGCCGCGCTTGAGACCGACCAGCGACTGCAGCGATTGCGGCAGGTTCAGCTCGTCGAGGTTGGGTGCCTTGGGGGCGATGCGGCGCACCACCATCGCGACCTGGCCACGCTGGCGGAACAGGTTGATACGGAAGTTGCCCAGGCCCTCCGCCTGCCGCGCAAAGTTCATTTCCAGGTCCCGCTCGAAGCGCGCGGTCTCGTCGGTATTCATCAGGCTGTACGCGAGCTGCTGCACCTGTTCGTGGCCGAGGACCTTGTCGCCGACCGCGCGCAGCACGCCGTCGATCTTGATCTGGACCGGCGCACCGCCGGTGTAGAAGGTATCGCTGGCGTCGTGTTCGGCCATTAGCCGGAAAAAGGGCAGCATCATCATCGGGCGGAATTCCTTGTGGTGAGCAAAAAAGCCCCGAAGCGGCGAGGCCGGCTCCGGGGCTTCCTGGGGCGGCCCTTAGGCCTTGGCAGGTGCCGCGTCGCGCAGCGCGCGGCGCAGGATCTTGCCGACGTTGGTCTTCGGCAGCTCGTCGCGGAACTCGACGAACTTGGGTACCTTGTAGCCGGTCAGGTTCTGCTTGCAGTGTTCGATCACCGCCTCGGCGGTCAGCGCCGGGTCCTTCCTGACCACGAATACTTTCACCAGTTCGCCCGACTTCTCGTCGGGTACGCCTATGCACGCGACTTCGAGCACGCCCGGGTGCATCGCGACCACGTCTTCGATCTCGTTCGGGTACACGTTGAAGCCGGAGACCAGGATCATGTCCTTCTTGCGGTCGACCAGCTTGACGAAACCCTCGGGCGTGATGATGGCCATGTCGCCGGTGGCGAGGAAGCCTTCGGCGTCAATCACCTTGGCGGTTTCCTCGGGACGGTTCCAGTAGCCTGCCATCACCTGCGGGCCCTTGATGCACAGCTCGCCCGCCTCGCCCTGGGCGACTTCGCGGCCTTCGCTGTCGCGGATCTGGATGTCGGTCGACGGTACCGGCACACCGATGGTGCCGTTGTAGTCCTTCAGGTCGAGCGGGTTGATGCACGCGGCCGGGCTGGTTTCGGTCAGGCCGTAGGCTTCGACCAGGGTCACACCGGTCATCTGCTTCCAGCGCTCGGCGACCGCCTTTTGCACGGCCATGCCGCCGCCCAGCGTCAGGCGCCAGGTCGAGAAGTCGACGGTCTTGAAGTCCGGGTGGTTGAGCAGGGCGTTGAAGAGGGTGTTCACGCCGGTCATCGCGGTGATCGGGTACTTCTTGATCTCCTTGATGAAGCCCGGGATGTCGCGCGGGTTGGTGATCAGCACGTTGAGCGCGCCGATCTCGGTGAACGCCATCAGGTTCGCGGTCAGCGAGAAGATATGGTAGAGCGGCAGCGCGGTGATGATCACCTCCTGCCCTTCGCGCACGGCGGGTTTGATCCACTCGCCGGCTTGCAGCATGTTGGCGACGATATTGCGGTGGATCAGCATCGCGCCCTTGGAGACGCCGGTGGTGCCGCCGGTGTACTGCAGGAAGGCGATGTCGTCATGGCCGACCTCGACCTTGACCGGCGGCTTGCGCGCGCCCTGGGCGAGTGCGTCGTTGAAGCGGGTGTACGCGGGCAACTGCCACGCAGGGACCATCTTCTTGACGTTGCGCACGACGAAGTTGACGATCGCGCCCTTGGGGAAGCCCAGCATGTCGCCGATCGACGCGATTACCACATGCTTGATGCGGGTCTTGCGGATCACGTCCTCGAGCACGGAAGCGAAGTTCTCGAGGATGACGATGGTTTCGGCGCCCGAGTCGTTCAGCTGGTGCTCGAGTTCGCGCGGGGTGTAGAGCGGGTTGACGTTGACGACGGTGCAGCCGGCGCGCAGCGTGCCGAACACGCAGATCGGGTACTGCAGCAGGTTGGGCATCATGATCGCGACGCGGCTGCCCTTGGAGAGGCCTAGTTGCTGCAGGTAGGACGCGAAGTCGGAGACCTTGCGGTCGAGTTCGCCGTAGCTGAGCACCTTGTCCATGCAGGCGACGGCAGAGCGGTCACGGAAGCGTGCGACGCTCTTGTCGAACACCTCGTTGATCGAGGCGAAGGTGTTGACGTCGATCTCGTGTGCGACACCCTGCTGGTAGTTCTTGAACCACACCTTGTCCATGGTTAGCCCTTCTCCTTCGTGATGGCCGCCTGTGCGCCCGTGGCGCAGGGTCTAGCCTGTTTGCATTGTTGTTTTGCCCATCCTCCAATTTACCGGAACTAAAACCCCCCTGCAAAGCGCTCCGTTGTCATGGGGTGTCCGCTGTACGCTGCCAGCGGCCGGTCAGGCTGCGCCATTTTCTTTTTTGTGCTGAATGGTTTACACTCTGGATGTTTAGTGATGGGCGGTTCGCCCATTTTTTATTTGCGGAAAACAACTAATGGATGTACGTCAGCTGTTGGAAAACACCCTGCCGGGCCTGGGTTACGAGCTCGTTGATTGCGAGCTGACGCCGGGCGGCGGCATTCGTGTTTTCATGGACAAGCAAGGTGGCGTGACGGTCGAGGACTGCGTGACCGTCAGCAACCACATGACCCGTCTTTTCATGGTGGAGAACATCGATTACAGCCGGCTGGAAGTCTCGAGTCCGGGTCTGGATCGACCGCTGAAAAAGGAAGCGGATTTCGTGCGATTTGCCGGCCAGCTGGCCAAGCTGCGCACGCGTCTGCCGGTGGACGGGCAGAAGAAGTTTACCGGTCGCCTCGCCGGGGTCGAGAACGGTGTTCTCAGCCTCGAAGTGGAGGGCCGGATGGTGGCAATCGAACTGACCAATATCGACAAGGCTAGGCTCGAGCCCGAGTTTTAAGGCCAAGGTCAGCGATCCCGTCCCGGGGTCAAGAATGCGGAGGAATGAATGAGTCGCGAGATTTTGTTGCTGGTCGACGCGCTGGCAAGCGAGAAGAATGTAAGCCGTGATGTGGTGTTTTCCGCGCTGGAAATGGCGCTGGCGTCTGCCACCAAGAAGAAGTTCCACAACGAGGAAGACATGGATGTGCGCGTCGAGATCGACCGCCTGACCGGTCTTTACAGTACTTTCCGCTGCTGGACGGTCGTCGAGGACGAACTGCTTGAAGTGCCCGCGCGCGAAGTCACCCTGGAGGAGGCGCGCGAGAAGGATCCGCGCGCTGAGATCGGCAGCGTGATCGAAGAGCCGATGGAGGCGGTCGAATTCGGCCGCATCGGCGCGCAGACCGCCAAGCAGGTGATCCTGCAGAAAATCCGCGACGCCGAGCGCGAACAGCTGCTCAGCGACTTCCTCGCGCGTAGCGACAATATGGTGCTGGGCACCATCAAGCGCATCGAGCGCGGCAACGCCGTGGTCGAAGTGGGCAAGCTCGAAGCCGTGCTGCCGCGCGACCAGATGATCCCGAAGGAAAACCTGCGCGTCGGCGACCGCGCGCGCGCCTACCTGATGCGCATCGACCGCCTGGGCCGTGGCCCGCAGCTGGTGCTGTCGCGGACCTGTCCGGAGTTCCTGGTCAAGCTGTTCGAGCTTGAAGTGCCCGAGATCGAGGAAGGCCTGCTCGAGATCAAGGAAGCCGCCCGCGACCCGGGGATGCGCGCCAAGATCGCCGTCAAGTCGAACGACCCGCGTGTCGACCCGCAAGGCACCTGCATCGGCATGCGCGGCTCGCGCGTGCAGGCGGTGACGCAAGAGCTCTCCGGCGAGCGCGTCGATATCGTGCTGTGGTCGCCGGACCCGGCGCAGTTCGTGATCAACGCGCTGTCGCCGGCCGAAGTGAGCCGCATCATGATCGACGAGGACAACCACGCGATGGATGTGGTCGTCGCCGAAGACCAGCTGGCGTTCGCGATCGGCCGCGGTGGCCAGAACGTCCGCCTGGCGGCCGAGCTGACCGGCTGGAACATCAACATCATGACCGTGGAAGAGGCCGAGGAAAAACTCGAGGCCGAGGACGCGGTGGTGCGTCAGCTGTTCGTTGACCTGCTGGCCTTGACCGAGGACGAGGCCGCAACCCTGGTGCAGGAAGGCTTCACTTCGCTGGAAGAAGTGGCCTACGTGCCGATCGACGAAATGCTGGGAATCGAGGGCTTTGACGAAGCCTTTGTCAACGACCTGCGTAGTCGCGCGCGTGACGCGCTGCTGACGCAGGCGATTGCCACCGAAGAGAAGGTGGAAAGTGTGGAAGACGAGCTTCGCAATCTGGAAGGCCTCGATGCCGAGCTGGTGCGCAAGCTGGCCGAGAACGGCGTGGTGACGCGCGACGACCTGGCGGACCTCGCCGTCGACGATCTGATGGACATCACCGGCATGGAAGCCGAGCCGGCGCGGGCGCTGATCATGAAGGCGCGCGAGCACTGGTTTGCCGAGTAAGCATCGAGCTGAATTGACTGATTGTAGGAAGACGAATGGCATTGACTAATGTAAGACAGTTTGCGGCCGAGCTTGGCCTGACCCCGGAACGCCTGCTCGAGCAGTTGCGTGCCTCCGGCGTCGCCAAGCGCTCCGCTGACGACTCCTTGACCGAACAGGACAAGAGCCAGTTGCTGGGCCACCTGAAGCGCGCCCATGGCGCCGCGCAGGACCCGCATATCACGGTTGCGCGCAAGCAAACCAGCGAAGTACGAGCCGCCGACGGCAAGGCCGTGACCGTGGAAACCCGCAAGAAGCGCGTGTTCGTGCGTCCGCCGGAAGAGTTGGCGCAGCCGGCCGTGCAACCGGAAACCAAACCGGAACCCAAGCCCGAGCCGAAACCCGAGCCGAAACCCGAGCCCAAGCCGGAACCCAAGCCGGAACCCAAGCCCGAACCTAAGCCTGAGCCGAAACCCGAGCCGAAGCCGGAACCCAAGGCGGAGCCGAAACCCGAGCCCAAGCCGGCGCCGAAGGCAGAGCCCAAGGCCGCGCCGCAGCCGGCTGCACCGCAGTCCATCCTGTCTGCGGAAGAAGTCGCTGCCCGTGAAGCCGAGGCTCGTCGTCACGCCGAGCTGCGCGCGCGTCAGGAAGCGATGATCCGCGAGAAGCAGGAGCGCGAAGCGCGCCGCCAGGCCGCGATCGCCGCGAAGAACGCGCCCAAGCCGGTCGAGCCGCCCAAGCCCGCTCCGGCTGCGAAACCCGCCGAGAAACGCGACGAGGCGTCGGTACGTTCGGCGCGTCCGTCGGCCAACCGCCAGTCGGTGTCGTCGACCCCGCGCAACCCGACCGCGCGCCTGCCTGCAGCGGGTGCGGCCCAGCCGGCAGCGCCGGCGCCCTCGTCGCCGGGTGCCCGTCCTGGCGACAAGAAGGGCGCCAAGAAGGGCGGCCGTGACGGTGGTTGGGAAGACGGCAAGAAGGGTGGTCGTGGCCTGAAGACCAAGGGCGGCGACATGGGCGGCGGCTGGAAGTCCAAGAAGGGTGGCCGCAACAAGAATAACGGCCAGAACGCCTTCCACGCGCCGACCGAGCCTATCGTCCACGAGGTGCTGGTGCCGGAGACGATCACCGTCGCCGACCTCGCGCACAAGATGGCGGTCAAGGCGGCCGAGGTGATCAAGGTCCTGATGAAGATGGGCATGATGGTGACCATCAACCAGGTGCTCGACCAGGAAACCGCGATGATCATCGTCGAGGAAATGGGCCACGTCGCCAAGGCGGCTCAGACCGACGATCCGGAAGCTTACCTGGAGAAAGCCGGCGACGAAGCCGTCGAGGCGCTGCCGCGTTCGCCGGTGGTGACCGTGATGGGTCACGTCGACCACGGCAAGACTTCCTTGCTCGACTACATCCGTCGCGCCAAGGTGGCGGCCGGCGAGGCTGGCGGCATAACCCAGCATATCGGCGCCTACCACGTCGAGACGCCGCGCGGCATGATCACCTTCCTCGATACCCCGGGTCACGAGGCGTTTACCGCGATGCGTGCCCGCGGCGCGAAGGCGACCGACATCGTTGTGCTGGTGGTTGCCGCCGACGACGGCGTGATGCCGCAGACCATCGAGGCGATCCACCACGCGAAGGCGGCCGGTGTGCCGATGGTTGTCGCGGTCAACAAGATCGACAAGCAGGGCGCGAACCCCGAGCGCATCCGCCAGGAACTGGTCGCGCAGGAAGTGGTGCCCGAGGACTGGGGTGGCGACACGCAGTTCGTCGAAGTGTCTGCCAAGCAGGGCATCAATATCGACGGCCTGCTCGAGGCGATCCTGCTGCAGGCCGAAGTGCTCGAGCTGCACGCGCCGGTCGACGCGCCGGCCAAGGGCATCATCGTCGAGGCACGCCTCGACAAGGGCCGCGGTCCGGTGGCGACGCTGCTGGTGCAGTCCGGTACCCTGAAGAAGGGGGACGTCGTACTCGCCGGTACCGCGTTCGGCCGTGTCCGCGCGATGATCGACGAGAACGGCGATCAGGTCGAGTCGGCCGGTCCGGCGATCCCGGTCGAGATTCTCGGTCTGTCCGACGTACCGCAGGCGGGCGAGGACGCGATGGTGCTGGCCGACGAGAAGAAGGCGCGCGAGATCGCGCTGTTCCGTGCCGGCAAGTACCGCGACGTGCGCCTGGCCAAGCAGCAGGCGGCCAAGCTGGAGAACATGTTCGCGCAGATGGCCGAAGGCGAGGTGCAATCGCTGTCGATCATCATCAAGGCAGACGTGCAGGGTTCGTACGAAGCGCTGGCAGGCAGCCTGCAGAAACTGTCGACCGACGAAGTGCGTGTCAACATCCTGCACTCGGGTGTCGGCGGCATTACCGAATCCGACGTCAACCTGGCGATCGCCTCCAAGGCTATCGTGATCGGCTTCAATACGCGTGCCGACGCGGCCGCGCGCAAGCTTGCCGAGAGCGAAGGCGTCGACATCCGCTACTACAACATCATCTACGACGCCGTGGATGAGGTGAAGGCGGCGCTCTCCGGTATGCTCGCGCCGGAGAAGAAGGAAACCATTACCGGCATGGTCGAGATCCGTCAGGTGATCACCGTGTCGAAGGTCGGCAACATCGCCGGCTGTATGGTGACCGACGGCCTGATCAAGCGCTCGTCGCTGGTGCGCCTGATCCGCAACAACGTGGTCGTGCATACCGGCGAACTCGAGTCGCTCAAGCGCTTCAAGGACGACGTGAAGGAAGTGAAGCAGGGCTACGAATGCGGCCTGATGCTGAAGAACTTCAACGACATCCACGAGGGCGACCAGCTCGAGGCGTTCGAGATCGTCGAAGTCGCGCGTACGCTGTAAGACGCCGGCGTACCGCAAGGCGGGTGGCGGCCGGGCAAGCCCGGCGCCCCCGCCTTTTTGCTGAACGAAACAAAAGGACATCAAGATGGCAAGGAAGACCTTTTCCCGCGCCGACCGCATGGCCGACCAGATCCAGCGTGATCTTGCCGAGCTGATCCGTGCCGGCCTGAAAGACCCGCGCGTGGGCTTCGTGACGATCACGTCGGTCGAAGTGACGCGCGACTACTCGCACGCCAAGATCTATTACACCGTGATGCAGGAAGACAAGCGCGCGCTGACGCAGGAAGTGCTCGACCATTCCGCCGGCTATCTCAGGAGCGAACTGGCGCGCGGCCTCAAGGTGTTCACCGTGCCGCAACTGCACTTCGTGTACGACGAGTCGATCGAGCGCGGCGTGCACATGAGCCGACTGATCGACGAGGTGTCGGGCCAGGATGCGGCGAACCGGGGCAAGCTTGCGGACGACGCGGCAGAATGACGCAGTTTCGCAGGGTCAAGCGTGCGGTGGACGGCGTGCTGCTGCTGGACAAGCCCTTGGGTGTGTCGAGCAATGGCGCGCTGCAGCACGCGCGCAGGCTGTACCAGGCGGCCAAGGCCGGCCACACCGGCGTGCTCGACCCGCTCGCCAGCGGCTTGTTGCCGGTGTGCTTTGGCGAGGCGACCAAGTTCTCGTCCTTCCTGCTCGACGCGGACAAGGCGTACCGCACCACCGTGCGCTTCGGGCAGAAGACGACGACCGGCGACGCCGAGGGCGAGGTGATCAGCGAACGCGAGGTGGCCTTCGACGAGACGGCGCTGCGTGAGGCGATCGCGCGCTTTAGCGGCGAGATCGACCAGGTGCCGCCGATGTACTCGGCGCTCAAGCACCAGGGCAAGGCGCTGTACGAGTACGCGCGCGCCGGGGTCGAGATCGAGCGGCCGGCGCGCCGAGTGACCATCCATTCGATTGAACTCTTGTCGTTCGACGGCGTGAGTGCAGAGCTTGACGTGCGCTGCAGCAAGGGGACGTATATCCGGGTGCTGGGCGAGGACATCGGCGAAGCGCTCGGTTGCGGTGCGCACCTGTCGGCGCTGCGCCGTACCGCGACTGCCGGCTTCACGCTCGAAGCCTCGCACACGCTGCCCGCACTGGAAGAAATGGACGAGGCAGGGCGCGACGCCTGCTTGTTGCCGGTTGACGTGCTGGTCGGCCATTTGCCCGAGCACGCGTTGGGCGAGGCGGATTTTTCGCGTTTCATGCACGGCATGGCTGTCCAATTCGACAAGGATCGTGCAATAATGCCGCGGTTCCGCGTTTACCGAGCGTCGACGCGGCAATTCCTGGGTCTGGGAGAGGTACGGGAGGCAGGTTTCCTGCATCCAGCCAGGCTCATGGCGACCAAGGTCGCCGACTAAGCGAAGCAAGGATGGGTCTAGGCTCGCCTTGCTTGTCGGGCGCAAGCCCTTTATCAAATTGGAGTAAAAAATGGCCATCACCGCCGCCCAGAAAGCAGACATCGTCAAGGACTTCCAGCACAAGGAAGGCGATACCGGTTCGTCCGAAGTGCAAATCGCACTGCTGACCGCCCGTATCAACGATCTGACCCCGCACTTCAAGGCCAACACCAAAGACCACCACAGCCGCCGCGGCCTGCTGAAAATGGTTAGCCGTCGTCGTCGCCTGCTTGACTACCTCAAGCGCACCAACGCCGACAGCTACCGCAGCCTGCTCGCCCGTCTGGGTCTGCGTAAGTAAGCGGATAGCCGGGAAAAGTCGCAGCCTAGGCTGCGACTTTTTCTTATCAAGTTTCAGCGCCGAAATTGACGGGGTGTGCCTCTAGAAATGCCGGTCCGGTCCGGCCGGCATTTCTAGGGGTTCCCGTTATCGGCGAAGGTTCACCAAATCAACAGGGGTTCCCCATGTTCAACAAGATCACCAAGAGCTTCCAGTACGGCCGCCACACCGTGACCATCGAGACCGGCGAAATCGCCCGTCAGGCGTCTGGCGCCGTCCTCGTGTCGATGGACGAGACCGTCGTGCTGGTTTCCGTCGTCGGCTCCAAGAACGTCAAGCCGGGCCAGGACTTCTTCCCGCTGACCGTCGACTACCTCGAGCGCACCTACGCCGCCGGCAAGATCCCGGGCGGCTTCTTCAAGCGCGAAGGCAAGCAGTCCGAGAAGGAAATCCTCACCAGCCGCCTGATCGATCGTCCGATCCGCCCGCTGTTCCCCGAGGGCTTCTACCACGACGTGCAGATCGTCGCGACCGTGATGTCGCTGAACCCGGAAGTCGACTCCGACATTCCGGCGATGATCGGCGCGTCCGCCGCGCTGGCGATTTCCGGCCTGCCGTTTGCCGGCCCGATCGGCGCCGCCCGCGTCGGTTACGCCGACGGCGAGTACATCCTGAACCCGACCAAGACCGAGCTTGCGACCTCTGCGCTTGACCTGGTGGTCGCCGGTACCGATCGCGCGGTGCTGATGGTCGAGTCCGAAGCCAAGGAGCTGTCCGAGGCGGTGATGCTGGGCGCGGTGGTGTTCGGCCACGACGCGATGCAGGCGGCCATCAAGGCGATCAACGAGCTGGCTGACGAAGTCAACCCGGTGATGTGGGACTGGGCGCCGAAGGCGCACGACGAGGCGCTGGCCGCCAAGATCCGCGAGATCGCCGGCGAGAAGATCGCCGCCGCCTTCCGCATCCGCCAGAAGCAGCTGCGCTCCGCCGCCCTCGCCGAAGCTTGGGACGCAGTGAAGTCCGCGCTGATCACCGAAGAGACCGAGACCCTGGTCGCCAACGAGATCAAGGCGATCTTCAAGGGCATGGAAGCCGAGATCGTGCGTACGCAGATCCTGTCCGGCGAGCCGCGCATCGACGGCCGCGATACCCGCACCGTGCGTCCGATCGCCGTGCGTACCGGCGTGCTGCCGCGCGTACACGGCTCGGCGCTGTTCACCCGTGGCGAAACCCAGTCGATCGCCACCGCGACGCTGGGCACCAGCCGCGACGAGCAGATCATCGACGCGCTGGCCGGCGAGTACACCGACCGCTTCATGCTGCACTACAACTTCCCGCCGTACTCGACCGGTGAAGCCGGCCGCATGGGCCCGCCCAAGCGCCGCGAGATCGGTCACGGCCGCCTGGCCAAGCGTGCGCTGATGGCCGTGCTGCCGCCGGCAGACGAGTTCAGCTACACCATGCGCGTGGTCTCCGAGATCACCGAATCGAACGGTTCCTCGTCGATGGCGTCCGTCTGCGGTGGCTGCCTCGCGCTGCTGTCCGCGGGTGTGCCGCTGAAGGCGCACGTGGCCGGCATCGCCATGGGCCTGATCCTGGAAGGCAACCGTTTTGCCGTGCTGTCCGACATCCTGGGTGACGAAGACCACCTGGGCGACATGGACTTCAAGGTGGCCGGTACCGCCGAAGGCGTGACTGCACTGCAGATGGACATCAAGATCCAGGGCATCACCAAGGAAATCATGCAGGTCGCGCTGGCGCAGGCCAAGGAAGGCCGCCTGCACATCTTGGGCGTGATGCAGGAAGCCGTCGAAGGTCCGCAGACCCTGTCCGAGTTCGCGCCGCGCCTGTTCACCATGAAGATCAACCCGGAGAAGATCCGCGAAGTGATCGGCAAGGGCGGCGAGACCATCCGCAGCATCACCAAGGAGACCGGCTGCGAGATCAATATCGAGGACGACGGCACTATCACCATCGCCTCGGTGACGCAGGAAGGCGCCGACGCCGCGCGCAAGAAGATCGAAGAGATCACCGTCGAAGTCGAAGTGGGCAAGATTTACGAAGGTACCGTGGTCAAGATCCTCGACAACAACGTCGGTGCGATCGTGTCCATCCTGCCGGGCAAGGACGGCCTCGTGCACATCTCGCAGATCGCCAACGAGCGCATCAAGAACGTGTCCGACCACCTGAAGGAAGGTCAGGTCGTGCGCGTGAAGGCGATCGAGACCGACGACCGCGGCCGCGTCCGCCTGTCGATCAAGGCGCTGCTGGAAGACGAGTCGCGCGTTGCTCGCGAGACCGCCGAATCGTTCGGCCTGAAGTCGGGTAACTGATAGGTTCGAGTCCGAGAGGCCCGCGCTAGATGCGCGGGCTTTTTTGCGCCTTGTGGACAGGGGGTGTGATGTTCTGGAAACGCTGGTGGCCCGCTGCGCGGCAGCGGGAAGAAG
The DNA here is from genome assembly GCF_010435965.1 of Crenobacter caeni. Lineage (GTDB taxonomy): Bacteria > Pseudomonadota > Gammaproteobacteria > Burkholderiales > Chromobacteriaceae > Craterilacuibacter > Craterilacuibacter caeni. The sequence goes on from NZ_JAAGAA010000005.1 coordinate 134,501, forward strand.
CAAGGCTCGCCACGGTACGGCAGGTGGCGGAGCGTTTGCCTGTGCTCGCAGGTTTGAGTGGGGTGGAGCTTGAGCGCTTGGCGCGTCTGGCGCTGACCTTTGTCGACGGCAAGTCGCTGGTGCGGGTTGACGACGGGGCGCTGGACGACGACGCCGTGGCCGTGATTGCCTTGCAGGCCGCGTTGCCGGTGTTGGGGCTAGGGGCTGCGGCACTCGCTGACTGGCGAGAGGTGATCCTGTATCCGGACGCTTTTGTTACGCGCGACTTGTGGTTGGATCATGCCGGTCTCGCGCACGAAGGCGAACAGGTGCTGATCGGGCAGGCGCGCTCGGACGGCCCGCTGGTGCTGTCGCTGCCCGACGCGGTTGATGCGGCGCAGCTCGACGGCTGGAACGTGGTGATCCACGAGATCGCGCACAAGCTCGACATGCTGGACGGCGCACCCAACGGCTGTCCGCCCCTACACAAGGGGATGGACCGCCAGGCTTGGGCGCGCGACTGGAGTGCCGCGTATGCGGCGTTCTGCGCCGGGCTCGACGCGGGGCACGAAGGCTGGCTCGACCCGTACGCCGGCGAAGACCCGGCAGAATTCTTCGCGGTGCTCTCCGAGGCCTTCTTCGAGACGCCGCACTGGGTCGCCGACGACTATCCGGCGCTATACGGCCATTTGGTGGCTTTTTACCGGCAGGACCCTTCGCTCAGGTTGCCGCGTCTCGCGTGGCCGCTGCCGGAACACGCGGCGCCGTTACGGCTGGAGTAGGGCGCCTACGCGCGCGTGGCTGGCGTTTGCCTCGGCCATCACGCGGGCAAACAGCTCGGCGACGGACGGCACGTCGGTGATCAGGCCCTGCGACTGCCCGATCAGCTGGACGCCGCGTTCAAGGTCGCCATCTTCGACAGCGCGGCGGATGTTGTCGGTCGCGGCGCCGAACTGGGCGAGTTGGCGCAGTCCCCACGGGTTTTGCAGGAGGCCGCCGAGTGCGACCTTCAGCGGAGACATGCCCATTTGCCTTGCCATGCTGACCGAGCGCAGGCTGGCCAGCGGCAAGGGCAGGGGGCGGCGTGTGGCGCGGCGGGCGCGCTGGGTGTCCATCACGCGGCAGGGCAGACCGTCGAAGTTGCGCGAATAGAGCGTGTCGGCGACGCCGCGCTCGACGATCGCGGCCTTGCTTCTGTCGTGCAGCGGGCTCTCGCGGGTGGTCGCGATGCGGCTGCCCATGGCAATGGCGTCTGCGCCCAGCGCCAGTGCTGCGGTGAGGCCCGCGCCGGTGGCGAAACCGCCGGCCGCGATGATGGGTAGGCTCGTTACGGCACGCACGGCCGGGATCAGTGTCAGCGAGGTGACCGCGCCGCCGTGCGCGGCGGCCTCGTGGCCGGTGACGAGCAGTGCGTCGGCGCCGGCCGCCTCGGCCGAGCGGGCGTGTTTCTCGCTGGTGACGGTCGCGATCACCTTGCCGCCGTAGGCGTGCGCGGCGTCGGCGATCCATTCGCCCTTGCCTAGCGAGTAGTTGATCACCGCTACGCGCTCTTCGAGCGCGACCCGGGCGTTATCGGCGCTGCCGGGCATCAACAGCGTGCAGCCGACGCCGAACGGTCGGTCGGTCAGTTGCCGGATGTGGCGGATGGCGGCGCGAGTCGCGTCGGGGCCGAGCGGACCGCTGGCGAGGATGCCGAGCCCGCCCGCGTTGGCGACGGCGGCGATGAGTTCCGCGGTGGCGATATAGGACATGCCCGGACAGACGAGCGGCAGGTCGACGCCGAAGCGCTGGGTGAAGGATGTGTGCATAGCAGGCCGGGCTGATCAGGATGATGCCCATTCTGTTATGCTTTTAGCAATTTTTCAAACGGTTGTTTGACACAGATATGTATCTTGCGCTGATAGGCTGGCTGTACGTGGTGCTGATGTTCTCGATCGCCCAGGAGAGCGTGGTCGCCACGGTGTTTTACCTGTTGTTCCTCGGTGTGCTGCCGGTGGTGCTGATCGGCTGGATGCGCCGAGTACGCCGCCGCGAGCGCGCACAGGAGCGGGATGACGCTTGAGCGGCAGCAGGCTCGGTGCTAGAATCCCGCGTCCCCGGAATGGCCGGGGATCATCACGCACATTCGCGCCAAAGGGTGTCCGCAAGGATTTTTGCGCGAATGGAGGCATAACCCTTGGGAGTTTATTGAATGAGCACCACCGTGACCATGCGTCAAATGCTGGAAGCCGGCGTACACTTCGGCCACCAGACCCGCTTCTGGAACCCGAAGATGGATCAGTACATCTTCGGCAGCCGCAACAAGATCCACATCATCAACCTGGAAAAGACCCTGCCGCTGTTCATCTCGGCACAGGACTACGTTCGTCGCCTGTCGGCGAACAAGGGTACCGTGATGTTTGTCGGCACCAAGCGTCAGGCGCGTGACATCATCCGCGAAGAAGCATCCCGCGCAGGCGTGCCCTTCGTCGACCACCGCTGGCTGGGCGGCATGCTGACCAACTACAAGACGGTCAAGCAGTCCATCAAGCGTCTGGAAGAAAAGAGCGCTCTGCTCGCCAACGCGGACGAAACCGGTTTCAACAAGAAAGAACTGCTGGACCTGCAGCGCGAAGTCGACAAGCTCGAGCGCTCGCTGGGTGGTATCAAGGACATGAAGGGCCTGCCGGACGCGATCTTCGTGATCGACACCGGTTACCAGAAGGGCACCATCGTCGAAGCGCAGAAGCTGGGCATTCCGGTGATCGGCGTTGTTGATACCAACAACAATCCGGACGGTATCGATTACGTGATCCCGGGTAACGACGACTCCAGCCGTGCAATCCGCCTGTACGCTCGCGGCATCGCTGACGCGGTGCTGGAAGGCCGTGCACAGGCCATCCAGGAAATCGTCGCCGCCGAACCGGCAGCAGCCGAGTAAGCGGATCGGTCAAAGGGGCGCAAGCCCCTTTTTTCCGACCTTGATACCCGATTTACATAATCCAGGAGATTGAAGATGGCGGACATCACCGCAAAAATGGTTGGCGACCTGCGCGCTGCGACCGGTCTGGGCATGATGGAGTGCAAGAAGGCACTGGTTGAAGCCGAAGGCGACATGGCCAAGGCCGAGGAAATTCTGCGCATCAAGTCCGGCAACAAGGCTTCCAAGCTGGCCGGCCGTACCGCAGCCGAAGGCGTGATCGCGACCTTCGTCGAAGGTGGCGTGGGCGCAATGGTCGAAGTGAACTGCGAAACCGACTTCGTCGCCAAGGACGAGACCTTCCTGTCCTTCGCGCGCGCGGCTGCCGAAGCGGCTGCCAAGGCCAACCCGGCCGACGTCGAGGCGCTGCTTGCTGTTGAAGTGAACGGCCAGAGCGTCGAAGAAATCCGCAAGGCTGCGATCGCCAAGCTGGGTGAGAACATGAACGTGCGCCGTTTCGCGCGCTTCGAAACCACCGGCACCATCGCCACCTACCTGCACGGCGCGAAGATCGGTGTGATGGTCGACATCAACGGCGAAGAAGCCATGGGTCGCGACGTCGCGATGCACATCGCCGCTTCCAAACCGATCTGCGTGTCCAAGGACCAGGTGCCGGCCGAAACGCTGGAAACCGAACGCCGCATCTACAAAGAGCAGGCGATGGCTGAAGGCAAGCCGGCCGAGATCGCAGAGAAGATGGTTGAAGGCCGCGTGCGCAAGTACCTAGCCGAAGTGACCCTGCTGGGCCAGCAGTTCGTCAAGAACCCGGACATCACCGTCGAGAAGCTGCTCGCAGACGCGAACCAGTCTGTCAACGCGTTCGCGATGTTCGTGGTCGGCGAAGGCATCGAGAAGAAAGTGGTCGACTACGCGGCTGAAGTCGCTGCGGCTGCCAAGGTCTAAGCGTCAAGCTGCCTTGAACCGACGGCACCCCGAGGGGTGCCGTTTTGCAAATATACATACCCAAATCATCCGGACCGAGGTCACCATGAGCCAGACTCCCGCTTACAAACGCATCCTGCTGAAACTCTCGGGCGAAGCCCTGATGGGGGACGACAGCTACGGCATCAACCGCGCGACGATCGAGGGTATCGTCGGCCAGGTGAAGGAGGTCGTCGATCTGGGGGTGCAGGTCGGGGTGGTCATCGGCGGCGGCAACATCTTCCGCGGCGTTTCGCAGGCAGCCTCCGGCATGGACCGCGCGACCGCCGACTACATGGGCATGATGGCGACCGTGATGAACGCGCTGGCGCTGAAGGACGCGATGGAGAACGCCGGCATCATCGCCCGCGTGCAGTCCGCGCTGACCATGCAGCAGGTCGCCGAGCCCTACGTGCGCGGCAAGGCGATCCAGTACCTGGAAGAGGGCAAGGTGGTGATCTTCGCCGCCGGTACCGGCAACCCCTTCTTCACCACGGACACCGCGGCCGCGCTGCGCGGCATGGAGATGAACGTCGACATCATGCTCAAGGCGACCAAGGTCGACGGCGTGTACACCGACGACCCGAAGAAGAACCCCGAGGCGGTGCGCTACCAGACGTTGACCTTTGACGAGGCGATCGGCCGCAACCTGAAGGTGATGGACGCGACTGCGTTCGCGCTGTGTCGCGACCAGGGCCTGAACATCAAGGTGTTCAGCATTTTCAAGGCGGGTGCGCTGACCCGGGTCGTGCTTGGCGAAGACGAAGGCACGCTGGTACACTGCTGAACCATTACAGATTTTGACGGGCGGAAACGGCGCATCGCCGCTTTCCGCCTTGTTTTTCCGATTGAGAAAGTGGAGTGAACATGATCAACGACGTCAAGAACACGGCCGAGCAGAAGATGCAGAAATCGCTCGAGGCCTTCAAGAACGACCTGAACAAGGTCCGTACCGGCCGCGCGCATACCGGCATTCTTGATCACGTCATGGTCGACTACTACGGCAACCCGACGCCGGTCAACCAGGTGGCGAACGTCAACCTGATCGACGCGCGCACCATCGGCGTGCAACCGTGGGAAAAGAACATGCTCGCCAAGGTCGAAAAGGCGATTCGCGACTGTGACCTCGGCCTGAACCCCGCGTCGATGGGCGACCTGATCCGCGTGCCGATGCCGATGCTGACCGAAGAGCGCCGCAAGGATCTGATCAAGGTGGTGCGTGGCGAGGCCGAGGGTGCGCGTGTCGCCGTGCGCAACATCCGTCGCGACGCGAACAACGAACTGAAGAACCTGATCAAGGACAAGGCGATCACCGAGGATGACGAGCGCCGCGCGCAGGACGACATCCAGAAGCTGACCGACAAGTACATCGCCGAGGTCGACAAGGCGCTGGCGGCCAAGGAAACCGACCTGATGGCCGTATAAGGGGCCGTCTTGAACACGACTTCCACCCAGTCGGTGCCGCCGGTTTCGGCGGTGCCGCGCCATATCGCGATCATCCTCGACGGCAACGGCCGCTGGGCCAAGAAGCGGCTGCTGCCGCGCGTGGCCGGCCACAAGAAGGGCCTCGACGCCGTGCGGGAAACGGTCAAGGCCTGCGCCGAGCTCGGCGTCGACTACCTGACGCTGTTCGCCTTCTCGACCGAAAACTGGCGCCGTCCGCCCGACGAAGTCTCCTTCCTGATGGGGCTCTTCATCGGCGCGCTCGAGCGCGAGGTCGAGCGCCTGGCCGAGCGCAACATCCGCCTGCGGGTGATCGGCGCGCGCGAGCGTTTCGCGCCGGAGCTCAACGCGCGCATCGAGGCTGCCGAGGCACGCACGGCGGGCAATACCGGGCTGACGCTCTCGATCGCCGCCGACTACGGCGGCCGCTGGGACGTGTTGCAGGCGGTCAACCGCCTGATCGCCGAGGGCGTGCGCGAAATCGGCGAGGCCCAGCTTTACGGCCAACTGTCGCTGGGTGACGCACCCGAACCCGACCTCTTTATCCGTACCGGGGGCGAGCAGCGCATCAGCAACTTCCTGTTGTGGCAGCTTGCCTACACCGAACTGTATTTCACCGACCTGCTGTGGCCCGACTTCGACCGTAGCGCGCTGGACGCCGCGCTTGCGTCGTACCGTGCGCGCGAGCGGCGCTTTGGCCGCACCAGTGAACAGCTGCCGCCCGAGGCGCAGCGAGGCTGACATGCTCAAGACCCGCATCCTGACCGCCCTTGTCTTGCTGCCGATAATGCTATATGCATTGTTTGCACTGCCGCAGGCCGCCTGGGCGGCCTTTTCCTGGCTGATCGTCGTCGTCGCCCTGTGGGAGTACACCCGCATGGCCGCGATCGGCGGCGCGCTGCGCTGGGGCTACCTGACCGTCTCGACGGCCATCGCTGCGGCGGCCTGGCAAACCGGTTTCGAGCTGCCTGCGGCCGCGCAGTGGGCGGTGCTCGCGTTTTGGCTGCTCGGCGCGCCGATGTGGCTTGCCAAGCGCTGGTCGCTGGGTTCTGGCGCGCGCGCGATGCTGCTAGGCTGGCTGATGCTGTTGCCCTGCTGGTTCGCGCTGGTGGGCTTGCGCCCGACGGCCGATGCAGGGCTGTCGCTGCTCGCCGTGATGGGCCTCGTGTGGGTGGCCGACGTCGCCGCGTATTTCTCCGGCAAGTCCTTCGGACGCAGGAAGCTCGCGCCGGCGATCAGCCCTGGCAAGAGCTGGGAAGGCGTATACGGTGCGCTCATCGCCGTGTGCGTGTATACGGTCTTGGTGACCCGTCTGGGCTGGGTGCAGGTGGACTTGCCGCTCTCGGCACTGTTGCCGGTGGCGCTCGCGCTGACCGCGGTCAGTGTCGAAGGCGACCTGCTAGAGTCCTGGTTCAAGCGTTCGGCGGGCATCAAGGACAGCAGCGCGCTGTTGCCCGGCCACGGCGGCGTGTACGACCGTATCGACAGCCTGATCGCCGTGCTGGCCGTCACCCACGCGCTCCTGGTGCTGTTCGGCTGACAAGGAATTATCCATGACCCTCGGCGTTACCGTATTGGGCGCGACCGGCAGTATAGGCTGCAGCACGCTCGACGTGCTCGCGCTACATCCCGAGCGCTACCACGTCGTCGCGCTGACCGGTTTCTCGCAGCTGGACAGGCTGGCCGCGCAGTGCGTGCGTTTTTCGGCCCGCTTCGCGGTCGTCCCCGACGACGCGAGCGCGCGGCGCCTGCGTACGCTGCTGGCGGAAGCCGGCTGCGTCACCGAGGTGCTCTGTGGGGAAGACGCGCTGTGCCGCGTCGCCGCCATGGACGAGACGGACGTGGTGATGGCCGCCATCGTCGGCGCCGCGGGGCTCGCGCCTTCGATGGCTGCGGTGCGCGCCGGCAAGCGCGTGCTGCTTGCCAACAAGGAGTCGCTGGTGGTCGCCGGCGCGCTCTTCATGCGCGAGGTGGCGCGCTGCGGCGCGACGCTGTTGCCGGTCGACAGCGAGCACAACGCGATCTTCCAGTCCTTGCCGGCCGCGTGGTCGGGCGACATGGCTGCTTGCGGCGTCGAGAAGCTGGTGCTGACCGCCTCGGGCGGCCCGTTCCGTACCTGGAGCGCGGATGCGATCGCAGGGGCGACGCCGGAGCAGGCGTGCGCACACCCGAACTGGACGATGGGGCGCAAGATCTCGGTCGACTCGGCGAGCCTGATGAACAAGGGGCTAGAGCTGATCGAGGCGCGCTGGCTGTTTGACGTGCCGGCCGCCGACATCGAGGTCGTCGTTCACCCGCAAAGCGTGATCCACTCGATGGTGCGCTACCGCGACGGCTCGGTGATCGCCGAGCTTGGCGAGCCCGACATGAAGACGCCGATTGCCTGCGCGCTCTCCTGGCCCGAGCGCATCAGGGCGGACGTCGCGCCGCTGGACTTCATGGCGCTCTCGGGGCTTACCTTCGAGGCGCCCGATCTTGCGCGTTTCCCTTGTCTGCGCCTGGCCTATCAGGCGCTGGAGGCGGGGGGCGACGCGACCTGCGTGCTCAACGCCGCCAACGAAGTCGCGGTCGCGGCCTTCCTCGAGCGGCGCATCCCGTTCTCCGGCATCCCCGCGCTGATCGAAGACGCGCTCGCCACGCAGGATCTCGCCGCTAGCGGCTCGGTCGACGCGCTGCTCGCGCGCGACGCCGAAGTGCGCGCGTGGGCCTTGCAACGGATTGCCGCATGCTGACCATCGTCGCCTTCCTGGTCGCGATCGGCGTGCTGGTGACCGTGCACGAATTCGGCCACTACCTGGTCGCACGCTGGTGCGGGGTGAAGGTGCTGCGCTTTTCGATCGGTTTTGGCAAGCCGATCGCGCGTTTCGTGCGCGGCGGCACCGAGTGGGTAGTCGCGCTGGTGCCGCTGGGCGGCTACGTGAAGATGCTGGACGAGCGGGAAGGGCCGGTCGACGCGGCCGAGCGCGCCCAGGCTTTCAATACCCAACCCGTGTTCAAGCGCATCGCGATCGTGATCGCCGGCCCGCTCGCCAACTTCCTGACGGCGATCGTCCTTTTTTACGCGGTGCTGTTGCCCGGCGGCGAGACGCTGGCACCGCGCGTGGGCATGGTGGTGCCGCAAAGCGCCGCGTCCGCGGCGGGCCTGTTGCCGGGGGACACCGTACGTACCGTCAACGGCGAGACGGTGGCCGACTGGGATGGCCTGCGCTCGGCGATGGCCGAGGGGGTCGGCAGCGCGGGGCGGCTCGTCATCGAAGTCGAGCGTGAGCAGCGGGTGCTCACCTTGCCGGTCGACCTCGAGCGCTTCAACCTGACACGGCTGGACGAGAAGACCGTCGGCCGGATCGGCGTGCTGCCGCAGCGCTTCCTGCCCAAGATTGCCCTTGTCGAACCCGGTGGCGCCGCCGAAAAGGCCGGGCTTGCCAAGGGGGACGTGCTCAGGACGCTGGACGGCCGTCCCGTCGCCGGTTGGGGCGAGTGGGTGGTGGCGATCCAGAACAGCCCCGGCCGGCTGATGCAGGTCGGCGTCGAGCGGGAAGGGCGCGTGCTGCAGCTTGCGCTGCGCCCGGCGTCCGTCGAGGCGGGCGGCGTCGCGCAGGGGCGGATCGGCGCCGCGCCGGCGCTTGACGAAGCGTGGCTTGCCAGCTTGCGCCGCCCGGTCGATTACGGCGTGTTTGGCTCGCTGGTGCAGGCGGTGGAGCGCACCTGGCGGATGTCGGCGCAGACCCTCAAGATGATGGGCGGCATGTTTGTCGGCCAGGTGTCGCTCGACGCGATCAGCGGGCCGCTGACCATCGCCGACTACGCCGGCAAGACCGCCAGCATGGGCTGGCAGAGCTACCTCTCCTTCATGGCAGTGATCAGCGTCAGCCTCGGGGTGCTCAACCTGCTCCCCGTACCCGTGCTGGATGGGGGGCACTTGCTGTATTATGTCGCGGAATTGGTCAGGGGGCGTCCCTTGAGCGAACGCGCCCAGCAGATCGGGCAGCGGCTGGGGCTGGCCCTGATCCTGACACTGATGATGATTGCCCTTTTTAATGATCTGGGCCGAATGCTCGGAGGCTGATAATCGAATGAAATCCAAAACGCTCGTTGCCGCGCTCGCGCTGGCGTTCGCCGCCGCCGGCGCCCACGCCGACGGCAGTTTCGTGATCAAGGACATCCGGGTCGAAGGGCTGCAGCGTACCGAACCGGGCACGGTGTTCAGCTACCTCCCCGTCAAGGTCGGCGACACCTTCGACCAGCAAAAGGCGTCCGAGGCGATCAAGTCGCTGTTCGCGACCGGCTTCTTCAACGACGTGCGTGTCGAGCACGAGGGTGACGTGGTGATCGTCGCCGTATCCGAACGCCCGGTGGTCGCGCAGCTGACCGTCGACGGCGCCAAGGAATTCGACAAGGAACAACTGAAGAAGGCGCTGAAGGAAAACGGCCTCGCCGACGGGCGCATCTTCGACCAGGCGCTGCTCGACCAGGCGGTGCAGGAACTCAAGCGCCAGTACTACAGCCGCGGCAAATACTCGGTCGAGATCTCGCCGACCGTCACCCGCCTCGACCGCAACCGCGTCGCGGTGCGGCTGGACATCACCGAAGGCGTGACCGCCAAAATCCGCTCGATCAACATCGTCGGCGCGCGCGACTTCGACCAGGACACGCTGCTCGAGGAGTTCTCGCTCGCGCCGTCCGGCTGGATGAGCTGGATCGCGCGCGACGACCAGTACTCCAAGCAGAAGCTGTCGGCCGACCTCGAGAAGCTCAAGGCCTTCTACCAGAATCAGGGTTACGCCGAATTCAATATCGAGTCGACGCAGGTGTCGATCAGCGCGGACAAGCAGGACGTCTACCTGACCGTCAACGTCACCGAGGGCAAACCGTTCAAGGTCGGCAAGACCAAGCTGGCGGGCGACCTCAAGGTGCCCGAGGCGGACCTGCTGCCGCTGGTGACGGTGAAGGAGGGCGAATTGTTCGCCCGCGAGAAGGTCAACGACACCGTCGCCGCGATCTCCGACAAGCTGGGCGCCGAAGGCTACGCGTTTGCCAACGTCAACGTGGTGCCGGAACTCGACCGCGAGCGCCAGGTGGTCGGGCTGACCTTCTTCGTCGACCCGGGCCGCAAGACCTATGTACGCCGCGTGAGCATCGCCGGTAACACCCGCACCCGCGACGAGGTGATCCGCCGCGAACTGCGCCAGCTCGAAGCCGCACCCTACGATTCGGCGGCGATCAAGCGCAGCAAGGAACGCCTCGAGCTGCTCGGCTACTTCGACACCGTCAACATCGAGACGCCGCCGGTGGCCGAGACCGCCGACCAGGTCGACATGAACATCTCGGTCAAGGAGCGCCCGACCGGCAGCATCCAGGCCGGTGTCGGCTTCGTGCAGGGCGAAGGCCTGCAGCTGTCCGCCTCGGTGTCGCAAAGCAACGTGTTGGGTTCGGGCAAGTCGGTCGCCGTCGCCTTCTCCAACGGCAAATCGAACAAGCAGGCGTCGATCTCGTTCACCGACCCGTACTTCACGCCGGACGGCGTGAGTCTGGGTTACGACCTCTACCACCGCGTGTACGACCCGGACGCGGTCGACCAGAGCCGCTACAAGAGCAAGACCACCGGTTTCGGCCTGCGCATGGGCGTGCCGCTGACCGAGTACGACCGTGTGAATCTTGGCCTTGGTGCGGAAAACACCAAGCTCACCCTGTTCGACGACAGCCCGAACCGCTACAAGGAGTTCGTCGAGGAGTACGGCTCGGACAACACCACGCTGACCGGTAGCGCCAGCTGGGGTCGCGACACCCGTGACAGTGCGCTTTGGCCGACCCGCGGCGGCGTACTCGGCACCCGCCTGGAGGCGGGCCTGCCCGGCGGCGACATCCAGTTCTACCGTGTCACCGGCAACGCGACCTGGTTCTACCCGCTGTCCAAGACTTTCGTGCTGGCGACCAGTGCCGAGGCGGGCTTCGTCAACGGTTACGGCAAGACGCCGGACGTGCCGTTCTTCCAGAACTTCTACCTGGGCGGTATCGGCTCGGTGCGCGGCTTCGACAATGGCTCGTTGGGCCCAAGCGCCGACGACGACAACGACGGCGAGACCGATTACCTCGGCGGTACCCGCAAGGTCAACGGCAGCGTCGAGTTGCTGTTCCCGTTCCCGGGCATGAAGGACAACCGCTCGGTGCGCACCAGCGTGTTCTTCGACGCGGGTACCGTGTGGGACCCGAAGGAAGCCGGCGGTGCGTCCGACTACCTGCGTTACTCGACCGGCTTGGCGCTGGCGTGGCTGTCGCCGGTCGGCCCGATGAAGTTCAGTTACGCGTTCCCGCTGAAGAAGGAAGAGGGCGACAAGCTGCAGCGCTTCCAGTTCACGCTGGGAACCGTGTTCTAAGCAAGGAGAGGCCAGATGAAAAAGCATGTGCTGCTGCTCATGGCCGCGCTGGGCGCGGCGATGCCGGCACTGGCGGCCGAGTTCAAGTTCGGCTACGTGAAGATCGAGCGCATCTACAGCGAATCGGCGCCGGCGCAGGCCGCGCAGAAGAAGCTCGAGCGCGAATTCGCGCCACGCGAGACCGAGCTCAAGCGGATGGCGGAGCGTGCGAAGGCCCTGCAGGCGCAGCTTGGCAAGAAGGCGGACGAGGCGACACGGCGCGCGCAGGAGCGCGAGCTCTCCGCGCTCGAGCGCGAGTACCAGGCCAAGCTGCGCGAATTCCGCGACGATTTGAACCAGCGCCGCAACGAGGAGTTCGCGTCTGTGCAGGAGCGGGCCAACCGCATCGTGCGCCAGATCGCCGAGCGCGAGCAGTACGACCTGATCCTGCAGGACGCGGTCTACGTGAACCCCAAGCTCGACATCACGCCCAGGGTGCTCAAGGAACTCGAACGCTGAGCGGCCTTTATGAGCGGCCTTTATTCGTGACCACAGCCCGCCATTGGCGGGCTTAACAGCGAGAGCCGACGCAAGTCGGCTTTGTTGCGCAAGATGAAACTGACCGAAATCATCGCCGCCCTGGGCGGCGAACTCATGGGGGACGACCGCGAGGTCGCACGCCTCGCGCCGCTCGCAGGCGCCGGCGCAGGCGAAATTACCTTTCTCGCCAACCCCAAGTACCGCAAGGACCTCGACGCGTCGGACGCCTCGTGCGTGATCGTGCGCGAGGACATGCAAGAGGCCGCCGCGCGGGCTGGGCGCAGCCTGATCGTGGCCGCCAACCCCTACCTGTACTTTGCGCGCGTCGCCGCCTTGCTGAACCCGGCGCCCGAGGCGCAGGGCGGTGTTCACCCGAGTGCGGTGGTCGACGAGACGGCTTGCATCGCGGCGTCCGCCGAGATCGGCGCCAATGTGGTGATCGGGGCGCGTGCCGTCATCGGCGAGCGCTGCCGCCTCCTGCCCGGTGCCGTCGTCGGCGACGGCGTGAGCATCGGCGACGACACCACGCTCTACGCCAACGTGACGGTCTACCATGGCTGCGTGATCGGCTGTCGCGTCGGCATCCACTCGGGTTCCGTGATCGGCGCCGACGGCTTCGGTCTCGCCTGGGACAAGGACCACTGGTTCAAGATCCCGCAGACCGGCCGCGTGGTGATCGAGGACGACGTCGAAATCGGCGCCAACACCACCATCGACCGCGGCGCGCTCGCCGATACCGTGATCCGCCGCGGCGCCAAGATCGACAACCTGGTGCAGATCGCGCACAACTGCGAGATCGGCGAACACACCGCGATCGCCGGCTGCACCGGCATCGCCGGGTCGACCCGCGTCGGCGCGCGCTGCACGCTGGGCGGCGCGGTGATGATGGTCGGCCATATCGAGATTGCCGACGGCACCCATATCGGCGGCGGCACGCTGGTTTCCAAGTCGATCAAGAAACCCGACAACTACGCGTCGAGCTACCCGATGTCGACCGCCAAAGAGTGGATGGCCAACGCCGTCCACCTGCGCCACCTGGACGCGCTCGCCAGCCGCATCAAGTCGCTCGAGAAGCGTCTGGCTGCCGAGCCGGCCCCCACTACATCGCAACAAGGAAAAGAACAATGAACGAAGCCGTGACCATCGACGTGCGCGAGATCATGCGCCACCTGCCGCACCGCTACCCCTTCTTGCTGGTCGACCGCGTGGTCGACTTCGAGGCGAACACCCGCATCCGCGCGATCAAGAACGTGACCATCAACGAGCCGTTCTTCGTCGGCCATTTCGCCGACTACCCGGTGATGCCGGGCGTCTTGATCATCGAGGCGCTGGCGCAGGCGGCCGGCATCCTGTCGATCAAGAGCGCGGGCGGCCGCGCCGAAAACGAGCTGTATTTCTTCGTCGGCATCGACAACGCGCGCTTCAAGCGCCAGGTGGTGCCGGGCGACCAGCTCGTGTTCGAGGTCGAGCAGCTGCAGGCCAAGCGCGGCATCGCCAAGTACAGCGCGCGCGCGCTGGTCGACGGCCAGGTCGCGTGCGAGGCCGAGATCATGTGCGCGAAGCGGGAGGTGTAAGCATGGCCATCCACCCGACAGCGATCGTCGACGCGCGCGCCAAGATCGCCGACGACGTCGAGATCGGCGCGTACTCGATCATCGGCCCGGACGTCGAGATCGGCGCCGGCAGCTGGGTCGGCCCGCACGTGGTGATCGAGGGGCATACCCGCATCGGCCGCGGCAACCGCATCTTCCAGTTCTGCTCGCTGGGTGCCGCCCCGCAGGACAAGAAGTACGCGGGCGAGCCGACCCGCCTCGAGATCGGTGACAACAACACCATCCGCGAATTCTGCACCTTCAACCTGGGCACCGCGCAGGACATCGGCGTCACCCGCGTCGGCGACGACAACTGGATCATGGCCTACGTGCACCTCGCGCACGACTGTCAGGTCGGCAACAAGACCATCTTCGCCAACAACACCACGCTGGCGGGCCATGTGCACGTCGGCGACTGGGTGATCCTGGGTGGCTTCACCAGCGTGCACCAGTTCACCGTGATCGGCGAGCACGCGATGACCGCGTTCGCCAGCGCCGTGACGCAGGACGTGCCGCCGTTCGTGATGGCAGCCGGCAACCGCGCCGAGCCTGCGGGCATCAACAGCGAAGGCCTCAAGCGCCGCGGCTTCTCGCCCGAGGCGATCCGTGCGGTGAAGAACGCGTACAAGGCACTGTACCGCAAGGGCCTGACGCTGGACGAGGCCAAGGCCGAGATCGGCGCATTGACGGCGGCCCAGCCGGAACTTGCCGCGTTCGACCGCTTCTTCGCGCAATCGGCGCGCGGGATCATCCGCTGACGATGCCGCTCTTTGAGAAAGCGGGCGCGCTGAAGGTCGCGATGGTCGCGGGCGAGGCGTCCGGCGACGTGCTGGGCGCGCACCTGATCGACGCGATCCGCGCGCGGCACCCGCACGCCGAGTTCGCCGGCATCGGCGGGCCGCGCATGGTCGCGCGCGGCCTGAAGACGCAGGTGCCGCAGGAGCGCCTCGCGGTGCGCGGCTACCTCGAGGTGCTGCGCCGCCTGCCCGAACTGCTGGGCATCCGCCGCCGCCTGAAAAGGACGCTGATCGCCGAGCGCCCGCAGGTGTTCGTCGGCATCGACGCGCCGGACTTCAACCTGGGGCTTGAAAAAAAGCTCAAGGCAGCCGGCATCCCGACCGTCCACTACGTGAGCCCGTCGGTGTGGGCGTGGCGGCCCGAGCGCGTCGCGCGCATCGGCGAGTCGGTATCGCGCATGCTGTGCCTGTTCCCGATGGAGCCGCCGCTTTACGAGAAGTACGGCGTGCCGGTGACCTTCGTCGGCCATCCGCTCGCGCACGAGGTGCCGATGGTGCCCGACGCGCGCGCGATGCGCGAGCAACTGGGCTTGCCGCGGGAGGCGCCGGTGTTCGCGCTGTTGCCGGGCTCGCGGGTGTCCGAGCTCGACTACATGGCGCCGCCCTACCTTGCCGCCGCACGACTACTGCTGGCCGAGTTTCCCGACGCGACCTTCCTGGTGCCGCTGGCCACCCGCGCGACGATGGCGCGCTTTGACGAGATCGTCTCGCGCTGCAAGGCGCACGACTTGCCGATCAGGAAGCTGATCGGCCACGCGCAGATGGCGATGATCGCGAGCGACGTGGTGCTGGTCACCAGCGGCACGGCGACGCTGGAAGTCGCGCTGACCAAGCGGCCGATGGTGATCGCGTACAAGCTCTCTGCGCTGACCTACCGCATCGTCAAGCGCAAGATCCGCCTGCCGTGGGTCGGGCTGCCCAACATCCTCGCCGGCCGCTCGCTGGTACCGGAGCTGCTGCAGCACGACGCGACGCCCGAGAAGCTCGCCGCCGAAGTGTCGCGGATCTGGCACGACAAGGCCTACCAGGCCGAGCTCAACGCCGAGTTCACCGCCTTGCACCAGAGCCTGCTCGCCGACACCGACCAGCTTGCCGCCGGCGCGGTGCTGGAGGTCGCCCGATGAGCGCCATCCTGATCGCCGGTGTGGACGAGGCGGGCAGGGGGCCGCTGGCCGGCAGCGTGGTCGCCGCCGCGGTCATCCTCGACCCCGCGCGGCCGATCGCGGGGCTCGCCGACTCCAAGAAGCTGTCCGAGGCGAAGCGCGACGCGTTGGCGCCCCTGATCCGCGAGCGCGCGCTCGCCTGGTGCGTCGCCGAGGCGAGCGCCGCCGAGATCGACACGCTGAACATCCTGCAGGCGACCATGCTGGCGATGCGGCGCACCGTCGAGGGCCTGAGCGTCACGCCCGGCGAAGTGCTGATCGACGGCAACCGCGTGCCCAAGGGCCTCTTGGTGCCCGCGCGCGCCATCGTCAAGGGCGACGCGCTGGAGCCTGCAATCTCGGCGGCGTCCATCCTCGCCAAGACGGTGCGCGACGCGCAGTTGCTGGCACTGGATGCGCGTCACCCCGGCTACGGTTTCGCCCGCCACAAGGGCTACCCGACGCCCGAGCACCTGGCGGCGATCGAGCGGCTGGGGGTCTTGCCCGAGCACCGCAAGAGTTTCGCGCCGGTGCGCCGCCTGCTGGATGCGGCGCAGGGGTCGCTGTTCTGAATGCGCAAGCACTGTTTCGAGCCGGTCGTCGACGCGCATACCCGCGTGCTGGTGGTGGGCTCCTTGCCGGGCGACGCGTCGCTCTCTGCCGCCGAGTATTACGCACACCCGCGCAACGCGTTCTGGCCGGTCATGGCCGCGCTGACAGCCAGCCCCGACCTTGCGGCCCGCCCTTATGCCGAGCGTCTGGCGTGTTTGCTCGCGCACGGGGTCGGCCTGTGGGACGTGGTCGGCAGCGCCAGGCGGTCGGGCAGCCTGGACGCGGCCTTGCGCGACGTCGAGGCCAACGATCTTGCCGCGCTGTGCGTGCGCCTGCCGGCGCTCGTCGCGGTCGCGTGCAACGGCGCGGCCGCGTACGCGCGTGCCCGGCGGCAGCTGGCCCAGACGATTCCCTGCATCGCGCTGCCGTCGACCAGCCCCGCGCACGCTCGCCCCTTCGCCGAAAAGCTCGCCGCGTGGCAGCAGGGGCTTGCCCCGCTGTTGGGCTAATGCCTTCTGGAATTGATTACAGGCAAATATTAATGTATTTGCCCGGCTCGCTTCGGCGGCTATCTATATAATCCCCTTTAAATAATCAGGGTTTGCTGCAACGCAAGATAGATAGGGGTCGCCTGTGAAAATCAACCAGCCTGTCACCCAGAACCGGGTGCCGTTTCCTGCAGAGTGTTATCTGGTCTCCAAGACCGACCTTAAAGGCGTCATCACCTACGCCAACGACGCCTTTGTCGAGGTCAGCGGCTTTACCCGGGACGAGCTGATCGGCAAGAGCCACAACATCGTCCGCCACCCGGACATGCCGCCGCAGGCGTTTACCGATTTGTGGGCGACGGTGAAAACGGGGCATCCATGGCGCGGCCTCGTCAAGAACCGCTGCAAGAACGGTGACTATTACTGGGTCGAGGCCTTCGTCGTCCCGGTCAAGCGTGACGGGCAGGTGACCGGCTACATGTCGGTGCGCACGCCGCCGGCCGAAGCGGCGGTGGCCGACGCCGAAACCGCCTACGCGCGGCTGCGCGCCGAGCCGAAGCGGCCCTTGCCCAGGCAGAAACGCTTCTGGTCCGACCTGGGCTTGAAGGCGCGGGTGTGGGGCGCGATGGGGGTGGTACTGCTGGTCTGTGCGGGAGCCGCCATGCAGGGCATTTTTACCCTCGAGCGCAACCAGCGCGAAATGGCTGGGTTGTACGAGCAGGAAATGCTCCCGGCGATGCAGGTAAGCCGGGTGATGTTCCTGCTCTCCGACAATCGCTCGCAGATGATGCTTGCGTTGCAGCACGACCCGGCTTCGGCCGCCGCGCCCCTGCACGAGCACGAGGTCGGCATGCATGTGGAAGCCACGCTGGCCAACCGCGCCAAGATCAACGAGACGCTCAAGCAACTGGGCGAGCTGAAGTTGTCGGGTGACGAGTTGCGCATGCTGGAGGCTTTCGCGACGACGCGCGAGCGCTTCTCCAAGGAGGGCATCAGCGTGATGCGCGATCTGGTCAAGGCCGGCCAGTTCGCCGAGGCGAACAAGGTGCTGCTGCAGAGCGTCAACCCGCTGTACGCGCAGATGCAAAAGGACGGACAGGCGCTGATCGATACCTTCAGCCACCATGCGAACGGACGCTACGGGGAGGCAGCTGCCGCGAACGCCACCGCGCTTTGGCTGCAGCTGGGCGCACTATTGGGTGCGGTGCTGGTCGCGCTGATCTCGGGCCTCTTGCTGGCGCGCTCGATTGTCGTACCGATCCGCCGGGTGATGGGCTTCTTCGACCGCATCGCCGAAGGCAAGCTGACCGACCGCATCGAGATCGACGGCCGCAACGAAACCGGCGTGCTGCTGGCGAACCTCGCGGTGATGCAGGCGACGCTCAAGGCGATGCTCGACGAAATCAACGCCAGTGCCCGCCAGATCAACGCGCGCTGCGCCTTGCTGGACACGCGTACCGACGAGGTGGTCACGCAGTCAAGCCAGCAGCAGGGCGACGCCGTCGCGGTCGCGGCGGTGACCGAAGAATTCACGCAGTCGGTGCAGGAGGTCGCGCACCACGCGGGCGACGCGGCCGCAGCGGCGCAGCGTACACTCGACCAGGTGCGGCAGACCCGCGAGAGCATCGGTCAGGGGATGGCCGCGACCGAGCGCGTGGTGGTCGCGGTGGATGCGTCCAGCCGCACCATCGAGCGTCTGAACCAGTCGATCGAGCGCATCGGCGACATGACGCAGGTGATCGCCGAGATCGCCAGCCAGACCAACCTGCTCGCGCTTAATGCCGCGATCGAGGCGGCGCGCGCGGGCGAGCAGGGGCGCGGCTTTGCGGTGGTCGCCGACGAAGTGAGGAAGCTTGCCGAGCGCACCACCACCTCGACCGGCGAGATCGGGCATACCGTCAAGGAGATCGAGCAGGTGACGCAGGAAGCGGTCGCGGCGATGGAGGAGGCGGTGCGCGAGGTCAATGCCGGCATCGGCGGCCTGCGCACGAGCGTGGGCGAGCTGGCCGGGGTGACCAGCGCGTCCGAGCAGGTGACGCAGATGGCCGAGCAGATTTCGGCGGCAGCCAGCCAGCAGGGCGTGGCCAGCGAGGATGTCGCGCAGAGCATGCAGCGGATCAGCCAGCTGATCGAATCGAACACGCAGACCGTGCATCAGGCCAAGCACGAGGCCGACCAGGTGCGCGTGCAGGCGAAGGTGCTGCAAAAACTGATCGGCGAGTTCAAGCTGCACGAGCGTTAAGCGCTGCGGCCCCGGCGGCGTTCGCCGCCGGGGGGGCTTACCCCTTCTTCAGGAAGCAGGTCTTCAGCATCAGGCCCTTGATCTTGTCGTTGCGGCACTCGACATGCTCGTCGTCGTCCTCGCTGACGCGGATGTTCTTGAACACGGTGCCGCGCTTGATCACTGCCGACGAACCCTTGACCTTCAGGTCCTTGATCACCGTTACCGTGTCGCCGCTTTGCAGCAGGTTGCCGTTGCTGTCACGAATGTCCATTGTCTTTGCCTCGGGAGTTGTTGAGGCTTCATTATAAATAAGAGCGGTGGACTTTACGGGTTATTAGTCTATTTAGTTATATTTTATGCGCGGCGGGCAGGGCGGACGCTTGCCGCATGGTCCGGAGCGGACAGTGCGGGGGCGTTTGCCTTATCATGCCGGCCTGTCCTTGAAACGCGGGAACCCTCATGAGTGAACAAACGGCCGGTCAACGGCAAGCGTGGCGCGCGGCTTGCGCGCTCTCGGACGCGCTGCGCGAGCGGCTGCCGGCGGCCATCGGCGCGCAAAAGGGGCTGAAGACCGGCAAGCTCCTCTACGAAGTGCAGAAAATCGGCGGCGAGCAGGTCGCGCTCGCGCTGAGCGTGCCCCTGATGGCGCGTGAAAACCGCCGCGACGTCGAAGTCGCGTGGATCAATGTTCAGGTGAGCGTCGCCGGCAACGGCTTGCCGCTGACGGCCGGCGGCGACCCGGTGGGCGAAGCCGTCGTGCACGTCGCGCACTGGGCGTGCGAGTTCAGCTTCGAGTACGACGCGTACATCGGCTTCCCGGCGACGGCATGGCAGCCGTGGGCGGCGATCGAGGGCGGCCGTGTGCGCTGGGAGGAGTCCGAGTCGCCGTACGGCGACGAATGGCTGTACACGCTGCCGCTGGCGGCGCTCTCCGACGCTTCTGCGATCGACGCGCTGATCGTGGCGCCGGTGCTCGCGGGCCTGACCCGCGGCGAGTGTGCCTACCCGCTGCCAGGGCAGTTGTCCTATGTTGCCGTGGCGACGGAAGACGGCACCGACCTGCGCGTCGACGCCTGAACCTGCGCGCCATGCGTGCGGCATGGCGGTGGTGGTGCTAAGATCGCAAGCATTTGCCCTGTTTTTCCGCCGCCATGACCCCGTTCCTGTTGTCGCAGCTGTGCATCGCGCTGGCCATGTGCTTCGACGCGATGACTTTCCAGTTCCGCTTGCGCCGCCACGTGGTGTACTGCCTTGTCTGCGCCAACGTGCTGATCGGCGCGCACTTCGGCCTGCTCGGACACTGGACGGCGCTGCTGATGATGGTGCTCGCCGCCACGCGCAACCTGGTCAGCCTGCGCGGGCCGTCGCGTCGCCTGATGTGGGGGTTTGTCGCGTTAACGCTCCTTGCGGTCGCCGTCACCTGGGCCGGTCCCTTGAGCCTGTTGGGCGGCGCTGCCGCGCTATTGCCCAACTTCGCGATGTTCAGCCGCTCCGACAAGCGCATGCGCGTGCTGATCATGGCCAGCACGCTGATCTGGATCGCGCATAACGCGGCGATCGGCTCGCCGATGGCGGTGCTGATGGAGGTGCTGTTCCTCGCCGGCAACCTGGTCGGCTACTACCGTTTCTACCTGCGTGGCCAAAGGCCACGCGTTTCCACCTGATACACGATGAATCAGACTTCCGGCGTTCCCCTGGCGGGGATCGCGCTCTCCGTATCGGCCTCGGTGCTGTTCGCGGTGCTCTCGGGCTACACCCTGCTGCTCGCACCGCTCTCCGGCCTTTCCATCTTCGCGTGGCGCGTGGTGTTCACCGTGCCCGGTGCCTTGCTGCTTTTGCACGTTCGCCGGCAGTGGCCGGCGTTTTCGGCGCTGCTCGCGCGTTTTTGCAGCGAGCCGCACCTGTGGTGGGCGCTGCCTGCGCTCGCCGCGCTGTTCGGCGTGCAGCAATGGCTGTTCATGTGGGCACCGGTCAACGGCGAGGCGATGTCGGTGGCGATGGGCTACTTCCTGCTGCCGCTGACCATGGTGCTGTTCGGCCGCGTGCTCTACCGCGAGCACCTGTACCGCATGCAGTGGCTGGCGGTCGCCTGCGCGCTCGCGGGCGTACTGCACGAATTGTGGCTGACTCGGGCGCTCTCGTGGCCGACGCTGGTGGTCGCGCTGGGCTACCCGCCTTATTTCGTGCTGCGCCGCTGGGTGAAGCTCGAGCCCTTGACCGGCTTCACGCTCGAGATGCTGCTGCTGTTGCCGTTTGCCCTGTGGATGCTGAGGCTGGAAGGCCCGGCGAGCATCGCCGTACTCGAGCACGGCCGCTTCTGGCTGCTGCTGCCGGGGCTGGGGCTGATCAGTACCGTCGCGCTATTGTGCTACCTCGCGTCGAGCCGGCTGTTGCCGCTGGGGATGATGGGGATTCTGGGTTACGTCGAGCCGGTGCTGCTCTTCATGCTGGCGATCACGGTGATGGGCGAGCCGATGTCGCCGGCGCGCCTCTTGACCTACGGCCCGATCTGGCTGGCGGTCGCGCTGACGGTGCTGCATATCGCGCACCGCCAGCGACTCTTCAGCCCGGACCGTCTTATTGCCAGGGGTGTCCTTCGAGGTAGGCGGCGATCTGGCTGATGTCGGCCGCGGTCGGTTGGCGGATCTGGCCGCCGGCCTTTTGCATGTAAGCCTGCATGTGCTTGAGAATGCCCGGCCACGCCAGGGGCGGTTCGCGCCCCGGCAGCGGCGCGCGGTGGCACTGGCCGCAGTACTCGCCGGCGAGCCGCGCACCCGCCGAGAGGTCGCGCCCGGCTAGCGGCGCCGGGGCGTTGCCCATCATGCCGTCCATCATGGCGCTGTTCATCATGGGCATGGCTTGCCCGCCCGGCGCCGCCGGCCCCGCGTTGGCGGTGAGCGCCGCGAGCATGGCCGCGCAGGCGAAGAGCGCTTTTGCTTTTTTCATCATGCCTCCTCAGGGCTTCGGGCAGGTGCCGACGCGTTTGGCCTGGTAGCGGTGGGTCAGCGTCATCGGCTTGCCGTCGACCGTCTGGGTGAAGCTCGCGCCGCCGCTGTAGGAATCCGGCCCGTAGCGGATTTCGCCTTGCGCGCTCATGCGGCCCTGCTTGTTGTCGCAATGCATGCGCCAGCGGGTGATGTCGCCGTCACGGCGGCTGTCGTCGAGCGTGCAGCCTTGCATCTGCGGCAGCGGGTGCTCGGTCTTGGCGAGTTGCTCGGCGGTGAAGCACTGCTCGACGCGCATCGGCGGGATGGGGCCGGGGTGGCCCGGCATGGTCACTTCGGTGGTGATCTGCCACAGGCCGGGCTGCATGGTCGGGGCGGCGTGCACGGCGCCGGCAAGGGCGGCGGCGATCAGGGCGGGGACGAGGGCGCGCATGGTCTTCTCCTGGTGGTTGACCTACACGGTATGGGTGCCGACTAGCCGGTTGTCAAACTTGCCCGGCTGAAAAACCCCTATTGCATACCACTTGTATTGGCATGGCATTTTTATAGAATATGCGGCGGTTTCGTTTTTGCTTTTGAACGATGTCGCTGTGCATGACTTGTGGCGCGTGCTGCGCCAGTTTCCGGGTGTCCTTTTACTGGGCGGAAGCCGACGACGGTGGCGGCACGGTGCCGGCCGCACTGACCGAGCCGCTCGACCCTTGGCGGCGCTGCATGGCCGGTACCTGGTCGGACGCGCCGCGGTGCGCCGCGCTGCAAGGCGAAGTCGGCCAGCGTGCAGGCTGCGCGATCTACGCGCAGCGCCCGTCGGTGTGCCGGCAACTGGAGGAGGGTAGCGCGCAGTGCCAAAAGGCCCGCGCACGCTGGCGCCTGGTGGCGCTTGAACCTGCCTGAACGACAAAACCGCCCCGAGGGGCGGTTTTAGCTTGAGGTGCGATCCGCTTACTGGGCGATCTGCGCCTTGGCCTTCAGCGACTGGATGTACGCCTCGACCATCTGGCCCTGCACGCGCTGGGTCAGTTGCGGGCGGATCGATTCCAGCGGCGGCAGCGACTCTTCCTTCACGTCCTCGAGCTGGATTACGTGGTAGCCGAAGTCGGTCTTCACCGGCGTCGCGGTGACCTGGCCCTTGGAGAGCTTGGCGAGCGCGTCGCCGAACGGCTTCACGTACACGTCCGGGGCGCTCCAGCCCAGTTCGCCGCCTTGCTGCGCGCTGCCCGGGTCCTGCGACTTTTCCTTCGCCAGTTGCGCGAACGGCTTGCCCTTGCGCAGCGCGTCGATCACCGCGTTCGCCTCGGCCTCGCTCTTGACCAGGATGTGGCGTGCCTTGAACTGCTTCTTGGCCGGCATCTGCGCCTTCAACGCGTCGTATTCGGCACGCAGCTTGGCGTCGGTTACCGGGTTGCGCTTCACATGGTCGCGCAGCAGCGCGTCGGCCAGCGTCATCGCCTGCAGGTTCTCCAGCTGGGCGCGCACCGCCGGCTGCTTGTCGATGCCGCGTTTGAGCGCTTCCTGGCGCAGCACTTCGGCGGTGACCAGCTGGTCGACCACTTGTTGCGGCGCGGCCTGTCCCCCTTGCGCCTGCATCATCTCGCCGGCGGCGCGGATGCGTTCCGGGCTGATCGCCTGGCCGTTGACCGAAGCGGCAAAGGCCTGGCCGGACAGCATGGCCGCGAGGGCCAGCGCGAGCGTGGTTTTCTTCATGTGTGTTCCTGCTTTCTTGTTATCGGGGTGTGGATTCGTCGGGCGTGTGCGCGCTGATCGCCAGCGCGTGGATGCGCCCCTGCATCAGCTCGGCGAGTGTGGCGTACACCAGACGGTGGCGCGCGACGCGCCCGAGCGTTTCGAACGCGCTGCTGACGATGGTCAGCCGGTAGTGGCCGCCGTCGCGTGCGCCGGCGTGGCCGGCGTGCCGTGCGCTCTCGTCGTCGATTTCGACGAGGGTCGGCGACAGCGCGGCGAGCCGTTCGTGCATCAGGCTGACGGTGTCGCTCATGCGGGCAGTACCCGTTTGAACGGTTGCACTTCGACACGGGCGTAGACGCCGGCCGCCACGTACGGGTCGGCGCTTGCCCACGCCTGCGCGTCGGCGAGCGACGCGAATTCGGCGACGATCAGGCTGCCTGCGAAGCCGGCGGGGCCGGGGTCGGCCGCGTCGATCGCCGGGCAGGGGCCGGCCAGCACCAGGCGTCCCTCGTCCTGCAGGGCGGTCAGGCGCGCGAGATGTGCCGGACGCGCCGCGAGGCGGTTTTCCAGCGAACCGGGCACGTCGATGCCGTGGATCATGTAAAGCATTATTCCTTGTTCTCCATATGGCGCGTGAGGTAGAGGCTCTGTGCGACGACAAAGCCGAACATCAGCCCCATGCCGCCGAACAGCTTGAAATTGACCCAGGTCTCTTCGCTGAAGCTGAACGCGACCCACAGGTTGAGCGTGCCCATGAACGCGAAGAAGGCGATCCACGCGAGGTTGAGCCGCGTCCATACCGCGTCGGGCAGGGTCACCTGTTCCTTCATCAGCGCGCGGATGCCGTTCTTGCCGGCGAACTGGCCCAACAGCAGGCCGCCGCCCATCGCCCAGTAGAGCAGGGTCGGCTTCCACATGATGAACTGCTTGTCGTGCAACAAGAGTGTCGCGCCGCCGAGCACCACGATCAGTGCGAGGCTGACCCATTGCATGGTGTCGACCTTGCGGTGGCGGAAGTAGGCGTAGCCCACGGCGATGGCGGTCGCGACGATGGCGACGGCCGTCGCGCTGAAGATGTCGCGGGTGAACCAGTAGGTGGCGAAAAAGAGGAGGACGGGGAGCAGGTCGGAGAGTATTTTCATTCCGGCGATTATGTGGTCATGGGCCGCGTGTGACAAGGCGCGCGGCCGCGGGTTCAACGTTCAGCGGGCATCCGGGCGGTCGGTCTTGCGGATCACCGACAGGGCGGTGGCGACGGTGCTGGCGATGTCGCCCGCGTTGGCCGGCAGCAAGAGCGTGTTGCCTTCCTTGGCCAGCTTGGCGAAGGCGTCGACGTACTGTTCGGCGACCTTCAGGTTGACCGCCTCGATGCCGCCGGGCGTGGCGATCGCGGTGCCGACGGTGGTCAGCGCGTGCGCGGTCGCGTCGGCGACCAGGCGCAGCGCCTCGGCTTCGCCCTGCGCGGTGTTGATCGCCGCCTGCCGCTCGCCCTCGGACTTCTGGATCGCCGCCTCGCGCTGGCCGGTGGCGATATTGATCTGCTCCTGCTTGCGCCCCTCGGACGCGGCGATCAGCGCGCGCTTCTCGCGCTCGGCGGTGATCTGGGCCTGCATCGCGTGCAGGATCTCCTGCGGCGGCACCAGGTCCTTGATCTCGTAGCGCAAAACCTTCACGCCCCAGCTGACCGCCGCCTCGTCCAGCGCGGCGACCACCGACGCGTTGATCTCGTCGCGCTCCTCGAAGGTCTTGTCCAGTTCCATCTTGCCGATCACCGAGCGCAGCGTGGTCTGCGCAAGCTGGGTGATCGCCATGATGTAGTCGCTCGAGCCGTAGCTCGCGCGTTGCGGGTCGGTCACCTGGAAGTACAGGATGCCGTCGACCTTGAGCTGGGTGTTGTCCTTGGTGATGCAGATCTGGCTGGGCACGTCCAGCGGGATCTCCTTCAGGCTGTGCCGGTACGCGACGCGGTCGACAAAGGGGATGATGATGTTGAGCCCGGGCGAGAGCACCGCGTGGAAGCGGCCGAGCCGCTCGATGACCTGCGCGCTTTGCTGGGGGACGACGCGCACGGCCTGCAAGACGAAGACGAGGGCGGCGACAAGCAGGATGAGGCTGGTGATCATGGCTTGGACTCCGGGGTTTGCGGGCGGATGAGCAGGAGGTTGCCGTCGCGGCCGACGATGCGGGCGTAGGGGCCGTCGCCGGGGCCGCCGTCGGCGGTTCTGGCCTGCCACAGCGCGCCGCGGTAGCGTACCGTCGCGTACGATTCCTGCCAGTTGACGACCTCGACGCGCTCGCCGATGTCCAGGTCGTCGGCAGCGGGTGCGTGGCGCGGTTTCCTGCGCTTGAGCAATACCAGCACGCCGAGCAAGGCGGCGGCGCTCGCGCCGATGAGCTGCACGATGAGGCTGGCGCCGGCGAAGGCGAGCACGGCGCCGCAGGCGAAGGCGGCGGCGAAGACCAGCAGGTAGAAGGTGCCGGTAAGGAACTCGCCGATCAGCGCGGCGAGCGCGAGGCTGAGCCAGATTCCGGGTGTCATGTCTGTCGCGCGCGAAGGGATGACAGTATTGTGGACTGCGCCATCCGCTGCGGCAATCACCGCGTTTGGGGGTGTGCGCTTTTGCGCGATAGACTCCCGGCCATGCAAGAAATCATGGTGCCTGGCGAGGCCGAAATCGAAATCCGCCACAGCCGCTTCATCGGCTACCTCAGCAAGGTGGCTTCGCGCGCCGACGCGCAGGCCGCCCTCGCCGACATCCGTGCACGGCATCCCGGTGCACGCCATGTGTGCTGGGTACTGCTCGCCGGCGGCGAGTCGGGCATGCACGACGACGGCGAGCCCGCCGGCACCGCCGCGCGGCCGATCTACCTCGTGCTGCAGCACCACGCGCTCGTCAATGTGCTGGCGGTGGTGGTGCGCTACTTCGGTGGCGTGCGCCTGGGCGCCGGCGGCCTAGTGCGCGCGTATACGCAGGCGACAGTCGCCGCGCTGGGCAACGCGCGCATCGAACCCGTGCGTGCACAAAGCACGCTGACCCTGCGTAGCCCGTTCGCGCTGGAAGACAGGCTGCGCCGCTACTGCGCACGCAACGGGGGTGAAATCGTGTCGGCCGACTACGGCGAGGCGGTCGTGTTGTCGGTGCGGGTGGCTGCCGATGAGGTGCCGCGCTATCGCCAAGACTTGCCCGACGTGTTTGCCGGTGCCGTCGAGTTTGTGGACTCGCCTTGAATCCTGCGCGCGCTTTCGCCATGATTTCTGGATAAAGAGGGCGCTCCCAAACGCGCAGCGCCCCGGAGGAGACCATGCCGCGCTGCCGCCTGCTGACCCGCGCCGACTTTGACGGGCTCGCTTCGGCGATCCTGCTCGAAGCGCTGACCGTGACCGACCGTTTCGATTTCGTGCACGCCGCCGACGTGCGTAGCGGCAAGCTGCGCCCGGGCCCGGGCGACGTCACCGTCAACCTGCCCTGCGTGGCGGACGTGCGCCTCGCCTTCTCGCGCGAGCCTTGTGCGGGCACGTCGGACGCGTGGGTGGTCGACCCGGCCGCGCCTTCTTGTGCGCGGCTGATCTGCCGGCATTTCGACGTCAGCCCCGAAGGGCTGGGGGTCGATGTGGCGCTCATCGACGCGGTCGACCAGGCGGTCGCAGGCGATCTTGGCGTTGCCGACGTGCTCAACCCGCAAGGCTGGCTGCTGCTGGATGCGATCACAGACGCGCACAGCGGGCTGGGGCGGTTGCACCACTTCGCGGTCGGCAACCTCGCGCTGATGCGCGCGCTGGTCGCGTATTGCCGCGACCATACCCTGTCCGAGGTGCTCAACCTGCCGGATGTGGCCGAGCGCGTCGAGGCGCTGCGCGGCGCGCAGGCCGCCGCGCGCGAGCAGATCCTGCGCTGCGCGCGCGTGTTCGGCGACTGCGTGCTGGTCGACTTGCGCGCCGAGGCGGTCATCCATCCGGCGAGCCGCTACCTTGTGTACGCGCTGTTTCCGGCGGCGAGGTTCGCGCTGTCGGTGTACTGGGGGCGGCAGGGTGCCAACACGGTGCTCGCGCTGGGCCGTTCGATCTTCGCGCCGGGTGGCGGGCGCGACGTGGCGGCGCTGCTCACGCGCTTTGGTGGTGGCGGGCACGTGGCCGCCGGCAGCTGCCAGGTCAGCAACGCCGACGCCGACCAGGTGCTGGCGCGGCTGCTGATGTCGCTCGACACCGGCGGCGGGATGGCGCTTGCATAATTTGACGTGATGAATCTTGATTTGAAGAAAACAGGTTGACGCGGCAAGCGAGCGCGCGTTATGGTTGTCGGGAATTGTGCTTGCGCGCCCCAAGGGCGGCGCAGGGGAAGTTGCAAACGGGCGCCGGGGTCGGCGCCCGTTTCTTTATGGGGCCCCCGTTTTTTTGAATCCCGTTACTTACCCTGAGGCATTGCAGCATGATCAAGACCGAACTGAACTACGGCGACGTGTACCTGGTACCGAAGAAGACCATCGTCGACTCCCGCAAGGATTGCGACACCTCGGTCGCCTTCGGGCCGCACCGCTTCGCGATGCCGGTCTACCCCTCGAACATGAAGAGCGTGGTCAACGAAGAGACCTGCGAGCTGTTCGCGCGCCAGGGCTGGTTCTACACCATGCACCGCTTCAACGTCGACGTGGTCGCCTTCGTGCGCCGCATGCAGTCGCAGGGCCTGATCGCGTCGATCAGCATGGGTGTCAACGAAGACTCGTACCAGCAGGTCGCCGACCTCAAGGCGGCCGGCCTCACCCCCGAATACATCACCCTAGACATCGCCAACGCCTGGTGCGTGAAGGCCGAGCGCATGATTACCCACCTGAAGGAAGCGTTCCCGCAGAGCTTCCTGATCGGCGGCAACGTCGCCACCGCCGAGGCCGCGCGCGACCTGGAAGCGTGGGGCTGCGACGCGATCAAGGCCGGCATCGCCGGCGGGCGCGTGTGCATTACCAAGAACAAGACGGGTTTTCACCGCCCGATGATCTCGACGGTCAGCGACTGCGCGGCCGCGGTGCAGATCCCGGTGATCGCCGACGGCGGCATCGTCGAGCACGGCGACATCGCCAAGGCGCTGGTGTGCGGCGCGACCATGGTGATGGCAGGCTCGATGTTCGCGGGCTTTGACGAGTCGGCGGGCGACCTCGTCGAGATCGGCGGCAAGCTCTACAAGGAATACTTCGGCAGCGCGTCGCAGTTCAACAAGGGCGCCTACGTGAACGTCGAGGGCAAGAAGATCCTGGTCGAGTACAAGGGCGCGATCGGCAAGCTGCTGGCCGAGCTGACCGAAGACTTGCAGTCGTCGGTCAGCTACGCCGGCGGCCGCGACTTGTCGGCGCTGCGTGGCGTCGAAATGATCACCGTCCCGCGCTGACCATCAGGTGAAGGCCAGCCCCGCGAGCATGCCGGCGACGGTGCCGGCAAACGCGGGCAGGCAGCGGCGGGCGAGCGCGGGCCCGCCGATGCTCGCGATGATGCCGAACTTGAACGCGGTGTTGGCGAGCACGGCAAGTACCGCAGCGACGGCGAGGCTCTCAAGCGAAATCTGGCCGCGGGCGAGCATCTGGTAGAGGGCGAGGGTGATCGCGTCGACGTCGTTGACGCCGGTCACCAGCGCGACGACGTACACGCCCTTGCTGCCGAACAGGTCGTTCAGCCACGCCGACGCGATCAGCACCAGCGCGAACACCGCGGCAAACCCCAGCGCCAGCTTCAACTGGGTCGGGTTCTGCAGTTCGAGTTCGGCGCGCCCCGAGCCGTCCTTGGGCGCCGACCACAGCGTGTACGCGGCGCCGGCGAGCCCCAGCGCGAGCGCCGGCAGCATCAGCCGCGCCATGGTCGGCAAGGCGGGGGGCATCACCAGCGCTGCGACCAGCGTCAGCCTGGCGAACAGCACCAGGTTGGCCAGCACGATCACGCTGGCGGCCACCGCCAGCGAAGCGGGGCGCTCGCGGGCCTGGCGTGCGAACACCAGTGTCGTCGCCGTCGACGACACCACCCCGCCCATCAGCCCGGTCAGCGGCGCGCCGTAGCGCGAGCCCAGCACCTTCAGCGCGAGGTAGCCGGCGAGGCCGACGCCGACGATCAGCACCACCAGCAGCCACACCTTGTACGGGTTGAACGCGCCGTACGGGCCGAAGCGCGCGTCCGGCAGCAAGGGCAGCACGACGAAGGTCAGCGCGCAGAACTGGATGATGGATAAGAGGTCGCGCCGCGACAGCCCGTGCGACATGCCGGAGAGTTCGCGCTTCAGATACAGCAGCAAGGTGGTGAGCACGCCCAGCGCAATCGCGAGCTGCGCCTCGCCCAGCCAGATCAAGACGCCCAGCCCGTAACAGATCAGAAGCGCCATCTGCGTGGTGGTGCGCGGCTCGCGCAGCGCCTCGCGCGGGGCGGGCAAAAAACCCAGGGCGCCGGCGAGTGCGAGACCGACCGCCGGCAGCCAGGCAGCGGCGAAGGTGGTGCCGAGCATCGCGAGCAGGGTACCCAGCAGCGCGGTCAGCGCGAAGGTGCGGATGCCGGCGATGTCGGCCTTGCGCTCGCGCTCGACGCCGATCAGAAGGCCGATCGCGATGCTGGTCAGGAATTCGGGCAGCGCCGCGAACGGCGTGCCCTCGAAGCGCAGCCAGGCCGAGAAATCCCACTCGCCCATGGCCGCGCCTCCGCTTAGTTGTCGCTCAGGCGCGCGCGGATCGCCGCCTCGATGCCGGCGCCGTCCAGCCCCAGTCCGGCGAGCAGCTTCGCGTGGTCGCCGTGTTCGACGTAGTCGTCGGGCAGGCCCAGTTGCAGGCAGTTGGCAGGCAAGCCCGCCGCGGCGAGTGCTTCCAGGCAGGCCGAGCCCGCGCCGCCCATCACCACGTTCTCTTCCACGGTGACGATCAGCTCGTGGCTCTGCGCGAGCTCGCGCACCAGTGCTTCGTCCAGCGGTTTGACAAAGCGCATGTCGGCCACCGTCGCGTCCAGCGCCTCGGCCGCGGCGAGCGATGGCGCGACCATCGAGCCGAAGGCGAGGATGGCGACCTTTTGCCCCCGGCGGCGCACGACGCCGCGGCCGACCGGCAGCGCGGTCATCTCGGCGTGGATTTCGGCACCGCAGCCGCTGCCCCGCGGGTAGCGTACCGCGGTCGGCGTGTCCATCTGGTACGCGGTGAACAGCATCTGCCGGCACTCGTTCTCGTCGGACGGCGCCATCACCGTCATGTTCGGGATGCAGCGCAGGAAGGAGAGATCGAACGCGCCGGCGTGGGTTGGGCCGTCGG
The DNA here is from genome assembly GCF_010435965.1 of Crenobacter caeni. Lineage (GTDB taxonomy): Bacteria > Pseudomonadota > Gammaproteobacteria > Burkholderiales > Chromobacteriaceae > Craterilacuibacter > Craterilacuibacter caeni. Next base: position 165,385 of record NZ_JAAGAA010000005.1, read on the forward strand.
CGCCGACCAGGCCCGCGCGGTCGATCGCGAACAGCACCGGCAGGTTCTGCAGCGCGACGTCGTGGATCAGCTGGTCGTACGCGCGCTGCAGGAAGGTCGAGTAGATCGCGACCACCGGCTTCATGCCGTCGCACGCCATGCCGGCGGCGAAGGTCACCGCGTGCTGCTCGGCGATCGCGACGTCGAAGTAGCGCTCGGGGTGCTCGCGCTCGAAGCGCACCAGGCCCGAGCCCTCGCGCATCGCCGGCGTGATGCCGACCAGGCGGTGGTCCTTCTTGGCCATGTCGCAGATCCAGTCGCCGAACACCTGCGTGTAACTGGGTTTGCCGCCGCCCTTGCCGCTGGAGAGGCCCGCAGCCGGGTCGAAGCGCGACACGCCGTGGTAGGCGGTCGGGTCGTTCTCGGCGAGCTTGTAGCCCTGGCCCTTCTTGGTGACCACGTGCAGGAACTGCGGGCCCTTCAACTTGCGGATGTTGGAGAGGGTGTCGACCAGCACGTTCAAATCGTGCCCGTCGATCGGGCCGATGTAGTTGAAGCCGAACTCCTCGAACAGCGTGCCCGGGGTCAGCATCCCCTTGGCGTACTCCTCGACCTTGCTGGCCAAGTCGCGCAAGGGCGGCGCGAAGCCCTTGAGCACCTTGTTCGACTGCTGGCGCACCGTGCTGTAGAAGCGGCTGGAGAGCAATCGGGCGAGGTAGTTGTTGAGTGCGCCGACGTTCGGCGAGATCGACATCTCGTTGTCGTTGAGGATCACCAGCAAGTTGGTGTCCATCGCGCCGGCGTTGTTCAGCGCCTCGAAAGCCTGGCCGGCGGTCAGCGCGCCGTCGCCGATGATGGCGACGCAACGGCGCTCGCTCTTTTGCGCCTTGGCCGCGACGGCCATGCCCAGCGCCGCGCCGATGCTGGTCGAGCTGTGGCCGACGCCGAAGGTATCGTAGGTCGATTCCTCGCGCTTGGGAAAACCGGCGAGGCCGCCTTGCTGGCGCATGGAGTCCATGCGGTCCTTGCGGCCGGTCAGGATCTTGTGCGGGTAGGTCTGGTGGCCGACGTCCCACACCAGGCGGTCGTCCGGTGTGTCGTACACATAGTGCAGCGCGACGGTTAGCTCGATGCTGCCCAGGTTGGACGAGAAGTGGCCGCCGGTCTTGCTGACCGACTCGACCAGGAAGTCGCGCAGCTCGCCGGCGACCTTGGGCAGCGCCTCGCGCGGCAAACGGCGCAAGTCGGCCGGGGTGTCGATGGTATCGAGCAGGGCGGTCGTCATCAAGGCGGCCTCAGAAGGAGCGTTCGACAATGTAGTCGGCCAGTTCGCGCAGGCGGCGGGCGTCTGCGCCAAAGGGTTCGACGGCGCTAATGGCGTCGTCGTAGAGTTCGCGGGCGAATTCACGGGCACGGGCAAGTCCCAGCAGGCTCACGTAAGTCGGTTTGTCATGGGCGGCGTCCTTGCCGGCGGTCTTGCCGAGCGCCTGGCTGTCGGCGTCGACGTCGAGCACGTCGTCGACCACCTGGAAGGCGAGCCCCATGCACTTGGCAAAATGGTCGAGGCGCGCGCGCGCATCGTCGTCGATGTCGCCGGCCAGTGCACCCAGGCCAACCGCCGCGCGGATCAGCGCGCCGGTCTTCATCAGGTGCATGTATTCAAGTTCGGGCAATTCGAGCGACTGGCCGACGGAGGCCAGGTCGATCGCCTGGCCGCCGGCCATGCCGGCGTGCCCGGCGGCGCGGGCGAGCGTGTGCGCCATCGCCAGTTGCCGCGCGGGCGCGACGCCCGGCAGCGGGCGGCTGACGATGTCGAACGCCAGCGTCTGCAGCGCGTCGCCGGCCAGAAGCGCGGTCGCCTCGCCGTAGGCGACGTGGCAGGTCGGCTTGCCGCGGCGCAGCACGTCGTCGTCCATGCACGGCAAATCGTCGTGGATCAGCGAATAGACGTGCACGCACTCGACGGCGCAGGCCAAGGGCGCCAGTACCGCGGGCGCGGCGCCGGCCGCTTCACCGGCGGCGAAGACCAAGAGCGGGCGCACCCGCTTGCCGCCGCCCAAGGTGCTGTAGCGCATCGCCTCGTGCAGCGCGCGCGGGTGCGTGCCCTCGGCGGGCAGCAGGGCGGCGAGCGCCTGTTCGGTCTGCTGCTGGATGGCGGTCATCCAGCCGGTAAAGGTGTCAGCCGGCATCGGGCAGGTCCAGCGGTTTGAGTTCTTCGTTTTCCAGGATCTTGAGCTGCTGTTCGGCGTCGGCGAGCTTGGCCTGGCAGAACTTGATCAGCTCGGTGCCCTGCTTGTATGAGGCGAGCGCGTGCTCCAGCGGCATGTCGCCGCTTTCCATCGCGTGGATGATCTCCTCGAGCTGGGCGAGCGCCGCCTCGAAAGTCGCGGCGCTCTTCGGTGCTCTGGCCATGTGCATTCCTTTGGCAAAAAACCGTCTGGCGCCCATTGTAGGGCGCATGGCTGAAGCTGCCTAGCGAGGCCGGCCGACTTTACGCGGCCTTCTGCTTGCGCGGGAAGAGCAACGACAGCACCACCGAGCTTGTGATTACCACGAACACCACGCCCAGCGAGATCGCGGTCGGGATGTGGAACACCTTGACGATCAGCATCTTGACGCCGATGAAGGTGAGCACCACCGCCAGGCCGTATTTGAGCAGGTGGAAGCGGTCGGCGACGTCGGCGAGCAGGAAGTACATCGCGCGCAGGCCGAGGATCGCGAAGATGTTCGAGGTCAGCACGATGAAGGGGTCGGTAGTCACCGCGAAGATCGCCGGGATGCTGTCGACCGCGAACACCACGTCGGAGAGTTCGATCATCACCAGCACCAGGAACATCGGCGTCGCGTAGCGGATGCCGTCCTTCATGATGAAGAACTTCTCGCCGTGCAGCTCGGGAGTGACCCTGAGGTGGCTGCGCACGAACTTGAGGATGGGGTTGTCCGACAGGTCGGCTTCCTCGTCCTTCTCGGGCAGCATCATCTTGAGGCCGGTGAACACCAGGAAGGCACCGAAGATGTACAGCACCCAGGCAAATTCCTTCACCAGCGCGGCGCCGACGCCGACCATCACCGCGCGCAGCACGATCGCGCCGAACACGCCGTAGACCAGCACGCGGCGCTGGTACTCCGGCGGCACCTTGAAGTAGGCGAAGATCATCAGGAACACGAAGATGTTGTCGACGGCGAGCGATTTCTCGATCACGTAGCCGGTCAGGAACTCCAGCGTCTTCTCGTGGGCAATCACCGGCCCGAACGCCGGGTCCATCTTCAGGTCCCAGTAGAGCCAGGCGGCGAAGGCGAGGGCGACGCTCACCCAGACCGCCGACCAGCCCAGCGCTTCCTTCGCGCTGACCTTGTGCGCGCCTTGCTTGTTGAGCGCGACGATGTCGATGGCGAGCATCGCCAGGACGGCGACGAAGAAGACGCCGTAAAAGAACGGCGAGCCGATGTCCGGCATGGCCTGCTGCATGATCAAACCCCTGTAAGCGTTGCGTTGTATTGCGGGCGCGTATTTTGGTGTAGTGTGCGCGCTCTGGCTAGTAGCAAAAACGCATAGATTGTAAAACGATGAAAACCATCCTGATTAGCGGGTGTTCGAGCGGGATCGGCTACGCGGTCGCGCACGGCCTGAAAAACGAAGGTTGGCGGGTGTTCGCGACCTGCCGCAAGTCTGAGGACGTGGCGCGGCTGGTCGCCGAAGGGCTCGAAGCCTTAAGGCTAGACGTCGACGACAACGAAAGCATCCACGCCTGCGTCACCGAAGTGCTGGAAAGGACCGGCGGGCGGCTCGACGCGCTGTTCAACAACGCGGGCTTCGGCCAGCCCGGCGCGTGCGAAGACATCACGCGCGACGCGCTGCGCGCGCAGTTCGAGACCAATTTGTTCGGCGCGTGGGCGCTGTGCGCAGCGGTGCTGCCGGCGATGCGCAAGCAGGGGCACGGCCGCATCCTGTTCAACAGCTCGGTGCTGGGTTTTGCCGCGATGAAGTGGCGCGGCGCGTACAACGCCTCCAAGTATGCGATGGAAGGGCTGTGCGACACGCTGCGCCTGGAGCTGGACGGCTCGGGCGTGTTCGTCAGCCTGATCGAGCCGGGGCCGATTGTCAGCCGCTTTCGCCCGAATGCGCTGGCTAAATTCCTGGCCAATGTCGACATCGAAATGAGCGTGCACCGTGCCGCTTACGAAGCGCAACTGGCTCGCCTGCAAAAGCCGGGGCCGGCGGCGCCGTTCACCTTGCCCGAGTCGGCGGTGCTAGATAGCGTGCGCCGCGCGCTGGCCGCCCGTCGTCCGGCCGCGCGCTACCGGGTGACGGTGCCGACGCATCTCTTCTGGTACTTGAAGAGAGTGTTGCCGACGCGCTGGCTGGACGCCTTGCTCTCGCGCGCCGCTTAAAACGCAAAAAGCCCCGCAGCATGGCGGGGCTTTGCTTTGGGTGGATGGGACCCGGGTACTGCTTCTTGTTGTATAGCTTAGGCCTTGGCGGCGCTGGTGACCGCGCCTGCCTGCGCCTCTTCCTCGGCGATGCAGGCGGCGGCGGTGAACAGCACGTCGGTCGACGAGTTGAGCGCGGTCTCGGCCGAATCCTGCAGCACGCCGATGATGAAGCCGACCGCGATTACCTGCATCGCGATGTCGCCCGGGATGCCGAACAGGCTGCACGCCAGCGGGATCAACAGCAGCGAGCCGCCGGCCACACCCGATGCGCCGCACGCGCACACCGCGGCGACCACCGACAGCAGCAGCGCCGTCGGCACGTCTACCGTGATGCCCAGCGTGTGCACGGCAGCGAGGGTCAGTACGGTGATGGTGATCGCGGCGCCGGCCATATTGATGGTCGCGCCCAGCGGGATCGATACCGAGTAGGTATCTTCATGCAGGCCGAGCTTCTCGCACAGCTCCATATTGACCGGGATGTTGGCGGCCGAGCTGCGGGTGAAGAAGGCGGTGATGCCGCTTTCTTTCAGGCAGGTGAAGACCAGCGGGAACGGATTGCGGCGGATCTTCCAGAACACGATCAGCGGGTTGAGCACCAGCGCCACCAGCAGCATGCTGCCCAAGAGCACGGCCAGCAGTTGCGCGTAACCGTACAGCGCGTCAAAGCCGGTTTCGGCGATGGTCGACGACACCAGGCCGAAGATACCCAAGGGCGCGAAGCGGATCACCACGTGGACGATGAAGGTCACGCCGTAGGAGAGGTCGTGCACCACCTGCTTGGTGGTGTCGGACGCATGGCGCAGGGCGATGCCCAGCGCGATCGCCCACGCCAGGATGCCGATGAAGTTGGCGCGCAGGATCGCGTTGACCGGGTTGTCGACCACGTTCAACAGCAGCGCCTTCAATACCTCGCTGATGCCGCCGGGCGGGGTGAGGTCGCCGCTATGGGTGGCCAGCGTCAGCACGGTCGGGAAGGCGAAGCTCATCAGCACCGCGACCAGGGCGGCTGCGAAGGTGCCCAGCAGATACAGCACGAGGATGGGGCGGATGCTGGTGGGTTGGCCCTTCTTGTGGTTGGCGATCGACGAGGCGACCAGCACGAACACCAACACCGGCGCGACCGCCTTGAGCGCGCTGATGAACAGCGAACCCAGCAGCCCAGCCGACTTGGCGGCCGACGGCGCGAACACGGTCAGCGCGATGCCGGCTACCAGGCCGATCATGATCTGGCTGACCAGCGAGCCGTGCATCAGGTAGCGCAGCAGGGGATGTTGCTTCTCTTGCATGATGGGGACGTTCCTCTCTCTTCTCTAACGTGCGCAGGGCGCACCTCTATTTGGTCCGGATCTTTTTATTGGTGTTCCCGCCGCCGCCCATGCTGAGGGGGTGGCTGGATGGGAGCGGTTAGTCTATCCGCTAAATCAGAAAAATTGGAAGTAGTTGTATACGATATGCGATATGCAATTGCGGGTTTGCGACACGCGTTTCGGGCGTCGGCAAGACGGCAGGGAGGCGGGCGGGTTATAATCGTCCCATTTTTTCGCGCATAACAAGACACCGAAAACGACCATGGAACTTGCCAAGAGCTTTGAACCGGGCGACATCGAACGCCGCTGGTACGACGTGTGGGACAAGGCCGGCTACTTCAAGCCGAGCATGAACGAAACCCAGCCCTCGTTCTGCATTCAGCTGCCGCCGCCTAACGTCACCGGCACGCTGCACATGGGCCACGCCTTCAACCAGACCATCATGGACGGCCTGACCCGCTACTACCGGATGAAGGGCGACAACACGCTGTGGGTGCCGGGCACCGACCACGCGGGCATCGCCACCCAGATCGTCGTCGAGCGCCAGCTCGCCGAGCAGGGCGTCTCCCGCCACGACCTGGGCCGTGACGCGTTCATCTCCAAGGTATGGGAGTGGAAAGAGAAGTCCGGCGGCACCATCACCAGCCAGATGCGCCGCGTCGGCTGCTCGGTCGACTGGGACAAGGAATACTTCACCATGGACGACAAGATGTCGACCGCGGTGACCGAGGTGTTCGTGCGCCTGTTCGAACAGGGCCTGATCTACCGCGGCAAGCGCCTCGTCAACTGGGACCCGAAGCTGGGCACTGCCGTGTCCGACCTCGAAGTGGTTTCCGAGGAAGAAGACGGCAAGATGTGGCATATCGGCTACCCGGTGGTCGGCTCCGACGATGTGGTGGTAGTTGCCACCACCCGTCCGGAGACGCTGCTGGGTGACGTCGCCGTCGCCGTCAACCCGAGCGACGAGCGCTACCAGCACCTGGTCGGCAAACAGCTCGAGCTGCCGCTGACCGGTCGCACCATCCCGGTGATCGCCGACGACTACGTCGACGCCGCCTTCGGCACCGGCTTCGTGAAGATCACCCCGGCGCACGACTTCAACGACTACCAGGTCGGCAAGCGCCACGCCACAGAGCTGATCAACGTGATGGCGCTGGACGCGACCATCCTGCCCGAGGCCGAAGTGTTCGCCTTCGACGGCACCGACATGGGCCGCATCACGCTGCCGGCCGCTTACGCCGGCCTCTCTACCGCCGATGCCCGCAAGGCGGTTCTGGCCGACCTGGAAGCCGCAGGCCTCTTGGTTGAAACCAAGCCGCACAAGCTGATGGTGCCGCGCGGCGACCGTACCGGCTCGGTGATCGAGCCGCTGCTGACCGACCAGTGGTTCGTCGCGATGAGCAAGGTGGGCGAGGGCGACCCGACCGGCAAGAGCATCACGCAGAAGGCGATTGACGCGGTCGAGTCGGGCGAAGTGCGCTTCGTGCCGGAGAACTGGGTCAACACCTACAACCAGTGGATGAACAACATCCAGGACTGGTGCATCAGCCGCCAGCTGTGGTGGGGTCACCAGATCCCGGCGTGGTACGACGAGGACGGCAAGGTCTACGTCGCCCGCACCGAGGAAGAAGCGCGCGCCAAGGCCGGCGGCAAGGTGCTGCGCCGTGACGACGACGTGCTGGATACCTGGTTCTCCTCCGCGCTGGTGCCGTTCTCCAGCCTGGGCTGGCCGGCCGAAACGCCGGAACTCAAGGCTTTCGTTCCGTCGCAGGTGCTGGTCACCGGCTACGAGATCATCTTCTTCTGGGTCGCGCGCATGATCATGATGACGACCCACTTCCTGGGCAAGGTGCCGTTCAAGGACGTGTACATCCACGGCATCGTGCGCGACCACGAAGGCAAGAAGATGTCGAAGTCCGAAGGCAACGTGATCGACCCGGTCGATTTGATCGACGGCATCGCGCTGCCCGAGCTGATCACCAAGCGCACCACCGGCCTGCGCCGCCCGGAGAAGGCCCCGCAGATCGTCAAGGCGACCGAGAAGCTGTTCCCCGAGGGCATCCCGGCCTACGGTACCGACGCGCTGCGCTTCACCATGGCGAGCTACGCGTCGCTCGGCCGCTCGGTCAACTTCGACTTCAAGCGCGCCGAAGGCTACCGCAACTTCTGCAACAAGCTGTGGAACGCGACCCGCTTCGTGATGATGAACGTCGAGGGCAAGGACTGCGGCCAGGACGAAACCCTGCCGCTGGAATACAGCTTCGTCGACCAGTGGATCATCGGCCGCCTGCAGCAGGCCGAGGCCGACGTCACCCAGGCGCTCGACACCTACCGCTTCGACCTGGCCGCGCAGACCATCTACGAGTTCATGTGGAACGAGTACTGCGACTGGTACGTGGAATTGGCCAAGGTGCAGATCGCCAACGGCAACGAAGCCCAGCAGCGCGCGACCCGCCGCACGCTGGTGCGCGTGCTGGAAGTCGCGCTGCGCCTGATCCACCCGATCATGCCCTTCATCAGTGAAGAGCTGTGGCAGACGGTGGCGCCGCTCGCCAACGCGAAGAAGACCGACTCGCTGATGGTCGCGCCGTGGCCCGTCGCGCAGATGGACAAGGTCGACGCGGCAGCCAACGCCCGCATGGACGCGTTCAAGGACATGGTGAACGCGATCCGCAACCTGCGCGGCGAGATGAACCTCGGCCCTTCGGTGAAGGCGCCACTGTTCATCGAGGGCGACGCTTCGTTTGCCGAGTTCGTGCCTTACCTGCGCCTGCTGTGCCGCCTGACCGAGGGCAGCATCGTTGCCAAGTTGCCGGAAGACGACGCGCCGGTGGCGATCTCGGGCGACGCGCGCCTGATGCTGAAGGTGGAGATCGACAAGGCGGCGGAAACCGCGCGCCTGACCAAGGAAATCGGCAAGACCGAGGTCGAGATCGGCAAGCTGTCCGCCAAGCTGGAGAAGCCGGGCTACGTCGACAAGGCGCCGGCGCACCTGGTCGAGCGCGACCGCGCGCAACTGGCGGACTTCAGCGACAAGCTGGACAAGCTGAAGGCGCAACTGGCCAAGCTTGCCTAAGCGTTAGCAGTCACTTCGAAAAACCCGTCCTCTTCGAGGGCGGGTTTTTTTATTTGGGCTGGCCGCACCGGGTCTTGCCGGCTGCGCCGCGAGGGCACCGTGTAAAACTTCTGGGCGGGAAAATGCAAATCGCCACCTGGTGAGCGGTGGCAATGGCGGGGCAATCAGGGTTGTGGTTGTTCGTAACCGGCATCCTGCCAGTCGTCTACATCGTGTGGCGAGACCATTGATGAATCCTCATGAGTAAAAGGGATGCAAAGCGTCAAGATTTTAGCCATGAATTGCTGCTCTGCAGCATTTTTGCTCATATTTGTTGGTTCTTAAGGCCTGGATAATCGATTAGGCAACTATCGCTGTCACGTCTTGCTCTCCCGCTGGACGGGTGCCGGGCGCTGCGCCCTGCAGCATGTGGCCGGGTAGGGTGGGTTAGCCGCTGACTGAGCGCGGCAAGCGAAGCGGCGCGAAGGAATGCGGCGTAACCCACCGCGATGTGTCCGCTTCGCGGACGCCATTTTCAAGCCGCTTCCGCGCGGCGGGCGGGGCCATTTCTTTTGTCTCGCCAAAAGAAATGGCCGAAAGAAAAGGCGACCCGAAGCCGCTTCGAAACCCCGCGCCAAAGCCGCCCGCCAAGGCGCCGCCTAACTCGCGGCTCGCTACCGCGATCCGCTCAAACAGGAGGCGGCTTAAAACCTTGGCGGCCAGCTTCGCCGCGGCTCGCGGCTACGGGGTTTGGGCTGGATCCCCATTGATGCGGCTGGTTCGTGGCGTTTGATCGGGTGGGTTAGCCGCTGACCGAGCGCGGCAAGCGAAGCGGCGCGAGGGAATGCGGCGTAACCCACCGCGGAGTGTCCGTTGAGCGGGCGATATTTCTTGTCGTCTGACGCCATGGGTCCGAATCAGCGATCCGCCCAGATAGGGGGCTGCTTCAATCCTGATGGCCTGTTGTCGTGGCGACATGGTTGTTCAGGGTGGCTTCGGCAAGGCTTTTTTGCTGGTGCCGATGCTGATAGCCTTCGGTCAATACAGCTTTGATGAAAGTGGCTCATGAAACAGCACCATGCGGGTCTTTCCACGGCAAACCGGCTTTTCTGTGCGGCGGGTGGCGTCCGGTGTCTGCTGGCGTGCGGGCTGGTGTTTTCTCTTTCAGCGTGCGCGAGTCTGGAAGACTTCCAGAAGATGACGCCGGCAGAGCGGGCGCGGACGGTATGCGAGAGCCGGTCGGACTACGCCGGGGTGCAGCGAAAAATCCGGGATTTCGAAAGCAGGGTCGCGGAGGCGGATGAGGCGATGCGCAAAGGGGTACGCAGCCATCGCCAGTGCAATCGGGTCAAGGTGTATGGAGACAAGATCACGACCTGCACCACCATCGGCAATACCACCCAGTGCAGGGAGAGCCGCCCCGAGCGTTTTGAGAAACAGTGCGTGGATGTGCTGCTGCCAATCGATGTCCGGCAGGAAAAGGAAAACCGGGACGCGTGGGCGGCTGAAATCAAGGCACTGCAGGCGCGTGGCAGGCAGGTGTATGGAGAGTGTTTTGCGTCAGTGGTCAAGCTGAGTGTCGAGGACGCCTACAAGCTCTATTGACGCTCGCCTGGATACCAGCCCGGTTTGCCATGTTCCGGATGCTTGTTTGTGCCGGTATGTCCGCTGCGATAGGCGGCACAAAGGCCTGTTTCAATCGACTAGCGTCGTGCCTGCCAGTTCTTTCACGAATTCCCGTTTGATTGTCGTGCTGCTGATGTAGAACAGTTCGACGTCTTCGCCAGCCTGCGTGTATGCGGCGCGGAAGTTGTGGCTGCCTACCACGATCTTGTATTCGAGGATGGTGCGGTTGCCCCTTTTCAGGTGGTAGGCGGGTTTGATCTTGTGGGGGCGGTGTTCGATGATTTCGGGCAGGGTGTGCTGGATATTGTGCCTGATGTCTGCCTCAAGCTGGCCGTGTTTGCTGAAGAAGCGCTGGATGTACTTGTTGTTGTCGATTCTGACGGTGCAGGGCATGGCGGTGCTCGCTTTGGTGGTGGCTGCGTGTCAGAGTCTGTGTTTCACCATGTAGTATTTCCGGTTCTTCGGGAATTCGACCGACTTCAGTTGCTTGAGCAGGTGTTCCAGTTTGGCCGCTTCGACGTTCCTGAATTCCTTGTGCTCGAATCCGTCCTCGACGACGTGGAAGGTGCCCTGATCCTGCTTGGTGATGACGATCTTGCGGTCTTTCTTGTAGGTCAACAGTTCGACCTTTTCGCCGACACGCATCTTTTTAAGTTCGTTCAGTGGCGTGTTGATGAAGGTCTTGATGTCGTGCATGGGGTTCCCCTGTCAAAAGCGCGTTTCGTACAGGGTAGGTTAATCTTCGAAAAAATCCAGTTGAAAAAGATATTGAGTCCGCTTCGCGGACGACATTTTCAAGCCGCTTCCGCGCGGCGGACGGGGCCATTTCTTTTGTCTCGCCAAAAGAAATGGCCGAAAGAAAAGGCGACCCGGAGCCGCTTCGAAACCCCGCGCCAAAGCCGCCCGCCAAGGCGCCGCCTAACTCGCGTCTCGCTACCGCGATCCGCTCAAACAGGAGGCGGCTTAAAACCTTGGCGGCCAGCTTCGTCGCGGCTCGCGGCTACGGGGTTTGGGCTGGATCCCCATTGATGCGGCTGGTTCGTGGCGTTTGGTCGGGTGGGTTAGCCGCCGGCGGCGGCGTAACCCACAAAGGGATTGTGACTTGCAAATAATTGGTGGGTTACGGCCTGCGGCCTAACCCACCCTACGCGTTGTACGCCAGCCGACAATCCCCGTCAGGCTCGCGCCGGCGTAAAAATGGCCGGCGAGGTTTTAAGCTGGCCCTTGTTCGAGCGATTCGACGGTAGCGAATACCCCGCTGAGCGAATCAAAGATTCGCACGCATGGAGTTGGCCAGCGCCTTGCCGACCGTTTTTATGACTGGGTTTTGCGGGCCGCCGACGGCGTTTTGGATGCAAGGGGCTTGTCGCCATAAGCCCCTTGCCCATTTCTATCTGACTGATGATGGTGGGTGACAGTCTGTAGTGTTTAATCGTCCGTGACTTTACATCTATGAGCCAATTGCTTTTATAAATCCCACACCCGCCATTCAGTTCCTCCAATTCTGATTTGTACTTCATCTTTTAGGAATGTGAAGAAGTTGCATGAATTTTCAAAATTTCCAGATAGGCAGCCAGCTGTAAATTGATGGCAATTATCCATTATAAGGTTATAGCTTCGTTGACTTCCAATCATTGACTCTGCAAGCTTTGCAACATTTGTAGATCCGACAGGAGTGCCTGCATTGCAAGATACATAAATTGATATTGCGGTATTCCAACCGCCAAGTCTATTTATGAACTGTTTTGGATTAACGCGCTCTATTATTCCATCGCCACTTAGGTGAACTATATTGTTGCTGCCAATGTAAATTCCGGAGTGTTCTGCAGTTCCTGCTGCTAAATCACAATAAATTACACTGCCAATAGCCGGTGCAGAGACTTTGTCTCGAACTGCATTGTCAATAAAACTCTCGACAAGATTGTTAACTGGACGTTTAATTTGTCCGTTTATGACTGCTCCAATGGTTGAGCCTACTATTGTGTTTAATAGTCCCATTTGCACTCTCCAAAATTTTGCAAAAATATAAATATAAGTTCAGTCTGGTCTGGTTAGGGGTGTTGTGTTTATGCTTGCATATGTGATTTTTATTTGTACGGATAAATTTTCATTTTGGTTTAGTCCTCCAGTGCGTTTGAATGCGAACTAATTCAGATTCCTCGTTTTTCGCAATTGTATTTCGTTCCGTTGTTAACGCTTTAAAAAAATCTCTGCAGATGCCGTGTTCTGCAATATCTAATTTTTCGTGTAGTTGTTCAAGTAAAATTACCGATGCATTGCTGTCTTTTTTGTATGTTGCTGTTATTGAATAACTGAGCCCAGTTGATTGGTTGAATGAGTAGCCATCTGCTACATGCAGTAAGTTTACAGACTTTGGGATGCACCAGCCAATTGATGTTTCTACCCCTTTTGTATTTATCACGTCTACTATTTCTGATTTGATGTAAAAACCAAATAGCTTGCACGAAACCCATGGTTCATTGCTGGTTAAAAATTTACTTTCATGGATTTCTTTTGCTAGTTCTATTTCAAAATTTAGCTCAATGTCAAAATCTGTTGCAGCACAGCCTTTTGCGTTAATGGGTGGGTGGATTTTTATTTTCTTTATGGTGATGGTGCCTAGTGTTGAGGATATGAATTCTCCTTCGGCAAATAAAGACCAGATTAGCTTTGCTTGGTTGATGAGGGCGTTGTGATCGGACTTGTTTGCTCTGAGGCGAAGCGTCCAGACTAAATTGTCTTTTTTGTTGGTGGCTCTGTCGTATAAATGGATATTCCCAATTGGGGATGGGTGTGCGCACGAAGCCGCTGACATGTATTTCATTGGGCTCAAGCCGTTACATGAACCAGTTCTTTTTATTAACTCATTGGAAAGAATGGAAATTACGTAGTCTGCATGCAAGAACATAATATTGGCTCCAGATATGGTATTTGCAATTTCTCGCAGACTACTTTATCCCCGAGTGCCGGGTCGTTTGTGAAAAATGTTCACCCATCCAACCCTGCCTGCACCAATTCAGCTGCGCGGATCACCGCGCGGGCCTTGTTCTGGGTTTCCTGCCATTCCGATTCGGGCACCGAGTCGGCGACCACGCCGGCGCCGGATTGCACGGTGAGCACGCCGTTCTTGATTACCGCGGTGCGGATGGCGATGGCGAGGTCCATGTCGCCGGAGAAGCCGAGGTAGCCGACGGCGCCGCCGTACACGCCGCGCCCCGAAGGTTCGAATTCGTCGATGATTTCCATCGCGCGCACCTTGGGCGCGCCGGAGAGGGTGCCGGCGGGGAAGGTGGCGCGCAGCACGTCTATGTTCGAGGTGGCGGGCGACACCGTGCCTTCCACGCTGGAGACGATGTGCATCACATGCGAGTAGCGCTCGATGACCATATTGTCGGTGACGCGCACACTTCCGGTGTCGGCGACGCGGCCGACGTCGTTGCGGCCCAGGTCCATCAGCATCACGTGCTCGGCGATTTCCTTGGGGTCGGCCAACAGGTCGGCGGCCAGCGCCTCGTCTTCCTCGCGGTTCTTGCCGCGCACGCGGGTGCCGGCGATCGGGCGCACCGTCACTGTGTCGTGCTCGCGGCGCACCAGGATCTCGGGCGACGCGCCGACGACGTGGAAGTCGTCGAAGTGGTAGAGGAACATGTAGGGCGAGGGGTTGAGGCTGCGCAGTGCGCGATAGAGCGACAGGGGCGAGTCGGTGAACGGCATGCTCATGCGCTGCGAGAGCACTACCTGCATGATGTCGCCGTCGACGATGTAGCGCTTGGCCGACTCGACCGCCGCCTTGAACGCCTCCTGCCCGAACTCGGACGTTGCCTGCGTGGTTTGCGAGGGCAGCGACAGCGGCAAGGGCGAGGGTTCGCGCAGGCGGCCGCGCAGCTGGGCGAGGCGCGCGTGCGCCTTTTGCAGCGCGTTGGGTACCGCCGGGTCGGCGTACACGATCAGCGTGAGCTTGCCCGAGAGGTTGTCGACCACCGCCAGCTCTTCGGAGAGCATCAACAGGATGTCCGGCGTGCCGGCCGGGTCTTCCTTGCGGCCGTCGGCGAGGCGCTTCTCGACATAGCGCACGGTGTCGTAGCCGAAGTAACCGACCAGCCCGCCGGCGAAGCGCGGCAGGGCTTCGGCGGGCGGGGTGTGGAAGCGCTGCTGGAACGCCTCGATGAAGGCGAGCGGGTCGCCCTGGTGGCGTTCGATCACCTTGTCGCCGTACTCGACCTGCACCCGGTCACGGTTCACCCGCACGCGGGTGGTGGCGGGCAGGCCGATGAAGGAGTAGCGGCCGAAGCGTTCGCCGCCGACTACCGATTCGAGCAGGTAGGAGTAGGGCGCGTTGGCGAGCTTCAGGTAGACCGACAAGGGGGTGTCGAGGTCGGCGAACAGCTCGAGGGTGACGGGGATGCGGTTGTAGCCGGCGTCGGCCAGCGCGTTGAATTCGGTTTGCAGCATGGGGGCTCCCGGTGGGGCTGATGTGTAGGTGGCGGGGATCTAGTGCGTGTCTAGCGTCGCCATCGGCAGGGCAGCAGGGCCGGGAGCAGTATCGTCATGAGCTTGCGGTCAGTTGTATGTCAGATCGCTAGCCATTTTTCATCAAATCGTAGAGCTGGGCAAGGTTGTCGACCACCACGTCCGCTTCCAGCGTGGAAACGTCCTCGTAGCCGTAGCTGACCGCGATGGCGACGGCGCCCGCTGCGCGCGCGGCTTTCACGTCGTTGACCGAGTCGCCGACCATGCCAAGCTGGCCGGCCTCGACGCCCATCACTTCGGCGGCGTGGCGCACCGGCAGGCCGGACGGCTTCTTCTCGGTCAGGGTGTCGCCGCCGATCACCAGCGAGAACAAATCGGCGATGCCAAGCTTTTGCAGCAGCGGCACGGCCAGGCGTTCGGACTTGTTGGTGACCACCGCCAGCGGCAGCTGCAGGGTCTTCAAAAGCTGCAGGCCGTCGAGCACGCCCGGGTAGAGGCGGGTGTGGTCGGCCAGGTGCGCCGCGTACTCGGTGACGAACAGGGTGTAGCCCCGCTCCCACAGCGCGGGGTCGGCCACGCCGTCGCGCTCGTCGGTCAGCGCGCGGTGTACCAGGGACGCGATGCCGTCGCCGACGTGGCTCTGGATGCGGGCTTGTTCCAGCGGCGGCATGCCGAGCGCCGCGCGCATGCGGTTGGCGGCGCCGGCCAGGTCGGCGATCGAGTCGCTCAGCGTGCCGTCCAGATCAAAGGCGAAGGCCTTGAGGTGCTTGATGTCCATGTCTCGCCCCTCTTAGCGGCCGGCCTTGGCGAGTTCGGCGCGCATCGCGTCGATCACCGCCTTGTAGTCGGGCTTGCCGTAGATCGCGGAGCCGGCGACAAAGGTGTCGGCGCCGGCTTCGGCGATTTCGCGGATGTTGTCGACCTTGACGCCGCCGTCGACTTCCAGCCAGATCTCGCGGCCGGTGCGCGCGGTGTACGCGTCGATGCGCTCGCGCGCGGCGCGGATCTTGTTCAGCGCCTCGGGGATGAAGCTCTGCCCGCCGAAGCCCGGGTTGACCGACATGATGAGGATCATGTCGACCTTGTCCATCACGTGGTCGAGGTAAGAGAGGCTGGTGGCCGGGTTGAACACCAGGCCCGCCTTGCAGCCGGCGTCGCGGATCAGCCCCAGCGTGCGGTCGACATGCTCGGAGGCCTCGGGGTGGAAGGTGATGATGTCGGCGCCGGCCTTGGCGAACATCGCCGCCAGCGCGTCGACCGGCTTGACCATCAGGTGCACGTCAATCGGCGCGCTGGTATGCGGGCGGATCGCCTCGCACACCATCGGGCCGATGGTCAGGTTGGGCACGTAATGGTTGTCCATCACGTCGAAGTGGATGATGTCGGCGCCGGCGGCGACGACGTCGCGGATCTCCTCGCCCAGGCGGGCGAAGTCGGCGGACAGGATGCTGGGGGCGATGCGGTAGTTCATGGTGTCGGCATGGTTGGACGGGAGGCGGGCATTGTAACGCCCGCCTGCCGCCTGCGTCATGCCGGCGCCGTCACTGCGTGCCTTCGGCTACCGGTGCGGCTTCCTCTGTCGGCGAGGCTGCGGCCTCTTCGGCCGGCAACTCGGAGAGCGCCTCTTCGGCCGGGGCGGACGCGTCGGCGGCGGCCGGCTGTGCACGGGCCACCGCGCGCGGCAGCACGGTGACCTTGCCCGAGTGCGGGTGCGGGGTATACGCGGCGACCGGGTCGGTGTTGGCCGACGGCGTGAACGGCTGCAGCAGTTCGGGGCCTTGCTGGGCGGCTTGCAGCGTTGCGTTGGAAAAGCCTTGCCATGCGGCGTAGGCGGCGAGCACGGCGGCGGCGAGAACCGCGGCCAGGATGAAGCGCTTGCGCTTGTCGGCGATGTCTGACATCTATGCTGGTTGGGTGGTGTGCTGCGGCGGATTGTCGGCCGCGCACCGCGGCGTGTCAATTGCAAGGAGAGGGTGATGGTCGAAGTCGAGGTGGTGCCGTTTTATCTGGCGGACGAGTCGGACGTGGCGGCGGACGTTTACGCGTTCGGCTACCGGGTGGCGATCCGCAACCGGGGGGAGGCGCCGGTGCGCCTGCTCGCCCGGCACTGGGTGATCACCGACGCCAATGGCCACGTCGAGGAGGTGCGCGGGCGCGGCGTGGTCGGCGAGACGCCGCGCATCGAGGCAGGCGGCGTCTACGAGTACGACAGCTGGACGCGGCTGACCACGCCGTGGGGCAGCATGCGCGGCAGCTACCAGATGGTCGGCGCGGACGGCGAGCGTTTCGACGCCGACATCCCCGAGTTCAGGCTCATCGCGCCGCGCAGCCTGCACTGATTCAGCCGCGCGGCCAGGTCCACCACACGATAAAGGCGGCGAGCAACAGCGCCAGCGCCGCTTCGGCCAGCAGGATCCACATGGCGTTTCCCTCCGGGTTCTGTTTCAATCTGGCCGACAAGAATTTCACAGGCAAGCAGAACCCATGCGTTTTACCCATACCACCCCCCCGCCGACCGACCGTGACGACTGGCAGACGCTGCGCACGTTGTGGCCCTATCTGCTGCGCTTCAAGGGGCGGCTCGCGCTGGCGCTGTCCTGCCTGATCGGCGCCAAGGTCGCCACCGTCACCGTCCCGCTGTTCCTGAAGGACATCGTCGACGCGCTGTCGGTGCCGGCCACCTTGCTTGCAGTGCCGGTGATGGCGCTGGCCGGCTACGGCGTTGCCCGCCTGCTCTCCAGCGTGCTGGGCGAGGTGCGCGACGCGGTGTTCGCGCGGGTGATCCAGGGCGCGATCCGCCAGGTGGCGCGGCAGGTGTTCGCGCACCTGTTCCGGCTGTCGCTGCGCTTCCACCTGGGGCGGCAGACCGGCGGGATGAGCCGCGACATCGAGCGCGGCACCAAGGGTATCGGCTTTTTGCTCAACTTCACGGTGTTCAACATCCTGCCGACGCTGATCGAGATCGCGCTGGTCGCCGGCATCCTGTTCTGGCTGTTCGACGTCTGGTTCGCGCTGGTGACGGTGGCGACCATCGCCGTCTACATCGGCTTCACGCTGGTGGTCACCGAGTGGCGCACGGTGTTCCGCCGCACCATGAACGACCTCGACTCCAAGGCCAACGCCAAGGCGATCGACGCGCTGATCAACTACGAGACGGTCAAGTACTTCGGCAACGAAAACTGGGAGGCCGCGCGCTACGACGAGGGCCTCGCCCGCTGGGAGGCGTCGGCGGTCAAGAACCAGGTGTCGCTGTCTTTGCTGAACGCCGGGCAGGGCGTGATCATCGCGGTGGGCGTCACCTCGGTGATGGTGATGGCCGCGCGCGGGGTGGTGGCCGGAACGATGACGGTCGGCGACGTGGTGCTGGTGGCCAGCTACCTCACGCAACTGTGGTCGCCGCTGCACTTTCTGGGCTTCGTCTACCGCGAGATCCGCCACGCGCTGGCCGACATGGAGCGCATGTTCGGGCTTTTGCGCCAGGACGAGGAGGTCGCCGACGCGCCCGGTGCCAAGGTGCTTGTCGGCAACGAGGCGACGGTCAGCTTCGACGCGGTCGATTTCTCTTACGACGGCAAGCGGGAAATCCTGAAGCAGGTGAGCTTCACCATCCCGGCCGGCAAGACGCTGGCGGTGGTCGGCGCGTCCGGCGCCGGCAAGTCGACGCTCGCGCGGCTGTTGTTCCGCTTCTACGACGTGTCGGGCGGCGCGGTGCGCGTGAACGGCACCGACATCCGGCAGCTGACGCAGGACAGCCTGCGCGCGCACATCGGCATCGTGCCGCAGGACACCGTGCTCTTCAACGACACCATCTGGGCGAACATCGCGTACGGCCGGCCTGAGGCCAGCCGCGAAGAGGTGATCGACGCGGCGCGGCGCGCGCATATCCACGCCTTCGTCGAGGGCTTGCCCGACGGCTACGACACCCAGGTCGGCGAGCGCGGCCTCAAGCTCTCCGGCGGCGAGAAGCAGCGCGTCGCCATCGCGCGCGCGCTTCTGAAGAACCCGCCGATCATGATCTTCGACGAGGCGACCAGCGCGCTCGACTCGCGTACCGAACGCGCGATCCAGCAGGAACTGGCGGCAGCGGCCAGCGGGCGCACCACGCTGGTGGTCGCGCACCGGCTGTCGACCATCGTCGACGCCGACGAGATCGTGGTGCTCGACGCCGGGCGGGTCGTCGAGCGCGGCAGCCACCGCGCGCTGGTCGCCGCAGGCGGGCGCTACAGCGCGCTGTGGGCGATGCAGCCGCAGGGCGAGGCGGCCGCGGCAGACCTTTGAGGCAAGACAATCCATTGCCCGATACGCATTGAAAATGCTAATCGGGCATGGTATGACTGTGCTGTTGCCGGCCGGGGCTGCCCCGGCCGTTGTTTTTGCCTGCGGAATCCCTCGATGTTCAGTGTCCTTGCCTGTCTGATTGCCGGCGTTGTCGTCGGCCACTTCGCGCGCGACAGCCGCGCCGTCCGCCATACCGGCCGCCTGATCTCGTTCGCGATCATGCTGCTCTTGTTTTTTCTCGGCGTGTCGGTCGGGCAGAACGAGACCATCCTCGCCAACCTGTCGACCATCGGTGCGAAGGGCGTGCTGATCTCGCTCGCCTCGACCATGGGCAGCGTGCTCGCCTCGTGGTGGGTGTACCGCCGCTTCTTCCGGGAGCTGCCGGCATGAAGGGCGCGCTGGTGGTGATCGGCTGCTTCGTCGCCGGCGTGCTGCTGGCCGCGTTTGACCTGTGGCCGCAAGGCTTCGAGGCGGACTCGCTGACCCTGTGGGCGCTGTTTGCCCTGCTGTTCTGCGTCGGCGTGTCGGTGGGCTCGGACGACACGCTGCGCCGCACGCTCGCCCGCATGCGCCCGCGCATCCTGTTGGTGCCGCTCTCGACCATCGTCGGCACCCTGCTCGGCAGTTTCCTGGTGAGCTTCGCGATCAGCGACGTGTCGCCGACCGAGTCGATGGCGGTCGGCGCGGGCTTCGGCTACTACTCGCTGTCGTCGATCTTCATCACCCAGTACAAGGGCGCCGAGCTTGGCACCATCGCGCTGGTGTCCAACGTGTTCCGCGAGATCTTCGCGCTTTTGATGGCGCCGCTTTTGTTCGCGTGGTTCGGCCGCCTGGCGCCGATCGCCGCCGGCGGCGCGACGACGATGGACACCACCTTGCCGGTGATCAGCCGGGTATGCGGGCGCGACTGGGTGTTCGTCGCGATGCTGCACGGCTTCGCGGTCGACTTGTCGGTGCCCTTCCTGGTGACCTTCCTCTGCGCGTGGTAGGGCGCGGCCAGGCGCTGGCGGTAGTCGTTGCTTGTTTTATACCCAAACGGCATGATGGTTGTTCGACCCCGAGCCCGCTGTCCCAATGCCGCCACTGCCCCGCCTTGCCCGCCGCCTGTCAGGCTGTTACCCGTCCTGGCGCCTCGCCGCGCTGCTGACCGTGCTGTTCGCGGCGGGCGGCCTGCTGCCGTCCGGCCGCTTCTTCGCCGCCCCGGCGTCCTACCTGCCGCTGCACACCCTGCTCGAATTCGTGGCGATGCTGGTCGCGGTGATGGTGTCGACGCTGGCGTGGAGCCTGCGCAGGGAAACCGACAACCGGCCGCGGCTGCTGCTGGGCGCGGGCTTCCTCGCGGCGGGGCTGCTCGACTTCGGCCATGTGCTCTCGTACGCCGGCATGCCGCCCCTGGTGACGGCCAGCGGTCCGGAGAAGGCGATCAACTTCTGGCTGATGGCGCGCGCGGCTTCCGCGCTCGCGCTGCTGGCCGTCGCACTCAAGCCTGGCGGGCACTGGTCGGGCCGCCGGGCCGGCGCCGCCTACCTGGCGGCAGGGGCGTGCGCGCTGTTGTGCGGTGCGGCGGTGCTCTACCACCCCTACCTGTTCCCGCGCACCTTCGAGGCGGGGCAGGGGCTGACGCCGTTCAAGATCTTCGCCGAATACGCGATCAGCGGCGTGTACGGGCTGGCGGCCTGGCTGTTCGCCCGCCGCGCGCTCGCCCGGCACGATACGCTGTCGGCCGCCTTCGCCGCCGCCGCGTGGATCTTCGCGTTGGCCGAACTCTTCTTCACGCTCTACTCGGACGTGACCGACCTCTTCAACCTGCTTGGGCATTTGTACAAGGTCGCGGCCAGCGTGCTGGTCTACCGCGCGGTATTCGTCTCCGGCGTGCTCTACCCGTACCGGGCGCTCGCCTTTGAACGCGGCCGCTTTCGTGCGCTGTTCGACACCATCCCCGACCCGGTCTGGCTGAAGGCGCCGGACGGGCGCTACCTCGCGTGCAACGCCGCGTTCGAGCGGCTGTACGGCTGGAGCGAGGCGAAAATCAAGGGGCAGACCGATTACGACTTCGTCGATGCGGCGCAGGCCGACGCCTTCACCGCCTACGACCGGCGTGCCGCCGCCGCCGGCCAGCCCCTGCTGAACGAGGAGTGGCTGACCTTCGCGGCGGACGGCTACCGCGGCCTGTTCGAGACGACCAAGACGCCGATGCGCGACATGGACGGCGGCCTGCTGGGCATCCTCGGCATCGCGCACGACGTCAGCGCACGCAAGCGGGCGGAGGAGGGGCTGCGCGAGAGCGAGCAGCACTACCGTACGCTGGCCGACAGCGGCAGCGCGCTGATCTGGACGTCGGGGGCGGACACGGGCTTCGACTTCGTCAACGCGCGCTGGCGGGTGTTTACCGGGCAGTCGCTGCAGATGGCCGCCGGCGAGGGCTGGCTTGCCGCGGTGCACCCGGAAGACCGCGACGCGGCGCTCGCCGGCTACCGCGCGGCGTTCGCGGCGCGCAAGCGCCTGTTCACCCAGCTCAGGCTGCTGCCGGCGCAGGGCGAGGCGCGCTGGTTCAGCGTCGACGCGTCGCCGCGCTACAGCCGCCACGGCGATTTCCTTGGCTATATCGCGTATTGCCTGGACATCAGCGAGCAGAAGGCCGCCGAGGCGGAGATCGAGCAGCTCGCCTACTACGACGCGCTGACCGGGCTGCCCAACCGCCGCCTGCTCGCCGACCGCCTCGAGCGCGCCTTGCTGGGCAGCGTGCGCCGGGGCAGCCAGGCGGCGCTGCTGATGATAGACCTCGACAACTTCAAGGCGCTGAACGACACCCAGGGCCACGCTGCCGGCGACCGCCTGCTCGCGCAGGTGGGCCTGCGGCTGTTGGCGAGCGTGCGCGCCAATGACACCGTCGCGCGGCTGGGCGGCGACGAATTCGTGGTGATCGCAGAAGACCTCGGCCAGGGCGACGCGGCGTGGCAGGCGGCCGGCTGCATCGCCGGCAAGCTGGTGTCCGCGCTGGCCGCGCCGTTCGAACTGGAAGGCAGCGACGCCGGCGCAAAGCCCTGCGAGTACCGCTGCTCGGCGAGCATCGGCGTGGTGCTGACCGACGCGCCCCTGTCGGTCGACGAATTGATGAAGCGTGCCGACGCCGCGATGTACCGGGCGAAAAGCGGCGGGCGCAACCGCTACGCGCTGTTCGACCCGGACATGCTCGCCGCGCTGGTGCGGCGTACTGCGCTGGAGTCCGCGCTGCGCAAGGCGGTGGACGAGGCGAGGATCACCTGCCACCTGCAGGCGCAAGTCGGCGCGGCGGGCAGGGTGGTCGGCGCCGAGGTGCTCGCGCGCTGGCATGACGAGGCGTTCGGCACCGTCCCTCCCGGCGAGTTCATCCCGCTGGCCGAGGCGTGCGGGCTGATCGAGACGCTGGGCGATCAGGTGCTGTCGCTCGCGTGTGACCGCCTGCGCGCGTGGGAAAACGAGCCGGTGCTGGGCCGCCTGCCGCTGTCGGTCAACGTCAGCGCGCGTCAGTTCGAGCAGGAAGGGTTCGCCGCGCGGGTGCTCGCGCTCGCAGCCGGCGTCGAGGCGCGTCTGGTGATCGAGCTGACCGAGAGCGTGCTGATCGACGAGCCGCAGCGGGTGATCGAGTGCATGCAGGCGCTCGCCGCGCACGGCGTGCGCTTCTCGCTGGACGATTTCGGCACCGGCTATTCGTCGCTCGCCTACCTCAAACGCCTGCCCCTGTCGGAACTCAAGATCGACCAGGCCTTCGTGCGCGACATCCACCGGGACGGCAACGGCGCGGCGATCGCGCGCACCGTGCTCGCGCTGGGCGAGAGCCTGGGCCTGGCCGTGCTGGCCGAGGGGGTGGAGAACGCGGAGGAATACCATGCGCTTGCGCAGGCCGGCTGCACGCTGTTCCAGGGCTATTGGTTCGGCCGCCCCGAGGCGCCCGACGCGTTCGAGGCGCGCGTGCGCGAGGCGGCCGCCATGCCCGCCTGAGTCGGCGAAGGCAGGCGCGTTCGGCTAGGCTGTGCGGATGTCCGCTACCTGCCGTTACCTGTCCGTCTGCCTGCTGCTTGCCGCGTGCGCGCGTGCGCCCGCGCCGCAGCCTGCACCCGTGCCGCCGCTGCCGCCGCCGGGCTCGCTTTGGCATGCGCTTGCGCTGGGGGACGCCAGCGTCGGGCTTGCGGTCGGCGCGGCGCAGTGCGAAGGCGGCGTGCTGTTGATCGGCCTGCACGACAGCGAACAGACCGCGCGGCTGGCCGCGCAGCAAGCCTGGCCCGCACGGGATGCGCGTCTTGTCTGGCTCTTGAACGGCCAGCGCCGCGCGCTTGCCTTTACGGTGAACGGCGACACCTACCGCGCCGACCCCAACCGCATCTTCACGCCCGCGGGCGTCGCGGCGACCCTCGCATACTACGGCAAGGACGCCTGGCCGGCGCGCCAAGCGCTCGCGCGCTTTGCCGGGCAACTCTTGGCCACGGCCGGCGTCGCCCGGGCGTCGGCCGTGGTCGCGCTGCACAACAACCACGCCGGCGGCTACTCGGCCGCGTCCTACCTGGCGGGCGGCAAGCTTGCCGCCGCCGCCCGTGCGGTGCACCTGGGCGAGCCCGCTGCGCCGGACAACTTCTTCTACCTGACCGACGCGCGGCTCTTCGCCGCACTGTCGGCGCAGGGCTTCAACGTGGTACTGCAGGACAACGCGCGGGTGCCGGACGACGGCTCACTGTCGGTGCTCGCCGCGCGGCTAGGCCTCGTCTACGTCAACGTCGAGGCGAGGCAGGGCGAAGTAGACGCGCAGCGGCGGATGCTCATCGCGCTGCGCCCGCTGCTGCGCGGCGCACATTGCCCAGGTGCCGGCGAACGGGCCCCTGCAGGCGGGTGAGCGCGGGCGGCGTTGGCTGCCGGCTCGCGCCTGCCTTAAAATGACATGGGCTTAACGGGAGGCGCCATGTCGGGATTCGGGGATTACCAGCAGTGCGATGCGACGGCGCTGGCCGCGCGCATCCGTTCGGGTGAAGTGAGCCGGGAGGCGGTCTTGCAGGCGTGCCTCGCGCAACTGGACGCGGTCAACCCGCGCATCAACGCGGTGGTGCACGACATGCGCGGGCAGGCGGCGGCATCCTTGCCGGGCTTGCCCGACGGGCCGTTTACCGGCGTGCCCTTCATCGTCAAGGCGCTGCTGTCCGACTGTGCGGGCGAGCCCATCGGCGCCGGCACCCGCTTGCTGCAGACGGTCAGGGCTGGCGCCGACAGCGAACTGGTGACGCGCTACCGCAAGGCGGGCCTGGTGATCGTCGGGCGCAGCAACACGCCCGAGCTCGGGCTGACCAGCTACACCGAGCCGGCGGTCAGCGGGGCGACCCGCAACCCGTGGCGGCTTGGACTGACGGCAGGGGGCTCCAGCGGCGGCTCGGCCGCGGCGGTGGCCGCCGGCATCGTGCCGATGGCGGGTGGCGGCGACGGCGGCGGTTCGATCCGCATCCCGGCCGCGTTCTGTGGCCTGTTCGGGCTCAAGCCTTCGCGCGCTCGGGTGCCCAGCGGGCCGTGGCCCGGCATCCCCTGGCACGGTCTGGTGCAGGAACACGTGATCACCCGCTCGGTGCGCGACAGCGCGGCGATGCTCGACGCGGTGCACGGCGTCGACGCGGGTGCGCCGTGCGCGGCGCCGGCACCTGTGAGGCCCTTCCTCGCCGAGGTCGGCGCGCCGCCCGGCCGCTTGCGCATCGCGTACACCGCGCGCGCGCTGTTCGGCAAGGGGCGGGCCGACGCCGACAGCGTGGCGGCGCTGGAGGACGCAGTGGCGCTGCTGGGCTCGCTCGGCCACGAGCTGGTCGAGGCGACGCCGGCGCTCGACGCCGAAGCGATTGCACGGGCGTTCTTCGTGATGGTCGCGGCCGAGGCCCGCGCCGACATCGAGTGGGTGGCAAGGACGGCCGGCGTGCGTGCGCGCATGGCCGACTTCGAGCCGCCGACCTGGGTGCTGGGGCTGTTGGGGCAGAGTTTCGGCGCGGACAGGCTCGCTGACGCGTGCCGGGTACTGGACGGTGCCGCGCGCGAGATGGGGCGCTTTCACGCCGGGTACGACCTGTTGCTGACGCCGACCATGGCGGCGGCGCCGCACCCGCACGGCGCCTTGCAGCCGACGCCTGCCGAGCAGTTGTTGATGCGCGTGCTCGGCCGGCTGGGCAGCGGGCAGGTGTTCCGCGCGCTGGGCGTGGTCGACGAGATCGTCGACAAGGCCTTCGCCGCGCTGCCTTACACGCCGATCTTCAACGCGACCGGCCAGCCGGCGGCGTCCTTGCCGCTTTACTGGAACGCAGAAGGCCTGCCGGTTGGCGTGCAATTGGCCGCCGCCTACGGCCGCGAGGACCTCTTGTTCCGCGTCGCCTCGCAACTGGAGGCGGCGCGGCCGTGGTCCGCTCGCCGCCCCGCGCTCGCGCCCTGAGCGTTCAGCGCCGGGCCGCCGCGTACGGCGCGGCGAGCGGGTCGCCGACGAACAGCCCCTGCGCGGGCCACAGTACGCTCTTCCAGTACGCCTCGAGCGCGGTGTCGCCCGCGAGGTAGCGCGCGACCAGCACCTGCGGGTGCGGGAACTTCTGCGGCCAGTTGCAAGGCTCGGACACCGTGCCGTAGCTCGCGCTGGCGCCGGCCTTGAGCCAGGCGGTCGCCGGCATTTGCGTCCCCCCCGCGAGCACGCCGCCGAACGAGGTCAGGTGGTCGGCCAGCGCGCCGGGCAACAGCGACGCGCGCGCGACCTCGTGCGCGTCGGTGTCGCCGGTGAAGACGAACATCGCGCCCCGCGCCGGGGCGAGCGCGCGGCCCTTTAGCGTGACCAGCCGCACGGCGCCGACTGTGTGCGCGCCCTCGGGCGGGAAGAAACGCGCGCGGCTGTCGCGCGCGGCGTCACCGCTGACCACGAAGTAGGCCGCTGCATCCGGCGGCGCCTGCGCCGCACGGCCGCGCCGGGCGAGCGTGCGGGTGAGCGCGGCGTCGTCGGTGAGCAGCATCGATGGCGGAAGTAGCGGGCCCTTGAGCGGCCCCTTGGCGTTGAAAAAGGGGCTGTCGCGGCCGGCCGCGCAAGTCTCCGTGCACTGGCGCGCGTCAAAGCCCAGCGTCAGCGCCGAGGTGACGCTGTTGCAGCCGACCGCGTAAGGCTCGGTCCAGGCCAGCGCCAGGGCGCGGGTGCCCGCGGGCAGCTTCCTTTCGATCTCGCGCCTGAGCGCGGGCAGCGCGGCCGGCGCGAGCACCGCACCCTTGGGGACATGCACCGCGATAAGGTGGCTTGCCGGCACGCCGCGCGCCTCTGCGTACGCGCGCGCGGCCGCTTCGCCGGCCGGGTCGGCCGCCCGAAAGAGTACGGCGAGGGTCCGGGCGTCCGGCGAGGCGCCGCCGTGGGCGAGCGCGGCGGCCAGCAGCGCGGCAAGGGCAAGGCAGGCGCGCGCGTCAAGCATCGGGCGGCTGCGTCATCCGGTACGCGTCGCACACCCGGTCGAAGAGTTCGGGTGCGACGCCCAGCTCGAGCGCGGCGTCCCTCAGCGGGACGCGGCGGGTCAGCGCGAGGCGGGCGATCTGCGCAGCCTTCTCGTAGCCGATATGCACCGACAGCGCGGTCACCCGCATCAGCGCGCGGTCGCTGTAGTCGGCGAGGCGCGTCTCGTCCGGCACGCAGCCGTCGACCAGGTACTGGCGGAAGCTGGCCATCGCCTCGCCCAGCAGGTTCGCCGACTCGATCAGGTTGCGCCCGATCAGCGGCTTGTACACGTTCAGCTGCAGCATGCCGGCGGCGTTGCCCAGCGCGACCGCGTGGTCGTTGGCCATCGCCTGCAGCGCGACCATCGCCAGCATCTCGCACTGCGTCGGGTTGACCTTGCCCGGCATGATCGACGAGCCCGGTTCGTTCTCGGGCAGGATCAGCTCGGCGAAGCCGCACAGCGGGCCGCTGGCGAGCAGGCGGATGTCGTTGGCGATCTTGAAGAGCACGCCTGCCAGCGTGCGCAGCGCGGCGGAGACGCGCGCGAGCGCGTCGTGCGAGGCCTGTAGCGCGAAGCGGTTGTCGGCGACGCTAAACGGCAGCCCGCTGAAATTGGCGAGCTGGTTGACCGCCAGCGCTGCAAAGCGCGGCGGCGCGCCGATGCCGGTGCCAAGGGCCGTGCCGCCCAAGGGCAGCGGGTAGAGGCCGGCGCGCGCGTGCTCGACGTCGGCGCGGCACGCGGCAAGCTGGCTGGCGAACGCCGACCACTCCTGGCCGGCGGTCATCGGCACCGCGTCCATCAGGTGGGTGCGGCCGACCTTGACGAGGCCCGCCCACAAGGCGGCCTTGTGCGCGCAGGCGAACTCCAGTTGCTGCAACGCGGGCAGCAGCACGCGCTGCAAGGTGAGGGCGGAGGCGACGTGCAAGGCGGTCGGGAAGGTGTCGTTGCTCGACTGCGAGCGGTTCACATGGTCGTTCGGGTGCAGCGGGCTGTGGCTGCCGACCGGCTCGTTGTCCAGTTCGCTCGCGCGGTTGGCGATCACCTCGTTGACGTTCATGTTGAACTGGGTGCCGCTGCCGCTAATCCACGGTGGCAGCGGGAAGTGGCCGTCGAGGCGGCCGCCGAGGATCTCGTCGCACACCCGCACGATCAGCGCCGCCTGCTGCGGCGCGATCTCGCCCAGTTGCGCGTTGGCCAGTGCACATGCCTTCTTGATCAGCGCGTACGCGCCGAGGATCTCGCGCGGCATTTTCTCGCGGCCGACGGCGAAGTGGGCGAGCGCGCGCTGGGTCTGCGCGCCCCACAGCCGGTCGGCAGGGATGTCGATCTCGCCCAGCGAGTCGTGTTCGGTACGGGTGGTCGGCACGGCGGCGTCCTCGGGCAGCATCACGCATCAAGCATAGACGCTGCCCAAGGCGGCACGCCTCGGGGCGTGCCCACGCTCCCGCGGGCAGGTTTTAGCCGTGGCGCGGCGGCGGGCGCTTGCCACGCGGCTTGCCGCCGGCGCCACCGCCGCGGCGCGCGCCCTGCGGCTTACCCTGTTTGCCGCCTGGCTTGCCGCGCGAGCGGCGGTTCTGCTGCTGCAGCATCGCGTCGATCTCGTCGGACGCCTTGAGCATCAAGGCCTGTGCCATCTCGCCGTCGGGGAAGGTGTCGCTCATGCGGTAGGCGAGCCACGCGTACGCGGCGTACAGCTTGCACAGGTCTTCCAGCCTTTGCAGCGCGTTGCGCCCCGGCGCCACCTCGCCCATGCGCAGCACGGTGGCGGTGCGGCCGCGCGCGCGCGCCTCGGCCCAGTCGAACAGCGCACGCTCCAGCATGGGGATGCGCGTCGACACCGGGGTCAGGCTCAGCGTGAAACGGTCTTCCAGCGTGAGCGGCAGGGCGTCCAGCCAGCGCGCCTTCTCCATCTGCTCGGAGAGGTTGGCCGGCAGGAAGAATTCGTCGTGCACGTTGATGTGCTTGGTGAAGAGCTCGAGCAGCGCGGCAAGCTTCGTCTCGCCGGTCGCCTGCGAGATGTCCTGCAGGTAGGCGAGGTTGGGCGCGACGTAAAAGCCGGTGTCGGGCAAGGGCTCCGGCTTTTGCCGCAAAAGCTGCGCGATGCTCTTGTGCGTGCGCGCGTCGATGCCGGCGACAAAACCGGTCTCGTGCTTGCCGAAGCGCCCGGCGCGACCGGCGATCTGCCGCGCCAGGGGCGCCGGGATCAGCCCCTCGGCGACGCCGTCGAACTTGCTGTCGGTGGTGAAGATCACGCGGCGCGCCGGCGTGTTCAGTCCCATGCCGATCGCGTCGGTGGCGACCACCACGCTGGTGTGCCCCTCGACGAAGCGCTCGGCCTGCGCCTGGCGCACCTCGGGCGACAGGCTGCCGTAGATCGCCGACACCGAGTGGCCTTCCTCGATCGCGCGGTCTCGCCAGGCGAGCACCTCGCGCCGGGAAAACGCGATCAGCACGTCGCCGGGCATCAGGTTCCTGAGCGAACCCAGCGGCGCCTTGTCCATTTCGAGCTTGGTCTTGCGGGTCAGTTCGCGTACTTCCAGCGTGCCGCCGACGCGCGCGACCAGCGATTCGATCGCGTCGCGCGCCTCCAGCGCACCCAACAGGTACACGGTTTGCGCCGGCACGCCGCACACCGCCGCCGTCCACGCCGCGCCGCGGTCCGGGTCGTCCAGGAGCTGGATCTCGTCGATCACCGCGACCTCGACCGGGCGGTTGGCGTTGAGCATCTCGACGGTGCTCGCCACATGGCGCGCGTCCGGGTCGATCTTGCGCTGCTCGCCGGTGATGAGGCTCACCGGCACGCCGGCGTCGACCAGGCGCTGGTAGTTTTCCAGCGCCAGAAGGCGCAGGGGCGCGAGGTAGACGCCGCTCTTGGCCTTGGCCAGGTGCTCCATCGCCGCGTGCGTCTTGCCCGAGTTGGTCGGCCCGAGCACCGCGATGAAGTGGCGCTGCATGCCCTGCGCGACGGTGAACGACTCGGGGTAGCGCGACAGGTTGACCGCCGCGCGCGTCCTCGCCGCCGCCTCGTCGGCCTTGCTGTCGGCCGACGCTTCGCGGATACGCGTCTGGGCCAACCGGATGCGTTCGCTCGCGCGTTCGTACTTGGCGACAAAGGCCGACAGCGCGCGCCGCGCGTCCAGCCCATAGCGCCCGGCGGTTTGCAGCACCTCGCGTGCGGTGTCAGCGAGCGCGGCCTCGAGCGTGGCGCAGGTCTCGGCGTTCCAGCGCTCGCGCAACAGTTCGAGCTTGCCCTGCGCGGAGAGGCGCCGCCACTTGCCCGACTTGCCGAGAAAGCCCGCGTCGGGGATCAGGTGGTAGGCGACGGTGTGGCCGTCCACCTGCACCTCCCCATGCACGGACACGGCGTAGCTGCCGTCGGTGGTGACGAGGCTCGCGCGGTGCGCCTCGAGGTAGTCGGTGAGCGCGCTCTGGTCGAAAGGGTCTTGGATTTCGGTATTCATGCAGGGAAGGGTAGGCAAGAGACGGGCGCTGGCAAGGGAAAGCAGGGTCGCCCGGGCGGCAACGCGCCTGATCGGTCGCCGAGTCTAGCAGAGATCGGCGGCCAGATCAGCGCCGGCGGTGGCACGGGGCTTGCTACGGCTTGGGCAGGACACCGAGAGGGAGCACTCCATGCACGCGCTGACCCTGCCCGAGACGGGCCATTTCGACGAGATGCTGCTGCCAAGCGGCGGCATCCGCCCGCACTACCGCGCCTTCGCGCACTGGCTGCAGGCGCAGTCGCCGTCGGTGCTCGCGCAAAAGCGCGAGCAGGCCAACCAGCTCTTCCACCGGGTCGGCATCACCTTCGCGCTGTACGGCGACGACGCCGGCGCCGAGCGGCTGATCCCGTTCGACACCATCCCGCGGGTGATCCCCGCCGCCGAGTGGGCGAAGCTCGAGGCGGGCCTCGCGCAGCGGGTGCGCGCGCTCAACGCCTTTCTCGAGGACATCTACCACGAGCACCGCATCGTCAAGGCGGGCGTGGTGCCGGGCGAGCAGGTATTCGCCAACGCGCAGTACCAGCCCTTGATGCAGGGGGTGAACCTGCCCGGCGCGGTGTGGGCGCAGGTGACCGGGGTCGACCTGATCCGCCACGCCGACGGCGGCTACTACGTGCTCGAGGACAACCTGCGCGTGCCCTCCGGCGTGTCGTACATGCTGGAGAACCGCAAGATGATGATGCGGCTCTTCCCGGAGCTGTTCGCCCGCCACGCCATCGCGCCGGTCGATCATTACCCGACGCTGCTGCTCTCGACGCTGCGTAGGGCCTCGGCGCGCGAGAACCCGACCGTGGTCGTGCTCACCCCGGGGCACCACAACAGTGCGTACTTCGAGCACGCCTTCCTCGCGCAGCAGATGGGCGTCGAGCTGGTCGAGGGGCGCGACCTGTTCGTGCGCGACGACCATGTGTACATGCGCACCACCGCCGGGCACAAGCAGATCGACGTGATCTACCGGCGCATCGACGACACCTTCCTCGACCCGCTCGCGTTCCGCCCCGACTCCATGCTCGGCGTGCCCGGGCTGATGCAGGCGTACCGCAAGGGGAACGTGGTGCTCGCCAACGCGATCGGCACCGGCGTCGCCGACGACAAGTCGATCTACCCCTACGTGCCCGAGATGATCCGCTACTACCTGGGCGAGACGCCCATCCTCGACAACGTCGAGACCTTCCAGTGCCGCCATCCGGCCGAGCTTGACCATGTGCTGGCCAACCTCGAGCGCCTGGTGGTGAAGGAGGTCCACGGCGCCGGCGGCTACGGCATGCTGGTGGGGCCGGCGGCCAGCCGCGCCGAACTGGAAGATTTTCGCGCACGGCTGATCGCACAGCCGGAGAACTATATCGCGCAGCCGACGCTGTGCCTGTCGTCGTGCCCGACCTTCGTCGAGGCCGGCATCGCGCCGCGCCACATCGACCTGCGCCCCTTCGTGCTGACCGACGGGCGCGAGACCAGCATGGTCGCCGGCGGCCTGACCCGCGTCGCCTTGCGGGCGGGCTCGCTGGTGGTCAATTCGTCGCAGGGCGGCGGCACCAAGGACACCTGGGTACTGGAGGAGTAAGCAATGCTGTCAAGAACCGCAGACCACCTGTTCTGGATGGCGCGCCAGATGGAACGCGCCGAAAACCTGGCCCGCCTGCTCGACGTGAGCCTGGCGGTGTCGCTGCTGCCGGCCTCGCGCGGCGGCGCGGACGTCTCGGCGCCGCTGGTGCTCACCGGCACGCTGGACGCTTACCTTGCGCGGCACGGCGAGCCCGACGCCTCGCGGGTGCTCGCGTTCATGAGCTTCGACGCGGGCAACCCCTCGTCCATTCTCAGCTGCATCCGCCACGCGCGCGACAACGCGCACGCGGTGCGCGGCAAGATCACCGCCGAGATGTGGATGTCGATCAACGCGACCTGGCTCGAGGCGCGCGAATTCGCGCAGGGCGGCGCAGGCGACCAGGCCTTCTTCGACTGGGTGAAGGAGCGCTCGCACCTCTTTCGCGGCGCGACGCACGGCACCTGCCAGCGCACCGACGCGTTCTCCTTCATCCGGCTGGGCACCTTCATCGAGCGCGCCGACAACACCGCGCGCCTGCTCGAGGTCAAGCGCCACCTGCTCGACGACGCGGACGCGGCCGACTACTACGCGTGGAGCGCGCTGCTGCGCGCGGTCGGCGCGTTCGAGGCCTACCACGCGCTGTACCGCGACGCCCCGTCCGGCCGCCGCGTCGCCGAGCTGTTGCTGCTGCGCCCGGACATGCCGCGCAGCCTGCGCGCGTGCTTCGACGAGATCTACAAGTGGCTCGCCAGGCTGGAGGGCGACAACGGCCGCGCGGCGAAAAGGCTGGCCGCCGAGCTGCGCGCGGCGCAGGCGTATACCAGCGTCGACGAGGTGTTCGACGCCGGCCTGCACGACTACCTCACGCGCATGCTCGGCGACATCACGCGGCTGGGCGCGCTGGTGCACGAGGCCTATCTGGAGGCGGCCTGATGCGGCTGAGCATCCGCCACGAGACCTGCTACCGCTACGACGGTGCGCCCGCGCGCAGCACCCAGCTGTTGCGGCTGACCCCCGCCGACAGCGCCGCGCAGCGCGTGCTCGCGTGGCGTCTGGTGCTGCCCGGGCCTGCCAGCGAGACGGTGGACGGTTTTGGCAACCGCACCCACCTTGTCACGCTGGAGGGGCCGCACCACGAGATCCGCCTGCTCGCCGAGGGCGAGGTCGAGACGCGGGTCGCCGGCCCCGACCCCGCGCTGGGGCCGCTCGACGTACGGGTCTACCTGCGCCCAAGCGCGCTGACTGCGGCGAGCGCGGCGATTGCCGAACTGGCCGCGGGCAGCGCGCGCTCGGTCGCCGGCTGCGCGGATTTGGCCGCACGCGTGCTCGAGGCGATGCCGTACCGGCCGGGGGTGACCTCGGCCGGTACGACGGCGGCCGCCGCGCTGGCGCTTGGTGCCGGCGTGTGCCAGGACCACACGCAGGTGTTCGTAGCCGCCTGCCGCACGCTCGCGCTGCCGGCGCGCTACGTCAGCGGCTACCTCCTGAACGAGGACGAGACGCACGCGGCCAGCCACGCGTGGGCGGAGGTCTGGCTCGACCACGCCTGGCACGGCTTTGACGTGAGCAACGCACGCGCGCCCGACGAACACCACCTGCGCCTGGCGGTCGGGCTCGACTACCTGGACGCCTGCCCGGTGCGCGGCGTGCGCCAGGGCGGCGGCGCCGAAACGCACCGCGCGCACGCCGACGTGCGCGCTACCGACGAATGACAGGGAACAACCATGACTTATTGCGTCGCGATCCGCCTGGCCGAAGGGCTGGTGTTCGCCTCCGACACCCGCACCAACGCCGGCGTCGACCATGTCGCCACCTTCCGCAAGATGCGGGTGTTCAGCGCGCCGGGGGTGCGCCTGGTGCTGCTCTCGTCGGGCAACCTTGCGACCAGCCAGAGCGTCGCCAGCTTGCTCGAGCGGCGCTTCCGGCTGCATGACGGTACGGGACTTGCGACGGTCGACTCGCTGTACGACGCGGCCGCGCTGGTCGGCGCGACGCTGCGCGAAGTGCTCGCGCGCGACGCCGACACGGCCGCCGGCGTCGATTTTTCCAGCCACTTCCTGCTGGGCGGGCAGGTCGACGGCGAGCCGGTGCGCCTCTTCCACGTCTACCCGCAGGGCAACTTCATCGAGGCGAGCGAGGACACGCCGTACTTCCAGATCGGCGAATCCAAGTACGGCAAGCCCATCCTCGACCGCGTGCTGGACTACCACACACCGCTTGCGCAGGCGATCCAGTGCGCGCTGATCTCGATTGACTCGACGATGCGCTCCAACCTGTCGGTCGGCGCGCCGGTCGACCTGGTGTGGCTGCGCCCGGACGACGTACGCGCCCCCGCGCCGGTGCGCCTGAACGAGAACGACCCTTACTTCATGTGCCTGCGCGAGGGCTGGAGCCGCGGCCTGCGCGAGGCGTTCGCGACCCTGCCGGCACCCGGCTGGGAAATATAAGCGGGGTTTTCATCAAGGCGTAACAATATGTCGCATTGGTGTATCTGTTTGGCATCGTCAAAGTGATTTAATGCTCCGGCGCGGACATCGGGTCCGTCTTGGGCCGACCAGCCCCCGTCACAACATAGAGGTGTGCGGCGCGGCCCCAACTGGGAGAATCTCTGGATGAAAAAAATCACTTTGCTGGCCGCGCTTGTGGCTTCCGGCCTGGCCCATGCGGCTGACCCCATCCGCATCGGCGTCGACGCCACTTACGAGCCGTTCGCGTACAAGTCGGCCGACGGCAAGCTGGTCGGCTTTGACATCGACATGGCCAACGCCCTGTGCGCGCAGATGAAGGCCAAGTGCGTGTTCGTCGAGCAGGAGTGGAAGGGGATCATCCCGGCGCTCAACGCCAAGAAGTACGACGCGATCGTGTCGTCGATGTCGATCACCGAAGAGCGCAAGAAGGCCGTCGACTTCACCAGCAAGTACTACCACACCCCGTCCCGCCTGATCGCCAGGGCAGGCAGCGTCTCCGGCACCCCGGACAGCCTGAAGGGCAAGAGAGTGGGCGTGCTCAAGGCGTCGACCCAGGAAAAATACGCGCTGAAGTACTACCAGCCGGCCGGCGCGACCGTCGTCCCGTACAACAGCACCCAGCAGGCTTACCTCGACATGGCCGCCGGCCGCCTGGACGCGACCGTCGCCGACAGCGTCGAGGGTTCCACCGGCTTCCTGAAGAAGCCGGAAGGCAAGGGTTACGCCTTCGTCGGCCCGGTGCTGAAGGACGAAGCCATCTTCGGCCACGGCGCCGGCATCGCGGTGCGCAAGGGCGACGACGCGCTGCGCAACAACTTCAACAAGGCGATCGTCGACGTGCGCAAGAACGGCACGTACAAGAAGGTGAACGACAAGTACTTCGCCTTCGACGCCTACGGCGAGTAAGTCCTTCCGGTGCTGACCCGGGCGCGCCTTGCGGCGCGCCCGCCTACAAGGAACCTGCCGATGCTGGAAGGTTATACCGCGTATATCGTCGCCGGTGCGTCGACCACGTTGAAGATCGCGCTCTCCTCGCTGGCCGTCGCGACCGTGCTGGGCCTGGTTGGCGCCGCCTGCCGCCTCGCGGGCCAGCCCTTGCTCAACCGCAGTGCCGAGGCGTACTCGACGCTGGTGCGCGGCGTGCCCGACCTCGTGCTGATGCTGCTGGTGTTCTACGGCGGACAGGTCGCCGCCAACAGCCTGCTGGAGTCGCTCGGGCTGCCCGCCGTCGACTTCGACCAGTTCATCGCCGGCGTGCTGACGCTCGGCTTCATCTACGGCGCCTACCTGAGCGAGACCTTCCGCGGCGCCTTGCTCGCCGTGCCGCGCGGCCAGTGGGAGGCCGGCTGGGCGTACGGCATGAGCCGCCCGCGCGTGTTCCTGCGCATCGTGCTGCCGCAGATGATCCGCCTGGCGATTCCCGGCTACACCAACAACTGGCTGGTGCTCACCAAGGCGACCGCGCTGGTGTCGGTGATCGGTCTGCAGGACATGATGTACCGCGCCCGCGAAGCCGGCGCGGCGACCCGCGAGCCGTTCACCTACCTCTTGGTGGTCGGCGCGGTTTACCTGATGATCACCACGGTTTCGCTGCTGCTGTTGCGCGCGCTCGAGCGCCGCACCTCGGCCGGCGTGCGCATGGGGGAGATGTGATGCTCGACTTTGCCGTCGTCCTCGAGCCGGATAACCTGAAGCTGTACGGCGAGGGCCTGCTGACCACGGTCAAGCTGCTGGTCATCTCACTCGCCTGCGGCCTTGCCGCCTCGGTGCCGCTGGCCGTGCTGCGCGTGTCCAGCAACAGGTTGGCCAGCCTGCCGGTGTGGGGCTTCACCTACGTGATCCGCGGCACGCCCATGCTGCTGCAGCTCTACCTGATCTATTACGGCCTGTCGCAGTTCGCGCTGGTGCGCGAGAGCGCCGCGTGGGCGCTGCTGTCGGACGCGTGGTTCTGCGCGATGCTCGCGCTCGCCATCAATACCTGCGCCTACACCACCGAGATGCTCGCCGGCGCCTTGCGCGCGACCAGCCACGGCGAGATCGAGGCCGCGCGCAGCATGGGCATGAACCGCTTCACCCTGTACCGGCGCGTGCTGCTGCCCTCGGCGCTTCGGCGCAGTCTGCCCGCGTACAGCAACGAGGTGGTGATGATGCTGCACGCGACCAGCCTTGCCAGCACGGTGACGCTGCTCGACATCACCGGCGCCGCCGACCGGCTGTACTCGACGTATTACATGCCGTTCGAGCCCTTTATCGCGGCAGCGCTGTTCTACCTTGCGCTGACCTGGCTGATCGTCCGGCTGTTCCGCCGCTTCGAGCGGCGCTACCTCGCCTACCTTGCCCCGCGCACCCACTGAGAACCACCATGCAAACACGCAATCATCCGCTGGCGGCGCCCGGGCTTGGCGCGCACCGCAGCGTGACCAGCTTCCATTTCGGCACGCGCGGCGACGGGCAGAAGGTCTATATCCAGGCCGGCCTGCACGCCGACGAGATCCCCGGCATGCTGGTGTGCCACCACCTCAAGGCCATGCTCGCCGAACTGGAGGCCGCAGGCCGCCTGCTAGGGGAGGTGGTGCTGGTGCCGGTGTGCAACCCGGTCGGGCTAGACCAGTCGCTGCTGTTCGACGCGCAGGGGCGTTTCGACCTGGCCTCCGGCGAGAACTTCAACCGCGGCTACCCGCAGTTTGCCGAAGCGATCGGCGACGCGCTCGAAGGCGCGCTGGGCGCGGGCGCCGCGGTCAACCGCCAACGCATTAGGGAGGCGATGCGTGACTACCTGGCGGCCCAGCACCCGGTCGGCGAGCTCGCTTCGCTCAGGCATACGCTGGTGTCGCTCGCCTTCGACGCCGACATCGTGCTCGACTTGCACGCCGACTTCGAGGCGGTGGTGCACCTCTACACCGAGACGCCTTACGTCGAGGAAGCCCTGCCGCTTTGCCGGCTGCTGGGCGCCCGCGCGCTCTTGCTTGCCGAAGGCAGCGGCGGGCAGTCGTTCGACGAGGCCTTGAGCGGTGTGTGGTGGCAGCTTGCGCGGCGCTACCCCGACGCCAACATCCCGCGTGCCTGCTTCGCGACGACGGTCGAGCTGCGCGGCGAGACCGACGTCGAGCACGAAACGGCCCGTGCGGACGCGGCGGCGCTGCTGGCCTTCCTCACGCTCAAGGGCGTGGTCGCCGGTGATGCGCCGCAGCTGCCGCCCGCCCTGTGCGAGCCGACGCCGCTGGCCGGCTCCGAACCCCTGATCGCGCCCGAAGCCGGCGTCGTCGTCTACTGCAAGGCGTCGGGCGACAGGGTGGCGGCCGGCGAGACCGTGTGCGAGATCGTCGACCCGGTCAGCGGACGGGTGTTGCCGCTGGCGGCCACGGTCGACGGCGTGCTGTACGCACGCGCCGCCACCCGCTTCGCGCTCGCCGGCGCTAACCTGGGCAAGGTCGCCGGCCGCGTGCCGTTTCGCAGCGGCAATCTGCTCAGTGCCTGAGACCCTCTTGGAGAACAACATGTATCACGACCAGAAACCGGGCGGGGCGTGTGCGGCCGGCGCGGGTGTTGCCGCGCGCGCGGTCAAGCTCGAGGTGAAAGACGTCCACAAGCGCTTCGGCGAACACGAGGTGCTCAAGGGCATTTCGCTGACCGCGCACGCGGGCGACGTGATCAGCATCATCGGCTCGAGCGGTTCGGGCAAGAGCACGTTCTTGCGCTGCATCAACCTGCTCGAGCGCCCGCACGAGGGCAGCATCGCGCTGGCCGGCGAGCCGCTGGAACTGATCCGCAAGCCCGACGGCATGCTGGACGCGAAAAGCGGGAAGCAGCTGCAGCGGATGCGCGCGCGCCTGGCGATGGTGTTCCAGCACTTCAACCTGTGGGCGCACATGACGGTGCTGCAGAACATCATCGAGGTGCCGGTGCACGTGCTGGGGGTGCCGCGCGACGAGGCCGTGGCGCGCGCGCGCCGCTACCTGGAGAAAGTCGGCCTGTGTGGCGTCGAGGACAAGTACCCGGCGCACATGTCCGGTGGCCAGCAGCAGCGCGTGGCGATCGCGCGCGCGCTGGCGGTCGAGCCCGAGGTGATGCTGTTCGACGAGCCGACCTCGGCGCTCGACCCCGAACTCGTCGGCGAAGTGTTGCGCGTGATGCGCGCGCTGGCCGAAGAGGGGCGGACCATGGTGGTGGTCACCCACGAGATGGCCTTCGCGCGCGAAGTGGGCAACCACGTGATGTTCCTGCACCAGGGCCGCGTCGAGGAAGAAGGCGACCCGCAGCAGGTGCTCGCCAACCCGCAAAGCGAGCGCCTGCAGCAGTTCCTGTCGCGCACCCGCTAAGGTCAACGTAATGGACAGCGCACATCCTGGCGGTCGCTGGCACGTCCTGCTGCTGCCGGGCTTTTTCGACGGAGAGGCCGGCGTGCTCGTCGACCTGCTTTGTGCGCACGCCGGCGCCGCGCTGCCGTCGCTGCTGTGGGTGTCGGCCGACGGCGCACCGGTGCGCTCGGCGGCGGGCCGCTCCTCGGCGGTCGACACTGCGCTGTGTGCGGCGGACGCGCCGGCCACCTTGTTCGTGCTGGGCGGCGAAAGGGTACCGGCGCAGGACGACGCGCCGCTACTGGGCACGCTCGCGGCGCTTGCTCAGGCGGGGACGCGGCTCATGGCCGTGCACGGCGGCGTGTTCTGGCTGGCGGCCGCTGGCCTGGCAGCGCCGGCCGTCGCCGTGCACTGGACGCAGGCGGACGCCTTTCGCGAGCGCTACCCGGCGGTGAAGGTGAGCGAGCAGTTGTTCGAACTCGGCCCGCGCGGCGGCAGTTGCGCGGGCGGTGCGGCGCTGGCCGACTTCGTGCTGTCGCTGCTTGCGGCCGACGGCCACGCGCCGGCGTGCGGGCCGCTTGCCGAGCGCTGGCTGCTCGAGCGGGTGCGGCGTGGCGACGAGCGCCAGCGTGCGGCCTTGCGCACGCAAAGCGGCGCCGCCGACCCCAAGCTGGTCGGCGCGGTCGAACTGATGCAGAGCAACCTCGAAGAGCCGCTGACCACCGACGAGATCGCCCGCCTCGTGCATATCTCGCGCCGCCAGCTCGAGCGGCTGTTCCGGCAGTATCTGGAGCGGGTGCCGTCGCAATACTATCTGGAGCTGCGCCTCGAGCGCTCGCGGCAGCTGCTGCGCCAGACCAGCACGTCGATCATCCAGGTCGGCCTCTCATGCGGCTTCTCGTCGGGGCCGCACTTTTCCAGCGCCTACCGCAACCATTTCGGCCTGACCCCGCGCGACGAGCGCAGGCAGGCGCGCGGCGGCTGACAGGACCTTTCCCCCATGCTCGTATTCAGACCCGTCACCGAACAAGACCTCGCCGCGGTGCACGCGCTGGCCGCGCAAAGCCCGGTCGGCGTGACTTCCCTGCAAGGCAGCCGCGCGCGCCTTGCCGAACGCATCCGGCAGAGCGAGTCGGCGCTCGCCGGCGACATCCGCTTCCGGGGCGAGGAGCGCTACCTGTTCGTGCTGGAAGACAACGACAGCGGCGAGCTGGCCGGGGTCGCCGGCATCGACGCGTCGGCCGGCTTCGGCGAGCCCTTCTACTGTTTTCGCAACGACACGCTCTCGCACAGCTCGGCGAGCCTCGGGCTCTCCAACCGCGTGCATGTGCTGACGCTCTGCCACGACCTGAGCGACGCGTCCTTGCTGACGGCCTTTTATGCCGGGCCGGGGGCAGGGCGCGCGGGCGCCGAGCTTCTGTCGCTCGCGCGCCTCATGTTCGTCGCCGGCCATCCGCAGCGTTTCGCGAACACGGTGGTGTCGGCCATGCTCGGGGTGACCGAAGCGGGTGACGTCTCGCCGTTCTGGGACTCGGTCGGGCGGGTGTACTTCGGCATCGACTACGCCGAGGCCGAACGCGTGTGCGGCGAGCATGGCCGGCGCGTGCTCGCCTCGCAGATGCCGCAGCAACCAATCTACGTGCCCCTGCTGTCCGAGTCCGCGCAACTGGTGATGGGCGAAGTCGGCGAGGAGGCGCGGGTGGGGTACGACATCCTCTACGGCGACGGTTTCGAGGTGGAAGACTATATCGACGCTTTCGACGGCGGACCGGTGCTGCTCGGGCGCGTGTCCGCGCTGCGCTCGACGGCGGCAAGCAGGACCTGGCCGGTTGCAGCCGGCGAGCCGGAAACGGGCGATGAATGGCTGCTCGCCAATACCGGCACTGCGGGTTTCAGGGCGGTGCGCGCACGCGCGTCGCTCGAGGCGGGCATGCTGCGGGTCGGGGCGGCGGCGATGCAGGCTTTGCAACTCGGCGAGGGTGCGTGGGTACGCGCCTTGCCGTGCGGAGGGGAGGGGCGCTGATGCAGGCAAGACTCGCAAACCCGGCAGACCGGGACGCGCTTGCAGCGTTCCACGGACAGGGCTTCGGGCCGTTGCCGGCGGAGGCGGCCAGGGACGGCGGGGCGGCCGACGTGCTGCTGGTGCTCGAAGACGCGCAAGGCGTGCTGGCCGGCTATGCGCTCTTGCGCTCGCCCTCGCTCGCCGCGCATTTCAGGCGGGGCGTCAGCGTGCGGCGCGTCCCGCTCGCCGGCATCGACCGCAAGCTTGCGACGCTGACCCTGTGCAACGACCTCTGCGACGCGGCAAGGCTTTGCGCGCTCCGCGTGGCGGGCGAGGGCGACCCGGCCGCTGCCGCGGCCGCGGTACTGCTCGGAGCCGTCCAGGAGACGGCGCGGCGCGAGGCGGCACGCTTCGGCCGGCGCCTGTACGCCGCGCTGCCCGGCGTACAGGGCGCGGACGGTGACGCCGTACTCTGGCAGGCGCTGGGCCGGCACTTCGCCGCGCAGGGGCAAGCGCATCTGGACGGCGATGCGGCGGCGCTTGCCGAATTGCTGCCGCAGCACACGCTTTACGCCGGCTTCCTGCCAGCGCCCGCCCGCGCCGTGCTGGGGGTGGCCGGCGACGCATGCCGCGACGTGCAAGGATGGCTACACGCAGCCGGCTGGCAGGCGAGCGATTACGTCGACCCGTTCGACGGCGGGCCGGTGTTGCTGTGGCCGGACGGGGGCGCCGGGCGCTGACGCGTTGGACTCAGGCCCCGCCCCACTCGTCGATCAGGGCGAGCCGGCCGGTGCTGTGCGCGCCGCGCAACTGGTGCACGCGCGCGATCAGCGCCTCGACCAGCACGAAAAGCGGCAGCTTGCTGTCCCAGCCGGCGGCGGCGTTGCCGCGCCCGACCAGCACCAGCCGCCCCAAGGGCGCGATCGGCGACAGCCACTGGTCGGTGAACAGGCACAGGGTGAGCCGGTGCCGTGCCGCCTTCTGCGAGAGCGCCTCCAGCGCAGGGTCGTAACGACGGATGTCGAACAGCAGCATCAGGTCGCCCTTGCGGAAGTCGACCAGCGTGTCGGCCCAGGCAGCCCCGGCGGCACCTGCGCGAGCGTGTTCCGGCTTTTTTCTTGCCTACACTTCTCAGGATTGCCGCGTTCTATCCTGCGCCATGTGCGCAGTATGGCCGGCCCATCCACCGTAGCGGAGGGTTTGACGATGCAAGATACGCAGCAAACGGCGGGCAAGTGCCCGGTGATGCACGGCGCGAACACCGAGGTGGGCAGCCACGTGCCCTGGTGGCCGCACGCGCTGAATCTCGACATCCTGCACCAGCACGACAGCAAGACCAACCCGATGGGGGGCGGCTTCGACTACCGCAAGGCGGTCGCAGGGCTCGACTTTGCCGCGCTGAAACAGGACCTCGTCGACTTCATGACGCAAAGCCAGGTTTGGTGGCCGGCCGACTGGGGGCACTACGGCGGGCTGATGATCCGCATGGCGTGGCACTCGGCCGGCACCTACCGCACTGCCGACGGGCGTGGCGGCGCCAGCCGCGGCAACCAGCGCTTCGCGCCGATCAACTCGTGGCCGGACAACGCCAACCTCGACAAGGCGCGCCGCCTGTTGTGGCCGATCAAGAAGAAATACGGCAACAAATTGAGCTGGGCCGACCTGATCGTGCTGGCCGGCACCATGGCGTACGAGACGATGGGGCTGAAGACCTACGGCTTCTCGTTCGGGCGCGAGGACATCTGGCACCCGGAAAAGGACATCAACTGGGGGCCTGAGAAAGAGTGGATGGGCGCCGAGCGCTACCAGGGCGACGACCGCGCCTCGTTGGAAAACCCGCTTGCCGCGGTGCAGATGGGGCTGATCTACGTGAATCCGGAGGGTGTCGGCGGCAAGCCCGACCCCTTGCGTACCGCCCAAGACGTGCGCGAGACCTTCGCGCGCATGGCGATGGACGACGAGGAAACCGTCGCGCTGGCCGCCGGCGGCCACACCGTCGGCAAGTGCCACGGTAACGGCGACGCCGCCCGTCTCGGCCCCGCGCCGGAAGGCGCGCCGCTGGAAGACGCCGGCCTTGGCTGGCTCAACAAGACCACCCGCGGCATTGGCTGCGACGCGGTGACCAGCGGGCTGGAGGGCGCGTGGACGACCAACCCGACGCGCTGGGACAACGGCTACTTCAAGCTGCTCTTGGGTTACGAGTGGGAACTGAAGAAGAGCCCGGCCGGCGCCTGGCAGTGGGAGCCGATCGGCATCCGCGAGGAGGACAAGCCGCTCGACGCCGAAGACCCTTCGGTCCGACGCAACCCGATCATGACCGATGCCGA
This sequence comes from Crenobacter caeni, assembly GCF_010435965.1. Classification (GTDB taxonomy): domain Bacteria; phylum Pseudomonadota; class Gammaproteobacteria; order Burkholderiales; family Chromobacteriaceae; genus Craterilacuibacter; species Craterilacuibacter caeni. Next base: position 208,129 of record NZ_JAAGAA010000005.1, read on the forward strand.
CATGGCGATGAAAATGGACCCGGCCTACCGCAAGATCTCCGAGCGCTTCGCCGCCGACCAGGACTACTTCTCCGAGGTGTTCGCGCGCGCGTGGTTCAAGCTGACCCACCGCGACATGGGTCCGAAGAGCCGCTACATCGGCCCGGACGTACCGGCCGCAGACCTGCTCTGGCAGGACCCGGTGCAGGCGGGGCCGGTGGGCTACGACGTCGCGGCGGCCAAGGCGAAGATCGCCGCGTCCGGCCTGTCGGTGGCGGAGCTGGTGAGTACCGCGTGGGACAGCGCGCGCACCTTCCGCGGCTCGGACAGGCGCGGCGGCGCCAACGGCGCGCGCATCCGCCTCGCCCCGCAGAAAGACTGGCCGGGCAACGAGCCCGAACGGCTTGCCCGCGTGCTGGCGGTACTCGAGCCGATCGCGCGCGAGGTCGGCGCGAGTGTGGCCGACATCATCGTGCTTGGCGGCAACGTCGGCGTCGAGCGGGCGGCGCACGCGGCGGGGTTCGACGTCGAGGTGCCTTTCTCGCCCGGGCGAGGAGATGCAAGCGAGGAGACGACCGACGCGGCGTCGTTCGCGGTGCTCGAACCTGTGCACGACGGCTTCAGGAACTATCTAAAGGCCGACTACGCGGTGGCAGCCGAACAGTTGCTGCTCGAGCGCAGCCAGCTGATGGGGCTGACCGCGCCCGAGATGACGGTGCTGGTCGGTGGCCTGCGCGTGTTGGGCGCCAATTACGGCGGAGCTGCGGACGGCGTGTTCACCGACCGGGTCGGCGTGCTCAGCAACGACTTCTTCGTCAACCTCACCGACATGGGCAACAGCTGGCAGGTGGCGGGCGACAAGCGTTACGAGCTGCGTGACCGGGCCAGCGGTACGCTTAAATGGACGGCGAGCCGGATCGACCTGGTGTTCGGCTCGAACGCGGTGCTGCGCGCCTACGCCGAGCTTTACGCGCAGGACGACAACGCCGGCAAGTTCGTGTGCGACTTCGTGTCGGCGTGGGTGAAGGTGATGAACGCCGACCGTTTCGACCTTTGTGCCTGAGCTTGTCCCTCCGGGCCACGGGCACCCCATGCGGGGTGCCCTTTTTGCTGTGCGGCCGTTTCTGCCCGCATCCGGCCTGACAGCGGCACGGCGGCTTCCTACAGTGGACTTTTAAACCGGCGGGAGCGCTTCGATGACTGACACGCTGACAGAGGACGCGCTTGCTGCGCTGATCGAGCAACACCGGGGCCGGCGCGGCGCGCTGCTGCCGCTGTTGCACGCGGTGCAGGCCACGTGCGGCTATATCCCGGACGCAGCGATCGCGCCGATTGCGTCGGCGCTACGCATCTCGCGCGCCGAACTCGAAGGGGTGATCAGTTTCTACGCCGATTTCCGGCGCAGCGCGCCCAACGCGCACCGCCTGCGCATCTGCCGCGCCGAGTCCTGCCGTGCCATGGGCAGCGAGGCGCTGTGGCAGGCGGCCCAGAGTGCGCCCTCGGATACCGATATCGAGGTCGTGTACTGCCTGGGTGCGTGCGCGGCGTCTCCCGCCGCCGAGTACGACGGCCGGCTGTTGTGCCGGCTTGACGCCGCGCGCATCGCGCGCCTTTGGCAGGAGGATCAGCCGTGAGCGTGCGCGTGAGGATCAGCGAAGACTCGGTCGCCTGCGCGCTGGGCGCCGATGACGTGGCCCGGGCACTGGCGGCGGCGCTGGCCGTGCGGGGGCTCACCGCCGATATCGTGCGGGTGAGCGCGCGCGGGCTCTACTGGCTGGAGCCGCTGCTGGAGGTCGATACCGACGCGGGCAGCTTCGGCTACGGGCCGGTGACGGACGCCGACATCGACAGCCTGCTGGACGCCGGCCTCCTGCAAGGCGGCGCGCACCCGCTCGCGCTGGGCCCGGTCGACGCGCTGCCGTTCCTTGCGCGCCAGCAGCGGCTGGTGTTCGCGCGCGCCGGGCTGATCCGGCCGCTGTCGCTCGATGACTATCTGGAAAGTGGCGGTTACGCGGGGCTCAAGCGGGTGCTGGAGACGGGGGAGGACGCCTTCATCGCCGAACTGGAGGCGTCCGGCCTGCGCGGTCGTGGCGGCGCCGCGTTCCCGGCGCATATCAAGTGGCAGGGCGTGCGTGCTCAAGGGGACACCGAGCGCTTTGTCGTGTGCAACGCCGACGAGGGCGACTCCGGCGCGTACGCCGACCGCATGCTGATGGAAGGCGACCCGTACGCGTTGCTCGAAGGGATGACCATCGCCGCGCTGTGCGTCGGCGCTGAGCAAGGTTACGTCTACGTGCGCAGCGAATACCCGCACGCGATCGAAAAACTCAAGCAGGCGGTGGCGCACGCCGAGGCGGCCGGGTTCCTGGGGGAGGACATCGCGGGCAGCGGCCGCGCGTTCCGCGTCGAGGTGCGCGCCGGCGCCGGCGCGTATATCTGTGGCGAGGAGTCGGCGCTGATCGAGTCGATCGAGGGCAAGCGCGGGCAGGTGCGGGCGCGCCCGCCGCTGCCGGCGGTCTGCGGCCTGTTCGGCAAACCGACCCTGGTGCACAACGTGCTCTCGCTCGCGTCCCTGCCGGTGATCGCGCGGGACGGCGGCGCGGCGTTCTACCACTTCGGGCGCGAGCGCTCGCGCGGCACCTTGGCGTTGACGCTCGCCGGCTGCCTGCGCCGGTGCGGGCTTATCGAGACCGCGTTCGGGCCGACGCTCGGCGAGCTCGTCGACGATTTTGGCGGCGGCGCCAAAATGGGGCGCGTCAAGGCGGTGCAGGTCGGCGGGCCGCTGGGCGCGTGGCTGACTGTGGACGACTTTGACCTGCCGCTCGACTACGAGGCGTTCGCCGCGCGCGGCGCCATCCTCGGCCACGGTAGCGTGGTCGCGGTGGACGAAGCGTGCGACATGGCGGGCATGGCGCGCCTCGCGTTCACCTTCTGCGCGGCCGAATCGTGCGGCAAGTGCACGCCGTGCCGCGTCGGCTCGGTGCGCGGCGGCGAGATCGTCGAGCGCCTGATGGCCGGCAGCCATCACGCCGCCGACGACGTCGCGCTGCTGTTGGAACTCACCGATACCCTGCGCGACGCGTCCTTGTGCGCCTTGGGCGGCATGCTGCACTACCCGGTGCGCTCGGCAATCGAGCACTTTCCGGACGAATTCACGGGAAGGGACACACGATGAAAAGCCGCCGCGAAGCCGACCTTGGTACGCCCGCGCCGGGGCAGGCCGGCACCGTTTCGCTGACCATCGACGGCCTCACCATCGAGGTGGCCGCCGGCACCTCGCTGCTGCGCGCCGCCGCCCTCGCCAACTCGCCGCTGCCCAAACTGTGCGCGACCGACACGCTGGCGGCCTTCGGCTCGTGCCGGCTGTGCCTGGTGGAAATTGACGGCCGCCACGGCACCCCTGCCGCCTGTACCACGCCGTGCGAGGATGGCATGGTCGTGCGCACGCAAAGCCCGCATCTGGCCCAATTGCGGCGCGGGGTGATGGAGCTCTACCTGTCGGACCACCCGACCGACTGCCTGAGCTGCGCGGCCAACGGCAATTGCGAGCTGCAGGACACCGCAGGCGAAGTCGGCGTACGCGAGATCCGCTACGGGGTGGGGCAGGGAGACAACCATCTCGCCGACGCGATCGACACCTCCAACCCCTATTTCGTGTACGACCCGGCGCGCTGCGTGGTCTGTTCGCGCTGCGTGCGCGCGTGCGAAGAAGTGCAGGGCTCCTTCGCGCTCAACATCAGCGGGCGCGGCTTCGCGTCGCGCGTCGGCTTTGCCGGCGAAAACCTGATGGGGTCCGAGTGCGTCTCGTGCGGCGCCTGCGTCGAGGCGTGCCCGACCGCGACGCTGACCGAGCGCACGCTGATCGCCGCCGGGCAGCCGACGCACGCGCTGACCACTACCTGCGCGTACTGCGGGGTCGGCTGCTCGTTGGAGACCGAGGTCAAGGGCGGACAACTGGTGCGGCTGACCCCGTCGCGCGCGGGCGGCGCCAACCACGGCCACGCCTGCGTGAAGGGCCGCTTCGCGTGGGGCTACGCGACGCACCCCGAGCGGGTGAAGCAGCCGCTGATCCGTGACCACATTACCGAGCCGTGGCGCGAGGTGGGTTGGGACGAGGCGATCGCCTTCGCCGCGGCGGGCCTGCGGGGCGTGCAGGCAAGGCACGGCGTGGGCGCTATCGGCGGCATCGCGTCCAGCCGCTGCAGCAACGAAGAGGCCTACCTCGTGCAGAAGCTGGTGCGCGCGGTGTTCGGCAACCACAACATCGACAACTGCGCGCGGGTCTGCCATTCGCCGAGCGAGTACGGGCTGAAGGCCGCGTTTGGCGAGGCGGCCGGCACCCAGCACTTCGACTCGGTGCATGCGGCCGACCTGATCCTGGTGTGCGGCGCCAACCCGACCGACGCGCACCCGGTGTTCGCTTCGGCGCTGCGCCGCCGCCTGCGCGAGGGTGCGCAGCTGATCGTGATCGACCCCAGACGAACCGGCCTGCTCGATACCCTGCACGCAGGCGAAGGCCTGCACCTGGCGGTGAGACCCGGCACCAACGTGCTGCTGCTCAACGCGATCGCCTACACGCTGATCGAGGAGAAGCTGGTCGACCGCGACTTCATCGGTGCGCGCTGCGACGAAGCCTCGTGGCTGTCCTGGCACGACTTCATCCTGCTGCTCGAACACGCGCCCGAGGCGGTAGAGGGCGAGTGCGGCGTCGCCGCGGCGCTGATCCGCGAGGCGGCCCGCCGCTACGGGCGGGCCGCCAACGCGGCGATCTACTACGGCTTGGGCGTCACCGAGCACAGCCAGGGCTCGAGCGCCGTGATGGCGCTGGCCAACCTCGCTCTTGCCACAGGCAACCTCGGCCGCGACGGGGTCGGCGTCAACCCCTTGCGCGGGCAGAACAATGTGCAAGGCGCGTGCGACATGGGCGCGGTGCCGCACGAATTCACCGGCTATCGCCACGTCGGCATCGAGGAAGTCCGCGCAAGCTTCGAGGCGGCGTGGGGCGTGCAGATGCCGGAAGACGCCGGCCTGCGCATCCCGCAGATGTTCGAGGCGGCGCTCGAAGGCCGTTTTCTCGGACTGTACTGCCAGGGCGAGGACATCGCGCAGTCCGACCCGGACAGCCGCCACGTGCACGCGGCGCTCATGGCGATGGAATTCGTGGTGGTGCAGGACATCTTCCACAACGAGACGGCCAGGTTCGCGCACGTGCTGCTGCCCGGCGCGACCTTCCTGGAGAAGGACGGCACCTTTACCAACGCCGAGCGGCGCATCTCGCGCATCCGCCGCGCGTTGCCGCCGCTCGCCGGCATGGCCGACTGGCAGGTGACGCAGGCGCTCGCGCGCGCGATGGGCTACCCGATGGCGTACGGCCACCCGTCCGAGGTGATGGACGAGATCGCGCGCCTGACGCCGACCTTCGCCGGCGTCAGCTACGGCCTGCTCGACAAGCTCGGCAGCGTGCAGTGGCCGTGCGACGCCAATGCCCCTCACGGCACCGCCGTGCTGCACGCGACAGCCTTCAGTCGCGGGCTTGGCCAGTTCAACAACACGCCCTACATGCCGACCAGCGAGGCGGTGAGCCGCGCCTTCCCGCTGTTGCTGACCACCGGGCGCATCCTCGAACACTACAACGTCGGCGCGCAGACGCGGCGCACCGCCAACCTCGCGTGGGTCGACCGCGACCACCTGCGCATCCACCCGCAGGACGCCGCCGCGCGCGGCATCCGCGCCGGCGACCGGGTGCGTGTGGCCAGCCGGATGGGGCAGACGGAGCTGGACGCGCAGGTCACCGACACCGTGCAGCCGGGCGTCGTCTACGCGTCCTTCCACTTCCCGCAAAGCGGCACCAATGTGCTGACCACGCTGAACGCCGACTGGGCGACCTCGTGCCCGGAGTACAAGGTCACCGCGGTCGAGGTCGAGCGCTCGGGCAGGGACGAATGAAAAAAGGCCCCGCGCAAGCGGGGCCAACCACCACATCGAGGGCCTGCAAACTCAGAGCATGTAAAGCACGATCAGCTCGTTGATCAGTGCGGGGCGTTCCTGGCCGACCACGTGCACGCACATCTCCAGCGTCAACTGGGTGCCGGCCTTGACTTCGTCGACCGCCTTCACGCGCGCGCGGCCGTGGATCCGGCTGCCGGCGGGTACCGGCGAGGGGAAGCGCAGCTTGTTGCTGCCGTAGTTGGCCATATTGCCGAAGCCGGTCAGCTCCCAATCAAGCGGCATGGTCAGGCGGGAGAGCAGCACCTGGATCAGCATGCCGTGCGCGATGGTGCCGCCGAACGGGCCTTGCTTCCTGGCGCGTTCCGGGTCGGTATGAATCCAGTAGTCGTCGCCGGAGAGCGCGGCAAACTGGTCGATCAGCTCCTGCCCCACCGTATACGTGTTGCTCCAGCCCGAGTAGTCGTCGCTGACAAGTGCCTTCAGCGACTCGAAATCCTTGAAGTGGATCTGCCGCTTGGCCTTGGCCGGCGAGGCCACTTCTGGCGTGTCGTCTGCCGCGCGCTTGATCACGGTCAGCGCCTTGTTCTCGCCGGTGAAGCGCAGCAAGGGGGTGTCGCCGCTTGCGTCGAATACCGGTCTTACCGCCATGCCGATCTGGATTTCGTCCTCATCAAGGCCGACCAGCGTGGTGTTCAGATGCACGCCTTCGGCGAGCTCAACCACCGCGAGTTTCTGCGGCGCCTCGTCGGCGAAGTCGGGTAGGGTCGGGATGCGCGCGATGGTGTAGGTCAACAGCTTGCCGCGGCCGGACACCTCGCGCCACGCGAGGCGGTCGGACAGGCAGTGCGGGCAGTGGCGGCGCGGAAAGAAGTTCCAGCGGCCGCAGGCGTCGCACTGCTGCAGTTCGATGCGGCGCGCCTTGAGCGCGTCCCAGTACGGGCGCGAGATGTCGGTCGCGACCGGTTGCGGTTTGTTTGCCATGGTTTATTCCCCCATCAGGATCAGCGCGGCCTGTTCGCTCATCACGCCGCCGGTGCCGGAGACGAAGGCCTTGTCGCAACGCGAGAGCTGGCGCTCACCGCAACTGCCGCGCAATTGTTCGACTGCCTCGATCAGCTGGCTCATGCCGCCGGCGCTGCCGGCCTGGCCGAAGCCCAGCTGGCCGCCGTGGGTGTTGAGCGGGAAGTCGCCCTTGTAAGTGAGGTCGTGCTCGCGCACGAAGGCCATGCCTTCGCCCTTCTTGGCGAAACCGGCGTCCTCCAGCGACAAGAGCACCGTGATGGTGTAGCAGTCGTAGAGCTGGGCGACGTCGATGTCGGCCGGGGTGATGCCGGCCATCGCGAAGGCGCGGCGCGAGGCCGGGCCGATCGGCGTGTCGAGCATGTCCGGCGCGTAGGTCGGCGACTTGCTGATGATGTGTTCGCCAAAGCCCTTGACCCAGGCCGGGCGGTGGCGGCCGCGGCGGGCGAGGTCTGCGTCCGCCACGATAAAGGCGGCACCGCCGGCGACCGGCATCACGATCTCGAGCACGCGCAAGGGGTCGGCGACCATGCGGCTTGCCAGAACGTCGTCGATGGAGAGCGGCTTGCCGTAGAACATCGCGTCCGGGTTGGCGCAGGCGTTGGTGCGCTGGTCGACGACGATCTTGGCCATCGCGGCCTCGTCGTAGCCGTAACGCGCCTTGTAGCGCTGGGCGATCATCGCGTAGCCGGTGTTCTGCGCCATATGGCCGTAGGGCAGGTCGAACTCGGCCTCGGGCGCGCCAAACGCGGTGCTGTGTCCGCCGTAGCGCATCGCGCGCGCCATCGCCATCGGGTCCTCGTCCGGGCCCATCGGCGCCATCCGCTGCGGGATCACGCACAGTACGGCGCGGCACAGGCCAAGCTCGATCGCGGCGGCCGCGCGCCACGCCATGGCGACGCCGGAGGCACCGCCCAGGTCGACCACCTCGCCGAAGTTGAGCGCGGTGCCGAGGTATTCGCCGACCATGGCCGGAACGAAGCTGGAAGCCTCGTGAAAGTGCGGGCCGTTCACGCACAGCCCGTCGATGTCGGACGCTTCGAGGCCGGCGTCGAGCAGCGCCTGGCGCGCGAGGTCGGCGACCTGCTCGAGGTGGAACATGCGCGGGGCCGTCTGGTATTTCTCCGGCCGGTATTGCGCGATGCCGACGATTGCTGCCTTGCCTTGCAAGCCCATCGTTTTTCTCCTGCTGAGTCTGTCCTGTGTCCTTTGTACCGCTTGCCGGCCCCTCCGCCATCGTCCGTGCGGAGGAGCCGGCGCTCGCCGGCCGCTAGACGGGCACCCTGAGCGCCTGGCGCATCAGCTTGCCGGTCGCGTTGCGCGGCAGCGCGGTCTCGCTGACATGGATGCTGGCGGGCACCTTGTACGCGGCCAGGCGCGCGGCGGCGAACGCGCGGATCGCGTCGGCGTCGCGCGGCGCGCCCGCGCGCACCACCACCACGGCTTCCAGCCGCTCGCCCAGGCGCTCGTCGGGCACCGCCAGCGCGGCGGCCTCCAGCACGTCCGGGTGTGCGGTCAGGCAGTGCTCGACTTCGGAGAGCGAGAACTTCTCGCCGCCGCGGTTGACCACTTCCTTGCTGCGCCCGGTAAGCGAAACGAGGCCGTCGGCGTCGACAAAGCCGATGTCGCCGGTGGCGAACCAAGCGCCATTGAACGAAGATCGGTCGAGTTGCCCGTCCTGCCAGTAGCCGTCCATCAGCGTGACGCCGGCAAACGCGAGTTCGCCCTCGACGCCGGCCGGGCAGGGCGTGCCGTCCGGTGCCTGCGCCCGCACCCGCATGATCGGCGAGACCAGGCCGCTGGCCTTCGGGTGTTCGAAGAAGAGCTCGCCGCTGTTCACGCAGCCGGCGCCGCCGGTCTCGGTCATGCCGTAGCCGACGCCCTGCATTGCCTCGGGCAGCGCGCGCGCGATGCGGCCGGACAAGGACTCGGGGACGCCGGCGCCGCCGTAGCCGAGCGCCAACAAGTGACCGAGCCGCGCCGGATCGAACGCCGGGTGGCTGATCAGGTCGACCTGCATCGCCGGCGAGCCGTTGAAGGTGGTGACGCCGTCTTCCTGCATCGCGCGGATCGCCTCGGCGGCATCCCATTTGTGCATCAGCGCAAGTTCGCGCCCGCCGCGCAGGCCGGCGACGAACTGCGCCATCAGCCCGGAGACGTGAAAGAGCGGCACCGCGACCAGGCTCTTGATGCGCCGGCCGGCGGCGCGCGCGATCAGCGCGGGCTGCGCCATCGCGCCGACCGCGGCGAAGAAGTCGAAGTTGAACGCGCCCTGCGCCAGCGCGCGCTGCGAGAGCAGCACCGCCTTGGCACGCGCGCTGGTACCCGAAGTGAACAGCACCGCGGCGGTGTCGTCAGGCGAAACCTGCGGCCAGGCCTCCGGCGCCGGGCCGGCCAGGGTTGCCATGTCCAGCGTGGCGGCGCCGTCGACGCCGACCACGGTCAGATCGCCCAGCCGTCCGTCTAGCCTGGCGAGCCGGTCGGCGTCGGCGATCAGCCAGCTCGCTTCGGCGTCGGCAAGCGCGTGGGAAAGCTCCTCGCCCTGCCACCAGCTATTGAGCGCGCACGGCACGGCGCCGGCTTTCAGTACCGCGTAGAAGGCGACCAGCCACTCTGGGCGGTTGCGCATCGCGATCGCGACCCGCGTGCCGCGCGCAAGCCCCTGCGCGAGCAGGCCGGCGGCCACGCGTTCGACCTCGGCGAAGTAGCCATTAAAACTCAGCTGTTTGCCCAGGTAGGACAGGAAGATGGCGTCGCCGTGGCGGCGGCCGGCTTCCAGCGCGTCGTTCAGCGTCGCAGGCGCGTTGCGGAACACCACCATCCCGCCTTGTTCGGCCAGTTCGAACGGTGCGCCCGGCGCGGTCAGTTGCGCGTACGCGGTCTTCCACTTGTCTATCGTGCTCATGCCACCACCCCGATCAGTCGTGCGTAACGCGCGCGCTGGTACACGCTGTCGCCCAGCAGAGCTTCCAGCACCTGCACGCGCTTGAGGAAAAGGCCGACGTCCAGCTCGTCGGTGACGCCGATGCCGCCGTGCAGTTGCACCGCCTCGTCGGCGACGGCAAGCGCAGTCTCGCCGGCCATGCCCTTGGCGAGTGCGGCGGGAAGGGCGAGGTCTGCGTCGGTGTCCAGCGCGGCGACGGCGGCCTGCACGCAGCTCTCGGCGAGCTCGATACGGGTGAACAGCCGCGCCATGCGGTGCTGCAGCGCCTGGAAGGCGCCGATCTTGCGGCCGTATTGCTCGCGCTGCTTGAGGTACGCCAGCGTGGTGTCGAACAGCACGCGGCTGATTGCCTGCAACTGCGCGGCCAACGCGATGCGTGCACGCTCGAGCACGGTGTTCAGTGCCGCGTCGGCCGCCGCGCCGCGCGCGAGCAGTGCGGCTTCGTCCGCTTTCACCCCGTCCAGGCGCACGCGCGCCATCGGCTGCGCGTCGATCTGCGACAGCGGCTGGCAGCTGACGCCCGCGGTGTGCGCGTCCAGCACGAACAGCAGGGTGTCCTGGGTGTCCGCGTCGCGCGCGACGACAAGCAGCAGGTCGGCGAACTCGCCGTCGACCACCGCGCACTTGGCGCCGTTGATGCGCCAGCCGTCTGCCTCGCGTGTCGCACGGGTAGCGATCCGCGTCGGGTCATGCCGCGCGCGCTCGTCCAGCGCCAGTGCGCCCAATTTGTCGCCGGCAGCCAGGGCCGGCAGCCAGTCGCGCTTTTGCGCGTCAGACCCTGCCGCTTCGATCAGCCCCGCCGCCAACAGGTTGCTGGCGAACAAGGGCGTGGCAGCCAGCGTGCGCGCGGCCTCGGCGAGCACCAGCGCGACGCCGGAGCGGTCGAACGGCACGCCACCGACCGCCTCGGGCAGCGCGATGGCGTTCCAGCCAAGCTCCGCCATCTCGCGCCAGGCGTCGGCGTCGTGGGTCAGGCCTTGTGCCTTGAGCTTGCGCTGGTGCGCGAGCGGCAGGCGGCCGGCGAAAAAGTCGGCCGCGCTCTCGCGCAGCATGTTCTGGTCTTCGTTCAGGACAAAACGCATCGTTCAGCCTCCGCTATCGGGCAGGCCCAGCACGCGGCGGGCGAGGATGTTGAGCTGGATCTCGGAGGTGCCGCCGGCGACGGTGTAGGTGTACGCGTTCAGCCACTGGCGGGCGAGCTTGAGGAGTTCCTCGTCGTAGCCTTCGCCCTCCCAGCCCAGCGCGTCGGTGCCGGCCAGCGCCGTCAGCGTGCGGTAGCGCGTCTTGTTCTGCTCGCTGTGCAGGTACTTGAAGGTCGCCACCAGCGCCGAGACGTCCTGCCCGGCGCCGCCCGCCTCGTGGGTGCGCTCGAGCATCAGCTTGTACGCGTGCTCGTCCATCGCGCACGCGGCGACACGGTCGGTGAGCACCGCGCGGCTGTCCGGGTCGGCCTGGGCGACAAGGCGGCGGGCGAGGTCGAGAAAGTCGACGCCGGGTACGTTGTTGTCGCCGAACTTGCTCATCGCGCGGCGCTCGTGTGCGAGCAGCGCCTTGGCAAGCATCCAGCCCTCGCCCTCGGCGCCGACCAGGTTGGCCACCGGCACGCGAACGTTGTCGAAGAACACCTGGCAGAAGTGCGACTTGCCGCTGATCAGTTCGATCGGACGGGTACTGACCCCTGCGCTTGCCATGTCGATCAAGAGCATGCTGATGCCCGCGTGCTTGCCGGCCGTGGGGTCGGTGCGCACCAGCGCGTACATCCAGTCGCTGCGGTCGGCGTAGGAGGTCCAGATCTTCGAGCCGTTGACGACGTAGTCGTCGCCGTCGTGCTCGGCGCGGCAGGAAAGGCCGGCGAGATCCGAGCCCGCGCCGGGCTCGGAAAAACCCTGGCACCAGGCCACTTCGCCGCGTGCCATGCCCGGCAGGTGGCGCGCCTTCTGTTCATCGCTGCCGAATTCGAGCAGCACCGGCCCGATCATCCAGATGCCCAGGTTGACCATCGGCGCGCGGCACTTGAGGCGGGCAAGCTCGCTCTCCAGTACCCGCGTCTGGCGCGCGTCAAGCCCGCCGCCGCCGTATTCGCGCGGCCAGTCCGGCGCGAACCAGCCCTGGTCCCTCATGCGCTCGAACCACAGCTGCTGGTCCGGCTGGGTAAAGGTGAGCCGGCTGCCGGCGAGCACCATCTCGCCTTCGGGCGGCGGCGTGCGCATCGATGGCGGGCAGTTTGCTTCCAGCCATGCGCGCACCGACGCCTTGAAATCGTTGATTTCGTTCAAGGTTTGTCTCCTCCTGCTTGTCGCTTGCCCCGATTGTTGTGTGGGTCCCGGGCTTGGACATCGCCCGAACAGACTAACGCGATTTATGGTTTTTGAGTAATTGCTCTGCGTAGTCTTTCCGGACGATGTAGTGCCTTTCGTTACTGCGCAGATTGTCGGACAAGGGCGAGCCGTTGGCGGATGGGCCCGGACAACGAGAGGAGAACGATATGCAGGGAACGCAACACAAGGGGAGGCGCTGGCGCTGGGCCCCCCGGCTGCTGCCGCTGTCGCTGGCGCTGATCGGCAGCACGGCGTGGGCCGGGGACAGCATCGAATTCGACAATGGCGCCAAGATCGACTGGTCGGCGACGGTGTCGTACGGCGTCGGCGTGCGGGTGAAGGACGCGTCCGACAAGCTGCTTGCCGGTCCGCAGGCCAGCAGCAACCCGCGTGCGATCAACCTGGACGATGGCAACCGCAACTTCGGCAAGGGCGACCTCACCACCAACCGGGTCGGCCTGAACGCCGAGATGCACCTGCAAAAGGACACGATGGGCATGCTGCTGCGCGGCACCGCCTTCTACGACGACGTCTACCACAGGGGGAACGACAACGACTCTCCGCAGACGGTCAACAAGTTCGGCGCGCCCAACGAATTCACCGACGGCACCAAGTTCTACTCGGGCGGCCGCGCCAAGTTCCTCGACCTGTACGTGTACGACAGCTGGAACCTCGGCGGCGACCAGGTGCTGTCGGTCAAGCTCGGCAACCAGGTTGTGTCCTGGGGCGAGAGCCTGTTCTACGCCAATACCTCGGCGGCACAGGTGCCGGTCGACGCGGTCAAGGGCCTGTCGCCGGGCACCGAGGTGAAGGAGATCCTGCTGCCGGTGCCGCAGGTGTCAGCGATGCTCGAACTCTCGCCGCGCCTGAGCCTGATGGGCTACTACCAGTTCCAGTGGAAGGGTACCGAGCTGCCGCCGGTGGGCTCCTACCTGTCGAGCACCGATATTCTCGGCCCTGGTGCGCAGTTTATCCGCACGGGCTTCGGCGTGCCCAACGCCGGAGTATCGGTACCTGATCCCCGCGTACAGGGCAAGCTTGGCGCCAATTACACCCCGTTTGCCGGCAAGGAAGACCCGAAGGACAGCGGGCAGTTCGGCCTGGGCGCGCGCTGGGGGGTTAGTGAAGAAACCGAACTGTCGGCGTACTACCTGCAGTACCACGACAAGAATCCGAACGTGCGCATGAATTACGGCAGGATGCCGGGCTGCTACGCCAGTCCAAATGCAGCCGCTTGTTCCCCTGCCAATCCAGCGTTTGGTGCTTTCAACGGCACCTGGCTGCCTAATCCGGTCTCCTACAACGAGGTCTATTTCGAAAACATCAAGCTTGTCGGTGCTTCCTTGTCGACCCGGATCGGCGAGACCCAGGTCGGCGCCGAACTGACCTATCGCGACGGCGTGCCGATGCTGGTCAATACCCCGCTGGGGCCGACTGCGAGCAAGGGCAAGGCGACCCAGGCGCAGGTCTCGTTTATTCGTGTGTTGGGGCACAGACCGTGGGCGAGCGCGACCACGCTGATGGGCGAACTGGTATGGACCCACGGCATCAGCGTCGACAAGGCGTACGGCGCGGCCAACCTGGCCGGCCTCAAGGCGCCCGGCAACCGTCCGCTGTTCGGCAGCAGCGACCAGTTCGTTTATGAGACCAGCAACGCCCAGGGGCAGGTCACCGGCGAGCGCGACAAGAACGGCTACGGGCTGACGCTGGGGGTGGACCTCTCTTACCCGGGCATCGTCCCGGGTTGGGACCTGAAGGTGCCGCTGCGCGCCGTATGGGTGCAGGGCATGTCGCCGATCTCGACCCTCGCGTCTGCCGACGGCGACTTCCGCTACTCGGCAGGGATGGAGTGGAAGTACCTGGGCAACCTCGAACTGGGCCTCTCCTACGTCGGCTATACCCGCCCGGACCCGGTCTACCGCCAGTTGGGCGACCGCGACTACGTGTCGGCGTACGCCAAGTACAGCTTCTGACCCCGACCTGACAAGCAAAGGAATTCAGCCATGCAACAACACGCACTCCGTATCGCCGTTACCGGCGCCCTGGCCCTGTTCGCGGCCCAGGCGATGGCCGCTGTCTCCGCCGCCGAAGCGGCCCGCCTGGGCAAGGACCTGACCTGCGTCGGGGCCGAAAAGGCCGGCAACGCCGACGGCTCGATCCCGGCGTTCTCCGGCAAGTGGCTCGGCGCGCAGGCGAACCCGGGCTGGAAGATGAACGCCGGCAGCCATGCCTCCGACGTCTACCCGAACGAGAAGCCGCTGTTCGTGATCACCGCCGCAAACATGGACCAGTACGCGGCCAGGCTTAACGACGGTCAGAAGGCGCTGCTGAAGAAGTACCCGTCGACCTACAAGATGCCGGTCTACCAGAGCCGCCGTGACTTCCGTTACCCGGACTACGTGTGCGACACCGCGCTGGAGAACGCGAAGGGCGCCAAGGTGACCGACGGCGGCATGGGCGTCGACGCTACGACCGGTGCCGTCCCGTTCCCGATCCCGAAGAGCGGCACCGAGGCGCTGTGGAACATGCTGCTGCCGCACCGTCCATTTAGCGTGAATACGGTGCGCGACAACGCGACGGTCACCAGCAACGGCATCATCTGGGGGCGCCTGAAGTCGGTCGGCCTCACGCCGGCGTACGACCCCAAGGTGCGCAGCAAGACCAGCGACGGCGTGTACTCGTACTACATGACTTCCGCCTTGCTGCCCGAGCGCGAGAAGGGCGGCGTCACCGTGTCGCACGAGCCGTACAACTTCGCGAAGAACTACCGCCTGGCCTGGCGTTACGACCCGGGCACCCGCCGCGTGCGCCAGGTGCCGGGTTACGGCTTCGACCAGCCGACTGCCGGGGTGGGTGGCAGCATGGTGATCGACGAGGACCGCCTGTTCAACGGTTCGCCCGAGCGTTACGACTGGAAGCTGGTCGGCAAGCGCGAGATGTACGTGCCTTACAACGCGTACCGTGTGGCCAGCCCCAAGCTCAAGTACAAGGACCTGCTGACGCCGAACCACCCGAACACGGAGCCGATGCGTTACGAACTGCACCGCGTGTGGGTGCTCGAGGGCAAGCTCAAGCCCGGCATGCGCCACCTGTACTCCAAGCGCGTGATGTACCTCGACGAGGATAGCTGGCACGGCCTGTACTCCGACCAGTACGACGGCCAGGGCAAGCTGTGGCGCGCGGCGGTCGCGCATCACTACTACTCGCCGGACTTCAGCGGGTGGTTCAACTCGACAACCTTCTACCACGACCTCAACTCGGGCTCCTACGTCGCGTACGGCATGCTGAACGAGCAACCGAAGTCCGATGTGCTGAACGCCGGCGGCCTCAAGCCGGAAGACTTCACCGCCGACACCGCGCGCCGCGCCGGCAAGTAAGCGCTTGCGTGGACAGGCCCGGCGACGCCGGGCCTTTTTCTTGCCATGGAAAGGGAGGGCTGCATGCAGCAAAAACTGATCGAGCGCTTCTCGCTCGCGGGTGAGGTTGCGCTGGTGACCGGCGCCGGGCGCGGCATCGGCCGCGCGATCGCGCTGGCGTACGCCGAAGCCGGCGCCGACGTGGTCTGCGCGGCGAGAAGCCCGGACGAGATCGGGGAGACCGCGCGTCTGGCGCGCGAAACGGGGGTACGGGCGCTGGCGGTGACCTGTGACGTCAACGACGAGGCGGCGCTCGCGCAGCTGGTGGACGCCACGTGCGAGGCGATGGGTAAGCTGACCCTGCTCGTCAACAACGCGGGCGGCGCCGCGCCGAACAAGATGCTCAAGACCTCGGCCGACGCGTTCGACGCGGCGATGCATTTCAACGTGACAAGCGCGTTCCGGCTCTCCGCGCTGGCGGCCCCGCGCATGCAGGCGGCCGGCCACGGCGCCATCGTCAACATCACCTCGGGCGCCGCGCGCTACGCGCAGAAGCACTTCACCGTGTACGGCGCGGCCAAGGCCGCGCTGACCCAGCTTACCCGCCTGATGGCGCAGGATTTGGCGCCGCTGATCCGCGTCAACGCGATCGCGCCGGGGCCGATCGCGACCGACGCGCTGGAGAAGTTCCTCGACGAGACCGCGCGCGGCAAGATGGTCGCAGGCACGCCCCTGGCCCGGCTGGGGACGGTCGACGACATTGCTGCTGCCGCGCTCTACTTGGCAAGTCCGGCCGCCAGCTGGGTGACCGGCAAGGTGATCGAGGTCGACGGCGGTGCCGAAGCGTCGGTGTGGCCGTTCTAGCGGTGTGGCAGTAAGCGGCAAGGCCGGGCTTGCCCGGCCTTTTTGCTGGCCCGCGGCTGGTCCGTTTGCACGATGCCCCGCGTTTGGGGTCGGCGCAGGATGGGGCTGTCCAAACCACGGAGTTACGCGATGAACGCAGCCCCCAACTATCCGGCCGCCTGCGGCCTCATCAAGGGCAAGTCTGTCCTGATCACCGCCGCGGCCGGCGCCGGTATCGGCTTTGCCGCCGCGCGGCGCGCGGCCGAGGAGGGGGCACGCGCGCTGATGCTCTCCGACGTGCACGAAAAACGCTTGCAGGACGCGGTCGAGACGCTGAAAAGCGAAACCGGCCTGGCCGCCATTTACGGCCAGTTGTGCGACGTGAGCGACGAAGAACAGGTGCAGGCGCTGGTCGACGCGGCCGAACACAGGCTCGGGGGCGTCGATGTGCTGATCAACAACGCAGGGCTTGGCACCAGCTGCCGCGTGGTGGATATGGCGGACGCAGAATGGGACAAGGTGCTGGCAGTGACCCTGACCGGCACCTTCCGCATGACCCGCGCCATGCTGCGCGCGATGCAGCCGCGCGGGCACGGCGTGATCGTCAACAACGCGTCGGTGCTCGGCTGGCGCGCGCAGAAGGAGCAGGCGCATTACGCGGCGGCCAAGGCCGGCGTGATGGCGCTCACCCGCTGTTCGGCGCTGGAAGCCGCCGAGTTCGGCGTGCGCATCAACGCGGTCGCACCGTCGATCGCGATCCACGCCTTCCTGAAGAAGTCCGCGCCGCAGGAGCTGCTCGACTCGCTGTCCGCCCAGGAAGCGTTCGGCCGCGGCGCCGAGCCGTGGGAGGTCGCCAACGTGATGCTGTTCCTCGCCAGCGACTACTCAAGCTACATGACCGGTGAAGTGGTGTCGGTCAGCGCGCAGCGGGCGTGAACATGGCGAACGTCGTATTTGACTCGAAAGAGGCGCTGCTGGCCGCCAGCGGCCGGCAACTGGGCGTCACCGGCTGGCTGGAGATCAGCCAGCAGCGCATCGACCTGTTCGCCGAGGCGACCGGGGACCACCAGTGGATCCACGTCGACCCGGTGCGCGCCAAGGACGGGCCGTTCGGCAGCACCATCGCGCACGGCTATCTGACGCTGTCGCTGGCGAGCTGCTTTTTGCCGCAGCTGATCGAGATCCGCAACATGAAGATGGGGGTGAATGTGGGCTGCGACCGCGTGCGCTTCCCGGCGCCGGTGCCGGTCGGCTCGCGCCTGCGCGGCCGCGGCGAGGTGCTCAAGGTCGAGGAGGTCGGCGGCGGCGTGCAGGCGACCGTGCGCGTGACCATCGAGATCGACGGGCAGGACAAGCCCGGCTGCGTGGTCGACAAGATCAGCCGTTACTTTTTCTAGCAGGAGATGAGCATGCAGGAAGCTGTCATCGTATCCACCGCCCGCACCGCGATCGGCAAAGCCTACCGCGGCGCGTTCAACGACACCGAAGCGCCGCTGCTCGCCGGCCACGTGATCCGCGCCGCCGTCGAGCGCGCCGGCGTCGCGCCGGCCGAGGTCGACGACGTGATCCTGGGCTGCGCCGCGCAGCAGGGCTCGCAGGGTTACACCATCGGGCGCCTGGCCGCCTATGTGGCCGGCTTGCCGGACAGCGTGCCGGGCATGGCGCTGGATCGCATGTGCGCGTCCGGCCTGATCGCGATCGCCAGCGCCGCCAAGGACATCATGGTCGGCGAGCGCGAGATCCTGGTCGCCGGCGGTGTCGAGTCGATCTCGCTGGTGCAGAACAAGCACAAGAACGCGTACCGCGCGCAGTCGCAGGCGGTGCTCGCCGCGTACCCGACCGCGTATATCCCGATGATCGAGACCGCCGAGCTGGTGTCGCAACGCTACGGCGTCAGCCGCGCCGCACAGGACGCGTACGCGCTGCAAAGCCAGCTCAAGGTCGCCGCCGCGCAGCAGGCCGGGCTGTTCGACGACGAGATCGTGCCGATTGCCGTCGACAAGCAGCTGTTCGACAAGGAAGGCAACCCGACCGAAAAACAGCGGGTGACGCTCGCGCGCGACGAGGGCGCGCGCGCCGACACCAGCGCCGAGAGCCTGGCCGCGTTGAAGCCGGTGTTCGCCGGCGGGCGCTGGGTCGCGCAGGGCGAATTCATCACCGCCGGCAACGCCTCGCAGCTGTCGGACGGCGCGTCGGCCTCGGTGCTGATGTCGAGCGACGCCGCGCGCGAACGGGGCCTCGCGCCGCTGGGCATCTACCGCGGGCTGGCGCTGGCCGGCTGCCGCGCCGACGAGATGGGCATCGGCCCGCTTTATGCCATCCCCAAACTGTTGGCACGGCACAACCTCAAGGTGTCCGACGTCGGCCTGTGGGAGATCAACGAGGCGTTCGCCTGCCAGGTACTGCACTGCCGTGACGCGCTTGGCATCCCGGATGCGCGGCTGAACGTCAACGGCGGCGCGATCGCCGTCGGGCACCCGTTCGGGATGTCCGGTGCGCGGCTGGTCGGCACCGCGCTCTTGGAGGCGCGCCGCCGTGGCGAGCGTTTCGTCGTGGTGTCGATGTGCATCGGCGGCGGCATGGGCGCGGCCGCGCTGTTCGAGACGCAAGCCTAACTGTCGGACCGGAAAGGGGACGGGGCACCTGCCTGGCGGGTGCCCTTTTGCTTTTGCGGTGCAACAAAGGGGCTCACCTGTTTGGACGATGTAGGGGGTAGCGGCACTGGCCATGCTTGCAGCACAAATGAGAACCCAGAGGAGATCCGTGATGCACGCCCTGACCCATGCCCAAATCCCGGAGCCGACATGCGTACGCTCGTAGGGCTCGCCGTCTCCGCCGCGGTCGCCGCCGCTTCGGTGTACGCGTTCTCGCCGCGTCCCTACCCGGAACAGGCGCCGACCCAGGTGCGCACCGACAGCATGCGCATCAACGATCTTGCCCTGGCCGGCAACCGGCTGGTCGCGGTCGGTGACCTGGGCTCGGTGTTCTACAGCAACGACGGCGGGGTGAGCTGGCAGGGCGCCCTGCTCGACCGCCCGTTCGACGTCGCGCTGACCGACGTGCATTTTCGCGATGCCGCGCACGGCTGGGCCAGCGGCGGCGACGGGCGGGTCATGGCGACGCGCGACGGCGGCTTGTCCTGGACCACGCTGCGGGTGGAGAAGGACGTGTCCGAGCCGCTGATGGGGGTGTGGGCGTCGCCGGACGGCACCCTGTTCGCCTACGGCAGCTACGGGCGTTTTCTCGCGTCCAGCGACGGCGGCAAGGCCTGGCAGCAGCGCGACATCGGCGTCGAGGACTTTCACGTCAACGCGGTAGAGGGGGGGAGCGACGGTCGCGCGATGCTGGTCGGCGAGCAGGGCATGGCGCTCAAGAGTGCCGACGGCGGCCAGCGCTGGCAGAAACTCGCGCCGTTCTACCACGGCTCGCTGTTCGGCGTGGCAAGGCTGGACGCCGACACCTGGCTTGCCTATGGCCTGCGCGGCAACGCCTACCTGACGCGCGACTTTGGCGCCTCCTGGCAGAAGCTGTCCGTGCCGATGCCGGTTTCGCTGTTCGGGCACGCCCGCACGGCCGACGGCCGCGTGCTGGTGGTCGGTCAGGGCGGCAGCGTGTTCGAGCTGGACGCACCTGGCACCGGGCTGCGCCTTGTCAAGCGCACCGGGCCGCTGGCGCTGACCGGGGTTGCCGTGGCCGGCGGCGCACTGGTGGTGGCCGGCGAGACCGGCCTTAAGCGCATCGCGAAAGAGGACCAATAAGATGAATCAAACCCACGACAGCCGTCTGCGCCGTTTCGTCGACGGCGTGGCCGAGCGGCTGATCCGCCACCGCAACACCCTGCTGATCCTGTTTTCTGCAGTCACCCTCGCGCTCGCCTGGGGCGCGAGCCAGGCGCGGCTCGACCCGGGCTTCAACAAGCTGATCCCGCTGTCTCACCCGTACATGAAGACGCTGACCGACTACGCGAACGTGTTCTCGGGGGCCAACCGCATCCTCGTCAACGTGCGCGTGAAGGGCGACGGCGACATCTACCAGAAGCCGTTCATGGACACGCTGCGCGCGGTGACCGACGAGGTGTTCTTCATCCCCGGCGTCAACCGTACCCGGGTCTCGTCGCTGTTCACGCCGTCGGTGCGCTACACCGAGGTGACCGAGGAGGGTTTCGTCAGCGACGTGGTGGTGCCGGCGCGTTTTTCCGCACAGCCCGACGAGCTGGCCGTGGTGCAGCGCAACGTCGCGCGTTCCGGCACCATCGGCCGCCTGGTCGCCAACGACCAGAAGGGCGCGCTGGTGCAGGCCGACCTGCAGGAAATCAACCCGGAGACCGGCAAGCCGGTCGATTACGCCGAGATCGCCGGCAAGCTCGAAGACATCCGCGCCAAATACTCCAGCGACGGGATCGAGATCAATATCGTCGGCTTCGCCAAGGTGGTCGGCGACGTGCAGGCGGCACTGGGCCAGGTGTTCATGTTCTTCGGCATCGCCTTCGCGATCACCGCGGTGCTGCTGTTCGCGTACAGCCGTTCGCTGAAGCTGACCGTCGTCGCGCTGTTGGTCGCCTTGCTGCCGGTGGTGTGGTTGGTCGGCCTGTTGCCGGCGTTCGGGCTGGGCATCGACCCGATGTCCATCCTGGTGCCGTTCCTGATCTTCTCGATCGGCGTGTCGCACGCGGTGCAGATGACCAACGCGTGGAAGCAGGAGGTGCTTGCCGGGCGTACTTCGCGCGAGGCGGCCATCGCGGCCTTCCGCAAGCTGTTCATCCCGGGTGCGGTCGCGTTGTTGACCAACGCGCTGGGCTTCATGGTCATCATGATGATCGACATCCAGATCGTGCGCGAACTGGGCATCACCGCCTGCCTGGGCGTGACGCTGATGATCCTGACCAACAAGGTATTCCTGCCCATCGTGCTGTCCTTCCTGAGGCTGGAGCGCGGTGCGCGCAGCAGTGCCGACAGCGACGCGCGCCACCCACTGTGGTGGAAGATCTCGGCGTTCGCGACGCCGGCACCGGCGCTTGTCGCCATTGTCGCGTCGCTCGCGGTGCTCGGCTGGGGCACGCTGGAGTCGCGCAAGCTCGAGGTCGGCGACATCGGCAGCGGGGTGCCCGAGTTGCGCGCCGAGTCGCGTTACAACCAGGACCATAACCGCATTGTGTCGACCTACTCGATCGGGATGGATGTGTTGACCGCAGTGGTCGAGAGCAAGACCGGCGCCGAGGGCGGCGAGTGCCTCTCGCCGGCGCTGATGCAGGCGGTCAACCGCTTCGAGCACCGCATGAAGGGCGTCGCCGGCGTGCAGTCGGTGGTCAGCCTGCCCTCGGCAGCCAAGTTCACCATCGCCGGGCAGAACGAAGGCAACCCGCGCTGGGCGTTCATCCCGTCGACCGGCGACAGCCTGCGCCAGGGCGCGCGTGCGATGGACCCGCAGATGGGGCTGACCGTCGACGGTTGCGGCGCGATGCAGGTGCTCATCTACCTGCAGGATCACAAGGGGGCGACGCTCGCGCATGTGGGCAGCGAAATGAAGCGGCTGATCGCGGCCGACCACACGCCGGGCGTCACCTTCCGCATGGCCGGCGGCAGCGCCGGCGTCGCGCTGGCGACCAACGAGGCGGTCGAGCACGCCGAGGTGACCATGCTGCTGGCGATCTTCGGCGCGATCACCCTGCTGTGCCTGCTGACCTTCCGCTCGTGGCGCGCGGTGCTGTGCATCATCGTGCCGCTCGCGCTGGTGTCCATCCTGTGCAACGCGCTGATGGCGCGCCTCGGGATCGGCCTGAAGGTGTCGACGCTGCCGGTGATCGCGCTGGGGGTCGGCGTCGGGGTCGACTACGGCATCTATCTTTTCGAGCGCATCGAGCACGAGATGCGGCTGCGTGGTCTGCCGCTGCGCGAAGCGTACTACGAGGCCCTGCGCCAGCGCGGGACTGCCGCGGTGTTCACCGCGCTGACCATGGCGCTGTCGGTCGGCACCTGGGCGTTCTCCTCGCTGAAGTTCCAGGCCGACATGGGCGTGCTGCTCGCGTTCATGTTCTTCGTCAACGTGTTGGGCGCGATCACCCTGGCGCCGGCGCTCGCGTACTGGCTGAACCTGTCGGTCTGGCAGCGCCAGGGCGAGCGCGTCCTGCAGGGCGAGGCAAGCCGGCAGGCGGCCTGAACCGGCCGTTGACGCCAAGATTTACAAATGGCATAAACTGTTTTACGGCGGGTCGTGCATGGCATGGCCCGCCGCCAGGGCCCGTCAGAGGCCGAGCAAGCTACAAAGGAAACAGCATGCCCTACCACCCCACGATGTCCTTGCCCTCAGCTGATTCGCACGGAGGGCTTTCCGATGAGTGAAGCACTGGCCACCCGCGTCAGCCTTGCCGAGTTCAGCCACGCGCTGGGCACCCTCTACGAGACCGCGTACGAACCGTCGAACTGGCAGCGCGCGGTCGATACCCTGCGCGAAGTGTTCCGCGCGAATTTCGTCACCCTGATCGTCCGTCCCGAGAGCGACAGCGACGTCGGCAACATGATCACCGCCGGCAAGGTGTTCGAGTCGCGTCACGAAAAGCGCGTGCAGTACAACTACCCGAGCCCCTTCGTCGACCTGGTCAGCGACCGGGTGTACACCATCGGCGACCTGATGGGCGAGAGCGAATGGCGCGCGTCGCCTTTTTACCAGCATTTTTGCGGACCGTACGGCGTGTTCCACGTGATGGCGGCGGACATCCGCACGCTGGACGACGGCGAATTCAAGATCCGCGTGACGCGCGACGAGGACGCGGACGCGTTCGACGAGGCCGACCGTCAGCTGCTCGCGCTGCTGCTACCGCACCTCAAGCGCACGCTGAACCTGCAGACCCGCATGTACGCGAACGAGTCGGTCGGCCTGCTCTACAGCGAGGCGGTGTCGCGGATGATGGTCGCGACCATCGTGCTCGACGAGAAGGCGCAAATTCTCGAGCAGAACCAGATCGCGCGCACGCTGCTCTCCGAGGGCGACGGGCTCAAGCGTACGCAGGGGCGGCTGGAGGCGTCGTACCCGGGCGACAACCGTGCGCTGCAGGCGCTGATCAAGGACAGCCTGGCGCGTTCGGCCGGCGAGAAGCCGGAGAGCGACCCGACCATCGCCGAGGCCCTGTCGCTCGCGCGGCCGTCCGGGCGGGTCAGCCTTGGCGTCGTCGTCAAGGCGGTGCCGCCGAACGACTGGGTGTCCGGCCGCCAGCGCCCGGCGGCGATTGTCTATATCCGCGACGCCGAGCAGAAGAGCCAGGCGCCGCTCAAAGTCACCCAGAAGCTGTTCGGGCTGACCCAGGCCGAGTCGCAGCTGGCGGTGCATCTCGCCAACGGGCTGTCGCTGGAAGAGGCGGCCGAGGAACTCGGCATCCGCCACAACACGGCGCGCGCGCACCTGCGCTCGATCTTCTCCAAGACCGGCGTGCGCCGGCAGACCGAACTCGTGCGCATCATGCTCAACAGCGTGAGCGCCTTGGGCCAGCAGGTCGGCTCGAATTGAGCCGGCTGCGGATGTAGCAATGCCCCGTGCATCGCGCGGGGCATTGTCGTTTCGGGCCGCCGCAGGCTTGCTCAGGCTAGCGCGGCACGGCGCGGCCGCTGTCGTCCAGCCGGTAGTCGGGCACCTGTACCGTGCGCTTTTGCAGTGCGCCGCCCACATCGCCTTCTGCCAGCATCAGGATCACCGCTGCCGGTAGCGCCGGGTCGGCCGCGCCCAGGCGGCGCGCGAGCTCGCCGTTGTCACCAATCGTCGCCTTCAGCGCTTCGGTGGCGACGACGCCGGGGTTGACCGTGTACGCGCGTACGCCCGACCCCTGGTGCTCCGTCGCGATCACGCCGGCCATGCGCGAGAACGCGCCCTTGCCCGCACCGTAGGCGTAGCCCCAGCCGCCCTTGGCGGCCGGCAGCGGCGGGTCGGTCTCGCCTGCGCCGGAGGTGACGTTGACGATCACGCCAGCGCCCTGCGCAAGCATCCTCTCCAGCGCGCGGCGGGTCAGCCGGAAGGGCGCCTGCACGTAGCCCGTGAATACCCGCTGCAATTCCCCGTCGTCGATCTCGAGGAAGGCCGCGTTCAGCGAGGCGCTCTGGTAGATCGCGTTGTTGATGAGCGCGTCGATGCGGCCGAAGCGCGCGAGCACCGCGTCCAGTGCGGCGTCGACCGAAGCGATATCCAGCAGGTCCATGGGCACGGCGAGCACTTCGCCGCCGGCCGCCTCGATCGCGTGCGCGGTTTCGGCGAGCGAGCCGGCGAGCGGTGTGCCGTCGCGCGTGGCAAGCTGATGCGCGTGCCGCTCGCCAGAGTTTTGCGTGCGCGCGGCGATGGCGACGCGCCAGCCTGCGCGGGCAAACGCAAGCGCGGTCGCGCGGCCGATGCCGCGGCTCGCGCCGGTGACGAGCACCACCGGTGCGCCGCTCATTGGCCGACCCACTTGCGGATCTTGGCCGTCAGATCGGCCGGGTAGGGTGGCAGCGTCCCCATCTTCTGCCGCGGGTCGAACCAGCCGGCACGGTAGACGGTGCGCAGGTGAGAGAATTCGTTGAAGCCCTCGCGGCCGTGGTAGCGGCCCATGCCGGAGGCGCCGACGCCGCCGAACGGCGCGTCCTGCAGCGCGGCGTGCATCAGCACGTCGTTGACGGCGACCCCGCCGGACAGGGTGTGGTCGAGCACGTAGCGCTCTTCGGCCTTGTCGTTGCCGAAGTAGTAGAGCGCGAGCGGGCGCGGCCGCGCGTTGATGTCGGCGACCGCGTCCTTCACGTTGCGGTAGGTCAGCACGATCAGCGCCGGGCCGAAGATTTCTTCCTGCATGACCTTGAGCGTGGGCGAGGGGTTGACCAGCAGCGCCATCGGCAGGCGGCGGCTGCCGTCGGCCGGCGCCTCGCCGGCGAGCTCGACGCGGGTGCCGGCGGCGCGCGCTTCGTCGATATAGCCCTGTACCCGCTCGAAGTGGCGCGCGTTGACGACCTGGGTGACGTCGGCGTTGCCTTCGATTGACGGGAACTGGCGCTGGAACACCGCCTTCAGCGCGTTAACCAGCGCGTCGGCGCGCGCCTCGTCGACGTAGACGATGTCGGGCGACACGCAGATCTGGCCGGAATTGCTCGCCTTGCCCACCGCCAGCCGTTCGGCGGCGCGCGCGATGTCGGCGCTCTTGCCGACGATCACCGGCGACTTGCCACCGAGCTCCAGCGTGACCGGGACCAGGTTCTCGCTGGCGTTCTGCATCACCTTCTTGCCGATCGCGGTCGAGCCGGTGAACACCAGGTGGTCCAGCGGCAGGCGGGACAGCGCGTCGGCGACCTCCGGCCCGCCCTCGACCACCGCGACCTCGTCGGGGCTGAAGAACTCGGCGATGCCGGTGGCGAACGCGTGCGCAGTGCGCGGGGTGATCTCGGAGGGTTTCACGATCGCGCGGTTGCCGGCGGCGAGCACGTAGGCGAGCGGGCTCGCCAGCGTGAACACCGGCGCGTTCCAGGTGCCGATGATGCCGACCACACCCTTGGGCTCGTAACGCAACTCGGTCTTCTGGCCGAACAAGGAAAACGGGAACAGGCCGGCGCGCCGCTCGGTCTTCATCCAGCGCGGCACCATCTTGCGGCAGTGCTTGGCCGACATGATTGGCGCGAGCACGTCGTTCATCATCGAGAAGCCCGGGTGGCGGCCACCGAAGTCCGCGTCCTGCGCGCGGGCGAGCGCGTCGGCGTGTTTCTTCAGCATCGCCTCGAGTCGGGCGAGCCGGTCGCGGCGGACCGCGGCGCTGACCGCGCCCTCGGCGGTGAAGGCCGCGCGCTGCCTTTGCAGGATTTGCGCGAGCGGTGGGGTGGCCAGCTGGCCGACGTGCGCGTTCATCGTGGTTGTCTCCCTTTTTGATATTCGCCGGCCTGAGCCTGGTCAGGGCACACGCTAGGGGGGCGAGCACGCGCGGGCATCGTCCGATCGGACGAAGGCTTGGCGTTTTTCAATGTCTAACGCATTGATGTTCCACAAACACTATCCGCTTTGTGTATCTGTGGCTAGTCCTGGCGGACGATGCCGGGCGCGCGCGCGCTCGTCAGCATCGTCAGGGCGGGGAGGTCCCGCCCAAGGAGAGCTGAAGATGAGATTTGCAGGCAAGGTTGCGCTGGTTACCGGCGCAGGGCAGGGCATGGGGCGCGCGATCGCGCGCCAACTGGCAGCCGAGGGCGCCAGCGTGGTCGCGGTCGACATCAACCTCGCCGCGGCTGAAGAAACCGTCGCCGGTTTTGAAAGCTCGATGGCCCGCACGGTCAATATCGCCGACAGCGCCGCGGTCGCCGCCGTGTTCGCCGAAGTTGACGCGCGTTACGGCCGCTTCGACGTGCTGGTCAACAACGCCGGCATCGGCAACTGCAAGAACGACGGTTTCGACAAGCTCCTGACCCGCCTCGCGCTGCGCGGCGAGCAGATAGCCCGCGGCGAGCCGGTCACCGTCTTCCCCGACCTGATCATCGACATGGCCGACGAGGGTTGGCAGGGCGTGATCAACGTCAACCTCAACGGCACCTTTTACTGCACGCGCGAGGCGGTGCGCCTGATGGTCAAGCACGGCGTCAAGGGCAATATCGTCAACATCTCGTCGACCTCGGCGATCTCCGGCGAAGGCAGCCTGCACTACGCCGCGTCCAAGGCCGCGCTGCACGGCATGGCGCGCTCGCTGGCCCGCGAACTGGGCCCGCGCGGCATCCGCGTCAACAACGTGGTGCCCGGCCCGACCAACACCCCGATCATGCAGCAGGTCGGCCAGGACTGGATCAACAGCATGGTCGCCGCCATTCCGCTGGGCCGCATGGCCGAGCCGGAAGACATCGCGCGCACCGTCGCCTTCGTCGCGTCCGACGACGCGGCGATGGTCACCGGCGCCGACATCGTCGCCAACGGCGGCAGCTACTTCAAGTAAGGAGGCGGACATGGGCAAGAGACTGGCAGGCAAGGTCGCCTTCATCACCGGCGGCAGTTCCGGCATCGGCGAGGCCACCGCGCACCGCTTCGCGCAGGAGGGCGCGCATGTGTTCATCTGCGGCCGCCGCGAGGCGCCGCTGGCGGCGGTGGCCGAGGCGGTGCGCGCGCGCGGCGGCCGCTGCGACTATGTGGTCGCCGACGTCGGCGTCGAAGATCAGATCGCCGGCGCGATCGAGTCGGCGCGCGCCAGGGCCGGCCGCCTCGACATCGTCGTCAACAACGCGATGGCGTACAGCTGGGGCGCGATCGCCGACACCGAGCTGGACGCGTGGCGCTCGAACTTCACGACCACCGTCGACGGCACCTTCTTCGGCACGCGCAGCGCGCTGCGCATCTTCCGCGAACAGGGCTCGCCCGGCGCCATCGTCAATATCGCGTCGATCTGCGGTCTGTTCGGCACCGCGTGGATGGCCGGCTACTCGGCGGCCAAGGCGGCGGTGATCAACTTCTCGCGCGCGGCGGCCAGTGAAGGCGCACCCAGCGGCGTGCGCGTCAACGTGGTGGTGCCCGGCGTGGTCGAGACGCCGGCGACCGCCGGCATGCTCTCCGACGAGAAGTCGCGCGCCGGCACCGAGCGGCTGATCCCGATGAAGCGCGTCGGCCGGCCGGAAGAGCTCGCCAACGCGATCCTGTTCCTCGCCAGCGACGAGGCAAGCTACGTGACCGGCGCCGTGCTGTCGGTCGACGGCGGCCGCGCGGCCGACCTCGTGACCGCGCTGGAGTAGGCGATGCCCGAAATGACGCTCGAAGAAAGGGTCGACCGGCTCGAGTCGGTCGAGGCGATCCGCCAGCTTGCCGGACGCTACGCGCTGTCGCTCGACATGCGCGACCTGGACGCGCACGTCAACCTGTTCGCGCCCGACATCCGTGTCGGCCGCGACAAGGTCGGCCGCGCGCACCTGAAGGCCTGGGTCGACGACACGCTGCGTGACCAGTTCACCGGCACCTCGCACCATATCGGCCAGCACATCATCGAGTTCACCGATCCGGACCACGCCGTCGGTGTCGTCTACTCGAAGAACGAGCACGAGTGCGGCCGCGAGTGGGTGACCATGCAGATGCTGTACTGGGACGACTACGAGCGCGTCGACGGCGTATGGGTCTTCCGCCGCCGCCTGCCGTGTTACTGGTACGCGAGCGACCTGAACGCGCCGCCGATCGGCGACATGAAGATGCGCTGGCCGGGGCGCGAGCCCTACCGTGGCACCTTCCACGAGCTGTTCCCGTCGTGGCAGGCGTTCTGGGCCGGCCGGCCCGACCGCGACACCCTACCCGAAGTGGCGGCGCCGGCGCCGGTGAACGGCTTCTTGAAGGCGATGCGCCGCGGCACGGCCGACCCGAAAATCCGCGTGCGTTAGCGCCTGTCCACCTCACGCCGCCTACCCGTCAGGGCGGGCGGCCAGGAGTTTACATGCCCACCCTGTTCGACCCGCTCGCCCTGGGCGAGCTTAAGCTCTCCAACCGCGTCGTGATGGCGCCGATGACGCGCAACCGTGCCGATGCTGCCGGCGTGCCCGGTACCGCCATGGTCGACTATTACGCGCAGCGCGCCAGCGCCGGGCTGATCGTCGCCGAGGGCGCATGGCCCGAGCCGGAAGGGCAGGCCTACTGCCGTCAGCCCGGCATCTTCAGCCGCGAACAGGTGCGCGCGTGGCGGCGGGTGACCGACGCCGTGCACGAGGCCGGCGGGCGCATCGTGCTGCAGCTGATGCACGCCGGGCGCGTCGGCAGCCGCCAGATCAAGGGCGCGGGCGTGCGTACCGTCGCGCCGTCGGCCATCGCCGCGCGCGGCGAAATCTACACCGATAGCGCCGGCATGCAGCCCTTCGACACCCCTGTCGCGCTGTCCACCGCCGAGGTGCGTGCGGTAGTCGCCCACCACGGCGACGCTGCCGCCCGCGCGCTGGAAGCGGGCTTCGACGGGGTCGAACTGCACGGCACCAGCGGCTACCTGCCGATGACCTTCCTCTGCAGCGGCACCAACCTGCGCGACGACGAATACGGCGGCACGCTGGAGAACCGCGTGCGCTTCGCCGACGAGTGCCTGGCGGCGATGGCCGCCGCCTGCGGCGCCGGCCGCGTAGGCCTGAGGCTCAACCCAGGCAATACCTATAACGACACTTCGGACGCCGACCCGGCAGAAAGCCACGCCGCGCTGATGCGCGCCGCGGCGTGCCGCGGCATCGCCTACCTGCACGTGATGCGGGCACCGCGAGACGACATCGACGCGTTCGCCCTAGCGCGCGAACACTTCGGCGACGCGCTGATCCTCAACGACGGCTTCGACGGCGCGGGTGCCGACGCGGCGGTGCGTGCAGGCGAAGGCGCGGCGGTGTCGTTCGCCCGCCACTACATCGCCAACCCTGACCTGGTGCGCCGCCTGCACCAAGGCCTGCCGCTGGCGCGCTTCGACCGCACAACGCTCTACACGGCGGGCGAGGCCGGCTACAACGACTACCCGCCGCTGGCGTAAAGCCGGATGGGGCAGCACACAGGCCGGCGCGATGCCGGCCTTGTCGTGCTGGGGATCGGGCTCAGGGCGCCGGCGCGCTGACCGCGCGGTTACGCCCGCCGGCCTTAGCCTGGTAGAGCGCGGAGTCGGCGCGGTCGATCAGCGACTGCAGCGTCACCGCACGGGCAGGCCGACTGGCCACGCCCAGGCTGGCGGTCAGCCACAACTGGCCGTGCTGGCCGTCCTGGATCGGCATGTGCTCGATGGCGCGGCGCAGCCGTTCGGCGGCCTGGGCGGCCTGCGCCGCGTCGGTTTGCGGCATCAGCACCAGAAATTCCTCGCCGCCCCAGCGCCCGACGAGGTCGCCCTGGCGCAGCGCCTGCTGGCACGCGTGCGCGATGGCCTGCAGCGCGATATCGCCGACGTGGTGGCCGTGCCGGTCGTTCACCAACTTGAAGTGGTCGATGTCCAGCATCAGCACGCTGAACGGCAGCGTGTCGCGCTCGGCGATGGCCAGCCACTCGGCCCCGCACGTCTCGAGGCCGCGGCGGTTGGGCAGACCGGTCAGCGGGTCGGACACCGCGAACCGTTCTGCCTGGCGCTGCCGCGCCTCGGTGCGTTCGATGATGCGGGCTGGCTCGACGGAGAGGGCGCTGACGCTCTCCTGGTCGTCGGTCATGTCGACCACCTCGCGCCACACGCTGAAGCTGCGCTGTTCGGGCGAGTAGTCGACGGCGTGGCCGCGCACCATCTTGCCGCGCTTGCCCAGCAGGTGCTGCGAGCACAGGCAGACCGGGCAGGCGAGGAAGGCGTTGCCGGTGTACTCGTACAGGCGGCGGTACGCGCCGTAACCGTACACGTTACGAAACGCGATGGTCGCGCCGCTGCCGGCCGCGTCCGCCTCGATGTCGATGCTGCTGGCAAAACCGTTGGCCTCGAACACGCGGATCAGCCGTCCGATGTCCTCGTCGTTGCCTTGCTCGTCGAATTCGAGCCCGTTCTCCAGCAGGTGGCCCAGGAACTCCTTGCCGACCTCGCGCATCACCTCGCCGCCTTCCAGGATGCCGTAGCGGCTGAGGACCCGGCCGTAGGCGAGCATCGCGGCCTCGAACAGGGTTTCGTGGAAATTTTTCATGGTGGCAGGCCTGCGGGGAGTAGCGATTGCTCAATCTGTCTGAAGATTATATATAAATATACATATGTAATTTCGCATTCTGATTCGATTGTTGATGTCGATCAGTACCCTGCTGCCTCGGGCGTGGTGCCGGGTGGGTGCTACCCGCGAGAGACCGGCGTGGGTCAGTGCAAAGACTTGAGGAGGCCGCAATGTGGGAAGACGTGCTGGGGTTCTGGTTCGGCGAAGTCGCCCCCGCCCAGTGGTGGCGGGTGGACCCGGCGTTCGACGCACACCTCGCCGGGCGCTTCGGCGGGCTGTGGCGGCAGGCCGCGGCGGGCGAGCTGTTCGAGTGGCGCGCAAGCGCACGCGGGCGGCTCGCAGAAATCATCGTGCTCGACCAGTTCTCGCGCAATATCCACCGCGGCACGCCGCTTGCGTTTGCGCAGGACGCGATGGCGCTCGCGCTCGCGCAAGAGGCGGTCGCCGCCGGCGCGCTGGATGTGCTTGCCGAGACCGAACGCGGCTTCCTGCTGCTGCCTTATATGCATAGCGAGTCGCGGCTGATCCACGCGCACGCGGAGGCGCTGTTCAGGCAATACGCGGCCGAGGGCAGCTACCAGTTCGAACTCAAACACAAGGCCATCGTTGACCGTTTCGGCCGCTACCCGCACCGCAACGCGATCCTTGGGCGCACCTCGACGCCCGAGGAAACCGAGTTCCTCAAGCAGCCGGGGTCGGGGTTTTAGGGAGGAGGCGCTAGGAAAAAAGGCGATGTACCAATTGAAAGTTGGTAGGTTGAGCCTGGGTGTTGCCGACGCGAGCCTACGCGGAAGGGTGGCTGCCGCAAGAACAGCCCGCGATGTCAGTAGCAGCACCACCAACTTTTAATTACGACATGGCCAAAAGAAACACCCCGGCGCAAGGCCGGGGTGTCGTGCCAGGTCAGAGTGGTGCAAGGCTTCAGCGCAGGCCGCGCTCCCTCGCCAGCGTCAGCGCGGTGTCTTCGATCATGTCTTCCTGACCGCCGACCATGCCGCGCCGGCCCAGTTCGAGCAGGAGTTCGCGGGCGGGGATGCCGTATTTGGCTTCGGCGCGCTTGGCGAACAGCAGGAAGGAGCCGTAGACGCCGGCAAAACCCAGCGTCAGCGCGTCGCGGTCGATGCGGATCGGGAAGTCCATGATCGGCACCACCAGGTCCTCGGCGACGTCGGAGATCTTGAACACGTCGACGCCGGTCTCGATGCCCATGCGCTGGCACACCGCGATGAACACTTCAAGCGGCGTGTTGCCGGCGCCGGCGCCCAGGCCCGCCGCGGCGGCGTCGATGCGTGTTGCGCCTTCTTCCAGCGCGGCGAGCGAGTTGGCGACGCCCATCGCCAGGTTGTGGTGGCCGTGAAAGCCGATCTCGGTGCTGTCAGAAAGTACCTCGCGCACCGCGCGGATGCGCGCTGTAACGTCTTCGGGCAGCATGTAGCCGGCCGAGTCGGTGATGTAGATGCAGTTGGCGCCGTAACCCTCCATCAACTTGGCCTGGCGGGCCAGGCCCTCCGGCGTGTTCATGTGCGCCATCATCAGGAAGCCTACGGTGTCCATGCCGAGCTTGCGCGCCATGCCGATATGCTGCTCGGAGACGTCGGCCTCGGTGCAGTGGGTGGCGACGCGGATGGTGGCAACGCCCAATTCGTGCGCCATCTTCAGGTGGTCGACGGTGCCGATGCCGGGGAGCAATAGCGCCGAGACGCGCGCCTGCTTGACGGTGCCGACTACCGCCGAGATGTATTCTTCGTCGCTGTGCGCCGGGAAGCCGTAGTTGACCGAGGCGCCGCCCAGCCCGTCGCCGTGGGTGACTTCGATCAGCGGCACGCCGGCCGCGTCGAGGCCGCGCGCGATGTCGACCATCTGGGTGAGCGAAATCTGGTGACGCTTGGGGTGCATGCCGTCGCGCAGCGTCATGTCGTGGACGGTGATCTTCTTGCCGGTGAGGTTCATCGCGCGCTCCTTACAGGGTGTCGAGCTTGAGCATGCCGCCTGCCAGCGCCTCGGCGGTGCGGCAGGCGGCGGCGGTCATGATGTCGAGGTTGCCGGCGTAGCGCGGCAGGTAGTCGCCCAGGCCCGCCACTTCCAGGTAGACCGACACGCGCTTGCCGTCGAACACCGGGCCATTGACCAGGCGGTAGCCCGGCACGTAGCGCTGCACCTCGGCGACCATCTCGTTGACCGAGCGGGTGATCGCCGCCTCGTCGGGCGTCTCGTCGGTCAGGCAGTGGATGGTGTCGCGCATGATCAAGGGCGGTTCGGCCGGGTTGAGCACGATGATGGCCTTGCCTTCGCGCGCGCCGCCGACGCTGGCCACCGCACCGGCGGTGGTGCGGGTGAACTCGTCGATGTTCTTGCGGGTGCCCGGGCCTGCCGAGCGGCTGGAGACGGTGGCGACGATCTCGGCGTAGGCCACCGGCTGCACGCGGCTGACCGCGTACACCATCGGGATGGTCGCCTGGCCGCCGCAGGTCACCATATTGACGTTGGGTTCGTTAGCGGCCAGGTGCTCGGCGAGGTTCACCGGTGGCACGCAGTAGGGGCCGATCGCGGCGGGGGTGAGGTCGATCACCTTCACGCCCAGCGCGGTCAGCGCGTCCGAGTTTTCGCGGTGCACATAGGCGCTGGTCGCGTCGAACGCGATGCGGATGCCGTCGGCCTTCACGTGCGGCAGCAAGCCCGCCACGCCGTCGGCGGTGGTCTTCAGCCCCTTGTCGCGGGCGAGGGCGAGGCCCTCGGATTCCGGGTCGATGCCGACCATCCATACCGGTTCCAGCACTTCGCTGCGCAACAGCTTGTACATCAGGTCGGTGCCGATATTGCCCGACCCGATCAGCGCGCACTTGATCTTTCCCATGTTCTCCTCCTGGTTCATTCGGTAAACGCGATCGAGGCGCCGCCGAGCCTGTCGATCTGCATGGTGTAACGGTCGCCGGCCCGGATCGGCAGCAGGGGCGCGAGCGAGCCGGACAGGATCACTTCGCCCGCCTTGAACGGGATGCCGAAGCCACCCAGCGTGTTGGCAAGCCAGGCGACGGCTTCGGCCGGGTGGCCCTGCACCGCGCTGCCGTAGCCGCTGGCAATGTGCTCGCCGTTCTTTTCGATATCCATGCGCAGCATGGCGAGATCCAGCCCGGCCACCGGTGTGTGGGTGTCACCGATCACGAACACGCCGCAGCTGGCGTTGTCGGCGACGGTGTCCTCGATCGCGATCTGCCAGTTGGCGATGCGCGAGTCGACGATCTCGAAGCAGGGCGCGACCCAGGCGGTCGCGGCGAGCACGTCTTCGAAGGAGACGCCGGGGCCTTGCAGGTCTTCCTTGAGCATGAAGGCGATCTCGCCCTCAGCGCGCGGCTGGATCAGGCCGGCGGCCTTGAGGCTCACCGTGCTGCCGTTGTCGACGTGCATGCGGTCGGTCAAAAAGCCGAAGTCCGGCTGGTGCACGCCGAGCATCTCCTGCACCGGGCGCGAGGTGACGCCGATCTTCTTGCCGATCACGCGCTCGCCGTCGGCTTCGCGCATGCGCAGCATGGCGAGCGAAATGCGGTAGGCGTCGTCGATGGTCAGGTCAGGATGGCGGCCCTTGAGCGGCGGCAGGGTGCGCGCGCCCTGCAAGGCGGCGTAGAGCTCGCGGGCGAGCTCGTCGGTGAGGGCGTGGCTCATGCAAGCTCCTTCAGGAAGTCGACGCACTGGCGGTTGAACAGCGCCTCGTGCTCGACCTGCACCCAGTGGCCGCAGCGGTTGAGCACGGTGAAGCGCACGTTCGGCGTGTGTTCGAGGAACTTCATCACCCCCGAGACCGGATTGAAGTGGTCGTCCTGCCCCCAGAAGCCGAATACCGGGCAGGCCAGCTCCTTCAGGCGCGCAGTCATGTTCGGCACGCGCATGGTCGAGAACAGGTTCTTCGGCTGCGAGGGTGCGATCGCGGCGCGCTCGGCGATCAACTCGTCGGTCAGCAGCGACGGGTCAAACAGCTGCAACTGCATCACGTGGCGCATTTCTTCAGGCCCCATCGGCCCCTTGGCGAAGGTTTCGACCATGCGCACGATGCCCGGCATCGTGAAGTAGGTCTCGCGCTCCTCGACGCCGCCCGGCGCCATCAGCACCAGCGCACGCACCCGCTCGGGGTGGGCGAGCGCGAGGCCCAGCGCGATCGCGCCGCCCAGCGAGTTGCCGACGATGGCGCAGCGCTGGATGTCGAGCGCGTCGATCAGCGCCTTGACGCGGCCGACGAAGAAGTCGAGGTCGTAGGCTACGGTGTCGGGCTTGTCGGACAGGCCGAAGCCGGGCAGGTCGATCACCAGGTTGCGGTAGCCGGCGTCGGCAAACGCCGGCGCGTTGCCCTTGAAGTTGCTGTAGCCGCTGGCGCCGGGGCCGCTGCCGTGCAGCCACAGCACCGGCTCGCCCTGGCCGTATTCGAGGCAATGGATCTTCAGGCCGTCATCCAGCGTGACGAAGCGGCCGACCGGGATCGGGGAGGAGTTGTCGTTCATGGTGGTTCCGCGCGCTATGGGACGGTTCTGAGTGTCGCGGCGGGTCGGCAGCGGCGAATCGTCCGATTGGCGTAGCCGGCCTACGCCGGGCGCGCCGGTGCCCACGCCACGCCGTTGATATGGGCGCCGCCGTCGACGAACAGGGTGTTGCCGGTCAGGTAGCGGCTGGCGTCGCCGGCCAGGAACACCGCGACCGGGGCGATGTCGGCGAGCGGGTCGCCGACGCGGCCCATCGGGTTGGCCTGGGCGATGCGTGCGGCGTTGTCGGGGTTGGTTTCGGCAAAGCGGCGGTAGGCTTCGCTGGCCGCACCCGGGCAGATCACGTTGCAGCAGATGCCATATTCGGCCCACTCGCGTGCCGCACTGCGGGTGAGCGCGCGCAGCGCCTCCTTGGCCGCGTTGTAGTCGGCGCTGTAGAGGTGGGCGTTGACGCCGTTGAGCGAACACAGGCTGATCACCCGGCCGCAGCCGCCGGCTTTCAGGTGGGGGAAGGCCGCGCGCATCAGGCGCTGCGCGGCGAGCACGGCCATGGTGAAGCCGCCTTCCAGCGCGTCGTCGTCCAGCGCCTCGACGCGGGCAAGGCCGCGCCCGCGCCAGGCATTGTTGACGAGGATGTCGAGCCGGCCGGCTTCGCGCACCGCAGTATCGACCAGCGCCTCGAGCGAGGCGCGGCTGGTGACGTCGGTGTGCACGAAGTGCGCGCGGTGGCCGGCCGCGCGGATTGCCTCGGCGCAGGCGGCTCCGGCGTCGCGGTCGATTTCGGCGACGAACACCGTCGCGCCGGCGTCGGCCAGCGCGTGGGCGATGCCCTGGCCGATGCCGCCGCCCGCGCCGGTGACGATGGCGGCGCGTCCTGTCAGCTTGAACATGCGTTTCTCCTTGCTCGGGGTCTGCCGCCGATTGAAGCGGCGCCCGTCCGCGCTGTCGACGTCCATCGGGACGATCCTGCCTGCCGTAGCCCTAATCCAATCAGACGATTCCGCGCTTGCGCCGTGGTGGAACGATGGCCTACAGCCGACAAGGGCTTGCCAAGCCAGGAGAGAACGCCATGACGCAAATCACCGCAGAAGAACTGATCCGCCGCGCTCGTGCGCTGGTGCCGGCGCTCAAGGAGCGCGCCGAGCGCGCCGAGCGCGAGCTGAAGATCCCCGCCGAGACCATCGCCGACATGCAGGAGGCGGGCTTCTTCCGCATCCTGCAGCCCAAGCGCTACGGCGGTTACGAGCTGCCGCCGGCGGTGTTCGCCGAGGTGCAGATGACGCTGGCCGAGGGCTGCATGTCGACCGCGTGGATGTACGGCGTGGTCGGTGTGCACCCGTGGCAGCTTGGCCTGTTTCCGGACGAGGCGCAGCGCGACGTGTGGGGCGAAGACGACTCGACGCTGGTCGCGTCGACCTATATGCCGGTGGCCAGGGTGACCGAGGTCGAAGGTGGCTACCGCATCAGCGGCCGCTGGAGCTTCTCGACCGGCTGCGAGAACTGCGACTGGGTGTTCCTCGGCGGCAACCTGAAGCCGACCGAAGGCAAGGGCGACACCTACCGTACCTTCCTGTTGCCCAAGTCCGACTACCGCATCGAGCGCAACTGGGACGTGATCGGCCTGAGGGGCACCGGCAGCCACGACATCGTGGTCGAGGACGCCTTCGTGCCGGTGCACCGCACCCACGCGACCAACTGCCACGACGAGGCCTCGCACCCGGGCCGCGCGCTCAATACCGCGCCGCTCTATCGCATCCCGTTCGCGCAGATGTTCATCCCGGCGGTGTCCAACTCGTGCATTGGCGCGCTCAAGGCCGCGTGCGACGCGTTCCAGGGCTTCGTCACCCCGCTGGTCGGCAAGAACATGGGCAACCGCGCCATCGAGGACCCGAACGCGCAGATCGCCTTCGCACAGGCGCTCAACGGCTTTGATGAAATGCGCACGCTGCGCCTCGAGCACTACCGCCGCATCTACGCCGCCGCCGAGACGGGCGCGCTGCCCGAGCCGAACACCCGCATGCAGTGGCGCTACCAGGTCACCCGCACCGCCTACCAGGCGGGCGAGCTGACCAACCAGCTGCTGCGCTGCTGCGGCGGCAGCGGCACCTACCGCAAGAACCCGCTGACCCGCATCTTCCTCGACATGATGACCGGCCGCGCGCACGTCGCGAACAACACCGACATGTTCGGCCGCGGCATGGCTGCCACCTTGCTCAAGGGCGAGGTCACGCCGGACCCGTTCCTGTAAGCGTCCCCAACCGCCCCCGCAGGGCTGCGGGGGCCACGCCAGGAGGCAAACATGAAACAGGAATTCGACGTCGTCGTGGTCGGCTCGGGCGCCGGCGCGATGATGGCCGCGCTGCGTGCGCACGACGAGGGCTTGTCGGTCGCGCTGATCGAGAAGAGTGACCGCTACGGCGGCACCTCGGCCGTTTCCGGCGGCGGCATCTGGATCCCGCTGAACAAGCAGATCAAGGACGACCGCGAGGCGGTGCTGGCTTATGTACGCGCCGCCGCGCAAGGCCAGGTCGCCGACGCGCGGCTCGTCGCGTATGTGGACACCGCGCACGAGATGGTCGAGTACCTGCAACAGGCGACGCGCTTGCGCTACGCGGCGTGCCACCGCTACCCCGACTACTACCCGCAGCTGGTCGGCGCGCGCGAGGGCGGGCGCACCATGGACCCGGAAGTGTTCGACGGCGGCCTGCTCGGCGAGGAACTCGCCCGCCTGCGCGAGCCGTCCGGCTCGACCCTGTTGATGGGCAAGGTCTCGATGACCGCGCGCGACGCGCACCGCATGCTCGCCAAGGAAAAGGGCTGGAAGTTGCTGTTCGCCAAGCTGATGCTGCGCTTCGCGCTGGATTTTCGGGCACGCAAGAAGCTGGGCCGGCGCACCGACCGTCGCCTGGCGCTGGGCAACGCACTGGTGGCCGGCCTCCGCCACGGCTTGCTCACCCGCCAGGTTCCGCTCTATCTGGAGACGGCGCTCGAATCGCTGCTGTTTGAAGGCGGGCGGGTGTGCGGGGTGGTTGCCGCGCACAAGGGCGAGCGTATCGAACTGCGTGCGCGGCGTGGCGTGGTGCTCGCCGCCGGCGGCTTCGAGCGCAACCAGGCCCTGCGTGACCAGTACCTGCCCGCGCCGAACCAGGCCGCGTGGGGGGTGACCCCGCCCAACAACACCGGCGACGCCTTGCTCGCCGCACAGGCGCTGGGCGCCGCGACCGACCTGATGCAGTGGGCGTGGTGGGCGCCGACCATACACGTGCCCAAGCAGGCCGCGCAGACCGGCCTGTTTGCCGAGCGCAGCCTGCCCGGCTGCATCGCGGTCGACGGCGACGGACGCCGCTTCGTCAACGAGGCCAAGCCTTACCTGGAATTCGTCACCGCGATGTACGCGCGCCACCGCGAGAACGGTAAGTGCGTGCCGGCGTGGCTGGTGTTCGACGCCGACTTCCGCCACAAGTACCCGATGGGCCCGCTGATGCCCGGCCAGGTCGCGCCGGACCGCAAGAGCTGGCAGGGCGTGGTGTACTGGAAGGCCGACACGCTGGAAGGCCTGGCCAAAGAGATCGGTGTTAACGCGGCCGGCCTCGCCGCGACGGTGGCGCGCGTCAACGAGGACGCCGCCAGCGGCACCGACCGCGACTACGGCAAGGGCGGCAACGTGTTCGACCGCTACTACAGCGACGCCAGCGTCAAACCCAACCCCTGCCTCGCGCCGATCGCCAAGGGGCCGTTCTACGCGATGCGGCTCGACGCCGGCGACATCGGCACCAAGGGCGGCCTCTCGACCAACGAAGACGCGCAGGTGCTGGACGAGCGCGGCGCGCCGATCGCCGGCCTCTACGCGATCGGCAACACCTCGGCGTCGGTGATGGGCCCGTCGTACCCGGGTGCCGGCTCGACGCTCGGCCCCGCGCTGACCTTCGGCTACCGCGCCGCCAGGCATCTGGCCCGCCCGGCAGGGCAGGCGGCGGCCGTGGCAGCAGTGTCTGCGCCGGCGGGGGTCGCATGCTGAGCAAACACTGGACGGTCCGCCACCAGGCATCCAGCGGCGAAGTCTACCCGCCCGAGGTGATAGACGACGTCGACGGCTACCCGTGGGACGAGGCGACCGACGTGCTGGTCGCCGGTTTTGGCGCCGCCGGCGCGTGCGCGGCCTTGCAGGCGCGCGAGGCGGGGAGCGACGTGCTGGTGGTCGACCGCTTTGAAGGCGGCGGGGCGAGCCAGCTCTCCGGCGGCGTGGTGTACGCCGGCGGCGGCACCGCCCAGCAGCGCGAGGCGGGCATTAGCGACACGCCGGAGGCGATGTTCGAGTACCTGAGCCAGGAAGTCGGCGACGCGGTCTCTCCTGCTACGCTTGCGCGCTTTTGCGAAGAGAGCGCCGCCAACCTCGAATGGCTGGAGACGCACGGCGCGCGCTTCGCGTCGACTACGCCGGCCCGCAAGACCTCGTACCCGCCGGACGGCGTGTTCCTCTATTACTCGGGCAACGAGACGGTGCCCGCGCGTGCAGGGCGCCACCCCAGCGCGATGCGTGGCCACCGCACGGTATCGGCCGGGCAAAGCGGCGCCACCCTGTACGCGGCGCTGAAAAAGAGCGTGCGCGCGCACGGCGCGGCAGTGTGGAAGCAGGCCGCGGTGCGCCGCCTCTACACCGACCGTGCGGGCCGCGTGGTCGGCGCCGAGGTGTGGCGGCTGCCGGAAGGCTCGGCGGCCGCGCAGCGGCACACCGCGGCGCACCGCGAGGCCAACCTCAAGTACCCGTTCAACCCGAATCTTGCCGAGTCGCTCAGGCACGAGACGCTGCAGATCGAACTTGCGCACGCGCGCCCCGTTCGCGTGCGCGCAAGAAGCGGCGTGGTGCTCGCCAGCGGCGGCTTCATGTTCAACCGGCAGATGCTCGAAGCGCACGCGCCGAAATACCTCGCCAACTGGCGCAACGGCAGCACCGGTTGCGATGGCTCGGGCATCCGCCTGGGGCAGGCAGCGGGCGGGGCGACCGCGCGCATGGAAAAGGTGTCGGCGTGGCGCTTCATCTCGCCGCCTTACGCGTGGCCGATGGGCGTCGCTGTCAACCGCCGGGGGCAGCGCTTCTGCAACGAGGAGGTGTACGGCTCGACGCTGGGCAACGCGATCATCGAGGAGCAGGGCGGCCGCGCCTGGCTGCTGCTCGACAGCCGCCTGCGCGCTCAGGCGATCCGCGAGTGCTTCGGCAAGGAATTGTGGGGCTTCCAGAAGTGGCCGGCGCTGGCGGGCATGCTTTTGGGCTGCACGCGCGCGTTCACCCTCAATGGCCTCGCGCGCAAGCTGGGCATGGACGCGGCGCTGCTCACGGCAACGATAGAGGCAAACAACCGCGCCGCGCGCGGCGAGTGCGAGGACGAGGTCGGCAAGTCCGCCGCCATGCGCCGCGAGCTGACGCGCGGGCCGTGGTACGCGCTGGATTTGTCGCCGCACTTCAAGTTTTTCCCGCTCTCGTCGATCACGCTGGGCGGCCTGACGGTTAGCGAAACCACCGGCGAAGTGCTGCGCGGCAACGGCACGCCGATCAAGGGGCTCTATGCCGCCGGGCGCGCCGCGGCTGGTA
The DNA here is from genome assembly GCF_010435965.1 of Crenobacter caeni. Lineage (GTDB taxonomy): Bacteria > Pseudomonadota > Gammaproteobacteria > Burkholderiales > Chromobacteriaceae > Craterilacuibacter > Craterilacuibacter caeni. Next base: position 249,179 of record NZ_JAAGAA010000005.1, read on the forward strand.
TCCCCTCCAACATCTATCTGTCCGGGCTGTCGCTGGCCGACTGCGTGTTCAGCGGCCGCCGCGCCGCACGCCACGCCGTCGCGTCGGCCCAGCCGGCAACAAGCAAGGAGTTGACCGCATGACTGAAGGCAATAAGCAGGGCCGCGTGGCCGGCAAGGTCGCGCTGATTACCGGCGGCGCCAGCGGCGTCGGTCGCGAGGACGCGCTTCTGTTCGCCCTGGAGGGCGCGCGCGTGGTGATTACCGACGTCAACGTCGAAGCGGGCGAGGCGCTGGCGCGCGAGATCGGTGACGCCGCGCTGTTCCTGCAACACGACATCGCCGACGAGGCCGCGTGGCGCACGGTGATGGACAAGGCGCTCAGCCGCTTCGGCAAGCTTGACGTGCTGGTCAACAACGCGGCGATCTGCCCGCCGGCCAGCATCGAGGACTGCAGCCTGGACGCGTGGCAGAAGGTGATGCGCGTGAACGCCGATGGCTATTTTCTTGGCTGCAAGTTCGGCGTGGAAGCGCTGAAGGAGAGGGGCGGCGCCATCATCAACATGTCGTCGGTGGCAGCGCTGGGCGGCATGGACAGCTTCGCCGCGTACAGCGCGAGCAAGGGCGCGGTCGCCGCGCTGACCCGCTCGGTCGCCGTGCACTGCCGCAAGCAGCGCTACCGCATCCGCTGCAACTCGGTGCACCCGGACGGCATCCTCACCCCGCTCACCGCCGACCTCTACCCCAAGGGCGTCGACATGAGCCGCTTCACCATCGACCACGACCCGCTGGCGCGCATGTGCCTGCCGCGCGATGTCGCCAATGTGGTGCTGTTCCTCGCCTCCGACGAGGCGCGGGCGATCAGCGGCAGCGAGGTGCGCGTCGACAGCGGCCAGCTGTTGATGAGCCTGTAGGCGCCGCCATTACAAAAACGAGAGGGAAACCCGATGAGCCACTACCACACCCTGACCGTCGCGCGGGTGATCGACGAGACCCACGACAGCAAGTCGCTGGTGTTCGACGTGCCGCCTGCGCTGGCCGAAACCTTCGCCTACAAGAGCGGCCAGTTCCTCACCCTGCGCGTGCCGCACGCAGCCGGCGCCTTGCCGCGCTGCTACTCGCTCGCCTCGGCGCCCAAACTCGACGACGCGCCGCGCGTCACCGTCAAGCGGGTGGCCGACGGGCGCGCATCCAACTGGCTGTGCGATCAGGTGAAGGCCGGCGACACGCTGGAGGTGCTGGCGCCGGCCGGCGTGTTCACGGCAAAAAGCTACGACGGCGACTTCCTGCTGTTCGCCGGCGGCAGCGGCGTCACCCCGGTGTTCTCGATCGCCCGCAGCGCGCTCGCCAGCGGCCAGGGCAGGGTGCTGATGGTGTATGCGAATCGCGACGAACGCTCGGTGATCTTCCGCGACGCCCTCAAAAGCCTCGCCGCCGACTACCCGGACCGGCTCACCGTCGTGCACTGGCTGGACAGTGTGCAGGGCGTGCCCAGCGCCGCGCAGCTCGCCGCGCTGGCTCGCGCCTTCGCGCACGCCGAAACCTTCATCTGCGGGCCGGGCCCCTTCATGGACGCGGCCGAGGCGGCAATGGCCCAGCTTGGCGCCGCGCGCGAGCGCGTGCACGTCGAGCGCTTCGTCTCGCTGCCGGGTGAGGACGAAGTCGCCGCCGCGCCGGAAGACACGGGCGACGCCCGCGCCGTGGCGCTTACCGTGCTGCTCGACGGCGAGACGCACCGCATCGAAGCGAACAGCGGCGAATTCCTGCTCGCCGCGATGGACCGCGCCGGCCTGCGCGCGCCGCATTCCTGCCGCGTCGGCGGCTGCGCGTCGTGCATGTGCAAGGTGAACGAGGGAAGCGTCAGGCTGCACGCCAACACCGCGCTCGACGAGGCGGATCTTGCCGAAGGCTGGACGCTGGCCTGCCAGGCGGTGGCCGAAACCGACGCGGTGACGGTGGCGTTTCCGGATTGAGGGTTGTTGGCGCGTTGCCGCCCAACACAAAAGCCGCCTGAGGGCGGCTTTTGTGTTGGATGCGGATTGGTGGATGGTTGGAATGTTCCTTCTTGTTTAGGACATCCAAAGATAAAAGGACGCAGGCTGCTACAACAATCCATCTTCTGGTGCCCAGATCCAGCCTTCGTTGGGGCTGACTTCTGCAGGGGGGGCTGCCAGACTTTCAGGGTGGTTCGTGAATAGGTGGCCGACCAGTGCGCAGCGTAGCGCATCTTGCAGGTCTTCATGACCCAGTTCGGGAAGCCAGCATTCCTCAGAATCTTCTTGAGCGGTGTTTCTGAAAGGTGATAACAATCGGTCCATAATGGCCGAGTTGCGGCAGGCTGCGGGGTAGGCCTCTATCGCAGTCAGCATAACACCATCGCTCCACACCCCGCAGTCCAGAAGTTGAGGCGCGAAGCAGGCCACAGTGTGCATGCCTTTACTAGCTTGGCTACCGATCATGTCTTTTACTGCTGATAACGGGCGCAGGCCGCGCCCGTTCAAGTAGCGCTCAGTGTAGCGATACAGGTAGGCATCCCCATTTTGCAAGTCTGCTTGCGAGGCACCACCTTGCCGGTTTAAGAGCCGCACCAGCGCGTCGGAAAAACCTAGAGGCGTATCGATTGCCAGTGTTACCGCCAACGGTGTTGTCGGCAGCGGCAAGCAACATAGTTCGAACAAGGCGGCCAGCCACTCGTGTGTGCAGTTGGCGCGTTGAATACTTTGACTGAGGTTGCCGCGCCACGGCGTTCCAAGAAGACGACCACTGGCATCGAGAATAACCAGAGCATCACGGCTGCGCGGATTGCGGCTGCAAAGCCACCCGCCGACATCCCAGCCAATGCTATAGCAAAGTGTCTGTGTTCTCATTTCTGACTGTGTTTCATTGTCGAGCGATTGTGCAGATTCCTGTGTTTTTAAAGTAATTATATTGGTGAATTTGGTTTCTGGTCAGTATTTGCTATGCTAGTTGGAAAGTGGTGTGTTGTCGATGGTTTTTTCGATTTCTCCATAACTGCATTTTGCTGGTTTTAATTTAAGCAAGCTGTTAAGTGTGATTGTTTTTTGTGGGCCAAGTCTCTGATTTATGGTTTGTGTGCTGAGTACATAAAAATCCCACTGCTCTAGATTGATGGGATTCAGTGTCTGTTTGTTTTTGTGCGCTAGAAGGCAAAAAACATAGACGTCTGAATTTCTTACTACTGGATCTGACCTTGTGCCGGTTTTGTTGTTGTATGGGTGAGATGGCGAAATGTTAAATTTGATGGTAGATAATTTTGATTGATTCCATGATTGAAGGAATGCTGCAGATTTTACCTCGACTCGTTTGCCAGTTTTTGTAAGTAGGTCGTAGTCGTCCCATTCGATCCTAGGTTGTTGGGTGACATCAAGGTCCGATGCTACGATGAACTCAGCCAAGTGGCCACGCAGATTATTTGCTGCAAGGTTTGAGTATGCCCATTTCCAAAAGTCTAGTACGGATTTTTCGTTTCCATTGCAATTGTGAATGAATCTCTCACTGCCTTTGCATTGATTAAATTTAAGTGATTCGAGGGTGTTGTTGTTCATTTTTTCTACGAAAGATAGGTTTAATTTGTAGTGTGTTTAATAGGTGGGCGGATTAAAAAAGTAAGTGCAAGGCTCTGCAAGTCATTCAATTCAAGGGCTTGCCCCCGTTGAAGGCCTTGGCTGGCGAATGCCAGTCAAGCCTCTTTCTCGGTCGATGATTCAACATTCGCTCGACTTCGTCCAGCTCCGCTTGCGTCACTTTCGTAAAATCGGTCTTCCCTTTCGGGAAGTGCTGCCGGACCAGTCCATTCAAATGCTTATTGCGCTTCGCTTCCAAGATCTGTACGAGTCGGCGAAAAAACAGTCTGTCTGCAATAGGCAAGCTATCTCCTGATGATCGTCAAACTAAATTCCGCTGTCGAAGGTGATACTCAGTACGATTGTCTAATTTCATCGCCATTCGCCCAGTGCTATCCCTGTTGCACTTAATCGCTGAATCCGGCCAGGGCGTTGTACTTGCTCGCTGAATCCGCCATCCTACTTTCCTGATGGCACCCAACGTGAATTATGTGTTCGGGTTTTAATTTCTGTCGATTGCTCGCTTTGTAAAGGCTTCAAGATTCATCTTTTCGTCAATCACAATCTCATCGGTCCAGATATTGAGATTTCCATACGCATTGCGAAAGTCTTCCCAGTTCAGTGGTGATGAATCAAATTCATCCATGTTTCGTGCAAACTCGAACAATTTGCCAACTAATGCCTGTAGCTCGCCAAGTCGATAAAAATATGTGATTAAGTTGTATTTGTCTGGATTTATATAGTTACCGTCGCGGCGCTGTTCGACGTAGCTTCTCATCCGGGAATCATGGATTTGCAGCGACACTAGAATTCTAGATAGATAGTCGCCAACGCCCGGTTCCGCATGTCGAATGCATTCACCAAAAACTGCTTTGTATTCCCGTGGCAAATCTGGAACAACAAAGTTTGGTTTACTTTCAGGAGTTGCTTTCCAGCCCAAGCTAAATAGTGTGGCGCTGGATTTGAAATAGGAAACCAATTCACTCAAAGCCGCAGGTAGGAATGCTTTTGCTGCTAAAAAATCTCGCGCACGCTGCTTTTCAGCGTTGTACCTAGCAATATTGAAAGCCGTGATACTCGATGCGAAGGCCAGTATGCCAACATTCAAACTCTGCCACCTGTCCCATACTTCTTGCACGTAATCCCAGTGTCCGTGGCCTGATATCCATGGCCAAAAAAACATGCAAATTGCGTAGATGAGTGCTATGGGCAGTCCAACGAAGTTGAGTAAATTCACCAGGGTGTCTGGTTTTAAAATCAAGATGTGCTTCATGGGTTTACTATCGCGTGGCTACGGGGACACATAACATTTGAGGTAACCGGCCGCCGGAGCGCGAAGCGTGAAGGGAACCCGCATGTGTAGCTTGCGGGCGGTCCAGTTGACCGAGAGGTTGGCTTTCACGAACGCCATAGCGTTGGCTCAATGATTGGGAAGACCGCAAACTCTCGCAAAGACTGCATCAGATCTTGCCCCGACTTGCCTGAATGACGGACAGGGATGCCCGCTACCGATAGCGCGATTTCGTAGAGGTGTGCGAACGCTTCAAAAACTGCGAGCTCGAATTCAGGAACAATGGAAGATGCGGGCAAATGCTTAAGGTAAGTGCAATCTGGAAAATAGCCATCGTCTACCAAGAAGCGCGCAGAACGAGATGAGGCAGCTTCTATGAAACCCTCTTGATGTTTGAACACATTATTCAGTGCTCTAAATTGACGCGGCCTACCAAAAAAGCGAAGGTCGTTGCGTGGCTTTGTAAATGGCTCCCACTCAACGGAAAGGTGGCGGTGTATTCGGATTGAAAATGTTTCGATTGAATTTGCCACAAGACCAATTAAAGCCTCTGCACTAACTTGTTCGGCAATGATGCTGGCAGAGCCCAGTTCCTTGAATTCACTTTTTGATACAGGAAGGCTGCTTTCTTGATCAATTAACGGTATAGCACGTATCGCCCTTTGTTGAAGTGCAAGCCCACTTCTCGCTATTTCAATTGCAAGGAGATCTCGATTCAGTTGTTGTACGACTGCCACCCATTCCATGTGCAACCTTTACTGAAAGCTGACGTGAAATATACACCTGCGCAGGTGTATATTTTGTTTGTCTGTGTGCATAACTCGGCATGACGCGTGGGTTTCTCATTGTTTTACAAGCCACTGGGGTTGCCAATGCCTGAAAGTGCACAGCCAGATGAGACTGTCACACCACGTTCACTGGATGTACGCGAGGCGTTACGGATGAGAATGCGATTTTATAGCCTACGTACCGAGCTGCAGCATGTCAATTGGGTGCGTTGCTTTTTGCGCTTTCACCCTCATCGACTCCCTCGCGAAATGGGGGCGGAGGTGGCCAGTGCTTGCCCATCTGGCAGTGGATGGGCAGGTGTCTGCAACCACGCAAAATCGGGCTTTGTCTGCACGACAGAGGCAAGCAGTTGCTGGCCTCCCAAAAGAACTTCGCCGCCTCCCGGCGGCGAATGTCTCAGCGCCCCTTCGGCTCCTTTGGCATGCCCAAGCCGCGTTCGGCGATCAGGTTGCGCTGGATCTGGTTGCTGCCGCCGTACAGGGTGTCGGCGCGGGTGAACAGGAACAGCGACTGCAAGCGGGTGAGGCCGTACGGCGCGGTGTCGCACAGCTCGGCCGCCTCGCCCAGCACGTCCATCGCCAGCTTGCCGAGGTTGCGGTGCCAGCTCGCCCAGTGCAGCTTGTAAACCAGCGCCGCGCGCGTCTCTTCCGCATCGCCGCCCAGCATGCGCAGCGCGTTGTAGCGCATCACGGTCAGCCCCATCTGCGCCTCGGCGATGCGGGACCGGATATCCGGGTCTTGCGCCGCGCCGTTGTCCTTCGCCACGCGGATGATTTCGTCGAGCTCCCCGCGAAACTGCATTTGCTGGCCCAGCGTGGACACCCCGCGCTCGAAGCCCAACAGCGCCATCGCGATCTTCCAGCCCTCGCCGGGCTGGCCCAGCAGGTCGGCGGCCACCGCCTCGTCGAAGAACACCTCGTTGAATTCGCTGCTGCCGGTGATCTGCTCGATCGGGCGCACCGTCACCCCCGGCTGGTCCATCGCCACCAGGAAGAAACCCAGGCCGTGGTGGCCGCTGGAAGCCGGGTCGGTGCGCGCCAGCACGAAGCACCAATCGGCCAGATGCGCGAGCGAGGTCCACACCTTCTGCCCGCTGATGCGCCACTGTCCGTCGTTACCCAGCCGCGCGCGGGTGGCGACCGCGGCGAGGTCGGAGCCGGCGGCAGGTTCGGAGTAGCCCTGGCACCACAGCGCCTCGCCCCTGAGGATGGGCGGCAGGTAGCGCGCCTTCTGCTCGGCGGTGCCGAAGGCGGCGATGGTCGGCCCGGCCAGCCCCTCGCCGATGTGGCCCAGGCGGCCCGGGCCGCCGGCGCGCGCGTATTCCTCGGCGAAGATCACCTGGCGCGAGATGGTCGCGCCGCGCCCGCCGTCTTCCTTCGCCCAGCCGACGCCGACCCAGCCGCCTGCGGCCAGCCGTTTTTCCCAAGCGCGGCGCTCGTCGATGAAGCTGTGTTCGTCGCCGGGGCCGCCGCGAAAGCGCAGCTTGTCGAATTCTCCGGTCAGGTTGTCGGCGAGCCAGCGCGCGGCCTCCTCGCGGAATGCTTCGTCTTCTGGGCTGAAGCTGATTTTCATGGCGGTATTCCTTGTTCAGTCGAGCAGGGCGCGGGCGACGCGCTCGCGGTGCAGCGCGGGGCTGCCCAGGAAGTGGCTGCAGCCTTGCGCGCGCTTGAAATAGAGGTGCACGTCGTACTCCCAGGTGAAGCCGACGCCGCCAAACAGCTGCAGCGCAGAGCCCGCGTTGTAGAACGCGGCTTCACCCGCGTAGGTCTTGGCGAGGCTGGCGGCCTGCGGCAATTCTGCGGCGACCTTGCGGGCGGCGTCATCGCGGCCGAACAGCGCTTCGCTGGCGACGCAGGCGGCGTAGTAGACGGCCGAGCGCGCCAGTTCCGCCTTGAGCAGCATGTCGGCCGCGCGGTGCTTGATCGCCTGGTAGCTGGCGATGGCGCGGCCGAACTGGCGGCGCTCGCCGGTATACCCGACCGCCATCGCGAGCGACGCGTCGGCGACGCCCAGCAGTTCGGCGGCGATCAGCACCGTCGCGCAGACGCGCGCGGTGGCGAGCGACTTCTCGTCGGTGCGGGCGAGGCGCGCGCTGGCGGGCAGCGCCACGTCGTTGAGCAGCACTTCGGCCTGCGCGCGGGTCTGGTCCATGGTCGGGCGGTGGCGGACGGTGAGCCCCCGGCTTCCCGCCGGCAGCGCGAACAGCGCGGTGTCTCCAGTCTCTGCCTGCGCGGCAACCAGCAGCAGGCCGGCGACATGCGCGTGCGGCACGGCGGCGAAGTGGCCGCAGAGCAGATAGCCGTCGCCGTGCGAGCGGAAGCGCGCGCCGTCGGCGGACTTGCGCTCGTTCTCGCCAAGGCCGGCGACGCTGGCGATGGTGGTGCCTTCGGCGATGCCGGGCAGCCACGCCGCCTGCTGCGCGTCGTCGGCGCAGGCGAGCAGGGTAGAGACCGCCAGGCCGACGGTGGCGTGGTAGGGCACGCAGGCGACATGGCGGCCCAGCTGCTCGCCGATCAGCGCCGCCTCGACAAAGCCAGTGCCGAGGCCGCCGAGGTGCTCGGGCACCAGCACCGCGCACGCCTGCATGTCGACGGCGAGCGCCTGCCACAGCGCATCGTCGGTGCCGGTGGCGCTCGCCATCGCGGCGCGCACCTGTGCGCTGGTAGATTGTTCGGCGAGCAGGGCAGCGACGGCGTCGCGGATCATCCGCTGTTCTTCGGTGAAGGTGAACTGCATGTCAGCATCCTTGCGGGGAGGTTTGCAGGGTGGTGCGGGCGCGGCGGTAGCGCGGCAGCGCAAGCGCGAGGGTGCCGCAGGTGAGCACGAGCAGGCTGACCGAGCTGGCCAGCGCGTAGCGCAACGCCTCGTCGCCTTGCGTGGCGGCAAACGCGTCGGATAGCGAGCCGGCGATCAGGGGCCCCGCGCCGATGCCGCACAGCGTCATCACGCCGGCGAGCACGCTGGTCGCCTGGGCGACGCGGCCGGCCGGGAACAGGTGGCTGACCGCGCCGATGCACGGCACCGACCACCACACGCCGAAGAAGGCGAAGCCCAGATAGAGCACGAAGGCCTCGGGGATGGCGAGCGAACCGAGCTCGACCAGCGTGCCGGCCGGCCACAGGAAGTAGCCGAGCGCGAACGGCACGCTCGCCGCCGTGCCCGCAAGCGCGGTGCCGATCTGCCAGCCGGCGTCGTGGCGGACCAGGCGGTCGGTCGCCCAGCCGCAGGCGACGGTGCCCGCGAAACTCATCAGCCCGCCGCCCAGGCCGGCGAGCAGGCCGGCTTGCTGCATGGTCAGGCCGTGCGAGCGGATCAAAAAGCTCGGGTTCCAGGTGCCGACCGCGTAGCCGCTGATCGCCGCCAGCGCGACGCTGGCGAGGATCCAGCGAAAGCCGGCGGTGCGCACGATGGCCGCAAGCGACGCGCCCCAGCCCTCTTGCTGTGCCGCGGCCTGTTCCTCGGGCTTGCGGTTCCTGACGGTCAGCCACATCAGCGCGCCGATCAGCACGCCGGGCGCGCCGATCAGGATGAAGGCCATGCGCCAGCCGTAGTGGTGGGCGACCCAGCCGCCGGCGGCGAGGCCGACGATGGCACCCAGGCTCGGCCCCATCATGAAGGCGGCCAGCGCGCGCGAGCGCTGGCGCGGCGGGTAGAGCTGCGAGATCAGCGCGACCGACGGCGCCATGCCGCCCGCTTCGGCGATGGCGACGCCGATGCGCGCCGCGAGCAGCGCGCCGAAGCTGCCGGCCAGCCCGCACAGCATGGTGATGCCGCTAAAGGCGATCGCGCTGCCGGCGATCACCGGCACCGGGCCGACCCGGTCGGCGAGCCGCCCCAGCGGCAGGCCGGAGAGCGAATAAAACAGGCCGAACACCAGGCCGGAGAGCAGGCCGATCTCGGTGTCCGACACGCCGAACTCGGCCTTCACCGGTTCGATCAGGATCGACATCAGCAGGCGGTCGACGTAGTTGCACACGTAGGCGAGCGCGGCGAGCGCGAGCGCCCAGTGGCTGCGCCAGGTCGGGGCGGGGGAGGTGCTTGCATGCATGGTGCGGGCCTGTGCTCAGACCTTGAACTGGCCGACTTCGCCTGCCAGTTCAAGAGACGTCGATTTGAGGGTTTCGCTGGCGCGGGCGATGTCGCCGGCCAGCTCGATGGTGCCGTCGATCTCCCGGCTGACCGCCGACAGTTCCCCGCTGGTGGCCAACAGCGCGCCGCGGATCTCCTCGGCGCGCTGCCGGGTGACGGCGACCGCGCGGGTCGACTCGCCAAGCGCTTGGCTGCCCTTGGCGACACTGCCGGCGACGCGGGCGGATTCCTCGGCAATCTGCACGCTGTGCGCGAGCGTGCCCTGCACCACGGTGTCCAGCGCGCCGATCTCACCCTGGATGGCTTCGATGCTGCTGCGGCTGCGTTGCAGTGCGGCTTCGGTCTGCTGCGAGAGCTTGCGCACCTCGTCGGCGACCACCGCGAAGCCGCGGCCGGCCTCGCCGGCGCGCGCCGCCTCGATCGCGGCGTTCAGCGCCAACAGGTTGGTCTGGTCGGCGATGTCGCGGATGGTGGCGAGCACGGTGTCGATGCCGCCGACCTGCCGGCTGACCGAGGAGAGTTGGTTGCAAAGCGCCTCGGTCTTGCCGTTGCTGTCCTTGACGTTGTCCGCCAGCGCGAACAGCTGCGCGATGCTCTCGCCCAGCGTGCGCTGCGCGTTCTCGATCGAGTCGTGGACCTGCTGCGCCTCTTCGGCGGCGGACGCCGCCGCGATACTGATCGACTGCGTGTCGGCACTGACCCCCGACAGGCGGGTGCCACTGCGCAACAGCGCGTCGCTGGCGTGGCTGGCGTCGGTGTGGAAGCGTTCGCTGCGCGAGAGCGCGTCGCGCGCGGCGTCCGCGGAACTGGCGAGCGAGCCGCGCAGGGCCGCGGTCAGCGAGTTGATCGCGCGGCCGATCGCGCCGACCTCGTCTTGCCCCTCGTCGAGGGTGGCGAGCAGGTTGCGTTCGGCCGCCATCGCTTCGATCTGCCGCTGCATGCGCACCAGGCGCCGGCTGAGCCTTGCGCCGAGCAGCCATGAGGTGACCAGCCCGACCAGGATGACGACGGCTGCCATCACGCCGGACTGCGCAAGGTTGGCCGCGATCGCCGCCTGCGCCGGCGCGAGCGGCGCGTTGACGCCGACCAGGTAGGTCTCGCCGCGCAAGCCCTGCGCGCGCAGCAGCAGCTGGCGCTGCCCGCCGCTTTCGGCGAACGCGTGCCCTTGCGCGAGCGCGAGGTCCGCTTGTGCACCGCCGCCCGGGTAGGGCGCGAGCGGTGCGACATGCTTGCCGGCCGTGATTTGCGCCTCGCTGGCGTCGGCGATCAGGTAGCGCCACTGCCCGTCTTGCCTGGCGAGCGCGAACAGCCCGCTTGCGCCGTTATTTTTCGCGTAGTCGCCGAGCGTGGCGGCGAGGTCGAGGTACTCCGAACCACGCGCCTGACCGGCGAATAGCCGGTTGGCCGCGTGCGGCGGGACCATGCCGCCGTAGGCACGCGCCACGGCCTGCAGCCGATTGTCGACTTCCTGCAGCACATCCTGGCGTTTTTGCCAGTGGCCATACGCGAGCAGCGCACCGACGGACAGCACGTTGACGACGATCAGCGCGAGCGTAATCCGGCCTTTCAGACCCATTTGTCTTTCCCTTTCCTGCAAGTGCACGCCGTGCGTGTCATCGTGCGCGGTCGCGCCATATTACCCGCCGGGGTGTTCATGCCCCGCCATGCCGGGAGGAGGCCGGCTCAGGCCGCCCGCCCGTCCTGCGGGTGCCACACCTTGATCGCGCCGCTGTCGGTCAGCGCGATCATCTGCTTGAGGAGGTTCTTCAGCACGCGCGCGTCCCACTGGCCGAGCTTCTCGACGAGGTCCGCCTCGCGCGCCTTGGCCACGGCCACCAGCCGCACCACCACGGCGCGCCCGCTCGCGGTCAGCGCGTAGCCCGGTGCGCCGTCGACCGTCTGCACCTCGAGCAGGTGGCGTGCGGCCAGGCGGGTGAGCGGCGCGAATTGCGGCAGGAAGCCGCTGTGGCGCATCAGCTCGTCCAGTGCGTCCTGGCTTTGCGCGCCGCGCTGCAGCAGCGTCGAGAGCGCGAAGAATTCGGGGTCGGTCAGGCCCTGTTCTTCCAGCTCGCCGCGCAGCGCGCCGAGGAACTGGTAGTGCGCGCGGCCGACCAGATAACCCAGGAAGTCTTCCGAGAAGCTGTGCGGCTCGTCTGCGGCCGGGCTCTCGCCACCCTTGCGGGTGGCCAGCGCGTAGCGCCCGCCGTGGAAGACCAGCGGCGCCTTGTCCTCTCGGTCGAACGCGACCACTTCGCCGACCAGGATCAGGTGGTCGCCGCCGTCGTACTCGAAGCTGGTGCGGCACTGGAAGCGCGCCGCGCAGCCGGTCAAGAGCGGGCAGCCGTTGCTGCCGGTTTCCGTTTCAAGGCCGGCGAACTTGTCCTCGCCGCGGCGCGCGAAACGGTCGGACAGCGCCTCCTGCTCGGCAGAGAGCACGTGCACGGTCCAGTGGCCGCTGTGCGCGAACGCCCCGAGGCTGCGCGCGGTCTTGGCGATGCTCCACAGCACCAGCGGCGGGTCGAGCGACACCGAGTTGAAGCTGTTGGCGGTGACGCCGACCGCCTCGCCGTCGGCGTCGCGGGTGGTGACGATGGTGACGCCGGTGGTGAACGCGCCCAGCGCGTGGCGGAATTCCTGCGACTTGAAGTCGGTCATCTTTCTCTCCCTCTACTTAGCGGCCGTTGAACACGGGCCGGCGCTTCTCGATGAACGCGTGCATGCCTTCCTTCTGGTCGAGCGAGGCGAACAGCGTCTGGTTGGCCTTGCGCTCGAGCGCAAGCGCGGTCTCCAGCGGCGCGTCCAGCCCCAACAGCACGCATTGCTTGATCTCCTCGGCGGCCAAGGGCGGCATCGCGGCGATGGTCGCGGCCATTTCCAGCGCGTGCGCGATTACCTGGTCGTCAGGCACCACGTCGGTGACGAGACCCATGCGCTGCGCCTCGAAGGCGCCGATCGGCGCGCCGGTGAGCAGCACCTTCATCGCGTTGCTCTTGCCGACCGCACGCGCCAGCCTTTGCGTGCCGCCGATGCCGGGCATGATGCCGATGCGGATCTCCGGCTGCGAAAAGCGCGCGCCTTGCCCGGCGACGAGGATGTCGCAGTGCATGGCCAGCTCGCAGCCGCCGCCGTACGCGTAGCCGCAGACGGCGGCGATCACAGGTTTGGGGCAGTGCTGGATCGGCGCCCATAGCCGTTCGGTGTGGCGCCTCAAGATGTCGACCGGCCCGCAGCCGGCCATGCCCTTGATGTCGCCGCCGGCGGCGAACACCCGCTCGCCGCCGGTGAGCACGATGGCGCGCACCGTGTCGTCGCCGGAGAGCCGCGCGAACGCGTCGGCCAGCGCCTGCTGCAATTGAAGGCTCAAGGCGTTGGTCGCCTCGGGCCGGTTCAGCGTAAGCTGCGCCACCGCCCCGGCCGGCCTCGTCTCGATCAGGATCTCGTTCCCGTCCACGGCGTCCGCCTCCCTGTTGTGCGTGCAAATGCCGCATTGAAGTTGATGCGCCGATTCTGGCGCCGCCCTCCACCCGCCTCATCGTCTGAACAGACGAAGCTTGGCTTGCCGCGCGCCTTTAGATTGGCAAGCGTCAACCACTGCCCAGGAGGCCTGCCATGTCCGTGGCCATCGACTACAGCGGACGCGTCGTGCTGGTGACCGGCGGCGCACGCGGCGTCGGACGGGGAATCGTCCGCCGCTTTCTCGACGCCGGTGCCACCGTCGTCATCTGCGCTCGCAACGCGCCCGACGCGCTGCCCGAGCGCAGCCATTTCATCGCCTGCGACGTGCGCGACGCCGAGGCGGTCGGCGTGATGGTCGACGAGATCGGCGCGCGTTTCGGCCGCCTCGACGTGCTGGTCAACAACGCCGGCGGCAGCCCGAACGCCGATGCGGCGACCGCGTCGCCGCGCTTCTCCGAAAGCATCATCCGCCTGAACCTGATCGCGCCCCTGATCGTCGCGCAGGCGGCCAACCGCCTGATGCAAACGCAGCCCGAAGGCGGCGTGCAGCTCTTCATCGCCAGCGTCGGCGCGCATAGGCCAAGCCCGGGCACCGCCGCCTACGGCGCGGCCAAGGCCGGCGTCCTGAGCCTGGTGTCGTCGCTCGCGATCGAGTGGGCGCCGAAGGTGAGGGTGATGGCGGTGAGCCCGGGCCTCGTGAAGACCGAGCAATCGCACCTGCATTACGGCGACGACGAAGGCATTGCCAGCGTCGCCGCGACCATCCCGGCCGGGCGACTGGCCGAACCCGAAGACATCGGCAACGCCTGCGTGTTTCTTGCCTCGCCCTTGGCGGCGTACGCGAGTGGCACGCATTTGTTGCTGCACGGTGGTGGCGAGGCGCCGGCCTTTCTGGCCGCGGCCAACGCATAAGCGAAGGAGGAAGACTGTGAGCGAACAGAATCTGTCGTGGCTGGATGAGGCGCGCGCGCTGATCGGCCACGAATACGGCAAGGTCTACGCGTGGGACGCGGTCAACCAGCCGATGGTCCGCCAGTGGTGCGAGGCGATGGGGGTCGACAACGCCCTGTACCTGGACGGGGTCAGCGCCAAGGCGCGCTTTGGCGCCAACGTCGCGCCGCCGACCATGCTGCAGGTGTGGGTGCTGGCCGGCCTGAACGGCCGCTTCCCCGAGGGTTCGGCGACCGACAACCCGTACGAGGTGTTGCAGATCATCGAACGCAACGGCTACCCGTCGGTGGTTGCCGTCAATTCCGAGCAAAGCTACCGGCGCTACCTGAAGGAAGGCGAGAAGATCGCGTTCACCTCGCAGATCGAATCGGTCAGCGAAGAGAAGACCACCGGGCTTGGCACCGGCTTCTTCGTCACCCAGTTGCTGAACTTCTACGACGAGGCCGACGCGTTGGTCGGCCAGATGCGCTTTCGCCTCTTTAAGTTCCGCGCGCCCGAGCGTGCCCGCCCGGCCGACAAGCCGCGCCGCCCGCTGCCGGGCATCAGCGACGAGAACCGCTTCTTCTGGGACGGCCTGAAGGACAGGAAGCTCAAGATCCAGCGCTGTACTGCCTGCAACACGCTGCGCCACCCGCCAGGGCCGGCGTGCCCGGACTGCCACTCGCTCGCGTCCGACAGCGTCGAGGTGTCCGGCCGCGGCCGCATCTACTCCTACAGCGTGGTGCATCACCCGACCCTGCCGGGCGTGCCGCAACCGAACCCGGTCGGCCTGATCGAGCTTACCGAGGGCGTGCGCGTGGTCGCCGGGCTGGTCGATGTCGACCCGGCCCATATCGAGATCGGCCGCGAAGTCGAGGTCGACTACCTCGAGTGCGCGGACGAGCTGGTGATCCCGGTGTTCCGCCCGGTGGGAGGCGCGTGATGGACTTCCAGCTGAACGAAGAGCAAAGGCAGATCGGCGAGCTCGCGCAAAGCCTGTTCGCCGACTACGGCCACGAGCGCCGCGCGGGCGAGCTTGCGCGCGAGGGCTGGGACGCCGCGCTTTGGGCGCAACTGCAGGACACCGGCCTCGCCGCCTTGCTGTTGCCGGCGGAACTGGGCGGCGCCGAACTGGGCGTCACCGAGCTTGCGCTGGTGCTCGAAGCGCAGGGCAGGGCGCTCGCCGCCGCCCCCTTGTGGCGGCACGCACTGGCTGCCGCCACCCTGTCACGCTTCGCGCCGGCGTTGCTCGACGCTGCCGGGCTTACCGCGCCGATCGCGCTGTCGCTCGACACCGCGCTCACGGCGCGGCTCGACGGCAACCGCGTGTTGCTCTCGGGGCAGGCCGACGCGGTGGCGGTCACCGCCGACACGGGCCACGCACTGTTGGCGGTCAGCCTCGACGGCGAACAAAAGCTCGTGTGCGCGCCGCTTGCCAGCTTCACGCAACAGCAAGGCCGCCTGTTCACCGGCGAGACGGTGGTCGAGCTATCTGCCGACAACGCCGCGCTGCCGGCCGCGCAGCTGCTGCCCGCCACCGCCTACGAGTGGCTTGAGCCCAGGGCGATGCTGGCGATCGCCGCCCTGCAGTTGGGCATCGCCGAGGGCGCGCAGGCGCTGACCGTCGCGCACCTCTCGGAGCGCGAGCAGTTCGGCCGCAAGCTGGGCAGCTTCCAGGCGGTCGCGCAGCGCATGGCGGACGGCTTCATCGCGATCGAGGCCCTGCGTTCGGTGCTCTGGCAGCTCGCGTGGCGGCTGGATGCCGGTGCGCCCATCGGCACCGCCCACCTCACCTGCAAATACTGGGCGTGCGAGGCGGGCAACCGCGTCGCGCACACTGCGCAGCACCTGCACGGCGGCACCGGCTCGGATACGAGCTACCCGGTACACCGCTACTACCTCGCGGCACGGGTCGCCGAACTGGAGATGGGCGGCGCTGCCCGCCAGATCGCCGGACTGGCCGCCTACATCCAACACAACGAAAGCTGGAGGGCCGGGCAATGAGCGCTCAGGGCATTTCCTTCGAAAGCATCCAGGTCGGCGAAGCGCTGCCGGCGCTGGAAATTCCGGTCAGCGTCGAGCTGATCGTGTCCGGCGCGATCGCGACGCGCGATTTCTTTCCCGGTCACCACGACCCGGAGGCCGCGCGCAAGCTGGGCTCCAGACACATCTTCATGAACATCCTGACCAGCAACGGGCTGGTCGAGCGCTACGTCGGCGGCTGGGCCGGCCCGGAGGCGCTGATCGGCGAGGTGAAGATCCGCCTTGGCGCGCCCAACTACCCGGGCGACATCATGACGATGACGGGCGAGGTGAGCGCCAAGGACGAGGCCGCGCGCGCGCTGACGGTTCAGCTTCGCGGCAGCAACAGCATGGGCGAGCATGTCAGCGGCCAGGTCACGCTGCTGTTTGCAGAAGGGGCGATGGCATGACACAGCAACTGAACGGGCAGGTCGCGATCGTCGGCCTGGGCGCGACCGAGTTTTCCAAGGACTCCGGCCGCAGCGAGATCCGCCTGGCGACCGAGGCGGTGCTCGCGGCACTGGCGGACGCCGGCATCGACCCTACCGAGGTCGACGGCCTGTCGACCTTCGCGGTCGACAACAACCCCGAGCGCGAGGTGTTCCGCCAGATCGGCGGCAAGGAGCTGAAATTCTTCTCGCGCATCCCCGAGGGCGGCGGCGCCGCGTGCGGGCCTTTCCTGCACGCGATGATGGCGATTGCCACCGGTGTGGCCAACGTGGTGGTGGTCTACCGCGCGATGAACGAGCGCTCGTGGTACCGCTTCGGCGCCGGCATGCAGGGCAAGGCACCGGACCCCTTCTTCGAGACGACCAACTTCGGCTGGTACATCCCGCACGGGCTGGTCAGCCCGGCGTCGTGGGTCGCGATGAGCGCGCGCCGCTACATGCACGAATACGGCGCGGTGAGCGAGGACTTCGGCCGCGTCGCGGTCGCCGCGCGCGACTTTGCCGCGACCAACCCGGCGGCGTTCTTTTACGGCAAGCCGATCACGCTGGAAGAGCACCAGGCCTCGCGCTGGATCGCCGAACCGCTGCACTTGCTCGACTGCTGCCAGGAGAGCGACGGCGCGGTGGCGATGGTGCTGGTGTCGCGCGAGTACGCGAAGAAGCTCAAGCAGACGCCGGTGTTCCTCAAGGCGGCGGCGCAGGGCACCGCGCACGACCAGCAGATGATGACGAGCTACTACCGGCCGAGCATCAGCGGCCTGCCCGAGGCGGGCCTGGTCGCCCGCCAGCTGTGGCAGATGTCGGGCCTGTCGCCGAAGGACATCCAGACCGCGGTGATCTACGACCACTTCACGCCCTTCGTGCTGACCCAGCTCGAGGAGTACGGCTTCGCCGGGCGCGGCGAGGCGAAGTACTTCGTGCGCGAGGGGCGCCATGCGCGGGGCGGCGACCTGCCGGTGAACACCCACGGCGGCCAGCTGGGCGAGGCGTATATCCATGGCGTCAACGGCGTGGCCGAGGCGGTGCGCCAGGTGCGCGGCAGCGCGGTCAACCAGGTGTCCGGCGTGCGCAACGTGCTGGTGACCGCCGGCACCGGCGTGCCGACCAGCGGCCTGATTGTCGGCGCGGATTGAGGAGGCGGCCATGCATGTCGAACTGACTACGGCGCAACAGGCGCTGAAAAAGGAACTGGCCGAGTATTTCGTCCGGCTGATGACGCCCGAGGCGCGCGCGCGCCTGGCCGAACCCGAGGAGACCGACCCGGTCTACCGCGAGCTGATCGGACAGGTCGGGCGTGACGGCTACCTGGCACTGGGCTGGCCCAAAGAATACGGCGGCGCCGGCATGGGGCCGATCGAACAGCTGATCTATTTCGAGGCGGTGGTGCAGTCGGGCGCGCCGTTCCCCTTCGTCACCGTCAACACGGTGGGGCCGGCGCTGATGGCGCACGGAAGCAGCGAGCACAAGGCGCGTTTCCTGCCCGGCATCGCGCGCGGCGACATCCATTTCGCGATCGGCTACTCGGAGCCTGACGCCGGCACCGACTTGGCCGCGCTGAAGACCAGCGCGGTGCGCGACGGCGACGACTTCATCGTCAACGGCAGCAAGATCTGGACCAGCCATGCGCAGTACGCCGACTACGTGTGGCTGGCGGTACGCACCGACCCGGATGCGCCCAAGCACAAGGGCATCACCATCCTGATCGTCGACACCAAGAGCGCCGGCTACTCGTGCGCGCCGATCTTCACGCTCGGCCACCGCACCAACGCGACCTACTACGACAACGTACGGGTGCCGGCGAGCATGGTGGTCGGTGAGGTGAACGAGGGCTGGAAGCTGATCACCTCGCAGCTCAACCACGAGCGCATCGGCCTGGGCGCACACTCGATGAAGATGATCGGCGTCTACCGCGAGGTGCTCGCCTGGGCGCAGACGCCCGGCGCGGCGGGGCGGCGGCCGGTGGATACCGGCTGGGTCGCCGAGCGGCTGGCCGAGGCGTGGTGCGAACTGGAGGCGATGAAGGTGTTCAACTACCGGCTGGCGGCGGACCTTGCCGACGGCCAGCTCGACCCGGCGCTCGCCTCGGCCGTCAAGGTGTACGGCACCGAGGCCGAGCTCACCGTCGCCAGGAAGCTCGCCGAGGTGGTCGGCACGGCGGGGCTGGTGCGCGCGGGCAGCGCCGCGGCGAGGCTTAACGGCCTGATCGAGGAGATCGTGCGCCATGTCACGATCACCACCTTTGGTGGCGGCACCAACGAGATCCAGCGCGAGATCGTCGCCCAGTTCGGTCTTGGCCTGCCGAGGGTTGCCAGATGAGCCCGCACAGCCTGATCCCGCCGAGGGAAGTCACCCAGGGCAAGCTCGACGTGCGCGCCGCGGTTGCCAACACCGTGCGCCCGAAGGACACGTATACCATCGCCGACCGGCTGGAGGCGCAGGCGGTCACCTTTGCCGACCGGCCCTACCTCTTGTACGGCGACGAGGTGCTGACCTTCGCCGACGTGAACACGCTCGCCAACCGTTACGCGCACGCGCTCGCCACGCTGGGCGTGGGCTCGGGCGACGCGGTCGCGCTGGTGATGGAGAACCGGCCGGAGTTTTTCATCGCCTGGTTCGCGCTGAACAAGCTCGGTGCGGTGTGCGGTTTCATCAACACCAACCTGACCGGCCAGCCGCTCGCCCACGCGCTCGCGGCGACCCGCGCCCGCGCGGTGGTCTGCGGCGACGAGTGCCTGGCCAACTTCGACGGCCTCGACACCGGTCACGTGCCGCTGTGGCGCGTCGCCGATGCGTCGCGCACGGCGCAGCCGCAGGCGCTCGCGCAGGCCGCGCTCGACCTGACGCGGCTGGCCCGCCAGAGCGAAACGGCCAACCCCGACCCGGCGCTGCGCGCGCAGGTGTTGGCCGAGGCGCCTGCGGTCTTTATCTGCACCTCGGGTACTACCGGCCTGCCCAAGGCGGCCAATACCAGCCATATGCGCTGGCTGAACGTCGGCGACATCATGCAGGTGACGCTCAAGGCCGGCCCGGACGACGTGTTCTACTGCTTTTTGCCGCTCTACCACGGTGCGGCGGCGACGTCCCTGGGGTCGACCGCGCTGCGCTGCGGCGGCGCGATCGTGATCCGCCGCAAGTTCTCGGTACGCGAATTCTGGGCCGACGTGCGCCGTTACCGGGTGACGGTGTGCCAGTACATCGGCGAGATCTGCCGTTATCTCCTGAACCAGCCCGAGGCGGCCGACGACCGCGAGCACACGCTGACGCGGATGATGGGCGCGGGGCTGTCGGCCGACATCTGGCAGCGCTTCGTCGATCGCTTCGGCGACATCGACGTCTTCGAGGGCTGGGGCTCGACCGAGAGCAACTGCAACATCATCAACGTCGACAACCGCGTCGGCTCGTGCGGGCGCATCCCGTACTGGGACCGCACCAACGTGCGCATCATCGCGTACGACACCGACGCGGACGCGCCCGCGCGCGACGAGGACACCGGCTTTTGCCGCCAGGTCGGCCCCGGCGAGGCGGGCGAAGTGGTCGGCTACATCATCCAGAGCGACGAGACCGGCGCCGGCCGCTTCGAGGGCTACACCTCGGCCGAGGCGACCCATCAGAAGATCCTGCGCGACGTGTTCGCGCCGGGCGACGCGTGGTGGCGCTCGGGGGATCTGCTGCGTTACGACGAGGACGGCTACTGCTGGTTCGTCGACCGCATCGGCGACACCTTCCGCTGGAAGAGCGAGAACGTGTCGACCACCGAGGTCGCCGACGCGCTGTCGGGTTTTCCGGGGCTCGAGGCGCTGACCATCTACGGCGTGCAGGTGCCCGGCCACGAGGGGCGCTGCGGGATGGCGGCGGTGGTGATGCAGGAGGGCCAGGCGTTCGACGCCGACGCGTTCTACCGGCTAACCGTCGAGCGCCTGCCGCGCTACGCGGCGCCGCAGTTCGTGCGGGTGCGCCGCGAGGCCGACATCACCAGCACCTTCAAGCTGCGCAAGGTCGATTTGATGCGCGAGGGCTACGACCCGGCGCGCTTTGACGAACCGCTCTACGTGCGCGTCGAATCCGCCGGCCGCTATGTGCCGTATTCGCCCGAAGCGCTCGAGCGGGCAGGTTTGCCCCCGTTCAACGCAGGCGAAGGGAAGGAGACCGCATGATGTTCTCACTGGCTGGACGCGTCGCGCTGGTGACCGGCGCCGGGCGCGGCATGGGGTTCGGGGTTGCCCAGGCGCTGGCGGAGCAGGGCGCGGCGCTTGTCGTCAACGACATCGACGCCGGGCGGGCGCGCGAGGCGGCCGGGGAACTCTCGGCGCGCGGGCACCGCGCGCTGGGGCTTGCTTGCGACGTCACCGACCGTGCCGCGATCGACCGCATGCTGATGCTGGTCGAGGAGGGGCTGGGGCCGGTCGACATCCTCGTCAACAACGCCGGGCTGCCGGCGGGCTGGCAGGCGGACAACCTCAAGTTTGCCCAGAGCCGTCCCGAGCACTGGCAGCGTTACGTCGAGCTCAACCTCTATGGGGTGATGCAGATGACGCAGGCGGTGCTGCCCGGCATGATCGCGCGCGGCCACGGCCGGGTGGTGATCGTCAGCTCCGAGAGCTGGCGCATGGGCACCGACATGGGGCTCGCCGCGTACGCGGCGTCCAAGGCCGGCGCCATCGGCTTCATGCGCCAGCTCGCCGCCGAGACCGGCCGCCAGGGCGTGACCGTCAACGCGGTGTCGCTGGGCACCATGAACAACTGGGAGGGCTCCGAGGCGCTTGCCGCGCGCATCAACCCGGTGCCGCGTGCCGGCTCGCCGCGGGACGTCGGTGCGGCGTGCGCCTACCTCGCCTCCGACGAGGCGTCGTGGGTGACCGGCCAACTGCTGCCGCTGAACGGCGGCTCACTGATGGCGTAAGCGCCGGGCAGCCCGGGCTGCCCGCTTTTGAATGGAGCACGCATGAGCGAGCCCTCCTTGCACTATCCGTTTGCCGACGCGCCCGCGGCCGGGCACACCTGCGAAGTCGCGCCGGGCGTGCGCTGGCTGCGCATGCCGATGCCGTTTCCGCCCGGCCATATCAACTTGTGGCTGCTGGAAGACGACGGCCGCTGGGCGATCGTCGACAGCGGCCTCGCCACTGCCGACACGCGCGCGCTGTGGGCGCGCCTGCTCGCCGACTACCGGCCGTCACGGCTGATCTGCACCCACTTCCACCACGACCACGCCGGGCTCGCCGGCGAGCTGACGCGCGAGTACGCGATCCCGTTCTCGATGTCGCCGCCCGAATGGGCGGAGCTGATGCGGCTGGCGCGCCAGCATTCGGGCGACGACGCGGCCTCGCGCGCGTTCTTCCTGCACCACGGCCTGCCCGCGGCGACGCTTACCGCCGCGATCGCCGCGTTCAGCGACGAGGGCTTCGCCGGTGCGCCGCCCGACGCCTACCACGCGCTCTTCGCCGGCGACACCCTGCAAATCGGCGGCGCCAGCTGGCAGGTGCTGGTCGGCGAAGGCCATTCGCCCGGCCATGTGCTGCTGTATTGCGCAGAGAAGAGCGTGCTGATTGCCGGCGACCAGCTGTTGCCGAAGATCACGCCCAGCGTCGGCCTCAACGCCGGCAACGCGGCGGGGGATCCGCTAGATGGCTGGCTCGCGTCGATGCGGGCGCTGCAGGGCTTGCCCGCCGACACGCTGGTGTTGCCGTCGCACCAACTGCCCTTTGTCGGCGCCGGCGTGCGCGCGGCGCAGATCATCGCCTACCACGAGGCGCAGCTGACGCGCCTGCGCACGCTCGCCGCCGACACGCCCGGCTGCGCGCATGCGCTCGCCCGCGCGCTCTTCACGCGGCTCACCGGCGCGGTGTCCGAGCTGATGGCGGTGTCCGAAACGCTCGCGCACCTGCGCTACCTGGAAACGCGCGGGCAATGCCTGCACGAAACCGGGGCGGACGGCGTCGAGCGCTGGCAGGCCCATGCGCCGGCGTGATCCGCGCACTGAAGGCGCTGCCGGCTTTACCCCCCTTTTTAGAGAGGCACCACCATGCAAGCCCCCCCTCCGACCCTCGGCCGCGCGCTCTTGATCAACTGCGGCATCGTGCTGGTCGTCGGCGCCTACCTGGGTTTCCTCTACCTGGTGGGCGTCAAGGACAGCTGGATCACCTTCTTCTTCCTGTGGTACTTCGCGTCGATCCGCGGCGCCGAGCCTGACGCGTGGCTGCCGGCGGTGCTGGGCGCGCTCGCAGGCTACGCGTTCTCTTCGCTGCTGCTGGTGTTGCCCGCCGCCTTCGGCGCGGCGGCGGGTTTGGGCGCGTTCATCGCGCTGGTGTTTGTCGTCGTGCTCATGCAGGTGATGGGGCGGCTCGCGCTGTTGATCAACCCGGCGACCTTCCTCTTCATGATGCTGGGGACCATTCCGATGGTGCTGGGCAAGAACGACTTTGCCGCGCAGTTTTCAGCCTTGGCGGTCGGCATCGCGTTCTGGTCGGCGCTGATTTTCGGCGCGCGCTCGCTGTTCGCACGCAACGCCGCGCGCGCCGGCGCGTGAGCGGTTTGCGCTAGTCCTGGCGGACGATGAGGCAGCACCCGCCAGGGCCGAAGATAGGGTCAGCCCTATCTGACTGGAGTGAACCATGCTGCCTTCGATCCCCACCATTCCCCGCATGCTCGCGGCGTCCGCCGCGCGCTGGCCAGGGCGCGACGCGATCGTCGACGCCGGCCAGCGCATCAGCTACGCGGAGCTCGAGCGCCTCGCACTGAAGGTCGCTGCCGCCCTGGTCCGCCTCGGCGTGAAGCCTGGAGAGCGGGTCGCCATCTGGGCGCCCAACGGCTGGCAGTGGGTGGCCGCCGCACTGGGCATCCACTGCGCGGGCGCGGTGCTGGTGCCGGTCAATACCCGCATGAAGGCGCAGGAAGCGGCGTACATCCTGTCGCGCAGCCAGGCCAGGGTACTGTTCTGCGTGGACAGTTTTCTCGGCGTCGATTATCCGCAGCAGCTCGCCGGCCTGCGTCCGGAGTCGGTATCCGAAATCGTCAGCTTCGGCGCGGCCGACGCCGCCGCCGACGTGATGGGCTGGGACGAGTTGCTGTTCTGGGCGGACGACGACGCGCTTAGCGAAGTGCAGCAGCGGGTGCGCGCGCTGACCCCGGGCGACGCGTCCGACATCCTGTTCACCTCGGGCACTACCGGCTACCCGAAGGGCGTGATCACCGCCCACGGCCAGAACCTGACCGGGATGGCGATCTGGGCCGAGGCGATTTCGCTGTCGCCCGACGACCGCTACCTGATCGTCAACCCCTTCTTCCACGCCTTCGGCTACAAGGCGGGCTGGCTCGCCGGGCTGATGGCCGGTGCGACGCTGTACCCGATGGCGGTGTTCGATACCGACGAGGCCCTCGCGACCATAGCGCGCGAAAAAATCACCGTGCTGCCGGGCGCGCCGACGCTGTTCTACTCGCTGCTCGGCGCCGAAGCGCTCGCCACGACCGACATCTCTTCGCTGCGCGCGACGGTGACGGGTGCTGCGTCGGTGCCGCCCGCGCTGATCGAGCGCATGCGCAGCGAACTGGGCTTCGAGGTGGTACTCACCGGCTACGGGCTGACCGAGTCGTCCGGCATCGCGACGCTGACCCTGCCCACCGACAGCGCCCAGACGGTCGCGACGCGCTGCGGCAAGCCGCTGCCGGGGGTCGAAATCCGCATCGCGGACGGCACCGGCGCGCCGCTGCCCGCCGGCGAGGCGGGTGAAGTGTGGATCCGCGGCTTCAACGTGATGGCGGGTTACTTCGGCGACGCCGAGGCGACCGCCCAGGCGATCGACGCGGACGGCTGGCTGCACACCGGGGACGTCGGCGTCCTCGACGAAAACGGGTACCTCGCGATCACCGACCGCCTGAAGGACATGTTCATCGTCGGCGGCTTCAACGTCTATCCGGCCGAGGTCGAACGGATGCTCGCGCAGCACCCGCAGGTGGCACAGGCGGCGGTGATCGGCGTGCCCGACGCGCGCATGGGCGAAGTCGGCAAGGTGTACGTGGTGCCGCGCGCGGGCTTCGCGCCGACCGGCGACGAGATCGTCGCCTGGTGCCGCTCGCGCATGGCCAACTACAAGGTGCCGCGCGAAGTCGAGTTCGTCGCCGCCTTGCCGGTCAACGCGTCGGGCAAGGTGCTGAAAAACGTTTTGCGCGAGCAGGCGGCTGCCTGAACGCCCGGATTCTTACTCAAGGAAGGACCACCATGATCATTGCCATTGTCCGCGAACACGCGGACACGCGGGTCGCGGCGACGCCGGAGACGGTCAAGAAGTACGTCGGCCTCGGCCACAGTGTCGTCGTCGAGACGGGGGCAGGCCTTGCCTCGGCCGTGCCCGACGCGGCCTACGTCGACGCCGGCGCGACCATCGCCGCGAGCCGCGCTGCGGCGCTCTCGCAGGGCGACATCGTGCTCGCCGTGCGCGCGCCCGACGAAGCGGCGATCGCCGAAATGAAGGAGGGCGCGGTGCTGGTGGCCCAGCTCGCGCCGTACCAGAACACCACCTTCCCGGCCCTGGCCGCCAGGAAGGTGTCGGCGTTCGCGATGGAGCTGCTGCCGCGCACCACCCGCGCGCAGTCGATGGACGTGCTCTCCAGCCAGAACAACATCGCCGGCTACAAGGCGGTGCTGCTGGCGACGCATTACTACCCGCGCTTCATGCCGATGCTGATGACCGCGGCCGGCACCGTGAAGCCGGCGCGCGTGCTGATCATGGGCGTCGGCGTGGCCGGCCTGCAGGCGATCGCCACCGCCAAGCGCCTGGGTGCGGTGGTCGAGGCGACCGACGTGCGTCCGTCGACCAAGGAACAAGTCGAGTCGCTGGGCGGCAAGTTCATCGAAGTGCCGATGACCGACGAAGAGAAAGCGGCCAACGACGGCGTGTACGCCAAGGAAATGTCCGACGACTACAAGCGCCGCCAGGCCGAGCTGGTCGCCAAGCACGCCAAGGCGGCCGACATCATCATCACCACCGCCCTGATCCCGGGCCGTCCCGCGCCGCGCCTGATCGGCGAGGAAGTGGTCGCCGCGATGAAACCGGGTTCAGTGATCATCGACATCGCGGCCGAAGCCGGCGGCAACTGCGCGCTGACCCGTGCCGGCGAAGTGGTGCAGACCGACAACGGCGTGACGGTGGTGGGTCTTGCCAACCTGCCGGGCATGGTCGCGGCCGACGCCTCCGCCCTCTACTCGAAGAACCTCTTGACCTTCCTCTCGCTGATGCTCAGCAAGGAAGGCTTCAAGCTGGACATGGAAGACGAGCTGATCGCGGCGACGCTGGTGACCCACCAGGGCGAAGTGCGCTTCGGAAAATAAGGAAGGAAGACAAATGGTTGACCCGTTTATCAGCAGTTTCACCATCTTCGTGCTGGCGGTGTTCGTCGGTTACCACGTGGTGTGGAACGTCACCCCGGCATTGCACACCCCGCTGATGGCCGTGACCAACGCCATCTCCGGCATCATCATCGTCGGCGC
>NZ_JAAGAA010000006.1 GCF_010435965.1 Crenobacter caeni
CAGCGGATCACCCAGCTTGGACAGCTTGCTTTCACGTTCTTCGGCGGCAAACAGGCTCTTCATGTCGGTGCGTCTCGGTCAGTGCATGCTCAGATCATGCCAGAACGGGAGGTTTCTGGAAGTTCCCTTGTCTCGCCCTCGCTCGCGAGATCATGAGCACGTTCTAAACGCCGGCGGCGCGTGCCCGGCGCCGGCTCCTGCGGCGCCACGCCCAAGCGGAACTCGCCCGCCACAGCGCGTTGACGCCGAAATAGACCATCGGCGAGACGGTGAATGCGAAGAGCACGAGGCCGACCAGCAGTGGCTTGCCCACGCCGGTCAGGTCGGCGAGCAGGCTCGTGTGGTCCGGCGGGAGTTCCGCAGCACCGCCGAGCAGCCACTGCCCGACCCGGTAGGCGAGCCAGTACACCGGCGCGAAGGTCACCGGATTGGTCACCAGCGTGGAGAGCGCGGCGGCCGCGACGTTGGCGCGCAACAGGATGGACACCGCGACAGCGAACAGGATCTGCGCGAACGGCGTGAGCAGGCCGAAGAACACGCCGACGGCCATGCCCAGCGCGACACCGCGCCGGCTCAGGTACCACAGTTCGTCACGCCCGAGAAAGGGTGCGAGCCACTTCAGCGACCTGTTCTCGCGCACGGTCTTCGCGTCCGGCAACCAGCGGCGCAGCGTCTTTTTCACGTTCGGCCTCGTTAAAGAGAAGTAAGTGCAATCTTAGCTTGCCCGCCGGGGGCAGGCCATCAAAAGCCGGTCAGTGACTAACTTTTGCCGGCCGGCACGGCGAACGCGGCGCAAGGGTCTTCGCGCGGCGCAGCCGGCACGGTCACCGTCACGTCATACAGCGCGTCGTCCCCGGCCGCTTCGACAAAGCCGACCACGCGCGGTTCCGCCCTGCCCCGCCACCAGCGCGGCACGCCCAGGTCTTGCCGAACATGGCCGTTACCGGCGATCAGTACCGCACCGTTCTGCCCGTGCGCCAACAGCGCGTCGGCCATTGCGATGTCGCGGGAAAACTGCATCGGCAACATCGCGTCGACCGCACGCGCGGGCAGCTTGTTACAGTGGCCCTGCTCGATCGCGCGGCGCTGGCCGGCCACCAGGTCCGCCGGCGCGGCATCCGGCCGGTAGCGCGCCAGTGTCGCCGCGTCGAACAGCGCCGGGTAGCCGCCTTGACGCAGCGCACCCATCCCGCTGCGGCCGATGCCTGCGCCAACCATCGGCAGGTCGTTGTCGAGCGCCAGTTGCACCAGCGGCCGGTACAGCGGCCAGTCCCAGCCCCCGCCGCCCGCACGTTCGATCAGGCAGCCGGCGTCACGGCCGCACGCGGAGCGCGCCGCGGCAAGTTCGCCCTGCCGCGCGGCCTCGAACTGCTCGAACACCAGCGCCGGACGCCAACCGGCCGCCACCGCATCGCCAAGCCAGCGCGCGCGCAGCGCGTGGCCGGTGGCGTTGTCGTGCACCTCGCCCAACAGCACCACGGCGTCCCCCTGCATGGCGGCGGCGACGCGCGCCGGCGCGCCGGAACCCTCGGCCGCGGACAGATTTGCCACAAGCGCCAGCGCCAGCGCACCTCTCCTCCACCTTCCTTGTTGCATGCCTGCCATCGCGTCCGCTACGCTCCTTAACGTGTATTGGGCGGCCAGGCCGCCGGAAAGGGTGAACCATGAGTCAGGAATTCAATCCGGCCGATCCCTTCGCGCTGTTCCGCCAGTTCTGGCAGGGCGCGGCGCCGACAACCCCGCAAGCCTTCCTGCCACCCCTGTCGGCCGAGGAGATCGAACGCAAGCTCGCCGAGCTTCGCGTGATCGAGAACTGGATGGCGATGAACATGGGCATGCTCGCCATGCAGATCAAGACCCTCGAGATGCAGAAGGCCGCTCTTGACGCGCTGGCCAAACCCGACAAGTAAGCTCCCCCGAGAACGCCGTCATCGTTCGATTGTAGCCCCCCGCGCGCGCCATTGGTGCGCCACGCGGCAAGCCGCTAGAATGCGCGGATGACTACACCCCGCTTCGTCCACCTCAGGCTGCACTCCGAATTTTCCGTGACCGACGGCATCGTCCGCCTCGACGACGCGATCCGTCGCGCCAAGGCCGACGGCATGCCGGCGCTCGGCATGACCGACCTGATGAACATGTTCGGCCTGGTCAAGTTCTACAAGGGCTGCCGCGACGCGGGGGTCAAACCGCTGATCGGCTGCGACGTGTGGCTGGAGAACCCGGCCGACGCAGACAAGCCGACCCGCCTGCTGTTGCTTGCCAAGAACCGCGACGGCTACGGCCGTCTGTGCGAACTATTGGCCGACGCGTTCACCCACAACCAGGTGCGCGGCCGCGCCGAGCTGCGCCGCGAGTGGCTGGACTCCGGCGACAACAGCGGGCTGATCTGCCTCTCTGGCGCGCACCTGGGCGACGTCGGCGTCTCGCTGGCCAACGGCAACCCGGACGAGGCGATCGCACGCGCGCGGCACTGGGCCGAGCGCTTCCCCGGCGCGTTCTATCTCGAACTGCAACGGCTGGACAACCCGCAAATCGAACAGATCGTCCAGCAAACACTGTGGGTCGCCGGCGAGACCGATCTTCCGGTGGTCGCCACCCACCCGATCCAGTTCATGGACCCGGACGACTTCCAGGCGCACGAAGCGCGAGTGTGCATCGCCGAGGGCTACACCCTCTCCGACAAACGCCGCCAGAAGAAATTTGCCGACTGCCAGTACTTCCTTAACACCGACGCGATGCTCGAGCGCTTCGCCGACGTCCCCGAGGCGCTGGAGAACAGCGTCGAGATCGCGCGGCGCTGCAACCTGACCATTGGCCTCGGCAAGAACTACCTGCCAGACTTCCCGACGCCGGACGGCATGAGCCTCGACGACTTCCTGGTGCTGCGCGCCAAGGAGGGGCTGGAGGAGCGCCTCGTCGACCTCTACCCGGACGCGGCCGAACGCGAGGAGCAGCGGCAGCGCTATGAAGACCGGCTCAAGTTCGAGACCGACACCATCATCCAGATGGGCTTCCCGGGCTACTTCCTGATCGTGGCCGACTTCATCAACTGGGCCAAGCTCAACGGCTGCCCGGTCGGCCCCGGCCGCGGTTCGGGCGCGGGCTCGCTGGTCGCGTACAGCCTGAAGATCACCGACATCGACCCGCTCGAATACGCGCTGCTGTTCGAGCGTTTCCTCAACCCCGAGCGGGTGTCGATGCCTGACTTCGACGTCGACTTCTGCCAGGACAACCGCTACCGGGTGATCGAATACGTGCGCGAGGCGTACGGCCACGAGGCGGTCAGCCAGATCGCGACCTTCGGCACCATGGCCGCCAAGGCGGTAATCCGTGACGTCGGCCGTGTGCTCGACTTGCCGTACACCTTCTGCGACCAGCTCTCCAAGCTGATCCCCGCCGCACCGGGCAAGCAGTACTCGCTCGACGACGCGCTCGAGATGGAGCCGGTGCTCAAGCAGCGCCTGGAGAACGAGGAGGAAGTCGCACAGCTGTGGCAACTCGCCAAGAAACTCGAAGGCCTGACCCGCGGCATCGGCATGCACGCAGGTGGCGTGTTGATCGCGCCGGGCAAGCTCACCGACTTCTGCCCGCTGTACCAGGCCTCCGGCGACGACGCGGTGCCGGTGTCCATGCTCGACAAGGACGACGTCGAGAAGATCGGCCTGGTGAAGTTCGACTTCCTGGGCCTCAGAAACCTCACCATCATCGACTTGGCCGAGCGCTACATCAAGGCGCTCGACCCGAGCTTTAACACCGACCTCAACCTGCTGGAGTTCACCGACCCAGCCGCCTACCGCATCCTGCAGACGGCGAACACCACCGCGGTGTTCCAGCTTGAATCGGACGGCATGAAGCGGCTGCTGGAGAAGCTCAAGCCCGACCGTTTCGAAGACATCATCGCCGTGCTGGCGCTGTACCGTCCGGGCCCGCTGGGTTCGGGCATGGTCGACGACTTCATCCTGCGCAAGGCCGGCAAGCAGGAGGTCGACTACTTCCACCCCGACCTGACCGCGTGTCTTGACCCGACCTACGGCGTGATCGTGTATCAGGAACAGGTGATGCAGATCTCGCAGATCATCGGCGGCTATACGCTCGGCGGTGCCGACATGCTGCGCCGCGCGATGGGCAAGAAAAAAGCCGAGGAGATGGACAAGCACCGCGGCATCTTCACCGAAGGCGCCGAGAAGAAGGGCTACCCGAAGGAGCTAGCTACCCACCTCTTCGACCTGATGGCGAAGTTCGCCGAGTACGGCTTCAACAAGTCGCACACCGCGGCATATGCAGTAGTGTCGTACCAGACGGCCTGGCTGAAGGCACACCACTGCTCGGCGTTCATGGCAGCGACCATGTCGAGCGAACTGGATAACACCGACCAGCTCAAGGTGTTCTACGACGACTCGCTTGCCAATGGCCTCACCTTCCTGCCGCCGGACGTGAACGAGAGTTTCTACCGCTTCGTGCCGACCGACCGCAGCCATATCCGCTACGCGATGGGCGCGATCAAGGGCACCGGCGAGTCGGCGGTCGACCATATCGTCGCGGTGCGCGAGGCCGGCGGCCCGTTCACCGACCTGTTCGACTTCTGCCGGCGCACTGACAAGAAGCTCGTCAACAAGCGCACCATCGAGGCGCTGATCCGCGCCGGTGCCTTCGACGCGATCGAGCGCAACCGCGCGCGACTGCTGGCCAACGTCGGCCTCGCGATGGAGGCGGCAGACCAGGAAGCAGCCAACGAGGGCCAAGGCGGCCTGTTCGACATGTTCGGCGACGAGCTGGCCCCCGCGATCGAGATGACGCAACACAAGCCGTGGACGCCGGCGGTCGAACTGGCCGAAGAGAAGACGGCGATCGGCTACTACCTGTCCGGCCACCCGTTCAAGCCGTACGAACAGGAGGTACGCGGCTTCATCAAGACTTCGCTCGCGCGGCTGACACCGAAGAAGGAGGCGCAGCTGATGGCAGGCTTTGTCACCGGCATCCGCGTCAAGGTCGGCAACCGCGGCAAGATGGCCTTCGTCCAGCTCGACGACGGCAGCGCGAAGCTCGAGGTCTCGCTGTTCGCCGAGGCATTCGAGGCCAACCGCGACAAGCTCAAGGAAGACACGGTGCTGGTGGTCGAGGGCAAGGTCGGCGAAGACCGCTTCAACGGCGGCATCCGCATCCTCGCCGACCACCTGTACGAGCTGGGCGAAGCCCGCAGCCGCTACGCGCGCAGCCTCGCGCTGGCTATCGACGACAACATCGACGTCGGCCGCCTGCGCGCGGCGCTGTTGGGCTACCGGAGCGAAGACGCCGGCTGCCCGGTGCGCATCAGCTACCGCAACGCGAGCGCCGCGGGCGAGATGATGCTGCCGCCGGCGTGGGGCGTCAGGCTGGACGACAGCCTGCTGGAAAGCCTCGCCGAAGTGGTCGGCGAGGGCAAGGTCAGGATCATCTGGTAAGAGCGTGTTCACGATCTCGCGAGCGAGGGCGAGACAAGGCGAAAACGGCTGAGAAAGCGGAATGTACAGGTGGTACATGAGCATTTCGAAGCGGTTTTAAACGCCGTATCGGCGGTGCGCAGTAGATCGTGAACAGGTTCTAAGTCAGATCGGCAAATGGGGCGTCAGCGCGTTGATCGCGCCAATCGCCCGCCTGAAGCGAGCGTGCGCACGGGAGACGGTCGACACCGACAGGTCCATCTGGCGGGCGGCACCGCTGCAAGTCATGCCGTCGATCTCGATCAGCCACACCGCCTCGCGCGAGCGCTTCTTGAGGCCGATCAGGTCGGCGACCTGGTTGAAGATATCAAGACGCATCGGGATGCCCTCCTTGACGGTCGGCGTGCGCCGGCTTTTTTCAGCATAGAGGCTTGCAGTATTTGTGCAAAGGTCGACGCTACCGACCTCAAACCCAAGGGATACGCCCATGATCATCGTCCACCACCCGAGCGAAGGCGAACGTTATATCGCCGCGCTACGCCAGGCACTGCCCGGCCAACCGGTGATCGCCGCCGACAAAGCCCCCGAC
Source organism: Crenobacter caeni (assembly GCF_010435965.1). Lineage (GTDB taxonomy): Bacteria > Pseudomonadota > Gammaproteobacteria > Burkholderiales > Chromobacteriaceae > Craterilacuibacter > Craterilacuibacter caeni. The sequence goes on from NZ_JAAGAA010000006.1 coordinate 6,010, forward strand.
GGCAGCGACGCTTATTTCGTCTGCTGGCAGCCACCGGCCGGCTTCTTTGCCCGTTTCGCCGCGCCGCGCGCGGTGTTCGTGTTGGGCGCCGGCGTCAACCACCTGCTGGAACGCGACGACCTGCCCGACGATGTCCCGCTGGTCCGCCTGACCGACGCCGGCATGGCCGCCCAGATGCTCGAGTACGCGCGCTACGGCGTGCTCACCTGGCAGCGCGACTTCGACCGCTACCGCGCGCAGCAGGCCGAACGGCGCTGGCAAGTACTGCCGGCGGTGGCGCGCAGCGAGGTACGCGTCGGCGTGCTGGGTTTGGGCGAGATGGGCGGCCATGTCGCCGCACATCTCGCCGCCGACGGCTACCGCGTCAGCGGTTTCTCGCGCACCGCGCGCGACATCCGCGGCGTGCGCTGCCTGTCGGGCCCGGGCGCGCTGCAGGCGCTACTGGAGGGCAGCGACGTCGTCGTCAACCTGCTACCGGCCACCACCGACACCCGCCAACTGCTTAACGCACGCACGCTCGCCCACCTGCCGCAAGGTGCGGCGCTGGTACACGCCGGGCGCGGCAGCCAGCTTGACGAAGACGCGCTACTCGCCGCGCTAGAGAGCGGGCAACTGCGCTTCGCGCTGCTGGACGTGTTCGCCGACGAGCCGCTGCCGGCAGGCCACCCGCTGTGGACGCACCCCGGGGTGACCATCACCCCGCATGTCGCCGCGCAGACCTTGCCCGCCGACGCTGCGGCACAGATCGCCGGCAAGCTGCTGCAACTGGAACAGGGCGAGCCGGTGGCGGGTCTGGTCGAGCGCGCGCGCGGCTACTGAGCGGACAACAAAAAGGCGACGGCACCCGAAGGTGCCGTCGCCTAGATAGATCACCCGCGCTTAGCGGCGGTGCTGCGGCGGCGGGCCGCTGCGCTCTTCCTTGTGACGGAAGCTGATGCGCGCCTTGGTCAGGTCGTACGGCGACATCTCGACGGTCACCTTGTCGCCTTCCAGGATGCGGATGCGGAATTTGCGCATCTTGCCCGACGCGTAAGCGACGACCTCAACGCCGTTCTCCAGACGCACCTTGAAGCGCGTATCCGGCATGACGTCGACGACGACGCCCTGCAGTTCCAACAGTTCTTCTTTAGCCATAAAACCTTCTCCGATTGCCCGCGTCGCGTGGCGGCGGGCGTCTTCTATCGATTGATGCGTGGTCTGCCCCCTCATTGACCGTCCCCCGCAGCCGCAAGGCTGACGGAAGCTGCCGAACGGCAGGGTCGTGGCGGGAAACGAGGCAAAACGAGGCGGGCGGGACCCGGCAAAACCGGTTGCAGACGCGCTCAGCCAACGGGCAGCACAGCTTTTCCTGCGCGGAGTATACCGCAAGTGACGTGAAATGGTTTGCACCATCTCGCCACCGGCCGCGACGAAACGGCAGATTATGCCACAGTTTAGCGCAGCCGTGCGGCGGCCCGGCGCGCATCGGCAAACGCGGCGGTAGCCAGCCCGCCGAGCTCTACGCGTGCGCCGGCCAACACGCCGCCCTCCTCCGCGAGGAATGCCTCCAGGGCAGCCAAGTCCCGCCACTGGCCGAGCAGCCCCTGCAGGCGTCGGCAACGGCGTACCCTGTCCGCGCCCTTGGCCGGCAGGGCGGCAGCGAACAGCTCGCCGTAAAAGCGGTAGCGTTTAAGCGCGATGCGCAGCGCGTGCCAGTGCGCCTCGCCGCCCTTGCGCCGTGCACGGCGCCGCATCGCGAGCACGGCACGCCAGAGCTTTTGGGCATGACGGCGCACGCGTCGCCGGCGCAGGCGCACGGAGGACAGCAGCGCGAACGCCTCAACGGCCGCGGCAAGCGCTGCAAAACGTGCGGCGAGCAAGGCCCGCAAGGCCGCCAGCCTTGGTGCGTGGCGCAGCACAAGCGCTGCACCCTGCCCGCCCAAGTGCCGGCTTGCAAGCGCAAGCATCACTTCGAGTTCGCGCGCGGTGGTACTGTCGTGGTAGGCGCGGCCCAGTTCAACACGCAAGGCACGGGCGCGCTGTGACGGCACGCCCGCGAGCAACACGCGCACGATGCGCAGTACCTCGCGCGCCTCGTGCACCGCGTCCTGGTGCGCCGCGTGCGCCGGGTCCGCGAGCGCGGACAGCGCCGCCGCCCAGCGTGTGCGCAGCGGTTCAACCTTCAGGTACACGAACGCTCCCATGAAAAAAGGGCGGCACGCCCGGCGTGCTGCCCCTGATCCCGATACGCGGGTCGCCTTACTTCCAGGCTTGCGGGTACTTGTAGCCGGCGTACTTCTGCTTCGCCCAGTTCTTGAACTGGTCGGAATTGTAGGCGGCGATCACGTCCTTGGCCCACGGCTTGTTCACGTCGGCGCGCTTCATGGCGCCCCAGTTGACGTAGGCGTAACTCTTCTCCTGGAACAGCGCCTCGGTCAGCTTGATGCCCGAGCTCGTCGCGTAGTTGCCGTTGATCACCGCGAAGTCGACGTCGCCGCGGGCGCGCGGCAGCTGCGCCGCCTCAAGCTGGACGATCTTCACCTGCTTCAGGTTCTGCGCGATGTCGCGCTCGGACGCGGTCAGCGGGTTCACGCCAGGCTTGAGCTTGATCCAGCCCAGGTCAGCCATCATCACCAGCGCGCGGGCAAAGTTGGACGGGTCGTTCGGCGCGGCCAGCGTGCTGCCCGCCTTCACGTCCTTCAACGCCTTGAGCTTGCCCGGATAAACGCCCAAGGGCGCGGTCGGCACCTGGAACGCCGGCGCGAGGTCCAGCTTGTGCTCCTTGGCGAAGGTGTCGAGGTAGGGCTTGTGCTGGAACACGTTCACGTCGAGCGAGCCTTCGGCCAGCGCGAGGTTCGGGCGCACGTAGTCGGTGAATTCGACCAGCTTCACCTGGTAGCCCTGTTTTTCCAGGATGGGCTTGATCGAGAGCTTCACCATGTCGCCGAAGTCGCCGACGGTAGTGCCGATCACGATGGACTTCTTGGCCGGGTCAGCGGCGAACGCGGTGGCGGACAGGGCGACGCCGACCGCGGCAGCAGCGATGGACTTGAGCAGGGTTCTACGCATGGTTTTCTCCTTGTGGGTCTTGCTTCTGGATGAACTGGGTTAACGCTTGTCGAGTTTCTGGGCGATGCGGTTGCCGGCGAACTGGATCAGCTGCACGACGACGACCAGGAGCACCACCATCGCGACCATCACCTCGGTCTGGAAGCGGTAGTAGCCGTAGCGGATCGCCAGGTCCCCGATGCCACCGCCGCCGACCACGCCGGCGACCGCCGAGTAGCTGAGGAAGCTGATGGTGAGGATGGTCAGGCTGGCCACCAGCCCCGAGCGCGCCTCGCGCAGCAGCACCTTGAACACGATCTCGAACGGGCTCGCCCCCATCGCCTCGGCCGCCTCGACCACGCCGCGCGGCACTTCGCGCAGCGTCTGCTCAACCAGACGCGCGAAGTAAGGGATGGCCGCGAACGACAAGGGCACCGCGGCGGCGACCGGGCCGATCGTGCTGCCGACCAGGATGCGGGTGAGCGGCACCAGCGACACCATCAGGATGATGAAGGGGAAGGAGCGCACCAGGTTGACGAGCCAGCCGAGCACCCCGGCGACGAAGCGGTTGGCAAGGATCTGGCCGGGCTGGGCCAGGTACAGCCACACGCCCAGGGGGCCGCCGATCAGGATGGCCGAAGCGAGGCCGATGCCGAGCATCAGCGCGGTCTCCAGCGACGCCTGCCAGATTTCCGGGCCGAGCAGCACCAGGTTTTCCCAGGCTTGGGCAAGGGTGAGTTCTTCCATTTACGCGGCCTCCAATAGTTCGCGCGCGGCGGCGCTGTTCGCCTCGACTTCGCCACCGGCGACGTCCATCACCTCGATCAGGCGCCCGGATTCGAGCAAGGCGGCGCGATGGCAGATCGCGCGCACCACGCCCATCTCGTGGGTGACGATGACGATGGTGACGCCGAAGCGGCGGTTGATGTCGGCCAGGCACTCGAGCACGCTCTGCGTGGTCTTCGGGTCGAGCGCCGAGGTCGGCTCGTCGGCGAGGATCACTTTCGGGCGCGGCGCCAGCGCACGGGCGATGCCGACGCGCTGCTTCTGGCCGCCGGAGAGCTGCGCCGGGTAGTGCTCGGCGCGGTCGGCCAGGCCGACCACCTCCAGGCACTCGGCGACCCGCGCGCGGATCGCGGCCTTGTCCCAGCCGGCGATCTCCAGCGGGAAGGCGACGTTCTCGGCGACCGTGCGGTTGGCGAGCAGGTTGAACTGCTGGAACACCATGCCGATATTCTGGCGGGCGCGGCGCAGCTCGGCGGCGGACAGTGCGGTCAGCTCGCGGCCGTCGACCAGCACGCAGCCCGCGTCGGGGCGCTCGAGCAGGTTGATCAGGCGCAGCAGGGTCGACTTGCCGGCGCCGGAGAAGCCGATCAGGCCGAACACTTCGCCGGCCTTGACCGACAGGGATACATCGTTGATCGCGTCGAACCAGCCACCGTCCGGGTGGCGGAAACGCTTGCTGACGCTGCCTAGTGAAATCATCGGGTTCGCTCCAAAACAAAAAGCCCGCCGGTATTGCTGCGGCGGGCCAGATGCGATGGGAGTTCCCCTGTGACGGAGACGGCACAGACCTTGCGGTCTGCCCCACGCTTTAGCTGTTTTACGCCCGCAAGCTGTGTCAAATCGGCGTTTACTGATGGCAAAATCTACAAGAAGCGCCCGGCTTCGTCAATAGACTGTATACAGAATATTTTCACCCTACGCCGGCAGCAGCTGCGCGGACAGCGGCAGGTGGTCGGACAGGCGCGCCCAAGGCTGGCCGCGGTGCACCTCGCAGGAGACCGGGCGCAGGCCGCGCACGTAGATGCGGTCCAGCGGCAGCATCGGCATGCGCGCCGGGAAACTCTTCGCGCACTCGCCCTGCATCGTGCGGAACACCTCGGACAGCCCGGCCCGCTCGGCGAGGATGCGGCTCGCCTCGTCGCGCCAGTCGTTGAAGTCGCCGGCCAGGATCAGCGGCAGGCCGGGCGGTACATTGTGCTCGAGGTAGCGGGTCACCGCCTCGAACTGCTTGCGCCGGTCGCGCGAGAGCAGGTTCAGGTGCGCGCACAAGGCGAGCACCGGCGTCTTCCAGCCCGCGGGTTGCAGCAGACAGTGCAGGATGCCCCGGCTCTCGAAGCGGTTGACGCTGATGTCGAGGTTGCACCACTCGACCACCGGAAAACGCGACAGCACCGCATTGCCGTGGTGGCCGTGGTCGTACGAGGCATTGAGCCCGTAGGTCGCGCGGCTGCCCAGCTCGCGCGCGAGGAACTGGTGCTGCGGCTGGCGCGGCCAGTTGTCGTGCTTGAGCGCACGCAGCGCGTTGCGCCCCTGCACTTCCTGCAGGAACACCACGTCGGCCGACAAGGCGTCCAGCGCGCGCGCGATCTCTCCCAGCTGCACGCGCCGGTTCAGCGGGGACATCCCCTTGTGGATGTTGTACGTCGCCATGCTCAGCGGTTTCATCGCTCACCTCTGGCTACAGCTTGGCACTTGGGGCGCAGCCTTTCCCTGTCCTGCGTCAAACGCGCTCAATCGCCAAGCTTGCCCGGATCGCCCTGCAGCAGCAAGGTGGTGATGGTGTCCTTGTCCATCGACTCGCCGTTGAGCAGGCGCGCGAGCAGCTGGCTGCCCAGAAGCTGCGGCGCGAGCAGCACGTCGGGCTGGCAGCGGCGCACCTTTTCCAGGTGCCGGCTGTCGTTGAGCAGCGCGACGGTGCGCACGTCGGCGGCGAGGTCCTTCATCGCGAGGATCACGAAGGCGTTCTCGGCGTCGTCGTCGCCCAGCGCGAGCACCGAGTGCGCCATGTCGGCACCGACCCCCTTGAGCACGGTGGTGTCGGAGGTCTCGCCGACCACCACGTCGGCGTCGTCCGGCAGGCTGTGCTGCGCGCGCTCGGGCGGCAACAGCACGGTCACTTTCAGCCCGCGCGCGGAGAGGTCGGCGTACAGGTTTTGCGCGAGCGGCGAAAAACCGGCGATCAGAAAATGCCCGGAGCGTTTCATCCGGCGTCCCTTTCCCTTGATGATGCGTTGCATGCTCGAATTGATCATCGGCCCGGCCAGCGTGCTGAGTGCCGCGGCGAACACGGTGATGCCGAGGATAATGATGGACAGGGTGAACAGCCGCGCGCCGTCGCTCTTGGGAACGATGTCGCCATAGCCGACCGTCGTCATGGTGACCAGGCTGAAATACAGCGCGGTCATCGGGTTGAGGATGGGCGGTGCGAAGTCGCTGCCCAGCGACAGCGAGCCGAACATCGCATAACAGAGCAAGGCGCTGACAACCAGCAGCGTCACCAGCGCGCCGGCGGCGACGCTGGAGCGCTGGAAACTGTCGCGAAAGACCACCAGCAGGATGATGAGTCCCCAGGACAGCGCGAGCGGCGCGCGCTGCCCAAGGCCGGTGTGCCACAGCAGCGGCGTGACCAGCGCGAGCAGCAGCACGGCGAAGAACCAGGCGGCGCGGGCGCGCAATAACAACCCCGCTCCCATCAGCACGAGCCCTGCGACCAGCAACAGCCTGGGCAGCATCACCCAGCTGAATTCGGCGAGGATCACCGCCTCGGCGTGCCAGAAGTTGTGCGGCAACACCCTCGGCAACTCTGTCGCCAGCGGGTAGCCCAGCCACGACGCCTCGACGAGCATCAAGAACGCCAATGGCCACTGCGGCACGAAACGGTGCCACTGCTGCAGTCGTTCGCCGAGCAAGGCGCCCCCTTTGCGGTATGGTCAGGTGGACGCCAGGCGACGCCCCAGTTCGCGGATCGCGGCCGCGTTTGATGGCGAGAACACCCGGCAGGCGGCCTCCTGCCAGTCTAGCCATTCAAACGCGGTATGCTCGCGCGGGTTCAGCAGGGGCGACAGCTCCCCAGGCAGGCAGAAACCGAACACATGTTCGGTGTTGTGGGTGACCCCCGGCGCGTAGCGGTGCCGCCAGTGCGGGTAGATCTCGTAGACGTTGTGTTGCTGCCAGTTGTCCAGCACGCCGGCGCTGGCCGCAAAGCCGGTCTCTTCCATCAGCTCGCGCCGCGCGGTGTCCGGGAGCGCTTCGTCCGCTTCGTGGCTGCCGGTGACCGACTGCCAGAAGCCCTGCCTGTCGGCGCGCTCGATCAGGAGCACGCGCCCCGCCGCGGTATGGATCAGCACCAGCACCGACACCGGCTGCTTGTATCCGGCCATCATGCCCCCTTCAGTGTCTGCAGACGGCCGGCGAGCTCGACCGCCGACTTGACGCCCATCTTGTCGAACACGCGCGCGCGGTGCACCTCGACCGTCTTCATGCTGATGGCCAGCTCGTCGGCGATCTGCTTGTTGAGCTTGCCGCCGAGCACCAGCGCCATCACTTCGCGCTCGCGCTCGGTCAGCGAGCCGAGCGCCTCGCGCACATGGCTGAGCCTCTGGTGTTCGGCACGCGCGCTCGCGTCGCGCGCCATGCAGTCGGCGATCAGCGCGAGCAGGCGCTCGTCGTCGAACGGTTTTTCCAGGAAGTCGGCCGCGCCCAACTTGAGCGCAGCGACCGCGTGCGGCACGTCGCCGTGCGCGGTGAGCATGATCACCGGCGGGCAATACGCCCTCGCCTTCAGCTCTTCAAGCAGCACCAGCCCGCTGACGCCGCCCAGACGCAGGTCGACGATCAGGCAGTTGAAGCGGCCGGCGTCGCCGCTTTCGAGCAGCGCCTCGGCGCTGTCAAAACCGGTGACCGCGTACGGCTGCCCTTCGAGCAGCCAGACCAGCGCGTCGCGGACCGCCGCGTCGTCGTCGATGATGGCCAGCGCCTGCATACTGCCCCCCTAAGCTTATTGGTCGCCGAGCAGGCGCACTTCGCGCTGCGGGAACGGGATCTGGATGCCGTGTTCCTGGAACTTGCGCCAGATCGCCATGTTGATGTCGGACTTCAGACCCAGAAAGCCGTTCTCCGGGTCGCTGACCCACACCCCGAGGGTCAGGTTGACGCTGGAGTCGGCAAACTCGACCACGAAGGCGTTCGGTCCCGGATCCTTCAACACGCGCGGATGGTCGGCCGCTTCCTTGAGCAGACGCAGCGCGAGCTCAAGGTCGGTGCCGTAGGCGACGCCGACCGGCAGGCTGGTCCACACCGCCTTGTCCGAATACGAGGTATTGACCACCGTGCTCGAGATCAGCGCCTCGTTCGGCACCAGCGCCTCCGAACCGTCGGCGCTCTTGAGCACCACGAAACGGCTGGTGATCTTGGTCACCACACCGAGCCGCCCTTCCACTTCCAGCCGGTCGCCGATGCGGATCGAGCGGTCGAGCAGGATGATGAAGCCCGACACGTAGTTGGACGCGATCTTCTGCAAGCCGAAACCGAGACCGACACCGAGCGCACCGCCGAACACCGACAATACGGTCAGGTCGATGCCGACCACCGGCAACGCGATCAGCACTGCGGCGACCAAGAGCACCGTGCGCGCGATCTTGGAGAACACGATGCGCAGCGACAGGTCGAGGTCCTTGACGCGCATCAGGCGCGACTCGATCACGCGGCTGACCCACAGCGCGCCGATCACGATCACCGTCACCCACAGGATCGCGTTGACGATCATCAAAAGGTCGAGGCGGGTCTTGCCGATGGTGAACGAGATCGACGTCATCCACTCGATCACCACGGCGTCGATGCCGACCGCCCACGCCGCGTAAAACAGCCACAGCACGGACGCCATCAGGTGTTCGCTGCCGCGCTCGAAGCGGCCGCGCGGCAGCGCCTGGCGCAGCACCGCCGAGACCACGCGGATCAGCGACAGCCAGAACATCAGTGTCGCACAGGTGCGCAGCACGCTGCCGCCGGTCGCGGTCACCATGTGCCAGCCGATCGCCGCGGCGATCAACAGCACGGTGGCCATCGCCGGCATCGCCAGGCGCAGGCCGAGGTAGGAGAAGAAGCGCTCGGAGCGCTCGGGGTGACTGCGGTAATAATGCCGGTAGACGTAACTGCCGAACAGCCAGCCCAGTGCGACGCATGCAAGCGCGACCGCCAGCTGGGTCAGGCCGGGCACCGTCTGCAGGACGGCGCTCAGCGAGTCAAAAATCAGTTCATTCCGGTTCAGCAAAACAAATACTCCGTACTTCTTAAGATAGGGTTTGAAAATCAGCGCTCGAGCGCACGCAGCCCCTGCGCGTCCAGCAGCAGCGTCCTTTGCGCGCGCGCGGCCAGTTCGTGGTCGTGGGTGACGATCACCAGCGCCGTGCCAAGCTCTTCATTGAGCTCCATCATCTGGCCGAACACCGCGTCGGCGTTCTTGCGGTCGAGGTTGCCGGTCGGCTCGTCGGCGAGCACGCAGGCCGGCCGCGTGACCAGCGCGCGCGCGATCGCGGCCCTCTGCCGCTCGCCGCCGGAGAGCTCGCCCGGCTTGTGCGCGAGCCGTTTGGCCAGCCCCACCTTCTCCAGCATCGCCGCAGCGGCCTCGGCCGCCGCCTCGCGCGGCTGGCGCCGGATCAGAAGCGGCATCATCACGTTTTCCAGCGCGGTGAATTCCGGCAGCAGGTGGTGGAACTGGTAGATGAAACCGAGCTTTTCGTTGCGCAGGCGTCCGCGTTCGGCTTCGCCAAGCGCGGCCAGGTCCTGCCCGGCAACGCTGACGCGCCCGGCGCTTGGCACGTCGAGCCCGCCCAGCAGGTGCATGAGCGTGCTCTTGCCCGAGCCCGACGCGCCAACGATGGCGATGCGCTCGCCCTGCCCGACCGCCAGGTCGATGCCGGACAATACCTCGACGTCCAGATTGCCCTCGTCGTACACCTTGGAGAGGCCGACCGCCTCGATCACCTTACTCATAGCGCAGTGCCTCCGCAGGTTGGGTGCGCGCCGCGCGCCAGCTCGGGTAGAGCGTCGCCAGCAGGGCAAGCACCAGCGACACCAGCGCGATGGTCGACACGTCGGACAACTGCACGTCGGACGGCAGGTAGTCGATCAGGTAGACCTCGCTGGAGAGGATCTTGGTGCCGATCAGCCGCTCGATCGCCGGCACGATCACGTCGAGGTTGAGCGCGACGGCGACGCCGCCCGCGACCCCGCCGAGAGTGCCCAGCACGCCGGCAACCGCCCCCTGGATCATGAAGATCTTCATGATGCTCGCAGGCGACGCGCCCAGCGTGCGCAGGATGGCGATGTCCGACTGCTTGTCGGTGACCACCATCACCAGCGTCGACACCAGGTTGAACGCGGCGACCGCGACGATCAGCGTCAGGATGATGAACATCATCCGCTTCTCGATCTGCACCGCGCGGAAATAGTTGGCGTTCAGGTCGCTCCAGTCGGTCACCCACGCCTCGGGCAGCTTCTGCTGCAGCGCGGCCTTGGTCACTGGCGCGGCAAACAGGTCGGCAAGCTTCAGGCGCACGCCGGAGACGCCGTCACCCATACGGAACAGCGTCTGCGCGTCCTTGAGGTCGACCATCGCGAAGCTCGCGTCGTACTCGTACATGTCGACCTTGAAGAGCCCCTTGACCGTGAACTGCTTGAGCCTGGGCATCATGCCGGCCGGCGTCACGTTGCCCTGCGGGGTGATCAGCGTAACCTTGTCGCCGACGCCGACCCCCAGCTGGCGGGCAAGCTCCGCGCCCAGCAGCACGCCGAACTCGCCGGGCTTCAGGTCGGCGAGCCGCCCCTTGACCATGTGGCGACCGACGTCGACCACGCGGTCTTCCTGCACTGGATCGATGCCGCGCACCATCACGCCGCGCACCGCACCGCCTGCGCTGAGCAGGCCCTGCGCCGACACGAAAGGCGCGGTGGCGACCACGCCCGGCTCCTGCTTGGCGAGCCTGGCCACCGCCGGCCAGTCGTACAGCGGCCCCTGCAGGCCGGACACCTCGACGTGCGAGGCGACGCCAAGCAGGCGGCCGCGGATCTCCTTCTGGAAGCCGTTCATCACCGAGAGCACGATGATCAACGCGGCGACGCCCAGCGCGATGCCGATCACCGACGCCAGCGAGATGAAGGAGATGAAGCCGTTACGGCGCTTGGCGCGCAGGTAGCGCAGGCCGATCATGACCTCGAAGGGCACGCTCATGCGTCCGGCCCCTGGCGGTAGGGGTTGTCGAGCCCGCGCATCAGCTCGACCAGGTAGTCGCGGATCTGCGCCTCGGCGCAGCCCATCAACAGCGCGTCCTCGAACGCGTCCTGCGCGAGCTGGGCGAGCTCTTCGATGTTCTCGCGCATGACCTTGATCTTCTCGACGCAGGCGAGGACGTTGCCGTCCGCGTCGCGCCACACCGGCATTTCTGGCGTCATTGCTAGCTTCCGTTCAAAAAGCCGATGCCCGCCAAGGCGGGCACCGACCGGGTGTATGCTGGCCCTGGGCTTCAAGCCGCCCGGGCCTTCGTCATGTCAATTCGCGCCGCGCTGGACGCGACGGGCTCCATTATAGCGGCCCGCCCAGTAAGACTGCCCCATATTGGCGACCTCGACCGTCTTGCCGGTGCGCGGCGAGTGGATGAACTTGTTGCCGCCCAGATAAATCCCGACGTGCGAATTGCGAAATCCCCGCGTATCGAAGAAGACCAGGTCGCCGGGCACAAGTTCGCCCCGGTCGACCGCGCGGCCGACCTTGGCCATCTCGGCCGAGGTGCGCGGCAGGTTCACCTTCAGCGATTTCTCGAACACATACTTGATGAAGCCGCTGCAATCGAGCCCGGACGTCGGCGAATTGCCGCCAAAACGGTAGGCCACACCCAGCAGGCTCATCGCCTGCAACAGCAAGTCGCCCACGGCCTCCTCGCCCGAACTCTGGGCAAAACGGGCGATCGGGTCGGCCTGCTCGGCCGCCAGCGCGGCCTCGTCGGCGGACACCGGCGCCGCGTACACACTACCCATAAAGAGTGCGAAAATCAGCGCTAGCAAGGACAGGGGCAATTTCATACACTGCACTCTATCGAACGAGGGCTTGAGTGTAAAGCCAAGCCCCGGAACACGGGAGTTTCATGCTCAGAGAGACGCTGGTCGCGATGCGCGACCTTCCCCGCCTGAAGGAAATCACCGGCATCCTGATCCGCCACGGGCTCGGCCGCTTCGCCGAGCGGTTGGGCCTGCCACGCACGGTGGCCCGCGTGGCCGGCTTTTTCGAGGCGCCGCCCCCGGAAGGCGAGAGCGAAATCCCGACCCCGGTACGCCTGCGCCGCGCGCTCGAGGCGCTGGGGCCGACCTTCATCAAGCTCGGCCAGATCCTGTCGACCCGGGTCGACGTGTTCCCGCCCGAGTGGATCGCCGAATTCGAGAAACTGCAAAACAGTGTTCCCGCCCTGCCCGGCGCCGACATCGAGGCGCTGATCGCGCAAAGCCTGGGCCGGCCGCTCACCGAAGTGTTCGCCAGCTTCGAGCGCGCGCCGATCGGCTCGGCGTCGATCGCGCAGGTGCACCGCGCCACCCTGCCCGACGGCACCGCGGTCGCGGTCAAGGTGCGCCGGCCGGGCATCGTCGCCAAGGTCGACGCCGACTTGCGCATCCTCGCGCATCTGGCCTACCTGATCGAGCTGGAATTCCCCGACGCCCGCCATTTCCAGCCGCGCGAGATCGTCAACCAGTTCAGCCGCTCGCTCAAGCGCGAACTCGACCTCGCCGCCGAGGGACGGGCGATGGAACGCTTCGGCCGCGACTTCGCCGACGACGACCACGTGCGCGTGCCGCGCGTCTACTGGGCGTGCAGCAACAGCGAAGTGAACGTACAGGACTTCGTCGACGGCGTGCCAGCCGGCCGCCTCGACCTGCTCGCGGACGCCGGGCTCGACCCCAGGCTACTGGCACGGCGCGGCGCTGATGCAGTGCTCAGGATGATCCTGATCAACGGCTTCTTCCACGCCGACCCGCACCCGGGCAACGTGTTTTACCTCGCGGGCAACCGTATCGCCTTCATCGACTTCGGCATGGTCGGCCGCCTCTCGCATGTGCGCCGCGACGAGATCGTCAACCTCCTGTTCGCACTGGCGCGCCACGACGAGCGCGCGATGACCGACACCCTGCTCGAATGGGTCGGCAGGAACCCGGTCGACGAGCAGCGCTTCGCGCACGACGTTTCCGAACTGATGTTCCAGTACGACCACGTGCCGCTGGGCCAGCTCAACCTGAGCCAGCTGATCGACGACATCATGTCGCTGATCCGCGACCACGGCATCGTGCTGCCGCCGGACCTCGCGATGCTGTTCAAGGCGCTGATCACCCTCGAAGGGTTGGGCCGCCAGCTCGACCCCGACTTCTACCTGCTCGAGCAGGTGACTCCCTTCGTGCGCACGCTGATCCGCGCGCGCTACAAGCCCGCCGCGCTGGCCGCGCGTACCCGCCGCTCGCTGGCCGACTCCGTCGCCATGCTCGCCGGCGTGCCGCACGACGTGGTGCGCATGCTGCGCGACGTGCGCCAGGGCCGTTTCCGGGTCAACCTCGACCTCGCCCGCCTCGACCACTTCGGCCGACAGATCGACAAGAGCAGCAACCGGCTGACCATGGGCATCGTCACCGGCTGCCTGATCATCGGCTCGTCCATCGTGCTGACCGTCGACGCCGGCCCCAAATTGCTCGGCCTGCCGCTGTTGGGGCTGTTCGGCTTTTTGATCGCGCTCGTCAACAGCTGCTGGCTGATCCTGTCGATCTGGCGTGCGTCCAAGGACTACGAATGATGAAACGACGATTCCTGCTCGCCGCGCTCTGCGCGGCCACCCTCTCCCCGCTTGCCGCCGCCCTGCCCGCGCAACTGGTAGTCGAAGTGAATGCCACCCGCAACCAGGGCGGCGCCAGCATCCAGTGGGGTACCCCCAAGGCCGGCGGCTGGTCGCTGTCCAGCGGCAACAGCAGCAGCGGCAGCACGCAGTCGGTGATGGTGCAGGACGGCATGAGCGCGTCGATCTCGTTCGGCGAAGAACGCGCGGTGCCGTGGTGGATAGGCGGGGATGGCGGTGCCGTGCAGCAGGCGGTGCGCGGCTTCTGGGTGACGCCCACGCTCACCGGCGCGAATTCCGTCCGGCTGTCGGTCGCCGTCGACGACAGCCGTTTTGCCGGCGACGGGCAGGTTCAGGGACGGCGCCTCGTCACCGAAATCAGCGCGCCGCTGGGCCAGTGGGTGACCGTCGGCCGCTTTAGCGACCAGGCAGGCGGCGCGCGCGTCTTCGTGTTCGGCGCCGAAGTCGCCTCAAGCGGTGGCGGCAGCGAGATTCGCCTCAGGGTGCTGCGCGCGCTGACTTAACGCTCGCAGATGAAGTCGACCGCCTCGGACAGCCGCTCGACGCCAATCACCTCCAACCCTTCGATCGCCTGGCGCGGCCGGTTCGCCTGCGGCACCAGCGCGCGGGTGAAACCGAGCTTGGCCGCCTCGCGCAGCCGCTCCTGGCCGCGGGTGACCGGGCGCACCTCGCCGGCCAGGCCCAGCTCGCCGAACACCACCAGCTTCTCCGGCAAGGGCTTGTTGCGCAGCGACGAGACCATCGCCAGCACCAGCGCCAAGTCCGCCGCCGGCTCGCCGATCTTCACCCCGCCCACCGCGTTGAGGAACACGTCCTGGTCGAAACAGGCGACCTCGGCGTGACGGTGCATCACCGCCAGCAACAGCGCGAGGCGGTTCTGGTCGAGGCCGACCGCCAGGCGCCTGGGCTGGTAGCCGTGCGCGTCGTCGACCAATGCCTGCACTTCGACCAGCAAGGGGCGCGTGCCCTCCTGGCTGACCGTCACGCACGAGCCGGCGACGTCGTCGCGGTACGAGGACAGGAAGATCGCGGAGGGGTTGGAGACGCCGCGGATGCCGCGCTCGGTCATCGCGAACACGCCCAGCTCGTTGGCGGCGCCGAAGCGGTTCTTGATCGCGCGGATCATGCGGTAGCTCGAGTGGCTGTCACCCTCGAAATAGAGCACGGTGTCGACGATATGCTCGAGCACGCGCGGGCCGGCGATGGCGCCTTCCTTGGTGACGTGGCCGACCAGGATGATGGTGATGCCCGACTGCTTGGCGATGCGGGTGAGCTGCGCTGCGCACTCGCGCACCTGCGACACCGAGCCGGGCGCCGAGCTGACCTGGTCCGAATACAGGGTCTGGATCGAGTCGATCACCGCCACCTTGGGCTGCTCGTGCTTGAGCGCGGCGAGGATGGCCTCGAGGCGGATCTCGGCGAGCAGGCGCACCTGGTTTGCGTCCAGCTGCAAGCGCACCGCGCGCAAGGCGATCTGCTGCGGCGACTCCTCGCCCGACACGTAGAGCACCTTTTCGCGCGCGCCGAGGGTCGCGAGCGCCTGCAGGAGCAGCGTCGACTTGCCGATGCCCGGGTCGCCGCCGAGCAAAATCACACCACCGGCGACCAGCCCCCCGCCGAGCACCCGGTCGAGCTCTTCCATGCCCGAGCTGGTGCGCGGCACCTCCTCGGCCTGCACCGAGGCGAGCGACTCGACCCGGCTGGCGTGACTGGTCCAGCTCTCGAAACGCTGGGTCTGCGGCGTGTCGGCCGCCTCGACGAGGGTGTTCCACGCATTGCAATGCGGACACTGCCCCTGCCACTTGGGGGACGTGCCGCCGCATTCGGTACAACTGTAGATGGTCTTGCTTTTGGCCATAGGCTGGACTCCGGCCCCGCCGGGGCCGCGCGCGTTCAGCGCAACGCCAGCAGGGACAAGACGCGGTGGCGGCTGACGCCGGCCAACGCGGGGATGACTTCGAATAGGACTTGTTCGCCGTCGGGGCGGTTGAGCCTGGCGTTGAAATCGCCGGCAAACGAACGCGCCCAGACTTCCTCGTTCATGCGCGAGAGCGCCTCGATCGAACGGCGCGCCTCGGCAATCGCCGCCTTCACCGACGCGCGCGCCTGCGCGACCTGCTCCATCGCCTGCACCAGGAACTGCAGGCGCTGGCGCACCGACGCGTGGTCGCTGCCCGGCGCCGGCTGCCCGTCGAGCAGGCCGGGCTGCGCGTCAAGGCGCAGCCGCTGCGGCACGCCGGCCGGCAGGCGCACGCCGCCGCCGCTGGCGGCGAAACGTTCGCGCAGCTGCGGCCACGCTGCCTCGCCAACCGAAAACGCGAGCTCGCCCGCGTCGTCGAGTGCCGCCTGCACGCCGGAGGGCATCAGCGCACGATTGAGGTCGCGCAGCAGGGTGTCGAGCGGCCGATTGTCGCCGACCGCGACCTGCGCAGGCGGCTTGCCGGCGCCGTCCGCGTAGAATAACAGGGTTTCCGCCTTGCCCTCACGCAGACTCGCCAGCTCGAAGCCGCGCACGGTGAACGGCTGCCTCGCGTCGCCATTCAGGCGCAGGTGCAGCTGGTTGTCCAGGCTGCCGCCGCTTTTCGCACCGCGTTCGCGCCACGCCTCGCGCACCCTTTCTGCCATCGCCTCCATGTCCGAAGGGTCGATCTCGCGCTCGGAGAGCTGGCGGCCAAGCTCGCCCTTCATCGCCTGCATGCGCAGGTAGAGGTCGTCCAGGTAGTCGAGCGAGCGCTGCGCCGAGGTCAGCTGGTCGTTCAGCTGCGCGCTGTAGCGCCAGGTCGCAGGCTCGCGGTTGCGCGGCGCGGCCAGCGGCGCCTTGGCCGCCTCGGTGTCAAGCGGGCCGATGCCGGCGGCCGGACGCGGCGAGACGGCCTGGTCGGCACGGTAGCGCGCGCTGCCACGGCCCTTGTCGAGGGAAGAAATCGGCAGGCTCATCGCATCACACCACGTCGAACAGCGTCAGGCTGCTGATCTTGCCGTAGGCCTTCTGGCTCGCCTGCAGCGCCATCGTCCAGGTATTGAGCTCGAGGTAGGCGCTCGCGTAGTCGAGGCTGCCCAGTTCGCCGACCACGCCCTGGTTGGCGAGGCTGACGTTCTCGTGATTCTGGTCCATCACCGACAACGTGTTCTGCGCGCCGCCGATGCGCGCCATCTTGCCGGTGATCGCCTCGAGCCCCGCGTCGACCTGCCCCAGCGCGTCGCGCAGCCCCGCGCTCACATCCGCGCCGGGCACCGGGTTCTTGATCGAGTCCACGGCCTTGTCCAGCGCGTTCAGGAGGTCGGCCATTTCGGAGAGCGTAGTATTGGCCGGCTGCTTGACGCCGTCGCCGACCAGCACCTCCTGCAGGTTCTCGTTGCCGCCGAAGCTGTAACGCGTGCCGGGCGCCGCTGTCTCGTCGAACAGCATCGCGGCCGTGCCGGTGGCGGTCCCCGAGAAACGGTAGCGTCCGTCGCCGTCCTTGCTGTTCGCGCTGTAAAGGAGGCTGTCGCGCAGCGACTCGAGGCTGGTCGCCATCGCCGCGAGGTCGTCCAGGCTGTTGTTGCCGTCCGCCGCCCACACCAAAAGGTCGCGCGCGGCCTGCGTATCCGACTTCATGCCGTCCAGCAGCGCCTCGTCGGTCGACAGCCGGGAATTGAGGGTCGAGATGTTCTCGCGGTACTGCGCGAGCGCCGCCTCGTCGCGCTCGAGGCGCAACAGGCGCAGGCTGGCGATCGGGTCGTCCGACGGACGCAGCAGCTTCTTGCCGCTGCCCATCTTGATGATCAAATCGGACATCGTGCCCTGGCTTTGCTGCAGGGTCAGGGCCATCGTGGTCTTGAACTGTGTGCTCGAAATGCGCATATCCGCCTCAGAAGATCGCCAGCGTGCTGTCAAACAGGCTGTTGGCCACGGCGACCACCTTCATGTTCGCCTGGTACATTTTCTGGAATTCCATCAGGTTGATCGCCTCTTCGTCCTGGTTGACGCCGCTGGTGGCCGACCAGTTGTTCTCGGCCTCGGCACGCACCACCTTGGCGGTCTCCAGCCCGGCGTCGTTCTGCTGGCTCTGCGTCGCCAGCCGCGACAACAGCTGCGCGTAACCGTCACCCAGCGTCACCTTGCCCAGCCCGGGCAGGTCGATCTTCTTGTCCTTGAGCGCGATGATCACCTGCAGGTTGCCACTGTCACCGGGTGCGCCAGTCGCCGAAAACGCCAGCTCGTCCGCCTTGATCTTGGCGATCTCGAGCCGCCCCTTGCCCGCGTCGAACACGAACAGCGGCGCGCCCGCTTTGCCGTTGAGGTCGAAGCCCTTGCCCAGCTGCGCGTTGACGTCGTCGGCGAGCGTCTGCATCAGCGTGCGCACGCCGTCCTGCATCGGGCGCAGCACCTGGGTCTCGTATTCGTTGAGGCCGCCCAGGCGGCCGCCGACACGGTCGCTGGCCAGCGGGAACTTCAGCTTGCCGAAGGTGAAGGTCAGCGTCTGGCTGCCGTCGGCGTTGTCCTTGGCCTCGAGCACCGACGCGGTGTTGCCGACCACCAGCGGCTGGCCGTCGGGCAGGGTCACCGTCTTGCTGCCGTCCGGCTGGTTGACCACCCGCACGTCGAGCATGCCGGCGAGCGCGTCGATCTGGCGGTCACGCTCGTCCATCAGGCCCGCGGTATTGAGCCCGGCGGCCTCGCCCGCGGCGATCTCGTCGTTGAGCCTGGCGAGGGTGCCGGTCAGCGTGTTGATCTGACCGACGATCGCGCCGCGCTGCTCGCGCAGCGCCGACATCTGCGCGTCGGTGACGCCCATCAGGTTGTTGGCGCGGTGCGCGAGCGCCTGCGCCGACTCGATCACCTGCTGGCGCAGCGGGATGGAACCCGGCTCGGCGCTGGCCACGTTGAGCGACGCGTAGAACTGGTCGAGGCCGACCGACAGGCTGGTGCCCTCGCTGCCGGCCACCTGCTCGAGCTGGCGGAAGAAGGGCTGGCGCCCCTCGTGGTAGCCCAGCCGGGTGTTGGCCTGCCACATCTGCAGGCTCTTGTATTCGTCGTTGTAGCGGCGCATCGACACCACGGTCACCCCGTTGCCGGCGTCGCCCGCCTGAGCGCTGCGCGGCACGCTGGCCGCGAGCAGCACGCCCTGGCGCGAATAGCCGGGCGTCAGCAGGTTGGAGAGGTTCTGGCTGGTCGCGTGCAAGCCCGCCTGCGCGGCGAGCGCGCCGGAGAGGGCGTTATTGATCATGCGCATCGGTATGGCTTTCCTGCGTGCGGTGGAACGGGGCGCGCAGCGGCGGCGCGAACGCGGCCAGCGCAGCCCCGTCTGCATGGGCTTGCTGATTCAAGGCGACCGCGCCGCCGGCATTCTTAAGCGGCTCGCCGAGCAGGTCGCGCACGATCATGTCGGCAAGGCCGAACTGGCGGGTGCGCGCGAGCGCGTCGGCAACCGCCGTGTCGGCAATATCGAGCATGTCGCGGTTGACCGGGTTGGCGAACAGCCCGTCCGGGCCGGACAGCGTGCGGGTCGCCTGGCGCATCTGGGCGAGCATCTGCCGGATGAACTGCGCTTCGAAGGCCTCGGCGGCCTTGTCGACCTTCGCGCGGTACTCAGCGTCGGCCGCGGGCGCGACCGGTGCGCTGCCTTCCTTATCGGCTGCCGGGACAGTGTTCAGTCGGGTTTCAAGGCGCATCTCAGATCACCACCAGTTCGCCGTAGATCGCGCCGGCCTCGTCGAGCGCCTGCAGGATGGACATCACGTCGTCCGGCGTCGCGCCGGTACGGTTGATGGTGTCGACGATGGTCTGTAACGACACGCTGGCCGGCCAGCGGAACATCCGCCCCCCGCCCTGGTCGACCGACACGTCCGAATTGGGCGTCACCACCGTCTGCCCCTGGCTGAACGCGCCGGGCTGGCTCACGTCGCTGCGTTCGGAAATCACCACGCGCAGCGCGCCGTGCGAGACGGCCGCCGGGCGCACCTTGACGCCCTCGCTGACCACCACGGTGCCGGTACGCGAATTGAACACCACCTTGGGCAGGTTGCCGCCGACCTCGACGTTCAGTTTCTCCAGGCGGGCGACGAAGGCGACGCGCGCGGTCGGGTTGGTCGGCGCCAGCACCTCGATGGTCGTCGCGTTGCGGGTCGACGCGATCGACCCGTGCTGGCGGTTGATCGCGTTCACCACATTGGTCGCCGTCTCGAAGCTCGGCCGGCGCAGGCTCAGGCGCACCGTCGGCCCGTCCTCGAAATCGGACGGGATTTCGCGCTCGACGCTCGCGCCGTTCGGGATGCGCCCGGCGGTCGGCGTATTGACGGTGACCGAGCTGCCGCTCGCCCCCTGCGCCGACAGCCCGCCGATCACCACGCTGCCTTGCGCGAGCGCGTACACCTCGCCGTTGGCCGCCTTGAGCGGCGTCAACAGCAAGGTGCCGCCGCGCAGGCTCTTGGCGTCGCCCAGCGAAGACACCGTCACGTCTATGGTCTGGCCGCGCCCGTAGCCGGGCGGCAGGGCCGCGCTGACCATCACCGCGGCGACGTTCTTGACCTTGGTCTCGCGCCCGTCCTGGTTCAGGCCGAACTGCTTGAGCAGGTTGGCGACCGACTGGCCGGCGAACTTCACCTGCGACTTGTCGCCGGTGCCGTCCAAGCCCACCACGATGCCGTAGCCGATCAGCTGGTTCTCGCGGATGCCCTCGACGTTGACGAGGGTGCGCAAGGGCTGCGCGAAAAGGTGCGCGCCGGGCAGCACGCACAGGAGAAGGGAGAGGACGAGGCGTCGCATGGCAAGGCTATCCGGTGGGTACGCGCCGTCAGAACGGCATCAGCGGGCTGGTGAAGAAACGGGTCAGCCAACCCGCGGAATTGGCGTCGTGCAGCACACCGCGTCCCGAGTACGCGATGCGCGCGTTGGCGATGCGCAGGCTGGAGACGCGGTTGCCGGCGTCGATGTCGTCGGTGCGCACGAGGCCGGCCAGTTTCAGGTACTCCTCGCCCTGGTTGAGCGCGAGCTGCTTCTCGCCCTTGATCAGCAACAGGCCGTTGGGCAGCACCTTGTGCACGACGACGGTCAGCGCGCCGGACAGGCGGTTTTGCTGGGTCGAGCTGGACGAGCCATCGAAACCGCGGTCGGCCTCGATGCCGACGGTGGTGTCGTAGGTCTTGTTGCCGATGACCAGCGGCTTGATCTGGGCCGTCGACTCCTTGCCGAAGCTGGTGCCGGCCTTCTTGCTCGCCTGCGTCGCCTCCTCGAGCAGCACGGTCAGGATGTCGCCCGGACGGAACGCGACGCGGTCGCTGACCAGCGCCGGGCTGCCGTACTCGGAGAACACGCCGCCGCCCTTCGGCTTTTGCACGCGCAGCATCTCGGCGGGCAGGTCGGCGTCGACCTCCGGCAGCGGCGCCGGCACGAACTGCGCGCAGGCGGCCAGCTGCAGGACGGCCAGGGCGGCAAGAAGACGCCTCATCGGACCGAAGCCGCCAGTTGCTGCATCATGTTGTCGGCGGCCGACAGCACCTTGGTGTTCATCTCGTAGGTGCGCTGCGCGGCGATCATGTCGACCATCTCCTCGACCACCTGCACGTTCGAGCCCTCGAGCGCGCCCTGCTTCAGGCGGCCGAGCGCATCCGAACCGGGCGCGCCGGTGGTCGGCGTGCCGCTGGCGGCGGTTTCCTGGAACAGGTTGTCGCCCAGCGCCAACAGGCCGGCCGGGTTGACGAACTGCGCAAGTTCGAGCTGGCCGACTTCGGTCATCGTGACGGAATCGGCCTCGCTGACCGACACCACACCCGTTTCGCTGATCGACACCTTGGTCGCGTTGGCAGGCAGGGTGATCTCGGGCTGGATGGCGAGCCCCTGCGCGTTGACGATCTGGCCGTCGGCGTTGACCTGCAGCTGCCCGGCGCGGGTGTAGCCGGTCTCGCCGTTGCCCATGCGCACCTGCAGGAAGCCCTGGCCGACGATGGCGACGTCGAGCGCCTGCGAGGTGGTCTGGATGCCGCCGGTGGTGAACACCTTCTGGGTGCCGACCACGCGGGTGCCGTTGCCGACCTGCACGCCGAACGGCGCGCTGTTCTCGTCGTCGACCTGCGCGCCGGGCTGGCGCTCGACCTGGTAGAAGAGGTCCTCGAACACCACGCGGTCGCGCTTGAAACCAACCGTGTTGGCGTTGGCGAGGTTGTTGGCGATCGACGACAGGCGCGCGTCCTGCGCGGCCAGACCGGTCTTGCTGATCCACAAAGCGGGGTTCATCTCTTTCTCTCCTGCTCGTTCAGCCGCGGATCAGGCGGTTACCCGCGTCGACCATCTCGCCGGCTGAAGAAAAGACTTTCATCTGCATTTCGAAACTGCGGTTGAGCGCCATGGTGGCGATCATTTCCTCGACCGCCGAGACATTGCTCTGCTCGAGGTAGCCCCCCTTCACGCGTACCGTGTCGTCGGCGGCAAACGGCGCACCGTCGCGCGCGACGAGCAGGCCCTCCTCGCTCTTGACGAGGCTGCCCTCGGGCGGACGCACCAGCTTTAGGCGGTCCACCGGCACGAGTTCGGTCTCGCCGGCGGCGAGCACCGAGATCTCGCCGCTGGCCGACACCGACACCTGCGTCACCGACGGCGGCAGGGTGATCGGGCCGCCGTCGCCGAGTACCGCGCGTCGGCCGACGCGCAGCACGCCGTCCGCGTCGACCTCGAAGTGCCCGGCGCGGGTATAGCCCTCGCCGCCTGCCGCCTCGACCGCCAACAGGCCATCGCCGTCGATCGCGACGTCGAGGTCGCGGCCGGTCTGGCTGAGCGTGCCGGTGGCAAGGTTGACCCGGGAAGGCGCGTGCGTCGCCTGGTGGCGCGCATCAAAGCCGTAGCCGGGCACCGCCTGGCTCGCCGCCGCCTCGATGTCGGCGCGAAAGCCGGTGGTGCCGGCGTTGGCGAGGTTGTTCGCGCGCACTTCCAGCGCCTTGAGCGCCCGGTTCGCCCCGCTCATCGCGGTGTAGATCAGCGCGCTCATCAGATCGCCTGCATCAAGGCCTGCACCACCTGGCTCTGCGTCGAGATCACCTTGGTGTTGGCCTGGTAGTTGCGCTGCGCGGTCATCAGGTTGACCATTTCTGCGGTCAAGTCGACGTTGGAACCCTCGAGCACGCCGGCAGCCAGCTGGCCGACGGTGCCGCTGCCCGGCGTCGAGATCAGCGCGGCGCCGGACGCGGGGGTGTCGGTCCAGCTGGTATCCGACGCGGCAGCCAGGCCCTGCTCGTTCGGGAAGGACGCCAGCGCGACGACGCCGACTGCCATCTTCTGGCCGTTGCTGTACTGCGCGGTGATCTCGCCGTTGCTCTCGATGCGCACGCCGGTCATCGCGCCGGACGCGTAACCGTTGGCCGCGTTGGCCGTCGTGCTGTGCTCGCCGGCGAACATGGTGGTGCCGGTGTAGTCGAGGTTCAGCGTGATGTCCGCCGCGCCGGTCAGGCCGGTCAGCGTCAGCGTCTGGCTGGTGCCGCCGGTGAGCTGGCCTTTCGCGTCGAACGTCAGCGCCGAGGGGGCACCGGCCAGCGGCTTGCCGTTGAGGGCATAGTGCACGCTGACGGTGTTGTCGTCCTTCTTCACGAAGTACTGGGTGACCGTGTGCTTCTCGCCGCGCGAATCGTAGACGGTGGACACCGACGACGCGTTGAAGGTCGACGGGTCGGCCGCGTCAAACGCCTTGGCCGGCACTTCCCAGCCGGCAGACATATTGCCCGCGTACTTCAGCGCGTCGCTGGGCATGGCCGGGATCTGGCCGGTCGGCACCTGGATGTCGCCCAGCGCGCCTTGCGCGCCGGTCGCCGACATATTGAAGCCCTGCACCTTGCGGCCGTAGCTGTCGACCAGGAAGCCGTCCTTGTCGGTGTTGAAGATGCCGACGCGGGTGTACTGGTTGGCACCGTCCGCGCCGCGGGTGATGAAGAAGCCCTTGCCGTCGATCGCCGCGTCGAGCATGCGCCCGGTCGAGGTCAGCGAGCCGCCGCGGCCGATGTCCTGCTGGGTCGAGCCGACCCCGACACCCATCGCCTGCGCGCCGACGTAGACGGCGGAGAAGTTGGTGCGGCCCATCTTGTAGCCGTAGGTGCTGGCGTTGGCGATGTTGTTGCTGATGCCGGAGAGCTGGCTGCTGACGGCGTTGATCCCGGACAGGGCGATTTCGAAACTCATGGTGGACCTCAGGCGGCGCGGGCAGCGGCGGGCTTGCCCAGCAGTTGGGTGACATAGGAAGCAGGGAACTCGCCGATGCCGGCCAGGCGGACCAGCGGTTCGCCGCCGCCGATAGGCAGGCGCACGCTTTCGATCTTCGCCTCGACCTCGAGCATCGCCTTCTTGCCCGAAGCGGTCTTCACTTCGACGCTGTAGCGCCCCTCGGGCAGGCCGAGCGCCTTCGGGTCGACGCTGAAGGCAGACTCGCCCTCGGCACGCTCGCCCAGCGCCACCTCGTGGCGCTGGCCATCCTCGCCGGTGAGCACCAGCGTGACGTCCTTCTCGGCGCCGGTCAGCGTCAGCCGCCCCGAAACCGCGTCCCCGGAGAGGTCCATCGCGTCGACGGTGACCATCGCCTGCGAGCCGACCAACCCGCTGAGCGACAGGCCTTGCAGCTCGCGCAGCAAAAGGCTGTGCGCGCCCAGCTCGGAGAGCATGTTCTGCGTGCTCTGCAGCTGGTTCATCTGCACCAGCTGGTTGACGAACTGAGCCGGGTCGGCCGGCTCGAGCGGGTTCTGGTTCTGGATCTGCGCCAACAGCAGCGTCATGAACATCTTCGACGTCTCATCCTGGCCCGGCTGCGGGGTGACGGGCGCGCCTGCACCCTGCGGCGACTTGGATTGCGCGCCGGCAAAGCGCGCGTCGTTGAGCATCATCAGTTTTCTCCGAGCTTGAGCAGGTCCTGCTGCATCAGCTTCACGCGCGCCATCACCTCGACGTTGGTCTGGAAGGCACGCGAAGCGGACAGCATGTCGGTCATTTCCTCGACCGCATTGACATTCGAGTAAAAGACGTCGCCGTTGGCGTCGGCCAGCGGGTGGTCCGGTTCGTGCGCCTTGCGCATGGCTGCCTGGCTTGGCACCACGTCGAGCACCTGCACACCGGCCCCCTGCCACTGGCCGAACGCCTGCTCGCCCCGGTACACGGTAGCGAACACCGGCTTGCGCGCGCGGTAAGCGGCCGGTTCGCTGCCGGCGGCTGTCTCGGCGTTGGCAAGGTTGCTCGCCACCGCGTTCAGCCTTACCGTCTGCGCGGTCATCGCCGACGCGGCGATGCGGGAAATATCCTTGAAACCCATCGTTATTGCCCCGCGATGGCCTTGGCCAGGCCGCGCATCTTCATGTTGAGGAAGGTCAGGCTGGTCTGGAAATCGCTGACGTTCTGCGCAAACTCCGCCTGCTCGACCGACAACTCGACCGTGTTGCCGTCGCGCGAAGGGTGGAACGGCACGCGGTACATCAATTCGTCCGCGCCGTCGCCGCCGGCCGCACCGAGCGCGCTGGCGAAGTCGATGTCGCGCGCCTGGTAGCCGGGCGTGTCAGCGTTGGCGATGTTGGACGCCAGCACCTCGGTTCTTTGCGCGCGCACGCGCAGCGCGTCGGGATGCACCCCGAGCGCCTTGTCAAAAGCGATGCCCATGATTGCCTGATCTCTCCGTGTCCCCTACCATTTGCCGAAAAGCTATTCAATTCCGGCCACATTTAAAGGCGGATACTAATAATCGACACCCAATGCGTATATGTAAAAATTACCAACTCGCGGGACTGGCGTTCACACTCGCCCTCTGCGGCCTACCTGCGCACGCTGCCTCGCCCGACGCCGCCGAGGCGGTGCGCGCCGAGCTTGTCAGGCTCGCCCAGGCGCGCGGCGCACGGGACGTGCAGGCCGAAGTGACGCTGACCCCGCCGGCCACCCCCTGTGCGGCCGGCTACCGGGTGACGTTGCCCGCGTCGTTCGCGCTGACCCGTTTCGAGGTGGAACTGCACTGCGGCAGCGATACGCGCGGCCACGTCGCCCGCGCCAAAGCCAGCGCGCCGCAGGTCGTGACCCGCACCCCACTTGCCGCCGGTTCGCCTCTGAACCCCGACGCACTGACCCTCGCAAGGCAGGCGCTGATCCGGATCGACGACGCACTGTTCCGCACCGAGGATGCGGCAGGCATGAGCAGCCGCAGCCCGCTGAAGGCGGGAGCGGCCTTGCGGGCTAGGCGCCTGCAGGCAAGCACGCTGGTGAAAAGGGGTGAGGACGTGGAAATCGTCGCCCGCCAGGCTGGCGTCGAGGTCAGGGTCGCGGCTCAGGCGCTGGCCGCCGGCAGCCGCGACGAAGTGATCCGCGTGCGCAACCTGGCCAGCGGCCAGGTCATCGACGCACGGGTAAGCAGCAAGGGAGAAGTGGAGCCGGTCGTACGCTGACGCGCAGCAGGCCGGATCAGTCGCGCCGGGCGAGCAGCGTGTCGACGCGGCTGGCGACCTGCGCGAGCTTGTCGGCGTAGCGCGGGTCGGTCGCGTAACCGCCGCGTGCGAGCGCGTCGGCAAAGCGGCGTGCGTCGCCCCCCGAGCCGAGCGCCTCGCGGTAGCGGGCGCTGCCGGAGAGCAAGGCGGTGTAGTCGTCCATCGCGTCGGCCACGCTGCCGTAGCTGCGGAACTGCTCGACACGCTTCACGTCGCGGCCGTTTTCGTGCTCGGTGGTCATCGCATCGGCCGCGCCGCCCTGCCAGCGGCCGCCGGCCTTGATGCCGAAAAGGTTGAAGCCCGGCTGCCCGTTGGCGCCGGGCAAGGGCGAACGCCCCCAACCGGTTTCCAGCGCGGCGTGCGCGATCACCAGGCCTGGCGACACGCCGAGTACGCGGGCCGCCTTCTGCGCGTGCGGCAGCAAGCCATCGACAAAAGCTTCGGCCGACTCGCCAAGGCCTACGTCCGGTAGCGGCCCCTCGGCGGCCGCGCCTACCTGCCCGGCCAGCGCACGGCTGCGCAACCACGCGCCTTCCGCGCTCAGGCAGGCAGCGGCCGGCGTACCCGCAGCAAGCGGCTGCGCCACCGAGCCGCGCTCGATGAAGTCGATCGCCTCGGCACGGATGCGCGCACCCTCGGCGCTGAAATCGCCCGCTTCGGCCGAACGGGCCACGCCCGCCGGCGCAGACAGCGGCGCAAGCCAGCCGTCAACCTGCCTGGTAAACATCACTCTCCCCGTACAGCACGCGACCGACCGCCTCCTGCTGGCGCATGAAAAACTCTCCGTTGCGCAGGTTGCGCGCCCGGCACGCCTCGACCGCGTCCGCCAGCGCATGCCACGCCTGCCGGCAGCGCGGACCGGCCGGTGCCGGCAGGCCCGAAAGCACCTTGTCGACCGACAGGGACTCGCCCTGCGGCATGAGCGCACGCACCAAGGCCTCGCGCCGGCAGCGCGAGGCCTCCAGATGCTCGCCCTGCGCCAACACCCGGTCAGCTGCCGCCTGCAACTGCGCGGGCGCGCCCGAGAGCGCCGCCTGGAACTGCGCGTCAAGCAAATCGCCCAGCTGCCGGTAAGCAGCCAGGTCGTCGACGATATTGCGGGCCAGCGCGCGCAGCTGCTCGCCTTGCGTCATGTGCGCACGCCGTGGAATTGCTCGATCAGGCCGGCGAGACGCTCGGCGTCAAAACGCACCTCGCCGCGCGCGATCGCCGCGCGCACTGCCTCGACCCGCTCCAGGTCGACTTCGGGCGCCTCGCGCAAGGCCTCGCGCGCTCGCGCCAAGCGGGCACCCTCAGGCGTCTGCGCCGAAGCGGCAGAGACTGCAGCCGGCGTCCCCTGCGCGCTCTTGGCCTGCGCGGGGCGTGTCGCGGTAGTCTGGGCGTGCGTGGCACGCAGTTGCGGGTTGATCTGCATGGTCAATCAGGCCTCGGGGTCGCTCACCTACTGACAAGGCGACCACAAACAGCGGAATCTTAAAAGTTTTCGGGCAAGGGGCGCTCGATGATGATGCGGCGGTTCTCCTGACGGATATAGCCGCCGAACACCAGTTCCTTCAGGATGCGGGCGACCATTTCGCGGGATGCGCCTATCATGTCGGCGATGTCCTGCTGGGTCAGCGGCTTGCGCAGCATGCAAACGCCGCCTTCCTCCACGCTCATCCGCTCGAACAGCAAGCGCACGCGGGTGTAGACGTCCATCAGCGCAAGCTGGCGTGTCTGTTTGGTCAACTGGCGGATGATGCCGACCAGGCGGAACATCAGCTCGCCGCGCACGCGCGGACAACTGGGCAGGCCGTCGACCGATCCGAAGAAGCGGCACAGCATGTCACGCCCGAACTCAAGCAGTAAGGCCGCCTCGTCCGACACGCAGCCGCACTCCTGCGCCATGCAGTCAATATACGAGACCAGCCCTGGCATCGCGCCGGCGCGCGCCACCGCGTTCACCAGCCTGCGACCCTGACCGTCCGTCACGAAAAACTGCACGCTGCCGTCGAGCAGCAAGTAGACCCGATCCGCGTCGTCGCCCTCGACAAACAGCAACTCGCCGCGCGCGAGGGTGCGCCGCGTCGCCTGCGTCGCCAGTTGCGCGAGCAGATCGTCAGCCAGATGGCTGAACAGCGGCGCCTGGCGCAGCAAACCGGCCACCCCGTTGTCAAAGGTGAAGTCAAGCGCGCCGGGCAGGCAGCATGGGTCGGTCAGGGCATTCATCGGCACGGCAGTCGGCAATTAGGGACAACGCCGATTCTAATGCGAGAATAATAATCTATCAAATAGACATTATTTGCACGCATGAATAATTTAAAAAGAAACCACTAGCGCAGATCACCCCGCAACGCCTCGACCTCGCCTGCTGCCGGCAACACCAGCGACTTATCCTGCGCCGGCGTCGGCGACTGCGGGCCGAACATCGCCGAGATGGCACCGGCCTGCTTGCCGGTCAGCACCAGCAATTCGATGCGCCGGTTCAGGGGCGCGGTTGGCCGGGCCGGGTCCAGCGGGGCACGCTCGGCCATGCCGACCACCTGCAGCACCGCCTGCTCAGGCATGCCGCCGGCAAGCAGGTCGGCACGCGCGGCCAGCGCCCGGTTGCCGGACAAGGCCCAGTTACTGAAAGTGGCGCCTTCGCGCGCGCGGTACTGCAGGGCGTCGGTATGGCCGACGATCATCAGCTGGTTGTCGATGCGGGCGAACATGGCCCCCATCTCGCCAAGCAAGGCCTTGAAGCGCGGCGTCGTCTTCGCGCTGCCCAGCTCGAACATCCCCTCGCGCTCGGTGTCGTGCAGCATCACGCGCAGCCCCCAGGGGGTGACCACCGTCTGCAGATGGCCGGCAAGCCCGGCCTCGACACTCATGTCGGACAACTTCTTGGCGAGCGCCTTCATCTGCTCGGGCGTCTCGTACGACACGCGAGCGCCGCTTTGCTGCGGCGTCACCGAAGGATGGCTGTTGTCGCGCACCGCGCTGTTGGCGGTGTTCTCGCTGCCGCGCGGCCCCGGCACCGGATCACGCGGGATCAGGCTGCCTTTCGGGTAGTAGGCGTCGTGCCCCACCGCGCGCGCCGACCCCTCGTTGACCGGAGAGCCGCCGCCGGAGAGCAGCACCTTCTCGATCTCTTCCTTGTCGCGGGCGGCGAGCACCCACAGCAGCATGAAGAGGCACATCAGCGCCAGCACGAAGTCGGCGAACGCCACCTTCCACGCGCCGCCATGGCCGCCTTCTTCTCCGCGCTTGCTGACCTTCTTGATGATGGTCTCGTCGTGACCCTGTTTGCCAATCGCCACGGCAGCTCCTTACGCGGACTCGAGGGCGTTGATCCAGCCCTCCAGCTGCGAGAAGCTGGGCTTGGTGTTGAGCTGCACCAGGCGCCGCCCGGCGTCGATCGCCAGCAAGGGCGGCTTGCCCGCGGCGTGGGTGGCCAGCACCACCTTCACCGACTCGAAATTCGACAGCTCCTGCTTGACCATCTGGTGCAGCATGTTGCTGATCGGGTCGAGCACCGCGTAACACAGGAAGATGCCGATGAAGGTACCGACCATCGCCGCGGCGACCTTGGCGGCGATCTCGGCGGCACCCGCGCCTTCACCCACGCTGTTCATCGCCATCACGATGCCAAGCACCGCTGCCAGGATGCCGAAGCCCGGCATCGCCTCGCCGATCTTGTGCAGCGACTTGGACGGCTGGTTAAGCTCTTCGTGGATCGCGTCGATTTCCTGCTCGAGCACGCTCTCGAGCTCGTGCGAACTGATCTTGCCCATCGCCATCAGGCGGAAATTGTCGACGATGAACGCCATCAGCTTGGGCTCGGCGAGTACCAGCGGGTAGCGCTGGAACAGCGCGCTTTGCTGCGGCGCTTCGACATGCTCGTCCAGCGCCTTCAGGCCCTGGCTCGCGGTGATCAGGAGCTCGTACATCAGGAGCAACATCTGGCGCTGGAACTCGGCGTCGTAGCGCTTGCGCCCGGCTAAGCCTGCCAACTGGCGCCTGAGCTCGGTCAAGACGTGCGCCGGGTTGCCCAGCACCAGCGCCCCCAGGCCCGCCCCGCCGATGATCAGGAGCTCGACCGGCTGCCAGATCACCGAAAAATCGCCGCCGTGCATGGCGAAACCGCCAAACACGCACACGACCACGATCAGGACCCCCATTAACTGCTGCATACTTCCCTTCCCGGCCCGCTTACGCCGCGGCCAAGTGCTGGCGCATCCTGGAGAGCGCCTGCTTGTTGATCTGGCACACCCGCGCCTCGGTCAGCCCGAGCACCAGCGCGATTTCCTTCAGGTTCAGCTCAAACTCGTAATAAAGCTGGACCACCTGCTGCTCCCGCCCGGACAGAACCGACAGCGCATGCACAAGCTCGCTGCGCAATTCGATTTGCCGCTCTGGCGACGCGTCGCCCGCCTGGTCGAACCCGGCGGCGAGCAAGGCGTCGAAACTCGCCATCTCCTCGGCGTTGTCGGCCAACAGCAGCGCCTCGTACTCGTCTTCGTCCATATCAAGCGCCGCGAGCACCTCGGCACGCAGCGGCACGCGCCCCATCTCGCGGGTCAACGCGCGAACCGCGTCGCGTACCCGGTGCGCGTCCTGGCGGACCGAACGCGGCCGCCAGTCAATGCGGCGCATTTCGTCGAGGATGGCGCCACGCACGCGCAGCGTCGCGAAGCCGGCAAAGGCCTCGTCCGGCTCGCCGTAGCGGCGCAAGGCGTCGAGCAGCGCCATCAGGCCGATCTGCTCCATGTCGTCGCGCCCCATCAGCCCCCCGGCCTGCGCACCCAGTTGGCGCACCACCCGCCTGACCAGCGGCGCGTGCTGCTCAAGCAGGATGCCCTCGTCAGCCAGCGTGATCTGCGGGGTGTCGTAGCCGAGTTCCATGCTTACTCGATGATCAGCTTGCCGAACATCACGGCGGAGAAAGGCGCCGGACGCCCCTCCCTCTGGTAGGCGGTAGCGAAGGCCTTACCCAGCCGCACCTGGAAGTCTTCGATACGCATCGCGCGGGCCTCCGTGGCGTCCAGCGCGGACAGGCTCTGCACGGCAATGCTGCGCAACAGCGGCATCTCCGCCTTCAGGCGGGCAAGGTCCGGCTCGCCGGTACGGAACACCAGGTCGGCCGCAAGGTAAGTCGGCGCGACACTGTCCCCGGGACGCAGCATCACGATCAGCTTGTCCAGACCGACGAACTTGTCCTGCGCGACCACCTCGGGTGCTGCTGCGGACGACGCGCCCTGCCGCAGGAACCACCACGCGCCGCCGCCCCCGACCAGCACCGCCAGCAAGACCACGACCACCATCAATTTCTTGTTCATGCCAAACCCTGCTTGCTGCTTGCGTAACCGCGGTCGCCACGCTCGGCCCCCGCCCATGCATCCTCGTCGAGCGCACGGCCCGGCGAGCGCGGGTTGCCCTCCTGGCCCTGCCCCTGCCCCTGGCCCTGCCGCTGCTGGCCGGAGCCTGCCGCGCCCTCGCGCACCTCGACCGTCACCTGCGCGTACTGCCGGTTGCCCAGGTCCTGCCGAAGCAGGTCGCTGAGCACCGAGAGCTGGCGCGCGACCTCGGCGTTGGACGCGGTCAACTGCACGCTGAGCACGCCGGCCTCGTGCCTGAGCGCGATCTCGACGCCACCGAGATTGGGCGGATCGAGCCGGATCAGCGCGCGGTCTATGCCGTGCGCGCTCTGCACGGTCAGGCGCTCGCCCAGCGCGGCGCGTAGCGGGTCCTGCCACGCGGCACTGCGTGCGGGCAGGCTCAGCGGTGCCCATTCGGGCAGGGGCTGCCCCCCCTGCGCGGCGTGCGGCGCCATCACCGCGCCTGCTGCGCCAGCCACCGGCACGGCCGGCAGCAAGAGCGCGCGGCCATCAGCCAGGAGCTCCGGCGCGGCCGCACTCTGCGGAGCAAGCGCCGTGGCAAGGTGTCTTTCCGGGCGCGGGCTGCCGCCCGCCTGCTCTGGCTGCCCCGCCGCTACCGGCGGCAGGCCGGTTGCCGCGGCGTTTGCGGCAAGCTCAGCCAGCGAAGTTGCGGGCAGCGCTGCGGACGCATGGCGCCCCTGCGCCGCCGGCAAAGTCACCGGCGTGGTCACAGGCGCGGCCATTGGCGGCATGTTCGGCATCGCCGCGACAGCTGGCGGCGTCGGGACCAGCATGGCCAGCGGCACACCGGCCAACGCCCCTGTCGCCAGCGACGCATCCGCCTCCGCTCCTTCCGCGTCAACCTGAGCCATCGACTCGCCGGGCGCGACCACCGGCAGCGGTGCAAGCGCCGCGAACAGCACATCGAAGGCGCCTGCCGGTGCCTCTCCCTCGCCGGGGGCGACCTGCGGTACCGTCGGCTGTACATCAGCCGCCTGGCGGCCAGGGACCTGCATCGGGGAGATCATTGTTCTTCCTCCTGAAACGCCGCGTAGGCGCGCTGCACCGTTTGTGCCTGGGCCATGCCGTCCATTTGCGCGCGCAGCACCGAAGCCCGTTCGCGGCAGGCGACAATCGCGTCGCGGTACGCTTCGCACGCCTGCTCCAGCGCTACCTTGTCCGAAATGCCCGGCCCCGCCGACAGGCGGCGCGCAAGCTCGACATCCAGCCGGCCAAGCGCGTCCCAGTCGCAGCGATGGACCGCCTCGCGGACATTCTGGGCAACCCGTTTCAGGTCAAGCGGCGCCTGCATGCTTGTCCCGTACGCCGACCCAGCCGCCGCGGATGGTCTCGAGCAGCGAGACCACCTCGTCGAGGCCCGCCGCGTCCATGTCGACCGACGCCTGGTACAGGCGGTACGCGCAGTAGTCGTAGAGGCGCGCCAGGTTGGTCACCACCTCGCCGCCGTTATCAAAATCGAGTGCGCTGGAGAGGCCGTTCAGGATGTTGATGCACTTCTCGATGCTCTCGCCCTTCTCGGCAAAACGCTTGCTCGTCATGTGGCCGCGCGCGCGCGCCAGCTCCTCGAGCAGGCCGTCGATCAGCACCAGCACCAGCTCGAGCGGGGACGCTGCGTGGGTACGCGCCTCCAGGTCGACGGCGTGGTAACTGCGGTAACCTTCTTCGTAACTCATTGCGTGGTGTCCTTGCGGTCGGCTCAGGCAAAGTAGCCGTTCATCATTTCCAGCGTGCGCGACATCTGCACCTGCATCGCCTGCAACTGGGTGTACTGCTTGAGGTAACGCTGGAAGGCCTGGTCGTACTGGCGGTCGATCGCGTCCTGACGCTTGTCCAGCGTCTTCTGCTGGGCGTCTTCACTGTCCTTGCGCCGTTTGATCAGCCCGTCGGTACTCTTGAGCCAGGTGTCCATGTAGTCGGTCAGTTTGGAGAGCGAGCCGCTCTTGCCGTCGGTGCCGCCGAAGTAGCGGTCGAGCACGGACGGATCCTTGGCCAGCGCCTTCTCCAGCTTGTCCGCGTCCAGCTGCAGGCTGCCGTCCCGGCTGGCGGACAGTCCCAGGTCGGCCAGTTTCACCCCGTCGTACACGCCCCGCGTCAACTCGTTC
The DNA here is from genome assembly GCF_010435965.1 of Crenobacter caeni. Classification (GTDB taxonomy): domain Bacteria; phylum Pseudomonadota; class Gammaproteobacteria; order Burkholderiales; family Chromobacteriaceae; genus Craterilacuibacter; species Craterilacuibacter caeni. The sequence continues at coordinate 39,583 of NZ_JAAGAA010000006.1, forward strand.
AGCTTGCTGCGCAGCGCGCGGATCGCCGAGTCGTTGGCGAGCGGCCCGGCCTTCTTGCCGGACTCCGCGTTGCCCGACGCGGTGATCTCGTCGAGTTTCTTCACCAGCGTGTTGAACGCGTCGACGAAGGCCTGCACGTTGCCCTTGGTGTCGTCCTGGTTGCGGGTGACGTCCAGCTGCAGCGTCTCGCCCGGCTTCATCGCCTGGGTGAACGTCATGGTGACGCCCTGGATCGCGGTGAACTTGTTCGAGTCCTGCCTGATCTCGACGCCGGTCGTCTCGCCACCGAGCATCACGATCGCGTCCTGCGCGCGGTTGAGTTCCTTGAAGTTGGCCGCGTCCGCCAGCTTGCCGGCGAGTACCGGGTTGTCGCTGGCCGACAGCGTGACCGCGTGCTTCTCGCCGGTCTTGCCCGACGAGAGCACCAGCTGGTCTTCGCCGCCCACGCTGACGACCATCGCGCTGACCTTGCCCGCGTTGCCCTCCGCGCGGTTGATCGCCAGCGCCATTTCCTGCACCGACAGCACGCCGTCCTTGTCGTTGTCGGCGGCAGAGAGGTCGACGTCGAACGTCTCGCTGCCCTGCCCGACCGTCAGCTTGCCCGCGGCATCGCTGCCGGCGAGCTGGCCGTACGAGACCTGGTGCGCGGTCGCCACCTGCTTGACGAACAGCGAATAGCTGCCCGGCTGCGCCTGGCCGGTCGCGGTCACGCTGCCGACGCCCTCCTTGCTGAACGAGGCGCCCATCGCAACCATGCTCTTCTTGCGGGTCAGATCGCCGAGGCTCGTCTTGAACGCCTGCATCGACTTTTGCAGGTCATTCAGCGCGTCACGCCGCGCCTTCAGTTGGGCACTCTTCATGTCGACCGCCTGCTGCGGCTTCTGCACGAAGATCTGCGCCATCTGGGTCGCCATCATATTGGGGTCGAACATGGTCAGCTCCTTCAAATTCCGAGCGCGCGCACGCGCACCAATACCCGACTCTCAGCGACAAAAAACCGGTTTTTCTTAAACAAAAGGTGAATCTTCACACTCAAGCGCCGCCGCGCAACCAGGCCTGCGTCGCCATCTCGTCGGTACGTTTCTGCTCCTGCCGCTTGAGGTGGGTCGCCAGCAGGTCGGCACTTTGGGCACGCACCTGCGCGAGCGCCTCCTGGCGCAGGCTGGCCGCACGCAGCGCCTCGGCCCCCTGCCTGGCCTCGGCCTCGGCCAGCGCCAGGTCCTGCGCCTGCGAGGCGCGCAGCACCTGCAGGTGGTCCTTGTAACCGGCGACATTGAGGGCGAGCGCCGGATGCGCCTGCGCGCCGCTGGCACCGACCGCGTCGCGCAGCGCGTCCATCCGCGTCAGCGTGTTGCGGTAACGCGCCTTCAACCGCTCCTTGGCCGCCAGTTCCGTCTGCAAGCGGTCGACCTCCTGCTGCCTGAGCCTGAGCATCAGCCCCAGACGGTTCACGTGTTCTGCCGTACTCATGCGCCCACCAACTGGGCCATCGCCTGCCAGCTCGCATCGAGGCTTCCCGCCTCGCCGGCGTCCTGGCACAGCAGGGCGTCGATCGCCGGCATCGCCGAGACCGCGCGGTCGGTCTGCGCGTCGGCGCCGGCCACATAGCCGCCCAGCGGGATCAGCGCGCGCACCTCGTGGTAGCGCGCCCACAAGCCGCGCAGCGCACGCGCGTGTTCGCGCACCGGCCGCGGCGCGACCTGCCCCATGCAGCGGCTGACCGAGCGGCCGATGTCGATCGCCGGGTAGTGGCCGCGCTCGGCCAGTTCCCGGCTGAGCACGATGTGGCCGTCGAGGATGGCGCGCGCGGTGTCGACCACCGGGTCCTGCTGGTCGTCCCCCTCGGCGAGCACCGTGTAGATCGCGCTCATGCTGCCCTCCCCCTCGCCGTTGCCGGCGCTCTCGGCCAGCGCGGGCAACAGGCCGAACACCGACGGCGGGTAGCCGCGCGTCGCGGGCGGCTCGCCCAGCGCCAGCGCGACCTCGCGTCTGGCCATTGCGTAACGGGTCAGCGAGTCGACCAACAGCAGCACGTTCTGCCCCTCGTCGCGGTAATGCGCGGCGATGGCGTGGCACAGTTCGGTTGCCTTCAGGCGCATCAGCGGCGACTCGTCGGCCGGCGCGACCACCAGCACCGCCTTGGCCAGGCCCGCTTCACCCAGCGCATGCTCGACAAACTCGCGCACCTCGCGGCCGCGCTCGCCGATCAGGCCGACCACCACCACGTCGGCCTCGGTGTGGCGGGTGATCATGCCGAGCAGCACGCTCTTGCCGACGCCGGAGCCGGCAAACAGGCCGACCCGCTGGCCACGGCCTATGGTCAGCGTCGCGTTGATCGCGCGCACGCCGACGTCCAGCGGGGTGTCCACCGGGTGCTTGCGCAAGGGGTTGATGCGCGGCGGGTGCTCGGCAAGCGGGTGGCTGCCGCCCAGCCTGCCCTTGCCGTCCAGAGGCTCGCCCAGGCCGTTGACGATGCGCCCGAGCCACGACGGGCCGATCATCAGCTGCCCCTGTTCGGGTGCGGGCTTGACGCGGGCGCCGGTAGCGAGGCCGACCGGCTGCTTGAACGGCATCAGGTACGACACTTCGCGCTTGAAGCCGACCACCTGCGCCTGCAGCCAGCTGCCGCCGGCCGTCTCGATCAGGCAACGCTGTCCGGTCTGCAAGGGGCAGCCCACACTCTCGAGCAGAAGCCCGGACGCGCCAACCAGCCGGCCGGTGACGCTGGCCAGCGGCACGTCGGAGAGTTCAAGACTGCCCAGCGCCTCACGCAGCATCGCCCGCCTCGTCGCTCTTGCGCTTGCGGGTGCGTTTCTTCGGCGCCGCGGGCGGTGCCTCGTCGCCCGCGTCCGCCGCCGTCGTGGATGCCGTATCCGGCGCCGGCGCGTCAGCCGCGGACGCGCCGCACAACTGTTCGCGCAGCCGCGCCAGGCACGCATCCAGCCGCTGGCGGCAACCGGCGTCCGCTTCGCTTTGCGCGGTGCGCACCCGGCACTCGCCGTGTGCGAGCGTCGGGTCGGCCACCAGGCGCCAGCGGGCAGCGCGCTCGGGCGCAAGCTCGAGGATGCGCGCGTACTCCTCGGCGTTGAGCAGCACTTCGACCTTGCCGTCGACCGGCGGCAAGGCCGCCAGCGTCTCCTCGACCAGGTCGAGCACCTGCACCGGCTTGAGCGCGAGCTCGCAGCGGATCACCTGGCGGGCGACCTTGCCGACCAGCTCGACCACGTCCTCGCGCAGCGCGAGCTGGTATTCGTCGAACAGCTTCTCGAAACGGGTCACCGCCTCGTCCAGCGGCGCGGCCGAGAGCGCAAAGCGCTCGAGCAATTCGGCGCGCGCGGCGTCGAAACCGGCCTGCCGGCCCGTCTCCACGCCCGCCTGGTAACCGTCGGCCCGGCCGGCCGCCTCGCCGCCGGCGTAGCCTTCGCTGTAGCCCGCGTCCATGCCCTGGCGGAACGCTTCTGCCGCCTGCGCCTGCAAGTCGGCGCCGAGCGCCGAGGGGTCGGCGATGGCGGAGAGCACCAGCGGCGGGAAACGGTAGGGGCGCCAGGCGGTCACTCGAGTACTTCCTCGGGGAAGAGCTGCAGGTCGATCTCGCCGGCGTCGGCCAGCGCCTTGACCTGCGCCATGATCTCGCCGCGCACCTCCTCGACCCGGCTCTTGGGCACCGGCCCCGAGCGGCGCATCATCTGCTCGAAGTTCTGCGCCTGGCGGCGCGGCATGGTCGCGAGCACCGCGTCGCGCACCGCGGGTTCGGCACCCTTGAGCGCGATCGCCCACTGCTCGAGCGCGACGGTCTCGCAGATACGCATCAGCACCGCCTCGGTCTGCCGCGACAGCACGAAGAAGTCGTACATGCGCGCCTCGATCTCGTCGACGATGGCCGGGTCGTGCGCGCGCAATAGTTCGATCATGCGCGCGCGGTCGCCCGGCAGGCGGTTGATGATGTCGGCGGTGAGCTGGCGGCCCTCGACCTGCGTGCTTTGCGTGTGCAGGTTCTCCAGGCAGCGGTTGACCAGCTCCTCGAGTTCGACCAAGAGTTCGCGGTCGACGTCGGACAGCCGCGCGATATTGACGAGTACGCTGTCGCGCGTCTCTTCCGGCAAGGCCTGCACCACGCGGCCGGCCAGCGCCGGCGGCAGGAAGGCGAGGAACACCGCCTGCATGCGCACATGTTCGGCGCCGATACGCACGGCCAGCCACTGCGGCGACACCCACTGCAATCGGGCCATCTTCGGACGGATCGCGTCGCCGTAGATGGTGTCGAGCACGCTGCTGGCGATGTCGCCGCCCAGCGCCTTGTCCAGCGTGCGCTTGAGGAAGCTGCGGCTCGCCCCGTGCACGCCGCTTTGCTCGCGGTACTCGTCGAAGAAGCGCTGGATCGTCGTCTTCACCTCGTCGACCTTGATGCCGGAGAGGCCCGACATGGTCTGCGTGACCTTCAACAGGTCCTCGCGGTCGAGGCAGCGCAGCACGTTGGCGGCAGGCTCCTCGCCCATGCACAGGAGCAGGATGGCCGCCTGTTCGATGCGGTCAAGCGCGACCGGCGCGCCGCCGACTGCGCCGTTAGGCAGGTTTTCTTCCATCTTTCTGTATCCATTGCTTGACCACTTCGGCGACACGCTCGGGTTCTTTCGCCGCGAGCTCCTTCAGGTGTTCGACCAGCACGTCAACGCTGGAGCCGGCAGGCGGCAGGTCGTAGTCCTCGAGCAGCGGCGAGACGACGTCTTCGCTGGCGTGAACCTGCGAGCGCTCGGCCACGGGCGGCAGTTTTGCCACGGCACCGGCCGGCAACGCCGCCGCCGGCACGCCGTCCTCGCTGACGGTGCGCTCGGGCGAGCGTTCGAAGCGGCGGCTGAACAGGCGGATGAAGGGCCGCACTAGCATGAGGTAGGCCAGCAGCAGGCCGAACAGCCAGGCGAGCGCGCGCGCGCCGTCCAGCCACAAGGCCTGCTCTTCCCACCACGGCGCCGCCGCGGGCACGCCGGCGAACGGCAGCACGCTGACCACCAGCGCGTCGCCGCGCTCGGCGTTTACGCCCAGCCCCTTCTTCAGGGTGTCCTCGATGCGGGCGATCTCGGCCGCCTGCCAGCCGCCCTTGGTCGGCGCGGCCGCCTGGTTGAGCATCACCGCGACGCTCAGCTGCTTGAGCTCGCCGCGAGCCTTCTTCACGTGCACGATATTGCGGTCGTACGCGTACTGGCGGGTCACCGCGTTGCGGCTGTTACCGGCCACCTCGCCTGCGGGTGCGGACGCGTCGGCGGGCATCGGCCGGTTGCTCAGCGAACCGGGCACGCCCAGCGCGGAGCGCTCGCTGCTGTTCTCCTCGCGCCTCGCCTCGTTGGTCACCTTGGGCGCCTCGCCGTATTGCTCGCGGGTTTCCTCGACGCGGTCGTTGTCGAGCGCGACGGTCACGCTCGCCTTGTAGTTGCCGGCCCCCACCACCGGTGCGAGCAGCGCGTCGATATTGGCGAGCGCCTCGTCACGCAGCCGCGCGCCGGACTCGCCGGCGGTGGCGGGCAGCCCGTCCTCGCCCAGGTCGACCCGCGCCGACAAGAGATTGCCGGCCTGGTCGACCAGCGTCACCTGCGAGGGCGAGAGCACCGACACCGAACCTGCGACCAGCTTGACCACCGAGGCGATCTGCTCGCGGCTGAGTGTCTGCCCGGCCTTGAGCGTCACCACCACCGACGCGGACGCCTTATCGGACGGCGCGGTGACGAAAGACGTCGCGCGCGGCAGCGACAGGTGCACCCGCGCGGCCGCCACCGGCTCGAGCGCCATCACGCTTTGCGCAAGCTCCCCTTCCAGGCCGCGCCGGAAGCGCACGTCCTGCACGAACTGGCTGACGCCCAGCGGGTCGTTCTGATCGAGCAGCTCGAGGCCGGCCGGCAGACGGGCGACCACGCCCTTGGCGGCCAGCTCCATGCGCACGCGCCCGAGCGCGTCGGCCGGCACCAGCACCTGGCCGCTTTGCGGGTGGATGCGGTAGGGCACCTTGGACGCGTCGAGCACCGCCATCATGTCGGCGGCGGACACCTGCTCGCTCTGGCCGAACACCGGACGGTAGCTCGCGTCGCTTCGCCACAGCCACAGAGACGAGAGCGCCGTGAGCAAGACCGTCGCGCCGAGTACCAGCATGAGCAGACGGCGCGACGCGTCGGACATCGGCGCGCGGCCCTTGAGCGCGCCGCGGGCCTGCCCCGCCAGCGCCTTGACCTGGGTGAGTGCGTTCATGGCCACCGGCTCAGACCTGCATCTTGATCAGGTCGTCGACCGCGCCGACTACCTTGTTGCGCACCTGCATCAGCATGGAGAACGACAGGCTCGCCTCCTGGCTCATCAGCATGGCGCCGACCAGGTCGTCGCTGCGGCCGCTGTCGACGTCGGCCATCTTCTCGCCGGCGACGCGGCTGTCGGCGTCGACCGAGCGCACCGCGTCCATCATCGCCGCCGAGAAGCTCGCCGCCCCTTCCTGCCCGTCCGAGCCTTCACCCGCGGCGACACGGGCGAGCGCGCCCATGTCGCCGGCCATGCGCGACTGCTCGGCCAGCAAGCCGATCAAATTCATTTCTGCCATTCCCAACCCGCAAACGATGCGCGTCACGCTGGGCGTGCCGCCGCAATTTAAAATTCGATCTATTCAAAAGAAGTGCGAGTTTAAATAAATGCCTTTAGCTTGGCTTTGTGAATTTTCACGCGCTCCGATGGCGCAATCCGGCCGGCGTGCAAGGTAAGATGCGCGTCTTTAAACGTTAAACAGTGAAAAGCGGGGCAAAAACCCGGCGCCTAATTAAAGAATGAGCAAAGCCAAGATCGTCCCGCCCGCGCGCGCGCACGGCATGCAGACGCTGGACCCGACCACGCTGGGCCGCCCCCTGCATCTGCTGCCGCTGTTCCACACCCAGCTGGAACGGGCGCTCAGTGGCGCCGTCAACACCCTGCTCAACCGGCGCTACCGCGCCGGCTTCCACTTTTGCGATGCCCGCGCCGGCACCGCCGCGCGCGACGAGCGCTGGCAGTGGTTCGACGACGGCGCGGGCGGCATGCTCGCGCTCAAGCTCGAACGCCCGCTGTTGCTGGCCATCCTCGACTACCGCTTCGGCGTGCGCAGCGCGCCGAAGCCCGAGGCGCCCCCTGCGCCGGCTGCCGACACCGCCGCCGCAGGCGAGGCGCCGGGCACGCACTCAGACGACGCAGCGCCTGCCAAAGCGCCCTCGCCGGCCGTCGAGACCGCGCAGGCGGTCGAGCGCATGGCGGATCGCGCCGCACAAGCGGTGCCGACCGAGACCGAGCGCCGGCTCGAGCGCCTGCTCGCCCAGCACCTGCTGCCCTCGGCGCACGAGGCGCTCGCCGTCCTCGGCGAGGTCCGCACCGACGCTACCCTCGCGGCCCTGCCGCTGCCGCCGCCGCGACCGGCCGCATATGTCGTCGCGCTGTCGATGCGCGACGAGGTCGGCGGCAGCCGCGGACTGATGCGCATCGCGCTGGATGCCGTCGCCTTCGAGCGCCTGCTCGCGGTACTGGGCGAGCAGCGCGAAAAGCGCCTACCGGCTACCACCGACGCGGCGTTCGCCAGCCGGCTGCGCGTCGAGCTCAACGCGCGGCTGGTCGACAAGCGCCTGCCGCTTAGCGATGTGCTCGCGCTCACCGTCGGCAGCGTGCTGCCGGTGAAACTTGCCGCGCGCGCCGACGTGCAGGTGCGCGAGCGCCGCGTGTTCACCGCCACGGTCGCCGAACACCACGGCCGGCTGTGCCTGACCGCGTTTACCGAAGCCGACGCCCCCGCGTCCACCACAGGATCCTGACATGTCCCAAGCTGACGATTTCGACCTCGAACACCTGTTCGACGAACCCGCCGCCGACGCGGCTGCCCCCGTGCGCGCGCCCGAACGCGACCTGCGCGGCCTGTTGCGCAAGATCCCGGTACGCCTGACGCTGGAAGTCGGCGGCGCCGACGTGTCGCTGGCCGACCTCTTCGCGATCGAGCACGGCTCGGTGATCGAACTGGACAAGCTCGCCGGCGAGCCGCTGGACATCCGCGTCAACGGCACCCTGATCGGCCGCGCCGAAGTGGTGGTCAGCGGCGAGAACTACGGCCTGCGCGTCGTCGAACTCTCCGAAATCGACGTGGACAGCTTCACGCCATGAAACGCGGGATGGTCCTGGGCGGCGTGCTCGCCGGCACCCTGCTGCTCGCCGCCAGCGGCGCCGCCCACGCGGAGAACACGCTGAGCCTGCTCACCGCGACCAACGAAGGCCGGCAGATCGACTTCACGGTGAAGACGCAGATCCTCATCCTGATGACCCTGCTCGGGCTGCTGCCGGTGCTGGTGCTGATGATGACGAGCTTCACCCGCTTCGTGATCGTGCTCGCGCTGCTGCGCCAGGCGCTGGGCCTGCAACAGGGTCTGCCCACCCGCCTGATCACCGGCGTCGCGCTGATCCTCACCTTGCTGGTGATGCGCCCGGTCGGCCTGGAAGTGTGGCAAAAGGCGATGGTGCCGTTCGACCGCGACGAGATCACCATGACCGAGGCGCTCGCGCGCGGCGAGGACCCGGTCAGCCGCTTCATGCTCGCGCAGACGAGCAAGACCGCGCTCGCCCAGGTCGCCCGCCTGTCCGGCGAGGCGCATGTCACCGACCCACAAAAACACGCGTTCCCGGTCAAGCTCGCTGCCTTCGTGCTGTCCGAACTGAAGACCGCGTTCCAGATCGGCTGCATGCTGTTCATCCCCTTCCTGGTCGTCGACATCGTCGTCGCCAGCGTGCTGATGGCGATGGGCATGATGATGCTCTCGCCCCTGGTGATCTCGCTGCCGCTCAAGCTGTTGCTGTTCGTGCTGGTCGACGGCTGGTCGCTGACGGTGAACACGCTGGTCGGCTCGGTCCGCGCGGGCGGAGGCTGACATGCTGACCCCCGATATCGCCGTCGACCTCCTGAACGACACGCTCGACCTCACCGTCGTGCTGGTGGTGCTGTTGATCCTGCCCGGCCTGATCGTCGGCGTAGTGGTCAGCCTGATCCAGGCGGCCACGCAGATCAACGAGCAGACGCTGTCCTTCCTGCCGCGCCTGCTGGTGACCTTTGCGGTGCTGGCGCTCGCCGGCCACTGGATCACCGGTGCACTGATGGACTTTTGCATCGCCATGTTCGAGCGCGCCGCCGCGCTGGTCGGATAAGGCATGACCGGCCCCTACGCGCTGCTCATCGAGACGCTGCCTGCCTTCTGGTGGCCGTTCTGCCGCATCCTCGCCGCGCTGTCGATTGCCCCCTTCCTCGGCGACGCGCTGCTGCCGATGCGCATGCGCATTGCCGCCGCGTTCGCGCTTGCCGTCGCGCTGTTGCCGATGTTCATCGGCAAGCTGCCCGCGATCGACCCCTTCTCGCTCGCCGGTATCGCCGCCACCGCCGAGCAGGCGGTGATCGGCCTGTTGATCGGCCTTGCCTTCTATCTGGTGCTCGCCGTGCTGTCGGTACTGGGCTACCTGATCTCGTCGCAGATGGCGCTGTCGATGGCGGTGATGAACGACCCGGGCAACGGCCAGAGCTCGGACGTGCTCTCCAACCTGCTCTACCTGTTCGCCGCGCTGCTGTTTTTCGCGATGGACGCGCACCTGGTGCTCGCGCAGGTGGTCGTCGACAGCTTCCGCCACTGGCCGGTCGGCGGCGGCCTCCCCGTGGGCGCGCTGCACTCGCTTGCGCTGGGGGGCGGCTGGGTGCTGTCGGCGGCGATCCTGCTCGCGTTGCCGGCGGTGTTCGCGACCTTCGTCGTGCAGGTGGGCTTCGGCCTGATCAACCGGGTCGCCCCCGCGCTCAACCTCTTCTCGCTGGGTTTCCCGCTGGTCACGCTGTTCGGCCTGGTCTCGCTCGGGCTGACCATCCGCTTCATCCCCGACAACTATGTGCGCCTGAGCAGCCAGATCCTCGACTTGCTCGGCCAGCTGATGGGAGGCGCGCGTGGCTGAGCAAACCGGCGACAAGTCTGAAAAGGCCACACCACACAAACTCAGGCGCGCCCGCGAAGAGGGCCAGATCCCGCGCGCGCGCGACTTCGCGTCCGCCGTCGGCCTCTTGCTCGCGTTGAAACTCGCGTTCTGGCTGATGCCCGTCTGGCTTGAGGACTTCCGCCGCCTGTTCACGCTCGCCTACGCGCCGCTGACCGGCACCCACTCGGTCGACAACGCGCTGTCGCTCTTGAGCGCGGCGACCTTTGCGCTGACCGTAAAGATGGTCGCGCCGCTCGCGCTGGTGCCGCTCACCATCATCGCGTTCTCGATGGTGCCCGGCGGCTGGGTGTTCGTCGTCAAGAAGCTGCTGCCCAACTTCAAGGCCTTGAGTCCGCTCAAGCACTTCGGCAAGCTCGCCTCGGCCAGCCACTGGAGCGAGATCGGCAAGGCGATCGCCAAGGCGTTGGTGCTCGGCCTCGTGCTCTACCACACCGCGTTCTCGACCCGAGACGCGATCTTCGCGCAGGCGGGCAGCCCGCTGCCCGAAATGCTCGCGCACGCGGGAAACCTGCTGCTCTCGGCGCTGATGTCGCTCGCCGCGGTGTTCTTCGTGTTCGCGGTGATCGACGTGCCGCTGCAGGTCTACCTGTTCATGCGCCAGCAGAAGATGAGCAAGCAGGAAGTGAAGGACGAGTACAAGAGCACCGAGGGCCGCCCCGAGATCAAGCAGCGCATGCGGCAGATCCAGCGCCAGATGGCGCAGGGCGCGCTGCGCAAGCAGGTGCCCGGCGCCGACGTCGTCGTCGTCAACCCCGAGCACTACGCGGTCGCGCTCAAGTACGACGAGAAGCGCGCCGAGGCGCCGTTCGCCATCGCCAAGGGCGTCGACGAGATGGCCGTCTATATCCGCACGCTGGCGCGCGAACACGGCATCGAGGTGGTCAGCGCGCCGCCTTTGGCGCGCGCGATCTACCACACCACCCAGGTCAACCAGCAGATCCCCGCGCCGCTTTATCGCGCGGTCGCGCAGGTGCTGACCTACGTCCTGCAACTGAAGGCCTTCCGTGACGGGCGCCGCGAACGCGCACCCAGTCTGGGCACGCTGAGTGTCCCGGCACGGATGGCCGACCCGGAAGTCAAAGCATGAAAGCCCTCTCCCGCCTGATCGCAGAACTTGGCCGGCACAAGGTCGCGGCGCCGATCTTCCTGCTCGCCATCCTGGCGATGGTGATCCTGCCCTTGCCGCCCCTGGCGCTCGACCTGCTGTTCACCTTCAACATCGTGCTCGCGATCGTGGTGATCCTGGTCAGCGTCGGCGCGCGCCGGCCGCTGGACTTCTCGGTGTTCCCGACCATCATCCTCGCCACCACGCTGATGCGCCTGACGCTGAACGTCGCGTCGACCCGCGTGGTACTGCTCAACGGCCACGAGGGCACCGGCGCCGCCGGCCGGGTGATCGAGGCGTTCGGCCATGTGGTGATCGGCGGCAACTTCGTGGTCGGCCTGGTGGTGTTCGTGATCCTGATGATCATCAACTTCATCGTGGTCACCAAGGGCGCCGAACGGATCTCGGAAGTGTCGGCCCGCTTCACGCTGGACGCCCTGCCGGGCAAGCAGATGGCCATCGACGCTGATCTCAACGCCGGCGTGATCAACCAGGAAACCGCGCAGAAGCGCCGCCGCGAGATCTCGACCGAGGCAGATTTTTACGGCGCGATGGACGGCGCGTCCAAGTTCGTGCGCGGCGACGCGATCGCCGGCATCCTGATCCTGATCATCAACCTGGTCGGCGGTGTCGCCATCGGCGCACTGATGCACGACATGGCCGCCGGCGACGCCTTCCGCCAGTACGCGCTGATGACCATCGGCGACGGCCTGGTCGCGCAGATCCCGGCGCTGCTCTTGTCCACCGCCGCCGCCATCATCGTCACCCGTATCAGCGACGGCGACGGCGACATGCAGGAAGAAGTCGGCCGCCAGCTATTGGCGCAGCCGGGCGTGCTCTACTCGGCCGCCGCCATGATGGCCATCCTGGCGGCGATCCCCGGCATGCCGTGGCCGCCCTTTTTGGTGTTCGCGCTGGTGCTGGCCTTTGTCGGCTGGCGGCTGTCGCTGCGCGAGGTGAAGCCGGCCACGCCGACACTCGACCCGGCCGTCGTCGACGCCGCGCTCAAGAGCGAAGAGGCGGAGCCCGACTGGAGCGCGCTGCCGGTGGTCTCGCCGCTCTCGCTGACCATGGGCTTCAAGCTGGTTGCGCTGATCGACCCTACCCAAGGCGCGCCCTTGACCCGCCGAGTCAAGGGCGTGCGCCAGAGCCTGAGCGAGAGCATGGGCGTGCTGCTGCCGCCCGTCGCACTGAAGGACGACCTGAAACTCGGCGCCACCCAGTACGCGGTGTTGCTCGGCGGCGCGCGCATCGCCGAGGGCGAGGTCTACCCGGACCGGATGATGGCGATCGAGTCGCCGCAGGTGTACGGCAAGCTCGACGGCGTGCCAGGCATCGACCCGGCGTTCGGCATGACCGTGATGTGGATAGAGCGCGAACAGAAGGCGCACGCGCTGGGGCTGGGCTACCAGGTGGTCGACTGCGCGAGCGTGATCGCCACCCACCTGAACAAGGTGCTGCGCGAGCACCTGTCCGAACTGTTCCGCCACGACGACGTCACCGCGCTGAACGAGCGCCTCGCGCTGATGGCGCCCAAGCTCGCCGCCGCGCTGGCGCAGGCGGTACCGGTGACGCTGCAACTGAAGGTGTTCCGCGCGCTGCTCGCCGAGCAGGTGTCGCTCAAAGACATCGTGCCCATCGCCGGCGCCCTGCTCGAGGGCAGCGAGGTGAGCAAGGACGCGGTGATGCTCGCCGCCGAGGTGCGCGTCGCGCTACGCCGGCAGATCGTCGAGACGCTCGCCGGCGCGCGCGCGCCGCTCAAAGCCTACAACCTGGGCGCCGAGTTGGAGAACCTGCTGTTGGGCGCGCTGGGCCAGGCGCAGCAGACAGGCAAGGCACCGCTGGACGCCTTCCCGGTCGACCCCAATGTGCTCAGCCAACTGCAGACGCATATGCCACTGGTGCGCGAGCGCATGAAACAGGACGGCGGCGCGCCGCTGCTGTTGGTGATGCCGCAGATCCGCCCGCTGCTCGCCCGCTACGCGCGCCTGTTCGCGCCGGGGCTTGCCGTGCTCTCGTACAACGAGGTGCCGGACAACCGCGAAGTCACGCTGACCGGGACGCTGGGCTGAGCCAGAACTTTCAGGAAATAAAGGACACCCATGCCACAACTGCTCACCCCGCACTACTACTCCGCTTTCCGCTGCGTCGGCGCCGACTGCCCCGAGCATTGCTGCCGCGGCTGGACCATTGCGCTGGACAAGACCACCTACAACCGTTACCTCGACCACCCGGCGCCCGAAATCGGCGGTATCACCCGCGCGCACGTGAAGAAGGTCAAGAAAAGCACGCAGCACTGGGCCGAGGCGGCGCTCGACGACACCGGCAACTGCCGCTTCCTCGACGGGCAAGGCCTTTGCAATGTGCACAAGCTGGCCGGCCCTGAAATGCTCAGCACCACCTGCACTACCTACCCCAGAAGCGAAGTGCAGTTCGCCGACCAGATCAAGCGCAGCCTCAAGCTGTCCTGCCCCGAGGCGTGCCGGTTGATCCTGTTCGACCCAAACGCGATGCAGCTCTCGGCCGAGGCGTACACCGGCCGCGCGGCGAGCCAGGTGGTAACCGACAAGCTGCTGACCCTGCAGGGCGCCTTTGTCGAGCTGTTGACCCGGGGCGGCGCAAGCGCCGAGCAGGTGCTGTTTTTCGCTGGGATGATGGTCCACAAGGCGGGTGCCCTCGACGAGGCGGCGCTGTTGCAGTTCTGTGGTCAGACGCTGGCGCTGGCAGCAGAACCCGGCCCCGTCTTCGGGCAGCTACCCTATCTGCCCCGCGTGCACTGGCTGGCACTCGCCCAGCTCATCAAGCCGTTCAACACGATGCGCACGGAACGCTCGCAACGCGGCAGCGCGGTGATCGGCGAATGTGTCGAGTGGCTGCACCAGCTGTTCGACGGCGACTTCGACGAGGCGCGTGTCGACACGCTTTACAACAGCTACTTCACGCATGTGAAACCCTTCTTCGACGCGCATCCGCAGTTGCTTGCGCACTACCTGTTCTACCAGGTATTGGACGACAACTTCCCGGCCGCACAAAAAGCCGACCATATCGGGCGCTACCAACTCTTGGTCGCCGACTTTTTCATGCTGCGCACGCTGCTGACCGCGCGCGCGGCGCTAAAGGGTGGGCTCAGCGAAGCGGACGTGGTCGCCGTGTTCTACAGCTACCACGCGCGGCGCCAGCACAACGCCCGTTTTCGGCAAGCGGTCGCAGGCTTGCTCGGTAACGCAAAGCTCGCACAGGATATCGCGATGTACGCGCTGCTGGTCACCCCGGACTCGCCCGCCGCAGGCCAAGCCGGCGCGCCACAGCCGGCATAAGCCTCGCCAACGACGCATCGACGCGCCCGCGCCGCCCGTGTCCTGGGACGGGTGGCGCGTCCAGGGTTTGCCAGACCATGCGCAACGGCAAGCACGCAAGCGCGGCGGCAAGTAGGGCCAGCCGCCCGCGCAAGGCTTGCAAGACGTCGGCCTCGCCGCTCAAAGTCAACACGCCCGCCCCGCCAGCAGCGGCAAGGGACAGCTGCACCCGCCGTCCGTCCTGGCCGACAAACACGCACCACAACTCCCCCCGCTCTGCATCCGCGCCAGCCTGCCCGGCGATGCCACACACAGGCACCTTCACCCGTCCGGGCACCGGTGCGGGCACAAACGGCCACAAGGGGCCGCCTGCCAGAAGTGTGGGCGCCACTTCACCAGCCTGTCGCAACCACGGCGCCAGCGCCGGCGCGCGCCACGCGGCGGTTTCACCGCTCGCAGCTAGCGTGGCCGGAACAGCCTCCACGGTGGACGTGCTTATCCCTGCTGGCTGGGCGGCGACCAATTGCAGCGGCGCGCGCGCTAGCACCCGCACCGGCAGCGGTGCGCCGTTTTCCGGCCTCGGCACGCCCGGCGGCCATTCGGGCAAGGGCTGGCGACGCCCCGCCGCGTCTACCAGCCACACTTGCGCGTCCAGTTGCAACAGCGTCGCCCACGCGCCGGCGGGAATGGAGGCGGGCGGCAAAGGCGGTAGGCCGGTCAGTAGCATCGCTTATCCATGCAAAAAGGGCCCCGCACGCGGAGCCCCTGTTCGGCTGGAAAAAGCTTAGCCCAGCAGCGACATCGCCATGCTGGACATCGAGCCCGACTGCTTGAGCATGGCGGTACCCGACTGCATCAGCATCTGCTTGGTGGTCATATTGGCCGATTCGGTCGCGAAGTCTGCATCCATGATGCGGCCCTTGGCGGCGGTGGTGTTGGTCACCATGTTCGACAGGTTGTTGTAGATGCTGTCCAGTCGGTTGGCACCAGCACCAAGCACCGAACGAGCGGCCGTAATCGCCTTGAGCATGTCGTCTGCCTTGGTGATTTCACCATTAGCTTTGGCATTATCATCAATGGCAGCTGCACCCACTTTAGCGAGTTCCGTCGTCAGTGCTTTCACTTCCGTCGAAGCATTGAAGGAGTACTTGTCTGCGGCAGTAGCACCAATCTGGAAGTCAATGGCTTTCGCTTCCAGTTTTCCGCCGGTCTTAAACAGTGCAGTGCCACCGAATTGGGTATCGTCAATGATCTTGCCCAGTTGCGTTTTCAGCTCGGTGAATTCACCGTTAATTGCCTTCAAATCTTCGGTCGACATCGTCGCATCGGCCCCCTGAATCGCCAGGTCCTTCATGCGCATGGTGATGTTGGTTGCCTCGTCCAGCGCGCCTTCAGCGGTCTGCAGCATCGAGATCGCGTTCTGCGTGTTGCGCATCGCGACGTTCATGCCGCGGCTCTGGCTGTCCAGACGCGAAGCGATCTGCAGGCCGGCCGCGTCGTCCATGGCCGAGTTGATGCGCAGGCCGGTGCCCAGACGGGTCAGCGAGGTGGTCAGGTCCTTCTGGTTACCGAACAGGTTGGCCTTGGTTTGCAGGGCGGCCAGGTTGGTGTGCAGGCTCAGCATTTGAGTAACTCCTTTGGGGTGAACATGCGGCCTTGTGCCGCCGACACACTCACAAGGCGACCCATCCAGACAAAACTTAAAGCTTAATGGTGGTATTTTTTACATTTTAATTGGCAAAAAAAAACCCGGCGCCTGGCCGGGTCTGCGGGTAACGGGCCATTCAGCTTGGCGGCTGCCCCTGGATTTCCTTGATGACCTCCAGCAGGCGCTGCTGGTCGGCCTCGGTCGCGCTCCCCTTCTGCTCGTTACCGCTGCGTGCGCGCATCGCCGAGAGCACCGCCTTGACCTGCGGGTCGTTGGCGGCCTGTTTTTCGGCCTCTTCATTGGTCAGCGCGCGCGGACCGGCCGGCTGAGTGGGCGGCGCCATCTGCACGGTGGCCGGCGGCTTGGCCACGGCCGGTTTGACGCCACTGGCAGCCTTGGCGTCCTTCTCGGGCGGCGGCGCCATGGTGTCGAGCTTGTTCTTCACCATGTACTCGTTCATCTCGCGCCAGCCGGCGTAGATCGACGCCTGCCCGGCGTCCGGGTTGCGCAGGAAGCACTCCTCCAGCGAACGGCCTGTCTGCCGGCAAGCGGCGCCAATCGCCTTGTTGGCGTTGTCGTTAAGCCCCGTCACGTTGCCGATCCAGTTGCAGCCGGCAAAGAGCGGCAGCGCCAGAATAAGCACGCGCATCCCCGTCCCCTTTATACGGTCTGAACTTGCGGACGCAAGTCCAGCTCGATGATGCGCCCGCTCGCAGGCGCGCTGTCGTCGCCCATCCAGTAGACGAAGTGTTGGGCCAGGTCTTCCAGGCTACCGCGCTCGCTTTTGGCCTCGCCCGGGTGGGTACGCAGGCGCTGCGGCGAGTTGACCGGGCCCGGCGCGATCAGGTTGACGCGGAGATTCGGGTAGATGTCCCACTCGTTGGCGGCGACCTGGGTGAGGTAAGCCACACCGGCCTTGGACGCGCCGAACGCGCCCCAGTAGGGCGCGGGGTGCTGGCCGTGCGTCTCGCCGACGAACAGCACCGACGCGGCGGGAGATGCCTTGAGCAGCGGCAGACAGGCGCGGGTCAGCGCGAACGGCACCACTGTGTTGATGCGGTACTGGTTCAGCCACTCGTCCATGCGCTGGTCGGTCAGGGGCGAGAGCGCGTAGAAGTACGCGGCGCAGTGCACGATGCCGTCGAGGCGGCCGACCGCCTGGTGGATCTGGTAGGCGAGGTTGTTGAAGGTGTCGTCGTTCGCTTCGTTGAGATCCAGCGGGATCGCCAGCGGCTCCGGGCCACCCTCGGCGACGATGCGGTCGTACAGCGCCTCGAGCTTCTTCACGCCGCGCGCGAGCAACACCACCGTCGCGCCTTCCTGCGCGTAACGCAGCGAGACCGCCTCGCCGATGCCCTGGGTCGCGCCGGTGACGAGGATCACGCGGCCGGCAAGCTTTTTGTCGTTCATTTCGGTTTCTGTTTTCGTGGTTTGTGTGTCCAGTCGGCCATCAGCGCGGTGGCGGCGGCGCGGCCGCTTTGTACCGCGCCTTCCAGCGTCGCCGGGTACACCGGATGCACCCAGTCACCGGCGAGGTAGCCGTATTCTACCTGCAAGCGAGTATCCGGTCGCGCAAGAGCGACCGCCGCCTCGAAGGTCGCGCGCCGCTCACGGATCACCCGCATCGCATGCACCGCCACCGGCCGGCCGCACGCACGGGCAAGGTCGCGCGCCAGCCCCTCGCGCAAGGCTTCATCACTCAGTCCTTCGTCGCAACTGAGCACCGCGGCGATCTCGCCGGGCTCGCCGCCCAGGCGCGCGCGGTCGAACAGCCAGTGCACGGCGCCGTGCGCAAGACCCGTCATCACCTGCGGTAGTACCGCGTCGGTTTGCGCGTATAGGGTTGTTATCGGCCGCGTCCGCCATTGCTGAAGGGCGCAGCGCGCGTCTTCGGGCAATAGTGGCGCGGCGTGCCACGGCGCGACCGCCAGCACCACCGCGTCGAAGCGTTCGCCGTCGACCCACACGCCGTCGTCCTGCCAGTGAACCGCCTTCACGCGGTGGCTGGCGACGCAGCGCGCGCCCTGCCCTTGCAGATAGCGCCACGCGGGCTCGGGCAGCACGCTTGAGAGGTCGGTGCGCGGCAGCAACAGCTCGCCGTCTTCGCGCGCGCCGCCGCAACTGTCGCCCAGCACCCGCACGAAGGTCGCCATCGACGCGATCTCGGGCGGGGTGTTGAGTGCCGACAGCAGCAAGGGGCGCCAGAAGCCGTCGATGAGCGCCGGCGTCTGCGCTGATTGCTCCAGCCATTGCCCCACGCTCATGTCGGGCACCACCCGGTAGCCGGCGCGCGCAAGCGAGGCCAGCGCGCGCAAGAAAAGCGCCTTGTCGCGCCAGCTAAGGCGTTTGGCCGCCAAAAGCCCTGCGAGCACGTGCAGCGGGGATGGCAGCGCGGGGGTGGTGAAATTTAGCGCATCCAGCATCGGCCACGACAGCGGCAGGCGCAGCAAGGCCTGCTCCGGGTCGACGCCGACGGTACGCATCAGGTCCAGCGTCGCGCGGTAGGCGCCGACCAGGATGTGCTGGCCGTTGTCGAAGTTGCCTGCCGCGCCCTGCGCGCGCCGCGCCCGCCCGCCCGGCTGGCGGCCTGCCTCGAACACGGTGAGGCTTGCAAAGCCGGACAGAGAGACGGCGGCGGATAGCCCCGCCCAGCCGGCGCCGACCACCGCGACCCGCGGCTTGACGGACATGCTCACGGCCGGTAGCCGAACGCCCAGGTCGACAGCGCGATCAGGCCCTTGCGCGCGGTGCCGAGGCGCAGGTGCTGGTTGAGCACCTTGCCCGCGCCGTCGCGGGCGACTTCCTCGAGCAGGGTGCGGTAGATCGCCGCCATCATTAGCCCGGGCGCCTGCGCCTTGCGGTCGCACACGGGCAGCAGCGCCCACGCGCGGCGGTAGTGTTCGCGCGCGCGTTCGACCTGGAAGTCCATCAGCGCGGTAAAGGCGTCGCTCTCGCGATAGGCGAAAATGTCGGCGGCCGGCATGCCAAAGCGCTCGAGGTCTTCGACGGGCAAATAAAGCCGGCCGCGGCGCGCGTCCTCGCCGACGTCGCGGATGATGTTGGTCAGCTGCAGCGCGAGCCCCAGTTCGTGCGCGTACTTGAGTGTCGCGCGATCCTGGTAGCCGAACACCTGCGCCGAGAGCTGGCCGACCACACCGGCGACGCGGTGGCAATACAGCGACAAATCGGCAAAGCGCGGGTAGCGCGGCACGTCCAAGTCCATCTGCATGCCGTCGATGATTTCTTCGAAGAGACCCTGCGGCAGGTCGAACGCGGCCACATGCGGCTGTAGTGCGCGGGTCACCGGGTGCTGTGGGTCGCCGGCGAACAGGCGGCCGATCTCCTCGCGCCACCACGCGAGCTTGGCGCGGGCGACCGCGTCGTCGTGTACCTCGTCGACCACGTCGTCGACCTCGCGGCAGAACGCGTAAAGCGCGGTCATCGCGTCGCGCTTGGCCGCCGGCAGGAAGCGGAAGGCGACGGTAAAGCTCGACCCGCTGCGGGCGGCCTTGTCCTGGCAATATTGTTGCGGCGTCAAAAGGCGCTCCTGTCAGCGGGCACGCAAGGCGCGCCACAGCATGTATGCCCAGTCGCGGGCGGTCAGTTGCGGGCGGTGCGCGAACACGTCGCCACCGGCGTCGGAGAGTTTCTTCAGGATGCGCTCGCCGCCCAGGATGATCAGGCGCAATTCGAAGCCGAAGCGGCCACCCAGGCGCCGGCCCAGCGGCGCGCCCGCGTCGAGCATATTTCGTGCGCGCCCGATCTGTTTTTTCATCAGCGCGCCCCACAGACCGCCGGCGTCGCCCGCCGCGATCTGCGCCTCGCTCACCCTGAAGTGCGCGAGGTCCGCCTGCGGCAGGTAGACCCGCCCCTTCTGCCAGTCGATCGCGACGTCCTGCAGGAAGTTGATCAGCTGCAAGGCGGTGCAGATGCCGTCCGACATCGCCTGCGCGCGCGCGTCGCGCTCGCCGAACAGCGCGAGCATCAGGCGGCCGACCGGGTTGGCCGAGCGCCGGCAATAGTCGACCAGCTCGCCAAAGTCCGCGTAGCGGGTCTTCACCACGTCCTGGCTGAACGCGGACAAGAGGTCGTAAAACGGCGGCAGCGGCAGCGCGTGCCGCCGAATCTCGACAGCCAGCGCCTGCATCATCGGGCTTGGCGGCGTCTCGCCGCGCGCGATCGCGTCCAGCTCGGCGCGCAGCGCAGCGAGCGCGGCGAGCCTTTCTTCGGCGGACGCGTCACCCTCGTCGGCGATGTCGTCGGCGCTGCGCGCAAAATGGTAGATCGCGTGCACCGCGCGGCGCACGCGTCGCGGCAGGAAGATCGATCCGACCGGGAAATTTTCGTAATGGTCGACGGACATGCAAGGGCGGTCTGGTCGCGGAAGCCGCCATTATACCGGCGCCACGCGTACCGCGCATGACAGGCGGCAGCGTGGTGCGGCGCGAAAACTTGCCGCCCACGCAAAAAACCGTAATTTTTTCCGGAAACACGCTTGACCTAAAAAATACGATTGCGTATAGTGCCGTTCTCGTCAGGACGCAACAGCGGCCCGACGAATCCCGAGTGGGGGTATAGCTCAGTTGGTAGAGCGCTTGCATGGCATGCAAGAGGTCAGCGGTTCGATCCCGCTTACCTCCACCAGAAACAGGACGAGAAGCACGATTTTCCGTCACTGTCCCCATCGTCTAGAGGCCTAGGACACCGCCCTTTCACGGCGACGACCGGGGTTCGACTCCCCGTGGGGACGCCATTGCCGGGGGTATAGCTCAGTTGGTAGAGCGCTTGCATGGCATGCAAGAGGTCAGCGGTTCGATCCCGCTTACCTCCACCAGCAAACAGGACAGGGTACCGCATCGCGGTACCCTGTTTTGCTTTGTGCCGCAGGCATGCCCACGTTCCCGCGTCTAGAATGTCTGCATCCCTTGCCCGCCCCTGCCATGCTCAGCCAACTGATCGCCCACTACGGCTACTTCGCCCTGTTCGTCGGCACCCTTGTCGAAGGTGAGACCGTGCTGATCCTCGCCGGCTTTTCCGCGCACCGCGGCTGGCTGGACTTCCCGCTGGTGGTGGCGGTGGCCGCCGCCGGCGGCAGCCTGGGCGACATTCTCGCCTACACGCTCGGCCGCTGGCAGGGCGAACGCCTGCTCGCCCGCTTCCCTTCGCTGGCCGCACGGCGAGGCCAGGTCGACACCCTGCTCGCACGCTTTTCCGCGCCCATCATCGTCGGCATCCGCTTCATGTACGGCCTGCGCGTCGCCGGACCCGTCCTGCTTGGCGTCGCCCGGCTACCCGCGGCGACCTTCGTCGGCTGGAACCTCGCCGGCGCGCTCGTGTGGGCGTGCGTATTCGGGACGCTGGGCTATCTGTTCGGCGAGGCCGCGCTATTGCTGCTGGGCAGGATCGCGCACCTGGAAGGGCTGCTCTTCGCGCTGCTCGCCGTGCTCGCGCTGCCGCTGCTTGTCTGGCTGCGGCGGCGCGCGCACCGTGCGGCCGCTCAGGGCACGCGCTGAAGGCAGGTACGGTAGCGCCCGTCGACCCTGCCCGCGAACCACTCGGTGGTCAGCTTGCGGGTGATCTTCGGGCTTTTCAGCGCGATCTGCGGCATCGCCTCGCGCGGCGCGCGCAAGCCCTGCGCGTCGGCGAGCGCGTAGACGCGGCGGTAGAGCTCGGTCTGCGCGAAGGCGGCAAACTTCTCCTGGCGCAAATCGCGCGCGATCGCGTCACGCGACAACCCAAGCTTCGAACCCATCGCCTCCAGCGCGAACTGCGTCTCGCTGGGCAGCACCTGCGCACCGCGATAGCTGAGCAAATCGCCGTCGCTACTGAGCGCGCGGCCGCTCAGGCGCGACACCACTTGCTGGAACGCCGCGTTGCGGCTCGAATAGCGGCCGGCGTTGAAATCGGCGAAGCGGTACTTCATCTCGCTGTAGTTCACCGGGTACTGCAGCAGGTTGGCGATACCGAAATAGAGCCCGCCGCGGCGGGTGAACACCTCGGCGCGTACCGACCCGGCGCGCGGGTAAGGGTAATGCGGCCACGCCGAGAGCTGCGCCTCGGCAAACGCCACGCTCACCTGCATCGGCCCGCCGGTGCGCACCGGGTTGCTCATGCCGACGGGCAGACTCAGCCTGCGCGCCTCGCCCGAGAGCTCGTCGAACAACTCGGACACCTCGCGCTCGGTGCGCAGACTGTCGATGCGCGCCTTGTAGCTGCGACCGTCGCGCGAAGGCTTCAGAAGCGCCGCCTTCACCAGCGCCATCGGCACCGGTGATGCCTTCTTCTCGATGCCCGCCCACACCATGCCCGGCAGGCCGGGCACCACCGGGTCGGCCTGCCAGCTCGACTCCTGCTCGATCACCGCAATCGCCGCGCAGAAGTGCTCCTTGCTGTACGGGATCTTCAGCGCGGTAAACGCGGTCACCATCTCGTCGCGCCAGCCCGCCCGGTCCCGGATACCGGCCGGCAGCAGGCGTCCGGCCAGCGAGCGCGCTTCCATCTCGCTGATGCGGGCAGGCACGGCCGGAGATGGCGGTGGCGACACGACCGGCACGCTCGCCGCCGGCGGTGGCGGCAGCATCGGCACTGGGATCTCGACGGCGGGAGACGGTGGCGGCGCGACCACCACCGACGCGGGAGGCTGTACCGACGAGCACGCGGCGAGCAGCACACAGGGGGCGAGCAGGGAAAACTTGGCGCGCACGTTCATTCCATCCAGATACAGGAAAGCGCGAAGCTTAGGCCAAGCCCGACACGCCCACAATCCCGCGCCGGAGCGCAAGCCGCCCTCTCACCGACAAAACCCTGCAAAAACAAGGGCTATGCGCTTGATACAAAACAAAAAACGCTGAAAATGCAGGCGCTTTCTGGCACAATGCGCCCCTTGCGAAAAAACACCAGCGACCATGTCCGAAGTCACCGCCATCCAGACCCTGCGCCCCACCCGTAAGATCCGCCCCGCCCCCTTCCTGCCGATGAGCCGCGCGGAAATGAAACAGCTGGGCTGGCAGGCCTGCGACATCATCCTTGTCACCGGCGACGCGTATATCGACCACCCGAGCTTCGGCATGGCGCTGATCGGCCGCCTACTGGAAGACCAGGGCTTCAAGGTCGGCATCATCAGCCAGCCTGACTGGCAGTCGGCCGACGACTTCAAGCAGCTGGGCAAGCCGCGCCTCTTTTTCGCGGTGACCGCCGGCAATATGGACTCGATGGTCAACCACTACACCGCCGACCGCAAACCGCGCTCGGACGACGCGTACACCGCGGGCGGCACAGCCGGCAAGCGGCCGGACCGCGCGGTGGCGGTGTACGCGCAGCGCTGCCGCGAGGCGTACCCGGGCTGCGACGTGATGGTCGGCGGCATCGAGGCGTCCTTGCGCCGCATCGCGCAGTACGACTACTGGAGCGAGAAGGTGCGCCAGTCGGCGCTGGTCTACTCGAAGGCCGACATGCTGCTGTTCGGCAACGCCGAGCGCGCGCTGATCGAGGTCGCGCACCGCGCGGCCGCCGGCGAGCGCCTCGCCGACATCCGCGACGTGCGCGGCACTGCCTTCCTCGCGCCCTTAGGCTGGCTGCCCGAGGGCTGGACCGAAATGGACTCGAGCACCGTCGACACTCCGGGCCGTATCGACGCACACACCGACCCCTACCTCGACACCACGCAGTCGCAGGCGCCAGCAGGCAGCACGGGCACCGACGGCGCGCAGCCTATCCGCATCGTCAGCCGCGAGGAGCGCCTCGCCGCACGGCGTGAGGCGCGCGCCAAGACGGTGATCCGCATCCCCGCCTTCGAGGCGGTCGCCTACGACCCGGTGCTCTACGCGCACGCCAGCCGCACCCTGCACCTGGAATCGAACCCGGGTAACGCGCGCGCGCTGGTGCAGACGCACGGCGAGCGCGACGTGTGGATCAACCCGCCGCCGGTGCCGCTGAGCACGCCGGAAATGGACTATGTGTACGACCTGCCCTACGCGCGCAACCCGCATCCGGGCTACGGCGAAGAACGCATTCCGGCGTGGGAGATGATCCGCTTTTCGGTCAACATCATGCGCGGCTGCTTCGGCGGCTGCACCTTCTGCTCGATCACCGAGCACGAGGGGCGCATCATCCAGAGCCGGTCCGAATCGAGCATTCTCAAGGAAATCGAGGAGATCCGCGACAAGACCGAGGGCTTCACCGGCCACATCACCGACCTGGGCGGGCCGACCGCCAACATGTACCGGCTCGCCTGCAAGGACCCGAAGATCGAGTCCTCGTGCCGCCGCCTCTCCTGCGTGTACCCGGACGTGTGCGAGAACATGGACACCGACCACGGCCCGCTGATCCAGCTCTACCGCAAGGCGCGCGCGCTGCCCGGCGTCAAGCGGCTGACCATCGGCTCGGGCGTGCGCTACGACCTCGCCGTGCGCTCACCCGAGTACGTGAAGGAGCTGGTGACCCACCATGTCAGCGGCTACCTGAAGATCGCGCCCGAGCACACCGAGGAGAACACCCTCTCCAAGATGATGAAGCCGGGCATCGGCAGCTACTACCGCTTCAAGGAGCTTTTCGAGCGCTACAGCCGGCAGGCGGGCAAGAAGCAGTACCTGATCCCCTACTTCATCGCCGCGCACCCGGGCACCACCGACGAGGACATGCTGAACCTGGCGATCTGGATCAAGAAGAACGGCTTCCGCCCGGACCAGGTGCAGACCTTCACGCCGACGCCGATGGCGCTGGCCACCACCATGTGGCACACCGGCCGCAACCCGCTGAAGAAGCTCGCGCGCAGCTCGGAAAAGGTCGACACCGTGCGCGACCCGGCACGGCGCCGCCTGCACAAGGCCTTCCTGCGCTTTCACGATCCGAAGAACTGGCCGGCGATCCGCCAGGCACTCGAGGCGATGGGCCGCACCGACCTGATCGGCTACGGCGACGAGCACCTGGTGCCGCCGTGGGGCGCCGAGGACAAGCCGCAACGCGGCGCGCCGCCGCGCGGCACCGGCAAGGGCCAGCAGGCGCCCCGCCACCGTGCGCCGCAAGCGCCAGGGCGCGGCGGCCCAGCAACGGGCCCGCGAGGCAAGGGCAAGCGCTGAACGCGTGCGCATAGGCTACCTTGGTGGCATACCCATGCCACCCCAAGGAACCTGCCATGTCCGAACTGACCGAGCGCCTCACTCAGCGTCTGCAAGACATCTTCGTTGCACCCGCCGCGCAGGGCGAGGCGCTGGGCGCCGACGCGCTCGGCGCGCTGATCGCCGGCTTCACCCCGGTGCTGGTCGGCCAGCTCGCCCAGGCAAGCCACAGCCCCGAGGGCATGACCCGGCTGCTCACCCTCTTCAACGACCACGGCCTACCCCACCCCGACGAAGCGTCGACCCTGCTCGACGGCGGGCACCGCGAGCGCCTCGCAGTCCTTGGCGGGCAACTGCTGGACAAGGCGCTGGGCGGACAGGCTGGGCCGCTGGAAACCGGCCTTGCCGCCGCGTCGGCGCTTAACCGCACCGAGATCACCCGCCTGCTGTCGCTGGCCACCCCGTTCGCGCTCGCCCTGCTGCGCAAGGACGCCGGCGGCGGCGAGGTGAGCGCGGCGGCCATCGCCCGGCTATTCGGCCACGAGGCGCCTCCGAGCGCAGCGGCCGCGGCGCTGGCCGGCGCCGAAGGTGTGGACCTGAGAAAGCCTGCTGCGCCGCCACCCGCCCCGGCCGCCGACGCCCCCAAAAGCGGCTGGTCGCGCCTGTTGCCGTGGCTTGCGCTTGCCGCAATCGCGGTGATCGCCCTGCTGCAACTGAAAAGCTGCGACAAGGACGGCGCGTCCACCTCCGAAATGCAGATGCCGGCGGCGACCCCGGCACCCGAACAGCCCGCCCCCCTGCCCGCGTCCGCGCCAGCGGCGTCCGTAACCGCTGCGCCCACCGATGCGTCCGCCCCCGCCGCCGCACGCGAGGCGCCTGCGCCGGTCAGCCTGTACTACGACCGCAGCGTCACCCGCGTGCCCGACGACGCCCCCAGGCTGCTCGCACCCATCGTCGCCTTCCTGAAGGCCCACCCCGACGCGCGCGTCGAGATCCGCGGCTATCACGACCGGGATGGCGCGCAGGCGCTCAACACGGCACTGGCCGCCGGCCGCGCCGAGGCCGCACGCGTGTATCTGGAGAAGGCCGGCGTACCCGCCGCGCAGATCGAGGAAGTCACCCCCGCGTCGACGCTGGGCGACGATGCGGACAACCGCCGCGCCCGCCGCGCCGACCTGACCATAACATTGCCGTAGGCGCAGACCCCAAGGCCGGGCCGCTGACGCCCCCCCACGCGGACACATCCATGCCCAAGCCGTCCTCCCGCCTGACCCTGTCCGAGTTGCGCGGCCTGATCCTGCTGGCCGACGCCGCCATCGCCGGCAGCAGCGACATCGCCGAAGGCGTGCACCGCAAGGTATGGGATACGCTGGGCGCACCGCCGGGCAAGGAAGCCGGGCGAACCCGAGGCGTGACCGGGCTCGCCTACCAAAGCGTGCGCGGCATCAGCCGCTTGCTCGCACAGGGCGCCAACCATGTGCTGCGGGCCCTGGAGGGGCAGCAAGCCGCCAGCGCCGCGCCCCCCCGGCGCACCCGCCTGCTCGCCGCGCTCAACGGTGTCGTCGGTGACCGGCTGGCGGCAGAAGCCAATCCGCTGGCCACCCGGATGGCGCTGTACCGCGCGCCGGACGAGGCGGCCGAAGCGCCGCTGGCCGCGGCCGGCAAGGTCCTGCTGCTGATCCATGGTTTGTGCATGAGCGAATACGCGTGGCAAGGTGCCGGCGAAGAAAGCGTCGACTATGCGGCGCTGCTCGCCGGCATCGGCTATGCCCCGCTCTATCTGCGTTACAACAGCGGCCGCCATATTTCCCACAACGGCCGCGAACTGGCGGCCCTGCTGGAGAAGGCGCTGGCCGACAGGCCCGGCCTTGCGCTAAGCGTCGTCGCGCACAGCATGGGCGGGCTGGTGCTGCGCAGTGCCTGCCACTACGCCCGCCAAGCCGGCATGCGCTGGCCGGAGCGCCTGCAACATATGGTCTTCCTGGGCACGCCCCACCACGGCGCGCCGCTGGAGCAGGCCGGCAATTATCTGGAAGCCGTGCTGGGCAAGGTGCCCCATGCCGCGCCGTGGGCACGGTTGGCCAGGCTGCGCAGCGCCGGCATCACCGACTTGCACGAGGGCCGGCTACTGGACGAAGACTGGCAGGGTTGGGCGCGTTTTCACCACCACCGCGACACGCACGCCGTGTTGCCGCTGCCGGAAGGCGTCGCCTGCTTTGCCGTGGCCGCCGTCGTCACCGCCAAGCCCGGCACCCTCGCCGACCGGCTGCTCGGCGACGGGCTGGTGCCGCTGCAAAGCGCGCTGGGCCAGCACCGCGACCCGCAGCGCTGCTTGCAGTTCGCACCTCAGCGGCAAGCCGTGTACTACGGCATGCACCACATGCAGTTGCTGTTCTCCCCGGAGGTGTGCCGGCAACTGCTCGCCTGGCTGGCGCCGCCCTAGCCTGCTACCCCCAGCCGCCACAGGCTGGTGACTTCGGCTGCGCGCGCCGCGGCCAGCGTGTCGCCGGAAGCCAGCGCCTTCTTGTGCGTGGGTTTGACGTCCAGCCGGCCCAGCACCCTGAGATTGGCCGCCGCGATCCATTCGAGCAGCGTCTCGCGCGAGCGCAGGCCCAGATGCTCGGCCAGGTCGGAGATGATCAGCCAGCCCTCGCCACCGGGCGCCAGGTGCTCGGCGAGGCCGTCCAGAAAACCCCGAAGCATGCGGCTGTCCGGGTCGTACACCGCGTATTCGATCGCCGAGGCCGGCTTGGCCGGCAGCCACGGCGGGTTGCACACGATAAGCGGCGCCTGCCCTGCAGGAAACAGGTCGCCCTCCAGCAGCGTCACCTGCTGCGCCAGGCCCAGCCGCGCCAGGTTTTCCCCGGCGCACGCCAAAGCCCGCGGGTCCTGGTCGGTCGCGACCACCCGCGCCACCCCGCGCCTTGCCAGCACGGCGGCGAGCACGCCGCTGCCGGTGCCGATGTCGAACGCCAGCGTCGTCGCCGGCAGCGGCGCCTCGGCGACCAGGTCCACATACTCGCCGCGAATCGGGGCAAACACCCCGTAGTGCGGATGGATGGCCGCAGAAAGCGCCTTGACCATCACCCCCTTGCTGCGCCACTGATGCGCGCCGATCAGCCCCTGCAACTCCCTGAGCGACACCAGCGACGCGCCGCCGGACGCGCCGTATGCCTCGAAGCAGGCGGCGCTCACGTCGGGCGCGCGACGCAGCGGCACGCGGTAGTCGGCGTCCAGCGGCAACACCAGCTTGGAGAGGATATTCGCACGCCGCCCCTGCGCCTGGCGGTGCAGATGGAACGATTCCAAGGGGGTCGCGCCAGCCCGGGCTCTCTTGCGGTCGACGCGCCGCGCCAGCGCCTGCAACAGCTGGCGGGCATTGTGGTAATCGCCGCGCCACAGCAAGGTGGTGCCCTCGCACGCCAGCTTGTACGCCGCGTCGGCGCTCAGGCTGTCGTCAACGGGCAGCATGCGCGCAGGCGGCATCAAACCGGCCTCGGAGCGCCAGCGTGCACTGCATGGGACGCCGGCTTCTTGCCAATGGGCCATCATCGCGGCGCCGGATGCGCTCGCGTCTACAGCAGAAGTCATCGAAAACAGACCTGGCCGGCTGACAGCGACTGGCGCAGGCGGCAAACGGGGGAATAAAAAGGCTTTGCCTGGCTGGGCGGGAAAAGCGGCGCGTATCGCGCCTGCCAGCATCAAGGCTGCAGGAATGGGTAACCGGGATGGCGGTTACCGCGCGAGGTGGGTGATTCTAAGCGCTAAGCGCGAGGGGGTCATCCCGCGTAACACATCTGCGCGCAAAACGCACCTATTTAAGTACCCGGCACGACAAACAGGCCGAGTTTGAGCAAATGTCATCCCTTGTCGGGCGCGCCGGACCGACGCCGGCACGGCCCACGGCCGCAGGCGCCCGGCCTGGCATGGGCGGATGCGCGGACGGTGACAGCCTGCCCGTGTGAAAGCTGAAACGAAGAAGGGAGTTGAAGGCCGCGGCAGCGCACTCAGCCGCGCAGCTGCAACAGGCGCAGCCAACGCGCCTCCAGTTCGGCGAGGGGAATGAAGCGCGCCTCGCGCAGCACCTCGCAGCCGTCCAGCCACAACGACAGCGCCGGCACGGTCAGCACCTGGCTATGGCCGGCCGCGGCCGGCAAGACGGAGAGGTCCACATAAAGGGCGGCCAGGCCATGCCGCCCGGCCAGCGCGAGCACGGCGGGCGCGAGCGCCGTGCACACCGCACAACCGGGCGCGCCGAACCACAGCAGCGACCGCGCATGGTCCTTCGGCCAGCGCCCGACTTGCTCGAGCGAGGACGCCTGCACCCACTCAGCCATGGTGTAGCGGGCTTACGCCTGCTGGGTCGGCGTCGCGCCGTACTTCACTTCGGTGATGCGGTTGCCCGCGTCGACGAACACCTGCGCCGGCTTGTGCGCGGCGATTTCGGCCGCGCCCATCTGCGCGAAGGTCGCGATGATCAGCAGGTCGCCCGGCGCTGCGCGGCGCGCGGCGGAACCGTTGACCGAGATGATGCCCGAGCCGCGCTCGGCGCGGATCGCGTAGGTCGCGAAACGCTCGCCGTTGGTCACGTTCCAGATCTCGACTTCCTCGTACTCGAGGATGTCGGCAGCCTCGAGCAGGTCTTCGTCGATCGCGCACGAGCCGATGTAGTGCAACTCCGAATGCGTGGTGGTCACCCGGTGCAGCTTGGACTTGAGCATGCTTCTGAGCATGGCGGTACTTCCCCTCTTTTTATCCTGTAAAAAAACCACGCCGCGGCGTGCGGCGTGGCCTTGACCCCGCGTGGTCTCAGCGGTCGACTTCGATATTGTCGATCAGGCGGGTGCGCCCCAGGCGCGCGGCGGCGAGCACGACCAGGTGCTTTTCCCCGGCGTGCGCGACTTCCAGCGTATGCGCGTGGCGCACCTCGACGTAGTCGACTCGCCAGCCGTGCGCGGTGAGGTCTTCCACTGCGCGCGCCTCAAGCGCGGCGTAGTCGCTGTCGCCTGCGATCAGCGCCTCGCGGATCAGCGACAGGTTGCGATAGAGGCGCGGCGCTTCGGCGCGCTCGGCGTCCGACAGGTAGCCGTTACGCGAAGACAGCGCGAGCCCGTCGTCGGCGCGGCCGGTGTCGACGGGCACCACCACCACCGGGCTGTTCAGGTCTTCGACCATGCCGCGGATCACCGCCAGCTGCTGGTAGTCCTTCTTGCCGAAGCACGCGAAGTCGGGCTCGACGATGTTGAAGAGCTTGCTCACCACGGTGGCGACGCCACGGAAGTGCCCCGGGCGGAACGCGCCGCACAGCTCGTTCTGCAGGTTGGGCGGCTCGACGTTGTACGCCTGGCGTACGCGCGGGTAGAGCTCGGCCTCGTCCGGGAAGAACAGCACGTCGACACCGGCGGCCTCAAGCTTCGCGCAGTCTTCGTCGAAGGTACGCGGGTAGGCGTCGAAGTCCTCGCCCTGGCCGAACTGCAGGCGGTTGACGAAGATGCTGACCACCACCTTCTCGGCGTGGCGGTGCGCCTCGGCGACCAGCGCGAGGTGGCCGGCGTGCAGATTGCCCATGGTCGGCACGAAAGCCACCGTACCTGCGTCCTTGCGCCAGCTGCGCAGCGCGGAGATCGAACGGATCACTTGCATGGGAGCGCCCTTCTCAGAAGCAGTGCTCGGCGGCCGGGAAGCTGCCGTCGCGCACCGCGTTGACGTAAGCCTCGACGGCACCCTGGATGCTGCCCGCCTCGGCCATGAAATTCTTGACGAAACGCGCCTTCTTGCCCGGGTAGACCCCCAGCGCGTCGTACAGCACCAGCACCTGGCCGGACACGTCCGGGCCCGCGCCGATGCCGATGGTCGGCACCGTGAGCACCTCGGTGATCTCGCACGCGAGCGGCGCCGGCACGCACTCCATCAGCACCATGCTCGCGCCGGCGTCGGCGAGCGCGCGCGCATCCTCGACGATGCGGCGGGCGTCGTCCTCGCTGCGCCCCTGTACCTTGTAGCCGCCGAAGGCGTTGACGAACTGCGGAGTCAGGCCGATATGCGCGCACACCGGCACACCGCGCTCGACCAGGAAGCGCACGGTATCGGCCATGTACGCGCCGCCCTCGAGCTTGACCATGTGCGCGCCGGCCTGGATCAAGCGGCTGGCGTTGTCGAACGCCTGCTGCGGGCTTTGCTGGTACGCGCCGAAGGTCATGTCGCCCAGCACCAGCGCGTTCTTCGTGCCGCGCGCGACGCAGCGCACGTGGTATTCCATTTCCTGCTGGGTGACCGGCAGCGTCGAGTCGCCCCCCTGGATCACCATGCCCAGCGAATCGCCGACCAGCAGGATGTCGACGCCGGCCGTATCGAGCAGGGTCGCGAAACTGGCGTCGTAGCAGGTCATCATGGTGATCTTGCGGCCTTCGGCCGCCATCTTGTGCAGCGTGCTGACGGTTGTTTTCATCTTTACGGAAGTC
Organism: Crenobacter caeni; assembly: GCF_010435965.1. Lineage (GTDB taxonomy): Bacteria > Pseudomonadota > Gammaproteobacteria > Burkholderiales > Chromobacteriaceae > Craterilacuibacter > Craterilacuibacter caeni. Next base: position 71,157 of record NZ_JAAGAA010000006.1, read on the forward strand.
TCCATGGATGGACGGGACTGCGCGGCGACGGCTTGTGGCCGCCGCCTCAAGCGCTCTTGTTGAAGTAGCTGCGCTGCCCGCGCATCTCGCTGATGCAGCGCAACAGTAATTCAAAATCTTCCCGGCCCTCAACCAGGTTGAGGTGGTCGGTGTTGACGATCAGAAGCGGTGCGCCTTCGTAGCGGTGGAAGAAGTGCTGGTAGGCCGTGTGGATCCGCTTGAGGTAGCCCTCGGGGAACGGCGTCTCGTACTCGGCACCGCGCTGCGCGACACGCGTGAGCAGCACGTCTTCGGACGCTTCGAGGTAGATCACCAGGTCAGGCGACGGGTACGCCGGCAGCAGGGCCGGTGCCATGCGCTGATAGAGCGCAAGCTCGTCCGCGTCGAGGTTGGCGTGCGCATACAGCGCGTCCTTCTCGAACAGGAAGTCCGACACCACCGGCACCCCGCACAGCTCGCCGCTGATCATCAGCCGCGCGGCAGCCTGGCGCTCGAGCAGGAAGGAGAGCTGGGTCGATAGCGCGTGGTGCGCCATGCTGCGGTAAAAGCGCGGCAGGAAGGGATTACGCTCGGGAACCTCGGCCAGCAGGTCGACCTGCCAGTGTTCGGCCAGCCGTCTGGCCAGCGTCGACTTGCCGGCGCCGATCGGCCCTTCCACCACGACGTAGCGCAAAGGATGCATGCGGGACTCCCTAAAATGACAAGCGGCTTACGATAGCGCCGACAGCCGCTCGATGCCATCCTTATCCAGCGCCGGCGCCAGATCCGCGACACGACCGTGGCCGGGAATGACACAGTCCGGCGCGATCTCGGATAGCGGCACCATCACGAACGCCCGCTCGTGCATGCGCGGGTGCGGCAGCGTCAGCGCCTCGTCCGTGCACTCGGCGCCCTCGTACAGCAAGAGGTCGAGATCGAGCACGCGCGGCGCGTTGCGGAAGCTGCGTACCCGGCCGAATTCGGCCTCCAGCGCCAACAGCGCCGCGAGCAAGGCCTGCGGCGTGAGCGTGGTGTCGACGCAAGCGACCGCGTTGACGAAGTCGGGCTGGTCCGCGTAGCCGACCGGCGCGGTGCGGTACAGGCTGGAGGCGGACATCAGGCGGGTGGACGGCAGCGCAGCGATCCCTTCGAGCGCGCGGCGCACCTGCACGGCGGGCGACTCGAGGTTGCTGCCCAGCGCGATATAGGCGAGGGTCAAGCCGCCTCTCCGTCCGCCTGCGGCTTCTTGCGGCGCGGCCGGCGACGGCGCTTCCTGGCCGGCGCGTCGTCGTCGTGCACGTTGTCGACCAGCGCCTGGCGCGCGTCGGCGTCGGCGCGCTGGAACGCGGTCCACCAGTCGACCAGCGATTGCGGCACTTCGCCGGCGGCGGCCCGAAGCGCCAGGAAGTCGTACCCGGCGCGAAAACGCGGCTGCTCGAGGAAGCGGAACGGGCGCGCGCCGGCGCGCGAAGTGAAGCGCGGCTGCTGCACCCAGATCTCGCGCATCGTCGTGCTGAAGCGGCGCGGAATCGCAAAATCGTTGTCCTGCGTCGACTCGACGTCGGCCATCGCCTGTGCGAGCGCCGGCACCGGCTTCTCGCCCTCGGCCTGCAGTTCGCGCCAGCGCTTCTCGACCTGCGGCCACAACAGGGACGCCAGCAGGAAGCCGACCGACACCGGACGGTCTTCGCGGATGCGCGCGTCGGTGCTATCGAGCGCGCGGCGCACGAAGCTGCCCTCGCCCATTTCGGTCAACACCGCGTCGAGCAGCGGGAAGGCACCCTGCGCCAGCCCCTCGTCGCGCAGCTTGGCGAGGCAGGCGTAGGCGTGGCCGCTGAGCAGCAGCTTGAGCAGCTCGTCGAACAGGCGCGCCGCCGGCTCGTTGCGCAGCAAGGCCGCGTGCTGCGCGATCGGGCGGCGGGTGCCCTCGTCGATCTCGAAGCCGAGCTTGGCCGCCAGGCGCACCGCGCGCAGCATGCGCACCGGGTCTTCCTGGTAGCGGCGCGCCGGCTGGCCGATCATCACCAGCTTTTTGGCCTTGATGTCGCGCATGCCGTTGTGGAAGTCGACGACGCTCTCGTCGGCCGGGTTGTAGAACAGCGCGTTGACGGTGAAGTCGCGGCGGTGCGCGTCCTCTTCCTGCGAGCCGTAGCTGTTGTCGGCCATGATGCGGCCTTCCTCGTTGCGGCGGCCGACTTCGCCGCCGCGGAAGGTGGTCACCTCCAGCGTTTCGGGGCCGACCATCACGTGCACGATCTTGAAGCGGCGGCCGATGATGCGCGAGCGGCGGAACAGATGGTGGACCTGCTCGGGGGTCGCGTTGGTCGCGACGTCGAAGTCCTTGGGCGAGACGCCGAGCATCAGGTCGCGCACCGCGCCGCCGACGACGAAGGCGGAGAAACCCGCCTCCTGCAGCGTGGAAGTCACGCGCAAGGCGCCGCGGCTCAACTGGTCGCGGCGGATGCCGTGCATGGCAAAGGGAATGACTTTGGGCCTGCTGCGGCCACCACCCAGCGCACTGGGCAGGGCGAGCACTCGCCGGATGAACTTGCGGATCATGTGGAAGCGGATAGCGGATTTCGATTTTGGCCGCGGGACGCCGCGGCAGACATTCGGCGGATTATAGCGTGAAACACCGCCTCGCATAGAGCTTGACACGTCCACGCGCCGCAACATACGCTGCCCTTGCTGCCCGGATTTCACCGTCCGGACGGTCCAACGGGGCGCAAGCCCCGGCGCCGATTTAATCGACAACTTGCAGGGCGCCAGAAAAATCCTGCTAAAGCGACGCCTGCGCGTATGCCGGGCGAGCACATTAAGGCGACCCCGCGCGACGACAAGGAATAACCATGTACGACTGCCAGACCGACACTTATACCGAATTCCAGTACGGTCAGACCGACCGCCCAGCCATCAAGCCGGGCGGCCTTCGCGGCCCGCTTGAGGCGATCAGCCCGGAGCCTGCCCAGCAAAGCGCCCTCGTTCGCCTGCTCGCGCACGCCAGCGCCCTGGGGTACGAATGCCGCCACCACGGCGACCGCGTGCGGGTGCTGGACGTCTGTTTGGAGCACGCGCTGCAGCTTGACGCAGCCTTCGGTGCCGAGCTTGCCATCCGCTGCGAGCTGCGCATCGACGGCTTCGTGCCGCTGCCAAGCTAGGACGCGGCGCGGACAAAAGGGAAAGGGCCCGCTACAATAGCGGGCTTTCCCCGTCCCGATTTTCCTCATGCTGTTCGAACTGAACCGCGCACCGCGTGGCGCCATCGCCAGCGAAGCGCGCGCGCTGATCCACCTCGCGCTGCCGATGATGATCGCGCAGGTCGCCCAGGTCGGCACCGGCTTTGTCGACACCGTAATGGCCGGCAACGTCAGCACCGACGACCTGGCCGCCGTCTCGCTGGGCTCCAGCGTGTTCATCACCGTCTACGTCACGCTGATGGGCGTGGTCGCCGCGCTCAACCCTATCCTGTCGCACCTGCTGGGCGCGAAAGAACACGCCCGCGTCGGCGAGACCGGCCGCCAGGGACTGTGGTTCGGCCTCTTCATCGGCGTGATCGGCACCTTGCTGATGTTCGCCAGCATGCCGCTACTTCGCGCCTGGCTCGACCTGCCCGCGCACGTGGAAGACATGACGGTGCTTTACGTCGCCGGTGCAGCCCTGGGCATGCCCGCAGCGATGATGCACAGAAGCCTGCACGCGTACGCGTCCAGCCTCGGCCACCCGCGGCCGATCATGCTGGTCAGCCTCGCCGCGCTCGCGCTGAACGTCCCGCTTAACTACATCCTGATCCATGGCCTGTTCGGCCTGCCCAAACTCGGCGGCGCAGGCTGCGGCTGGGCGACCGCCCTGGTGTTCTGGTTCAACGCGCTGGCGCTGTTCGCGTATATCGCGAAGACGCCTGCGCTACGCAAGTACGCGCTGACCGCGCGCTTCTCGCGCCCCGACTTCGCGCGCTTCGGCGAATTTCTCAAGCTGGGCGTGCCGATCGGCCTGTCGTTCTTCGTCGAGGTGAGCCTGTTCTCGTTCATCGCGCTCTTGGTCGCCCAGCTCGGCACACTGGTGGTCGCCGGCCACCAGGCGGTACTCAACTTCACGACCATCATCTACATGCTGCCGCAGAGCCTGTCGGTCGCGCTGACCGTGCGCGTCGGCCACGCGGTCGGCGCCGGCGACTACCTGAAGGCGCGCTTCGCGTCCGGGGTGGGCCTCGTCACCGGCCTGATCGCTTCCGCCGTCACCATGGTCGCCGTGCTGTTGCTGCGCGAGCCCATCATCCGCATGTACACCAACGACCCGCAGGTCGTCGCGCTGGGGCTGACGCTGCTATGGTTCGCCGCCGCCTACCAGCTGACCGACGCGGTGCAGACGGTCGCCTCCGGCGCGCTGCGCGGCTACAAGCTCACCCGCGTGCCGCTCTTGATCCACCTGTTCTCGTTCTGGGTGCTGGGGCTGGGGCTGGGCTACGTGCTCGCCCTGACCGACTATCTGGTGCCAGCGATGGGCGTGACCGGCTTCTGGGCCGCGCTCGTCATCAGCCTGAGCGCCGCCGCGCTGTTCCTCGTCTACTACCTCGCACGCGAGAGCCGGAAAAGGCTCGCTCGCCAAGCCCCCATGAAGGCCGCCGCATGACCCTGACCGTCCGCCAAGACGTTTCGCTCCGCCCGTTCAACACCTTCGGCCTTGACGCGCATGCCGCGCACTACGCAGAACTGACCGATCTCGCCGACCTGCCCGCGCTCCTGACACACGACACTTATCGTGCAGGGCCGGTGCTGTGGCTGGGCGGCGGCAGCAACATGCTGTTCACCCGAGACTGGCCAGGCCTTGTCGTGCGCGTCGCCACCCGCGGCGTACGCGTAGTCGAAGACGACGGCGACCGTGTCATTATCGAGGCGGCCGCGGGCGAGACCTGGCACGACTTTGTCAGCCACACCCTCGCGATGGGCCTGTCCGGGCTGGAGAACCTCAGCCTGATCCCGGGTACGGTCGGCGCAAGCCCGGTACAGAACATCGGCGCCTACGGGGTCGAAGTGAAGGACTGCATCACCGAAGTTGTCTGCGCGGACCTTGCCGCCGGCGGCGCGCCGCGCGTGCTCTCCAACGCCGAGTGCCGCTTCGGCTACCGCGACAGCGTGTTCAAGCACGAGCTGGCCGGCCGCCTGCTGGTGACCGCGGTGCGCTTCGCGTTTACGCGCGGCGGCGTGGCCAACACCGCCTACGGCGATATCGGCGCCGAGCTCGCCGCTCGCGGCATCAAGGCGCCGACGCCGGCCGAAGTTGGAGAAGCCGTATGCACGATCCGCCGGCGCAAGCTGCCCGACCCGGCCGTGCTCGGCAACGCCGGCAGCTTCTTCAAGAATCCGGTGCTCGACGCGGACGCCGCCGCGCGCCTGATCGAACACCACCCGACGCTGCCGCACTACCCGGCACCTAACGGCCGCGTGAAGCTGGCCGCCGGCTGGCTGATCGACCAGGCAGGACTCAAGGGCTACCGCGCGGGCGACGCCGGCGTGCACGAGAAGCAGGCGCTGGTGCTGGTCAACCACGGCGAGGCGAGCGGCGGCGAACTGCTTGCCCTCGCCCGCCTGGTACAACAGACGGTGCGCGAGCGCTACGGCGTCGAACTCGAGCCCGAGCCGCTGGTGATCTGATCAGGCGCGCAAGAGCGCCGCGCCGTAGAGCAGCATCGCCGACGCGAACGCGGCAAGCCACGCGAGTGAGCGCAGCGTCGGCCGGTCGGCGATGTAAAACACGCCGTGCAGCACGCGGCCGGCGACAAACACTAGCGCTGCCGCGTTCATCAGCGCTGGCGGCACCTGCGTCACCCACGCGGCGAACAGCGCACCCAGCCACACCGGCAGTGCTTCCCAGCTGTTCTGCTGTGCCCAGTTCGCCCGCTGCCGGTAACCAACGGCGCGCGCGAGCACCTCGCGCGGGCGGGCGTTGTCGTACGGCGCCCCCGCCTTCGCGCACACCGTCCACACCAGCGGCAACAAGGCCGCGACCAACAAGCTTGCCAGCGGTAACAGCATCGGCATCCTCCCTTTTCAAGATCCGTTTCAGTCTTCGCGCCCGAGGTAATGCGCGTCGTCGAACGTCGACACCCACTGCGGGCGGTAGACCACCAGCACCGCCGCCAGCAGCCCGGTCATGAACGCCTCGGACCACGACAGCAGGAAATAGAACGGCAGCGCCTCCTCGAGCAACAGCTCGGCCGGGTACGCGCCAGAGAGATAGAGCTGCGCCAGAGCGGCGAGCGACGCGAGAAGCAGGCTGCTGCCACCGCCGACAAAGGCGACCACGAACAGGTAGACGAAGTAGTTAGCCGGCAGACGGCGCCGCGCGAACCGGTACACAGCCCACACCCACGCCACCGGCACGCACGCCATCGCGAGAAAGTTCGGCCCGAAGGCCAAAAGACCGGCCTGCCCGGCCAGGCTCACCGCCGCGATCACCACCGCGAGCGAGACGAGCGCCGCCGCAGGCCCGCCCATCAGCGTGAGCAGCGCCGCACCCAGCAGGTGGAACGACAGCCCCTCGCGCACCCCGCCCGCCAGCAGCCACGCGGCGAGCACGCAGACGGTCGCGCCCGCGAGCGCGCCGGCCAACGGCGGTGCGGGCGGCCGCGTTCTCAGCCACGCCAAGGCGAGTGACAGCACGCAGCACGAGAGCACGACGCTCGCGATCAGCCAGCCCTCGGGAAATGGTGCGGCGAACAGGTTCATGGCAATCGGGTTTTATTTGTCATCGCCGGATGATAGCAGAGCGGCACGACACCCGGCCCCGCCGCACGGTAGAATCCTCCTTTTGCCGTCACGGAGCCGTCCATGCCCACGCTTCCCGCCGCCCACCTGATCGCCGCCGACGTCAGCCGCGCCCTCGCCGAGGATATCGGCGCGCGCGACTGGACCGCCGAACTCGTCGCCGACAACGCCGACGGCCGCGCCCGCGTCGTCGCGCGCGAAGCCGGCGTGATCGCCGGGCAAGCCTGGTTCGACGAGGCGTTCCGCCAGGTCGACACGCGCTGCCGCGTGCTGTGGCTGATCAAGGAAGGCGAAACCGTCGAGGCCGGGCGCACGCTGTGCGAGATCGAAGGGCCGGCGCGCGCGCTGTTGACCGCCGAGCGCACCGCGCTGAACTTCCTGCAACTGCTTTCCGCCGTCGCCAGCGAGGCGCGCCGCTACGTCGACGCCGTCGCCGGCACCCGCGCGCGCGTGCTCGACACCCGCAAGACGCTGCCCGGCTTGCGCTTCGCGCAGAAGTACGCGGTGACCGCCGGCGGCGGCTGCAACCAGCGCGTCGGCCTGTTCGACGGCATCCTGATCAAGGAAAACCATATCGCGGCGGCCGGGTCGATCCGCCAGGCGCTCGCGGCCGCGTTTGCGCTGGCGCCAGAGGGCGTCAGCGTGCAGGTGGAAGTGGAGACGCTTGATGAGCTTGACGAGGCGCTGGACGCCGGCGCGAAGCTGGTGCTACTCGACAATATGTCGCTTGATCAGATGCGCGAGGCGGTCGCGCGCAGCGCGGGCCGCGCCGAACTGGAAGCATCGGGCGGGGTGGACCTTGAGAGCATCCGCGAGATCGCCAAGACCGGCGTCGACCGCATCTCGGTCGGCAAGCTGACCAAGGACGTGCGCGCGCTCGACCTGTCGATGCGCTTCGCCTGAGACCCCGCTCTAAGCTGGATCGGCCAGACAGGCGGCCAACTGGTAGAGCATGCCGGCGGTCGCCCCCCAGATGAAGCGCCCCTGGTAATCGAGCGCGCGGAACTGGCCGCGCAGGCCGCCGCGCTCGAACGGGTGGGTCTGGTAAAGCCCCGTGTCCAGCGCAAGCTCTAGCGGCAGCTCGAACACCTCGGCGACTTCGCCCGGGTCGGCCGCGAGCACCAGCGGCGGCTCGGCCACCGCTACCACCGGGTGGATGCGGAAACCCGACAGCGTCGGGTAGGCTTCCATCACGCCGGCCACCCTCACCCGCGCGGTATCCAGCCCGACCTCCTCGTTCGCCTCGCGCAGCGCGGCCGCCACTACGCCCTCATCGCTCGCCTCGACCTTGCCGCCGGGAAAGCTGATCTGCCCGGCGTGGCTGTTGAGTTGCTCGGAGCGCCGGGTCAGCAGCACCGCGGGCGCGCCCTGGTGCCAGACCAGCACGATCAGCACCGCCGCCTCGCGCAGCGCCACATGCGCAGGAAAGGCCTGAGACAGCTCGGGCGACGGCGGCCGCGGCGCATGACGCAGGCGCGCGCACAGCACCTCGTGCGCAGCACGCGGATCATCCAGCCGCCACAGCGGCGTCTCGGGGGGCAGACTGTTCATGCCCCTATCTTGATCGTCAACCAAAAAAAACGCCAGCCGGATTGGCTGGCGTTGCTGTTCACGTTCTGTCAGCGCCCCATCGGCAGCGCGTCGCCCTGCAACAAGGCACGCAACCACGGCGGCAGATCGGGGACGCGCGCCGCGCACAACACGATGCCGCCCATGATCGCGGCAAAACCGGCCAGATGGAAGAGAGCCAGCGTCTCGCCGAGAAAGGCGAACGACAGCAGGCTGGACGCTGCCGGCAGCAGGTTCATGAAGTTGCCGGTACGCTCCGACCCCAGCTGGACGACGGCGCGGTTGTAGAACACGTAGGCGAGCACCGACGGAAAAACCGCCAGGTAGACGACGGCGGCAGCGGTCTCGCCGCTCCACAGCGCGGGCGTCAGCGTGGCCGGCTCGAACACCAGCGCGAGCGGCAGCAACATGGCGGTGCCCAGCGCCGTCTGCACCAGCAGCAAGACGCTGCCGTCCAGTCCGCGCGGCAAGGTGGAAACGATCAGCGTGTAGATCGCCCAGCACAGGCTCGCGCCCAACAGCCACATTTCGCCCGCCCCCATCCCCTGCTCGATGAGCGCCTGCGGCCGCCCGCCGGTCGCGATCAGTAAGGCCCCGGCCACCGCGCAGGCGACGCCGGCCCACGCGCGGGCCGGCAGGCGCCGCCCGAGCAGGGTCGCGCCCAACAGCAGGATCCACACCGGTGTGAAGGTCTGCAGTGCGGCCGCGCTGGTCGCGCTGGCGCTGGCGACGCCCAGGTAGATCAGCGCGTTGTTGCCGACGATACCGAACAGCGCGAGCCACACCAGGCGGTGGCGTACCGCCCACAGGGCGGCGCGCTCGCGCACCAGCGTGCGGCAGACAAAGGGGAACAGCACGACGGTCGCCCCGCCCCAGCGCCAGAAGGCGAGCCACAGCGGGGTCAGTTCGGCGCGGAACGCGCGGGCGATCACGACATTGCTCGCCCAGAACAAGATGGCAAAAACGACAAGCAGCACCGGACGGGCGGTGCTGCTGGGAGCGGGGGACGACATGGCAGCGCAGGGCAATGAAAACGGAAGAAGCGCGGATACTAAGCCCGGCCCCTTCCTGTCACCTTGATCTCGCGCAATATTGTATACAATCTACAAACAAAGCAACAAAACGCCCTGCGCAAAGCGATCAGTCGCGGAAATTATTGAACTGCAACGGAAAATCGGTCACTTCCTTGCGCATCAGCGCGATCACTTCCTGCAGGATGTCGCGCTTGGCGCCGGTGACGCGCACCGACTCGCCCTGGATGCTCGCCTGCACCTTGAGCTTGGAGTCCTTGATCATGCGGGTCAGCTTCTTGGCAAGTTCGGTCTCGATGCCTTCCTTGACCGTGATCACCTGCTTGGCCTTGTTGCCGCCGATCGTTTCGAGCTTGCCGTGGTCGAGGCAACGCACGTCGATGCCGCGCTTGGAGAGCTTGCCCAGCAGGATGTCCTTAACCTGGTCGATCTGGAATTCGGAGTCGGCGTAGATGGTCAGCACCTTGTCGGCCTGCTCGATCTTGGCGGACGAGCCCTTGAAGTCGTAACGGGTACCGACTTCCTTGACCGACTGCTCGACGGCGTTGCGCACTTCGACGAGATTTACTTCGGAGACGATGTCAAAAGACGGCATGTTGAGGTTCCTTGGGAAGTTGAGCCGCACATTCTAGCGCCACGCAAGCCCCGCAGCAAAAAGGGCCGCAGCAAGCGGCCCTTCCCTCCCGTCAACAAAAAGGACCGCCTAGGCGGTCCTCCATGTCCATTTCCCTGTCCCAACGGCGGGACTCGATCTCGCGCAGCGCGTCGTTACGCGCCCTGTCCTGCTGTGAACACTTCTGCGGTCCGCCGACGGCACGGTTGCGGATCGCCTTCATGGTCAGCGCACGGTCGCGCTCCATCAGAAACACGCTTCGATTCATACAGCCTCCGATCGCAAGAAGACAGGGAAAGGCAGCGTCAAACCTCCTGATTGCGGCGCTTGTGGCACCGCAACACAGCCACCTTATGCGCAAAGGCCGGCAAAATCAATCCTACTTACAGGCTGCGCCGCTCGTATACCGCCTGCGCGAGCGTGCCCGGGTCGACGTGTTCGAGCTCGCCGCCCAAGGGCATGCCGCGCGCGATGCGGGAAAGACTGAGCCCCCGCCCCTTCAGAAGCTCGGCGATCAGGTGCGCGGTCACCTCGCCCTCGGCGGTAAAGTTGGTCGCAACGACCACCTCGCGGGTCACTCCGTCCAGCGCGCGCGCGGCGAGCTTGTCGAGGTTCGCCTCGCGCGGGCCGAGCCCGTCCATCGGCGACACCCGCCCCATCAGCACGAAGTAGAGACCGTCGAAACAGCGCGCCTGCTCGAGCATCACGAGGTCGGCCGGCATCTCGACCACGCACAGCAGATCCTGCCGGCGGGTCGAGTCCGCGCACAGCGCGCACACCGGCGTCTCGCTGAAGGTGTTGCAGCGCTCGCAGTGGGTCAGGCGTGTCAGCGCATTGTCGAGCGCGCGCGCCAGACGCTCGGCGCCGGCCTGGTCGCGTTGCAGCAGATGGTAGGCCATGCGCTGCGCGGACTTGGGGCCGACCCCGGGCAACACCTTGAGCGCGGACACCAGCGAGTCGAGTGAGGGGGGATTCTTCATGCGGCAGGACAGCGAGAGAATGCCGGCGCGGCCAGAGCCGCGCCGGGGATACGGGTCAGAACGGCAGCTTCATGCCCGCCGGCAGATTGAGCCCGGCGGTAAAGCCGGCCATCTTTTCCTGCGAGGTCGCCTCGGCCTTGCGCACGGCGTCGTTGAATGCGGCGGCGATCAGGTCCTCGAGCATTTCCTTGTCCTCGGCGTCAGCGAGCAGGGAGTCGTCGATCGACACCCGCTTGACGTCGTGCGAGCAGGTCATCACGACCTTGACGAGGCCGGCGCCGGACTGGCCCTCGACCTCGACGCGGGCGAGCTCTTCCTGCGCCTTCTTCATATTGTCCTGCATTTGCTGGGCCTGCTTCATCAGGCCCGCGATCCCGGCTTTGCCGAACATGGGAACTCCTCAAACAACGGGTTGAATGGTATCGGCCAGCAGCGTCGCACCGAATTCGCGCATCAGCTGCTGGACCTTGGGATCTTCCTCGAGGCAGCGCCTGGCCGCCTCGCGCGCTTCGCCGCGCTCGCGCGCGCCGCGCATCGCCGGCGTCTCGGCGCCGGTCTCCTCGACGACGACTTCGACGGCGAACGGCCGCCCGAAATGCTCGGACAGCACCGCCTTCAGTTTTTCCTGGTAGTCGCGCCCGGAGAGATGCCTGAACGCCTCCGGCACCGCAAGCCTGAGCGCGCCGTCCTGCCAGGCCTTGAGCACCGCGTTCTGCGCGAGCATGCGCGCGCTGCCCATGCGCGGGCCGACGCCGGCAACCAGTTGCGGCCAGTCGCCGTCGAACACCGGCTTTTCGCGCTCTTCTGCCAGCAATTCGGCCGGCACGTAGCTGTCGGCGTCCTCGTCTACCGGCGGCGCCTCGTCGGGCAGCACGTCGCCCTCCCGCTCGTCGTCGGTCTCAGGTGCGCCGTCCCGCACCGAGGCCAACCCTTCCGGCTCGGCCTCGGCGTAAGCGGGCAGCGACGGCTCGGCCACCGGAGCCGGCACAGCCGCTACGGGCACCGGCGCGGGTTCGGGCTCGCTGTCCGCCTCGGCCGGCGACTCGGCGGCTGACGCCGCCTCAGGTTCGGCCGGGCGGGGTGCGGGGCGTGCGGGCTTGGCGTCGTGTCTCGCCAGCAGCGCGCGCGCCTCGTCCATGCCGCTGCGCGCGACATGCGCGGCGGCAGCCGACGGCTGCGGTGCGGGCGACGCTTGCGCGCGCGGCGCGCGCTCGGCCAGCTCCGCCTGGTGCACCGGGTGGAAGGCGAGCATGCGGATCAGCGCCATCGTGAAGCCGGCGTGCTCGTCCGGCGCGAGCGCAAGGTCGCGCCGGCCGTGCACCGCGATCTGGTAGTACAGCTGCACGTCGGCCGGCGCCATCGCGTCGGCAAGCGCAAACAAGGTGTCGCGCTCCGGGTCGTCGTCCGCAATCGCCGCAGGGACGGCCTGCGCGAGCGCGACCTGCTGCAACAGCACGGTCAGCTCGGTCAGCGCGGCGTCGAAACCGACACCGCGGTCGGCCAAGCATTCTGCTTCGCGCATCAGGCGCACGCCGTCGCCGGCGGCAAGCGCCAAGAGCAGGGAGAACAGGTAGCTGCGGTCGACCGCGCCCAGCATCGCGCGTACGCCGTCCTCGCGCACCTCGCCGATGCCGTAGGCGATCGCCTGGTCCAGCAGCGACAGTGCGTCACGCATCGACCCCTGCGCCGCGCGGCCCAGCAGCGCGAGCGCCGGCGCCTCGAAGGCGACGCCCTCGACGTCCAGCACATGCGCGAGGTGGCCCGACACCTGCTGCGGCGTCATGTTGCGCAGGGAAAATTGCAGGCAGCGCGAGAGCACCGTCACCGGCACCTTCTGCGGGTCGGTGGTCGCCAGGATGAACTTCACGTGCGAGGGCGGCTCCTCCAGCGTCTTCAGCATCGCGTTGAACGCGCTCTTCGAGAGCATGTGCACTTCGTCGATGATGTAGACCTTGAAGCGGCCGAAGGTCGGCGCGTACTGGGCGTTCTCCAGCACCTCGCGGATATTGTCGATGCCGGTATTCGACGCGGCGTCGATTTCCAGGAGGTCGACGAAGCGCCCGGCGTCGATCTGCCGGCAGGCGTCGCATACGCCGCACGGCTCGGCGCCTATCCCCGTCTCGCAGTTGAGGCTCTTGGCGAGGATGCGCGCGATGGTGGTCTTGCCCACCCCGCGCGTGCCGGTCAGGAGGTAGGCGTGGTGCAGGCGCTCGCCGGTCAGCGCGTTGCTCAGCGCACGCACAACGTGCTCCTGGCCGACCAGGTCGGCGAAGCGCTTGGGACGCCACTTGCGGGCGAGGACTTGATAGCTCATAGGAGGCGATTCTAGCAGGAAGACAGCGGCACGAGGATGGCCGCGTGCCGCCGCAGCGTCAGTCGGTGACCGTGCCGGCCATCGTCCGGGCGAGGTAGCGCTCGCGGATCTGCTCGGCGAGTTCCTCGGCCGCCTTCGCGTACAGCGTGCTGCGGTTGTAGCGGATGATCGCGTAGAAATTGTTCAGCCCGAGCCAGTACTCGGTGACGCCGGGCGCGACCTCGAGCGGGAACAGCACCGCCGGCACGTTGTCGGCGACCTCGCCCTGCGGGACGACACCCATTTTCTTGAGTTCGCCCACCGTGTAGTGCAGGTTGAACTTGTCCGAGACCAGCGCGTCGATCTTCGGCCCCGGCGTCACCACCGCCGGGATCACCACGTCGTCGCCCTTTTGCCAGCCGTGCACCTTGAAGTAGTTGGCGACGCTGCCGATCGCGTCGGCCGGGTTGTCCCAGATGTCGCGGTGGCCGTCGCCGTCGAAGTCGACCGCCCACTTGCGGTAGCTCGACGGCATGAATTGCGGCCAGCCCATCGCGCCGGCGTAGCTGCCCTTGAGCAAGAGCGGGTTCTTGCCCTCCTCGCGCGCCAGGCGCAGGAACTCGGTCAGCTCGCTGCGGAAGAACTGCGCGCGGCGCGGGTAATCGAAGGCGACGGTCGACAGCGCGTCGGCGACGCGGAAGCTGCCGGTATTGCCGCCGTAGCGTGTCTCGATGCCGATGATGGCGACGATCATCTCGGGCGGCACGCCGTAGCGCCGCTCGGCCGCGGCGAGCACCGGCGCGTGCTGTTGCCAGAACGCGACGCCGCCGTCGACGGTCTTTTCGTTGAGAAAGCCCGGGCGGAACTGGTACCACGGACGCGAGGTCGACGGCTTGTCGAGCGCGCGTATGATCGCGGGCTTGGTTTCCACATTGGCGAACACCGACTCGAGGTAGGGCCGGTCGAAGCTGCCGGTAGCCACCTGCTCGTCGATATAGCGCTGCACGTCGGCGCGGTTAAGGAAGTTGGCGTCGGCGACGGCGCTCAGGGGCAGCAGGGCGAGCAGCGCGGCAAGGGTGCGGCGGGTAGTCAGTCTGGTCATTCCGGTCGGGACATCCGTATCAATGGCTGTAGGAAAGCGCGCTGGAAACCAGGCGCGAAGTGATGTCTACGATCGGAATCACATGCTCGTAGTTCATTCTGGTCGGCCCGATCACGCCGAGCGAGCCGACGACCTGCCCGTTGATGCGGTAGGGCGCGCTGACCACCGAGCATTCGCCAAGCGGCGTCACGCCGGACTCCTCGCCGATATACAGGCTCACCCCCTGCGCGTGGCGGCTCTGTTCGAGCAGGTTCAGAAGCTCGGTCTTGCGCTCGAAAGCGGCGAACAGCTCGCGCAGTCGGGTCAGGTCTTCCGACAGGTCGCGCACGTTCAAGAGGTTGTTGCCGCCGGAGATCACCATGGCGCCGGTCTGCTCGGCCAGCGCCTGCCGGCCGAGATTGATCGCCAGCGCCATCAGCGAACTGATGTCCGACTGCAAGGTACGCAGTTCGGTCTCGACCCGCTCGGACGCGCTGGAGAGCCCCTGCCCCGCGTAATGTTGGTTGATGAAGTTGGCCGCCTCGGTCAGCTCGGCGGGGCCGTAGTCGCGCTCGGTGGTCAGGATGTGGTTCTGTACGTCGCCGTCCATCGTCACCAGGATCAGCAGCACCCGTTTTTCCGAGAGGCGCAGGAACTCCATCTGGCGAAAGGCGATGTCGGCACGCTGCGGGGTGACCACCACGCCGGCAAAGTGGGTGAGCTCGGAGAGCACCTGCGAGGCGGCCTGCGCCAGCCTTTGCGGGCTGTCCGGGTGCAGGTTGTCCTCGAGTTCGCGCACCAGCGCACCCTCGAGCGGGCCCAGCGTCAGCAGGCGGTCGACGAACACGCGGTAGCCGCGCGCGGTCGGCACCCGCCCGGCCGAGGTGTGCGGCGAGGCGACCAGCCCCATCGCTTCCATGTCGGCCAGCGCGTTGCGGATCGACGCCGGCGAGAGTTCGAGCCCCGCCAGCTGCCCGAGCGTGCGTGAAGGCACGGGGGTACCGTCGACGATATAGCGTTCGACCAGGGTCTTGAGCAGGCGTTGGGCGCGTTCGTTCAGCATGGTTTCATTTTGCCGCATGGGCGTGTCCGAATCAAAGTGGGCGCAAACGCTCGTAAAACAAGGCGTCGCGGCCGAAGTCGAAACGGCGGCGCCAGTTATGCGATAATCGTCCGGTTAATGACCCCAGCCGTATTTGGAGACTTGCATGGCCGACGACAACAAACGCGCCGATGAGAAAAGCAAAGCCCTGAGCGCCGCGCTCGCACAGATCGAAAAGCAGTTCGGCAAGGGCTCGATCATGCGCATGAGCGACAACCAGATCCAGGAGAACCTGCAGGTCATCTCCACCGGTTCGCTCGGCCTCGACCTCGCGCTCGGCGTCGGCGGCCTGCCGCGCGGCCGCGTCGTCGAAATCTACGGCCCGGAATCGTCGGGCAAGACCACGCTGTGTCTGCAGGTGGTCGCCGAGGCGCAGAAACTGGGCGGCACCTGCGCGTACATCGACGCGGAAAACGCGCTCGACCCGGTCTACGCGCAAAAGCTCGGCGTCAACGTCGAAGACCTGCTGATCTCGCAGCCGGACACCGGCGAGCAGGCACTCGAGATCTGCGACATGCTGGTGCGCTCCGGCGGTCTTGACGTGATCGTGATCGACTCGGTCGCGGCGCTGGTGCCCAAGGCCGAAATCGAAGGCGAGATGGGCGACAGCCACGTCGGCCTGCAGGCGCGACTGATGAGCCAGGCGCTCAGGAAGCTGACCGGCAACATCAAGCGCACCAACACGCTGGTGATCTTCATCAACCAGATCCGCATGAAGATCGGCGTGATGTTCGGCAACCCGGAAACCACCACCGGCGGCAACGCGCTGAAGTTCTACGCGTCGGTGCGTCTCGACATCCGCCGCGTCGGCGCCATCAAGAAGGGCGACGAGGTGCTGGGCAACGAGACCCGCGTCAAGGTCGTCAAGAACAAGGTCGCCCCGCCGTTCAAGCAGGCAAGCTTCGACATCCTGTACGGCGAAGGCATCAGCCGCGAGGGCGAGATCGTCGAGATGGGCGTCGAGCAGGGCTTCATCGAGAAGTCGGGCGCCTGGTACAGCTACAACGGCCAGAAGATCGGCCAGGGCAAGGACAACACCCGCGTGTGGCTGAAGGATAACCCGGCCATCGCCAGCGAAGTCGAAGCCAAGATCCGCGACAAGGTCGGCGTGAGCACCGCCGTGGTGGCCAGCGAAGGCGACGACGAAGCACTCGCCGACGACATGTTCTGAGCGTGGCCGAGAAAAGCCTGATGGCGCGGGCGGTCGAACTGCTCTCGCGGCGCGAGTACTCGCGCCGCGAACTGTTCACCCGCCTCAAGCCGCACGCGGCAGACCCGGACGAAATCGAGGCGGTGCTCGCCGAACTTGCCGAACGCCACTGGCAGTCGGACGAGCGCTACGCGCAGGCGCTCGCGCAAAGCAAGCAGGGGCGCTGGGGCAGCACCCGCCTCGCGCAGGCCCTGCGCAGCAAGGGGGTGGACCGTGACACCATCGCCCAGGCACTGGACGGGGTCGACGACCTGGACGCCTGCCGCGGACTATGGCAGAAAAAGTTCGGCGAGCCGCCTGCCGACGCGCAAGAGAAGGCCAAGCAGATGCGTTTTCTCGCCGCACGCGGCTTCCCGGCCGACGTGGTGCGCAAGGTGCTCGCCGAAGCCGGCCACAGTCGCGACGACTAAACCGGCTGCAAACACGGCAAACGCTTGCGTCCGCCCCCCTGCCCTTGCCACAATCCGGACAAGGCTGCCCGCCCCGCGCACCTCAGGGGCCAACCACACAATTTGTATCGCGATAGCACACAATGAAAACCTCCGAAATCCGCCAGAAATACCTGGACTTCTTCGCGTCCAAGGGGCACGAAGTGGTCGCTTCGAGCTCGCTGGTCCCGTGGGAAGACCCGACGCTCCTGTTCACCAACGCCGGCATGAACCAGTTCAAGGACGTGTTCCTCGGCTTTGACAAGCGTCCGTACAGCCGCGCGACCACCTCGCAAAAGTGCGTGCGCGCAGGCGGCAAGCACAACGACCTGGAAAACGTCGGCTACACCGCGCGCCACCACACCTTCTTCGAGATGCTGGGCAACTTCAGCTTCGGCGACTACTTCAAGCACGACGCGATCCGTTACGCGTGGGAATTCCTGACCAGCCCAGAATGGCTCGGCCTGCCCAAGGAAAAGCTGATGGTCACCGTCTACGCGTCGGACGACGAGGCGTACGAGATCTGGAACAAGGAAATCGGCGTGCCGGCCGACAAGATCGTCCGCATCGGCGACAACAAGGGCGCGCCGTACGCGTCCGACAACTTCTGGCAGATGGGCGACACCGGCCCGTGCGGCCCGTGCACCGAGATCTTCTACGACCACGGCGACCACATCTGGGGCGGCCCGCCGGGAAGCCCGGAAGAGGACGGCGACCGCTTCATCGAGATCTGGAACAACGTCTTCATGCAGTTCAACCGCACCGAAGACGGCACCATGAACCCGCTGCCCAAGCCTTCGGTCGACACCGGCATGGGGCTTGAGCGTATCTCGGCCGTGCTGCAGGGCGTGCACGCGAACTACGAGATCGACCTGTTCCAGTCGCTGATCCGCGCCGCCGCGCGCGAGACCGGCGTACCGTTCAGCCTCGAAGTGCCGAGCCTGAAGGTGATCGCCGACCATATCCGCGCGTGCGCCTTCCTGATCGCCGACGGCGTGGTGCCGTCGAACGACGGCCGCGGCTACGTGCTGCGCCGCATCATCCGCCGCGCGATCCGCCACGGCTACAAGCTCGGCCAGAAGGGCCTGTTCTTCCACAAGCTGGTCGCCGACCTCGCATCCGAGATGGGCGACGCCTACCCAGAGCTGCGCATCCGTCAGGCGCAGATCGAAGACGCGCTCAAGGCCGAAGAAATCAAGTTCGCCGAGACGCTGGACAAGGGCATGGGCCTGTTGGAGTCCGCGCTGAAGGACAGCCCGAAGGTGCTGGGCGGCGAGACCGTGTTCAAGCTCTACGACACCTACGGCTTCCCGGTCGACTTGACCGCCGACATCTGCCGCGAACGCGAGATCGGCGTCGACATGGAAGGCTTCGAGCGCGAGATGAACGCGCAGCGCGAGCGCGCGCGCGCCGCGTCGACCTTCAAGATGGCCGGCAACGTCGAGTACAGCGGCGCGGACACCTGCTTCGAAGGCTACGCCGAACACAGCACCGAAGCGCGCGTGCTGGCGCTCTACAAGGACGGCCAGTCGGTCGAGGCGCTGGCCGCCGGCGACGAAGGCATCGTCGTGCTCGACAACACCCCGTTCTACGCGGAAGGCGGCGGCCAGGTCGGCGACGTCGGCGAGATTTCGGTCACCGGCGGTGTGGGTGCGCTGTTCGACGTCACCGACACCCAGAAGATCCAGGCCGCGGTATTCGGCCACAAGGGCGTGCTCGCCCGCGGCGCGCTGAAAGTCGGCGACGAAGTGGTCGCCACCATCGACCTGCACAACCGTCTGGCCACCGCGCGCAACCACTCGGCGACCCACCTGTTGCACACCGCGCTGCGCCACGTGCTGGGCGAGCATGTCGCGCAGAAGGGTTCGCTGGTGACCCGCGAGCGCACCCGCTTCGACTTCTCGCACGGTGCGGCGGTGACCGCAGACGAACTCGCCGAGATCGAGCGTGTGGTCAACCGCATCGTCGCGCATAACGTTGACGTCAGCGCGACCGTGATGCCGTACGACGACGCGATGAAAGCCGGCGCCACCGGCCTGTTCGGCGAGAAGTACGGTGACGAAGTGCGCGTGCTGAAGATGGGCGAACACTCGATGGAACTGTGCGGCGGCACCCACGTGAACCGCACCGGCGACATCGGCTTCTTCAAGATCGTCTCCGAAGGCGGCATCGCCGCCGGCGTGCGCCGCATCGAGGCGGTGACCGGCGAAGGCGCGGTGCTGTGGGCACAGGCGCAGGACGCGATGCTGAAAGACGCGGCTGCCGCGCTGAAGGCGCAAGGGGTCGGCGAAGTCGTCACCAAGATCGGCGCGCTGCAGTCCGACCTCAAGGCGCTCGAGAAGGAAATGGCCAAGCTGAAGGTCAAGCTCGCCGCCGCCGCCAGCGCTGAGCTGGCCGAGAACGCGACGCGCATCGGCGACGCAAAGCTGATCGTCAGCGAGCTGGAAGGCCTCGACAACGCGGGCCTGAAAGAAACCGCCGAGAAGCTGAAGGACCGTATCGGCAGCGGCGCGCTGGTGCTCGCCACCCAGCTTGACGGCAAGGTCGCGCTGGTCGCCGCAGTGACCGCCGACCTCACCGGCAAGCTCAAGGCTGGCGAACTCGTCAACTTTGTCGCCCAGCAACTGGGTGGCAAGGGCGGCGGCCGCCCGGACTTCGCACAGGCTGGCGCCACCGACGCGAGCGGCCTTGCCGAGGCGCTGGCCAGCGTCGAGGCGTTTGTCGGCGGCAAGCTGTAAGCGGCTTCCGGCAAAACGACAGGCCACCCTGCGGGGTGGCCTTTTTCATGCGTGTAAAAAAACAGCCCGGCGCGCACGCGGCCGGGCTGCTTGACGGAAGCGGCGGGCTCAGCCCTCGGCCGGCGGCGTGTCCGCGCCGGCGTGCGATTGCGGCACGCACGCGCGGATCGCGTGGATCAGCTTGCGGTAGACGCCGTGCGGGCCGAGCTTCTCGGCGATGCCCGAGTGCACCAGTTCGAGGCGCACCTCGGCGCTCGCGTCGCACAGCACCACGCGCACGCCGCGCTCGGCGAGCTTGTCGCACACCTCTTCCAGCGTGGACAGCCCGGTGCCGTCGATGAAGGGCACGCGCTTGAGGCGCAGGATCAGCACCCTCGGCTCGGTATGGGTCTCGCCCAGCGCACGCGCGAAGGTCTCGACCGCACCGTAGAAGAACGGCCCCTCCACCGAGTAGACCAGTACGTCGTCGGGCAAGGCGTCGACGCCGTGGTGGCGCAGTTCCATCGCCAGGTCGTCGCCCTCGACGCGCTGCACGTCGACCGACAGCGCCATCTTGCGCAAGAAGTGCAGCGTCGCCAGGATCACGCCGATATTCACCGCCACCACGAGGTCGGTGAAAACGGTCAGGAAGAAGGTGATCAGCAGGATGGCGACGTCGGCACGCGGCGCGTGGGTGAGCATGTGCTTGAAGTGGCGCAGTTCGCTCATGTTGTACGCGACAACGAACAGGATCGCCGAGAGCGCGGCCAGCGGAATGTTCGCCGCCGCTGGCGCCAGCACCAGCACGATCAAGAGCAGCAGCACGCAATGGGTGATGCCGGCCAGGGGCGACGAGCCACCGTTACGGATATTGGTCGCCGTGCGCGCGATCGCGCCGGTCGCGGCGAAGCCGCCGAACAGCGGGGTCACGATATTGGCGACGCCCTGCCCGATCAGCTCCTGGTTCGAGTTGTGGCGGGTGCCGGCCATGCCGTCGGCGACCACCGCCGAGAGCAGCGACTCGATCGCACCCAACATGGCGATGGTGAACGCGGGGCCGATCAGCTCGACCAGCAACGCCGGCGTCACCTGCGGCATCTCGAAACTGGGCAGGCCCTGCGGGATGCCGCCGAACGCGCTGCCGATGGTCGCGACGCCGTCAAACACGAACACCGACTGCAAAAGGGTAGCGACCACCATCGCGACCAAGGGCCCGGGCAAGCGCTTGAGGTAAGGGATTTTCGGCGTGAAGACCACCAGCGCGAGGCTGAGTAGCGCAAGCGCGGTGGTTGCCGGGTGCAGGTCGGGCAAGGCCTGCACCAGGTGCCAGAACTTCTCGTGGAAGTGCTCGCCGGTGACGGCGGGCAGGCCGAAGAAGTCCTTCCACTGGCCGACCCAGATGATCACGCCGATACCGGCGGTGAAGCCCACAATCACCGGTGCCGGTATGAACTTGATCACCGCGCCCATGCGGGCCAGCCCCATCCCCAGCAGGATCACCCCCGCCATCATCGTCGCGATCTGCAGGCCGGCGATGCCGTACTTGGCGGTGATCGCGGCGAGGATCACGATAAAGGCACCGGTCGGCCCGGCGATCTGCACGCGGCTGCCGCCGAATACCGAGATCAGCAGGCCAGCGACGATCGAGGTGTACAGGCCCTGCTCGGGCTTGGCGCCGGACGCGATGGCGAACGCCATCCCCAGCGGCAGGGCTACGACGCCGACGATCAGGCCGGCGACGATATTGTTCAGCCACTGCGCGCGCGTATTGAAAAGGCCGGCGCGCTTGGCTTCCAGCAAGGCAATCATCGGTTTACCTTCAAAGATTCAAAATGAAAGCGGATGATTATAGTCTTATCAATAAACCCGTAAGCCACCACAAGACAGACAGCCATTGGAATGGCACTTTATCGACATTGGGCGACGCAAAAGACCAAGCCATCCTTTGCATTCAGCATATACAAGTTGACGCACCTCGCCCACCTTTGCCGATGACGCCCAGGCCTTTGAACCCGCACCAATAAAAACGGAGCCCCATCAGGGGCTCCGGTACAAGGCGCCGCCATCGCGGCGACGCAGGGAGGATCAAACCGCCGGCGGGTCGTTGCGCGTCTTGTACAGCGAGTAGACGACGCCGGCGAACAGCAGGCCGAAGGTCACCCCCAGCGACAGCGGCGTCGGCACCTTCAGCGCGACCATGCCGATATCGTTCAGATAGACCAGCGCGACCTTCACGCCAATGAACACCAGCACCAGCGACAGCGCGTACTTCAGGTAGTGGAAGCGGTGCACCATCGCAGCCAGCGCGAAGTAGAGCGCGCGCAGGCCGAGGATCGCGAAGATGTTCGACGTGTACACGATGAACGGGTCCTGCGTGATCGCGAAGATCGCCGGGATGCTGTCGACCGCGAAGATCAGGTCCGCGCTCTCGACCAGCACCAGCGCGAGCAACAGCGGGGTTGCCCACCAGCCACGGCTAAGGCCGTGCGCCTCGCCGCGCACCCAGAACTTCTCGCCGTGCAGCGTCGGCGTGAAGCGCAGGTGTGTGCGCAGCCAGCGGTACAGCTTGTTGTGCTCGATGTCCGGGTGCTCGTCGTCGGCGACCAGCATCTTGACGCCGGTGAACACCAGGAAGGCACCGAACACCAGCAGCACCCACTGGTACTGCGCGACCAGCACCGCACCCAGGCCGATCATCACCGCACGCATCAGGATCACGCCCAGGATGCCCCAGAACAGCACGCGGTGCTGGTAGATGCGCGGCACGGCGAGACTCGAAAAGATCAGCGCGATCACGAACACGTTGTCCATCGACAGCGACTTCTCGACCACGTAGCCGGTCAGGTAGGCCATGCCGGCGTCCGCCCCCTTGTACCACCAGATCCAGCCGCCGAAGGCCAGACCCAGCGCAATGTAGAACGCCGACAGCTTCAGGCTTTCGCTGACGGTGATCTCTCGCTGCTCCTTGTGCAGCACACCCAGGTCGAACGCGAGCAGCGCGACCACGATCAGGAAGAACATCAGCCACACCCACAGCGGGTAGCCGACAAACGGGACAGTCATCAATTCCATGGCTCACTCTTTCAATTGGCTGCACCGCGCAGACGCGTCGGTACAAGGCAAGTGTATATCCATTTTAACTAACGATTAATGCGGATTAATACTATAAATCATCCGTATTTTTCGAATGATCAGGCAAAAAAACGGGGCGCCAAGGCGCCCCGGGAGCAAATACCACCAAGGGTGGAGAGAGGGAATCCGTTTAGCGGGCAGCCAGGCGCGCGAGGCGCTCCTCGATGCTCGGGTGCGAAGCGAACAGCGCCATCAGGCCGCCACCGCCGGCGATGCCCGAGGCAGCCATGTTCTGCGGCAAGGCGCCCGGAGTCAGCCCGCCCAGGCGCTGCAGCGCGTGCGCCATCGGCACCGGCGAGCCCATCAGGGTCGCGGCACCCGCGTCGGCGCGGAATTCGCGCTGGCGCGAGAAGTACATCACGATCATCGACGCGAGGATGCCGAACAGGATTTCGCAGATGATCACCGTCACGAAGTAGCCGATGCCGGTACCGGACGACTCCTCGTCGTTGCGGCGCAGGAAGCTGTCGACCAGGTAGCCAACCACGCGGGCCAGGAAGAACACGAAGGTGTTGACCACGCCCTGGATCAGCGTCAGCGTCACCATGTCGCCGTTGGCGATGTGCGCGACCTCGTGCGCGAGCACCGCTTCGACTTCCTCGTGCGTCATACTTGTAAGCAACCCGGTCGACACCGCGACCAGCGAGCTGGACTTACTCGCGCCGGTCGCGAAAGCGTTGGGCGCGCCCTCGTAGATCGCCACCTCGGGCATCGGCAAGTTGGCGCGGGTGGCGAGCTTGTGCACGGTCTGCATCAGCCACGCCTCGGTCTCGTTGCGCGGGGTTTCGATCACCTGCGCGCCGGTCGACCATTTGGCGATGGTCTTGGACATCGCCAGCGAGATGAAGGCACCGCCGAAGCCGAGCACGGCGGAGAACACCAGCAGCATGCCGAGGTTGAGGCCGTTGGCGGTCAGGAAGCGGTTGACGCCCAGCACCTGCACCACCACGCTGAGCACCAGCATCACCGCGATATTGGTCGCGATCAGCAGAATCACGCGTTTCACTTTGTCTTTCCTTTCAGGTTCATGGGCCGGTAGACCGAGCCCACTGACATAAGTTCATGTTAGCGAAGATGATTGAATGATAAAATCGGATAATTTCTGAGAATAATTCCGAGTTTTTCAGATGATAGAGACCCTGAACTACCACCACCTGCGTTACTTCTGGGCAGTCGCGCGCGAAGGCAGCGTCACCCGGGCCGCCGAACGGCTGGGCATGAGCGCGCAGACGGTCAGCGGCCAGGTGTCGCGGCTGGAAGCCGCGCTCGGGCAGGCACTGTTCACGCAGGTCGGCCGCACGCTGGAGCTGACCGAGGCCGGCCGCGCCGCGCTCAGCTACGCCGACCAGATCTTCCTCTTGGGCGAGCAGCTGACCGACGCGCTGCGCGACGCGTCGCTCGAGCGCACGCTGCGCCTGAGCGCCGGCGTCGCCGACGTCGTCCCCAAGACGGTCAGCTACCACCTGCTCGAACCGGCGCTCAGCGCAACCGACGCGCTCAGGCTGACCTGCCGCGAGGGGAGCTTCGACGAGCTGCTGAACGAGCTGGCGCTGCACCGGCTGGACATCGTGCTCTCCGACCGCCCGGCGCTGGCCGGCCAGGCGCAGTTCGAGTCGCGCCTGCTCGCGCGCTGCCCGGTCGGCGTCTACGGCACGCCGGAATTGGCCGGCCGCTACCGGCAAGGTTTTCCCGCTTCGCTATCCGGCGCGCCGCTGTTGATGCCGACCCGCGACAACGTGCTGCGCGGGCAGGTCGAGGCGTGGCTCTCCGAGATCGGCGTGCGCGTGCGGGTGGTCGGCGAATTCGAGGACGGCGCGCTGATGAAGACCTTCGGCGGCCGGGGCTTCGGGCTGTTCCCTGCCCCGTCGTTTGCCAGCGCCGACATCACCGGCCACTTCGGCGTCGAGAAGGTCGGCGATATCGGCAGCGTGTTCGAGCAGTACTGGGCGATCGCCAACCGCAAGAAGATCCGCCACAAGGCGGTCGCCGCGATCTGGGCAGCCGGCAGCGACGAGGCGCGCTGATTTCGCGCACGCGCGCGATCGGCTACAGTGCGCGCATGCTGAACATTCTCCATCTGGATTCGCGGCTGGCCGTCATCGACAAACCCTCCGGCCTGATCGTCCACCGTTCCGTGCTCGACTGGCACGAGACGCGCTTCGCGCTGCAACTGTTGCGCGACCAGTTAGGGCAAAGGGTGTACGCGGTGCACCGTCTCGACAAGGGCACCTCCGGCGTGCTCGCCTTCGCGCTCGACAAGGACGCGGCGCGCGCGCTCGGCCAAGCCTTCGAGGCGCAGCAGGTCGACAAGACCTACCTCGCCGTGGTGCGCGGCTGGCCTGACGACGAGGGCGTGATCGATTACGCGCTCAGCCGCCGCTACGACGACGTCGAACAGGTGCCGCCCGACAAGCGCGGCGAGGCGCAGGACGCGCGCACCCGCTACCGCACGCTCGCGCGCGCCGAGCTGCCGGTGCTGATCGAACGCTACCCGCAAAGCCGCTACGCGCTGGTCGAACTCTCGCCCGAGACCGGCCGCCGCCACCAGTTGCGCCGCCACCTCAAGCATATCGCCCACCCCATCATCGGCGACTCGACCTTCGGCCGCGGTGCGCACAACCGCTACTTCGCGTCCGCCTTCGGCGCCGACCGCATGCTGCTGCATTGCGCAAGGCTCACCTTCCCGCACCCGGACGGCGGCATGCTGACCGTCAACGCGCCAATCGGCGGCCGTTTCGCGCGCGTGGTCAGCGAACTTGGCTGGCAGGACGCGCTGGCGGCGGCCTTGCTACAATCCGCCCCCTGAATTCAAGGGATACGCCATGCTCAGCTACCGACACGGCTTTCACGCCGGCAACCACGCCGACGTGCTCAAGCACCTGACCGAACTTGCGCTGATCGACTACCTGTCGCTCAAGGGCAAACCGTTCTGGTATATCGACACCCACGCCGGCGCCGGCGTCTACGCGCTGACCGAGGGCTTCGCCGCCAAGAACGCCGAGTACGCGGGCGGCATCGCGCGCCTGTGGGACGAGACCGACGCGCCCGAGGCGGTGACGCGCTACGTCGAGCTGGTGCGCCGGCTGAACACGGACGGCGTGCTGCGCCACTACCCGGGCTCGCCCTGGGTCGCCGCCGAGGCGATGGCCGGCACCGACAAGCTGCGCCTCTTCGAGCTGCACCCGAGCGACGCGCCGCTGCTTGCCGGCAACTTCGACGAGCAGAAGCGGCGGGTACAGGTGCAGCAGGCCGACGGCTTCGAGGCGATCAAGAGCCTGTTGCCGCCGCCGCCGCGCCGTGCGCTGACGCTGATCGACCCGCCGTACGAGGACAAGCGCGACTACCAGCGCGTCGTCACGGCACTGAAAGACGCGCTGCGCCGTTTCGCCACCGGCGTCTACGCGGTGTGGTACCCCTGCCTCGCCCGCCGCGAAGTCGGGGACATGGTCGACGCGCTGAAGAAGCTGCCGGCGAAGAACTGGCTGAACGTGCGCCTGGATGTTGCAACGCCCGCCGCCGACGGCTTCGGCATGTACGGCAGCGGAATGTTCATCCTCAACGCGCCGTGGACGCTGCCTGCGACCATGCGCGAGGTGCTGCCCTACCTCGCCGAACGGCTCGCGCTCGACAAGGGCGCGCGTTACGTCATCGAACAGGGCGGCGACCTCTAAGAACCTGTTCACGATCTGCTGCGCATCGCCGATACGGCGTTGAAAACAGCTTCGAAATGCTCATGTGCCACCTGTACATTCCGCTTTCTCAGCCGTTTTGACCTTGACTCTCCCTCGCTCGCGAGAGCGTGAATACGCTCTAGGGCCGGCTGGGTTCGACCGGCGCGAAGAGCTCGCCCTGAAAGCGCCGGCAGCCCGCCTCGCTGAGCAGCGCGTGCTGCGCGGTAGTCTCGACGCCGCGCGCGACCATCTCGACGCGCATCGACTCGGCAAGCGTGAGGAAGGCGCGGCACAGCGTCGGCGCGCTTTCGCCGTCCATCGCCTCGAACAGCACCCGGCAGTCGACCTTGAACGCGACAAAGGGCTGGTGGCGCAGCGCGAAGAGCGCGGTCAGCCCGCTGCCGAAGTCGTCGAGCACCAGACCTACGCCGATCTTGGAAAGCGCGCACAGTCGCTCGCCGACCGCCTCGGGCCGCCGGGCCAATAGCGGCTCACCGATTTCCAGCTGCAAGCGCGCGGGCGGCACCCCGTGGCGGGAGAGCACGGCGGCAAGCTCGCCAGGGTAATCGGGGTGGTAGAGCTGAGCCTCGCTCAGGTTGACCGCCAGCGTCCACTGCCGGCGGGCGGCGTCCTGCTGCCAGCGGGAGAGCTCGGCGCACGCCGCCTCGAGCACCCAGCGCCCGAGTTGCGCGGCGAGCGCGCTCTCCTGCACCAGCGCCATGATCTCGCGTCCGCGCAGCCAGCCATGTTCAGGGTGCTGCCAGCGCAGCAGCGCCTCGGCGCCGGTCACCTCGCCTGCCGCGCCGAACTGCCTTTGCACATGCAGTTGCAGCGCGCCGTCTTCCATCGCGTCGGCCAGCGCGGCGGCCAGGCGGGCGCGGGCCTCGACCTCGGCCTGCATCTGAGGGTCGAAGAAGCGGATCGCGTGCCGTCCGGCGCGCTTGGCGTGATACATCGCCAGGTCCGCCCGCTGCAACAGGCTCTCCGGCGCCGTCTCGTCGCCGCCAAACAGCGCGACGCCTAGGCTGCCGCCCAGCAGGTGCGTGTGGCCGGACACCTCGAACGGCCGGCACAGCCCGGCGAGGATCTTGCGCGCGACCGCTTCGGCCTGCAGCCCCGCCCCGTGTACGTCGGTGGCGAGCGCCTCGACCATCACCACGAATTCGTCTCCGCCGATGCGCGCGACGGTGTCGGCGGTACGCACGCAGTCGATCAGCCGCCGCCCCGTCTCGCACAGCACCTTATCGCCCGCGTCGTGCCCCAGCGTGTCGTTCAGCTGCTTGAAGTAGTCGAGGTCGATATAGATCAGCGCGCCCAGGCGCCGGTTGCGCTGGAAACTGGCCTGCGCAAGCGCCAGCCGGTCGAGCAGCAAGCGCCGGTTCGGCAGTCCGGTCAGCGCGTCGTAGTACGCGAGGCGGGACGCGCGCTGCTCGGAGCGCTTGCGCTCGGTGATGTCGGCCAGCGCGCCGACCAGCAGCAGCGGTGCGCCGTCCGGTGTGCGCGCACCGACGCTGCCGCGCGCCACCAGCCATAGCCACTGCCCGTCGCGGTGGCGGATGCGGAATTCGGCCTCGAATCGGCCGCTCAGGCACAACTGTTCGGCCACCTCGGCGCCGAGCAGGCCGACGTCCTCCGGGTGTACCCGCGCCAGCATGTCGTCGACCCCCAACTCGAACGCGTACGCCGCGTAGCCGAACATCCGCCAGCACTGCGCGTCCGCGCGCACCCGCCGGTGCACGAGGTCGACCTCCCAGCCGCCAACCCCCGCGGCTTGCTGCACCCTGAGGCAAGTGGAAAGCCGCGCGCGCAGCCGATTAAGCGGCGCCCCCGTTCCCGGTAGAGCCCCCACGCCGCTCACGCGCGCTCCGGGTAGAGTCCGGCGCACACAGCCGTGCGCGTGGCCGCGTCGGCGTCCAGCGCGCCAAACAGCGCGCCACCTTCCCCGAAGCGGCTCGCGACGAACAGGTCGGCGCGCGCGTCCGGCGCGCCGCGCCGCATCAAGACGCCCTGCACCAGCAGAGCGAGCGTGGTGGCGACGGCGCGCGCGCGCGCCTGAAGCAGCTCGGCGTCCAGCGCGAACAGCCGCTGCAACTCGCCCAGCGCGTGGCGCATCGGCTTGTCGGCGGCGACGCCGGCGGCTAGGTCGGCAAGCAGCACTTCGGCCAATTCCGGCGACTGGCGCACGGCACGCAGCACGTCCAGGCACATCACGTTGCCCGAGCCCTCCCAGATCGAATTGACCGGCGCCTCGCGAAAATACCGCGCGAGTGGCCCCGTCTCGACGTAACCGTTGCCGCCGCACACCTCCATCGCTTCGGCGCAGACGGCCTCGGCGCGCTTGCACACCCAGAACTTGGCGGCCGGCGTCACGATGCGCCGCCACGCGAGCGACAAGGCATCCGCCCGCCCGAACGCGGCGGCAAGCGCGAGCGCCAGCCGGGTCGCCGCCTCGGTTTCCAGCGCGAGGTCGGCGAGCACCGCCTGCATCAGCGGCTGCGCCGCGAGCGTACGGCCGAACGCGTGCCGGCAGCGCGCGTGGTGGACGGCCTGCGCGGTCGCGCCGCGCATCAGCGCCGCGCTGCCCAGCACGCAATCGAGCCGGGTGTAGGTCGCCATCTCGATCAGGGTGCGGATGCCCCGCCCGGCCTCGCCGCACGGCCAGGCTTCGGCGTCGTCGAACACCACCTCGGCGCTGGCATTCGAGCGGTTGCCGACCTTGTCCTTCAGGCGGGTGATCGCCACGCCGTTGCGCGTGCTGTCGCGCCGCCAGCGCGGCAGCAAGAAGCACGACAGCGCGTCGTGGGCGTCCGCCTGGCGGGAGAGCACCAGATGGCCGTCCGCCATCGGTGCCGAATAGAACCACTTGTGGCCAGACAAGCGGTAGCTGCCGTCGTCCGAGGCCACCGCGCGCGCTTCGTTGCCGCGCAGATCCGAGCCACCCTGCCGCTCGGTCAGCCCCATGCCCAGCACCAGCGCGTGCTTGTCGCGCCATGGGACGTCGCGCGAGTCGTAGCCGTCTGCCGCGGCTCCCGGCAACCAGGCGATGCCGTAGGCGGACGACGCGAGCAAGGGCTGCGCGGCGAAGGTCATGGTGGTCGGGCACAAGGCGCCGGACTCGAGCTGGCCGGCCATGAAGAAGGCTGCACCGCGCGCAAGGAAGCCGTCGGCGTTGCCGCGCTCGGGCATCCGGTGCAGCCCCTCCCTCCGCCACAGCGCCATCAGTGCGTGCCAAGCCGGATGAAAGCGCACCGTGTCGATGCGTTCGCCTCGCGCGTCGTGGCTGACCAGCTGCGGCGCGCAGGCGTTCGCGTCGCGCGCCCAGCCCGCCGCCTCCTCGCCGGCGAGCAACTGACCGAACGCGGCAAGGCGGCTTCGCTGTGTATGGTCGCAGCCGGCGAGCGTCTGCTGCAGCAAAGGGTCGTCGGCCCAAGGGTCGGGCAGGCAGTCCGGGACCTGGTTGTTCGGCAAGGAAACGGGCATGGCGGCATCCACAGACAGAAGCGTCCGCCGGCATTCGGCGGTATTGCTCTAAAAATAGCCCTGCCAACAATAATGACAAGGCGCTAAAGGGAGCGCTCAGCCACCACGCGCCGTGTCGCCGGGCGCGCCGCGGAACAGGCGGTCTTCCAGCTCGCCGACGCTGGCGGCGAGCCCGTTGGCGCTCTCGTCGATCTTCTCTGCGAGCCGTGCGAAGCCCTGCTGTTGCGCGTCGGCCTGCTCGGCGAGCGACGCGCTCAGCTGGTGCTTGAGCTCGGAAAAGCGCGAAGCCTCGGCCTGCTCGGCCAGCGCGCGCGCGTCGGCGAGCGCGCGCGAATTGCGGCGGGCCTCGAGCAGCACGCCGCCTTGCAGCCAGACGATATAGACGAGGAACAGTGCCGCCTCGATCACGGCGACCCCGAGCAGGATCAGCCCCAGCGGCGCCTGGAAGTGGAAGAAGCCGAACGAGAGGTCGCTGACGGTGACGATCGCCGGCCAGTTCAGCGCGACGAAAGCGACCGCCAGCACGGCGAACAACAACAGGGCAAACAACGGCATCGGGCGCTCCGGTCGGACAGTGGGATGATGACATTCACTTTAGCCGCCCTCCGCGCAGGATGCCCGAGCACACATGGAACTAATCCCGTGGAAAATATACAATCATTGTATTCCAAAAGACTTATGGATAGACTCTATCTATCAAGGCAATCCAATCAATTAATTGGATTGAAGTATCTGCACTGCGTAAGATGCACGCATCGAAAGCCAACCGAACCACCCAAAAGGAGAAAACAGCATGATCTCGATCAATTCCGAAGTGAAGCCGTTCACCGCCCAGGCCTTCCACGGCGGCAAGTTCATCACCGTGTCCGACGCTGACCTGAAGGGCAAGTGGTCGGTGGTGTTCTTCTACCCGGCCGACTTCACCTTCGTCTGCCCGACCGAACTGGGCGACCTGGCCGACAACTACGCCGAATTCCAGAAGCTCGGCGTCGAAATCTACGCCGTGTCGACCGACACCCACTTCACCCACAAGGCGTGGCACGACACCTCCGACACCATCGGCAAGATCCAGTACCCGATGATCGGCGACCCGACCGGCACCATCACCCGCAACTTCGGCGTGATGATCGAAGAGGCCGGCCTGGCAGACCGCGGTACCTTCGTGATCGACCCGGAAGGCAAGGTACAGATCATCGAAGTGAACGCAGGCGGCATCGGCCGTGACGCGCTGGAACTGCTGCGCAAGGTCAAGGCGGCCCAGTACGTCGCCAGCCACCCGGGCGAAGTGTGCCCGGCTAAGTGGAAGGAAGGCGACGCCACCCTGGCACCGTCGCTCGACCTGGTCGGCAAGATCTAAGGCTGCCCGAAATAAATCCCGCCGCCCGCACTGGGCGGCCGGGGTTTTCACCGCAAAGCGGCCTCGCCGAGGCCGCTTTTCAATGAATGCCCACAGAGGAAAACCGTGATGCTCGACGCACAGATCAAAACCCAGCTTGCCGCCTACCTCGAAAAACTGCAGCGCCCGATCGAACTTGTCGCCAGCCTTGACGACAGCGCGAAGGCGCAGGAAATGCGCACGCTTTTGGGCGAAATCGCCGCGCTGTCGGACAAGGTCAGCCTCCGCGACGACGGCCAGCACGCGCTGCGCCCGTCGTTCGGCGTCGCTAGCGAAGGCGAAGCGCCGCGCATCCACTTTGCCGGCATACCGATGGGGCACGAGTTCACCTCGCTGGTGCTCGCGCTGTTGCAGACCGGCGGCCACCCGCCCAAGGTCTCGGCCGATACCATCGCCGCGATCCGCGCGCTGCCAGGCCCGCTCAATTTCGAGACCTTCGTCTCGCTGTCCTGCCATAACTGCCCGGACGTGGTGCAGGCGCTCAACCTGATCGCCGTGCTCAACCCGGGGGCGACCAGCACCATGATCGACGGCGCGCTGTTCCAGGGCGAAGTCGACCGTCGCCAGGTGATGGCGGTGCCGACCGTGTTCGTCAACGGCGAACACTTCGGCCAGGGCCGGATGGGCATCGAGGAAATCGTCGCCCGCCTCGACACCGGCGCCGCCGGCCGCGACGCGGAAAAACTTAATGCGAAAGACGCGTTCGACGTGCTGGTGGTCGGCGGCGGCCCGGCCGGCGCTTCCGCCGCGATCTACGCCGCACGCAAGGGCATCCGCACCGGCGTCGCCGCCGAGCGTTTCGGCGGTCAGGTGATGGACACGCTCGCCATCGAGAACTTCATCTCGGTGAAGGAAACCGAAGGTCCGAAGCTCGCGATGGCGCTCGAAGAACACGTGAAGCAGTACGACGTCGACGTGATGAACCTGCAAAAGGCGACCAAGCTCACGGCGGGTGACCTGATCGAGGTGACGCTGGAAAACGGCGCGGTGCTGAAGAGCAAGTCGGTGATCATCGCCACCGGCGCGCGCTGGCGCGAGATGAACGTGCCGGGCGAGAAGGAATACCGCGGCCGCGGCGTCGCCTACTGCCCGCACTGCGACGGCCCGCTGTTCAAGGGCAAGCGCGTCGCGGTGATCGGCGGCGGCAACTCCGGCGTCGAGGCGGCGATCGATCTGGCCGGCGTCGTCAGCCATGTCACGCTGCTCGAATTCGACAGCGCGCTCAGAGCCGACGCGGTGCTGCAGCAGAAGCTCGCGAGCCTGCCCAACGTGACCGTCGTCAAGAGCGCGCAGACCACCGAAGTGACCGGCGACGGCAACAAGGTGAACGGCCTCGCCTACCTCGACCGTGTCAGCGGCGAAGCGCGCCATGTCGAACTGGAGGGCGTGTTCGTGCAGATCGGCCTGTTGCCGAACACCGACTGGCTCAAGGGCACGCTGGAATTGAGCAACCGCGGCGAGATCGTGATCGACGCCCGTGGCCAGACCTCGCTGCCGGGCGTATTCGCCGCCGGCGACTGCACGACGGTGCCGTACAAACAGATCATCGTCGCCATGGGCGAAGGCGCGAAGGCTTCGCTTGGCGCGTTCGACCACCTGATCCGCAGTTCGGCCGGCAAGTAAGCCCCGGCCTTCCCCGCCAGACCGCCCGCCTTAAGCGGGCGGTTTGCATTTCCCCCGCCCCCCCGCCCGGATCCACCCTCACCCCCGCGCAGCGCACGTTCATGGCCGCCGGCTGTGAAATAGTTCACAGCGCCTGTCGACCGTGCCGGCCGCGTGCCAACATGCCGCCCTCCTCATCAGGAACATTCGCGAGGGTCGCCACCGCGACGGCACGCCAGGCTGATGGCGCGCGTAAGGCATGGCAGCGCATCCATGCGCGTACCCACCGCATGAACTCAAGCACTCCCCAAAAGGGCTGAACATGAAAAAACTGATCATTCCGCTGTTTGTGGCGGCCGTCTCGACTTTTCCGGCTACGAGCCACGCGGGCTCCGTCGACGGAAAGCTGACCAAGATCCGCGCTTACGAACAAGGCGGCAAGATCGAATTCAAGTCCCGCATCCCCAACGTCAGCTTCTCGCTGCGCAAGGGCGACATACTCAAGGCCATGACCCGCCGCGGCAAGACCCGCGCGGTGGCGGACCTGGAGAAGAACGGCCTGATCATCGACACCGAACGCAAGGCCATGGTGACGCTCGACCGAGTCGGCGACGGCCTGTACATCCGCGGCAGGACGATGACCATGTTTGTCACCGAACGCGAACTGGAAAACGTCCGCGGCTAAGGCACGCAAAGCAGACAAAGGCGCAGCAAGTTTTCACTTGCTGCGCCTTTGTGTTTGCCGGGGCCCGGCTCAGTAATTGCTCGCCGCCGCGCTGGCCAGTTGCCAGCCGGCCTCGCCGCAGCCGACGGCCAAGGGCCAGCCGTAAACGCGCGAGAGCCTTGGCGCGTCAAGCACGCTCACGGCGCTGCCGCAGGCGACCAACTGGCCGCCGTCCATCAGCGCAAGGCAGCTCGCGTGGTTGGCGGCCAACGTCAGGTCGTGCAGCACCTCGACGATGGTGTGCCCCGCGGCGGCCAGCCTTTGCAGCAGCCGCTGCAGCCGGTACTGCTGGCGCAGGTCGAGGTGGTTGGTCGGCTCGTCGAGCAGCAGCACGGGCGCCTGTTGCGCGAGTGCGCGCGCGATGGCCGCGCGCTGGCGCTCGCCGCCGGAGAGCGCGTCGAGCCGCTTGTCCGCCATCGCCTGCAGCTCGCACTGTTCGAGCACTTCACCGACCGCGGCACGGTCGGCCGGCTTGGGCCGGGAAAACGGGCCCAGGTGCGGAATGCGCCCCAGCATCACGAATTCGGCGACGGTCAGTGGCAGGCCGGCGGGCACATGCTGCGGCACGTAGGCGATGCGCCGCGCGCGCTCGGCGCCGGTCATCCCGTGCACAGGCTCGCCAAACAGCCTGACGTCCCCCGCCGCAGGCGAAAGCAGCCCCGCGAGCAGGCGCAGCAGCGTGGTCTTGCCGGCTCCGTTCGGCCCCAACAGCGCGCACAGCTGCCCGGCGGGCAGCGCCAGGCTGACGCTTGAGAGCACCTCACGCGCGCCCAGGCGCACGCTCGCCGCGTGTACTTCGAAAGCGGTGTCAGCCATCGATCAGGCTCCTTTGCTGGCGGGCGAACAGCCAGACGAAGAACGGCGGGCCGGCAAACGCGGCGACCAGCCCGACCGGCAGGTCGACCGGCCACACCAGCGTGCGCGCCAGCGTATCGGCCGCGAGCAGGAACAGCGCGCCCGCCCACGCCGAGAGCAGGATCAGCCGGCGGCGGCAGCCGCCGACCAGCACCGCGACCAGGTTGGGCACCATCATGCCGACAAAGCCGATCACGCCGGAGAGCGCGACCGCACCGCCGGTCGCCAGCGCCGCGCCGACGGCGGCCAGGCGCCGCGTTCGGCGCACGTCGACGCCGAGCGAGCGCGCGGCGTCCTCGCCCAGCAGCAGGCAGTCGAGGTCGCGCGCGATCCAAAGCAACAGCAGCAGCCCCGCCAGCGCGGCCGCCGCGCACGCGACAAGGCGCTCGCCGGTCGCCGACGCCAGGTTGCCGGCGAGCCACGCGCTGGCCGAGCGCAGCGTCAGATCGTCGGACATGAAGAGGATCAGGCTGATCAGCGCGCCGCAGAAGGCGCCGACCACCAGCCCCATCAGCAGCAAGCCGGCAAGCCCGCCGCGCACCAGGCGCGACAGCGCGAGGATCAGCCAGGTCGCCGCGAGGCCGCCGCCGAAGGCGGCCAAGGGCAAGGACAGGCTGCCCGCGCCCAGCGCGAGCACGCACACTACCGCGAGCGCGGCGCCGCTGGACGTGCCGACCAGCCCGGGGTCGGCCAGCGGGTTGCGGAACAGCGCCTGCAAGGCGGCGCCGCTGGCCGCGAGCGCCGCGCCGACCGTCAGCGCGGTCAGGATGCGCGGCACGCGCAGCGCCTGTGTCAGCGGGTCGGCCAGGTCCGGCCAGGCAAGGCTGCCGCCCTGGCTTGAGAGCGCGAGTAGCGGCAGCAGCAACGTCGCGGCAGCCAGGGCCGCGCACAGCATGGCCATCGGCGTAGGCCGGGCACGCGTAGCCGGGCGCACAAGCGTCAGCGCCATGTCACAGCCTCCGCAGGCGGTCGACGACGGCCGGGCTATCCAGCGTGACCATCATCGCGTCGCGCGCGCTCATCTCGACGACCTTGCCGCTGCGCCCCGCCGCCGTCGCGGCGATTTCCGGGCGCCTGGCGAACGCTGCGGCGCCGCCGTGCACCGGCGCGTTGTGCGCGGCCAGCACGATCACGTCCGGCGCGAGCGTGCGCCACGCCTCGCGCGACAATACCTTGTAGCCCTGGATGCCGGCGGCCGCGTTGACGCCGCCGGCGGCTGCGATCAGCGTGTCGGCCGGCGTGCCGCGCCCGGCGACCATCGCGCCGTCGTAGCTGACGAGATAGCGGCGGGCGGTCGGTTTGCGGGGCGCCATCTTCGCCTGCCAGTCGCGCGCGAGCGCGTCGGCCGCGGCGCGTTTGTCGATCAGCGTGCCGACCCGGCGGATTGCCTGCGCGAAATCGCTGCCGTCCTCGGCGAGCGCCACCTGCTCGGCACGCACGCCGACCGCGCGCAGTTGCGGCCACAGCGTCGGCGGCTGCGCCGCGCTGCTGCCGATCGCCAGCGTCGGCCGGCTGCCCGCGATGGTCTCGGCCGACAGCGAGCGCATGAAGCCGATCTCGCTGGCGTGCGCCAACTCTCGCATGCGGCTGGCACGGTCGCGGGCGACCACCTCGTTCGCGGCGCCGAGCGCGACGACGATCTCGGCAACATCGCTGGTGAGCACCGCGATGCGCTCGGCCGCGTGCGCGCCGGAGCCGAGCACGCCCATCGAGAGCGCGAGGGCAAGCAGGGGCTTACGCATCTTCGCCCTCCAGCACCGAAAGTTCGCACAGGAGCTTGCGCCACTCGGGCCGCTCGCTGTGGCCGCCCTTGCGCTCGCCGAACAGTGTGAGCAGGGACACGCCGGCGGCGTCGAACAGCTCGAGCGAGGTGACCACACCGTTATCGCCCGGCTTGTGGGCGACCCATGCCTCGGTCACCTTGGGCATGTCAAGGTGCAGGCTGAAGGCGGGGTCGAGAATGTTCAGCCAGTTGCCGCGCACCTCGACCCGGTCGATGGTGCCGGTGTGGATCTGGATCACCCCGCTGTTGCCGGCGAACGCCATCATCGGCACCCGGGTCGCCGCCACGCGGCGCAGCAGCGTCTCGACCGCGTCGGTGCGCACCCGCCACGCCTGGCCGGGCGGCGCCAGACGGAAGGCCTGGCGTCGCGTGAGCCGGTGGCGCCGCAGCAGCGGATGGAAGCCGTGCACGTCGCGCAGTGCCAGCCATTCGGACTGGAATGCCGCCGCGTCGATTTCGCTGTCGGCAAGTTCGGCCGGCGCCGGCGCCACCGGTTCGGGAGAGGGCTCGTCGCGCTGGGTGGCAAAGCGCCTGACCAGCGCGTCGAACGCGGCGACGTCACTGTCCGGGCGCAGGAACACCTTCTGGATCGCGGTGCCGTGCTTGTCGAAGAACTGCAGCGAACGGCGCTCGCCGCGGGCGTCGTTTGTCACCAGCGCGTACGCGTACGCCCAGCCGTAGAGGAAGAAACGCAGGTCGATCACCTCGTTGATCGCGAGACCGACCTTGCCCTCGAACTGGACGTTGCCGTAGTACCCGACCAGTTCGTGCACGCAGGCGTCGTTGCGCGCGAGCGCCATCACTTCACCCAAGGGCTCGATTGCCGAGAGCAGCGCCGGCAGATCCGCCGTATCCAGCGCACTCGCCCCAGGGTCGGCGTGCACGAGTTCGCACTCGGTAACGCCCAAGTGACGCGCGGCGTCGCGCGGGTAGACGCCGGGCACCTCTTCGCGCAGGCGGGCGAGTTGTTCGATCAGGCTCAGGTTCGCCATGTCCATGGTGGTTCTCCTTGTTGCAGGGGAGCCGCTGTGCGGCTTCAGAAGTTGTACGAGTAGCTCGCGCTGAAGTTCCTGCCGGGCTGGGTGTAGCGCTCCAGCACCGCGTCGCCTGCGGCAAGGCCGCGCACGTCGGCGCTGTTCCAGTACTTGCGGTCGGTCAGGTTGAATACGCCGACGCGCAGCGTGCTGTGGCGGTCGGGTTGCCAGTACGCGGTCAGGTCGAGCGTCGCGTAGCCGGGCGCCTTGAATTGCCCTTCTTCCGCCACGCGGCGCTTTTGCGCGACGGCTTTGACGAAGGCTTCGGCGCCCCAGCTTTCGCTGTCGTAGCGCAGGCCGGCCACCGCGGTCAGCGGCGCGACCGAATCAAGCGGACGGTCGTCACTCTGGTTGCTGCCTTGCGCCCAGGCGACGCTGCCGGCGAGGCGCCAGCCCGGGGCGAAGCGCCAGCCGGCCTTGGCTTCGGCACCGTGGATGCTGACGCGGCCGATGTTCTGGTACTGCGATTCGAACGAGCCGGGGCGCGCCGCGCCGCCGATGCCGTTGCCGTTGCTGTCGCCCGACAGCGTCACCAGTTCGATGAAGTCGCGGTAGCGGTTGGCGTAGGCGGTCAGCCCGAAGTCGACGCTTTCCCACTGTCCCTTGAGGCCGAGCTCGACGCCGCGGCTGGTTTCCGACTTGAGGTTCGGGTTGGCGACCACCTCGTAGCCGTGCGTCTGGTTCGCGTACACCATGTTCGCGTCGTCGAACGGCGGTGCCCTGAACCCGGTCGAGAGCTGCACGAAACCTGTGTAGTGGTCCGCGAACGGCACGGACAGGCCGAACTTGGGCGAGAGCGCCTGGTCGCTGAACGCAGGCACCGCGCCCGCCGGGTTGGCGTTGAGGTAAGCCTTATCGGTGTGGGCACGCATGCGGTAGTAGTCCCAGCGCAGGCTGGGCGAGGCGAGCATGCCGCCGGGCAACGCGATCTCGTCCTGCACGAAGACGCCGACCCGGTCGGACGTGCTGTCCGGGAAGGTCTTGCTCGGGAAGGTCTCGCCGGCGACGACATTGCTGGTGCTGCCGTTGGCCTTGACTTCGACCTTGTCGCGCGGGCGGCTGGTCTCGGTGCGGCTCGCGTCCAGCCCCCACACCAAGCTGTGTTCGAGGCCCGCCCAATTGAAACGCTGACGGGCGTCGAGGCTCAGGCCGCGGCTGGTTTGCTCGAAGCCGTAATCGGAGACGCGCCGCGCGCCGTCGCTGCGCCACTCGACGCTGTCGTCGCTGTTGTCGAGTTTCTGCGCGTACAGTTTGACGTCCAGCTGTTCGAGCGTGCCCAGTTCCCTGCCCTGCCACGTAAGCGAGACGCGGTCACGGCGGACGGTGTCGGTGGCGTCCAGCCGGTCGACGCCGGCAACGCTGACAGCCCCCATCTTGCGCGGCGCGGTACGCGCGCTGACGACGTCGGTGTCGGTGCGGCGGCGGTAGTGTTCGAGCGCAAGCTCCAGCCGCTGGCCGGCCAGCGGCTGCCAACCGAACTTGGCGAGCACGCTGTCGCTCGTCCAGTCCTGCGGGTTGGGGGCGGTGCGCGTCTTGGCGCTTGCGGGCGTGCTCGCGTCGTTATCGCCCTGGTTGCGGGTTTCGTGGCCGCGCCGGTGCGTCGCGAGCAGCATCGCCTCGGTGCGCTCGCCCTTGAGCGCGAGCCTAGCCGACAGGCCGCTTGACGCGTCGGCCGAGGCGCCGAGAACCTTCACGCCGCCACCGACAGCCTCGCCCGGCGCCAGCAGGTCTTCCGCCTGCAAGGTCCGGTAACCGACCACCCCGCCGATCGCGTCCGAGCCGTACAGGCTGGAGAACGGCCCCTTGACGATGTCGATCGCACGCAGCGTTTCCAGGTCGATGTACTCGCGGCCGGAGACGAAGCCGTTGGCGTTGCCGCCGCCGGCGTAGGCGTCGGGCAGGCGGATGCCGTCGACCAGCATCAGGATGCGGTTGCCGTCGATGCCGCGGATGGTATAGCCGGCGTTGCCGCGCCTGGCCGGGTCGCTGGCGACCTCGACCCCCGGCTCGTACTTGACGGCTTCGGCCATGTCTTGGGCGAGCGTCGCGTCGAGCTTGTGGCGCGATACCACCACGGTGTTGGGGGCCGTCTCGGCGAGCGATTTCTCGGTGCGGTGCGCGGTCACCTCGACCGTTTCCAGCCTGTCCAGCTGGACCGAGGTTTCGGCAAAGGCCGGCCACGCCGAGGCGAGGCCGATGAAGAGCGGGGTCAGACGAAAGCGGGCCATGCAAACTTCCTTGTCGGGTTGTTGGCTGGCTCGCGCTGGGCGCTGGCTGGCTGGGGCGGGTCGGGGCCCGGATTTACTTGATCAGGATCAGCTTGTTGTTGCTGGTCAGGCGCAGCCGGTAGATTTCGCCGGCGTGTTCGATGGTCACTTCGCGTGCGCGGCCGAACAGCCGCGTGCTTTGCAGGTGCGGGCCCTCTACCGGCTTGGGCGCCGCGGGTGGGGTTGTGTGGTTCATGCTGTCCCTCGATGATTTTTTCAAATGATAACGATTATCATTCGTTATGACAACAGCGGAAATGCTGCTGTTGCAATTGCGATACATTCTCGTTTAGCCTGAAAAAAGCCAGCCGCCGCCAGCCATCCTCACCCCTGAATCGCTGGAGACGAAATGTACGACACCCTGCCCGAGCCCCTGCCCTTCAAGCAGCGCCGCGCGCTGATGCCGATGTGGGGACAGGCCCCGCTGCCGGAAGTGCGCTGGCCGGCAACCTGGCAATCCCTGCAAGAGCAGCCGCTGCCTCATGGCAGCCTCGCCTACGTGCATATCCCGTTCTGCGCGAACCACTGCGTGTTCTGCGGCTTCTACCGCAACGGCTGGAAAGCCGAGACCGCGTCGCGCTACGTAGACCGGCTGATTGCAGAGATCGAGCACGACGCAGCCACCCGCCAAAAAAGCGGCTCGGTCAGCGCGCTCTACCTGGGCGGCGGCACGCCGACCCTGCTCTCTGCCCGCGACCTTGGCCGCTTGCTTCAGGCACTCAGGGCCAACCTGCCCTTGAGCGACGACTGCGAGATCACCGTCGAGGGACGCATCTCGCACTTCGGCGAAGATAAGGTCGACGCCTGCATCAAAGCCGGCGCCAACCGCTTCTCGATCGGCGTACAGACCTTCGCCACGCATATCCGCCGTCGGCTCGGCCGCAAGCACCCGGGCGACGAAGCCGCCCGTTACCTGGAATGGCTGGCTGCACACAGCGGCCAGGTCGTCGTCGCCGACCTGATGTTCGGCCTGCCCGGCCAGGACGACAGCGTCTGGCGACAGGACCTCGCCACCGCCCTGTCGCTGGGGCTCTCCGGCGTCGACGTGTACGCGTTCAACCTGATGCCGCAACTGCCCATCGTGCGCATGATCGAAAAGGGCGCGCTGCCGAGCGCCGGCTCGCTCGCCGAGCAACTTGCGCAGTACCGCACCGCCTGCCGCGCGTTTGACGAGGCGGGCTGGGCACAACTGTCGAACAGCCATTTCGGCGCGCCGTGCGCGCGCGAACGCAACCGCTACAACCTGGCCATCAAGGCCGGCGCCGACTGCCTCGCTTTCGGTTCCGGCGCAGGCGGCAAGCGCGGTGCCTTCAGCTACGCGGTCGAACCCGACCTCGAACGCTACCTGGCCTGCCCCGTCAGCCAAAAACCGATCGCCCGCCTGGGCCGCGGCGACGCCGCAGGCCAGCTGGCCGCCCTGCAAGGCGCGGTCGAAACCGGCCGCATCGCGCTCGCGTCGCTGCCCGAACCCGCGCAGACCCGGCCACTCATCGAACGCTGGGCGGCGCTTGGCCTGCTCACCCTCGGCCATGACCACGCCGAGCTGACCGTCGACGGCCGCTTCTGGGGGCCGACGATGATCCGCGAGATGGCCGAACGCATCGCCCCGGCCGGCGCGGGCCACGCCCACCCGCTCACCCTTCACCATCCGCTCAAGGAGACCGCATGAACACCCCGCAAATCGCACAGATGAAGGATCGCCTCGCCAGGAACCCCGGCGTGGTGCTGGAGAAACTCGCCGACGGCAGCGGCCTCACCATGGCCCAACTGATCGAGTGCCTGCCAGAGGCGATGTGGCGCAAGGTGGACGGCCGCCATTGCGTGGCGGTCCTCGAAGCGCTGCCTGCGCTGGGGGACGTCACCGTGATCGTGCACACCGCCGACGGCATCTTCGAGATCGGCGGTGCCTTCCCCGCGGGGGAGACCGGGCACGGCTTTTACAACCTGCACGGCAAACAGGGCCTGCACGGCCACCTGCGCGCCGAACGCTGCCAGGCGATCTACCTGGTCGAGCGGCCGTTCATGGGCCGCGACAGCGCAAGCCTTCTATTCGCCAACGGCGACGGCGGGGTGATGTTCAAGGTGTTCGCCGGCCGCGAAGCCGACGGTTCTTTGAAACAGCCGCAGCTCGCCGCGCTGCGCGCGCTGATGGAGGCGCACGCATGAGCGACCTGCTGGTGTTCGGTGCCAGCGGCAACAGCGGCCTGCTGCTCGCCCTGGCCGCCCGCCAAGCTGGGCTGGACGTCGCGGCACTGGCCAGGCCCGGGCGCGGCGATGCGCTTGAGGCGGCCGGCGTGGCGGTTGTCACTGGAGATGCGTTCAAGCCGGAGGACTGCGCACGCGCGCTCGAGGTGGCCAGGCCGCGCCAGGTGGTCAGCCTGCTCGGCGGCAAGTCGGCGGACGGGCGGCGGGTGGACGAAACCGGCAACGTCAACGTGATCGCCGCCTGCGAGGCTGCCCGCGTTGAGCACGCGCTTCTGGTGACCAGTTTCGGTTGCGGCGAGCTCTACCCGCTGCTCTCGGTGCAGGCACAGGCCATGCTGGGCGAGGCAATCTGCGCGAAGACGCGGGCCGAGGCGCGCTGGCGGGCCGGTCCGCTGACCACCACCTTGCTGCGCCCCGGCGGCCTGAGCAACTCGGCGGGCTGCGGGCGCTGGCAGTTGCACGACGGCGCAAACGGCAGCGGCGCACCACTGCCGCGCGCCGACCTTGCGCTGGCCATCCTCGCCCTGCTGACCGACCCGGCCCAGCACGGGCGCACGTTGTGCGTCAGCGGGGCGCAGACAGACGCTGGCTGAGCGCCGCGTGGATCAGGGCAAACCACGGCGTGAAATGCGCGGGGTGCGCGAAGAGCGCCTCGCTAAGTTCATCCGGCGCCACCCAGCGCCAGGCGTCGACTTCGTCGGGGTTGGGATGGGGGTCGCCGTCGAAGCGGCCGACAAACACATGGTCGAACTCGTGCTCGACCAGATCCCCCGGCGGGATCACCGCCCGGTAGACAAAGCTGTATTCGAAGCCGAGCGGACAATCGAAGCCCATCTCGAAGCCAAGGCGCGCGTGCGCGGCCGAAAGGGTGTCCTCCCCCGCGAGCGGATGGCTGCAGCAGGTGTTCGACCACAGGCCGCCGCCGTGGTACTTGGCGGCGGCGCGCCGCTGCAACAGCCAGCGCCCCGCGCGATCGAACACCTGCACCGAGAACGCGCGGTGCAACAGCCCGGCCTCGTGCACCGCCAGCTTCTCGCCCGTTCCTAGCGGCCGGTCGTCCCCGTCGACCAGGATCAGTGCCATGGCTCCTCCAGCATGAATGTCATTAACAAGCCTTGGCAGGCCCCATATTTGTCTTACCATCAAGCCCGCCCTGCTTCATGGAAAAACACTGGGCGGTAGGGCCGTAGCGCCTGTACCCGTTCGAAGCCAGCGCCGCTCAGGTGCAGTTCGTGAGCACCTGCCGGCCGGGCCGGGCGTGCGCACGCTGGAGACGATTGCCAACGGCTCCGTCGCGCCCGTCGGCAGACTCGCTACCGTGGTCGGCGCCGGTAACCCCCCTGCGCAAATGAAAAAAGCCCGCCGGACAGGCGGGCTTTTTGCTGGCAAGACGGCGCCTTAGCCGCGCTTGAGCCTGGCGTTGGCGGCGATGCGCATCCGCAGCGCGTTCAGGCGGATGAAGCCTGCGGCGTCGGCGTGGTTGTACGCGCCGCCGTCCTCGTCGAAGGTCGCGATGTTCGGGTCGAACAGCGAGTCGGTCTTCGATTCGCGGCCGACGACGATCACGTTGCCCTTGTACAGCTTGACGCGCACCCAGCCGTTCACCGTCTGCTGGCTCTCGTCGATCATGGTCTGCAGCATGTGGCGCTCCGGGCTCCACCAGTAGCCGGTGTAGATCAGCTTGGCGTACTTGGGCATCAACTCGTCCTTCAGGTGCGCGACTTCGCGGTCGAGCGTGATCGACTCGATCGCGCGGTGCGCCTTGAGCATGATGGTGCCGCCCGGGGTCTCGTAGCAGCCGCGCGACTTCATGCCGACGTAGCGGTTCTCGACGATGTCCAGACGCCCGATGCCGTGCTTGCCGCCCAGCTGGTTGAGCTTGGTCAGTACCTGAGCCGGGCTCATCGCGACGCCGTTGATGGCGACGATGTCGCCCTTGCTGTACTCGAGTTCGACATACTCGGCCGCATCCGGCGCGCTCTCCGGCGAGTTGCT
Source organism: Crenobacter caeni (assembly GCF_010435965.1). Lineage (GTDB taxonomy): Bacteria > Pseudomonadota > Gammaproteobacteria > Burkholderiales > Chromobacteriaceae > Craterilacuibacter > Craterilacuibacter caeni. The sequence goes on from NZ_JAAGAA010000006.1 coordinate 115,068, forward strand.
CCACAGCCACATGTCTTCTTCGGGCTCGGCCGCCGGGTTCTCCAGCGCCAGGCCCTCGTAGGAGATGTGCAGCAGGTTGGCGTCCATCGAGTACGGGCTCGCGCCGCTCTTGCGCTTGCTGATGTCGATGCCGTGGGTCTCGGCGTAGGCGAGCAGCTTCTCGCGGCTCAAGAGATCCCACTCGCGCCACGGCGCGATCACGTGGATGTTCGGCTGCAGCGCGTAGTAGCCGAGCTCGAAACGCACCTGGTCGTTGCCCTTGCCGGTCGCGCCGTGGCTGACCGCGTCGGCGCCGACCTGGCGGGCGATCTCGATCTGCCGCTTGGCGATCAGCGGGCGCGCGATCGACGTGCCCAGCAGGTACTCGCCTTCATAAATGGTGTTGGCGCGGAACATCGGGAACACGAAGTCGCGCACGAATTCTTCGCGCAAGTCGTCGATGAAGATGTTCTCGGGCTTGATGCCCAGCGCGATCGCCTTCTGGCGCGCGGGTTCGACTTCCTCGCCCTGGCCGATGTCGGCGGTGAAGGTCACCACTTCGCACTGGTAAGTGTCCTGCAGCCACTTGAGGATGACGGAGGTATCGAGGCCGCCCGAGTAGGCGAGGACGACTTTCTTGATGTCAGACATAGTGCTTCTTTCTTCCGGTTTTTCCTGTTGCCGCCGGCCGTGGTACGGCTAGGTGGCGGCAGACTCATGCTTGTTCGGTTCGCCCGGCGCAACAGGCCGGACGGCGGGCAAACTTCAGTCGAGCGCCGCGGGCAGACCCGGCAGCGGACGACAACATTCGCCCGCGGTGCTTCGTCGCACCTGACGCCGTGCGCGTACGCACGGCGTCGCCGCCGCCGGGGCCGGGGTGCCGATAAGCTGGGTTTGCCAGACAGGTTTCATCAGGTTTCCAGAAAAACACCGCGTCAGCGCGCTACGCGTCCCGACGGTGAGCATCTATTTGAACGGGTGTCGCCAGCAAAACCAATGTCATGTTTTACATTTTTGCGACGCCAATATATGTATACTAAATCCACCGGCGTCGCAAGCCTTTATGACGTATTTATCTTGGCCTAACCCGTTCGAGCTCGGCCCCGCTCAGCACGCGAACTGCCTCCTCGCCTTGTGCGCTGGCCATTCCGTGGATCTCGATCCCCTTCTGTCGCTTGATCAGCCGCGCGAGGTACACCAGCACCGCCTCGTCTATCAGTTGGCCGGGCACCAGCACAGGAATGCCCGGCGGATAGGGAACGATCTGGTCGCACGACACCCGCCCGATCAGCGCCTGGTTCGGCCGCCCGTCGTCGTCGAGCAGCGTGAGGCGCTCGCCCGCCTCGTAGAACGCGTCGCGCGGCAGGCAGGCAAGCGCCGTGAACGCGGGCATCTCGGGCAGCCGGGCCACTTCAAGCGGCGGCCGCGCCTCGCGCGCGAGGCGGCCGAACGCATCGCACAGCCGCGTGACCTTGCTCTTGGTCGTGCCTATGGTCAACAGCAGGGTCAGCGTGTTGAAGGTGGTCTTCTCGACCTGGATGTTGAAGCGCTCGAATAGCGCGCGCTGCAATTCGTCGGCGCGCCAGCCGCAGCGCGAGATGTCGACCGTCAGCTTGGTCGGGTCGAGCCGTACACCGTCGCCGCGGATCTCGTCGGGCAGCAATTCGTCCATCTCGAGCACGCGAAAGACGCCGGTGCCGTCGATCTTGCGCTTGAGTTCGGCGGCAAGCTTCAGCGCCCGCGACAGCAGCCGGTAGCCCTCCATCACCGCTTGGCGGCGGGCGACGTCGAGGCTGGCGATCAGGCCGTACTGCGGGCTGGTCGACGCGTGCATGTTGAAGCACTCCCGGAACAGGTGCGCATCGAAGTCGGGGTCCTGGACATGGATCATGCTCGCCTGCGAGAACGCCGAGAGCACCTTGTGCGTGCTCTGCGTCGCGTAGTCGGCACCGGCTTCCATCGCGGTCGGGCGCAGTTGCGGGTGAAAACGCGCGTGGCCGAACCATGCCTCGTCGATCACGACCTTGATGCCGGCCACGTGCGCGGCCTCGATCAGCGGTGCCAGATCGTAGCGCAGCCCGTCGTAGGTGCACGAAGTGAGGATCAGCGCCTTCGCCTCGGGGTGCGCCTCGATCGCCGCCAGGATGCGCGCCTTGGGCACCGGGCCGAAAATGCCGTAGCGGCGGTTCAGCGAGGCGTCCAGATAGACCGGCCGTGCGCCGGAGAGGATCACCGCGTGATGCACCGACTTGTGGCAGTTGCGGTCGAGCAGCAGCACGTCGCCCGGCGAGAGCAGCGATTGCAGGATCACCTTGTTGGCGGTGGACGAGCCGTTGGTCGCGAAGAAGGTCTCGCGCGCGCCGAACGCCTTGGCCGCGCGCGCCTGCGCGTCCAGGATCACGCCGGTCGGGTGCAGCAGCGAATCGAGTTCCGGCACCGATACCGACAGGTCGGCGCGCAGCATGTTCTCGCCGACAAAGTCGTGGAAGTCCTCGACCCACGGGCTGCCCAACAACGACTCGCCGCCGGAGTGGCCGGGCGTGTGCCATGCGTCCTTCGCCATCGCCACGTACTCGCGCAGCGCGTCGTAAAACGGCGTCGCCGAACGCTCGGCCATCTCGGCGCTCAAGATACGGAACCAGCCGGCAAAATCGGCCTCGTCCCGATAGAAGCAGCCGGAGAGCTCGACCGGCGACATCAGCTCGGCCTCGCCCTCCTCCTCGTCGCCGGCGAGCACCAGGTAGAACGACAACTCCGGGCGCAGTGCCCACAGCGACTCGATCAGGGCCATGGCGGGGTCGGCGCCATCGCCGGCCAAGGCGTGGTCGACCAGCACGCCCTGTACCTCGCCGTCGGTCTCGATCAGCGACAGCACCTCGGCGCGGCTGCTACACGCGGCAAAACAAAGCCCGAAGGGGTTGGCCAGCCTGGCACCGGCCTTTTGCAGCGCCTCGCACGCGGCGGCGGCCCACGCCGCGTCCTGGCTGACGATCGCGATCCGGCAATTGATGGACGACATGGTTTGCGCTCCCCTGCGGCACACTCGGCACCGCATCTTATTGTCATGAACAGCTACTGTAACCGCATGCCCGCGGCGCGTCATTTTGCAGCCGCACATCGCACGTGCTGGGCTACAATCGCGCCATGCTTTCCGACGCCGAAAAGGCCGCCATCCGCGACCGCTACAAGACCCTCACCGACAACCTGCCGGGCTTCCGCCCACGCGCCGCACAGCGGCAGATGCTCGCCGAGATCGCCAACGCCTTCTCGCGCAGCCTGCCGGTGGTCGACGGCGAACTGCCCGAGCGCGAGGGCGAGAGCATCGTGGTGGTCGAAGGGCCGACCGGCGTCGGCAAGAGTCTCGCCTACCTGATCGCCGGTGGCGTGATGGCGACCATGCGCGGCAAGAAGCTGGTGGTCACCAGCGCGACCGTCGCGCTGCAGGAGCAGCTGGTCGACCGTGACCTGCCCTTCGTCGTCGAGAAGAGCGGCCTGCCGCTGACCTTCGCGCTGGCCAAGGGCCGCGGCCGCTACCTATGCCCGTACCGCCTGTTCGGGCTGACCGCCGGCCACGCGCAGGGCGAACTGCTCGCACCGGACCCGGTGCTCGCGCTGTGGGACAGGAAACCCGAGCAGGCCGAACTCGACACCCTGCGCGAATTCGCCGACGCCTTTTACGCGCGCAGCTGGAACGGCGACCGCGACAGCTGGCCGGCCATCGTCGACGACAGCCTGTGGCTGCGCGTGACCAACGACCGCCACGGCTGCCTGAAGACTGCCTGCCCCAACCGCGCCGAATGCCCGTTCTACCTCGCGCGCGACGTACTGGAGACGGTCGACGTCGTCGTCGCCAACCACGACCTGCTGCTTGCCGACGTGGCGATGGGCGGCGGCGTGATCCTGCCCGCGCCCGACGACAGCTTCTACTGCATCGACGAGGCGCACCACCTGGCCAAGAAGGCGGTCAACCAGTTCGCCGCCGAACACAGCCTCGCGCAGGCGATGGGGTGGCTGGAGAAGATGCCGCAGCTCGCCAGCCGCGTCGAGGCGCTGATCGACAAGCCCGAATTGACCGCCGGCGCCGCCGACGCGGCGGCCGCCTGCGCCGAGACACTGACCGAATGGCTGTGGCTGCTCGGCGGCGAGGAAGCGCTCTCGCCCGCCGAAGGGGGGGACCCGACCTGGCTGATCGACGACGGGCGCCTGCCCGAACACCTGAAGCAGCCGACCGCCAATATGGCGGTCAGCGCGCGCTCGCTGTACAAGCACATCGCCGGCATGGCCGACGCGGTGGCCGAGGCGCGCCGCGACAAGCCCGCCGACGCGCCCCTGCTCGACAAGGCGCAGACGGATCTCGGCTTCATCGTCGGCCGCGCCGAGCAGCTCACCGCGGTGTGGGACCTGTTCGAGCGCGAGGCCGACGACAAGGCGCCGCCGATCGCCAAGTGGATCACCCGCAAGCTCGACGGCAAGGGCGACTACCTGTTTTCGGCCTCTCCGGTCAGCGCGGCGGCCAGCCTCGAACACGGGTTGTGGCGGCGCGCCGCGGCAGCGCTGCTCACCTCGGCAACGCTGCGCTCGCTGGGCGAATTCGACCTGCTGTTGACGCAGACCGGCCTCAAGTGGCTGCCCGGCGTCAGCTGCGTCGCGCTCGACTCGCCATTCGACTTCCCGACACAAGGCGAACTCTACCTGCCGCCCTTGAACGCCAGCCCGAAAGACCCGGGCGCGCACACCCGCGAGATCGTCGAGTGGCTGCCCAAGCTGATCGATGAGACCGAACCGGTCGGCACCCTGGTGCTGTTCTCCTCGCGCAAACAGATGCAGGAGGTCGCCGAGGCGCTGCCGGAGAGCTTCAAGCAGCACCTGCTGGTGCAGGGCGCACTACCCAAGAGCGTGCTCTTGGAGACGCACTACCGGCGCCTGGGCGAGGGGCAGCCCAGCGTGATCTTCGGCCTCGACTCCTTCTCCGAGGGACTGGACTTGCCGGGCGAAGCCTGCGTGCACGTGATCATCGCCAAGCTGCCGTTCGCGATGCCGGACGACCCGGTCGGCAAGACGCTCTCGCGCTGGATCGAAAAGCGCGGCGGCAACCCGTTTATCGAAGTGACGGTGCCCGAGGCGTCGATCAAGCTGATACAGGCGGTCGGCCGGCTGATCCGCACCGAGCGCGACTGGGGCCGGGTGACCATCCTCGACAACCGGATCACCCGCCAGCGCTACGGCAAGAAACTGCTCGCGTCGCTGCCGCCGTTCAAGCGCATCTGAAATTCGGATAGAATGACGAAAAACTAAAAGGGCACCCGCTCGCGGCGTGCCCGGCGCCACAACCGAGACACCCGACCTGCAAGGCCATCGCCGTCACCATGATCTGCAACCCCTACGAAATCGTCATCCAGGGCATCACCGAGGAAGGCCGCACCTTCCGTCCGAGCGACTGGGCCGAGCGCCTCTCAGGCGTGATGTCCTCGTTCGGCGAGAACCAGAAGCTCGCCTACCACCAGTTCGTGCGACCCATGCTGCTCGAGGGCGTGCGCTGCGTCGCCATCGACAAGAAGCTGGAAAAAGCCCACCCGGACATCTTCAGTTACCTGATCGACTTCGCGCGCGACAACCACCTGCGCGTGGTCGACTGCCGCACGCTGATCGACGAAGTCTACCCGAACAAGTTTTTAGCATAAAAACAACAATAGGGTTTTCCCTAGCCGATTCTTTAGCTATTTTGCAACACGTTTGACGCGTGCGTTGTTAAATTGGCACACGATTGTCATGCATTCGTCACAATGTGCGACGGTCGAAAACAAGACCAAGACCACCCGAAACAACGGAGCAACGCAAACATGCAAAAGAAAACCCTGGCTGTCGCCCTGGCCGCCCTGTTCGCCCTGCCGGCCGTCGCGCAGGCTGAAGTGTCCATCTACGGCTTCATGGCTGCCAGCGTGGATTCAGCAAAAGCCACTGGCAATGGCGATGAGGCCAAGAACTACAAGCGCACCACCCGCGTCAACTCGGACAACTCGCGCATCGGCTTCAAGGGCAGCGAAGACCTGGGCAACGGTCTGAAAGCAGTGTGGCAGATCGAAAACTCGCTGGCTAAATACGACAACGCCGGCGGTGACACCTGGGCCGGCCGCAACAGCTTCGTCGGCCTGTCCGACGCCACCTTCGGAACCCTTCTGCTTGGCCGCTACGATTCCGCGTACAAGCGCCTGACCGACACCGGCCAGGACCTGATGGTCAACACCACCGCCGGCAACCAAGGTGCCACCCAGATCTTCAGCCGTGGCGAAGCCCGCTACACCAACAGCATCAGCTACACCACCCAAAGCTGGGCCGGTCTAGTTGCTGGCGTATCGTTCGCTGCAGATGAAGATGGCTCTGCCAGCAAAGACCGCTGGTCGGTCGCTGCCCAATACACGCTGGAAGGTCTGAAACTTGGTCTGGGCTACGACCAGCAGAAAGACTCGTATACCTACGCAGCACCTAAGCCGCAAGAAGTTGCCGCTCGTAACTCTTTTGGCACCACGGAAAACCTTGAAAAGTCGAAGTTCTACAAGCTCAGCGCTTCGTACAAGATTGCTGACACCCTGCTGATCGCGGGCTACGAGTGGGCGCAGGGCGACACCAAAGTCGGTAGCGACCTGAAGCAGGACGACTGGACGATCGGCGTGCAGCAGAACTTCGGCAAGGGTTCGGTTCGCCTGTCCTACGGCAAGCTCGGCAAGCTCGACGGTGTCGACAATGCCGACGACTACAAGGCCTCGCAGTGGATCCTGGGCGGCACCTACAACCTGAGCAAGATGACTCAGGTTTACGCCTACGCCACCAAAATCAACAACAACGCAAGCCAGAACGTGAACTTCCAGAACAATCAGATCACGAGCCAAAAAGTCACGATCAAGGGTGAAAGCGTATCTGTGTTGACCCGCGGCAACGACCCGCAGGCCATCGGCGCCGGCCTGCGCGTGAACTTCTAAGCCTTCTCTGGCTGAAAAAACGGGCGCTGCAGCGCCCGTTTTTTTGCGTTGATCCAACAGTGTTGCAGTTAACCAAACCGTCACCCGCCGGCAATGCCTATGTAATGGCGGGTGCGGATACTGGCGCCGACCGGAAAATCCGGCGCCACACAAACACAACGGAGCAACGCATGTACAAGCACACCCTGGCGGCCGCGCTGGCCGCGATCTTCACCCTGCCCGCACACGCCGACGTCAACATCTACGGCTTCATCAGCGCCGGCGTCGAGTCGGCCAAGGCCGACGGCGCGGCCAAGCCGGCCGACAACTACAAGCGCACCACCCGCGTCACCGACGAGAACTCGCGCATCGGCTTCAAGGGCAGCGAAGACCTGGGCGGCGGCCTGAAGGCGGTGTGGCAGCTCGAGCAGAGCCTGCGCAACTTCGAAAACGGCGGCGTCAACGACAAGGGCGAATCCGCAACCTTCGCGACCCGTAACAGCTTCGTCGGCCTGTCCGACGCCGCTGCCGGCACCTTCGTGCTAGGTAACTACGACTCCGCGTACAAGCGCCTGACCGACGTCGGCCTCAACGTGATGAGCAACACCACCGCCGATACCCACGGCAGTTCGTCCACCTACAGCCGCGGTGAAACCCGCCTGAAGAACAGCGTCAGCTGGACCAGCCCGAACTGGGCCGGTTTCATCGCTGGCTTCTCCTACGGCTTCGACGAAGACCGCTACGTGTCGACCGCAGCCACCGGCGAGCAGCGCCAGAACAACGACCGCTGGTCGCTGGCCGGCCAGTACAGCAACGGCGGCCTGAAGGTCGGTGCCGGTTACGACCGCGCGGGCGATAAATTCTCGTCCAAAGAAATCAAGGACAAGAATGGCGTTGTGACCGGCATCGATTACACCCCCAACATTGACAAGACCCAGTTCTACAAGTTGGCCGCCGCGTACTCCTTCACCACCGGCACCACCATCGGCGCCGGCTACGAATGGGGCCGCGTCGATTACGTCGGCAGCAAGCCCGACACCAAACAGAACGACTGGCACCTCGCCGTGGTGCAGAAGTTCGGCGCCGCGTCGGTACGCGCGTCCTACGGCAAGCTCGGCAAGCTCGACGGCGACGCCAACGCCGACGACTTCAAGGCGAGCCAGTGGGTGCTCGGTGCGACCTACGACCTGACCAAGCAGACCCAGGTCTTTGCTTACGCGACCAAGATCAAGAACAGCAGCGCGCAGAACGCCAACTTCTCGGTCAACCCGATCTACACCAGTGGCCAGGGCTCCAGCAAGGCATCGCTCGCCAAGGGCACCGACCCGCAAGCCTTCGGCGCCGGCCTGCGCGTGAACTTCTAAGGCCTGAACGCTTCTTCCTTTCGTTGACGGGCGCCGCGGCGCCCGTTTTTTGTTAACATGGCGCGTTCCACCTTCCCGAACCGAACCGCCATGAGCATCGTCATCAAGAACGAGCAGGACATCGAGAAAATGCGCGTCGCCGGCCGACTGGCGGCGGAAGTGCTCGATTACATCACCCCCTTCGTCAAGCCGGGTGTCACCACCGAAGAAATCGACCGCCTGTGCCACGAGTACATGGTCAACGTGCAAGGCACCATCCCGGCGCCGCTGAACTACGCGCCGGACGGCGGCACACCCTACCCCAAGTCGGTGTGCACCTCGGTCGGCCCGGTGATCTGCCACGGCATCCCGAACGACAAGCCGCTGAAGAACGGCGAGATCGTCAACATCGACGTCACCGTGATCAAGGACGGCTACCACGGCGACAGCAGCCGCATGTACTACGTCGGCGAAGTCGGCGAGCACGCCCGCCGCCTGTGCCGCATCACCTACGAGTGCATGTGGAAGGGCATCGAGAAGGTGAAGCCGGGTGCGCGCCTGGGCGACATCGGCTACGCGATCCAGCAGCACGCCGAGAAGGCCGGCTACAGCGTGGTTCACGAATTCTGCGGCCACGGCATCGGCCAGAAGTTCCACGAGGAGCCGCAGGTACTGCACTACGGCCGCCCGGGCACCGGCGTCGAGATCCAGGCCGGCATGATCTTCACCATCGAGCCGATGATCAATCAGGGCAAGCGCCACCTGCGCATGCTCGCCGACGGCTGGACGGTGGTCACCAAGGACCGCAGCCTGTCCGCGCAGTGGGAGCACACCATCCTCGTCACCGACACCGGCTACGAGATCCTGACCACCTCCGAGGGCACGCCGCCCAAGCCGGTGTTCAAGTAAGAAGCTGCACTCCCCACAAAGACAAGGGCGCCCACGGGCGCCCTTGTTGCGTTCCGGCTGCCCCTACCAGAGGCGGCGGATCTGCTCGGCCAGCTGCACCAGCCGGCCGTGGAAGAAGTGGCCAGCGCCGGGCAGCACCAGCACCGGCAGCGACTGCGGCCGCGCCCAGTCGAACACGGCAGTAAGCGGGATCACCTCGTCCTCTTCGCCGTGGATCACCAGCGTGTCGGCCGGCACCGGCGGCGTAGCTATCGCGTACTTGCCCACCGCCACGCCGATCAGCAGCAGCCGCTCGGCCTCACAGCGCTCACGCACCCGCGCGGCGACAAAGCCGCCGAACGAGAAGCCGGCCAGCGCGAGCGGCAGGCTGCCGTGCGCGGCGCGCGCGTGCTCGACGACCGCGAGCACGTCGTCGACCTCGCCGACGCCATAGTCGTGCACGCCGCCGCTCTCCCCGACCCCGCGCAAATTGGGCAGGTAGCACACATAGCCCAGCTGCGACAGCGCGCGCGCAGCGGTCTGCACCACCTTGTTGCCGTTGGTGCCGCCCTGCAGCGGGTTCGGGTGGCAGATCACGGCGATGCCGGTGACCGCGCCCTTGGGCTCGACGATGAGCGTCTCCAGTTCACCCACCGGCCCCGCCAGCATGCGGGCATTGTGCGGCTTGAGCATCAGCGCGCCAGCCTCTGAACCACCTCACCGCCGAGCAGGTGCTTGTCGACGATCTCGTCGATGTCCTCGCGGTCGACGAAGGTGTACCAGATCTCCTGCGGGTAGACGACCATCAGCGGGCCGTCGTCGCAGCGGCCGAGGCAGCCGGCCTTGTTGACGCGAACCCGGCCCTCGCCGGCGAGCCCCAGCGCCTTCACGCGGTCCTTCATGTAGCCCATCAGCTCGCTGGCGCCGTGGTTGTTGCAGCAGTCCTCGCCGGGCGCGCGCTGGTTGCAGCAGACGAACACATGGTGCTGGTAAAAAGACATGGTTTTCCCCTGATAATGCGGTTCAGCCGTCGTTGTCGGCCCAGCCGCTGGCGCCGTGCAAGGCGGCGTTCTCGAATTTGGCGTACTTGCCGACGAAGGCGAGGCGGACGGTGCCGGTCGGGCCGTTACGGTGCTTGGCGATGATCGCCTCGGCCAGGCCCTTGTCCGGCGAATCCGGGTTGTAGTACTCGTCGCGGTACATGAAGACGATGATGTCCGCGTCCTGCTCGATGGCGCCCGATTCGCGCAAGTCCGACATCATCGGCCGCTTGTTCGGGCGTTGTTCAACTGCACGAGACAACTGCGACAGCGCGATGATCGGCACTTCCAGTTCGCGGGCAAGCCCCTTGATACCGCGCGAAATCTCGCCAAGCTCGGCAGTGCGGTTGTCGCTGCGACCCGACCCCGACATCAGCTGCAGGTAGTCGATCACGATCAGGCCGAGCTTGCCGCCGTGCTGGCGCGCGAGGCGCCGCGAACGCGCGCGCACTTCCAGCGCGGTCAGCGCCGGCGTCTCGTCGATATACATCGGTGCGTCGGACAGCTTGCCGATTGCGAAGGTGAGCTTGCTCCAGTCCTCGTCCTCCAGCTTGCCGGTGCGCAGCACGTGCTGGTCGAGCCGGCCGACCGACCCCAGCATACGCATCACCAGCTGGGTGCCACCCATCTCCATCGAGAACACCGCGACCGGCAGGTGCGTCTCGACCGCGACATGCTCGGCGATGTTCATCGAGAACGCGGTCTTGCCCATGGACGGACGGCCGGCGACGATCACCAGGTCGCCCGGCTGCAGGCCGGAGGTCTTGGCGTCCAGATCGGTGAAGCCGGTCGGGATGCCGGTCACCTCGTCCGGGTTCTCGCGGCTGTACAGCATGTCGATGCGCTCGACGACCTCCTTGAGCAGGCCCGGCATCTCGAGGAAGCCCTTCTTGCCCTTGGCGGTCGACTCGGCGATCTGGAACACCTTGCCCTCGGCCTCGTCCAACAGCTGCGACGCGTCGCGCCCCTGCGGGTTGTACGCCGACTCGACGATCTCGGTGCCAACCTGCGCGAGCTGGCGCATCACCGAGCGCTCGCGCACGATCTCGGCGTAGCGGCGGATGTTGGCCGCCGACGGCGTGCTCTGCGCGAGCTGCGCGAGGTAGGCGAGCCCGCCGACGTTGCCGAGCTCGCCGTTCTTGTCGAGCTGCTCGGAGACGGTCACCACGTCGGCCGCGCGCGCAAGTTCCACCAGCTGCGAGATATGCCGGAAGATCAGCCGGTGGTCGTGCCGGTAGAAGTCGGCCTCGGACAAGACGTCGGCGATCTTGTCGAACGCGCTGTTGTCGAGCAGCAGGCCGCCCAGCACCGATTGTTCAGCTTCGACCGAGTTGGGCGGCGTGCGCACGGCGGCGACGTCGCCGGCGTAGGATTCTTCGTGTTCGTTCATTGGGCGGGGGGCCGGCTGTCGCCGGCTGGACGCGGGAGCAAAGCGCGATTCTAGCAGTTTTTGCCGGCGACAAAGCCGCTCGACCACGCCCACTGGAAGTTGTAGCCGCCCAGGTGCCCGGTCACGTCGACCACCTCGCCGACAAAAAAGAGCCCCGGCACCCCGCGCGCCTCCATGGTCTTGGACGACAGCGCGCGGGTCGACACTCCGCCACGGGTGACCTCGGCCTTGCGGTAGCCCTGCGTGCCGTTGGGCAGCACCCGCCAGTGGTGCACGGCGTCGCTAAACTTCTGCACGCGCCGGCCGGTCACTTCGCTCACCTTCCAGTCCATCTGCTGCTGGGCAAGCCAGGCGTCGGCAAAGCGTTTGGGCCAGTACTCGCCCAGCAAGTTGGCCAGGCGCTGCGCACTGCCGGCGTTGCCAGCTAGCAGCGCCTCAACGTCCACGCCCGGCAACAGGTCGACCGTCAACGCATCGCCCGGCTGCCAGTACGAGGAAATCTGCAGGATGGCAGGCCCCGACAGGCCCTTGTGGGTGAACAGCAGACTCTCGCGGAAGCTCGCCTTGCCGCACGACACCTCGGCGTCCAGCGACACGCCGGCAAGCGGCGCGAACCGTTCGGCGTCGTCCGCGTGGAAGGTCAAGGGCACCAGCGCGGGCGCGAGCGGTGTCACCTCCAGGCCGAACTGCTCGGCCAGCCGGTAGCCGAAGGGCGTCGCGCCGATCTGCGGGATGGACAGGCCGCCGGTGGCGACCACCAGCGACCCGGCCGCGAAGCCGCCCTCGCTCGTCGCCACCGTGAATAACCCGTCCTCGCCGCGCGCTACCTCGCCCACCTCGACGCCCATGCGCCGATCGACGCCCGCGGCGCTGCATTCGGCGTCCAGTAGTGCGATCACCTGCTCGCTCGAGTCGTCACAAAAGAGCTGGCCGAGCTTTTTCTCGTGCCAGGCGACGCCGTGGCGGGCCATTAGCGCAAGGAAGTCCTGCGGCGTGTATTGGCTGAGCGCGGAGCGGCAGAAATGCGGATTTTCGGAGAGATAGCAGTCGGCGCGCGCGCCGCTGTTGGTGAAGTTGCAGCGGCCACCGCCGGAGATGCGGATCTTCTCGGCAAGCTTCACCGCATGGTCAAGCAGCAGCACGCTACGTCCCCGTGCGCCGGCGGTCGCCGCGCACATCATGCCGGCGGCGCCGGCTCCGATCACGATCACGTCAAAACGTTGCATTGTTTACCCTAGTTGTACGGTCAACCATTGGCCGCGCACTGGCAATTCCAGTAAACTTGGCTGGCAAGCAGAATTATGCAAAAACCTTTGCCCCAGGAGACCCGCATGGAACACAAACTGCCCGAACTGCCGTACGCCCTCGACGCGCTGGCGCCGACCATCTCCAAGGAAACGCTCGAGTACCACTACGGCAAGCACCACCAGACCTACATCACCAACCTGAACAACCTGATTAAGGGTACCGAGTTCGAGAACGCCTCGCTCGAAGAGATCGTCAAGAAGTCTTCCGGCGGCGTCTTCAACAACGCGGCGCAGGTGTGGAACCACACCTTCTACTGGTTCGGCCTGACCCCGAACGGCAAGGGCGCACCGGAAGGCGCGCTCGCCGACGCGATCAACGCCAAGTGGGGCTCGTTCGACGAGTTCAAGAAGGCATTCAACGCGGTTGCCGCCGGCACCTTCGGCTCCGGCTGGGCTTGGCTGGTGAAGAACGCCGACGGCTCGCTCGACCTGATGTCGACCAGCAACGCGGCCACCCCGCTGACCACCGACAAGAAGGCGCTGCTCACCTGTGACGTATGGGAACACGCCTACTACATCGACTACCGCAACAGCCGCCCGAACTACCTCGAGGGCTTCTGGAAGCTGGTGAACTGGGACTTCGTCGCGGCGAACTTCGCCTGATCGGCTAGCCCCAGCACAAAGCGGCGCCTTCTGGCGCCGCTTTTTTTTGTCTGCGCGGCACGCCTGACGGCGCGCCACACATCCCGATTACTCGGTCGGCTGCTGGCTAAGCATCACCGGATACTTCTGGCGCAGACCCTGCAGGTAGCCGGAAACCAGCGCGTTGGAAGACAGCTCGCTGACCACCGCCGAGAGTTGCGCGACTTCCTGCGGGCTGGTCGCCACCGCAGGCTCGACCTTGTCGACACGGTAGAGCACATAGTCGCCGCCCTCACGCTCGAGGCCCGCGTACGACGGCAGCGTCTTGGCCGGCGCGGCGAAGATCGCGCGCACGTCGGCCATCGGCAACCCCTGCGGCGACTTGCGCGACACCGGCACCATCTGCCCCCACGCCGCGGCGACGTCGCCCTTGCCGGCCTTGAGTTCGGCGAGCAGGGCTTCACCCTTGGCGCGGGCCAGCTTGACCGCTTCCTTCTGCGCGAGTTCGGCGCGGATCGCGTCGCTCACTTCGGACAGCGGCTGCGTCGCGGCCGGCTTGTGCGCGTTCACGCGCACCACCACCAGCGTGTTGTCGCCGACGTCGACAGGCTCGCTATTGTGCTTGCCCTTGAGCACGTCGTCGCTAAACGCGGCGTCGAGCAGCTTCGAGTTGGCCAGCACGCCCTGCCCCGGCGCCTCGCGCGACACCCAGCCGGACTGCTCGATCGTCAGGCCGAGTGCCTTGCTCGCCGGCTCGAGCGAGCTGCCTTGCTGGTAGGCAAGTTCGCCCAGCTTGTCGGCTTCGGCGCGGAACGCGGCGGTCGACTGCTGGCGTGCCAGTTGCGCCTCGATCTCTGGCTTCAGCGCGTCGAACGAAGGCGCCTTCACGTCTTCCAGCTTGAGGATGTGGTAGCCGAACTCGGTCTGCACGATGCCGCTGACCTGCCCTTTGTCCAGCGCGAACGCGGCGTCCTCGAACGGCTTGACCATCGCGCCGCGGCCGAAGTAGCCGAGGTCGCCGCCGTTGGCAGCCGAACCCGGGTCCTGCGAGCGCGCCTTGGCAAGCTCCGCGAAGCGCGCCGGGTTGGCCTGGACTTCCTTGAGCAGGGCTTCGGCTTGCGCCTTCACCTTGGCCTTCGCGTCGGCGCCGGCGGCCGCGTCGACCGTCAGCAGGATATGCGCGACACGGCGCTCCTCGCCGCCGAGTTCGGCCTTGTGCGCCTCGTAGTACTTGCGCACGGCCGCCTCGTCGACCTTCTGCTTGCCGGCCATCGCCTGCTGCGAGAGGACGACGTAGTCGAGCTTCACCTGCTCCGGCGTACGGAAGCGCGCCTTGTTCGCCTCGTAGAACGCCTTGACCGCCGCGTCGCCGACTTTGACCTCGGCGAGGAAAGCCTGCGGACGGATCACCAGCGCCTGCACGTCGCGGGTTTCGCCAAGCAGCGCCGCCATGCGCTGGGCGACGGTCTTGGCGACGAAGTGGCTGCCGGTAAACGGCAACAGCTGGCTTTGCAACATCACGTCCTGGCGCACCTGCGCCTCGAACGCTTCGGGGCTCATGTAGCGGTTGGCCAGGAATTCTTTGTAACGATCCGGGCTGAACTTGCCGTCCTGCTGGAAGGCGGGAATCGACGCGATCACGCGGCGCAGTTCGGCGCCGCCCACCGCGAGGTCAGCCGCCTCGGCGTCAGCCAGCACCAGGTTCTGGCGGATCAGCGACTCGAGCGCCGCCTGGCGGGTCGCCGCGTTGGCGTTCTGCCCCTCAAGCACGCGGTCCAGATCGGCCTTGACGACCTTGCGCTCGCCGACCTTGGCAAGGTAGGGGTCGTCGGTCACGGTGGAGTAGCTGCCGACGCCGAAACCTACAAAGGTCAGCGCGACGGCACCGAGGATGATCTTGATGGCGAACTTGTTGTTGTGGACGAAATCGAACATTTGTATGGGCTTGCGCGAAAAGAAAAGGTGAACGGATGCCCGTTCACCTTGCATTCTGGCGGAGCGGACGGGGCTCGAACCCGCGACCCCCGGCGTGACAGGCCGGTATTCTGACCAACTGAACTACCGCTCCGTGATGGGCAGGCAAAGGCTCACCTGCGACGGTGCCGGCAAGCCGGCACCGGAGCGACTTACAGCGCGTCCTTCAGCGCCTTGCCGGCGCGGAACTTGGGCGCACGGGCAGCGGGGATGGTGATCGACTCGCCGGTCTTCGGGTTACGGCCGGTACGCTCGGCGCGCTCGCCGACGTAGAAGGTACCGAAGCCCACCAGCGTGACGTCGCCGCCGTTTTTCAGGGTCTCGGTCACGGCGGCGATCATGCCGTCCAGCGCCTTGCCGGCAGCAGCCTTGGAAATGTCGGCGTTGGCAGCGATCGCGTCGATCAGTTCAGACTTGTTCACGTAAGTCCCCTTTCTTCATTCTGTCGGTCAGAGTCTAGATTGTGCGGAATTTGAAACCGCGAGTGTTATAACAAGGCTGAAATCCTTGTGTCAAGCGGCTTCCAGCCTTGCCGGACCCGGCTGCAAGACAGCCGGAGCCCCCCTTTTTTAGCAGGCGCGGCCAAGGAGCCGCCCCCTCAGTGCTTGACGACCGACGACGCCTGCGCGCCCTCTGCCGGTTGGGTGATATTGGCAGAGCTTTCATCCTCTGACAACGGCTGCGGTTGCGACTGCAGCGCCAAAGACAACACCTGGTCTATCCACTTGACCGGGTGGATTTCCAGCTTGTTCTTGATATTCGCTGGAATTTCAACGAGATCCTTGACGTTGCCGTGCGGGATCAGCACGCGCTTGATGCCGCCGCGCTGCGCCGCCAGCAGCTTTTCCTTGAGGCCGCCGATCGGCAACACCTCGCCGCGCAGCGTGATCTCGCCGGTCATTGCCACGTCCGCACGCACCGGAATGCCGGTGAGCACCGACACGATCGCGGTGGTCATCGCGATGCCTGCCGACGGGCCGTCTTTCGGGGTCGCCCCTTCCGGAACATGAATGTGCATGTCGCGTTTTTCGTAGAAATCCGGACGGATACCGAGCGACGCGGCGCGGCTCCGGACCACGCTCAAGGCTGCGGTGATCGACTCCTGCATCACCTCCCCCAGCTGGCCGGTGCGAATGATGTTGCCCTTGCCCGGCAGCGCGACCGCCTCGATGGTCAACAGCTCGCCGCCGACCTCGGTCCACGCGAGGCCAGTGACCTGGCCCAGGCGATTCTCGGACTCGGCGACACCGTAGTCGAAGCGGCGCACGCCCAGATACTTGTCCAGCGTCTTCGCGCTGACGGTGACCTTGCCGCCCTTGCCCTGCCGCTTGGAGTGCCCCATCACCACCTTGCGGCAGATCTTGGCGATCTCGCGGTCCAGGCTGCGCACGCCAGCCTCGCGCGTGTAGTAGCGGACGATGTCGCGGATCGCCGACTCCTGGATCACCGCCTCATCGTCGCCCACGCCGTTGTTCTTCATCTGCTTGGGCACCAGGTACTTCAGCGCGATATGCACCTTTTCGTCCTCGGTGTAACCGGACAGGCGGATGATCTCCATGCGGTCGAGCAGCGCCGGCGGGATGTTCAGCGAGTTGGCGGTCGCGACGAACATCACGTCAGAGAGGTCGTACTCGACCTCGGCGTAGTGGTCGATGAAGGCGTGGTTCTGCTCGGGGTCGAGCACTTCGAGCAGCGCGGCCGACGGGTCGCCGCGCATGTCGGCGCCCAGCTTGTCGACTTCGTCGAGCAGGAACAGCGGGTTCTTCACGCCGACCTTGCTCATGTTCTGCAGCACCTTGCCCGGCATCGAACCGATATAGGTACGGCGGTGGCCGCGGATCTCGGCCTCGTCACGCACGCCACCCAGCGCCATGCGCACGAACTTGCGGCCGGTGGCACGCGCGATCGATTGGCCGAGCGAGGTCTTGCCGACCCCCGGCGGACCGACCAGGCACAGGATGGGCGCCTTCAGACGGTCGACGCGCTGCTGCACGGACAGGTACTCGAGGATGCGCTCCTTGACCTTCTCCAGCCCGTAGTGGTCCTCGTCGAGCACCTCTTCGGCCTGGTCGATGTCCTTGAGCACCTTGGACTTCTTCTTCCACGGCAGCTCGAGCAGCGTCTCGATATAGCTGCGCACCACCGTCGCCTCGGCCGACATCGGCGACATCATCGCCAGCTTCTTGAGCTCGGCATTCGCCTTCTCGCGCGCCTCCTTGCTCATGCCGGAGGCCTTGATGCGTTTTTGCAGCTCTTCCTGCTCGTTGGTCTCGTCCGACTCGCCCAGTTCCTTCTGGATCGCCTTGACCTGCTCGTTCAGGTAGTACTCGCGCTGGCTCTTCTCCATCTGCCGCTTCACGCGGCCGCGGATGCGCTTCTCGACCTGCAGGATGTCGATTTCACCCTCGAGCTGCGAGAGCAGGTGTTCGAGCCTCGGTTGCACGTCGATCAGCTCGAGCACTTCCTGCTTCTGCTCCAGGCGCAGCGGCAGGTGGGCGACGATGGTGTCGGCCAGCCGGCCGGACGCCTCGATGCCGGAGAGCGACGCCATCACCTCGGGCGGGATCTTCTTGTTGAGCTTGACGTACTGCTCGAACTGGCCGAGCAGCGCGCGGCGCATCGCCTCGCTCTCGGTGGTCTCGGCAGGCTCGGCGCCGACCGGCAGCACGGTCGCGACAAAGCAGTCGGCTTCCTCGCTGATGTCGCGCACGTAAGCGCGGTGACGCCCCTCGACCAGCACCTTGACGGTACCGTCGGGCAGCTTGAGCATCTGCAGCACCTGCGCGACGGTGCCGACCTGGTAGAGGTCCTCGGCACCCGGCTCGTCCTTGGACGCCGAACGCTGGGCGACCAGCAGGATTTCCTTGCCCTCGTCCATCGCCATTTCCAGCGCACGGATCGACTTGGCCCGCCCGACGAACAGCGGGATGACCATGTGGGGGAAGACGACGACATCGCGCAGCGGCAGCAGCGGCAAGGTGGTCGCTTCAATGTGTTCGGTGCTCTGCGACATGATGTATGACCATTTCCGAAATGGATTTCAATAAGCTTTCAGATGGGGAAGCGCCGACGCATTTCAAGCGAGCCCCGACAAACAAAAACCGCCCCGAGGGGCGGTTTCCGGACGGAGGCATCACCGTCAGGCGGAGCGTTCGTCCGCGTTCTCGCGGTAGACGAACACCGGCTTGTCCCCCTTGTCGATCACCTTCTCGTCGACGACCACCTTCTGCACGTCCTGCATCGACGGCAGTTCGTACATGGTGTCGAGCAAGGCGCGCTCGAGGATGGAACGCAGGCCGCGCGCACCCGTCTTGCGGATCATCGCCTGCTTGGCGATCAGGCGCAAGGCGGAAGGCTTGAGTTCGAGTTCGACGTCTTCCATCGAGAACAGCTTCTGGTACTGCTTGACCAGCGCGTTCTTCGGCTGGGTCAGGATCGAGACCAGCGCCTCCTCGTCCAGTTCTTCCAGCGTCGCGACCACCGGCAGGCGGCCAATCAGCTCGGGGATCAGGCCGAACTTGATCAGGTCTTCCGGCTCGACTTCCTTGAACAGCGTCGACACGCTCTTGCCTTCGTCCTTGGACGAGACTTCGGCGCCGAAGCCGATGCCGCCCTTCTCGGAGCGGCGGCGGATGATCTTCTCCAGCCCGTCGAAGGCGCCGCCGCAAATGAACAGGATGTTGGTCGTATCGACCTGGATGAACTCCTGGTTCGGGTGCTTGCGGCCACCCTGCGGCGGGATGGACGCGACGGTGCCCTCGATCAACTTGAGCAGTGCCTGCTGCACGCCCTCGCCGGACACGTCGCGCGTAATCGACGGGTTTTCCGACTTGCGCGAGATCTTGTCGATCTCGTCGAGGTAGACGATGCCGCGCTGCGCCTTCTCGGTGTCGTAGTCGCACTTTTGCAGCAGCTTCTGGATGATGTGCTCGACGTCCTCGCCGACGTAGCCCGCCTCAGTCAGCGTCGTCGCGTCGGCAATCACGAAGGGCACGTCCAGCAGGCGCGCCAGCGTCTGCGCGAGCAAAGTCTTGCCAGAGCCGGTCGGCCCGATCAGCAGGATGTTGCTCTTGGAGAGCTCGACCTCGTCCTGCGCGGCAGACGGCGTATAGAGGCGCTTGTAGTGGTTGTACACCGCCACCGCCAGCGACTTCTTCGCGGTCTCCTGCCCAATCACGTGCTGGTCGAGCGCGTCGCGGATCGCCTGCGGCGTCGGCAGCTTGCGCGCGGCCTCGCCCTCGATGGCGGCCGGCACGGCCTTGTCCATCTCCTCGAGGATGATGTCGTCGCACAGCTTGACGCACTCGTTGCAGATATAGACCTGGGGGCCGGCGATCAGCCGCTGCACTTCATGCTGGCTCTTGCCGCAGAAGGAACAGTAGAGGAGTTTGTCGCCACTCTTTTTTTCAGACATGCATCAATCCGTCAGCTTAGGCCGTCACGTCCCGGCGGGAGGACAGCACCTTGTCGATCAGGCCGTAGGCTTGCGCCTCGTCTGCCGACATGAAATTGTCGCGCTCGGTGTCGCGCTCGACCTGCTCGATGGTCTTGCCGGTATGCAAGGCCATCAGTTCGTTCATGCGCGCCTTGATCTTCAAAAGCTCGCGCGCATGGATCTCGATATCGGTCGCCTGGCCAGACAGGCCGCCGATCAGCGGCTGGTGGATCATGACCCGGCTGTTGGTCAGCGCAAAGCGCTTGCCCTTGGCGCCCGCGGACAGCAGGAACGCGCCCATGCTGGCCGCCTGGCCGATACACAGGGTGGAAACGTCGGGCTTGATGAAGTTCATCGTGTCGTAGATCGACATGCCCGCCGTGATCGAACCACCCGGCGAATTGATGTAGAAATAGATGTCCTTGTCGGGGTTTTCCGACTCGAGGAACAACAACTGAGCGACGACCAGATTGGCCGACTCGTCGGTGACGGGCCCCACCAGGAACACGATGCGTTCCTTGAGGAGACGCGAGTAAATATCGTAGGCGCGTTCGCCGCGCCCGCTCTGTTCCACCACCATCGGCACCAGGCCCAGGGCCTTGGGATCCATCATCGACATAGTTCGGCCACTCCGGTCATCAATATCAGGCGTTGCTACCCATCAGGGCGTCGAACGCGACGTCCTTTTCTACCACTTTTGCCTGCGACAGCACAAACTCGACGACGTTGTCTTCGAGAACCATCGAGGTCGGGCCCTCGAGGCGGTCAGCGCTCTCGTAGTACCACTTCTCGACGTCTTCCGGCTGCTCGTAGCTCTCGGCGAACTCGCCGATCAGCGCCTTGACCTGCTCGGGCTTGGCTTCCAGCTTGTTCGCCTCGACCACGGCCGACAGGATCAGGCCCAGCGCGACGCGGCGTTCTGCCTGTGCGGTGAACATTTCCGGCGGGAACGGCAGGTCCTTGACCTTCATGCCGCGCTGTTCCAGGTCACGGCGGGCCTGGTCCATCAGGCGGCCGATTTCCATCTCGACCAGCGCCTTCGGCAGTTCGATCTTGGTGCTGTCGATCAGCGCCTGCATCACGTTTTCCTTGGTGCGGGCAGCCAGGCGACGCTTCACTTCGCGCTCGACGTTCTTCTTCACTTCGGCGCGCATCTTCTCGACGTCACCGTCGGCCACGCCCAGCGCCTTGGCAAACTCGGCGTCCACTTCCGGCACCAGCGGCTCGGAAACGTTCTTCAGGGTGATCTCGAACACGGCGGTCTTGCCGGCCACTTCCTGGCCGTGGTAGTCAGCCGGGAAAGCCACTTCGACAGACTTGCTCTCGCCTTCCTTCAGGCCGGTCACGCCGGTCTCGAAGTCGGCCAGCATCTGGCCCTGGCCCAGCACGAACGGGAAGTTCTCGGACGAACCGCCGGCGAACGGCTCGCCGTCGATGGTGCCCTTGAAGTCGATGATCACGCGGTCGCCAGCCTGGGCGGCACGCTCGACATAGTTGAAACGGGTGCGCTGCTTGCGCAGGATATCGATGGTCTTCTCGATTTCCGCGTCGGTCACCGGGGTCACCGGCTTCTCGACTTCGGCGGCGGTCAGGTCACCGACCACCACTTCCGGAAACACTTCGAACACGGCCGCGAAGCGGAAGTTTTCCTTGTCTTCCTCGCCGGTCGCCGGCTCGAAACGCGGGTAGCCCGCGACGCGCAGTTTCTGCTCGGCTGCGGCGCGGTAGAAGCTCTGCTGGACGGTGTCCCCGATGATTTCTTCACGGATCTGCGGGCCGTAGTTGGCCTCGACGATCTTGAGCGGCGCCTTGCCCGGGCGGAAGCCCTGGATCTTGGCGGTGCGGGCGGCCTGCTTCAGGCGCTCGGCGGCCTTGGCGTCGATTTCCGCCATCGGGACGGCGATGCTGAGGCGACGCTCGAGGTTGCTCAACGTTTCCAGCTGAACTTGCATGTTGAATCCTTGAACTTTGTAGGTACAGGTTGGAGTGAACGGGGGAGCGCGCACCGGACCGCGACAGGCCGGAAGCACCCACGGGCTACCGGCCAAAGCGGCCTCGGCCGTCGAATCCGGCCGCAAAAGGTTCGCAGTATATCACGCGACGGGCAAGCGTTCATTTGGCGACGCTCGCCGGTTTTTCCAAGGGGTTTGGCACATAAAAGACGGGCAGACGTCGCAAGCGGCTCTCAGCCGACCTCGCCGTCGACGTAATACCAGCGGCCGTCCTCGCTCAAGAAGCGGCTATCCTCGGCGAGGCGCCCCGCTCGCCCACCGGCCTTGTAGCGCGCGACAAAGCATACCCGCCCCTCAGCATCGCCCGCCTGACCGCCCGTACACGACTCGACGGACAACCCCACCCACTTGACCGGATCAGCCGCAAGGTCAAGCCCGTCCGGCCGGGTCGACGGGTGCCAAGTCGCCAACAAGTAGGCCTCGTCACCAAGCGCGTACGCGGTGTAGCGCGAGCGCATCAGCGCCTCGGCGGTTTCGGCCGGACGCTCGCCGGCCAGCCTGGGCCCGCAGCAGGCAGACAGCAGCAAGCCGCTGCCGCACGGGCAGTCGGCCGACTTCACGCGTTTTTTCATTGCAAGGGAGGCAGTCCGTAGACTTTCATCAGGAAGTTGGTGAACGCGGGATTGGCCGGACGCGCGGACAGCGGCAACTGCACCCAGCGTCGCTGCCAGCGCTTGAGCGCGTCGTCC
The DNA here is from genome assembly GCF_010435965.1 of Crenobacter caeni. GTDB lineage: Bacteria > Pseudomonadota > Gammaproteobacteria > Burkholderiales > Chromobacteriaceae > Craterilacuibacter > Craterilacuibacter caeni. Next base: position 137,663 of record NZ_JAAGAA010000006.1, read on the forward strand.
ATCTTGCGTTGCGACTCGGCCTGGCTGATCTGGCCGGTATCCCGTTCGACCGAGATTTGCCGGTAGAGGCGGAAGGTCTCGTCATCGACCGGGTTGCGGCCGACCCAGGCGATGCGCGCACGGCCGAGCTGATCGGCCGCCTGCGTACGGGTCAGACGACCCGCCTTGACCTCTTCGGCGAGCCGGTTCGCCTCGAACAACAGCCGCTCGCTCAGGTCAGCCGGCGCTGGCGCTACTTGCGCCGGCTTGGCCGGCACCACCGGTGCCGGCGTAACCGGCTTGAGGCCCAACTGGGCGCAACCGGTCAGCGAAAAGGCGATGAGCATAAATGTCAGATGTCGTTTCATGCTCCACATTCTAGCCCTTTTAAGCAAAACGGTACGACGTCATGCCAGGTCCTGGTAAAGCGGCGTCGACAGGTAGCGCTCGCCGAACGACGGCACCACCGCCACGATCAGCTTGCCGGCGTTTTCCGGCCGGCGCGCAAGCTCGAGCGCGGACCATACCGCGGCACCGGAGGAGATGCCGACCAGCAAGCCCTCCTGTGCAGCGAGCGCGCGTGCGGTCGCGAACGCGTCGTCGCTCTTCACGCGGACGATCTCGTCGTACACGCCGGTGTCGAGGATGGGCGGCACAAACCCCGCACCAATACCCTGGATCGGATGAGGCCCCTTGGCGCCGCCTGAGAGCACCGGCGATGCGTCCGGCTCGACGGCGACCACCTGCACGCCCGGCTTCTTCTCCTTGAGAAAACCGCCGACGCCGGTGATAGTGCCACCGGTACCGACCCCGGCGACGAAGATGTCGACCTGGCCGTCCGTGTCGCGCCACACTTCCTCTGCCGTCGTCGCGCGGTGGATCGCCGGGTTGGCCGGATTCTCGAACTGTTGCGGCATGAAGTGGGTATCCGGATTGGCCTCGACCAGTTCGCGCGCCTTGGCGATCGCCCCGCCCATGCCTTCTGGCCCCGGCGTCAGCACCAGTTCCGCGCCGTAAGCCTTGAGCAGCATGCGCCGCTCGCGGCTCATCGTCTCCGGCATGGTGATCACCAGCCGGTAACCGCGCGCCGCGCACACCATCGCGAGGCCAATGCCGGTATTGCCCGAGGTCGGCTCGACGATCACCGTATCCGGACCGATCTTGCCTGCGCGCTCTCCCGCGTCGATCATCGCGACCGCGATGCGGTCCTTCACCGAATGCGCGGGATTGAAGAATTCGAGCTTGACCACGACCTCGGCCACGCAGCCCTCCGTCACGCGGTTGAGTTTGACCAGCGGGGTGTTACCGATCAGTTCGGTGACCGAATTGGCGATGCGCATGGGAGTCTCCTTGTCAGATGGGCTGTCTTGCCGTCAACACAATCTTAATCGGAATAAAATCCGGAAACAAAATACCTTTAAAGAATAAACAAAGCGACAAGCCCGCGCCAACCGCTCAGGGCAGACGCTCGAGCAACGCGTAGTTTTCATCCTTGTCGCGCGGCCGGCTACCGCTCCACAACACCTGCCAGCCCGGCTCGGCAACCCCCTCGTCCCGGTGCCGCACCACCAGCTCGAGTTCGCACGGCACGGCCTGCCCCTCGGCGTACGGCGTCAGTGCCGGCGAGCCAAAGTACGGCCACGCAAGGCGGGCCGACCACGCCTGCTCGGTGACGGCGACGCATCCATGCCCCGCCGGCAAGGCGGCGACCATCCGTTCGACGACCGGGCGGTAGCTCTTGGCAGCGTCCAGCCATGGCAGCCACAGCGTCATCCCCAGCCACCAGAACAGCGTGATGCCGGCCGCCCAGTTGGTGACCGCCTGCCGCCCGCGCAGGTGGCGGCGCGTCACCGCCCACACCCAGCCCAGGGTCGCCAGCATGGCGAACAAGGCTGCCCACCACGACACCTCGGGCGTGTAGTAAGGACTGAAGTAGCGCGCGCGCCCCGCCAGCCTTTCGGGCCAGCCGTAGTTCATCGCGAGCCAGCCCGCCCACACCAAGAGGCCGAAAAAGCCGAAGGTCATCACGCCGAACCAGTTAAGGAAGGCGGCCGCACCACGGCGCAGCGAGTCGAGCTCGACCGCCGCCAGCAGGGCCAGTGGCAACAAGAGCGGCATCGCCGACTCGGTCGACTGCCGGTCAGACAGGGTGAGCACGACCAGCATCACGGCAAAGGCGAGCGCCGGCAACTGGAACCTCGGCAGTTCAAGCCGGCTTCGCGAGCGCCACAACGACCACAAGGCCAACGGCCACGCCGGGAACGCGTACCACAGCACGGTCTTCGGGTAGTACCCCGCCTCGTGGAAGAACGCCACCCGGTGAAAGCCGTTGAACGGGCCGAGCGCAAACTCGCTCCACCAGCGCGCGAACGCGGCCGGCTCTGCGCGCATGAACTCGACCGGCCAGATCGACCCTAGCGGGACGGCGACCAGCAGCGCCATCGCCAAGGTGATCAGGTGGCGGCGCGTGCGCCACGCCGAGAACGCAGGCAGCATCAGCGCCAGCAGGGCCACCAGGAACACTTCGAACAGGCTGCCCGACAGCAGCAGCCATACGCAGGAAACGCCGAGCACGGCGCCACCCAGCGCCGGCGCGCGCAGCGCGAGCGCGAAGCCGTAGAAGGCACCGCACAGGCCGGCAAACACGGCGACCGCCGGGTTCATCTCGTGGCCGGTGACAATCAGGCCGAAGCAGCCGATCAGCACCAGCACGACCGAACGCCCGTGACGTCGGCCGACCAGCTCGCGGCCGGCCCCGCCGGCGAGCGCAAGCCCCAGCGCCATGCAGAAGGGCGTCGCCAGCCGCGCGGCGTCGTGCAGCGGCAACAGCCAGGGCGAAAACAGCCGCGCGAAGGCGGCGGCGATCCAGTAGTAGAGCGGCGCATCGCGCAACAGCGGCTCGCCGGCGATGGTCGGCACCAGCCACTGGCCGCGCGCGAGCATCTCCTGCACGGCCGCGGTCACCCACGGCTCGTCCGGCCGCCACGGGTCGTGGCCGATGATGCCCGGCCACAGCCAGGCGAAGGTCAAAAGGAGTAGCAGCCACGGCCTTTCGGACGGTGCGGGGGCGGTATTGTCAGGGTTCGGGGAATAGGTCAGCATCTGCGCGCCGTACCGTCAGGAATTCGGCCAAAGACCGAAGCTTATCAGAAAGCGCCGCGCCGCCGCGCGGCGGCCGGCCACAAAAAAGGCAGCCCTGAGGCTGCCTTGATCGGTACAAACGCTGAGCTTAGCGCTTGTAGAAACCAGAGAATTTCTGGTTGAAACGATCCACGCGACCGGCGGTGTCGACGATCTTCTGCTTGCCGGTGTAGAACGGGTGGCATTCGGAGCACACTTCAACGCCGAAGGTGTCTTTGGCCATGGTGGACTTGGTGGTGAACTGGTTGCCGCAGGAGCAGGTCACAGCCACGTCGTGGTAGTTCGGGTGGATTTCCGGTTTCATCGCTATTTCCTTGGGTACGGGTGCAGGGGTTTTGCCTGCACTGCTTGGGAGAATTCGGCATTATCGGCGCTTTGCCCGTCCGTGGCAAGCCGTGGACGGGCAAGGCTCATGCGCGCCGCCAGCTGGTGACGCCGCCCTTGTCTTCCAGCTGCACACCCTGGCTCGCCAGCAAATCGCGGATGCGGTCGGATTCGGCCCAGTCCTTGGCCGCGCGCGCCGCACGGCGCGCCTCGATCAGCGCCTCGACCTCTTCCGCCGACACCTCCCCCTCGACGCTGCCGCCCTTGAGGAAGGCGTCCGGCTCGCGCTGCAGCAAGCCCAATACGCCGCCCAGCGCCTTCAAAAGAGACGCCGCCTCGGCCGAACCCTTGTTCGCCTCGCCGGCCAACTCGAACAGCACCGCCATCGCCTCGACCGTATTGAAGTCGTCGTCCATCGCGGCCTTGAAGCGGCGCGCGGCGTCACTGCCTGACCAGTCGACCTCGACCTCGGCAGCAGCGGTGGTGTTGAGCGCCGTGTAGAGGCGGGTCAGCGCGCCACGGGCGTCGTCCAGGTGCGCGTCCGAGTAATTGAGCGGGCTGCGGTAGTGCGCGCGCAGGATGAAGAAGCGCACCACTTCGGCATCGTACTTCTGCAGTACTTCGCGGATGGTGAAGAAGTTGCCCAGGCTTTTCGACATCTTCTCGTTGTCGACGCGGATGAAGCCGTTGTGCAGCCAGTAGTTGACGAAGGCGTGGTTGTGCGCCCCCTCGGACTGCGCAATCTCGTTCTCGTGGTGCGGGAACTGCAGGTCGGCGCCGCCACCGTGGATATCGAAGTGCTCGCCCAGCAGCTTCTCGCTCATCACCGAGCACTCGATATGCCAGCCCGGACGCCCCTGTCCCCACGGGCTGTCCCACGACGGCTCGCCCGGCTTGGCGGCCTTCCACAGCACGAAGTCCATCGGGTCGCGCTTGTTCGGGTCGACGTCGACGCGCTCGCCCGCGCGCATGTCGTCGAGGCTCTTGCCCGAGAGCTTGCCGTAGCCGGCGAACTCGCGCACCGCATAATAGACGTCGCCGTTGGCCGCCGGGTACGCCTTGCCGTTGGCGATCAGGCGCTCGATCATCGCGATCATGCCCGGCACGTATTCGGTCGCGCGCGGCTCGAAGTCGGGACGGATCACGCCCAGTGCGTCGCTGTCCTCGTTCATCGCCGCGATGAAGCGCGCGGTCAGCTCGCCGATGGTCTCGCCGTTCTCGGCGGCACGCTTGATGATCTTGTCGTCGATGTCGGTGATATTGCGCACATAGGTCAGCTCGAGGCCGGACGCGCGCAACCAGCGGGCAACCATGTCGAACACCACCATCACCCGCGCGTGCCCGAGGTGACAGTAGTCGTAAACCGTCATCCCGCACACGTACATGCGCGCCTTGCCAGGTTCGATCGGTTGGAAGACTTCCTTCTGTCGGGTCAGGGTGTTGTAAAGGTTCAACATGGTAGGGACCTGTCTTTGATACTCGGGAAAAACAGGCGGGGCACCGCCCCGCCCTCTTGCGCCGCGCGCATTCAACGCGGCCTTGCCAGGCTTACTTGGCCCAGCTGTCCTTCAGGCCGACGGTGCGGTTGAACACCGGGCGGCCGCCGGCCACGTGGTCGTGGCGGTCGGTGACGAAATAGCCGACGCGCTCGAACTGGTAGCGCGTCTCCGGCGCGGCATCCCGCACCACCGGTTCGACGTAGGCGGTGAGGGTCCTGAGCGAGTTGTCGCTCAGGAAGTTGCGGAAGTCGACGTACTCGCCGTCCTCGCCGCGCACCGCGTCCGGGCGCGCCTCGGTGAACAGCCGGTCGTACCAGCGCACCTCGGCCTCGACCGCGTGGGCGGCACCGACCCAGTGGATCACGCCTTTGACCTTGCGGCCCTCCGGGTTCTTGCCGAGGGTGTCGTGGTCGATCGAGCACTTGAGCTCGACCACCTCGCCCGTCTCGTCCTTCACCACCTCGTCGCAGCGGATCACGTAGCTGTAGCGCAGGCGGACCTCGCCACCGGCGGTCAGGCGCTGCCATTTCGGCGGCGGCACTTCGGCAAAGTCGTCGCGCTCGATCCAGATCTCGCGCGACAGCGGCACGTCACGCTCGCCGAATTCGGGATGCTGCGGATGGAACGGCGCCGAACGGAACGCGGTCAGCGCGTCGTCGTAGTTGGTCAGCGTGACCTTCAGCGGGTTGACCACCGCCATCACGCGCGGCGCCTCGCCTTCGAGCGCGTCACGCACCGCGCCTTCGAGTACGCTCATGTCGACCACGTTCTCGCTGCGCGACACGCCGATGCGCTGCGCGAACAGGCGGATGCCGGCCGGGCTCATGCCGCGGCGGCGCATGCCGGCGATGGTCGGCATGCGCGGGTCGTCCCAGCCGGACACCACGCCGTCGACCACCAGCTGGTTGAGCTTGCGCTTGGACGTCAGCGCGTACATCAGCTCGAGGCGCGAGAACTCGTACTGGCGCGGGTGGCAGCCGATCGAGATGTTGTCGAGCACCCAGTCGTACAGCGGGCGATGATCCTCGAACTCGAGCGTGCACAGGCTGTGCGTAATGCCCTCGATCGCGTCCGAGATGCAGTGGGTGTAGTCGTACATCGGGTAGATGCACCACTTGTCGCCGGTACGGTGGTGGTGCGCGCGGCGGATGCGGTAGATCACCGGGTCGCGCAGGTTGATGTTGGGCGAAGCCATGTCGATCTTCAGGCGCAGCGTCTTGCTGCCGTCGGCGAACTCGCCATCGCGCATGCGCATGAAGAGGTCGAGGTTCTCCTCGACCGTGCGGCTGCGGTACGGGCTCTCGCGGCCCGGCTCGGTCAGGCTGCCGCGGTAGGCGCGCATCTCTTCAGCCGACAGGTCGTCGACAAACGCCTTGCCGGCCTTGATCAACTCGACCGCGTAGCCGAACAGCGCGTCGAAGTAGTCGGACGCGAAGCGCACCTGGCCGTCCCACTTGAAGCCCAGCCACTCGACCCCCTCCTTGATCGCCTGCACGTACTCGTCAGACTCCTTCTCGGGGTTGGTGTCGTCCATGCGCAGGTTGCACTTGCCCTGGTAGTCGTCGGCCAGGCCGAAGTTCAGGCAGATCGACTTGGCGTGGCCGACGTGCAGGTAGCCGTTGGGCTCCGGCGGGAAGCGGGTGACAATCCCCTGGTGCTTGCCGGAGGCCAGGTCCTCGTCAATGATGCTGCGAATGAAGTTGCTGACCGCTGGCGCGCTGTTGTCCGTACTCATGTCCGTGTATCTGTTGCAAACGTCGAATTTTCGGATTGTAACCGAACGGGACGCGCTTTCCGAGTAGCGCACCCGAGACTCGCTTGCGACACGTCCGCCGCGCTAGAATGTAGTCATAAAATGAAAGCGACCGCAACGAGGTGAAGCCATGCAAAAGCACAAGGATGCCATAGACGAAACCCTCCCTGCCGAGGCACTCCCGCAACCCGAAGTCCACGCCGAAAACGACGCGGCACCGGCGAAGCCCGCGCCGCGCAAGCGCGGCGCCCGCACTCCGCTCGCAGACGCGACCCGCAAGGCGCACGAGCAGACCGTGCACGAAATAGAGGCAGCCAGCGCGGGGCCGGTCGCGACCCTGGTGTCGCAGGCACCGCACGGCAGCGACGAGGACAGTGCGAGCGCTCCGCTGCCGGACACCTACCCGTACCGCAGCCGCATGCGGCGCAACGACTACGAAAAACAGAAGGCCGAGCTGCAGATCGAGCTTCTGAAGGTGCAGAACTGGGTGCGCGAGAGCGGGCAGAAGATCGTCATCCTGTTCGAGGGGCGCGACGCCGCCGGCAAGGGCGGCACCATCAAGCGCTACATGGAACACCTGAACCCGCGCGGCGCGCGCGTGGTCGCGCTGGAGAAGCCGTCCGACGTCGAGCGCGGCCAGTGGTATTTCCAGCGCTACGTGGGCCACTTGCCGACCGCAGGCGAGATCGTGTTCTTCGACCGCTCGTGGTACAACCGCGCCGGCGTCGAACGGGTGATGGGGTTCTGCCGCCCGAACGAGTACCTAGAGTTCCTGCGCCAGACGCCGCAACTCGAGCGCATGCTGGTGAACAGCGGCATCCGCCTGTTCAAGTTCTGGTTCTCGGTCAGCCGCGAGGAACAGCTGCGCCGCTTCATCTCCCGCCGCGACGACCCGCTCAAGCACTGGAAACTGTCGCCGATTGACATCCAGTCGCTCGACCGCTGGGACGACTACACCGCGGCCAAGCAGGCGATGTTCTTCCACACCGACACCGCCGACGCACCGTGGACGGTGGTCAAGTCCGACGACAAGAAGCGCGCCCGCCTCAACTGCCTGCGCCACTTCCTGGCCGCGCTCGACTACCCAGACAAGAACCCCAGGATCGCCAGCGCACCTGACCCGCTGATCGTCGGCCCGACCAGCCTGTTGGGCGACGCCGAAAAGCTGATCGAATCGTTCTGAAGCACGACTGCACACGCAACCAGGGCGCCCTTGCCGGCGCCCTTTTTTCTCGAGTTTACAGCCGGTACTGCAGCTGCAGGCCGAACAGGTGGCCGCTCAGGCGGCCGTATTCGCCGGTGAGGCGGCTCACCGTACTATTCGGTTTCGGGCTGGTCACCACATGATCGATGCCGCGCGAGCCGACGCCGCGCAAATAGGTGTAGCCGGCGTCGAGGCTGAGCGCGCGGCTGACCCGGTAGCTCGCGCCCAGACTCAGCCAGATGCGGTCGGTGTCGGGAATCAGCGCGTTGCGGTGCGCGTCGTCCGGCACCGGCGTCGTCTCGTAAGCGACGCCGCCGCGCAGGGTCAGCTTGTCGCTGTAGGCGTAATCGGCGCCGAGCGACGCGAACCAGCTGTCGCGCCAGTGGTTGCGGATCAGGGTCGGCCCGTTGCCATAGATGTGATCGGTCGGGCTGCCGTGCACGCTCAGGGTGTCGAAGCGGCTCCAGTTGCTCCAGCGCAGCGAGCCGCTCAGCGCCCATTGCGGCGAGACGCGTTGCCAGCCGGACAACAACAGGGTCTCCGGCGTGGTGACCACTGCGTGACCGGGGTAGCGTCCGTTCAATCCAGCAAAACCACCGGAAAATCCTGCATTGGTGTAGTCACCCTCGGCCTTGTGGCGGACCTTGGAGCGGAACGACAGGCCGACCCGGCGTTCTGCATCCGGCTGGTAGAGCACGCCCGCGTTGTAGCCGAAGCCCCAGCTGTCGGCCTTGAGCTGGCCGTACGCCTCGCCGTGCACCGGGTCGAAACCGCCCTGCTTGAGCTTGGCGTCGGCGTACTGCGCCGACACGCCGCCGCCGATGCTCCAGCGCTCGTTGACGCGGTAGGCGAGTGACGGATTGATGTCCAGCGTCTTGATCGAGCTGGAAATGCCGTGGTCGCGGCCGAACCAGTTGTCGCCATAACGCGCACCCAGCCCGAACGGCACGGTCAGGCCCAGACCCGCGACCAAGCGCTCGTCCAGCCGGCGTACGTAGAAGAACGACGGCACCAGTTCGCCCGGTGCGCGGCCGTTGTCAGCACCTGCCTGCGTCTGCGGACCTCCTTGGGCAACTGGCCAGTAGGTTGTGTTCTGCCCGGCAAACGGCGCGTCGAGTTCGGCGTAGGTCGCGCCAAACTGCAGCGCTTCGCCTTCGACCAGCACCATGCCGGCCGGGTTGTAGAACACGCTGGAGAGGTCGTCCCCCGCCACGCCGGCACCGGCGTGCGCGCGGCCAAGGCCAACCACGCTCTGCTCGGAGAGCTGGAAGCCCGCCGCCTGCGCAGCGGCGGACAACAGGGACAGGGACAGGACAGAAACAAAGGGGAAGACAGGCCGCATCGCTCGCAAGACTCCGTGAAAAGCCCGTCCACCCAGTGGCCGGTCATCCCGGCCACTGGGTGGACACACTTGTTTAAAAGGGAACGGAGTCTATCTTTTACGCATGATGCTTCGCAAGGTGCGAGTGCTCACGCATGAAAAACGCCGCCCGGATGGGCGGCGTTCTGGAAGGGGCTCAAGCGGCTCAGAAACGGTACTGCAGACCGACGCCGAGCAGGTGGCCGGTGATCGAGTCGTACTTGCCCTTGAGGCCGGACTTCGAGTTGATCTCGTCGTCGCCAGTACCGATCAGGTAGGTGTAGCCAACGTCGAGCGTCATGTTCTTCTCAAGCGCGTAGCTGCCGCCGACGCTCAGCCACACGCGGTCGCGGTCGGGGATCAGCGGGTTGCGATACTCGGCGCTCGGGACCGGGCTGGTTTCGTAGGCGACGCCGCCGCGCAGGGTCAGCCTGTCGCTGTACGCGTAATCGGCGCCGACCGACGCGAACCAGCTTTCTTTCCAGCTGTTGTCAATCGTCGAAGCCGGAAGCTTGCCACTGTCGTTCTCGATCACCAACTGGTCGAAACGTTTCCAGTTGCTCCAGCGCAGGCTGCCGGTCAGCGCCAGTTTCGGATCCACACGGTGGTAGGCGGACAGCAGCACCGACTCGGGCACGGTCACGTCGGCAGAGCCGCCATAGACGCCGTTCAACTTACCCATAACGGCCTCCACTTGAGGAGGAACTCCTTCAACCGTGTAATCCCCATCCGCCTTATGCTCGACCTTGGAGCGGTAAGACAGGCCGACACGGGTATCGGCACTCGCCTGATACATCACGCCAAGGTTGTAGCCGAACGCCCAGCTATCGGCGTCGATCTCTCCGCTCGCCACACCAAAAGCCCCCTTCTTCAGGCTGGCCTTCGCATACTGCGCGGACACGCCACCGCCAACGCTCCACTTGTCGTCCAGTTGGTAGGCGAGCGAGGGGTTGAAGTCGACGGTCATGATGTGCGCTTCGATACCGTCGCCGCGACCGATCCAGTTCTCGTCGTGGCTGGAGCCGAGACCGAACGGCACGGTCACGCCGAAGCCGAAGCGGGTGCGCTCGTTGATTTCCTTGACGAAGAAGCCCTGCGGGATCACCTCGCCCGCGGCGCGGCTGTTTTCCTTCTGGCCGCCTTCCGCGGTGAACGGCGCGTCGATCTCTGCGTAGGTGATGCCGCCCTGGATCTGCGTGCCGCGGTGCAGCACCATGCCAGCCGGGTTGTAGAACACGCTGGAGAGGTCGTCCCCCGCCACACCGGCACCGGCGTGCGCGCGGCCGAGGCCGACGATGCTCTGCTCGGAGAGCTGGAAGCCGGCGGCGTGCGCGGCGGGCGCCAGGGCGGCGGCGATCAGGGCAGGCAACGCGAGACGCGCGCCGAAACGGTTCTTCTTGTTCACTCGAATCTTTCCGGCGGCATGCGCCGCCAATGGCAGGACAGGGGCAATATTAAAAATCATCGCTCGCTTTTTAGAGCGCAGAGTCTAGAGCCAAGATTCGAATCAGGCAAGCAATCACACGCCAATTAGTCTATTTGCATTCAATTGCCAGTGAAAATTTAGCTGCGGAACATGAAATAGACCGCGCCGACCATGCACAGCGCCGCCCACAGGTAGTCCCACTTGAACGGTTGCTGCATATAGAGCACCGCGAACGGCACGAACACGGTCAGCGAGATCACCTCCTGCAGGATCTTCAGCTGGGCGAGGCTGAGCGCGGTAAAGCCGATGCGGTTGGCCGGCACCTGCAGCAGGTACTCGAACAGCGCGATGCCCCAGCTGATCAGCGCGGCGACGTACCACGGGCGCAGCGCGAGATCCTTCAGGTGCGCGTACCACGCGAAGGACATGAAGATGTTGGAGAGGATGAGCAGGCCGACGGCACTGGCGACGGGGTGGCTGGCAAACATGCTGTGCTAGAATCCGCAAACTGGAAAACCCGCCATTCTAAGAGAAAGACGCCGATGAAACGCCTGCTTGCCGCTTGTGCCGTCGCCGCCCTGCCACTGGGGGCGCTCGCCGCACCGGTGGTCGACTTCGTCACCAACAAGGGGACCATCGAGGTCACGCTGGACGCGCAGAAGGCGCCGAAGACGGTCGCCAACTTCCTCGCCTACGCACGCGCCGGCCATTACGACGGCACGCTGTTCCACCGGGTGATCGACGGTTTCATGGTGCAAGGCGGCGGCTTCGCGCTGCAAAAGGGCGAGCTCGTGCAAAAGCCGACCCGCGCGCCCATCGCCAACGAAGCCGACAACGGCCTGAAGAACAGCACCGGCACCCTTGCGATGGCGCGCACCAGCAACCCCGACTCGGCGACCAGCCAGTTCTTCATCAACGTCGCCGACAACGACTTCCTCGACCACCGCACGAAGACCCCGCAAGGCTGGGGTTACGCGGTGTTCGGCAAGGTCACGCGCGGCATGGACGTCGTGCAGCGCATCGCCAAGAGCCGCACCGGCTACGTGGGCGGCATGGACGACGTGCCGCTCTCGCCCGTCGTCGTGCAAAAAGTCATCATCAAGTCCGACAAGTAAAGGAGACCCCATGATCAAACTGACGACCAACTTCGGCACCATCGAAATCGAACTGGACCACGAGAAGGCGCCGCTATCCGCCGCCAACTTCGAGCAGTACGTGAAGGAAGGCCACTACGACGGCACCATCTTCCACCGCGTGATCAACGGCTTCATGATCCAGGGCGGTGGCTTCGACGCCAAGATGAAGCAGAAGAAGACCCGCGACCCGATCAAGAACGAGGCGAACAACGGCTTGAAGAACGCGCGCTACACGCTGGCGATGGCACGTACCCCGGACCCGCACTCGGCGTCCGCGCAGTTCTTCATCAACGTCGCCGACAACGACTTCCTGAACTTCCAGTCCGAGACGCCGAACGGCTGGGGCTACGCGGTGTTCGGCAAGGTGGTCGCCGGCGAAGACGTGGTCGACCGCATCAAGACCGTCGCCACCGGCCGCAGCGGCATGCACCAGGACGTGCCGGTCGAGCCGGTTGTCATCGAGAAGGCCGAAGTCATCTAAGCCCTACCCGCCCCACCGCCGCGCGGCCACCCCGCGCGGCATTTTTACGCAGACCATGGCCATCCATTTCATTTCCGACCTGCACCTGTCCGAAGAACACCCCGAGCTTGCCGAACTCTTCGAGCGCACGCTTGACGCCTGGGGCGGACAGATCGACGCGCTGTACATCCTCGGCGACCTGTTCGAATACTGGGTCGGCGACGACGACGCGCTCTCGCCGTTTAACGCGCGCATGCTGGACGCACTCGCACGCTTCTCGGCACAGACGCCGCTTTACGTGATGCACGGCAACCGCGACTTCCTGCTGGGCGAGGGCTTCGAGCACGCCAGCGGCGCCCGCCTGCTAGCCGACCCTACGCTGATTGAGGCGTACGGCCGGCGTCTCTTGCTCAGCCACGGCGATGTCGCGTGTACCGCCGACACCGCCTACCAGACGTTCCGAGCGCTGCGCAGCCAAGCCCAGTGGCAGGCAGCGCTGCTAGCGCGGCCGCTCGCCGAGCGGCACGCGATCGCGCGCGCGGCGCGCACACAAAGCGAAGGCCAGAAGGCCGCGCAGGGGTATACCGAGGAAGGCGACGTCACCGCCGAAGGCCTGGCGGCGCTGCTTGAGCCGTACGGCTGGCCTACGTTGGTGCACGGGCACACCCACCGCCCGGGCTGCTACCCGGTGGCGGACGGCAAGATGCGGCGCTGGGTGATCGCCGACTGGCACGATGGCGCCGGCGGTTACCTGAGGCTGGATGAAAACGGCTTGGCCGCGCTGGGACTTGGCGCGGCCCGCTAAGAGCGTGTTCACGATCTCGCCGAGGGCGAGACAAGGCGAAAACGGCTGAGAAAGCGGAATGTACAGCTTGTACATGAGCATTTCGAAGCTGTTGAGGGCGCCGTATCGCTGATGCGCAGCAGATCGTGAACAGGTTCTAAGTCAGAACAGGTGGCCGAGCTTGGCCGCCTTGGTGTTCAGGTAGGCATCGTTGTGGCTGTTGCGGCCGACCTTGAGCGGTACCCGCTCGGCGACCTCGATGCCAACCTTCTGCAGGGTCGCAACCTTGCGCGGGTTGTTGGTCATCACCCGCACCCGCGCGATGCCGAGCGAAGCGAGCATGTCGCGCGCGACGGTGAAGTCGCGCATGTCGGCCGGAAAACCCAGCCGCTCGTTCGCCTCGACGGTGTCGGCACCCGCGTCCTGCAGCTTGTACGCGCGGATCTTGTTGATCAGGCCGATGCCACGCCCTTCCTGCCGGAGATACAGCAAGGCGCCGCGGCCGGCCTCGGCGATCGCGTCGAGCGCCGCCTCCAGTTGGAAGCCGCAGTCGCAACGCAGGGAAAACAGCGCGTCACCGGTCAGACATTCCGAGTGCAGGCGCACCAGCACCGGCGCGTCACCGGAGACGTCCCCGAAGGTCAGCGCGACATGCTCCTGACCCGAAGCTTCCTCGAAGCCGTGCATCGTGAACTCCCCCCACGGGGTCGGCAGCTTGCAGCTGGCGATATGACGCAGGGACGGCGGAACGGACATGAAGACTCCACAAACGCATAATGAGCGGCGATGTTAACGACTCCCTCGCCGCCGGAAAAGTAGAAAATGGCCGGAGCTGACCGCAGCGCACGGCCGACACGAGACAGATGGGGACGAGTCTCCCAAAATCGAGCCCCATCCGGAAAAGCCGGATGGGATGTTCCATAACGAAGGCGTATGCAGCACCCGCACGCATTATGCTATTCGTTTAATATTATCCGTACCCGAGGCCGTCCATCCCTAGACCGATCATGCCCGCGATCCACCTGCCCTACCCGGTACTGAGCCTGCGCGCAGGCCACACCGCCCGCGCCCACCTCGCCCGATCCGGCCTCGCCGCCGGCGACGTGTCCACGTTGCCCGGCGCGGCGGGCGGCCCCAAGGCGCTCGGGCTCAACGGGCTGGACAAGGCTGTGTTCGGCTGGCTCTCGGGCGAGCCGCGCGATCGCGATCTCATCGGCGCTTCGATCGGCGGCTGGCGCTTCGCCTGCGCGATGCAGGCGGATGCGGCGTCCGCGTTCGACCGCCTCGCCGAGTTCTACACCGACACCGGCTGGGGGGAACCGCCAAGCCGCGCATCGGTGACCGCGACCATGCGCGCGCTGCTCGAACACGCGCTGGGGCCGGCCGACACTTGGGACACGCTGGTCCAGCACCCGCATTACCGGCTGACCCTGCTGCTCGCACGCGCGCGCCACCTTGGCCGCAGCGAGGCGCGCGTCCCCCTGTTCGCGTCGCTCGCGCTGGCGGCGACGCTCAACGGCGTTCAGCGGCGGCTCATCGGCACCTGCTACGAGCGCGTGCTCTGCCACGACGCGAGAAGCGCGCTCGCGTTCGCGCCAAACGACGCGCTGCCGACCCGGCGCGTCGCGCTGGGCACCCATAACATCGCCGCCGCGCTGATGGGGACGGTAGCCATCCCCGGCCTGATCGAAGCGGTCTCGCTGCCGGGCGATACGCGGCGCGGCGTCTACCGCGACGGCGGGCTGACCGATTACCATCTGGACTTCCCCTTCGCCCACACAGGCGGCATCACCCTCTACCCGCACTTTGGCGAACGCATCGTGCCCGGCTGGTTCGACAAGGCGCTGCCGTGGCGGCGCGCCGCGGCAGATGGCCACGCACGCACCCTGTTGGTCGCGCCGTCGCGCGAGTACCTGGCGAGCCTGAGCCTAGGGGGGCTGCCGGACCGGCGCGACTTCAAGCGTTTCGCAGGGCAGGACGCGACGCGCAAGCGGCTGTGGCGGCAAGCCATCGCCGAGAGCGCACGGCTGGGCGATGCGTGGCTCGAACACCTGCACCGGCAGGACTGGGCCCGGCACGTCGAGCCGCTGGAGCTGGGCCGATAATGCCGACGCTCCCCGCGCACAGCACGCGCTGCCCGCAATGCGACCTCAAAGTCGCGCTGCCCGGCCTCGCCGAAGGGCAGAAGGCCGACTGCCCGCGCTGCGGCGAGACGCTGTGCGCGCTGCCGGTGCACGTCTACGACAGCGTGGCGGCGTGGGCGCTGTGCGCGCTGTTTTTCCTCACGCTCAGCCTGAACTTCCCGCTGATGGCGCTCAACGTCGAAGGCGTACACCAGCAGATCACCCTGCTGGGCAGCGCCGACGCGCTGCTGAAGGAAGACTTCACGCTGCTCTCCGACGTGCTGGTGCTGGCGGTACTCTTGATCCCGGCGCTGTTCCTCACCGCCACGCTCTACGTGTACGGCGGCCTGCGCCGCGACCGCTATCTCATCGGGATGCGCTCGGCCGCACAGGTGGCACTCGCCTGCCGGCCGTGGATGATGGCCGACGTGTTCCTGCTCGCCATCCTGGTCAGCGTGATCAAGCTCGCCTCGCTGGCCGACGTGTCGCTGGGCAAGGCGTTCTGGGCGATGCTGCTGTTCTCGCTCGCGCTCACCCGCACCGTGTCGCTGGTCGACGGCCACTGGCTGCTGATGGAACTCGCGCGCGTCGATACGCGCACCATCAACGCCGAGGACGCACACGGCTTCTGCCCGCACTGCGGCGCGCCGCACGACAAGGGGCAGCGCCGCTGCACGCGCTGCTTCTCGACGCTGGCCCGCCGCCGCGCGCACAGCGTGCAGCTGACGCTGGCCTTCCTCGTGACCGCCATCGTGCTGTACGTGCCGGCCAACCTCTACCCGATCATGGTCACCGAATACCTGGGCAGGAGCGACCCGTCGACCATCCTGCAAGGCGTGCTGCTGCTGTGGCAGCTGGGCTCCTACCCGGTCGCGCTGGTGATCCTGGTCGCCAGCGTGCTGATCCCGATCGCCAAGTTCCTCGCGCTGATTTTGCTCTTGATCGCGAGCCGGCACCCCTTCCACGACGCGCGCCGCCACACCCAGCTCTACCGCGTCGTCGAATTCATCGGCCGCTGGTCGATGGTCGACGTGTTCGTGGTCTCGCTGATGGTCGCGCTGGTGCAGATGGGCCAGCTGATGTCGATCTACCCGGGCGTCGCCGCCCTCTCCTTCGCCGGCATGGTGGTGTTCACCATGCTCGCCGCCATGTGTTTCGACGTGCGTCTGGTGTGGGACGCCGAACAGGAAAGAACTCGCCATGACTGAACAATCGCCCCCTAGCGCCCGCCTGGGCCGTCTGCGCCAGCTCTCGCTGGTCTGGCTGATCCCGCTTTTGGCCATCGGCGTCGGCCTGTGGATGGTGTACGACACCTGGCGCAACCAGGGGCCGGAAATCACGCTGACCATGCCGAGCGCCGAGGGCATCGAGGCGGGCAAGACGCCGATCAAGGTGCGCGACGTCGCCATCGGCCGGGTGACGTCGGTCAGCCTGTCGGACAAGGGCGACACCGTGATCGCCACCGCCCAGCTCGACAAGAGCGCCGCGCCGCTGCTCTTTAGCGACAGCCAGTTCTGGGTGGTGCGCCCGCGGGTCGACTCCGGCGGCGTCAGCGGCCTCTCCACCCTGCTCTCCGGCGCGTATATCCAGTTCCAGCCGGGCAAGAGCGGGCAGAAACAGCACAGCTTCAACATCCTGTCCGCGCCGCCGGTCACCGCGCCGGACGTGCCCGGCCTCAGGCTGACGCTGGACGCGCGCGACGTGCCGACCGTCGGCGTCGGCTCGCCGGTGCTGTTCCAGCACTACGAGGTCGGCCGCGTCGAGAAGGCGCAGTTCGACACCGAGGCGCGGCAGATGCGCTACCAGATCTTCATCCACCGTCCGTACGACCGCCTCGTCACCAGCAACTCGCGCTTCTGGGTCTCCAGCGGCGTCAACCTCGCGCTGACCGCCGCCGGCCTGCAGCTGAACGTCGGTTCGGTGCAGACCCTGCTCTCGGGCGGCATCGCCTTCGACGTGCCGCCCGGCCACTCGCTGGGCGACGCGGTCGGCAACCAGTCGCGCTTCATGCTGTACGCGAGCGAGGAGAACGCACGCAACCTCTACTACGAACAGCAACTGCCCTACGTCGTGCTGTTCAACGAATCGGTGCGCGGGCTGACCGTCGGCGCGCCGGTCGAGTACCGCGGCATCCGCGTCGGTTCGGTCGCCGCCGTGCCGCTGACCTCGCTCGACATCGGCCCGAAGAAGACCGGCGGCAACGTCGGCATCCCGGTGCTGATCAACCTGGAGGTCGGCCGCTTCGACCCGGACGCGAGCAAGCGCCCGGCCGGCTACTGGCAGGCGCGCGTCGCCGACAGCATCAAGAACGGCATGGTCGCCCGCCTGAAGACCGGCAACCTGCTCTCGGGCGCGCTGTTCGTCGACCTCGACTTCAGCGGCAAGAAGGCCCGCGCGCTGCCCAAGCCCTTCCGCACCTACCCGGTGCTGCCGGCCAGCGACAGCGGCGGCCTGTCGCAAATCGAGAACAAGGTGATCGCGCTCTTGGACAAGCTCAACGCGCTCAAGCTCGAGGACACGCTGAACAACGCCGATGAAGCCCTTGCCAGCACCCGTGACGCGGCCGAGCGCACCCGCGTGCTGATGGGCGAAATCGACAAGCTCGTCGCCAACCCGCAGACGCAGGCGCTGCCGGGGGACGCTCGCAAGACCCTCGAGCAGCTGCGCCAGAGCGCGGCCGCCTTCTCGGCCGACTCGGCGGCGTACCAGGAACTCACGCAGACGCTGTCGACGCTCAACCAGCTGCTGCAAAACGCGCGCCCGCTGGTGCGCACGCTCGATGCGCAACCGAACGCCCTCTTGTTCGACCGCAACGACACCGACCCGACCCCGAAAGGAGCCCGCCCGTGACCCGCCTCCTCGCCCTGTGCCTGCCGCTCATGCTTGCCGCGTGCGCGGGCACGCCCGACGTCCGCTACTACCTGTTGCCGCCGGCTGCGGACACACCGGCCACCGTGAGCGAAGGTGCCGCCGGCGTCGACGTCAGGCTTGCCGGCTACCTCGCCTCGCCGAGCATCGCGTACCGGCAAGGGCCGGTGCGGGTCAGCCTCGCGCAGTTTCACCAGTGGGCCGAAGCACCGCAGCCGATGCTGCGCCGTGCGCTGGCCGAGCGGCTCGCCAAGCGCACCGGCCGCGCGTGGCTTGCGGACGACGGGCGCGCCGCGCCGCGCGTGCTGGTCGAGGTGTCCGAGTTTGGCGGCAGCGACGACGGCACCGCCCGCGTCGGCGGCCATTACCGTTTCATCACCAGCGACGGCAAGGCGCAGGAGCGCTGGCCGTTCGACATCCGCGTGCCTCAGCAGGGAGACGGTTACGCGGCGCTCGCCGAGGCGCTGGGCGAAGGCGTCGACCGCCTCGCCGGCGAAATCGCGGCGCGTCCGCTGCCGCGCTGAAGCAAAAAGACCCGGCCGAGGCCGGGTCTTTGTTTAGGGACTGCAAGCGAGAAACTTATGCCTTGCCGCAGCAGGCCTTGTACTTCTTGCCGCTGCCGCACGGACAGGGGTCGTTGCGGCCGACCTTGTCGCCTTCGCGGCGCAGGGTCACCGGCGCATTTTGCTTAGCGCGCCAGTAGCCGTAGACGGCCAGCACCGCCTCTTCCAGTTCGTCCTTGAAGCCCTCGATCTCGGCGTCGGTGAAGGTGACCAGGTCCTCGCCGTCTTCCTGCTCGAAGATGCCGCCCAGCGCCATCACCGGGTAGAGCAGATCCTCGAAGCCCTCGTCGTCGGCGGTCTCGAACCAGTCGGTCGGCACCACGTCCAGCGCATACAGGTAGGCATTGCACCACGGCCAGTAGTCGGCTTCGCCGTCGTCGTCCTCGTAGAGGAGCATCTCGGGCAACTGGCCGGCCGCCAGTTGCTGTTCGACGTGGAAATACATGCGGGTCAACAGTTCGCGCGCCTCGGCCGCCTCGGCGTCCCCGGCAAAGCCCGGCGCGTCGCCCAGCACCTCGGCCAGCACCTCGTCGAACGGCAAGGCGTCCGGGCCGCTGGCCACCGCGCAGAAGAAGCCCTGCACCTCGTCGGCGCGCATGGTCGAGCCGTCCGCCGAGAGCGGCGTCAGCAACGCCTCGAGACGGGCGAGATCGGCGTCGGTAAAAGCCTGTACGGTCATGGTCGGAATCCTCGGGTAGGTATCTTCTGGCATTGTAACGCCTCAAACGCGCGCCGGCGACGACGCAAGCAATCCATTTCGGGTAAGATGAAGCCGCACGACTTGCAAAGCCCTGGTGCTTCATGAAATCAACGGTAAGCACACACGCCCGCCACACCTGGCCCGCTTTCGACGAAGCGGCGCTGTTCGCGCTGCTCGACTGCATTCCGGGCACCGCAATCCAGGCCTACACCCCCGACGGCACCCTCGTGTTCTGGGGCGCCCAGAGCGAAACCCTTTACGGCTGGCCGCGCAGCGAGGCCGTCGGCCGCAAGCTTGGCGAACTCTTCATGCCCCCCGAGCAGGCCGCAGCCTTCATGGGCGACGTCATCCGTGCACTAGCGCAAGGCGGCGACATCGAGCCGGGTGTTTTCAGCCTGCAGGCACGCGACGGCCGCACGGTGTCGGTCTACTCGAGCCATACCTGGCTGCGCAAGCCGGATGGCCAAGTCTTGCTCTTTTGCATGGATACCGACCTCACCACGCTGGAGGCCGCCCGTCAGGACGCCCAGCGCGCGCGCCGCCGCCTCGACTTCCTGCTGCAGACCAGCGGCGAGAGCGTGTGGGAGTGGTACACCGCAGACGACGCGCTCGTGCACGGCCCGCAAGCCGCCAGCCTGTTCGGCCTGCCGGCTGACCAGCTTCCCGTATCCATGCACGAACAGCTCGAGCTGATCGCCGAAGCCGACCGCGAGCGTGTGCGCGGGGTGCAGGCGGCCTGCCTAGCCGGCGAAGAACGCCCCCTGCGCGTCGAATACCGGCTGGGTCGCGGCGAATACGCCGGGCGCTGGTTCGAGGAACGCGCGCACGTGATCGAGCGCGACGCGGCGGGGCAGCCCTCGCTGGTGATGGGCATCGTCGCCGACGTCGACGAACGCCACCGCGCCGACGACGCGATCCGCACGCTCGCCTACTACGACCCGCTGACCAAACTGCCCAACCGCCGCCTGTTGCTCGAGCGCCTGCAGCACGCTCAGGCGCTCGGCGAGCGCAGCGGACTGCGGGGCGCCGTGCTGTTCCTCGACCTGGACGGCTTCAAGGCGGTCAACGACGGCTACGGCCACGCGACCGGCGATTTGCTCTTGCAGGCGGTCGCCACAAGGCTGGTCGCGTGCGTACGCGCCAGCGACACGGTCGCCCGGCTGGGCGGCGACGAATTCGTGATCCTGCTCGAACAGGTCGCCGAGGGCGAGGCGAAGACCTGCGAGCGCATCGTCGCCCTGGCAGACAAGCTGTGCCAGGCGCTGGCCTCTGCGTTCCAGCTCGGGGAACACAGCCACCAGATCAGCACCAGCATCGGCATCAGCCTGTTCCTTGGCAGTCACGAGGACGCCAACGCCCTGCTCGAGCAGGCCGACCGCGCGCTCTACCGCGCCAAGCACGCCGGGCGCAATACCTGGCGCTTCCACTGCGAGCGCCTGCAACGGCGCTTCTCGCGGTCCTTGCTGCAGGCCGGTTCGCTCACGGCACGGCCGGACGGCGTGGTGCCGGACCTGGCGTTCTACCCGCGTGCCAACGCCCGGCTCGAGGTGGTCGGCGCGACGGCCGCCGCCGCGCTGCCGGGCATCCGCGGTGGCGCGACCGGCTTCGGGCAGGGTGCGCAGCCCCCCGGGCTCGAACGGCAGACGCTGCAACTCGCATGCGACATCCTCGCGCGCTGGCAGGCGGACCCCGTGCTGGCGCGCCTGGTGCTGAGCGTGGAAGTCGGCGCAGCCTTGCTCAGCGACGCCGGCTTCGCCCGCGACGTCACGGCGATGCTGGGCGAACGGGATCTGGCGGCCACCAATCTGGAGCTGGTCGTGGACGCGGACCTGACGGACGATGCGCGGCTGCAGGCGGCGCGCACGCAGGTGCGCCGGCTTGCCGACGACGGCGTGCGCGTCGCGCTGACCGGCTTTGGCGCCACCCCGCTGACGGTGCTCGATCGCTTACCCGCGCATGCGCTGTATCTGGATGAAACGCTGACGGGCTGCCTTGGCGCCAGCTCGCCGGCACTGCGCGCGGCCATCGCCTGTGCACGCGCGCTCGGCGTCGACGCGGTCGCCCGCAACGTGCAAAGCGCCCGGCAGTTCCAGCGGCTTCGCGACGCGGGCGGCCCGCTCGCCGAGGGACCGCTATTCGGCCAGGGCCGCACCCTTGACGCGTTCGAGCACTGGGTACTGGCCAGAAGCGGGCGGCACCGCGACGAAGCCGCCTGAAACGGCACCCGGCACCGGACGGGCAGGCAGGAAAAAGGCCGGACACAAGGTGCCTGGCCTGTTCGGGCGGTGCCGGAAGGTGGGCGCGGCACATGCGCGCCGCAGAAGGACCGTCTAGAGCGGGTAGCCGATCTGCCGCGAGACTTCCTGAGCGGCCAACTTGAGCGCCTGCGACAGCGGGCTGTCCCAGCCGTTGTCGAAGGTTGCGGCCGGGCCCAGCGCCGTCAAGGTCAGCACCAGGCGGCCGCTACTGTCGAATACCGGCGCGGCCATGCCGTTGACGCCGGGTTGAGGGCTGCCGCTGGCACGCGCCATGCCGCGCGCACGCACTTCATCAAGCCGCGCGCCAAGGTCGGCAGGCACCTCGGACTCGCCCCACAACAGCGCCTCGCGCTTGAGCGCGTCGTCGACCAGCGGGCCTGGCTGGTACGCGCTGAACACGAGGCCGGTCGCCGAGGCGAGCAGCGGCAGCACGGTCCCCACCCGCATATTGACCTGCACCACGCAGTTGGCGTCCTCGATGCGCACGACGGTCGGGCCGTGGCTGCCCCACACCACCACCGCGAAGGTCTGCCCCATCGCCTGCGACAGCCGGACGACCTCGTCGCCGGCGACACGCAAGGCATCGACTTCGCGCAAGGCGGCGAGCCCCATCTGCAGCGCGAACGGGCCGAGCGCGTAGCGGCCGCTGGCGAAGTCCTGGCGGACGAGCCCCAGCTTGCAGTAGCTGACCAGGTAAGGGTGCGCCTTGGCCGGCACCATGCCCGCCGCCGCCGCGAGGTCCTTGAGCATCATCGGCGAGCCCGCGTCGGCGAGCACCTTGAGCAGGCTGCCGCCCACCTCGATCGACTGGATCCCTCTGCGCTGTTCCATCTTGCTGTTGACTCCGTTATCCATCGCCGCATTCTACCACCGCCGGCGTTTGGCATCATTGCCTAACAATCAAATTGACAAAGGCATTAAATGGCCACCACCGGCCGCGCAAGCACGCTATGCTGGACAGAAAACGACAAGGAGACCACCCGATGCTGATTCGCAGGATCCACCACGTCGCGTACCGTTGCCGCGACGCCAGGGAAACCGTCCGCTGGTACGAGCAACACTTGGGCATGCGCTTCATGCTCGCCTTCTCGGAAGACCACGTCCCGTCGACCGGCGAGCTCGACCCCTACATGCATGTATTCCTCGACGCCGGCGGCGGCAACGTGCTCGCCTTCTTCGAGCTGCCCGGGCAGCCGCCGATGGGACGCGACCCGAACACGCCGCCCTGGGTGCAGCACCTCGCGCTCGAAGTCGACTCGGTCGACACCCTCATCGCGACGCGCGAGCGGCTCGTCGCAGCCGGCATCGAGGTGGTCGGCCCGACCGACCATACCCTGTTCCAGTCGATCTACTTCTTCGATCCGAACGGCCTCCGGCTGGAGCTGGCCGCCAACACCGCCACGCCCGACATGCTGGATGCGCTGGGCAAGGTCAAGGACGCGATGCTCGAGGAGTGGGCGCTCACCCGCCGCGCACCGCAGCATGCGCGCTGGCTGCACGAGACAAACCGCGAGGAGGACCGGCCATGAAGCTTGCGACCCTGAAAAAAGGCGGCCGTGACGGCACGCTGGTGGTCGTCTCGCGCGACCTTACCCTCGCGCTCGAAGTGCCGCGCATCGCAGCCACCCTGCAGGCCGCGCTCGACGACTGGCCGCACGCAGCCCCCTTGCTCGCCGAACAGTACCGCGCGCTCAACGGCGGGCTCGCCGAGGGTGCCTTCGCGTTCGACCCCGCCGTGTGCGCGTCGCCCCTGCCGCGCGCCTACCAGTGGGCCGACGGCTCGGCCTACCTCAACCACGTCGAGCTGGTGCGCCGCGCGCGCGGCGCCGAGGTGCCGGCAACCTTCTACCACGACCCGCTGATGTACCAGGGCGGCAGCGACGCCTTCATCGGCCCGCGAGACGACATCCGTGCACGCGAAGTATGGGGGGTCGACTTCGAGGCCGAGGTGGCGGTGATCACCGGCGACGTCGCGCAAGGCAGCCCGGCGCCCGCGTGCGCCGGCGCGATCCGCCTGGTGCTCTTGGTCAACGACGTCTCGCTGCGCGCGCTGATCCCGGAAGAACTGGCCAAGGGCTTCGGCTTCTTCCAGTCCAAGCCAGCCTCCAGCTTCTCGCCGGTCGCGGTCACCCCGGACGAGCTGGGTGAGGCGTGGCGGGACAACAAGTTGCACCTGCCGCTGACGGTTTCCTTGGGCGGCGAACCGTTCGGCTGCCCGAACGCCGGCGTCGACATGGCGTTCGACTTCTCGCAGCTGATCGCGCATATCGCGAAGACGCGCGACGTTGCCGCCGGCTCCATCGTCGGCAGCGGCACCGTCTCCAACCGACAGGGCGGCCTGAACGGCGCGCCGGTACACAAGGGCGGCGTCGGCTTCGCGTGCATCGCCGAGCTGCGCATGCTCGAAACGATAGAGACCGGCAACGCGCGCACCCGCTTCATGCACGACGGTGACACCGTGCGCATCGAGGCGTTCGGCGCCGACGGGCAAAGCGTGTTCGGCGCGATCGAAAACCGGCTAAGCGCCCTGCCATGAAGCTGTTCGGCTACTGGAGAAGTTCGGCTGCGTACCGCGTGCGCATCGCGCTTGCGCTCAAGGGCATCGCCTACCAGGCGGTGCCGGTTTCGCTCCCCGCGCACGAACAGGCCTCGCCCGGCTACGCCGCGCTCAACCCAGAGCAACTGGTGCCACTGCTGGTCGACGACGCGGGCAACCGCATCAGCCAGTCGCTCGCGATCATCGAGTACCTCGACGAGACGCATCCCGCGGTGCCGCTGCTGCCGGCAGACGCGGCGGGCCGCGCCCGGGTGCGCGCGTTCGCGCTCGCCATCGCCTGCGACACGCACCCACTCAATAATCTGCGCGTGCTCGAGTACCTGCAAGGGAAGCTTACCGTCAGCGACGAAGCGCGCCTAGCGTGGATCCGCCACTGGCTGGGCAAGGGCCTGGCCGCGCTTGAGGCGACGCTTGCCGAGGCTCCCCACCCGCACGCGTTCGCCTTCGGCGATGCGCCCACGCTTGCCGAGTGTTGCCTGATCCCGCAGCTATACAACGCACGCCGCTTCGGCGCCGACCTTGCGCCCTACCCCCGCCTGCTGGCGATCGAAGCAGCGGCGCTTGCCTTGCCGGCCTTCGACGCCGCGCGCCCGGAGCGGCAGCTTGATGCCCCGCCCGACGTCAGGATGACACCATGACCGACACCCCGCTGTGGACCCCGCGCGCCGAGCGTGCCGACGCGAGCCATCTGGCCGCCTTTACCCGCCTCGTGCGCGCGAAAAGCGGCCAGCCGCTGCCCGACTACGTGAGCTTGTGGCGGCTGTCGGTTGACGCGCCCGCGCTGTTCTGGCCCGCGGTGTGGGACTACACCGGCCTGATTGGCGACAGACGGGGCCCGGCGCTGGCCGGCAGCGGACGTTTTCTCGAGACACGCTTCTTCCCCGGGGCCACGCTCAACTACGCGGAAAACCTGCTCGCCGCGCCGGATGGACGGCTGGCGATCCGTTTCCTGCAGGAGACCGGGGACGAAACCACGCTGACCCGTGCCGGACTCTCCGCACTGGTGTCCCGCCTGCAACAGGCGATGCGCGAGGCGGGCGTCAAGACGGGCGACCGCATCGCCGGCTTCGTCGCCAACCAGCCGGAGACCATCGCGGCAATGCTCGCCACGGCGAGCCTGGGCGCGGTGTGGACCAGTTGCTCGACCGACTTTGGCGTCGACGGCTGCGTCGAGCGCTTCGGCCAGACCGCCCCCAAGCTGCTCTTTTGCAGCGACTCGGTCGTCTACGGCGGCAAGCGCATCGAGCTTGCCGCGCGCGCGGCCGAAATCGCCGCGCGCCTGCCCTCGCTCGCCCGCGTTATCGTGCTGCCGTGCGCGGGGGACGCGACCGAGGCGGCCGCGCGCATCGAGGGCGCGCTGCCGCTTGACGCCTTCATCGCCCCCTTCGCGGCGGCCGCGCCCACCTTCACGCGGGTGCCGTTCGACCATCCGCTGTTCATCCTGTATTCCAGCGGTACCACCGGCGCACCCAAGTGCATCGTGCACGGCCACGGCGGCACCTTGCTGCAGCACCTGAAGGAACACCAGCTGCACGCGGATATGCACGCGGGCGATACGCTGCTCTACTACTCGACCTGCGGCTGGATGATGTGGAACTGGCTCGCCAGCGCGCTCGCCAGCGGCGTCACCCTGATGTGCTACGAGGGCTCGCCGTTTGCCGAGGACGGCCGGCGGCTGTGGCGCTGGGCCGAACAAGCCGGCTGCACGCACTTCGGCACCTCGGCGCGCTACCTCGACGCACTCGCGCAAAGCGGCCTCGCACCCTGCGAGCACTGGCCGCTTGCGCGCCTGCGCGTGCTGCTCTCCACCGGCTCGCCGCTGTCGGCCGAGCGTTTCCAGTGGGTGTACCGCCACATCAAGCGCGAGCTCAACCTCGCGTCGATCTCCGGCGGCACCGACATCGTCTCCTGCTTCGCGCTGGGCAACCCGACGCTGCCGGTGTGGGCGGGCGAGCTGCAGTGCGCGGGCCTTGGCATGGCGATTGATGTCGTCGACGACGCCGGCCACAGTGTCAGCGAGGCCAAGGGCGAACTCGTATGCCGGCGGCCGTTCCCGTCGATGCCGGTCGGCTTCTGGAACGACCCGGGGCAGGCACGCTACCGCAAGGCGTATTTCTCGCGCTTTGCCGGGCTGTGGGCGCACGGCGACTACGCCGAACAGACCCGCCACGGCGGGCTGGTCATCCACGGCCGCTCGGATGCGGTGCTCAACCCCGGCGGCGTACGCATCGGCACCGCCGAGATCTACCGCCAGCTAGAAGGCATTAGCGAGGTACTGGAGAGCATCGCCATCGGCCAGAAGTGGCACGGCGACGAACGCGTCGTGCTGTTCGTGCGCCTGCGCGCAGGCGCGAAACTCGACGACCCCCTGGTGCACAGGATACGCACGCAGATCCGCGACGGCGCGAGCCCGCGCCATGTGCCCGCGCGCATCGTCGCCGTCGACGACTTGCCGCGCACGCTGTCGGGCAAGCTGGTCGAGCTGGCGGTAAGGAACGTGGTGCACGGCGAAGCGGTCGCCAACGTCGGCGCGCTGGCCAACCCCGAGGCGCTAGCGCTGTTCCGCGACCTGCCCGAGCTGTCGATCTGACATGCTCTGGCGCTTGGCGGCCGACGCGGTACTGGTGCTGCACCTGGCGTTCATCCTGTTTGCCGCGCTGGGCGCGCTCTTGGCGTGGCGCTGGCCGCGCGTGCCCTGGCTGCAACTGCCCGCCGCCCTGTGGGGCTTCCTGGTGGAAGCCGCCGGCTGGCCCTGCCCGCTCACCTCAATAGAAAACCGCCTGCGCTTTGCTGCCGGCGACGCGGGCTACGCCGGCGGCTTCATCGAGCACTACCTGCTGCCCCTGATCTACCCGCCGGGGCTTGACCGCCCGCTGCAAGGCGCACTCGCACTGCTGCTGATCGCCGTCAACGCCGCGCTCTACCTGTGGCTGTGGCGCAGCAAAAAGCCGGCCTGACGGCCGGCTGACGGTTTTACGGGAAACGCCCTGCCCGGCTCAGAACGGATACGCCGGCATGCCCGCGCTCAGCGACACCCACTTCCCGCTCGCGAGCTGGTTGCCGCGACCGGGCGCCAGCGCGAAGAACATCGGGGATTGCAGCGGCAGGTTCAGGTCCGCGACCGAACCGACCGCCGTCGCCGACAGCGGGATGCCGTACAGCTCGAACAGCTGGCGCAGGTCGCGCCCGATGATCTTGCTCGAGAGCACGTACAGCAGCTCGTGGTTGGCGATGCTGTTGCCCGCATAGCGCCCCATCGCGTACTTGCCCTTGTCGGCCGTATCCCACGCCTTCGCCACCAGGCGGTCGCCCTTGGAGAGCAGCGTGAAGAACTCGAGCGCTTGCAGCGCTTCGGGCTGGAGGGTGCCGTAGCGCGCCAGCGTGTACAGGTAGGCAAGCTGGAAATGCACCGCGCGCATCGCGTTGTGGTTCTGTGAGGCGCCAACCCAGAAGCGCGCGTACACGTCCTGCTGCAACGCGGCACCCGTCTTGCCCTGGTCGACCGCCAGCTTGGCCGCGTTGTAGAGGCCCTTGTGGTCGATGCGGTCGCCGTTGACGTCACTGCCGTTCAGCGCGTACTGGCGCAAGGCGCTGGCGTTGGCGAGGATGTTGTTGTCACACTCGGTCACGCAGCCCTTGCCCTCGAACACCAGCTTCTGCGAACGCGGCACCGTGTTGTGGCCAAGTTCGTGCCACCAGCCCCAGCCCGGCGCGAGCCCGGCAAAGCCGTCGGACGGGTTGCCCGAACACAGGAAGCCGCAGGCGGCGATCCAGCCGACAAAGTGCTGGACCGACGGCGCGCGGTGCATGTCCCCCGCGCACGTCCAGCCAAACTCCCTGCACAGCTCGGCGACCTTGGGCTGCAAGGGCATGTTGGCGTAGCCGTTGACCAGGTGGTTGCTGTCGAAAATCCGCACCTTCAGGCCGTCCAGCACATACTGCTCCGGACTCTGGCTGCCGATCACGCTTTTCGCCTTGGCGATGGTCTGCTGCACCTCGCCACCCTCGAACTTGGCGGTTTGCCAGCCGTAGTCGCCACGCGACAGCGCGCCGACGGCCTGCGCCATCTCGTCGGCGGACATCGGCTGGGTGAAGTCGAAGTGCGCGTAGCGGGTGACGCCCTTGAGCCTGAGCGTCACCTTGCGCCCGGCGGCGAGGCCCTGGTAGTCGAGGAACAGCGGGCCGCCCCACGGGTAGACCAGCGTCAGCGCACGCCCCTTGGGCAGTGTCACCTGATGGCCGTCCGGGTAGCGCGGCCGGTCATAGTTGTCGGCAAGCGGGTTGCCGCGCGCACGGATATGGCCGATGCGCAGCGCCAGCGACGACGCGCCCGCGTCGTCGACCACCTCGACTTCGACCGGCGCGCCGGGCAAGGCACCGCGGCCGATCGCGGTGCGCCCGCCGCCTTGCGCGATGGTGACCACCACCTCTTCCGGGGCGGCGGACGGCGCGAGGTTGCGCACCGCCGGCGGCATCCAGTCACCGAAGGTTTGCGGGGTCGTCGTCGAGCCGCGTACCGCGTAGCTCCAGCTATCCGACGCGAGCGCGCGCAGGAAGCCGGCGGCGTTGCCGGTCCGGCTGACCGGGCCGTAGTCGACGCTGCGGCGTGCGACGTCGGCCCACAGCACCAGATAGCGCAGGTAGTTGCTGCCCTCGGCGCCGAACAGCGGCTGGCCCTGCGCCTCGGAGACAGACTTCTCCTGTGCGATGCGGTCGACGGCCGCCGTCAGCCCGCCCGTGTTCCACTGGGCGAGCGCGTCGTTGGCGAGCGCGTCGGCCAAGGCGATGCGACCAGCCAGCGCCCCCCACTCGTCGGCCTTCTGCAAGGAAGCGTCGACCGTGCGCTCGGGCGCGACGCTGCCCTTGCTCCAGTACTGGCCGCCGTAGGCGCCGCTCAAGGTCAGCCCCATCGCCGACACCAGCCGCTCCGGGCCGTAATTCCAGTTCGATTGCAGGTAAAGCACCGCCTTGCCGGCGGCCAGGTAGCGGCGCACCTGCGCGGCGGTCGCCTCGCTGTTGCTGCTGCCCTGGCCGAACACGAACAGGTCGACCCCCTGCCAGCAGCTGTTCTCCTGCTCGATTGCACAGCTGACCGCCTTCGCCTGCGCGCCGGCACGGGTCAGGAAACCGCTGACGTCCGCGCCTGGGTACGCGTGCGTCGCGTAGCGGACCGTGGCCGGGAACGCGCTGCCGCTGCCGCCGAGCAGCCAGCCGATGCTGTTCTTGAAGAAGGGGAAGTAACCCTGCTGCGCACGGCTCGCGTTCGCCATGTTCCACAGCACGTTGCCGCCCCACGCCTGCGCGCGCCCGCCACCGTCGGCCTCGGCCGCCGCCGCCAGCACCGCGCCGTTGTCGGCGATCACCAGCGGCGCGCCGCTCTCGAAGGAAGCCGGCCACACCTGCCGGCTGTTGCTGCCAAAGTCGTAGCCCTGCGACACGCCGGCGGGCAGCAAGGCCGTAAGCTGCGTCAACTGCCGGAAACGGGCCGCCTCGGCCAGTTGCCGTGCGCCGGCGAGCAGGGCCGGTGCCGCCTCGGCCGGCAACTCGGAGGCGTCGCCGCTTTGCAGTGCCGCACCGATAGGCTCGTAGGGGTAGATCGCTTCGACGGCCTGCGTCTCGGCGACGGCAGGCGCTTCGGCCTGTGCCAGCTGCTGCGGCACTTGTCGCTGCGCGCTGTCCTGCCCGCTGCCTCCCCCGCCCAGACAGCCTGCCAGCAGGGCTGGCATGGCCAGTAGCCATAGCTTGTTCATGACTTCTCCCTTGTCAATTATTCAAAATTTGCACTTAATGCAATGCGCATTTTATGACAGGGATTTAATAAATAGTTTTTTATTAAAAAGAAGCGTGGCAATCGAGTTGTCAATGATAACTAGCAGCTAGGGTATGGGGCCGCCCCCGGAGAGCCCGCGCCGGGCAGGCGCGAACGCTTCGGGCAGCGATAGGCAAGCCGGGCAAACGGCCGGCCTGCCGTGTTCAGGTGCGGCAGGCCGGCGCGAGGCGCAGCCGCGCGACCTGTTCGGCCGCGAACTCAAGCGTCTCGGCCGCCTGCCCGATCGCGTCCTCCAGCGACACCGGGCCGTGACACGCCGAGAAGCAGCCGTCGAACGCGGCGGCAAGTTCGGCCGACATCTCGACGCGGCCGGAGAGCAGCGTCACCGGCACACCGGCGGTGCGGGCGTACCTTGCGACGCAGAACGGCGCCTTGCCGCGCAGGGTCTGCGCGTCGCTCGCCCCTTCGCCGGTGAGTACATGGCCGGCGCCGGCGATCGCGGCCGCCAGGCCGATCGCCGACGCAACCGCCGACGCGCCGCCGGCGCGGCGCGCCCCCAACAACCCGAGCGCCCAGCCGATGCCGCCGGCCGCGCCTGCACCGGGCGCTTGCACATCGCCACCGGCCAGCAAAGAAAGCCGACCGAGCGCCACGTCGAGCGCGCCGCGCTCGGCGGCCGTCAGCCCCTTTTGCGCGCCGAACACCGCGCACGCGCCATGCTCACCCAGCAGGGGGTTGTCGACGTCGCTCCACAGCGCAAGCGGCACCGGCAGCCGCGCCAATGCCGCCAGCTCGACCCGCGCGAGCCGCAGCAAGTCGTGCGGCGCAGCGGACAGAAGCCGGCCTTCTGCGTCGACAAAACGTGCACCCAGCGCGGCGAGCACGCCGGCGCCGCCGTCCGAGGTCGAGCTGCCGCCCAGCGCGACGGCGACGCGGCACGCGCCGTCCGCCACCGCCCTGAGGATCAATTCGCCGACGCCGAAACTGGTGCGCGCCATCGGCGGCGCCTCGCTCATGCCCAGCCCGACCACCCGCGCGACCTCGATCAGCGCGCCGCCGTCGGGCAACGCCAGATAGGCCGCATCCAGCGGTTCACCACCCGCCCCGTGCACGCGGTGTGTCCGCCAGTGCCCGCCCACCGCCGCGTGGACGGCGGCGAGCGTCCCCTCGCCGCCGTCGGCCATCGGCCGCACACACAGCTCGGCGTCAGGGTCGGCACGGCGTACCCCGGCGGCCATCGCCGCCGCCGCGGCTTCGGCGCTCAAGGCACCCTTGAACGAATCCGGTGCGATCACCCAACGCATGCTGCCTCCTTGTGGCCAAAGCGCCATCTTATGCCATACAGTAAACGGGCGGCGGCATCTGCCGCCGCGCTTGCCACGGAACAGCCGACCATGCAACTTGCCTGCCCTGCCTGCCTGACCCGCAACCGCTTTCCCGACGAACGCCTCGCCGAACACCCGCGCTGCGGAAAGTGCAAGGCGCCGCTGGCGCCGGACAGCCCGGTGGCACTGAGCGATGCGACACTCCCGTCCTACCTGGCCGGCTGCGACGCGCCGGTGCTGGTCGACTTCTGGGCCGCGTGGTGCGGCCCCTGCCAGGCGATGGCACCGCAGTTTGCCGCCGCCGCGCGTGCGCTACCCGGGGTACGCTTCGTCAAGGTCGACAGCGACGCCGCGCCGCAATCGTCCGCCCGCTACGCGATCCGCAGCATCCCGACCCTGCTGCTGTTCAAGGATGGCCGCGAGCTGGCGCGGCACAGCGGCGTGCTGCCCGCCGCCCAGCTCACCCGGTGGGTCGAAGCCACATTGGCCAAGGAGAAGCCATGAACACCCGACTCAGACACACGCTGGCCGCCTGCGCATTCGCGCTTGCGGCCGTTCCGCTGGCGCAGGCGTCGGCTGACGAGATCCGCAGCCAGGACTTGGTCTTCGCCAAGGGCGCACAGGGCGCGAAACTTTCCGGCGAGATCAAGGGCTACCAAATCGTCGACTACAAGCTGCGCGCCAAGGCAGGGCAGACGCTGACGGTAGACTTCAAATCCGGCAACCGCTCCGCCTACTTCAACCTGCTGCCACCTGGCTCGAACGACGTCGCGATCTTCGTCGGCTCGAGTTCGGGCGACCGCTTCCAAGGGGTACTGCCCACGGACGGCGTCTACACGATCCGGGTCTACCAGATGCGCAACAGCGCGCGGCGCGGGGAACTGGCACGCTATACGCTCGCCATCGCGCTGCCCCCCGCCGCCGCACACACGCAAGGCTTCCGGCAGTCGCTGGACTTGCAGGGCACCCGCTTCGAGGTGACGGCGACCGACCATGGCTCACTCAACCAGTTGTCCGTGCACGCACAGGCGGCCAAGGGCAAGCCGGTGGCCTTCAACCAGGAAATAGACGGCAAGGTGACGGGCGCCGAAGTGGCGGACCTGAATGTGGACGGGCAGCCCGAGCTTTACGTCTACACGCAGTCGGCCGGCAGCGGCTCGTACGCGAACCTCGTCGCGCTCACCGCGCAAAAGGACGGCAGGCTGGTGCCAATCCGCCTGCCCGATCTCGCGAAGGACGCCAAGGCAAGCCGCGGCTATATGGGACACGACGCGTTCGCCGTCATCGAGAACCGTCTGGTACGCCGCTTCCCGGTGTACCGCGACGGCGACAGCAACGCGAAGCCGACCGGCGGCACGCGCCAGGTCCAGTACCGGCTGACGCAGGGCGGACAAGGCTGGGCACTGGTATCAGACCGGGTGGTCGAGTATTGAGGAGGGTCGGCGCGGCAGAAGCGCTTGCCCGGACGTCCGGGCAAGGCAAGTAAACAGCGCGCATGCGGGCCTATGCTGGCCCGCATGCGCGGGTAAAGCGGCTCAGTAGATGAAACGCTCACGCAGCCCATCCAGCATGAAGCCCTCCAGCAGCGCCTCGGCGCGTTCGCGCGCGCCGCCGCGGCGCTGGCCCTTCTTGGCGACGATCAGCTCGTTCTTCATCGAGTGCTCCCAGCCGACCAGCTCGGTCACCGTCAACTGGTAGCCGTGCGCCTCCAGCAACAGGCAGCGCAGCACGTTGGTGAGCTGGCTGCCGAATTCGCGGGTATGGATGCCGTGGCGCACGATCTCGCCCAGGGGCGTGCCCGCCAGCAGCTTCGCCTTCACCCGGCGCAACTCGGCGGCGACTTCGGCCTGGCAGCACGGCACCAGCACGATGAAGCGGGCGTCTTTTTGCAGCGCGAAGCGGATCGCGTCGTCGGTCGCGGTATTGCACGCGTGCAAGGCGGTGACGATGTCGACCTGCTTGCCGATCGCGTCGTTCGAGATCGACTCGGCGACCGTCTCGTTGATGAAGCGCATGCGCGTGAAGCCCAGCCCTTCGGCGAGCGCGGCGGTGGTGGCTACCAACTCCTCGCGCGTCTCGATGCCGATCACCTCGCCGACCTCCAGCGCCTTGAGCACCAAATCGTACAGGATGAAGCCGAGGTAGGACTTACCGGCGCCGTGGTCGACCACCGTCACGTCGCCCTTGTCCGCCACCACTTCGCGGATCAAGGGTTCGATGAACTGCACCAGGTGGTAGACCTGCTTGAGCTTCCTGCGGCTGTCCTGGTTGAGCTTGCCGTCACGGGTCAGGATGTGCAGCTCTTTCAGAAGCTCGACCGACTGTTCGGGGCGGATTTCGTAATCCTTGGCCATGATCTTTCCTTTCACAACGCGCGCGCGGCAAAGCGGCGCGACGGCGTCTCGTATTCCTGTTGCGCGGCGACCACCGCCAGCTCGTAACGGCCAAGTTGATGGGTCGTCTCCAGCACACCGTAGACCGCGGACGCCGCGTGTTCGAGCGCCTCGCGCACGCCCTTGCCGGCGAGCAGGCCGACCAGGAACAGCCCCGAAGTCATGTCGCCGACGCCGACCGGCTCGCGCGCGAACTCGAACATCGGCCGGCCGACCAGCCACGCGCCGTCCTTGTCGACCGCCAGCATCTGGAATTCGTCTTCCGGGCGCGCGTCGTAGTGCAGGTGTTTGACCAGCACCACGCGCGGCCCGCGCGCAAGCACCCCGCGTGCCGCCGCGACGATGTCGGCCAGCGTGGGCAGCGTGCGCCCGCTGATGATCTCCAGCTCAAGCTGGTTGGGCGAGACGATGTCGGCCACCGGCAGCGCCTCGTTCACCAGAAACTCCGCCACGCCCGGCGCGACGATGCAGCCCTTGGCCGGGTGCCCCATCACCGGGTCGCAGTGGTAGAGGGCCTGCGGGTTGGCCGCCTTCACTTGGCGCACCGCGTCCAGGATCTGGCCGCCCTGCTCGGCGCTGCCGATATAGCCGGACAGTACCGCGTTGCATTCATCGAGCGCGTCGATGGCGGCGATGCCGGCGGAGAGCGCGCTGATTTGCTCGGGCGGGATCACCATGCCGGCCCAGCGCCCGTACTGGGTGTGGTTGGAAAACTGCACGGTGTGCAAGGGCCACACGTTGGCACCCATGCGCTGCATCGGGAACACCGCCGCGCTGTTGCCGGCGTGGCCGTAGACCACGTGCGACTGGATGGACAGGATATTCATGTAAAACTCCGGCGGCACTGCGCCGCCTGAAAATCAAAGACCCGCCACCTGGGCGGGCCCGGGATGCTCGGGGGCAGGCCCCCGGCACTGGCGTTTAGCGGGTCACCGGCTTGTAGCGGATGCGCTTGGGCTTGGCGCCCTCCTCGCCCAGACGCTTCTTCTTGTCGGCTTCGTACTCCTGGTAGTTGCCGTCGAAGAAGGTCCACTGCGACTCGCCCTCGGCGGCGAGGATGTGCGTCGCGATACGGTCGAGGAACCAGCGGTCGTGCGAGATCACGAACACGGTGCCGGCGTACTCCAACAGCGCGTCTTCCAGCGCGCGCAGGGTTTCCACGTCGAGGTCGTTCGACGGTTCGTCAAGCAGGAGCACGTTGCCGCCCTTGAGCAGGGTCTTGGCCAGATGCAAACGGCCGCGCTCGCCGCCGGAGAGCATGCCGACCTTCTTCTGCTGGTCCGCGCCCTTGAAGTTGAAGCGGCCAAGGTAGGCGCGGCTCGACATCTCGAACTTGCCGACGGTGATCAGGTCGTTGCCGTCGGCCACGTCCTGGAACACGGTCTTGTCGCCGTCCAGCCCCTCGCGGCTCTGCGCGACGTACGCCATCTGCACGGTCTGGCCGATCTTCACCTCGCCGCTGTCCGGCGTCTCCTGCCCGGCGATCATCTTGAACAGTGTCGACTTACCGGCGCCGTTCGGGCCGATGATGCCGACGATGGCGCCGGCCGGCGCCTTGAAGCTCAGGTTGTCGATCAGCAGGCGGTCGCCGAAGCCCTTGGAGACGCCGTCGAACTCGATCACCTCGTTGCCCAGGCGCTCGGCGACCGGGATGAAGATTTCCTGCGTCTCGTTGCGCTTCTGGTGCTCGTACGACGACATTTCCTCGAAGCGGGCGATACGCGCCTTGCTCTTGGCCTGGCGGCCCTTCGGGTTCTGGCGCACCCATTCGAGTTCCTGCTTCATCGCCTTCATGCGCGCGCCTTCGCTCTTGGCTTCCTGCTCGAGGCGCGCTTCTTTTTGTTCCAGCCAGCTCGAGTAGTTGCCCTTCCACGGGATGCCCTCGCCGCGGTCAAGTTCGAGGATCCACTCGGCCGCGTTGTCGAGGAAGTAGCGGTCGTGGGTGACGGCGACCACGGTGCCCGGGAAGCGCACCAGGAACTGTTCCAGCCACTCGACCGATTCGGCGTCCAGGTGGTTGGTCGGCTCGTCGAGCAGCAGCATGTCGGGCTTGGACAGCAACAGCTTGCACAGCGCGACGCGGCGCTTCTCGCCACCGGAGAGCGGGCCGATCTTGGCGTCCCACGGCGGCAGGCGTAGCGCGTCGGCGGCCAGTTCCAGCTGCAGCTCGATATTGTCGCCGGCGCCGGCGGAGATGATCGCCTCGAGCTTGGCCTGTTCTTCAGCCAGCGCGTCGAAGTCGGCGTCCGGGTCCGCGTAGGCCGCGTACACCTCTTCCAGGCGCTTTTGCGCGCCCATCACCTCGCCCATGCCGCTCTCGACTTCCTCGCGCACGGTCTTGTCGGCGTCCAGTTGCGGCTCCTGCGGCAAGTAGCCGATGTTGACGCCCGGCATGTGCTGCACTTCGCCTTCGTATTCCTTGTCGACGCCGGCCATGATGCGCAGCACGGTCGACTTGCCCGCGCCGTTCAGGCCCAACAGGCCGATCTTGGCGCCCGGGAAGAACGACAGGGAAATATCCTTGATGATCTGCCGCTTGGGCGGCACCACTTTGCTCACGCGGAGCATCGACATCACGTACTGGGCCATGGCGTGTGACAGGTTCCGGAAAATTCTGAAGAAGCGGCGATTCTAGCAAATCCGCCGCGCCCCAACAAAAACGGCGCCCCGCGGGGCGCCGTTTGCTTGCAGAAAAGCGTACTTAGTGGTCGTTCGCCGCGGCGGCACCGATACCGGTCTGCGCACGCACGAACTGGTCGTCGAATGCTGCGCGCTCGCGCTTGGCGGCCGCGCTCTGGTCGAGCAGCGACACCACGATGGACACCAGGAAGGCCAGCGGCATCGAGAACAGCGCCGGGTGCTCGTACGGGAAGATCGCGGTCTCGTGGCCGAGCACGGTCACCCACACCGACGGCGAGAGCACCACCATCAGCACCGCCGAGATCAGGCCGGTGAAGCCGCCCAGCAACGCGCCACGGGTGGTCAGGTCCTTCCAGTACATCGACAGGATCAGGATCGGGAAGTTGGCCGAAGCCGCGATGCCGAAGGTCAGGCCGACCAGGAAGGCGACGTTCATCTTCTCGAACAGGATGCCGAGGATGATCGCCAGCACGCCCAGCACGATGGCGGAGATCTTGGAAACCTTGATCTCGGTCTTCTCGTCTGCCTTGCCGCCGCAGATCACGTTGGCGTAGATGTCGTGCGAGATCGACGAAGCACCGGCCAGCGCGAGGCCCGACACCACCGCCAGGATGGTCGCGAACGCCACCGCCGACAGGAAGCCCAGGAACAGGTTGCCGCCCACCGCGTGTGCCAGGTGCATGGCGACCATGTTGCCGCCGCCTGCAATCTTGCCGGCGAGGTCGCCGTCGACGAAGTACTGCGGGTTGGTGCCGACGATCACCATGGCGGCGAAGCCCATGGTGCACACCACGATGAAGAAGAAGCCGATGAAGCCGGTCGCGACGAACACCGACTTGCGCGCCTCGCGGGCGTTCGGCACGGTGAAGAAGCGCATCAGGATGTGCGGCAGGCCGGCGATACCGAATACCAGGCCCAGCGACATCGACGCGGCGTTGACCGGGTCGGCCAGCATGGAGCCCGGCGCCATGATGCCCTGGCCGCCCTTGTGCACTTCGATCGCGCGCTGCGCCAGCGTCTCGTAGCTGAAGCCGAACTGGCTCATCGCCAGGATCGCCAGCGTGGTACCACCGGCCAGCAGCAGCACGGCCTTGATGATCTGCACCCAGGTAGTCGCGATCATGCCGCCGAAGGTGACGTACAGCATCATCACCACGCCGACCACCATCACCGCCACCGGGTAGTCGAGACCGAACAAGAGCTTGATCAGCTGGCCGGCACCGACCATCTGCACGATCAGGTAGAAGCAGACCACGGTCAGCGAGCCGAAGGCCGCGAAGGTGCGGATCTTCTTCTGGTCAAGGCGGTAGGACGCGATGTCGGCGAAGGTGTACTTGCCGAGGTTGCGCAGGCGCTCCGCGATCAGGAAGGTGACCACCGGCCAGCCGACGAAGAAGCCGACGGTGTAGACGAGGCCGTCGTAGCCCTTGGCAAATACCATCGACGACAGGCCGAGCAGGGTCGCCGCGGACATGTAGTCACCGGCGATCGCGAGACCGTTCTGGAAGCCGGTGATGCCGCCGCCGGCGGTGTAGAAGTCGGACGCCGACTTGGTGCGGCGGGCGGCCCACCAGGTGATCATCAGCGTGCCGGCGACGAACACGAAGAACATCGCGATCGCGGTCAGGTTCAGCGGCTGCTTCTCGGCCGCCTCGACGGCGGGGCCGGCCAGCGCGAAGGCTGGCGCGAGCATCAGCGTTGCAAGCAGTTTGTTCATTTGCCGGCCTCCTCGACGATTTCAGCGTTCAGGCGGTCGAACTCGGAGTTGGCGCGACGCACGTACAGCCCGGTGCACGCCCAGGCGAAGAAGATGATGAAGGCACCGACCGGTACGCCCAGCGACAGCGTACCGCCTTCGCTCAGGGGCTGCGCGAGCCATTCCGGTGCCATGCCGACGAGCAGCATGTAGCCGTAGTAGACGCCGAGGACCAGCGCGGTCAGCCCCCACGCGGTGCGTGAGCGCTTTTGCGCGAGTTCCCGGAACTTCGGGTTGGCGCGGATGCGGTCATTGTTTTTGTTGGACATGGTTTCTCCTGAGGTTGCCAAACGACGGACGGCGCCAAGATGGCCACCGCCGGCTCCGGGTGCAGCATGTCCTCGTGTGCGTTTCGGCCCGTTTACGGACTCGAGGCGGCGCGTGGCCACCCGCAAGTCGCCGGCCCCCTCAGGCCGAGCGCTTGCTCTATTATTGCACCGCAATATGCCATACAAATTAGGCGAAGGCAAATGCGATTAACCGCAAGCCGGCAAGGGGGTCCGATGCCCCGCGGCACGGCGCCCGGAATGAAAGAAGCCCGCTCAAGGCGGGCTTCTTTGCATCGCAGCAGATGCCTAGTTCAACTGGAAATGCGACACCGACTGCCTGAGCGCGCCGGAGAGATCGCGCATCGCGGCGGTCGCGTGCGCGGCCTCGCGCGCGGCGGCCGCATTGTCGCCGGCGGAAGCGGCGATCTGCTCGACATGCGTCGCGATCTCGGAGCTGGCCGTGCTCTGCTCGTGCAGCGAACCGGCGATGTCCTTCACCGCGCCCTGCACGATGCCCGAGCTCTCCTCAATGCGGTCGATCGCCTCGCGCCCCTTGTCCGCCAGTTCGACCCCGGTCGCCACCTTGCCGACCGCCTCGAGCATCGCCTCGCGCGTACTGTCGGAGAGTTGCTGGATATGGCCGATCTTGACGACGATCTCGCTCGTCGCGCCCGAGGTACGCTCGGCAAGCTTCCTCACCTCGTCGGCGACCACCGCGAAGCCGCGGCCGGTCTCGCCCGCGCGCGCGGCCTCGATCGCCGCGTTGAGCGCCAACAGGTTGGTCTGGTCGGCGATCTCGCGGATCACGGCGACGATGGACGAGATGCCGGCCACGTCGTTGACCAGGCTGGACAGCGAGCCTGCGGCCGCGTCGACCGTCTTGTTGATTTCGCGCATCTCGTCGACCGCGCCGCGCACCACCGCGCCGCCCTCGCGCGAGAACTCGCCCGAACGAACGCCCAGCGCCTGCGCCTGTTCGGCGTTGCCGGAAATCTGTGCGATGCCCTGCGTCATCTCCTCGATCGCCGCGGCCATCGAAGTCGCCGCCGAGCTCTGCTCGCCCGAACGCTCGGCGACCCGGCTGACGCTGACGTCGAGCGCCTCCGCGCGTTCGCTCAACACCCGCGCGTGGCCGGCCACCTCGCCAACCGTATCGCGCAGCCTCGCCTGCATCTGCGCGATGCCGGCGAGCAGACTGTCGCGGTCGCCCGGCTGCAGTTTCACCTCGGTATACAGGCGGCCGGCAGCCACCTCGCCGACCACGTCGCGCGCGTAGGCGGGCTCGCCACCCAGCACGCGCAGGATGTTGCGCGAGATCATCACCCCGAGCGCGCCCAGCAGCAGCGCCAGCACGGCCAGTACGCCGCCCTGCTCGAGCGCATGGCCCAGCACGTCGCTACTGATCTCGTCGGTGTAGATGCCGGTGCCGACCACCCAGCCCCAGTCGCCGGACTTGAGGTTCATGCTCATCTTGCCGACCGGTGCGTCGGCACCGGGCTTGGGCCAGTCGTAGCGCGCGACGTCGTTCGCGGCCATCGCCGCGGCGAAGATCTCGCCGAGGCTCTTGCCGTCCGGCGTCTTCAGCGCGTACATGCTGCTACCCGCGAGCTTGGGCTTGACCGGATGTGCGATGAAGTTGAGCTTGTCGTCGAGCAGGTAGAAGTAGCCGTCCTCACCGTAACGCGCGGCCATCAGCGCCGCCTTGGCGCGCGCCTGCGCCTCGGCAAGCGGCAGCGTGCCGCTGCGCGCCGCATCCTCGTACGCGCGGATGATGGAAACCGCGCCCTGCGTCTGCTCGCTCACCGCCTCGCGGTGAGCCTCGACCAGCGAGGTATACAGGTTGAACAAGCCCCAGCCGGCCATCAATACGACGCCGAGCAGCATTGCGGCAAGCTGCGCGAGCAGCTGTTTCTTGACTGTCATGGCATTACCCCACGGGTGAAGACTATGTTGTTGTACTGGTCATTATTCCACGGGAAAATATGCCTTAGAAATAAATATTGATATTGGCGTTTTACCTGACGAGGAACTTACATGAGCCTGGAATCCGTCCGCCGCTTCTTCGCCGAACGTGCCCCGCACATGGCCATCATCGAACTTGAAACCAGCACCGCGACCGTCGAACTTGCCGCACGTGCGCACGGGGTCGAACCCGGGCGCATCGCCAAGACGCTCGCCTTTCGCACCGTGGCGGGCGAGGTGCTGATCCTGGTCACCCGCGGCGACGCGCGCATCGACAACGCGCGCTTCAAGGCGCGTTTCGGCAAGGGCAAGATGCTGGGCGCGGAGGAAGTCGAAGGCGTGACCGGCCACCCGGTCGGCGGCGTCTGCCCGTTCGGGCTCGCCACGCCGCTGCCGGTCTATCTGGATACTTCGCTTACGGCATTCGACGAGGTGCTGCCGGCGGCGGGTGCCGTGCACAGCGCGGTGCGCGTCTCGCCCACGCTGCTCGCCGAGTTGGCCGGCGGCGAGTGGGTCGACGTGTGCAAGTTTGCTAGCGAGATGCCGGCAGCCTGATTACGCGGTCGGCGAGGCGTCCGGCCTCGGCCGCGTCGTGGGTGACCAGGATGGCCGGGATGCCGGCGCCCAGCACCAGGCGCCGGCTCTCGTCGCCCAGCCGCAGCCGCAAGTCGGCGTCCAGCGCGGAAAACGGCTCGTCCAGCAACAAGGCGCGCGGCGACACCGCCAACGCACGCGCCAACGCGACGCGCTGCTGCTCGCCGCCGGACAGCGTCCACACCCGCCGCGTCTCAAAGCCAGCTAGCCCCACCCGGCTGAGCCAGTCCCGCGCGGTCTCGCGTGCCTGCGCCTTGGGCATGCGCCGCTCGATCAGCCCGAACATCACGTTGCCCAGCACGTTCAGGTGCGGGAACAGCGCGAAGTCCTGGAACATCAGCGAGAAGCCGCGCCGCTCGGGCGGTGTCGCCGTGATGTCTTCCCCTGCGAACATCACCCTGCCCGCCGCCGGCGCCGCCAGGCCGGCGACGACGCGCAAGAGCGAACTCTTGCCGCAGCCGGACGGCCCCAACAGCGCGACTGTCTCGCCCGCGCCGACGCTCAGCGAAAAATGCTCGATCAGGGTGCGCGCGCCGTGGCGCACGGTCAGGTCAGTGAGTTGCAGCATGGGCATCCTTGCGCTCGATCACCATGAAGGCTGCCAGCGCGAACAGCATCAGCAGCGCAGACAGGATCAGCGCGGCGTCGAGGTTGGCCGCGCCGGGGCGGCCGAGTTTCTG
Source organism: Crenobacter caeni (assembly GCF_010435965.1). GTDB lineage: Bacteria > Pseudomonadota > Gammaproteobacteria > Burkholderiales > Chromobacteriaceae > Craterilacuibacter > Craterilacuibacter caeni. The sequence continues at coordinate 179,187 of NZ_JAAGAA010000006.1, forward strand.
GTAGATCAGCGTGGTCAGCGTCGTCCATTCCGGGCGCGACAAGAACAGCGTGACCGCGAATTCGCCGACGCAAGTCGCCGCCGCGAACGATAGCGCGCGTGCGAACGCGCCCGACAATAAGGGCCAGGTCAGCCGGCGGAAGGTACGCCACGGCGTCGCGCCCAGCGTGCGCGCGGCGTCGGTGAGGTTGCCGGGGATCGCGTCGAGCGCCGAGGCGAGCCCGCGCGCGATGAAGGGGTAGGCAAACAGCGCGTAGCACGCCACCAGCACGCCCTGCGACGCCGTCCACTCGGGGTAGAGCAGCAGGATGCCGAAGGCCATGCACACCGGCGACACGATGAAAGGCAGGAAGGCCGCCGCGCGCATCAGGCTGCCGCCCTTGGCGGCGAGCGCGTGCAGTACGCCCAGTGGCACCGCCAGCAGGAGCGCCTGGAGCGAAAAACGCAGGGTGTTGGCGAGCGCAGACAGCGTTTCTTCATCGACAAGCAGCGACGCCTGGCCCGGTAGCACGACGAGCGCGCGCAGCAAAAGCGCAAGCAGCGGCGCCGCGCAGAAAAACGCGAGCGCGAAAAGCGCCGCTGCCAGGCGCAGGCGCGCACCGCAACTTCGCGCCGTGACGCGCGCGACCGGCTGGATGCGCGTCGGCACCGCCAGGCGCCGCTCAAGCACCGCGTAGGCAAGCGCGCACAGCGCGGTCACCGCCAGCGCGGCGAGCGCGAGCACGCCGGCGTCGGCGAGGTTCAATTCGTACGCGATCAGCGTGTAGATCTCGACTTCGACCGTCGCCCAGCGCTGGCCGCCGAGCAACAGCGCGAGGCCGAAGCCGGAGAAGCAGTAGAGGAACACCAGGCACAGGGCGGCAGCCAGGTGCGGCAGCACCGACGGCAACTCGACGCGCCAGAACGCGCGCCACGGGCTCGCGCCCAGCGAGCGCGCGGCGTCGAGCCGGGCGGCGGGCAAGGCGGCGAAGCCATCGACACCGGCGCGCACCAAGAGCGGCAGGTTGAAGAACAGGTTGCCGTACAACAAGAGCGCCGGGGTGCCGGCGAGGTCGACGCCGGTGTAGCCGGTGGAGCCGAACAGCGCGAGCACCCCCATCGCCGCGACCAGCGTCGGCATCACGAAGGGCAGCAACAACAGGCGCAGCAGCAAGCCGCGCCCGGCAAACTCGGTACGCGCGAATACCCAGGCGATGGGCACGCCGATGAGCACGCATAGCACGCAGGTGATCGCCGCCTGCGCGAGCGACCAGGCAATGCGCGACTGGAAATAACCGTCGGCCAATAGCGCGAGCGAGCCTGCGTCCCAGCCGTAGGCGACAAGGCGCGCAAGCGGCAGCAAGCTCAAGGCAGTGAGCATCGCCAGCGGCGGCGCTGCCAATAGCGCGCGTGCAGAAAGGGAAGACAAGGCGCGCATCAGCGCAGCATGGTCTGCGTCCAGCGGCGCACCCAGCCCTGCTGTTTGGCGGCGACCAGCTTGCCGTCCGTCTCGGCCACCGCGGCGGGTTCGACCGCGTGCGCGAACACCGGCGCGCGGGCGCTGCCCTCGACCACCGGGTACATCCACATCGACGTCTGCAGTTCGGCCTGCACCTCGGGCGAGCGCATGAACTCGACAAAGCGGCGGGCCGCGGCGACTTCGCGACCGCCCTTCACCAGCGCGACGCCCTCGACCTGGCGGAATACGCCGCCCTTGAGGAACAGGTTGCCGGTCGGCGATGCCTTGGGCGGCTCCTTCGCGTAGAACACCTCGGCCGCCGGGCTGGTCGCGTAGCTGACCACCAGCGGACGGTCGCCGCCGGCGCGCGTGAAGTCCGTGTAGTACGCCTCGCTCCAGCCCTTGGCGACCTTCACCCCGCCCGCGCGCAGCTTGGCCCACCAGTCGAACGCCTTCGCTTCGCCCATGCCGGTCACCGTTGCCAGCATGAAGGCGAGACCCGGGCTGGAGGTGGCCGGGTTCTGCACCACCAGGCGGCGCGCGTACTCGGGCTTGGCAAGGTCGGCGAGCGACGCGGGCAGCGGCAAGGCATTCTTCTCGAACCACGCCTTGTCGTAGTTGAGCGTCACGTAGCCGTAGTCGACGCTGACGAGGCTGCCGCCCAATTGGTGTTTGGCCTTTTTGGCAAGTGCCGGGCCCTGGTAGGGTGCGAGCACGCCGGCGCTCTCGGCCTTGGCCGCGAGCGTGTTGTCGATGCCGTAGACGACGTCGGCGATCGGGTTGGCGCGGGTCAGGATCAGCTTGTTGAGCATCTCCCCCGCGTCACCGCCCTTGACCAGCACCAGCTTGACGCCGGCGCCCTGCTCGAACGCGGCGAGCCTGGCCTTGGGCAGATCAAAGGAAGAATGGGTAAGCACGCGCAGTTCGGCGGCGGACACGGCGGCGCCGGCCATGGCGAAGGCCAGCGCGCAGAGGCGCAAGGACGGACGGGACATCGGGACACTCCGTGGCAAGGGACGGACGACGAAGGGCGGACGCCTGCCACGGCAGGTCACGCTCCCTACGCCGGCACGACCCGGATCAGGTATTGGGGTTTCTCTCAGCCCGGCAAGGGCACCCCCGGTGACGGCTTGCATGATAAAGGCAAATGCTTCACGACAAAAGCCGCACCCCATTTCACCTGCCCTAAATAATCGCGGCACAAACGCTACCCGTGCTCCATAAAGTAGGAACGGGAGGCCGGCGCGTGCGCCGGCCGTGGTTCACCCGCCGCGGCAAAGCCGCGGCACTAGCCGGAGTTAGCTCCATGTACATCATCAATACGGGCGATACCGCCTTCATCATCCTGTGCACGGCACTGGTCTGCCTGATGACGCCGGGGCTCGCGCTGTTTTACGGCGGCCTGGTGCGCAGCCGCAGCATGCTGTCGATCATGATGCAGAACTTCATCTGCATGGGCGTCGTCACCGTCGTCTGGATCTTCGGCGGCTTCAGCCTCGCCTTCGGCCCCGACGTCGGCGGCCTGATCGGCGACATGTCGTTCTTCGCGCTGAACAACGTCAGCGTGATCCCGCACCCGGGCTACGCGCCGTCGATCCCCTTCATCATGTTCTTCGCCTACCAGATGATGTTCGCCATCATCACGCCGGCGCTGATCACCGGCGCGTTCGCCGAACGCTTCAGCTTCAAGGCCTTCCTCGCCTTCATCGTGCTGTGGATCCTGCTGATCTACGTGCCGGTCGCGCACTGGATCTGGGGCGGCGGCTTCATGCAGAAGCTCGGCGTGATCGACTTCGCAGGCGGCATCGTGGTGCACACCACCGCGGGCTTCGCCGCGCTCGCCACCGTGCTGTTCCTGGGCAAGCGTGACCTCAAGCCGGGCGAGGAGACCCCGCCGTCCAACCTGCCTATCGTCGCCGTCGGCACCGGCCTGTTGTGGTTCGGCTGGTTCGGCTTCAACGCCGGGGGCGCGTACGCGGCCAACGGCCTGGCAGCCTACGCTTTCGTCAACACCGCGATCGCCGGCGCGGTCGCCATGTGCGTGTGGCTGGCCATCGCCTGGCGCGTCGAGAAGAAACCCTCCTTTGCCGGCGTGATGGTCGGCGGTGTCGCGGGGCTGGCGACGATCACGCCGACCGCGGGCTACGTCGAGCCGGCGTCCGCCGTGCTGATCGGCGCGATCGGCGCGACGGTGTGCTACTTCGCCAAGGCCGTCCAGCAACGCTACCGCTTCGACGACGCACTCGAGGTATTCCGCGCGCACGGCGTCGGCGGCGTGACCGGCTCGCTGCTGGTCGGCCTGCTCGCCAACCGCGCAGTCGACGACGTGACGGGCGGCCTGCACCAGTTCGCGATCCAGCTGCTCGCAGTGGTGGTGGTCGCCGTGTACTCCTTCGTCGTCACCTGGATCATCATGAAGCTCGTCCACAAGCCGCGCGTGAGCCCGGCCGTCGAGGACGAGGGGCTGGACCAGGGCGAATTCGGCGAGAGCGCCTATCATTTCGACAAGCAGGGCTGAGCCTCTGTGCACCTGACGGTGCGCGGCATACTGCCGCGCACCGTTTTTTCGTCCGTCGTATCCCTCTGAAAAAGGAGCAATCATGGGCTGGATCATCACCCTGATCGTCGGCGCGCTGATCGGCTGGCTGGCCAGCAAGGTCATGGGCACCGACGCGCAGCAAGGCGCGATCGCCAACATCCTGGTCGGCATCGTCGGCTCGGCGCTCGGGCGCTGGGTATTCGGCGACCTGCTGGGCTTCTCCTCGGCCGACGCCGCCGGCAGCTTCTCGCTGTCGGGCCTCGCCTTCGGCATCCTGGGCGCCGTCATCCTGATCTTCGTGCTCAAGCTGGTCGGCGTGTTCAAGTAAATGACCGGCAAGCCCCCGAAACAAGCCGACGGGCATCCGCCCGCCGGCACTTTGGCTAGGCTCTTCCTTGCAACTTACGCAGGCTCGGGCGTGCCGACCTTCTCCGGCGCGCCGGCGCCTTGCGGATGCGCGCGCTCGATCTCCTCGACCAGCCTTTCGGTCGCCTGCGAGCGCATGCCGTAGCGCGGCAGGGTCAGCATGAAGGGCGGGAAATAGTCGAGCGCGGGCATGTTGAGGCAGCGCAGGCGGCCCGCCTCGACCCACGGCCGCGCGTAGTGTTCGGGCAGGTAGCCGATCAGCTCGCCCGACAGCAGCAGCACGGCGGTGCCTTCCATATGCGCGCTGGAGGCGCGCACCGTGAACCCCTCGGCCGCATCCACCGGCGTCACTCCCGGCTTGCCGCGCCCGGCGATCGCGAACGGCATCAGGTCCTTCTTGCGCGTCGGCCGCTCGGCAAGCCGGAACAGTGGGTGGTCGGCCGCTGCATAGAGGCGCTGGCGCTCGCAAAACAGCGTGCGGTAGCTCAGGCCCGGCATCTCGTGCTCGCTCGAAGTCAGCCCGATATGGAGCTTGCCCTGCAGCAGCAGCGCCTCGATCTCGTTGCTGTCCATCACGTCGAGGGTGACGCCGACTTCGGGGTACTGCCGGTTGAATGCCGCAATGGCGGCCGATAGCCGGCACGACGGGTTCATCGCGACGGTGTCGACCAGACCGATGCGCACATGGCCGAAGATCTTGTCGCGGATCTGTCCAAGCCTGCCCTCGTAGTCGCCGACCTCGCGAAGCAGCGACAGCGTCTCCTCGTAGACCTGCTCGCCTTCCTGCGTCAGACGAAAGCCGCTGCGCCCGCGCTGGCACAGCCGCATGCCCAGCCGGGTCTCCAGGTCGTTCATCTTGCAGCTGATCGCCGACTGGCTCATCCCCAGACGCGCCTGCGCCGCCGAAAAACCGCCGCTCTCGACGATCACCATGAAAATGCGCAACAGGCGCAAGTCGAAATTATCGAGCCGCATGACCCCTACCCTCCTCCGTGAAGGCCGCGCCGCTGTCCCGGGCGCTGGCCTGATGCGGGGCAAGGCTAGCAGGCGCCATCCAGACCTGTGTTGACTGCCATCAAGCGCACAAAAAAAGGCCCCCGCACGGGCGGGGGCAAACTGAGTACATCACGGAGAAAAACGGGTGGATCAGATGGTCAGCGCACCGGTCGCGAGCTGCCAGGCGGCAATCAGGCCGAGCAGGACGGCGATGCCAGCCAGCACCATCTCGTTGCGGGTGAACACCGCGAGCTTCTGCTCGGTACGGGCCTTCACGTAGAACAGGATGCCCGGTGCGTACAGCACCATCGACAGCAGCAGGTACTTGGGGCCTGCCGCGTACAGGAGCCAGCAGCCGTACACCGAGGCGAGCACACCGATGGCCAGGTCCTTGCCGGCGGCGCCGTCCGCACCCTGGTAGCCGTCCTTGCGCACGGCGATCATCACCGCGTACAGCGCGCACAACAGGTACGGGATCAGGATCATCGACGTAGCCAGTAACAGCAGGTCGAGGTAGGCCGAACCGTTGAACAGGGTGATGATCAGGAACAGCTGCACCAGGCCGTTGGTCAGGAGTAACGCGTTGACCGGGGCGCCCTTGGCGTTGGTCTTGCCGAGGAAAGCCGGCATGGTGCCGTCCTTGCCTGCCAGATACGGCACTTCGGCGGCGAGCAGGGTCCAGGCGAGCAGCGCGCCGCCCACCGAGATGATCAGGCCCGCGTTCATCAGCGTCGCGCCCCAATCCCCCACGGCAGCCTTGAGCACGCCAGCGGTCGACGGGTTCTTCAGCGCGGCCAGTTCCGGCTGCGAGAGCACGCCCAGCGACAGCAGCGACACCGCGACGAACATCATGATGGACAGCGCGAAGCCGATCATCGTCGCCTTGCCCACGTCGGCCATCTTTTCGGCGCGGCTGGAGAAGATCGACGCGCCCTCGATGCCGATGAACACCCAGGTGGTCACCAGCATGGTGCTCTTGACCTGGTCGAGGATGGAGCCGAGTTCCGGACGGCCCCAGAAGTCGAGCTGGAAGGTCTCGATCTTGAAGGCGACGAACACCAGCACCAGGAAGAGGCCCAGCGGGATCAGCTTGGCGATGGTGGTGACGATGTTGATCATCGCGGCGCCCTGGATGCCGCGGCAGATCAGGAAGTGGTAGGCCCACAGCAGGATGGACGAGCAGAGGATCGCCGGCAGGGTGTTGCCCTCGCCGAAGAACTCGAGCCCGGCGAACGAGCTGAACGCGGAGAAGATCACCACGTAGTAAGACACGTTGCCGATCCACGCCGAGATCCAGTAACCCCACGCCGAGTTGAAGCCCATGTACGGGCCGAAACCGGCACGGGCGTAGCCGTACACGCCGCCTTCGACGTCGGGCTTGCGGTTGGCCAGCGTCTGGAACACGAAGGCGAGCATCAGCATGCCGACGAAGGTGATCGCCCAGCCAATGATGATCGCGCCGGCGCCGGCCGACGCCGCCATGTTCTGCGGCAGCGAGAAGATGCCGGCGGCGATCAGCGCGCTGACCACCAGCGCGGTCAGCGCGCCGAGCTTGAGCTTGGGCTCGGCCGAGCCGGTGGCGGCCGGGGCGCCGTCTTGAACGAGTTCAGTCATAAAGAGACTCCTTGCGAGGGTTCCAAATCAAATGCACCGGTTTCAGTGCAGGTATTCCTTGCGCACGTACTCGGAAGTCATGCATTGCAGCGCGCCGCCGTAGCTCAGCGCGAAGTAGACGGTGTCGCCGACCTGGTAGTTGAGGTCGGAATCGGTCACGTCGAGGATCAGGTGGTCGGAGCTGCCGCCGATGATGCGCACCGCCTTGTCCTGCGGGATCAGGTCGTCGAAGTTGACGTCCTGCTTGCCGATCGCGCAGATCGCGCGCTTGCGGATGCCGAAGTCCTCGAACACCGGCTTGTTGCCGAAGGCATCCAGCGCGGTCGAATTGACCGGCACCGAAGGCTTTTCCTTCAGTTCGACGATCTCGACGCCCAGACGCATGGTGTCCTGGCTGGTGCCCGGGATCGGGTCGTCGTTAAGACCGATGCCCATCAGCAAGGACGCGCCCAGGCGCAGCTGGTTGACGCCCTCGGGCATGCCGCCGCGCAACAGCAGGGGCAGCGCGGCCGAGCTCGCGCCGGAGACCACGTGCAGCTTCACGCCTAGTTCGCGCTCGATGCGGTGCGCGATGTCGACCAGTTGCTGCTGGTTGTCGGTGGTCGGCTCGACGCCGCCGTAGCAGGCGAGGTTGGTGCCCAGTCCTTCGAGTACGAGGCCAGGCAGTTCGGTCACCAGACGTGCCAGCGCGACGGTGTCGTCCGCGCTGAAGCAGCCCTCGCGCAAGTCGCCCAGGTCGTGCATCACGATCACCTTGTGGCTGCGGCCCAGCGCGACGGCGGCGGCGGACAGCGCCCGCACGGTATGCGGTTCGGAGTTCAGCGAGACGTCTGCGTAGCGCACGGTGTCCAGCGCGTTGCTGACCGACGGGATGCGCAGCAGCAGCTTTTCGACCGGCAGGTCCTTGAATTTGGCGAGGTTGTTGACGCGGGAGTCGCCGACGACGCGGATGCCGCCTTCAACGAAAGCTTCGGCGACTTCCGGCGCGCCGCAGGCGAGCTTGGTGATGCCGACCGGGTGGATGCCCGAGGCTTCGCACAACTCGACCATCGCCTGGGCGTTGGCACGCACGACCGGCAGGTCGACAAAAAGACAGGGCAGCGTCTGAGACATGATGATCCTCCGATTACCTTGGGTGGGGCCCGGATACCCGGACCCGGCTCTCTGGCGCGGGCTGCCGGCCGCCCGCTGCGATGTCGGAGAATTTACGCCGCGGCGTTACATCAATAAATCATCATGTATTCAAGTTAACATCAGAAAAACGTGAAGTAACGAACCAGGCCTGCACCCGCCACGGCCGCGCTGCGTCCTCCAAGTCGGCACCACCCTGAGCACATGCGGCGTGGCCCCCGCCAAACGAAACGGGCCCGGCTGCCTGTCGCAACCGGGCCCGTCTACCCACCCCGCCGCCCTATCGGCTGGTAGCGAACACCCGCAACAGAAACTTGCGCGCCTCTTCCAGCAACAGCGTGCTCGAGGCAACCCCCGCCGCGAGCGCCCACTGGCTACCGGTGAGGTCGACGGTGTCGAACACCGCCTGCGCCGGCGCCCAGTGCACGACCAGCACCTGCAGCGCGACCACCCCGACGATCGCCAGCCACAGCTTGCCGTTGCTGAAGAACTGTCGGTTGAACGCCGAGCCGTACTCGGCGCGCGCGTTGAAGATATTGAAGAACTGGAATAGCACGAAGGTGGTGAACGCCAACGTGCTTGCCGACACGGCGTCACTTTCCGCCAGCGCCCACAGGTAGACGCCGAGCGTGCCGGCCGCCATCGTCGCGCCGTAGAGCAGGATGCGCCACAACCGTTGCCAAGACAGGATGGCCGCGTCCGCCTCGCGCGGCGCCTCCAGCATCACGCCCTCGCGCGGGGGTTCGACGCCGAGCGTCATCGCCGGCGGCCCGTCCATGATGATGTTGACCCACAACAGCTGGATCGCGGTGAACGGCGTGGCAAGCCCCAACAGCGGCGCGGCGAGCACGGTGAGGATGGCGCCGACGTTGGTCGAGAGCTGGAAGCGGACGAACTTGACGATATTGTCGTAGATGGTGCGCCCCTCCTCGATGGCGCGCACGATGGTCGCGAAGTTGTCGTCGGTGAGCACCAGCGTCGCCGCCTCCTTGCTCACCTCGGTGCCGGTGATGCCCATCGCCACCCCGATGTCGGCGCGCTTGAGCGCCGGCGCGTCGTTGACGCCGTCGCCGGTCATCGCGACCACATGGCCGCGCGCCTGCAGCGCCTCGACGATGCGCAGCTTGTGCTCGGGCGCGACGCGCGCGAACACCGCGCTCCTGTCGACCACGTCTGAGAGCGCCTCGTCGGACAACGCGTCGAGCGCGCGCCCCTCGTGCACCTCGCCCTCGAGACCCAGTTCTCGCGCGATCGCCGCGGCGGTCACCCGGTGGTCGCCGGTGATCATCTTCACGTCTATCCCCGCCGCCTGACAGAGCGCGATCGCCGCGCGCGCCTCCGGGCGCGGCGGGTCGATGATGCCGACCAGCGCGACGAGCGTCAGCTCGTCGACCCACGCGAGCAGCTCGCCACCCGGGTCGAATTGGTCGGCGGGGATCCAGCGCTCTGCCAGCGCGAGCACGCGCATCGCCTCCCCCGCCAGCGCGTCGTTCTCGGCGACAAAACGCGCGCGCGCAGCAGCATCCAAGGGCAAGGGGCCGTCTGCGCCGCGCCACGCGGCAGCGCGCCCGAGCAGCACGTCCGGCGCGCCCTTCACGCACAGGCGCACATGGCTGCCCTCGTGGTGGAAGGTCGCCATGAACTTGACCGCCGAATCGAACGGGATCTCGGCGATGCGCGGGCGGTGCGCCTGCGCATCATTAGCGTCCAGCCCCGCCTTGGCCGCGAGCGCGAGCAGGGCGCCCTCGGTCGGGTCGCCGATCAGCTCACCGTCGCGAATGCGCGCGTCGACACACAGCGCGGCCGGTAGCAACACTTCCGCCAAGGCGGCAGCAGGCAAGGGACCCGCGATCCCGCCCTCCCCGCCGTAGCCCTCGCCGCTGACCGCGTGGCGGACCCCCGCCGTGTAGAGCACGCGCGCGGTCATCTGGTTGAGCGTCAGCGTGCCGGTCTTGTCCGAGCAGATCACCGTGGTAGAGCCCAGCGTCTCGACGGCGGCGAGGCGCTTGACGATCGCCTGGTGCTTCGCCATGCGGTGCATGCCCAAGGCCAGCGTCACCGTCACCACTGCGGGCAGGCCCTCGGGGATCGCGGCGACCGCCAGCGCGATGGCGACCATCGCGGTCTCGACCAGCGGCTCGCCGCGCGCGATGCCGAGCACGAACATCAGCGCGACCACCGCGCAGGCGATCAGCCCGAGCCGCTTGCCCAGCACGTCGAGCTGGCGCTGCAGGGGTGTCGCGCCCTCCGCGGTCGCGGCGAGCAGGCCGGCCAGCTGCCCCATCTCGGTACGCATGCCGGTTGCGGTGACCATCGCCTCGATGCGGCCTCGGGTGAGCACCGTGTTCATGAACACCATATTGCTGCGCTCGGCCAAAGGCGTATCCGCCGCCAGCGTGTCGGAGAGCTTGGCCACCGGGTGCGCCTCGCCGGTCAGCGCTGCCTCGGCCACTTCGGCGCCGTGCGCCGACAACACCCGCGCGTCGGCACCGACCCTGTCCCCCGCTTCCAAGAGCAGCACGTCGCCCGGCACCAGCGCCGCCGCGTCGACCTGGCACACCTCGGCGCCGCGCCTCACGCGCGCCACCGGCGCGAGCATGCCCTTGAGCGCGGCAAGTGCCGCCTCGGCGCGGTGCTCCTGCACGAAACCGAGCGTCGCGTTGAGGATCACCACCACCACGATCACCACCGCGTCCTTCAACTCGCCAACTACGCCGGCGAGCACCGCCGCGCCGAGCAGGATCAGCACCAGCAGGCCCTTGAACTGGTCGGCAAACTTGAGCCAGGCGCTGCGCGGCGGCGCCTCGGCCAGGCGGTTTTCACCGATGCCAGTCAGGCGGCGCCCCGCTTCGTCGGCGGACAGGCCGGCGAAGGCATCGCTCGACAGGCAGGCTTCGACGTCGGCCGGCTCGATGGCGTGCCAGGGTTCGGTTGCGGGTCGGGCCCGGCTGCCCGCGGTTTCATTCATTGCAAGGTTCCCCAAACAAAGCCTGCATAGAGCAGGAGCAAAAGCACGCCGCGGCCGCGACCGATCAGCCCGTCAGCATTGGGGCGCAGCAGCAGCAGGGCCACAACGCCGCAGGCGAGCGTCAGCGCCACCTCGGCGCGCGGCACGGCGATCGGGTGGATCAGGCCGGCGACGCCGACGATGGCCAGCCCGTTAAAGAGGTTGCTGCCGATCAGGGTGCCGACGCCGATATCGTCGTGGCCGCGCAGCCGCGACAACAGCACCGTCACCAGTTCGGGCAGCGAGGTACCGAAGGCGACCAGCAGCACGCCGACCACGTAGCCGCCGACGCCGAACGACGCGGCGACGCCGCTTGCCCCCAGCACAAACAGGCGGCCGGCCAGCATGAGGCAGGCCAAGCCGAACAGCCCGAAGAGGACAATACGGCCGACCGGAAGGGTCGATGCGCTGGTTTCGCGTGCGCCGGAACGCGAGGCGTGCGCCGCACGCACCGTCCAGATGAGCCACCCGGCAAACACCGCCAACAGCAGCAGCGCCTCGGCCCGCGAGAGGACGCCATCCATCAGGAACAGGAAAGTGAGCAACGGCGCGGCTAGCGCGAGCGTGTAGTCGGCACCCAGCCCGCCCGCAGCGGCGCGTACCGGCGCGAACAGCAGGGCCAGGCCGAAGATCAGCGCGATATTGGCGACGTTGCTGCCCAGCGCGTCACCCAGGCCGATCTGCGGTGCGCCGGACAGCGCGGCGACCGTCGAGACGACCATCTCCGGGCTGGAGGTCGCGCACGCCGCCAGCGTAGTCGCGACCACGGCCTTAGGCACCCTGAACGCGCCTGCCGCGCCAACGATCGCGCGCAGGAACGCTTCGCCGCCGAGCGCGGCGAGCACCACCGCCCCGGCCAGCAAACCGGTATCGGCAAGCGCAACCGCCATGCCCCTCCCCTTTGCTCCGACCAGGCCTGCTTTACGTCAGCACACCAGCACGTCGCACGGCGCGTAGTACGCCAAAAAACGCGGCACGCTGCCCATGATCGCCTCCTCGACGCGGGTGCCGCCGTGCTTGCCGACGGCGATCAAGCCCGCGCCCTGTTCGCGCACAGCTTCGGGCAACGCCGGGTTGGGATCACCGTACACCACGCGACCGTCGACCGCGCCACCGTACGGCTCGACCAGCGCGTCCATACTGGCTTTCGCCGTATCGGCTTCGTCGGAGATGTAACGCAGGATGTCCTGCTCCGGGAAGTGCTTGTAGCGCATCGCCGCCTCGAAGGGCGCGGTGTACGCGTGCACGGCTAAGAGGGGCGCCGCGCCGCCGACCGTCCGCGCCGTGTCGATCACGGCGCCCGAGCGCGGGCCCAGGTCGACCGCGGCGATCAGCTGCGTGTAGTCGCCCCGCGCCGCTTCGCGCACCACCAGCACCGGACAGCGTGACTGCGACAGGATGCGCGCGGCGCTGCCGCCCAGGAAAAACTGCTGGAGCAGACCCTTGCCGTGGGCGCCGATCACCACCAGATCGGGCAGGAAGCTCTCGGCCGCGTCGGCGACCACCCGGTGCGTGCGCCCCTCGCCCACCTCGAAGCTGACCTGGCCAACGCCCATCGCGTCGACCTCGGCCAAAAGTTCGCCGGCAATGGCCTCGGCCGCCGAGCGCATCTGCTGGTCGACCTGCGTGTGCTCGCCGAACGCAGACTGCAAAGTGGCAAAGCGCGGCAAAGCGTGGACCAGCAGGAGCTGGGCGCCGTCGCGCGCGGCAAGCAGGGCTGCGCGGCGGACCGCGGCGTTGCCCAACGGGGAAAAATCGGTCGCGACCAGGATGCGTTCGAGTGCGGGCATGTCGTCCTCCATAACGACTTTGTCATACCCGTTCGTCCGGGCACGTGCCGATTAGTTCCCCTTTTTCATTCAAGGATTTGCGGCGGACACTCAGGACGCGTCGAACGGCAGGCCGCGCGCGGCGTGTTCGGCGGCAAGACGCGCGCGCAGGCAGTCCGGGCACAGGCAATCGGCGACGCCGGGCGTCGGCGGCAGCACGTTGGGCAGGTCGTTGCACCAGCAACTGCCGTCCTTGCCGCCGCTGCCGCAGCCGAACGCCGCCCCGCAGGCGTCGCAACGCTTCTGGCGCACCCGCGGCTTGAGCGACAACAGCCGCGCCCACACCGCGCGCTTTTGCATGTCGTCCATCGCCGACCAAGCGGCGATCTCGTCGAGCGTCCGCTGGCAGCCGGTACAGGTCTGGGTGGCGGCGTCCAGCGCACATGCGCCGACGCAAGGCGACACCACGCTCATGCGGCCGCCCTCCACGCCGCGAGTTCGGCGTCGATTTGGGCGACGTAGCGCGCCTTCTCGCTATCGGACAGCCAGCTCGCCTCGAAGCCGTTCTTCACCAGTTGCACGATGTCGTCCGCGCCGAGGTCCAGCGCCTGCTGGCAAGCGACGTAGTTGTCGCCGACGTAGCCGCCGAAGTAGGACGGGTCGTCCGAGTTGACCGTCGCGCACAGCCCCTGCACCAGCATTTTCTTCAGCGGATGGTGAGCGAGCGTGTCGACCACGCACAGCTTCAGGTTGGAGAGCGGGCACACCGTCAGCGGCATGCGGCTGGCGGCAAGCTTCGCCACCAGCGCGTCGTCTTCCAGCGCGCGCACGCCGTGGTCGACCCGGCACACGCCAAGCGCGAGCGCCTGCCACACGTACTCGGGTGGCCCCTCCTCGCCCGCGTGCGCGACCACCGGCTTGCCAAGCGTGCGGCAGCGCTCGAACAGCTGCGCGAATTTCTCCGGCGGGTGGCCGACCTCGCTCGAATCGAGGCCGAAGCCGTCGATCGCGTCCAGCCACGGCAAGGCCTCTTCCAGCGCCGCCATGCCGTCCTCTTCGCTCAAGTGGCGCAGGAAGGAGAGGATCAGCCTGGACGTCATGCCCCACTTGGTGCGCGCCTGCGCCAGCGCGCGGCGGATGCCGGCGAGCACCACGGCAAAGGGCACGCCGCGCGCGGTATGCGTCTGCGGGTCGAAGAAGATCTCTGTGTGCACCACCTTGTCCCGGTGCGCGCGCTCAAGGTAGGCGAAGGTCAGCCGGTAGAAGTCGTCCTCGTCCTGCAGCACGCCGGCGCCGGCGTAGTAAAGGTCGAGAAAGGATTGCAGGTCGGAAAAATCGTACGCGGCGCGCAGCGCAGAGACGTCGGCGTACGGCAGGGTCACGCCGTTCTTCCGGGCAAGCTCGAACATCAGTTCGGGTTCGAGCGTGCCCTCGATATGCAGGTGCAACTCGGTCTTGGGCAGGCGCGCGATCAGCGCGGCAACGGCGGGCTCGGTCATGGCGGTTCCTCGTGAAAACTCGCACGCATGATAACACCGCCCGTACCTGCGCGATTTTTGGGCAACCACGCCACACGCCTTGCGTAGCGGGGCTTGCCATGCCGCACCCACAGCCAGTCCACAGGCTTGTCCGCTCCGGCGGTGGACAAACCCGCACTTTTCGCCCGTTTTTTAGGCAAACCGCCATTTCCACTTTCTGGTCAAAGACTTGCGACAACCATCCACAGCCGCTCCACACCCTTGTGCGCAGCGGCTGTGCAAAGCGGCAACCCGCTTGCCCCGGACTTTCCAACGCCAGGCCCGCACAAGGAGATTGCCGTGATCAAGCGCATCCTGCTGCCCCTCACCGACACTCCTGCAGGCTACGGGGCACGAGAACATGCGCTGCTGCGCGCCCGTGAACGCGGCGCCCGCCTGATCGCGCTCGCGCTCATCAAGCGCTGGCTATGGGCGCACTCGGCCACAACAGCTGGCGTGAACGGTTGTTCGGCCCGGCGACCCGCACCTTGTTTGCCAAAGCGGACTGTCCTTTGCTGCTCGCCCATTGAATGGGATGCCGCAGGCGGGCGGTGCGTCCGCCGGTTCACGCCGCCCATCAATGACATAAATATTGACATTTGCATTATTTCCATCCAAAAATAAATAGCACTCTCTTTTGTAATTATTACTTGCAGCTCAGATCACTTTCCATGAACAGCAAAACCTCTTCGATGCTGCTGCTCTCGATGGGGGCGACCCTCTCGCCACTGGCCGAAGCCGGGCTCGGTCAGGTCAAGATCCTGTCGAGCCAACAGGATAACTTCCGCGCCCAGGTGCTGGTCGACACCATCGACAGCGTGTTCCCGCCGTTGGTCGGCCTAGCCAACCCGGCCGACTACAACGGACTTGGCCGCAACAGCCCCGCCGCCAACGGGCTCAAGTTCAAGGTGAGTCCACAGGCGGACGGGCGCTGGCTGATCAGCATCGAAGGCCCGCCGCTGGCAGCGGACGAACAGCTGCGCTTCGCGCTCGAGCTTGCGTGGGCCGGAGGGCGCTGGATCCGCGAATATGCGGTTAACGGCTACCAGCAGCCCCGGGCAACAGGGAAGCCACCGGCTGCGGCAACAACCATGGATGCGCCCACTGCGACCGGGCAAGCACCCGCGGCGAACGCGCCGCGGCCAACGCCGGCCCGCGGGCTGGGCGCGTTGCTAAGCGTGACGCCCGGGCAGCAGCCACTGCGGCTGGAATTCTCGCTCGCCCCCGCCCTGGCCGAGTTGGCCGGCAAGGGGCAGGCCTACTTCACCGCACGCGGCAACACGCCCGCGCTGCGCAAGGCGCTAGAACATTCGACGATCGAAATAGTCCGGGGTGCCGAGCCCAAGGTTGTACTGCGCACCTACACCCCGCGCGACTACCCGCTCGAAGAAGCGGAAGTGACCTTGGCCGCGCACCTGAAAGACCGCACGCTGCGCAAGCATTACGCGCTGGCCAGCCACAGCGCGGCACCTTCCGACTTGCTGCGCCTGAAGCACACGCCCCCCGCCAGGCAGGCGGCCGCGCCGGAACGGCGCTGGTCCGATCAGGCCCGGCCTCAAAAGGCTGCAAAACATGTGGTGCAAACCGGCGACACACTCTCGCATCTGGCAAGACACTACTTTCCTGCCGAGCCCGCGCTCGCCGAACAGATCCTGTTCCAGCAGAACCCGCATGCGTTCAGCAAGAACAACCGCAACCTGCTGCTGACCGGCAAGCCATTGATGATCCCGCCGACGCTCGCCAAGGTCGGGCTTGCGCAGCAAAAAGCGCCGCCGGCAAGGGCAATCAAGGTTGCCCAGGCCAAGGACCAGCCTTTTGCTCCGGCCCCGGCAGCAGATGCCCGCCCGCAGTCCGATGCCGGACAAGCCATAGCGGCCGTTGAGACAACGGCACCGTTGCAGGCCGCGGCTCCGGCCACGGTTCCCGCGCCCGCGATCGGGCAAACCTCCGCCCTGACAGCCTCGGGCGACAGCGCTGCGACCAACCCCGCCGCGTCCGAAGCCCCGCAGGCCAGCGTCCCCGCTGCCGCCTTGCAAACGCAGGATGCGCAGGTGCGCAGGCAGCAGCTGCTACAGGAGGCCAAACAGCGGTTGGCCGCACTGGAAGCGGAGGTTGCCCGGGTACAGGCGCGCGCGCAGGCTGCCGAACGGACAAGCCTGCCGACAACGACAGACGAGGCGGTCTTGGATAACGCGATCATCCGCTACATCACCACCGGCATGGGCGGGCTGGCCGTGCTCTCGCTGCTCGCCTGGCAACTTGCGCGCCGCCGCGCGGCGCGCCAGCGCGAAGAGCTTGAGCAAATGCTGCACCAGGCGCAGGCGCCAAGGCTTGAAGGCGCACCTGCCATGCTTGCACCCTCGTAGCAGCCGCTTCCCGCTTACTTATCCTCCGGTTGCAGTTCCACCTGCGACGGATTCGGCATGCCCAAGCAAGGCGAATAGGTATTAACTAATCAGCGTTTTGCTGCTGGCAAAGCTTTCGCCTCCAGCACCCAAGCCCCAAGGCAGCGAAGAAGCGGATACCGGCTCTTCGCAGCTGGGTATTTTTGTCATCCGCATGCGTTGCACAAAGATTTTTAAAAATAATCTTTCAGAAGACCACAAAGGAATAAAAACCATGAGCGGAATAAAAAAGATCTTGTTATTGGCATTAGCAATTACCCTGACAGGCTGTCTGGGCAGCGGAAGTGGCACGGATAGCAACAGCGGGTCATCTCCTCCTCCGATAGGTGGCTTGCCCGAAAATGACCAGGTAGAACCCCCTGTCGAAACACTCCCCCCTGATCAGCATCCTGTAACACCATCCGGCAGCTTGCGCCTGCTCGATACTGCGCAAACCCTGGCTGCCGCTGATTTTGGCCTGGAAGACTGGGCGCCGCGCGCGGTCGCCTTGCACGGCAACACGGTTTATATCGCCAATGATCGCAATCCCGGCAGTGTGCTGCGTTACAACCAGGCGACGGAACAAGTCCTCGACAAGATAGACGGCATCAGCGCAAGTGAAGGCTTTAACAAGCTACCGGACCTGACCGTCCATGGTGATCGCCTCTACACGAGTTCGCTCTCTTCGAACCGTGTCGACATCTTCGATTTAAGCGGCGCATCGCCGGCATTCATCATGTCCTTGGGCACCGGCAGTTGGGCCGGTGCGTCGGACAAGGTGCTGGTCCACCCGATGGCAGTCGCTGCCAACGACAAATATGTCTTCGCGGCGGATACCCACCAGCGGATTTCAGTCTGGCAACAAGGCGACGTCCTCCCCGAGAAGCATAAGCAGGCGGTCAAGCATGCCTACCTTGAGCTGACCGATTGCTCGAGCATCTGGTGCTCCGTAAAACTTGAAGCGACGCCGACCAGGCTTTACGCCAGCTTCGACAATGGAAAAACGCTGGTGTACGACGTCGCGGAGCTGGCTCGCTCGACTACGCTGATCAAGCCGATCCAACAGCAGGCCTCTGTTGCCAATGCTTACGTCGCCGGCGGCAACGCCTCCCTGTACGCCGCGCGTACGTCCGGCACCATCGACGGGTTTGCAACAAGCGAAATCCTGGCAGAGCCGAACAGCATCCTGGGCCGTCCGCACGAACAGTTCGTCCATTACTTCAAGCGGGGAGATCCGGCCGAGCAAAAACTGGGCAAATCGCGGGACTTCGCAGTCGGCACAAACCTTCTGGCAAGTATTCAGGGGGACAATCGCGTAGTCGTCGCCCCCCTTCGCGAAATCAGCGAAGAAAGCGGCAGCGGTGCCCAACCGGCTGTCCGGCAGTACCGCCTTGACGCCATCGCAACCCACCAGCAAGCCACCATGCTGCGCGACGGCGAGCCTTGGGAGACCTTGACCGACCCTGCCCTGCGCTCATTCCGCATCGACCGCATCCTCAGCGGCAAGGCCAGCAAGACGGGCATCGAGCTGAGCAGCTACAGCGCGGTCCCCGTGACTGACCTGGAGATTCAAGCCCGTTTCAAGGGCTCGCAGAATTGGTTCTTGCTTGGCCATCTGGACAGGCTGCCGGCGTTCAGCACAATACGGCTGCAGGCCGACATCAGGGACGGTGAAGCGTTTGCGCGCGTGGACGGCCAGGGGTTCGTCCGCCTGAGTGGGCTTGAACACCTCGAATACTATCCCTCGGATCTGCTGGATGTACGTCTTGCCTCAAAGACGGACAAGCATGTGCAGAAACTCTCGGAAATCAAACCGACCTGGAAGATCCTGTTCGGCAAATACTCGCGTGCCGATGGTGCTTGGGAAAAGATCACCCCCGTCTACGCGCGCGAATGGGTGATCATGATCACAAATTTCGCCTGGATACTGAGTAGCCCCGAATTTGAACACCTGTGGTTCAACCACCAGAAGGTCATGGGACACGAGTTCTTCGGCAATGCGGGGCGGGTCGAAGGGCCAGGCGGCTTCTTCAAGCCGGAAGACTACCCGCGTTACTTCCGGGCAATCATGAACCGTGCACAACTACGCCTTGGCGTGACGACCATTGGCGGCGGGCTGGGCGGCGGCGACGTACTGGGCATTGATACCTGGTTCTTCTACTCGCATTACTTCAATGCCGATATCGGCGTGATCGGCCACGAATTTGGCCACCATTGGGGCAGCCACGGCAGCGCGTGGGCCAACGCCGGCTGGGGCCTGCAATTGGCGAACCTGCAATTGCACCAGTACTTCCAGCGCAAAAAGCAGCTCCCGTACATGGACCCGGACGTCAACAAGTTCCATCTGACCCCGCGCGAAGAGCTGTACAACGGCATCGCCGAATCCATGCGCAAGCCGCGTCCTGACAGCCATGTCAACCCGCTCGAACGCTATTTCGCAGCGAACCCGCTGTAGGTCAGCCTGAAGGTGCGGCAATAAGAAATGCCGCCGGCGCTACGCGCCGGCGGCATTTTGACTGTGCGTCCCGCTTACTGCGCAGCGGATGCCGCCACCGCCGGGGCGGCGCCGCCGCCCACGGTTTCCAGCACGACCCAGTCGCCGTTCTTCACCTGGTAGACGGTGATGCCGCCATCCTTGAGGTCACCCTTGTCGTCGTACGCCCAGTTGCTGGTCGTCACGCCGTCGGTGTAAGCGTTGCTCGCCAGCGCCGGCAGGTACTTGGCGGGGTCGGTCGAGTCGGCCTTCTTCATCGCAGCGATCATCGCGCGCGCGGCGTCGTAGCCGTACGGCGAGTAGGTCGCGACGTCGGTGTTGAAGCGCGTCTTGTAGCGGGTCTCGTAGTCCTTGCCCTTGGGCATCTGCGCGAGCGGCAAGCCGGCCAGCGACGCGATGGTGCCTTCGGCTTCCTTGCCGGCCAGCTTGACGAAGTTCGGCGTCTTGGTCATTTCACCGGACACCAGCGGCGCCTTGATGCCCAGACGCTTCATCTGCTTGGCCATCGGCGCGGACTGCGCGTCGGCGCCGCCGAAGAAGATGATGTCAGGGTTCTGCGCCTTGATGCTGGTCAGGATCGCAGCGAAGTCGGTCGCCTTGTCGTTGGTGAACTCGCGCTTGCTGACGGTACCGCCGGCGGCCTTGACCGCCTTCTCGAACTCGTCGGCCAGGCCCTGGCCGTACGCGGTGCGGTCGTCGACGATCACGATGTTCTTCGCGCCGAGCTTCTCGACCACGAACTTGCCCATCACCGAGCCTTGCTGGGTGTCGGAGGTCATCGAGCGGAAGGTGTTCTTGAAGCCCTGCTGGGTGAACGCCGGAGCGGTCGCCATCGCGACCATCGGGATGCCGCCATCCGAGTAGATCTTGGACGCCGGGATCGAGGTGCCCGAGTTGAAGTGGCCGACCACGCCATTGACCTTGTCGTCGACGAACTTCTGCGCGATCTGGGTCGCGGCCTTCGGGTCGGCCTGGTCGTCCTCGGCCACCAGTTCGAAAGTCACCGCCAGCCCGCCGATCACCGGCTTCTCGGCGTTGGCGTCTTCGATCGCCAGCGTCACGCCGTTCTTGTACTCCTCGCCGTAGTGCGCCTGCGGGCCGGTCAGCGGTGCGGCGAAGCCGATCTTCACCACGTTGCCGCTCGCGGCTGCGGCAGAAGCCTCGGCGCCCGGTGCAGCCGCCTCTTCCTTCTTGCCGCAGGCGGCGAGGGTCAGGGCAGCGGCGACAGCCAGGGTCAGGGTCGAGCGTCGGGTCAGTTGCATGTGTTTCCTCATCGATCAGGGGGTTGCCGATCCGCCATCCAGGGGTGATGGCAGCTCACACCTCTAAAAACCGTCGGCATATTGCGCCGCTTGCAGACAAAATACAAGAGGCCATCGCTGGCTTTTTCAAACGCGTTAAACGCCATAAGAATATCGGCAGATACCTGCGCGAAGCCTTGTCTCGGCCAGGCTGCCGGCAAACAAAAAGGCGCCCGCTAGGGGCGCCTGCAGAAGGAACGGCTGACAGCTTATTCAGCCAGCGTCATCAGGCTGGCGTTGCCGCCGGCGGCGGTGGTGTTGACCGACAGCGCGCGCTCGGCGACCAGCCGCAGCAGGGTCGAGCGTTCGACGCGCGCCTCGACGAGCGGCACCAGCGCGCCGTCGCGTGCGGCCAGCCGCGTGCGCAGCGCGGCATCGTCCGCCGCCGCAAGCACCATCTCGACCTCGGCCGCGGCCACGTCGTCGCTAAGCGTCACCCACTCGCCCAGTACGCGTGCGATGTCGTCCGCACCGTCGCCGCGGGCCAGCACCGCGCAGTTGCCGCAGGCAAAGGCGAGCATCAGCTGCTCGAGCACCGCCTCGCGGTCGCCGCCGGCGCAGCCGACCGCCCCGCGCGAACGGAAGCTCAGCTCGTTGCGCTCGCCGGTCGGCCCGGGCAGCACCACTTCGACACCCAGCGGCGTCTGCTCGCGCAGCCACGCGGCGCGGGCGCGCAGCGCCCCCAGCGCCTCGGCCGGCGCAAGCGTGGGCAACGCGGCTTCCAGCGTGTCGAGTGCCGGCAACTCGGCCTTCGCAGCAGGCAGGGCCGGCGTCCAGTCGCCGCGGGTCAGGCGGAACAGGTAGAGCGGGCCGCCGGCCTTGGGGCCGGTGCCGGACTTGCCTTCGCCGCCGAAGGGCTGCACGCCGACCACCGCGCCGACGATGTTGCGGTTCACATAGACGTTGCCCGCGCGCACCGCGCCGGTCACCTCGGCGATGGTCTCGTCGATCCGCGTGTGCAGGCCGTGGGTGAGCGCGTAGCCGGTCGCGTTGATTTCCTCGAGCACACGGCCCAAGTCGGCCGCGTCGTAGCGCAGCACGTGCAGCACCGGGCCGAACACCTCGCGCGTCAACAGCGACAGGGTGTCGATCTCGAACATCACCGGCGCGACGAAGGAACCATTCGCGCACGCGTCGGGCAGCGCGAGCGTGTGGCTGTCCCGCGCCCTCGCCTGCATCACGTCGATGTGGCGCATAAGGTTCGCGCGCGCCTCCTCGTCGATCACCGGGCCGACGTCGGTTTCGAGGTGTGCCGGGTCGCCGATGACCATCTCGTCCATCGCGCCCTTGAGCATGGTGACCACCTTGTCGGCGATCTCGTTCTGCAGGTAGAGCACGCGCAGCGCCGAGCAGCGCTGGCCGGCCGAGTCGAACGCCGAGGCGAGCACGTCGTTCACCACCTGCTCGGGCAGCGCCGAGCTGTCGACGACCATCGCGTTCTGGCCGCCGGTCTCGGCGATCAGCACCGGTGCGTCCGGGCGCGCGGCGAGCGTGCGGTTGATCAGCTGGGCGACTTCGGTCGAGCCGGTGAAGATCACGCCCTGGATGCGCGCGTCGCGCACCAGCGCGGCGCCGACGGTCGCGCCGTCGCCCGGCAGCAACTGGAGCACGTCGCGCGGCACGCCGGCCTCGTGCAGCAGGCGTACCGCGTACGCGGCGATCAGGCTGGTCTGCTCGGCCGGCTTGGCCAGCACGGTATTGCCGGCTACCAAGGCGGCCGCCACCTCGCCGACGAAGATCGCCAGCGGGAAGTTCCACGGGCTGATGCACACCACCGGCCCCAGCGCCGGGTGGTGCGCGTTGTCCAGCCGCGCGGCGGCTTCGGCCGCATAGTAGCGGCAGAAGTCGACCGCCTCGCGCACCTCGGCGATCGCGTTGGGCAGCGTCTTGCCCGCCTCGCGCACCGCCAGCATCATCAGCGCAGGCGTATGCGCTTCCATCAGCTCGGCCATCGCGGTAAGGCAGGCGGCGCGCGCCTCGGGTGCCGTCGCCGCCCAGCCAGGCGCCGCAGCGAGCGCCGCGACGAGCGCCTGCTCGACCTCGGCCTCGCCCGCGTCGTGCACCACGCCGACTACGTCGTCCTGCCGCGCCGGGTTGCGCACGAAGCGGGTGGACCCGGTTTCGACGTCGCCATCGGCGAGCATGGGCAGCGCGCGCCACGCCTGCGCCTCGGCGGCCGTAAGGCCCGCGCCCAGCGCGCCCAGCGCGTGTTCGTTGGCAAGGTCGAGCCCGCGCGAATTGACGCGCGGCAGGTAGAGGTCCAGCGGCAAGGCGATGCCGCCGTGCGGGGTGCCGGCCAGTTCGGCCGCCGCAGCGACCGGGTCGGCGACCAGTTCGGCCACCGGCACCGCCTCGTCGACGATGCGGTTGACGAACGACGAGTTCGCGCCGTTCTCGAGCAGGCGGCGCACCAGGTAGGCCAGCAGCGTCTCGTGCGAGCCAACCGGCGCGTAGATGCGGCAGGGCTTGTCAAGCTGCCCCTGGCCGACCACCTGGTCGTACAGCGTCTCGCCCATACCGTGCAGGCACTGGAATTCGTAGTCCTTGCCTGCAGCCAGGTGGTAGACCGCCGACAGCGTGTACGCGTTGTGCGTGGCGAACTGCGGGTAGATCGCGTCCTGCGCCCCGAGCAGCTTCTTCGCGCACGCAAGGTAGGACACGTCGGTGTACACCTTGCGCGTGTACACCGGGAAGCCGCTCGCGCCGTCGACCTGCGCGCGCTTGATCTCGGCGTCCCAGTACGCGCCCTTCACCAGGCGCACCATGAAGCGGTGGCCGGTGCGCCGCGCCAGATCCACCAGGTAATCGATCACGAACGGGCAGCGCTTCTGGTACGCCTGCACGACGATGCCGATACCCTTGAAGCCGGCCAGATCCGGGTCATTCGCCAGCGCCTCAATGAGGTCCAGCGACAACTCGAGGCGGTCGGCCTCTTCCGCGTCGATATTGAGGCCGATGTCGTAGTCGCGCGCCAGCAGGAACAGCCCCTTCAGACGCGGCAGCAATTCGGCCATCACCCGTTCGCGCTGCGCGCGGCTGTAGCGCGGGTGGATCGCCGACAGTTTGACCGAGATGCCCGGCCCCTCGTACACGCCGCGGCCGGCGGACGCCTTGCCGATCGCGTGGATCGCGCCGACGTAGTCGGCGAGGTAACGCTGCGCGTCGGCTTCGGTCAGCGCCGCCTCGCCCAGCATGTCGTAGGAGAAGCGGTAGCCGCGCGCCTCGCGCTCGCGGCCGTTTTCCAGCGCCTCGTCTATGGTCTCACCGGTGACGAACTGGCGGCCCAGCATGCGCATCGCCATGTCGACGCCCTTGCGGATCAGGGGCTCGCCGCCCTTGGCGATCAGCCGCGTCATCGCGGCGCCCAGCCCGCCCGCCGAGTGCGAAGTCACCAGCTTGCCAGTGACCACCAGCCCCCACGCCGCCGCGTTGACGAACAGCGACGACGAGTTACCCAAGTGGCTCTTCCAGTCGCCACGGCCGATCTTGTCGCGGATCAGGCGGTCGGCGGTCGCGCGGTCCGGGATGCGCAGCAGCGCCTCGGCCAGGCACATCAGCGCGATGCCCTCGTCGCTGGAGAGCGAAAACTCGTGCATCAGCGCGTCGACGCCGCTGGCGCGCGTGCGCTCGCGGCGCACTTCGCCGACCAGCCGCGCGGCCATTTGCTGTACCGACTCGACCATCGCCGGCGCCATCGAAGCCTGGGCGAAGAGTCCTTGCACGCATTCGCGTTCGTCGCGGCGCCAGGCGCTGGTGATCGCGTCGCGCAGCGGCGACTGTTCGCGGGCGTAGCTCGGGAAGGGCATGGTGGTTTCCTGTTGAGTGTGTGCAATGCGCTCGTAATTGTATCCAATCGACAATCGCTCGCAATTACTTTGACATATCACGTCGCATTTACCCGTGCAGCTGTCGCGCACCGGCAACATCAGCCTCAGCATAGAATGCCAGCCAAGGAGGAAACGACGATGGAACACCTACGCTGCCCCTGGTGCGGGAGCGATCCGCTGTACACCGCCTACCACGACCATGAGTGGGGCCGCCCCGTGCACGACGACACCCGCCTCTTCGAGATGCTGCTGCTCGAGGGCGCGCAGGCCGGCCTTGCTTGGATCACCGTCCTCAGGAAGCGCGACGCCTACCGGCAGGCCTTTCATGGCTTTGACCCGGCGCGCGTCGCGGCGATGGACGACGCGGAGCTGGAAGCCCTGCGGCAAAACCCGGGCATCGTGCGCAACCGGCTGAAGATCGCAAGCGCACGGCGCAACGCGCGCGTCTTCGTGCAGATGCAGGCCGAACACAGCAGCTTCGCGCGCTGGCTGTGGGCGCACGTCGACGGCCAGCCCATCGTCAACCGCCCGCTCACCATGGACGACGTGCCCGCGAGCACGCCGCTCTCCGATACGGTCAGCCGGGAACTCAAGAAGGCCGGCATGAATTTCGTCGGCAGCACCATCGTCTACGCCTACCTGCAGGCGGTCGGCGTGGTCAATGACCACCTGGCAAGCTGCCCGTGCGCCGACCTTGCCTGAGCAGTGACAGCCGCTAGCCTGAGAGCCAGGAGGTGGTGTCATGCAATGGAAGGATCGTCGCGCCAGCGACAACGTGGAAGACCGCCGGGGGCTTGGCCGAGCGCCGAGGCTGGGCGGCAGGATAGGCATCGGCACCATCGTGATCGCGCTTGTCGCGTGGTGGCTGTTCGACGTCAACCCGCTGGCCGTGCTGGACCTCGCCGGCAGCGGCGCGCCGGCGACGGAACAGCAGGTGCCGGCACAGGCGCCGCCAGCGAAAGATGAGCAGGCGCGCTTCGCGTCGGTGATCCTCGCCGACACCGAAGACATCTGGCAAAAACAGTTTGCCGACGCCGGGCAGACTTACCGCGCGCCGCTGCTGGTGCTGTTTGCCGGCAGCACACCGACCGCCTGTGGCGAAGGCCAGTCGGCGATGGGCCCGTTCTATTGCCCGCTCGATGGCAAGGTCTACCTCGATCTCGACTTCTTCCGCACCCTGCACGAGGAACTGGGCGCACCGGGCGACTTCGCGCAGGCCTACGTGATCGCGCACGAGGTCGGCCACCATGTGCAGAACCTGCTCGGCGTGTCGGAAAAGGTGCGCGCGCTGCGCTCGCGGATGGACGAGGCCGGCGCCAACGCGCTGTCGGTTCGCCAGGAGTTGCAGGCCGACTGCCTGGCCGGCGTGTGGGCGCACCACGCAGGCGGCGCACGCAGCATGCTGGAGACGGGCGACCTCGAGGAAGGCCTGAACGCGGCCGCGCGCATCGGCGACGACACCCTGCAGCGCTCGGCCGGCCGCGCGGTGGTACCCGACAGCTTCACCCACGGCACAAGCGAACAGCGGGTGCGCTGGTTTAGCCGCGGTTTTGACAGCGGCGACATGCGCGGCTGCGACACCTTCGCCGCCAAGACGCTGTAGGCCAAACGCAAAAAACCCCGCGACGCTTCGCGGGGTTTCTTTTGGGGGAGTCTGCGCTTAGCCGCAGGCGCCGACGTGGCCGCAGGCGGTGCAGAACTCGCAGCCGTCCTTCTTGATCAGCGCGTGGTTGCCGCACTCCGGGCACTTCTTGCCGGCCAGGGGCTGCACCGACACGTTGGACTCCCCCTCGAACAGGTCGGCCTGCTCGGGAACCATCACGCCCATCTCCTCGACCGGCACGCCCTCTTCGGTGAGGATACCGAGCATCGCGTAGCGGTGGATCAGCAGGCGTGCGATATACGCGACGGTCGACGGCCAGCTCTGCGACTTGTCGAGGCCCGGGATGCGCGCGAAGAAGTCGCCCTGCGGCTCGGCGTAGGTCAAGAGCTTACGCAGCTTCATGCCGATCCACGCCGGGTCGATCACGCGCATGTCGAGGCTGAGCATCTTGCACAGGCCGTCGAGCTCGCTCGGGTAGCTGCCCGCCAGCCACATCGAGAACGGGCGGCGCTGGCCGTTGGGTAGCACCAGCTCCTTCACGAACAGCACGAAGTCGTCTTCGGTCTGCGGGTTCACCACGTCGACCGACCAGCTCATGGTGCCGTCGGTGCCCGACTTGGGCTCCTTCTTGGCAAACAGCGCGTCGACCACCGGGGTCGTCTCGCCCGCTTCCACTTCCAGCGCGCCCAGCTGGCTCACGCGGTGCATCACCACCTGCCCAAGCGCGGCGGCGGCGCTGGTCGCGTAGACGGTCTTCTCGCCCAGCTCGAAGGCGTAGCGCTTGTCGCCGCCGGTCTTGGCCAGCGCCTCGAGCTTGCTCTTGAGCCACGCGCGGTCACGGCAGCGCATGTCCATCGACAGCGTCTTGGCGATCGCAGAGAGGCCGCGCTGCTCTTCGGTGGCGTTGACCCAGCACTCGAACGGCGTGCTGCGGCCGTTCTCGACGTGGCCGACCACCACCGCGAAGTCGCCGGCGTCGCCCTCGACCATATAGGTCCACGACGGGTTGCCTTCCTTCATCTTCGGGCGGTTCGGCCACTTGAGCGAGGCGAGCGCCGGGCTCGGCGCGGTGTTCAGCGTGATGCGGCGGTCCGGGTCGCCGTCCTGGCTGCCCGACAGGTCTTGCGGTGCGGCCGAGGTCGGCTCGACCGACAGCACCGAACCGATCACGCTGTTCGGGCGGTAGGTGGTGATGCCCTTCAGGCCGGCGCGCCACGCTTCGAGGTACAGGCTCTCGAAGTCGGCGAACGGGTAGTCGACCGGCACGTTGACGGTCTTGGAGATCGCGGTGTCGATGAAGGGCGCGACTGCAGCGACCATGTTCATGTGGTCGAGCGCGCTCATGCTCATCGCCGAGACGAAGTACTCGGGCAGCTTGTCGGTGTCGCCACCCATCATCCGCCACACGCGGTAGGCATGGTCCTCGACCAGGTACTCCTGCGTGCCGCCGTCGGCCATGCGCTTCTTGCGGGTATAGAACCACGAGAACGGCGGCTCGATGCCGTTGGACGCGTTGTCGGCGAACGCGAGCGAAATGGTGCCGGTCGGCGCGATCGACAACAGGTGCGAGTTGCGGATGCCGTGCTTCTTGATGCGCGCCTTGATCGCCTCGGGCAGGCGGCTCGCGCAGTGCGGCTCGGCCAGGTACTTGTCGGCGTCAAACAGCGGGAACGCCCCCTTCTCGATCGCGAGGTCGACCGACGCGTCGTACGCGGCGTCGCGCATCGCCTCGGAAATCTTGGCCGCGAAACGGCGGCCTTCCTCGCTGTCGTAGCGCAGCTTCAGCATGATCAGCGCATCCCCCAGGCCGGTGAAGCCCAAGCCGACGCGGCGCTTGTTCTGCGCCTCGCGCTCCTGCTCCTTGAGCGGCCACACGGTCAGGTCGAGCACGTTGTCGAGCATGCGCACCGACATGCGCACCACCTTCTCGAAGGCCTTGAAGTCGAACGAGGGCTTGTCGCCGAAGGGCTGGCGCACGTACTTGCACAGGTTGACCGAACCCAGATCACAGCAGCCGTAGTCGGGCAGCGGCTGCTCGCCGCACGGGTTGGTCGACTCGATCACCTCGCAGTAAGAGAGGTTGTTGTCGCGGTTGATCTTCGACATGAAGAGCACGCCCGGCTCGGCGTGGTCGTAGGTCGAGACCATGATCTGGTGCCACAAGTCGCGCGCACGCACGGTGCGGTACACCCAGCGGCCGTCGTCGCGGCGGTAGCTGTCCGGGAAGGCATCGGACGCCGGCTCGACCTCGTGGGTCAACACCCACTCGCCGTCGGCTTCGACCGCCTGCATGAATTCGTCGGAGACGCCGACCGAGATGTTGAAATTGCGCAGGTCGCCCTGGTCCTTGGCGTGGATGAAGTCCTCCACGTCCGGATGGCTGACGTCGAGCACACCCATCTGCGCGCCGCGGCGCGCGCCGGCGGACTCGACGGTCTCGCAGCTGCGGTCGAACACACGCATGTACGACACCGGGCCGGACGCGCGGCTGTTGGTGCCCTTGACGCGGGCACCCTTCGGACGGATGCGGCTGAAGTTGTAGCCGACGCCGCCACCGCGTCGCATGGTCTCGGCCGCCTGCAACAGCGCCTCGTAGATGCCGACCTTGCCGCCTTGCGGCTCGGACACCGAGTCGGCGACCGGCTGCACGAAGCAGTTAATCAGCGTCGCCTTGAGGTCGGTACCGGCGGCGGAGTTGATGCGGCCGCCCGGGATGAAGCCGTTGTCGAGGGCCTCGAAGAACAGCGGTTCGAAACGGGACGGGTCCTTTTCCAGCTGGGCCAGCGCGCGCGCGACGCGGTGGCGCACCTCGGCGACCGATTGCTCGCCCGCCTTGGCGTACTTCTCGAGCAGCACTTCACGCGAGATGTCCTGTTCAGCCATCAAGGCCACGTTTTCCTGTTTCACGCTGTCATCTCCCTGTTTGTTACAAAACCAATATATATGCGAGGCAAGCGCGCATGGTACACAAAATGTAGTCGACCCACCACATTGACACGCGCGCCTTTTTGCGCCTTTCCAGCGCGGGCCGTCCAAGGCCGCCGCAACGCTTGAAGGGCGCGCAGTCTCGCGCAGCACGGCGCAACTGGCAAGGGAAAACCCGGTGGAAATCTTGTGGAAAAAAAGCCAGCCCGCCTCTGGAAGGACTGGGGCGTTGCGTGCACGCATCAACTGGCAGCCGCTCCCCGCCTCCCCGTCCCCGCCTGCGCCCAAAACAATTGGAACCTACCGGATCACGCTCATCCACAAGTCGAATACTAATACCTGTTTTGTTTATGACAAACGGCTTATTTTATATATTTCTGAATGTAGAATAGGTACACTACAGTATCTTTTATTGCATGATTGCTCTTGCTGAACATCACTTTTGCCCCCGCCAATGGGTTGCCCTCCGGGCTTGAACATGGAACCGGAGACGCGGTTGAAAACCATAAAAAAAGGAAATCAAATGAAAACTTCGAGAATACCTGTGTTGTTTTTGGTCTCTTGGGCACTCGCAGGCTGCCTGGGCAGCGGCGGCGGCGGCGGCGAAGCAGGGAACACGCAAACCAACCCAACCACGCCTGACTCCCGGCCTGAAAACGGCGGGGAAATCCCTCCCCTTCCATATGACCCCACGCCCATTGAACAGGCCTTGCACACGGGTGACGCGTCCGCGCTGACAGACGCGGATGCCCGCGACTTGCTGGAAGCCGCCCAAGCCGTTGCCATCGCCAGCAAGGCGTCGGCTCCCAGGATCGCTGACATTGTCCCTGACCTGCCGCCACAACCATTCAATGTCACCGGAAGCAGCCACACGCTGAAGCTGAACAGCATCCGTAGCAGCGTCCCGCTGCTGCTCACCGCTGACAACAGAACACTGGTCGCGGCCTCCGTCATCGGCAAAGGCCGTGCCATCAGCTATGGCCCCGACCTGATCCCCCGGATCAATGGCGACACCAGCCACCCTGCCTACAACTTCGCCAAGAGCACGACCGCCTGGCTGCTGACCGGCAATAAAAACACCTTCCCCTCCACCGTCAGATACGCCGTGGGCGGCAAGGCCAACGCCAAGAACAACCCCAATGCGCTTCCCGCGCTGCTGCAGGCCGCCGGCGCCACGCCAACGCTCATCAATTGCGACATCCTGGTCGAAAACAGCTGCTGGCAGGATGCCGACCTGATGGTGGTCTACCAGACTTCAACCGACGATGCAGCGGCAGGCACGCAAACCGCGAAATATCTCGCGGCAGGCAAACCGGTGCTGTACATCAGCGACCTCGTCAGGCACAGCGGCTTCAATTACAACGTCAACGCCGCACTCAACCTGACCGCAGGGGGACGCCTGCCGGGAACGGACGAAAAGCCGGTCGGGCTGTTGACGCCCGCACAGATCGCGGCCGCACACGATGAAACCAACAAGATCAGCAAACGCATCGAGCTGGTGGAAACCCTGCTGAACAAGGAAGACCTGGCCGCGCCGGCCGACTGGACCGAACACATCGACCTGATCGATTTCATTGCACGCGAATACAAGGGCGAGCAGTTCGGGCAACCTTGGACCAATATGAACCGCCAGAAGGATGCCTACCAAAACCTGTTCACGATGGGCAGCGACTACGACTTCCACAAATATCTGGTGCTGTGGGCCGACCTGTACCGGCGCGACCACGCCGTCTACGACAACTCCGTGTCGTACAACAAGGGCAAGCCGATCAGCTTCCTGCGACAGATGGCCTCGGATACCTGGACCCACGCGGTCCGTTCGGTCGCCCTGGCGCCCAGGACGTTGGGCCAGTGGATGCCGGCTGCTTCGAAAGATCTGCCCGTCTCGAACACACCGGAAGAAATCACCGTCACCATCCCGAACCAGGCCATGGGCAGCACCCTGATCGGCCGGATGGCCGTGCCGGGCAAGGCACTGACGATCGAGGTCGTCGACGACGACGGAGTTGGCGAACTACTGTTGCGTACCGGTTTTATCCGGCGCTATCCGGAACCCATGCCGGGAAAAGGCACAGAAATGGGTGTTTACCATGCCCCGCGCCTGCCGGGCGACCACCACACGCTGTTGGATAAAACCCAGCCCAATGTGCGCAATTATTCGATGGGCGGTCCGCTTGTACTGATGTTCCGCGGCAACCCGCAGGGCGACCGCGTGGTCAAGCTCAGAATCACCGGCACGGCCAAGTATGGCCACTGGGACTATACCCAGCCCATGAGCGAGGCGGAAAAACAGCTCGCAATGGAGGCCGTCAAATCAGGTATGGGCGGTTGGCTCACCACCAAGTTCGTCGCCGGCGAACTGCAGCAGGCACCGATGCGGGTGGGCAAGGTGGAATCGGTGGAAGAAGTCGACCAGTGGGCCTACGAAATGCGCAAGTGGGTTTTCCAGTTTAACCATGAGGTACACGGTTACCACAACACCCCTCTGACGCCCAAGCAGGCGGAACTGTGCACGCAGTTTGGCTGGGACTGCACCAGTCGCGCATATCATGGGGCGCCGGGCGTACAGCATTTCGTCGGCTGGTGGGCACTGTGTGGCTATGCCTGCTCCGGCAACCCGTCCGACGTGAATGGCAAGACCAAGCCCGAATGGGCATCCCTGCACGAGCTGGGCCACAACACCGTGACCGCCATGGAAACCATGTACACCTGCGGCACCGAGTGCAACAACAACCTGGTTGCCTCCCTCAGTTGGATGGGAGCGTATGCCGACTCCGGCGGCAGAGTCGGCAGTAAAAACGAACGCCTCAGGCACTGGAAGCTTTATGAGTACTTGGCCGGCGCGCGTGCAACAGGCAAAACGGATGAGGCGCTGCGTGCGGATGTCTATGACCGCATCTGGGCTCAGGGCGACACGTCTGTAAAACTGGCGGTCTCCGTGCAGATAGCAACCCTCTACACCAAGGAGCGGCTGGGCATGACGCATCCAAGTGCTGACAAGCTCAGAGAATTCATGGGTCTGGTCAATAAGGGCTGGCGCCTCAAGGAAAAGACCTGGGACGGTACCAACAAGCAGTTGTTCGCCATGGGCGCTTATGCAAACAAGAACGACATCAGCAATGAAGACGGCTTCTACGTGCTGTCGTCCAAGGTGATCGGCAAGGATTTGCGCAAGGTGTTCCAGATGTATGGCTTCAAGCTCGACCAGCGGGCGCTCGACTCTGTAGCTGCACTGGGCTTGCCTGTTCAGGACGAAGTGTTCTACGCGCTGCCGCAGGAAGGGTGCAACCGCCTGCACGAAGGCAAATGGCTAGACCTCAACGGCAAGACCCCCGCCTACCCGACCTGGCACTGTGTAGACAATCCGCAAGTCAGCTGTACGCTAACACCATAAGCTGCACATAAGTCCCCCTGCAGGGCCAGACCTGTTCACCGGCCTGGCCCTGCATCCCAGCGACGCCCCAATGACCGGCCAACATCCAGCGATCGCAACGATTCAAATCCTCGTAAGCATCGCCCCCCTCCACGTGCCGGCATGACAGGCTTACAGCAGCGAGACGCAGACAAGTCCAATGAACTTGCCGGGCGACAACAATCGTCTGCGATCTGGATGCCGAACACTTCAAACAACCCGATCATTTGAAAAAACTGACAAACCAGCCACTGCCCTCGCCGTCAGGCTTTCGGGCGGCAGCAGCCTTGTTGCGCACGCGTCAGCCGGCCGCTGGCGCGCTCGCCTCTGGGGCAGGCGACGCCACGCGGCCGGCCGTAAGCACCAGCGGCACGCCGTCCGCGTCGGCGCTGACACCCTTGGCAGGGGCGAGCGTCACCCGGCTCGCCAGCGACGGGTCGGCCTCCAGCAGCGCGGCGCGGGCGGCGCGCGCGCGCGCGTCGGCCAGCGCCGTGAGCGAGGCGTCGTCGACGCGCTCGGCGGCGACCATCTCGTCAAGCAAGGTGCGGTAGCGCGCGTCGTCGTCCGGCAGCTCGACGATGCGCCTTAACAGCGCGACGCGGCCTATCTTGTCCGCGTACACCGACTTGATCGCCGCGCGCTGCGCCGCATCGGACAGGTCCGGCACCGGCAAGGGCTCGCCCGCGGGCGGCGCGAAACCCGCCGCGGTGAGCACCGCGCGGTCGACACGCGCACGCGCAAGCGCCACGCGGTCGGCCTTGGCGTCGAAGCCGCCGCCGATGGCCACCGTCAACTGGCTGCGCCGCTCAAGCAGCTTCGCCAGCGTCGCGAGCTTCTCGCGCTCGGGCGGCGTCAGCGCCGCCTCGCCGGGCACCACATACACCTCGTCGAAACCCTCGCCGCCCATCAGCGCAGCGAGCGCCCTAAACGGCGCGGTCGCCACCTTGACGATCACGTTGCGCACCGCCTGCCACACCAAGTGTCCGTAGCTGAACTTGGGGTCGTCCAGGCTGCCGGTCACCGGCAGGTCGAGGTCGATCACGCCATCGGCGTCCTCGAGCAGGGCTACCGCCAGCTTCAACGGCAAGCGGGTACCCTGGTAGTCCGGGATCTCCTTGCCGAGCTTCAGGGACTTGATGACCACCCGGTTGTCGGCGGTGAGCTTGCGCTTGTCGATCCGGTAGCCCAGGTCGACCGACAAGCGCCCGTCGTCGACCCGCCAGCCGGCGAAGTTCATCGAGTAGGGGTTGAGGCTGCCGACCGGGATATTGCGGAACGCGAGCTGCATGTCGAGGTCGTCGGTCACGGCGAAGGGCTGCAGGCGGCCGCGGATGCGCACGTCGCCGTATTCGTCGACGTCGCCGTCAAACGACACGGTCGCGCGCCGCCCGGGCGTGCTCGACAGGCCGAGCACGCTGCCGGAGAGATCATGGATGCGGGTGCCGAACACCGGCTGCATGCCCAGGTCGGCGAACTCGAGCGCGCCGCCGCTCACCTGCAGCGTGCGCAGGTTGAAGCGGTAGGCGTCTCCCTTGCCCGCCGGCGGCCTTGCTGCGCTATCCGGGCGGCCGGCGAAAAGCTTCTCGACATTGCTGCGGCGCTCCTTGTCGAGGATGAAGCGCGCGGTGGGCCGCGTGAGCCGCGCGCGCACAATGCTGACGCCTTGCGCGTCGGCACTGACCCCCTGCACGCCAAGGCGCTGCCACGCCAACAGCGGCTGGCGCTGGCCCGCTTCGAGCACCCGCAGGGTGTCGATACTGCCCGCGCCGCTCACCTGCCAGCGCGCGCCGTTTAGCCGCGCGTCGAGGTCGGCCGACACGCTGCCCGCGGCGAGCGTCAGCGGCGTGCCCGCGAGCGCGTACGGCGCGAAGGGCGGCAGCGGCAGCGCGTCGCCGCGCACGCGGGCCTGCATTGCCTCGCCGGCCAGGCGGCCGTCGACCGACAGCCGCCCTCGCCCTGCGCGCGCGTCGATGCGCGCGGCGACGCCGTCACCGTCGGGCGCCGCCTGTCCCGCGATATCGGTCAGCTCGAACACCACCGGCCGCGCGACGCTGTCGTCCTGCCAGCGCACCCGGCTGTCCTGTAGCGTGACGGACGGATAGCCAAGCTGCCACGCCGGCCCCGTCGCCTTACCGGATTTCGGGGCCGGGCTGGCCGTCTCGAACACCCGTCCGGCCTCAAGCTGGCCACCACGCAGACGGCGTACGCGCGCGTCCAGCCCGGAAAGCTCGAGCGTCGAGAGCGAGGCGCGCGCCTTGGCACCGTCGACCCGCCCGCCGGCAAGGTTCGCCTCGGTGATCGTCAGCACCGGCTCGGCGCCCTCGCTGCCTATGCTTAACGCGCGAATTTGCCCGCCCGCCTCGTCGAGCGTGAAGTCGCCGCCCCTGTCCAGCCGGAAGCGGGCCGTGAGTTCCGGCGCGCTCGCGTTCACCTGCAAGGGCTGCACGAAACTGCGGTCGGTCAGCGCGTAATGGGTGTCGGCGAGCCGGATTTTCTGCAGCGCTACTTGCCAGCCGTTTTTGGCCTGCGGCTTGCCGGCCTCGGCCGCCTCGCGTGCGGGAAGGGCCGCGAGCCAGTCGATCAGCCCGTCCTGCCTTCGCATGCCCGCCAGGCGCAGCCCGTCGCCGCTGATCGTCGCGAAGCTGAGCGTACGCGCGGCCAGGTCCAGCGTGCCGCCCGTGAGCGCGAGCCGGCCAAGCGCCAGTTCACTGCGGGTTTCGGGTGCCGAGAGTTGCCAGTTGTCGAACGACACCGCCAGCGCCGAGAGCATAAGCTCAGGCGCGTCCTTCTCCAGCGAAAAGCGGTAAGCGGTGCTCGCCGACACGCTGCCCGCCGGGGGCGCGGCCAGGCGCAGGTGCGGCGCAAGCCA
The DNA here is from genome assembly GCF_010435965.1 of Crenobacter caeni. Classification (GTDB taxonomy): domain Bacteria; phylum Pseudomonadota; class Gammaproteobacteria; order Burkholderiales; family Chromobacteriaceae; genus Craterilacuibacter; species Craterilacuibacter caeni. The sequence continues at coordinate 214,378 of NZ_JAAGAA010000006.1, forward strand.
CGGCCAGAACGACGCGGCCTTGAGCGCCGTGAGCGACAACGTGCCTTGCAGCTTGAGCGGAGAGAGCCCGCCACCGCCTTGCCAGGCAAGACGCGCGCCGTCCGGCAGCCGCGCGGCGAGCGAAACGCGGCCGTCGGCGCTTTCGGTCGACAAGTCACGTACGGCAAGGCTCAACCCTTGCGCGTCGAATTCGCGCAGGCTGCCCTGACGGTCGATCAGGCGCACCCGCCCGTCCGCTACCGAAGCGTCGTCAACCGTCAGCCGCAAGGGCTCTTTAGCCGCATCAGGCGGCGCTGCCGGGCTCGCCACCTGGGCGAACCGCGCCCAGTTCCATTGCCCGTCAGCCGCGCGCTCGAGCGTGAGCGTAGGCGAAGCCAGCGTGAGTTCGGCCAGATCGACACGGCCGGTGACAAGCGGCCAGAACGCGACGCGCACCCGCGCCCGCTCGCCGGCGACAAGTTCCGCGCCGCCCGCGTCGGCGAGCCGGTAGGGACCTATGGACGCCGCGAGCGCCCACGGTTCGATTTCAACCTCGCCTAAGGCGAGCGTATAGCCGCGCGCCTGCGCCCACTGGCCCGCCTCGCGCGCGGCCCAGCCTGGCGCGAGCCAGCGCGCGGCGGCCGCGAACAACAGCAGCACCAGCAACAAGGCCAGTGCGCCCTGCCCCAGACGGCGCCAGGGACGGCGGGAGGAAGATGGCGCGTGCTGCGGGTCGGGTGCGGTCATCGCGGAGGCTCCGGCGAGTGGTTCATGACAAAGTTACAACAACGGCACACAAAGAAGTACGATGGACTTGCGGTGCGGCGACAATCGCATACGATGTGGGTGCCGAAAATTTTAAACGGCCCGATCATTTTAACAGGACAAACACCATGCCCCTGCTGGTTCCCTGGCCCGCCCCGCGCGAGACGCCCGGCAAAAGCCATGCCTTGAACGACGTGCTCAACGACCGCCGCGCCTTCCTTGCGCTGGCGAGCCGCCGCTACGCCCTGCTCAGCCCTGCCCGACGCGACACCAGCTCGGGCGCACATCCTTGATAGATAGTCCTTCCGGAGCAACCATGAACGCAGAAGAACAAGCCCGCGCGATCAACGCGTGGCTGGACCAGAACCAGATCACCGAAATCGAATGCCTGATCCCGGACATGACCGGGCTCGCCCGCGGCAAGATCGTGCCGCGCCACAAGTACAACCCCGCCGAAGGGCTGCGCCTGCCCGAAGCCGTCCTCTCGATGACGGTCACCGGCGACTACCCCGAACAGGATTTCACCGCGGTCTCCGACCCCGACATGCGCCTGGTGCCCGACTTCGCGACGCTGCGCCCGGTGCCGTGGGAAAAAGAGCCGACCGCGCAGATCATCCACGACTGCTACAACTTCGACGGCACGCCGGCCGAGCTTGCGCCGCGCAACGTGCTCAAGCGCATCCTCAAGCTATACGAAGACGAAGGCCTGAAGGCCGTCGTCGCGCCCGAGATGGAGTTCTACCTGGTAGAGGTGCAGGCCGACGAGGACATCCCGCTCACCCCGCCGGTAGGACGCACCCGCCGCACCGAAGCCGGCCGCCAGAGCTTCTCGATCGACGCCGTCAACGAATACGAAGGCATCTTCGACGTGATGTACGACTGGTGCGAGGCGCAAGGCATCCAGCTTGACACGCTGATCCACGAGATGGGCACCGCGCAGATGGAGATCAACCTCGACCACGGCGACCCGCTCGAACTGGCCGACCAGGCCTTCCTGTTCAAGCGCACCGTGCGCGAGGTGGCGATCCGCCACAATATGTACGCGACCTTCATGGCCAAGCCGATGCAGGGCCAGCCGGGCAGCGCGATGCACCTGCACCAGAGCGTGGTCGACCTGGAAACCGGCCGCAACATCTTCTCGAACGAGGACGGCGGCCCATCCGACGCGTTCTTCCACTTCATCGGCGGCCTGCAGACCTTCCTGCCGCCGGCGATGCCGTTCTTCGCGCCGTATGTAAACTCGTACCGCCGCCTGTCGCGCTACACCTCGGCGCCGATCAACCTGAGCTGGGGCTTTGACAACCGCACCTGCGGCCTCAGGGTACCGCACTCGGTGCCGCAAGCGCGCCGCGTCGAGAACCGGCTGGCCGGCGTCGACGTCAACCCCTACCTCGCAATTGCCGCCAGCCTCGCCTGCGGCTATCTGGGGATGAAGCAGCGCGTACGACCGAGCGAGCCCCTCACCGGCAGCGCGTACGAGCAGCCGCACCAGTTGCCGCGCCACCTCGACGATGCGGTCGACCTGTTGCGCGGCTGCGAGCCACTCGCTGACGTGTTCGGCCGCCACTTCATCGAGACCTACGGCGCGATCAAGGAAGCCGAGTACCGCGAGTACTTCGACGTGATCAGCCCGTGGGAGCGCCGCTTCCTGCTGTTGCACGTGTAAGCGGGGCCGTCCCGCCCGCAACTGCGGGCGGGACGCTTCAGAAGAAACGGCGGGCGAGCCCCAGTTCGATCAGGTCCAACCCGTCGTTCGGCTCGCTCATGTCCGCCTGCGAGTAATGCAGGTAGCGCAGGCTCAGCCGCCAGTCGTCGAAGTCGACGCCGACGCCCAGCCTGTCCACGAACTGGAAGTGCTGGCCGAGGCCGACCGGCCCCAGATGGTCGCGGCTGAACAGCGCACCGCCCACCCCTGCCTCGACAAACGGCGTCGCCGACGCCCCCGGAAAGCGCCACTGCAACAGGGGCGAGAGCGTGGCGAACCACGCCTGGTCGCTGTCCTGCCACACCCGACCGACCGACCCTTCAGCCAGCAGCACGAGCTCGCTGCCGCCGGCAAACGCATGCCGCCACGGCAACTCGGTCGACAGCGCGACACGCACGCTGCCCGCACCATGGCTATCGGAAAACGCGCCGGCACCGGGCGCGACCTCGAAAAAGGACGCGGCGCCGGCTGCGCCGCACAACAGCGTGGTGAGCCAGGCCACGGCACAGGCTTTCATGCTTGCTCCTCCGGATTCAAGACTATTCCTTCGCCGCGAACGGCGGCCGTGCGAACCACACCAGCACGATCAGCAGCAGGAACAGGATGCTGAACAGCCAGAATATATCGCCCGCCGACATGAAGTAGGCCAGTTGTGTGGCCTGCTGGTTGACCTCGGCCAAAGCCTGCGGCGAAGTCGCGCCGCCCAGCGCCGCGCCCTGCTCCCGCCACAGCGCGTCGTACCGGCTGACCTTGTCGGTAAGGTCGCTGTGGTGGACCGTCGCCAGGTTGTCCCACCAGGTCGTTAACAGCGACACGCCGACCGAACCTGACATGGTGCGCAGGAAGTTGCTCATGCTGGCGGCCGACGCCATGCGCTCGGGCGGCACCCGCGACAGGGTGATGGTGGTCAGCGGGATCAGGAAGCACGCGAGGCCCACCCCCTGCACGAACTGCGGCCAGGCGAGCCAGCCGAAGCTGATCGCCGGCGTGTAGTGCGTGCGCCAGTAAAAGCACACCGCGAACACCGCGAAGGCGAACGTCACCAGATAGCGCAGGTCGACGCGGTTCGCATAGCGGCCGATCAAGGGCGCGAGCAGCACCGGCATCAGGCCGATCGGCGCGGTGGCCAGCCCGGCCAGCGTGGCCGTGTAGCCCAGGTTCTCCTGCATCAGAAGCGGCAGCAACAGCACCGAGCCGAAATACATCAAAAAGCCCAGGCTGGTACACAGCACGCCGACGGTGAAGTTGCGGTCGCGAAAGAGGTCGAGGTCGAGCACCGGGTAAGGCTCGTCGCGCTCCCAGATCAAGAGGGCGACACCGCACACCGCCGCCACCAGCGCGAGCGCGATGATCTCGCCCGAATTGAACCAGTCTTTCTGGTTACCCAGATCGAGCATCACCTGCAGCGCGGAGACTGCCAGCACCAGCAAGGCGAGGCCGACCCGGTCGACCGGCAACTGCTCGGTCGGCGTCTCGCGCCCCTTCAGCTGCCAGGCGGACAGGCCGATCACCAGCGCGCCGATCGGCACGTTGATGAAGAAGATGCCACCCCACACCCAGTTGTCGGTGATCCAGCCGCCGAAGATCGGCCCGCAGATCGGCGCGATCACCACCATCATCGCCCACAGGGCGAGCGCCAGCCCCTGCTTTTCCTTCGGGTAGGTGGCCAAGAGCAGGCTTTGCGAGAGCGGGATCAGCGGGCCGGCCAGCGCGCCTTGCAGCACGCGGCAGAAGATCAGGATGTCGAGCGTCGGTGAGATGCCCGACAAGAAAGAGGTGGTCACGAAGCCGATGGTGGCGACCATGAACACGCGCACCTCGCCGAAGCGGCGCGCCACCCAGCCGGCGAGCAACACCGAAATCGCGTTGGAGACGCCGAACGAGGTGATCACCCAGGTGCCCTCGGTCACCGAAGCGCCGAGGTCACCGGCGATGCTCGGCACCGCGACGTTGGTGATGGTGGTGTCGAGCACCTGCATGAAAGTCGCCAGCGCCAGCGCGATGGTCGCCCATACCCGGTTCATGCCCGCCAGCGGCGCGATGCGGCTCACTGCGCCCGGCCCTTCTGCTGCAGGGCGTCGGCGATGATCGCCTCGATGCGCGCGTCGGCGCCGGCGAGCTGCGCCGCGTACACGCCGGTCTGCGACACCGCCTGGCGCGGCGAGGCGGCCAACGGCGCGAGCCGTGCGCCGCCGCGCTCGCGGGTGTCGACCGTCGCGTAAATCGACAGGCCGACCTGCAGCGGGTGCTTTTCCAGGTCGGCGCGCTCGAGCACCACGCGTACCGGCAGGCGCTGCACCACCTTGATCCAGTTGCCGTTGGCGTTTTCCGGCGGCAACAGCGAAAACACGCTGCCGGTGCCCGCCGCGAGGCCGGCGACGCGGCCGTGGTAGCTGACGCCGCTGCCGTAGGCGTCCGCCGTCAGCGACACCGGCTGGCCGACGCGCAGGTTGGCAAGCTGGGTCTCCTTGAAGTTGGCGTTCACCCATACCGAGCCAAGCGGCACGATCGCCATCAGCGGCGTGCCCGGCGCGACCTCGGTACCGGCGGTGACCGAACGCTTGGCGATCAGCCCGGCGATAGGCGCGCGGATCTCGGTACGCGCGCGGTTCAGCCACGCCTCGCGCACGGCGTCGGCCGCCTCGCGCACCGCCGGGTAGTCGCGTACCGCGCCGGCCGCCGCCTGCGAGCGGGCCGAGGCGAGCGCCGCGCGCGCTGCCGCCAGCTCGGCGTCGGCGACCTGCACGCCCTGCTCGGCGTGCGCGACGGCCTCGGCCGGCACCGCGTCGCCACCGGCGGCGACGCGCCGGCGCGCAAGATCCGACTTGGCAAGCGCCAGCTGCGCCTCGCGGGCACGCACGTTGGCCACGGCCTGCTCGACGTCGGCGCGGCTGCTGCCGGCGCCCTGCACCGCGCGTGCCAGTGCCGACTCGGCCTTGCCAAGCGCGATGCGCGCGTCGCTGTCGTCCAGACGCGCGAGCAGCTCGCCCGCGACGACCCGGTCGGTATCGTTGACGTAGACGGCGGTCACCACGCCGGGGATGCGGCTGTTGACCTGACTGACGAAGCCGTCGACGTAGGCGTCGTCGGTGCTCGCCTCGTAGCGCAGCACCAGCGCCCACCACGCGAGCACGCCGGCGCCGGCCAGGAGCAACAACAGGACAAACAGCCACAGGGTACGGCGCCGGCGCACCGGGTTGACCGCGCGCGCGGGCGTGGCGGGGGTATCGGACATCAGGGTTTCTCCGCAGGGGATTCGGGGACTTCGCCCAGCGCGCGCACCAGCGCAAGCTGGGCTTGCAATCGTTCGCCACGCACGGACAACCATTTCTGGCGGGCGGACAGCGCGCCTTCGGCGGCGGCGAGCGCGTCGTCGCGCGCGGCAAGGCCGGCGGCGAACAGGGTCTGGGCCGCACGCGCCTGCCGCACGGTGGCAAGCGCGGCGCTCTCGGCAGCGGTGTCGGCGCGCACGGCGGCCTGTGTCTTGGCCAGCGCGCTCGCGCTCTGTCCGGCGACGTCGAGCAGGGTCTGGTTGTACTGGGCCACGGCCGCCGCGTAGGCCGCCTGTTCGGCATCCAGCCGTCCCTGCAGGCCACCGGCACGGTACAAGGGCAAGGACAGCGCCGGGGCCACGCCCAGCTCGCGCGAGGCAGCGTCAAACAGCGTCGCCGGGTTGAGCGAGGTCAACCCCAGCAGCAGCGACAGGGAAAGGTCGGGGTAAAAATCGGCCCGTGCGGCGCGCACCCGGTGCGCGGCGGCCTCGACACCCTGCCGCGCAGCAGCCAGCTCCGGCCGGCGGCTGATCGCTGAGAGCGACAGGCCCGCCGTATCGAGCGTCCACTCGGGCCACGCGGTGGGCGTGTCGGCGGGGATGGCCGAGAGCGGCTGCACGGTCAGCGCGGCAAGCGCCGCGCGGGCGGCCGTCACCGCGCCGTCCCATGGCGCGTACGCCGCTTCGGCCGCAGCCAGCGACGCGCGTGCGCCAGCCAGAGACGCCGCGTCGGACAGCCCGGCCTTCACGCGCCACTGCGCCTGCTTGTCGCGCGCGCGGGCCAGCGTCACCGCCTCGGCGGCGAGCGCCTGCTGCGCCAGGGCGACGCGCAACGCGAGGTACTGTGCAGTCACCTCGGCGCACAGCCACTGGCGGGCAAGCTCGGCGTCAAAACGGGCGGCGGCCACCTGGCCTGCCTCGGCGGCCACCCGTTCGCTGACCTGCCCCCACAAGTCGAGCCGCCAATCGAGCGTCAGCCCGATCTCCTGCAGCGTCTGCCAGCTGCCGCCGATCGGCGGCGGGTAGATGCTGTCGGCCGAATAGCGCTGGCGGTTGTACGAGTACGCGAAGCCGACATTGGGCCCCCCGCCGGCCGCCGCGACCGCCTGCCCGGCCTCGGCGGCGCGTACCTTGGCTTCGGCCAGCGTCAAGCGGGGGTTGGCCGCAAGCGCCTGCGCGACCAGCCTGTCCAGCGCCGGGTCGCCCAGCGCCCGCCACCAGGCGCCGGCGGCGAACGTGGGCGCACGCGCTTCGGTCAGGCCCAGCGCCTGTGGCGAGAGCGTGACCGGCGGCGCAGACAGCTCTGCACAGCCGGCCAGCAACACGGCGATCAACGGCGAGAGCCGCAGCATGTAATGCATATGGCAATTCCAGTTTGGTTTTGCATTCCTACATGGTAGAAAAAGGATGTGTGTTTGCCACGATGGCCCCCTTGCAGCGGAAGGCCGGCGCCGCCATCTAGGAGCAGAACACGCAAGAAAAGGACGGCAAGATGGGACTGAGCTGGATCACCGTACTGAAGGCGGTGCCGTGGACCGAGGTGGTACGCAACGCGCCGGCGGTCGCCGAGGGCGCGCGCAAGCTGTGGGAGAGCGCGCGCAAGAAGGCGCCACCGCCCGCAGCCCCCGAACCTGCGGCGGCGCCCACGCCTGCCGCCGGCGAAGAAAACCCGCTCGCGCCGCGCGTCGCCGCCTTGCAGGCACAGAACGACGAATTGCGGCGGCAGATGGCCGAGTCGGGCGAGCTGATCAACGCGCTGGCGAGCCAGAACACCGAGCTGATCCGCCGTGTCGACGCGCTGCAAAAACGCCAGCGCCAGCTCGCCCTCGCGCTGGCGGTGCTCGCGCTGATCATCATCGGCGTCGCCGCCCGCCTGTAACGAGCCGGCAAGTAGCCATGCAAAAGCCGCCCATCCAGGGCGGCTTCTTGTTGCAGGGGAGTAACGCCGGCGCCTACACGCGGCCGCGCACCATCTCCATCACGCGGGTGGCGTCCAGATGCTTCGCCTCGTCCTGAATCTGCGGCAGGTACTGCGTTTGCAGGGACTTGGCCTCGCCCAGCAGGCCCTGGAAACTCTGCTTCAACACCCCCGCGCTCATCTGGCGGCCGCCCGCGTAATAGCGGCGCGCGACCTGGCCGAGCGCCCAGGTGCTGGCGAACGAGAACGCCATGCCGGTACCGGCGCCGCCCAGCGCCTTGCCCCACTTGCCGGCGGCCTTGCCCAGCAGCCCGCCGACCAGCTTGCGGCCAAACTGTTCGAGGTACTGCGAAGTCAGGCCGACGCCGACCGTCGACAGGAATTCGCGGATATGGCCCTGGTCGAGCTCGTAGCCGTAGCGCTTGCCGATGCTGTACACCAGCCGGATCTGCAGCGGGATGATCGCGACCGACGCCCACGACTGCGGCAGCAATTCGAGCGCGCCGTTGATCACCGCCGCGCGCACGATGCTGCGGTCAAGCTCGGCCTCGTCGATGGCGGATTTCTCGTGCGGCCGCGCCGCCTGCGGCGGCAGCTCGACGTTCAAGGGCGCCGCCTCCACGCCGGCCGCGGCAATCGCGTCCGCCTGCGCGGCAAGCCCGGCACTGCCTTGTGCATCCAGCCCGAGCAGGCCGGCAAGACGCGCAAGGAAAGCCTTTTCACGCGTGTCGGTCACGCCGTCGGCGTCGCACACGCACACCGCCATCTCGTACGCGAAGCTCTTCGCCTCGGCACTGTTAAGCCTCGCGCACACTTCCTCCAGCGTCACCCGCCTGAACAGCACGTCCTGGTAGAGCCGCGCGATGTCGCCGCTGTCGGCGCCGCCCAGCGAAGACGCGAGCGCCTTCAGGTGGTCGCGCTCGCGTTCGTCGTTGCGCCCGTCGGCAAACGCGGCCATCAGCGCGACGGTCAGTACGGCTTCCTGTGTTGCAAAGTCCATATGTTATCCCCGCCATCGTTTATATATGACATAGGCAGCATCATTCTCCTTTGGTTCCCGCAAGTCAAAGAGCAGGCACTAGCAAATTTCCTTTTTTGGGGAGTCTGCCCGGCGCGTAAAAAAACCGCCCTTTGAAGGGCGGTTTTGTTCGCAAGGCTCAGCCGGTCATTCAGGAAGCCGCCGGCACGGCCGCCGGCACCGGCGCACGGCGGGCCAGCCACAGCTTCAGAAGCGGCAGCGCCAGCGCGAACCACAGCGCGCACACCGCAAGCCCCGCCCACACCGACAGGGTGGCCCCCAGCGCGAGGTAGCCCGCGAACGAACCGCTCGCCACCAACAGCGCGTACGGCAGCTGGGTCAGCACATGGTCGATGTGGTGGCAGCCCGCGCCGGTCGACGACAGGATGGTGGTGTCCGAGATCGGCGAGCAATGGTCGCCGAACACCGAACCGGCCAACACGGCGGAGAGCGACGGCAACAAGAGCGTGGGCTCGGCCGCCATCACCAGATCCGCGCCCAGCGGCAGCATGATGCCGAAGGTGCCCCAGCTGGTGCCGGTCGAGAACGCCATCGCGCCGGCCAGCACAAAGAGCACCGCGGGCAGCAGCCACACCGGCATCGCCAGTTGCGCCATCGACGCCAGGTACTTGCCGGTCTCCACGTCGCGGATCACCGCAGCGATCAGCCACGCCAACAGCAGGATGCGCAGCGCCGGCCACATGGCGGATACGCCGTGGCGCGCCACCGACAGCCACTCGCGCGCGGGCAGACGCAACTGCACGGCGAGCACGCCGGCCACCGCCAGCGCCGAGAGCGCACCGCCGACCAGCGACAGCCCGACGTTGGTATTCTCGAACGCGCCCAGCACGCTGAAGGCCGCGCCGCTGCCGGCCAGCGCCTCGGCGCCGGTGGCGATCATGAAGTAGACGGTCGAGAGCACCAGCGTCGCGATCGGCAGCACCAGGTCGCGCACCCGGCCTTTGCAAACCGGCGCGAGCGACTCGGTCGCCCCCGGCGGCGTCCCCTTGGCCGTGTCGTAGAGTTCGCCCGCGGCGGCAGCGGCCTCGTGGCGCGCCATCGGCCCGAAGTCGAGCTCCCACGCGATCACCGCGACCACCATCGCCAGCGTGAAGAGCGCGTAGAAGTTCATCGGCACCATCGCGACGAAGGCGGACAAGGGGCTCACGTCGTCCACGCCGTGCGCGACCAGGATGCCGCCGATCACCGCGACGATATACGCGCCCCACGACGAGACCGGCATCATCACGCATACCGGCGCGGCGGTCGAATCCAGCAGGTAGGCAAGCTTGGCGCGCGAGATGCGGTAGCGGTCGGTCACCGGGCGGCAGATGGTGCCGGCGGCGAGGCTGTGGAAGTAGTCGTCGATGAAGAACAGGAACACCAACAGGCCGGTCGCCCACTTGGCCTGGCGGCGGCTGCGGATGCGCGCCGCGGCCCACTGCGCGAAGGCGCGGCTGCCGCCGGTGAGCGCCATCAGCGCGATCAGCGCGCCCAGCAGCACCAGGAACAGCAGGATGTTGACGCTGCCCCAGTTGGGCGCACCGTCGCTCCACACGATCGCGAGCGCGGTCTGCCCGAGGTAACGCAACGCGAAGGGGATGTCGCCGCCGGTCAGCAGCAGTGCGCCGGCAATGATGCCCAGGCCCAGCGACAGCACCACGCGGCGGGTGGTTACCGCCAGCACGACGGCGATCAGCGGCGGCAGTACCGCCCACAAGGAATCGGAATAACGAATCAGGTCCATGATCTCTTTCACCTTTAGGATTCAGGCGGAGATCTACCGAGAAGAACAGAAGGCATGACAACGGACGCACGAAGCGCGTCTGAACGAGACTTCCACCCTTTCAGTAGCGCTCCATAGTTTGCTCAGACTATGGCAGTGACGACCCTGTTCGAGCCGCCCCCAGCGGCCGCACCCGACGGTGCAGACGCTTCGGCGCTGGCCCCTTTTGGCGACGATGATCGGGTTCCCCCTCCTGTCGCGGACTCTTGGCCAGCGCAACCTCTACTTAAAAGTTGCCGGACCATTATTCATTGCGAGCGAATACTATGCAAGTAGTTTATGCCCGCAACACATTCCATCCCCACTGCAAACCCGTGTCCGCTTACCAGCGGCAGAACGGCTGCTTCATCAGCACCGCGTTGTAGTAGCGCGCGTCGCCGGTCACCTCCTCGCCCAGCCACGGAGGCCGCTCGAACGCCTCGTCTTCGCTCGTGAGCTCCACCTCGGCGACGACGAGGCCCGCGTTCTCGCCGAAAAACTCGTCGACCTCGAACACATGCCCGCCCACGGGTACCCGGTGGCGGACCTTGTCGATCACGCCCGGCTCGCATAGCGCGAGCAACTCTTGTGCGTCGGCCAACGGGATCGCCTGCTCCCATTCGTAACGGGCAGCGCCCGTCTCGTTGCCGATGCCCTTGATAGTCAGATAGCCCTGGCTTCCCTTGATACGCACGCGCACCGTGCGCTCGGGCACCGAGCAAAGGTAGCCCTGGGTGATACGCTCGGCGCCGACCGCGTCGCCACGAAACTCACCCGCCACCCGGAACTTGCGTTCGATTTCCTGCGCCATAACGTCTCCTCCTGTCTGTCTGCCAGCGTGGCAGCATAACAAATGCGCGCAGGCTTATGGCCAAGCCTCGCGCCGCTGCAGCGCCGGCCAGCGCTCGCGCCAGCCGTCCGCATGGCCGGCATCCACTTCACGCAGCCGCCCGGCCAGATCTTGCCGCGCCAGCAGCGCGCGGGTAAGTTCAGCCGGCACCACCCGGTCGTCACGGCCGACCCAGTGCACCTGCGGCAGATTCGCAATTTTGGGCAAAACGTCGGCCGCGTTGAAAGAGCCCGACAGCGGCGTGACGCCATGCCACGCGCTCCACGCGGCGTGGTCGAGGTTGCCGGCCACCGTCTGCAGCGCCACCACGTCGGCGCGATGCGCGGCCAGCAACACTGCCAGTGCGCCGCCGCCGGAGTAGCCGATAAGTTCGAACGCCGCCGCGCCGGTGTCTGCCTTCATCGCGTCGAGCGCCTGCGACAGCCGCGCGACCACCTCGGGAGAGAAACGGTGGCTCGTCCAGTAGCGCGGCGCACAAGGCGGCACCGCAGCCCCGCCGTACTGGCACGGCCGGGCGAGGTAGGCCACATTCGGGCGGCCATCGGCGAGCGCCAGCTGCAAGGCCAGCGGGCGCAGCGGGGTCGGGTCGGCCGAGACGATATCGCGGCTGGCGTAGGCGCGACCGTCGCCCTCCACATACACCACCAGCGTCTGCCCCGCCGCCAGCCTGCCCGGCTGCCAATACGCCAACGGCAAACCGTTCCCGGCTAGCGTATGGCGCTGCCAGCGCGCGTCGGCCTGCGCGCTGGCAGCGGCCGTCTGCGTCCCTGCTGGCAGCACGCTGGCGCAACCTGCGAGCAGCAGCACGCAGACTGCAAAAAAGCCGCGGACCCTGCCGCGGCTTTGCCTGGATTGACCAGAGGTCAAACAGCTTCTCCTTAGAATGCGTAGCGCGCCTTGACCGACGCGGTGGCGTTGCTGTAACCGCCCTTGCGCCATTCGCCGTCCAGACGTGTGGTCAGCTCCAGGCCGCCCTTGCCGGTATCGGCCTTGTAGGTGTAGCCCAGACCCGCGCGCCACAGCCAGCGGCTCTGCCCGGCCGCCGCCGTCGAGAACACCGTGCCCGGCTCGCCGGCAAAGGCCGAGGTCAGCGTCGCGCCGTCGTCCATCAGGTCGTAGGCGGCACCCGCGTTGAGCGACACCGACTGGCGCTCGTTCAGCGGCAGCGTCACCCGGTTGTCGAAGGCCAGCAGCGTCTGCTCGACCGAACGCTTGCCGTTGGTAAGATTGGCCGCGCCGGCACCCGTCTCGCTGTAGCCGTCTTCCTTGATGCGGGTGTAATCCAGACGCAGCGACGGCGTGGTGCTCGCCGCGCCCTGTAAGGCGAAGGTTCGGCCGATGCCGGCGCCCAGGTGGTAGCTCAGGCTGTCGTAATCCGAGCTGGCGGTCAGCCCCATGAACGGCAGCTGGCGCTCGCCCTGGTTACGGTTGCGCCCGCCGTCGAGCTGGAAGTTGAACTCGGTATTGCCATCCAGTTGCACGCTGCCGTAGCCGATTAGTTGGTACACGTCGACCTTGGACGACTGCGGGGCGGAGGCCGACTTGCCGTCCACATCGCTGTGCGCGTAAGCAAATGCCGCACCCAAGCGCAGCTTAGGACTGAGCGCCGCATCGGCGCCGAACACCAGCCCGCCGGTATTGGCCTTGAAGCCGGCCGTTTCACTGCGCGCATCCTGCTTGGCGTAAGAGCCGAACGGCTTCACCCACACATAGCGCTCGGCGGACAGCTCATCGCCGGACGACAGGCCGATATTGCCCTCGACCCGCGCCTGCACCACGCGGTTGATCGCGCCCAGGCTGTCGCTAACCGCCGACAGCGCCGCCGACGGCAGGGCCGGCGTCAGTTGCTCCACCGCCTGGGCAAGCTCGGCATCAGAGCCCAGTTTGATCAGCGCGGACACCACTGGCGCCATCGCGCCGGCGCTGCCGCTTTCAAAACGATCGATCACCTTGTCCAGCACCCGCGCCGCGTCCTGGCTGGCCAGCGGCACCGAACCCTTGTTGTCCTTGACGATCTGCTCCAGATACACCGGCTTCTTGTCGCCTTGCGCGCGCTTGAGCACCAGATCGACATTGTTGCCGACCTTCTCACCGCCAAAGTCGAACAGCGCCGAGTTGTCGCTGACGATAAACTTTCCATCGCTATCTAGCGCACTGGCCTGGATCACGCCCGGCAGACGATCACTTTTAAACTCGACACCAGACTGTACGTCGACGTCGATCTTGGTGCCAGAAGCCAGCTTCGCGGTGCCATCGACTTTCAACTGGCTGTAAGTGGTGGCGTCGGTGGCGCGCACCGCCAGCGTCGCGTCGGCTGTCTGGCTGTAATTGCCGATAATCTGGTAGCTGTCCGCCTTGGCCAGCACCAACCGGCCGTTGTTGGCAACGCCGCCGGTGGTCTTCAGCGCATCGGCAAGGACAGGCAGACCGGTCACATCCGCGTCCTGATGCGCGCCCTTCCACGCCTTGCTGCTGGACGCCAGGCTGCCCAGCACCAGCTCACCACCACTTTCCACCGTCAATTGCTTCACATCGAGCGCACCGCTGATGCGGTTGTCGCCCCCGGTGACCGTCAGCGCGTCGGCCTGGGCGTAGACGTCGCCAATAATGCGGGTACTGCCGGCGAGGGCGATACCGCCGAAGCTGAGTGCTGGAACATTAACAGTAATAAAGCCGCACTGCATACCTAAACCGGAGCTAACGCACTCCCAATTGTTTTTTTGCGTTACACCCTGTGCAAACATCGAAAACCGTTCGCCGTCAAGCACGGCTTTTTTGTTGACAGAACCCGCGATGCTCAAACCTGTGACGCCCGACTCTTCAGTAAGATGAAGAGCATCCTTCCCTGCCTCGATACGGCCGGAGACTTCAATGCCACCTATAGTTGATTTCTCTTGGAGAAAAACACCGTAGTCCTTCGCAATGATGTCTCCGCTATTGATAAGACGGCCGTGAACCTTAACATCTCCGTCACCACCCAGATAAATCCCGTCTCCGCCAGAATAAATAGCCCCGCTGTTATGTATATCGCCGAGAATTTCTGCATTATCCAGCAGGATAATACCAGCATTACCGGTGGTAGCGTCCAACGTACCAGCATTCAGCATACCCCCATACACTTTCCCGGCGTGCATTTTGATGGCACCAAACCAACCTGACTCCTCTGGGTTGACGGTTATTTTTACATCGGAGGTGTTACTTACATTACCTGCAATCTCTGAATAATAAAGGTAAATTCCATCACGGCCTGCCGTGATGGAATTGGCATTTTCGAGCTTACCCATCAAGGTTGTGTCACGAATCACATAACCAGAGCCACCCGCAACAATCTCGCCACTGTTGCGAACGTCTCCACCAATCTCCATGTCACCTCCGTCCGACCCAATGAAAATACCATTTTCGCTCGCACTGATTGTCCCGCCATTCAGAATAGAACCATTTATTTTAGAATCTTCAAGCTCTATGCCGTCACCGCCATTCGCCTGAATAAGTTTTTTGTTACTGATATCTCCAGAGAGACTAAGGTTATAAATATCGAAACCATCGGAGTCTGTAGAGGTCATTGAGCCCTCATTGGTGATATTTCCAATAATATTCACATTCTCGATGTTGATGGCAGCGCTTTGACTTCTAAGAGTACCTGTCGCCGTATTGGCTAGACCTTGATTTAGGGTCGAGTCAACGATATAGATGGTACTATCTCCGGAATTGATGGTTCCACCATTGCGTATGCCACCGGTCACCGTGGATCCCAATATGGACACGCCACGAGACCCAGCAGTAATATTATCGCTATTCTCGATACGGCCATCTATCTGACTGTTGTTTACGGCAATCCCGGAACCACCTGCATCAATCTCTCCGTTATTAACAACACCCACGCCTACGGTACTATCATTAATATCAATACCATCAGCATAATTATTGATGTTACCATCTGCGTCAGCGGGGCTATTTTTTGCAATAATTTTGTTATCGTTGGTGATGCCGCCCTTGATCTGCAGCTGCCCCTTATCCGAAGTATCGCCTTGCACCAGAATGCCGCTACCGCCATTCCACGCATAGATAACCCCCGTTGCGGCAACCTTCACCCCGCCTTCAATCACCGGCGAGCCTAGGCCGCTACCCGGATTGAAGGCACGAATAGGATCCGGCCGGGCAGAAACAATGGCAATACCATCCCTCGCGCTATCACCGCCAGGATCGGTAGCGCTATTGATCGTGCCGCTGTGGATGATATCGCCGCTGACGGCTACATTACCGCTGACCTTGATACCGGCCGAGTCCTCGTCGGGATTTACCGACAAGCCAGCAAGCAGCGTACCTTTGTTGTCTATCGTGCCAACCTGTGTGGAAACAAGCGAATCGCCTGCCCCATTTTTAACAAGAATGGCATCGCCAGAGTAAGAGTGCGACGCATCGATAGTGGTGCCCGCGCCGACATAGATATTTGTATCTGGACCGCTAGGAGGCGTACTGTCGACATAGCACATGTTGGAAAAGTTAGGGCAGTCAATACCCGCCGGCGCAGCAGCCAGCGCCGGCGCGGCAGCCAGCAGGCCGGCCACCAGCACCGCTGCGGCGCGGGTGGAGGCCGGCTTGCCGCAGGCGGTGGCGTGTTCGTGGGCGACGATATAGGCCTGGCGGGCAGCCGACCAGACGATGCGGTGGGTCTTGTTCATGCGGGTCTCTCTTGGGGGGATGGCGGCCTGCCGCCCGGCACGGGCAACAACAGAAGACAACGCCATAAAATGCCGCGATACTATCAATAGAAACCCATCGCAGACCTTACCAATTCTTACATGCACACCCTGACCGCGACCGCGCCTCGCCCCCTGCTCTGGCGCTCGCTCTGCCGCGCCATGCTGCTGGCGCTATACCTGCTGGCACCCTCGCTGGCCGTGCAGGCCGCCCCCGGCCCCCTCCGCTGGGCGCAACTGGCCGACCCGCAAGGCACGTTGAGCATCGCCGATGCTGCACGAACGTCCTTTAGCGCAGCCCGCGGCCAGCCGGCACTGGGCTACCGCGCCGGCGCCATCTGGTTGCGGCTGGCGTTACCCGCCTTACGCGGGGAACAGTACGGCTATCTGGAGCTGCGCTCGGCCCTGCTCGATGATGTGGCGTTCTACCAGCTAGGCCGCGACGGGCGCTGGCAGGTGCAACGCGCGGGCGACCGGATACCGCTCACCGCGCGCACGCTCGACTACCGCCAGCCGGTGTTCCGCGTCGACTGGCCGGACGGCCTGCCGGCCACCGTTTACCTGAGGCTTTCCAGCACCAGCACGCTGAGCTTTCCGTGGGCGCTGCACACACCCTCCTCTTTCATGTCTTCAGCCGGCCGCGAACAGTTGCTGTTCGGCGTGTTCTACGCGATCCACTTGGTGCTGCTGGTGAGCAGCGCGTGGTTCTGGTTGCGCACCCGTAGCCTGTCCTTCGCGCTGTTTGCGCTGTGCGTACTCGCCAACCTCATCAGCACGCTGTGCGCCGAGGGACACACCTACCAGTACCTGCTGCCGGACAGGCCGTGGCTGACCGATGCGCTGTATGTGGTCAGCTGGTTCGCGGCGACCCCGCTGGGCGTGCTGTTTGCCTGCCAGTATCTCGGGCTGTATGCCGGCCGCTGGCGGCGCGCGGCGCTGTGCGCAACCTGGCTGGCCGCGGCCATCGCGCTGTTGACGGCACCCTGGCTGATCTGGAGCAACGTCAGCGCCTTGCGCCCGGCCTACTTGCTATGGGCGCTGTCCGCCAATCTGTCGTTGCTGCTGGTTTCGCTATGGCAGTTCGCACAAGGCAACCGTGCCGCACGGCCGCTACTCCTGGTGCAGGGGCTGTTTCTTGGCGGCATCAGCCTGCGGCTGGCGCGCAACACGGGCCTGATCGAACCGGGGCTGCTGAGTGACAACGCGCACTATCTGGGGATGATGGCGTTTTTCCTGATCATGAATGCGGCCATTACCTGGCGTTACACCGACCTGCGCGCCGAAAAGGAAGCGGCGCAGACCGAGGCGCTCAGGGTGGCGCTGGAGGCCGAGCAGCGGCTAGAGCAGCAGGTGGCCGAACGCACCGGGGCGCTGAAGGAGGCGATGGAACAGGTGGAAGGCGCGCTATTGCTCGAGCGGCGTGCACAGCAGCAACAGCAGCAGTTCCTGGCGACGGTGTCGCACGAGCTGCGCACCCCGCTGGCAGTGATCGACAGCGCCGCGCAAAACCTGCTGCTGGGCACGGGAGACGCACAGGCGGTGGGCGAGCGCACCCGCCAGCGCTACCAGAAGATCCTGGCTGCCAGCCAGCGGCTGACCCTGCTGCTGCAGGACGCGCTGAGCGATACCCGCTTCACCCTCGCGCGCAAGCGTATCGAGGCCATCGAGTGCTCGCCCGCCGCACTGCTGGAAGACGCCGCACGCGCAGCCGCCATCGTCAGCGACACGCACCGCATCGTGGTCGATGCCAGCAGCCTGCCCGCAAGCTGGGTATGCGACCCGGCGCTGACCACGCTCGCGCTGCGCACGCTGGCGGACAACGCGGTCAAGTACACGCCGGCCGGCAGCGAAATCCGGCTGGGCGGCATGCTCGAAGGCGACACGCTGCTGCTGTGCATCCGCGACAACGGGCCTGGCATCCGGCCTGACGAGTTGCCCCGCCTGTTCGAGCACGGCTTTCGCGGCAGCGAATCCGCCCGCCACGCGGGCAGCGGCCAGGGCCTGCCACTGGCACGGCAGATGCTCGCCTGGCAAGGCGGCAGCCTGAGTGTGGACAACCAGGAAGGTGGCGGCTGCTGCGCCTGCCTGCGCCTGCCAAGGCGTGCAGCCGAAGCTCATCCCAGCACGACGGAGACCGTCAGCGCGTAACCCGCGCCGTGCACGGTCTTCAGCGGCAACTCGCCCCCGGCGTACTCGCGCCAGCGCTGGCGCAGACGGCTAACCTGGGTGTCCAGCCGGCGCTGGTCGTAGTCCAGCCAGTCGTGCCCCTGCGCCTCGACGATCGCACGGCGACTGACGGACTCGCCAGTTGCCTCTGCCAGCGCTTCCAGCAACGACCATTCGCCGGCAGACAACTCGAACGGCGGCAAACCCGGCGCGCACAGGCTGCGACTGGCACGCACAAGTCGCCAGCTGGCCAGCCCCACCCGCCGGGACAGCGCCTGCAAGGTCGCATCCAGTTGCAGCAGGTTGACCGGCTTAACCAGGTAATGGTCGGCGCCGCCTTGCAGGCCGGCGACCACGTCCTGCGTCGCGCCGCGCGCGGTCAGCATCACGATACCGTACTGCACCGACCGCGCACGCAGGCGTGCGGCGAAGTCGAAGCCACTGCCGTCGGGCAGCATCACGTCGCACACCGCCATCGCGGCTTGCCCTGCGAGGGCCTCGGCCTCGGCGATCGTCGACGCGGCCAACACCTGCCAGCCGCGCGCGCACAGGAAATCGGCCAGTTCCTCTTGCAGGTCAGGCTCGTCTTCCAGGAGTAACAGTCGATGCATGGCAATGGATCCGCAGGATGAATGGGCAAGCCCGCGACAAGTCTGCCGCGACGCAGCGCACAAGATACACCATTGACATGGTGCGCGCAGACGACAAAAAAGCCCTGACGCGTCAGGGCTTTGATGTTGGTACTGGCGGAGAGAGTGGGATTCGAACCCACGTGCGGCATACGCCGCCCACTGATTTCGAGTCAGGGCCGTTTAGCCTCTCCGGCATCTCTCCGCGATCAGTGAGGCGCTAATATAACTGCACCCCTGCTGGTCCGTCAACATCTTTCTATAAATTTTTAGCAGGCTGCACCTGGGTTTCCTTCCACAAGGTCAGCGCGGCAAGCAAAGTCAGCGCGAGCGCGACCAGTGCCATGCCGAACGCCTCGGCGTCGCTCGGCGTCTCGCCGAAGGTCGCCCACGCCAACAACACCGCCACCGCCGGGATCGCCAGGATGTTGAGGCCGGCCATGCCGGCCGACAACTTACTCAAGAGCAGCATCCAGGCAAGCCAGCCCAGGCCGCCGGCCAGCACGCCGGAGAACACCAGCACCGCGGCAAGTTCGGGCGACCAGCGCACCGGCGCGGCCGCCGGAAACAGCGGCAGCAGCAGCACGAGCGGAATCGCGCCGTACAGCATCTGCCAGAAGGTCAGCCCCAGCGTGTCGACACGGTGACGGATGCGCAGGCGCTTGGCGATGATCGCGGCAGCGGCCCACACCAGTCCCCCGCCGACCGCCAACAGGTCGGAGAGCCAGCTACCGGACAGGCTCCACGGCTCGAGGATGGCGATCAGGCCGACGAAGGCGAGGCCGACCGCCAGCCACTGCAAACGGGACAGCCGTTCACCCAGCCATAGCCGCGCCATCAAGAGCGTCCAGAACGGCATGGTGTAGCAGAGCACCGACACCTTGCCGGCGCCGCCGGCGACCAGCGCGAGGTTGGTCAGCAGCACGAAGCCCGCCGTCTGCGTGAGCCCGAGCAGGAAGGTCGGCACGAAGGGCGTGGGCTTGAACGGCCGGTGCGTGAAAAACATGATCAGGCCGAGGGTGAGCACCGCCAGCACGGTGCGCATCAGCCCCAGTTGCGCGGCACTGGCATAGGCGAGGCCGAGCTTGGTGACGATCCAGTTGCCGCCCCACACCAGCCACAGAAAAGCCAGCGTCAGCACGCCGGACAGGGAGTACGTCTTGTTCATTTCCTGAAAAACCAAGAGGCGGGCCTCTGCCCGCCTCTGCTTGGCCGTGCCTTGCGGCACGGCAGGTTCATGCCTCGAGGTTCTTGGAGACGATCTCGTACACGTCGGCCGACAAGCCTTCGTGCGCGAGGATGCGTTCGAGCTCGCCCTGCATCAGCGCGCCGCGCACGGGCTCGATACGGCGCCAGCGGTTGAACGCCTGCACCAGCCGGCTTGCCACCTGCGGGTTGAACGCGTCGATGGCGAGTACCTGGTCGGCGAGGAAGCGGTAGCCCGCGCCGTCCGCGGCGTGGAAAGCCGCGACGTTGCGGCCGAAGGTGCCGAGCAGGCTGCGCGCCTTGTTCGGGTTCTTCAGCGAGAACGCCGGGTGGGCGAGCGCGGCCTCGACCGCACACAGGGTGTCCGGCAGCTGGCTCGCCGCGACCAGCGTGAAGTACTTGTCCATCACCAGCGCATCGTGCTGCCAGCGCCGCGCGAAGTCGGCGAGGCAGTGCTCGCGCGCGTCGCAACCGCGGTCGCGCAGCGCAATAAGCGAGCCCATGGTATCAGTCATATTGTCCGCCGTCTCGTACTGCTTGCGTGCCCCTTCCAGCGGCCACACGTCCGGCAGGCGGCACAGCATCGCGAGCGCGACGTTTTTCAGCGCGCGCTTGCCGGCGTCGGCCACTTCGGCGCCGCGGGTCTGGTTCAGGTCGAAGGCCTCGCGCCACTGGCCGCGCAACTGCTGCGCGAGCTCGTTCAGCACGCCCGCTCGCGCGCGGCAGATCAGCGCGGGGTCGGCGGCGTCGACAAGCTCGATCAGGTCGGCTTCGGAAGGCAGGGTCAGCATCAGCGCGCGGAACGCCGGGTCGAGCCGCTGGTTGGCGAGCACCGCGCCGACTGCGTCGACAAAGGTCTGCGACAGCGCGCGCTGGCGGCCGGCGGCCAGGTCGGCCACCGCGCGCAACAGGATGCGCCGCGCCAGTTCCTGCGACGCCTCCCAGCGGCTGAAGGTGTCGCCGTCGTGCGCCATCAGGAAGGCCAGCTCGTCGTCGCGCCAGTCGTAGTCGAGGCGCACCGGCGCCGAGAAGCCGCGCAACAGCGAAGGCACCGGCTTGTGCGCGACGCCGCTAAAGCGGAACACCTCGCGCGCGCGGCGCACGTCGAGCACGCGGCTGACCGAACCGGCGTCGCCGCCGTCGCCCGGTACCTCGCCTTCCAACACCAGCGGCAAGGGTTTGCCGTCGCGGCCGATCAGCGCCATCGCGAACGGGATGTGCAGCGGCTGCTTGTCGGCCTGTCCCGGCGTCGGCGGCACGCGCTGCTCGATGGTCAGCACTGCCTCGGCGCGCACTGCGTCGTGCTCGAGCGAGACCTTGAGCAGCGGGGTGCCGGCCTGGCTGTACCACAACGCGAACTGGGTGAGGTCGACACCGTTGGCGTCGGCCATCGCCGCACGGAAGTCGTCGCAGGTCACCGCCTGCCCGTCGTGGCGCTTGAAGTAGAGCGCCATGCCCTTCTGGAAGCCCTCTTCGCCCAGCAGCGTGTGGTACATGCGCACCACCTCGGCACCCTTCTCGTACACCGTCATCGTGTAGAAGTTGTTCATCTCGATGTAGGCATCCGGCCGGATCGGATGCGCGGTCGGGCCGGCGTCCTCGGGGAACTGCAGCGCGCGCAGCGCCTTCACGTCCTCGATGCGCTTGACCGCGCGGCTGCCCATGTCGGCGGAGAACTCCTGGTCGCGGAACACGGTCAGGCCTTCCTTCAGCGACAGCTGGAACCAGTCGCGGCAGGTCACGCGGTTGCCGGTCCAGTTGTGGAAGTACTCGTGGCCGATCACGCTCTCGACGCCGTCGAAATCGGCGTCGGTCGCGGTGTCCTGGCGCGCCAGCACGTACTTGGTATTGAAGATGTTGAGGCCCTTGTTCTCCATCGCCCCCATATTGAAGTCGCCGACCGCGACGATCATGTAGATGTCGAGGTCGTACTCGAGGCCGAAGCGGGTCTCGTCCCAGCGCATCGACTTCTTTAGCGACGCCATCGCGTGCTGCGACTTGTCGAGGTCGGCCGGCTCGGTCCAGATCTCCAGCGCGACCTTGCGCCCGGAACGGGTGATAAAGCTGTCCTTCAGCGCCGAGAGCTTGCCCGCGACCAGCGCGAACAGGTAGGCCGGCTTCTTGTACGGGTCGACCCACTTCACCCAGTGCCGCTTCTTGTCGGTCATCCCCTCGCCGACCTTGTTGCCGTTGGAGAGCAGCACCGGGTAGGCCTGCTTGTCGGCGATGATGGTGGTGGTGAACTTCGACATCACGTCCGGGCGGTCGAGGTAGTAGGTGATCTTGCGGAAGCCCTCGGGCTCGCACTGGGTGAACAGGTTGCCGCCGGACGCATACAGCCCCATCAGGCTGGTATTGGCCGCCGGGTCGATTTCGGTCTCGACCTCCAGGATGAAGCCGTCCGGCACCGCATCGATCTCGAGGTGTTCTTCGCCCGTGCGGTAGCGCGTTTCGTCCAGCCGCTCGCCGTCCAGCGTCAGCGAGACGAGCCTGGCCGAACCGTCCAGGCGCAGCGTCTGCCCGGCACCCGCGAGCGCGCGCATCACCAGGCGCGCGTGCACCCGGGTGAGCGTCTCGCCGATGTCGAAGGTCAGGTCGACCTTGTCGATCGAGAAGGCCGGCGCCTGGTAGTCCTTGCGGTATTTGGTCGTTTTCTGGCTGGTCATCTTTGTCTCCCGCTTTTCATTGCTGTTGCAGCCACGCGCAGCCGGCGTCGGCCAGCGCAAGGTAGCAAGTGTCTTCCGGCGCCGCCTGCAACTCGACGTCGAAACGCATCAGTTCGTCACGACGGAACGCGTGCACGGCGACCACCTCGCCGGCCACGCGATTGGCGAGCGCGCGCTCGAGGTCGGTGAGGCGCAGGCCGTCCAGCGCGACGATCACGTCGCCGCCGGAGAGCCCCGCGCGCTGCGCCGCGCCGCCGTCGAATACCTGCAGAAGGCGCACGCCCGACGCTTCCGGCGCGCATTTTACGCCGAGCGTGACCCGCTTGCCCGACTTTGCGGGGCGGGTCTCGACGCCGCCGCGGTCGGCAGCGCTGGCCGCGGCCACCAGTTGCAGCGTCACGCCCTGCGTAACTAAGAGTTCGGCCAATGGCAGGTCCTCGGTGCTGCGCAGCGCTTGCTCGAAGAAACCGGCCAGCGGCAGCCCGGTGGTCTCGCTCGCGATCGCCTCCCACTCGTCCTCGCCGATACCCTGCCCCGCTTCGCGCTCGCGCCGCCACAGCGCGCGCATCACGTCGTCGAGCGTATGGCGGCCGTCGCTGTCGCGGCGGATGGTCAGGTCGAGCGCGAGCGCGGCCAGAGAACCTTTCGCGTAGTAGCTGACGATCGCGTTCGGGCTGTTCTCGTCCTGCTTGTAGTACTTGGTCCACGCGTCGAAGCTCGACGCTTCCAGCGTCTGCTTGAGGCGGCCACTGCCGCGCAGTACCGAAGTGACCGTGCGCGCGAGCAGGCCCAGGTAGCGCGGCGCGTCGATCAGCCCGGCGCGCAGCAGCGTCAGGTCGTCGTAGTACGAGGTCACCCCCTCGAACGCCCACAGCAAGCGGGTATGGTTTTCGCGCGCGAGGTCGTACGGCACGAAGGCGGCCGGCTTGATCCGCTTGACGTTCCAGTTGTGGAAGTACTCGTGGCTGATCAGGCCCAGCAGTTGCAGGTAGCCGTCGGACAGGCCGTCGTCGCCCAGCTTGGGCAGGTCGTCGCGGTCGGCCATCAGCGCGGTGCTGTTGCGGTGCTCGAGCCCGCCGTAGAGGCCGCCGCCGACGTAGAGCAGGAACAGGTAGTGCTCGAACGGCGCTGGCTTGCCGAACAGGCGGATCTGGCACTCGCAGATTTGCTTGGCGTCGCGTGCGAGCCGCTTGAGGTCGGCATGGTGGTGCCGGCCGCTGAGCACCAGCCGGTGCGGCACGCCGCACGCCTTGAAGCTGACTTCGTCGAATTCGCCCAGCTCGAACGGGTGGTCGATCAGCGCGTCGTAATCCTTGGCCTGGTAGCGGCCGAAGCCCGCCTTGTCGGCCTTGATGGCGTTCAGGGCGCACGCCAGGCGCCAGTTGTGCAACGCACGCGCCTTGGGCGCGCGCACGTCGATTTCATGCACGCCGTGCTGCAGGCCCTCGGCGTACAGGCACAGGCTGCTCGGGTTGAAGAACCCGCGCGTGGTGTCGAGGTAGGCGCCGCGCACCGACAGGTCGTACGCGTAGACCTCGTAACGCACTTCGAGCGGCCCGTCGGTCGGCGCGGCCTGCCAGCTGTCCTTGTCGAGCTTGGTCAGCGCGACCGGCTGCCCGTCGCAGCTCGCCTCGATGCGGACAATGTGGCGCGAAAAATCACGGATCATGTAACTGCCCGGAATCCACGCCGGCAGGCGCAGCAGATGCCCCTGCGGCGCCGCCGCATCGACCAGCATGCGAACTTCGAACAGATGCGCCTCGGCAGAGGCGACGGAAATGCGGTAACGGACGGGAGATTTCATCGGAGGCAGTCTTTCCGGCAGGGAAAGCGGTGCAAACGCGCAGAAGTTCCGCATGCATCGGCTTTCCGTTGATCCAGGTCAAATTCTCGACCTGATATGACAATAAAATTCATGGTAAGTCCATGAGTCGGCGGGCACTTGCGAGCTCACCTTCCGCGAGACTGGGGCTACCGCGCCGCACAAACCGGTCTGGCTGTAATCCGGCCGATTCGATAGAATGACGTGCTGATAAAGAGGGATGTCATGCCCTCAGTCACCATAACTTTGACCGGGCGGAAAAAGCGGTCACGATCGGGGCACAGACCCCATGTGGCGGCATCGCTAGCAGATCGGAATCCTGTTCCGGTTCAAACGATGACACCAGAGATACATTTTAGTTCGCAACCTTGGAGAATCGTTAATGGAAACGCAATCCACTTACAACTATAAGGTGGTGCGCCAGTTTGCCGTCATGACCGTCGTGTGGGGTATCGTCGGCATGCTGGTAGGCGTAATCATTGCGGCCCAGCTGGTATGGCCAGACCTGAACATCGGTCCCTGGCTGCACTTCGGCCGCCTGCGCCCGCTGCACACCAACGCCGTGATCTTCGCCTTCGGTGGCAGCGCACTGTTCGCCACCTCTTACTACGTGGTCCAGCGTACCTGTAACGTACGCCTGATCTCGGACAAGCTGGCCGCCTTCACCTTCTGGGCGTGGCAGCTCATCATCGTGCTCGCCGCGGTCACCCTGCCGCTGGGGATCACCACCGGCAAGGAGTACGCCGAACTCGAATGGCCGATCGACATCCTGATCACCGTGACCTGGGTCGTCTACGCCATCGTGTTCTTCGGCACCATCGCCATCCGCAAGGTCAAGCACATCTACGTGGCCAACTGGTTCTACGGTGCGTTCATCCTGGCGGTTGCGCTGCTGCACGTGGTTAACAGCATGGAGATCCCGGTCTCCATGTGGAAGTCGTACTCGGTGTACGCTGGTGCCGTCGACGCCATGGTGCAGTGGTGGTACGGCCACAACGCGGTGGGCTTCTTCCTGACCGCCGCCTTCCTGGGCATGATGTACTACTTCGTGCCGAAGCAGGCTGGCCGTCCGGTGTACTCCTACCGCCTGTCGGTGGTGCACTTCTGGGCGCTGATCTTCACCTATATGTGGGCCGGCCCGCACCACCTGCACTACACCGCGCTGCCTGACTGGACCCAGTCGCTCGGCATGGTGTTCTCGCTGATCCTGCTGGCGCCAAGCTGGGGCGGCATGATCAACGGCATCATGACCCTGTCCGGCGCATGGCACAAACTGCGTACCGACCCGATCCTGAAGTTCCTCGTCGTGTCGCTGTCGTTCTACGGCATGTCGACCTTCGAAGGCCCGATGATGTCGATCAAGACCGTCAACGCGCTGTCCCACTACACCGACTGGACCGTCGGCCACGTGCACTCCGGCGCGCTGGGCTGGGTGGGCTTCATCACCATCGGTTCGATCTACTACCTGATCCCGCGCCTGTTCGGCCGTGACGCGATGTACAGCACCAAGCTGATCGAAGCGCACTTCTGGATGGCCACCGTCGGCGTCGTGCTCTACATCGCCGCGCTGTGGATCTCCGGCGTGATGCAGGGCCTGATGTGGCGCGCACTGAACCCGGACGGCACCCTGACCTACTCGTTCGCCGAAGTGGTCAAGGTCACCTACCCGTACCATTTCGTGCGCCTGCTCGGCGGTCTCCTCTACCTCGGCGGCATGTGCCTGATGGCTTACAACGTGTTCCGCACCGCGACCGCTGGTCGCCCGGTTGACGCCAAGATCCCGGCTGTCACCGCCCAAGCTCACTGAGGCAAGGACGCATCATGGAAAAGATCCAGAAACTGATCGAAGAAAAAGTCGGCTACCTGATCGTATTCACCTTCCTGACCATCAGTATCGCGATGCTGGTCGAGATCGTGCCGCTGATGTTCATGAAGCAGACCACGGAGCCGATCAAGGGCGTCAAGCCCTACACCGCGCTGCAACTGGCCGGCCGTGACATCTACATCCGCGAAGGCTGCTACAACTGCCACTCGCAGATGATCCGCCCGTTCCGCGCGGAAACCGAGCGCTACGGCCACTACTCGGTCGCCGGCGAGTCGGTGTACGACCACCCGTTCCAGTGGGGTTCCAAGCGTACCGGCCCGGACCTCGCCCGTGTCGGCGGCCGCTACTCGGACGAATGGCACCGCGTGCACCTGATCAACCCGCGTGACGTGGTTCCGGAGTCCAACATGCCGGGCTTCCCGTGGCTCGCGCGCAACCTGGCCGACGCCGAGATCGTCCCGGCCAAGATGGAAGCGCTGCGCAAGGTCGGCGTGCCTTACACCGACGAGCAGATCGCCGGCGCCAAGGCCGAAGTCGAAGGCAAGTCCGAGATGGACGCGCTGATCGCCTACCTGCAGGGCCTCGGTCTTGCGCTGAAGAACGTGCGCTGACATGGACTGGACCAACTTTGCGCGCTCGATGTTCACGGTGCTGTGCTTTGCATCGTTTATCGTGATCCTGCTGGGCGCATACGGCAAAAAGTCCAAACAGCGCTATGAGGAGGCGGCGATGCTGCCCTTCATGGACGACGAACACGCGTCCGGCCAAGCACCGGAGCGCGCTTCCAACGGAGCCAAGCAATGAGCAATTTCTGGAGCAACTGGGTCACGTTCATCGTGGTCGTCGGCATCCTGGGGGTCACCCTGGTGCTGTTCACGCAGTCCAAGGCCAAGGTCAACAAGCCGGGCGAATCCGAGGACACCACCGGCCACCGCTGGGACGACGACCTCGAGGAGTACAACAACCCGCTGCCGCGCTGGTGGATGTGGATGTTCTACCTGACCATCGCCTTCGGCATCGGCTATCTGGTCCTCTACCCCGGCCTTGGCAACTTCAAGGGCATGCGCAACTGGTCGAGCGTCGGCCAGTACAAGGAAGAAGTGGCGCAGGCACAAGCCAAGTACGAGCCGCTGTACGCCAAGTACAAGTCGATGGACGTGAAGGCGGTCGCGGCCGACCCGCAGGCACAGGAAATGGGCAAGCGCCTGTTCCAGACCTACTGCATCCAGTGCCACGGCTCGGACGCACGCGGCGCCAAGGGCTTCCCGAACCTGACCGACAACGACTGGCTGTGGGGCGGCAGCACCGAGGCGATCCACACCACGCTGGTCAGCGGCCGCGTCGGGCAGATGCCGCCTTGGGGGGCCGCGTTCGGTGAGGAGAAGGTCAAGGACACCGCCCACTACGTGATGTCACTCTCCGGCAAGAAGCACGACGCCGACCGCGCTGCGCGCGGCAAGGAAACCTTCGCCGCCGTTTGCGTCGCCTGCCATGGCACCGACGGCAAGGGTAACCAGGCGCTGGGCGCACCGAACCTGACCGACAACACCTGGCTGTACGGTGGTACCGAGAAGACCATCATCGAGACCATCACCAACGGTCGCCAGAACCAGATGCCGGCATGGAAGGACTTCCTCGGCGACGACAAGGTGCACGTGCTGACCGCGTACGTGTGGAGCCTGTCGAACAACCCGAAGGCACAGTAAGCCACACCCGGGACTGCCCGCCCACGCGGGCAGTCTTTTTTCGGCCTTTCAATTTACATGACGGTATACTGAACGCAAGGTCAGCAGGAGAAGCTTGCGCAAAGCGCGTCCGCACGGCGTGCTTTGCGAAACCTTCTCACAGGAAGCAGCCCCGATGTCAGACGAACTCAAGAAGATCCCGATCAAGGTGGAGCCGGCCAAGCCCAAGGAACCCGAACTGCAGTCGCTGTACGCCGCGCACAAGAAGATCTACCCCAAGAGCGTCAGCGGCGTGTTCGCCAAGTGGCGGATCCTGTTCATCCTCGCCACCCAGCTCGTGTTTTTCGCGACGCCGTGGCTGCAATGGAACGGCCGCCAGGCCGTGCTGTGGGACATGGTCAACCGCAAGTTCTACATCTTCGGGCTGACCATCTGGCCGCAGGACTTCGTCTACCTCGCCGCTTTCCTGATGGCCGCCGCCTTCGGCCTCTTCGTGTGGACGACCATCGCCGGACGCCTGTGGTGCGGCTACGCGTGCCCGCAGACCGTGTACACCGAGATCATGCTGTGGATCGAGCACTGGGTCGAGGGCGACCGCAACGCCCGCCTCAAGCTCGACAAGGAAGGCATGAGCGCGCGCAAGTTCCGCATCAAGGCGACCAAGGAAACGCTGATGGTCGCGTTCAGCCTCGTCACCGGCTTCACGCTGGTCGGCTGGTTCACGCCGATTCGCGAGCTGACCGACGCGCTGCCGACCTTCTCCTTCGGCCCGTGGGAAACCTTCTGGATCTTCTTCTACGCCGGCTTCACCTACCTGCTGGCCAACCGCCTGCGCGAGCAGGTGTGCAAGTACATGTGTCCGTACGCCCGCTTCCAGAGCGTGATGTTCGACGAAGACACGCTGATCATCTCGTACGACGCGGTACGCGGCGAGCCGCGCGGCGCGCGCAAGAAAGGTACCGACGCCAAGGCGGCCGGCCTTGGCGAGTGTATCGACTGCAAGCAGTGCATCCATGTCTGCCCGGTCGGCATCGACATCCGCGACGGCCTGCAGTACGAGTGCATCGGCTGCGCCGCGTGCATCGACATCTGCGACGAGGTGATGGACAAGGTCGGCAGCCCGCGCGGCCTGATCCGCTACACAACCGAGGCCGCGCTCGAGGGCAAGTACCCCGAGTCGGCCATCCTCTCCCGCCTGAAGCGCCCGCGCGTGGTGATGTACACGCTGGTGCTCGCCCTGGTGCTCATCAGCGCGCTGGTTTCGCTGTCGATGCGCGCACCGCTGAAGGTCGACATCATCCGCGACCGCGCCTCGCTGGTACGCGAGACCGACGACGGTCTTCTGGAAAACAGCTACAGTATCCGCCTGATCAATGTCACCGACGAGGAACAGCGCCTCAAGCTGTCGGTCGAAGGCTTGCCGGACATCCGTCTGCTCGCCGACAAGGACGAGATCGTGCTGCCGCCGCTGGCCAACGAGCTGATCGGAGTGCGCGTGCAGGCGCCGCCTGAATCCGCGCCCAAGGGCAGCCACAAGATCGAGTTCGAAGTGAAATCGGTCGGCGAAAACCATTTCGAGATCGAAGAGAAATCGAGTTTCATCGGAGAATAATGCATGCAAACGAGTACCGGCGCGGCGCGCCCCTGGTACAAGGAGCCTTGGGTGCTCGGCCTGATCGCCGGCCCTGCGGTGGTGGTGGTCGCCGGCTTCGCCACTTTCTACCTGGCCGCCAGCACCTTCGACGGCATGGTCAGTGACGACTACTACAAGCAGGGCAAGGAAATCAACATGCAACTGGTGCGGGACGAGCACGCCGCCCAGATGGGGCTGACCGCGCAGGTGCTGGTCTCGCCCGACATGAAGACCGTCAGCGTCACCGCGTCGAGCAAAGCGCCGCTGGAAGGCCCGCTGCTGTTGCGCCTGATGCACCCTGCGAGCGAGAGCTTCGACCAGACCATCGAGCTGCGCGCGCAAGGCGCGGACCGCTACGTGGGCACGCTCAAGCCGCACAACGCGAACCACTGGTACCTGCGCCTCGAGGACACTTCCGGACAATGGCGGGTGCAGGGCGAGTGGCGGCCGTCCGAGGGTAACGCGGTGCTGCTGGGCACGCCCAAGCTGGAGGCGGTCGAACAATGATGCGCCGACTGCTTCCCCTCATCCTGTGCGCGGGGCTCACAGCATGTGCGAGCACCGCTCCCTATCAAGCCGCCCAGCTCAAGGGCGAGGTCTACTACCTGGAAAGGATCGCGTTGCCGCCGGCGAAGACCCGCGTCGAAGTCAGGTTGCTCGACGTCAACGGCCCGGCGCCGGCGGTGCTCGCCGAAACGCTGATCGAGCAGCCGGCCGGCGTGCCGATTCCGTTCACCCTGCGCTACGACGCACGCACCAGCGGCAACCTCAGGCTCGACGCCAAGCTGTGGGTCGACAACCAGCTGATGATGGCGACCCCTGAGCCGCAGCCTTTGGCATTGCCGGCGACCGAACCCGTGCGGGTCCGCGTCAGCACGGTGCGCGGCGGCTGACCCTCCCCTGCCATGACAAACGCCCCGCGATGCGGGGCGTTTTCTTTGGCGAGCGTGCCTATCAGGCCGGCTTGAGACGGGCGGTGAAGTGGCGCAGGATGGGCGGCTCGTATTCGAACACCAGCCCGCGCACCTGGTCTGCGCGGGAGAGCACCGTGGCGAGGCAGTCGGCGATGTAATCCATGTGGTCGTTGGTATAGACCCGGCGCGGGATGGTCAGCCGCATCAGCTCGAACGGGCTGTCTTCCTGCTCGCCGGTCTGCGGGTTGCGCCCGAGCAGCAGGGAGCCTATCTCGACCGCACGGATGCCACCCTCCAGGTAGAGCGCGCAGGCAAGCGCGTGCGCGGGGAATTGCCCGGCCGGCACATGCGGCAGCATCTTCTTCGCGTCGACAAACACCGCGTGCCCGCCGGTCGGCGTCTGGATCGGCACCCCGGCAGTAGCTAGGCGCTCGCCCAGGTAGGCGACCTGCCCGATGCGGTAGTCGAGATAAGCCTCATCCATCCCCTCGCGCAGGCCGATGGCGAGCGCCTCCATGTCGCGCCCGGCCAGGCCCCCGTAGGTGACAAAGCCCTCCATCGGCACGCAGCGCACGCGCACCGCGCGAAACAGCGCCTCGTCCTCCCTGAAGCAGCACAGCCCGCCGATATTGACGAGCGCGTCTTTCTTCGCCGACATGGTGAACATGTCGCCGTACGAGAACATTTCGCGCACGATAGCTGCAATGCCCGCGCCGCGGTATGCCGGGTCGCGCTCGCGGATGAACCACGCGTTCTCGGCAAAGCGCGCGGCGTCGATCACTACCGGCACCCCGCGAGCGCGTGCCAAGGCACTCGCGGCGCGGATATTGTCCATTGCCACCGGTTGGCCACCGGCGCTGTTGCAGGTGACGGTGACGATCAGCGCGGCGACGTTGTCCCCCTCTGCGTCCAGCAGCGCCTCAAGCCTGGGCAAGTCGAAATTGCCCTTCCAGTCGTACGGCGTGGTGGTGTCGAACGCCCGCGCGTCGAGCACGTTGACGGCGCGCGCGCCTGAGAGTTCGACATGCGCCTTGGTCGTGTCGAAGTGGTAGTTCGACACGAAAAGCGGGCGCGGCCCTCGGCAGCGTGCAACCAGCTCCGGAAACAGGATCTGCTCGGCGCCGCGCCCCTGGTGGGTGGGGATGGTGTACGGGTAGCCGAACAGCTCCGCCACCGCCGCCTCGAGGTGACGATAGTTGCGGCTGCCTGCGTAGGCTTCGTCGCCCATCATCAGGCCGGCCCACTGCCGGTCCGACATCGCGCCGGTACCGGAGTCGGTCAGCAGGTCGATATAGACGTCTTCCGCGTCGAGCAGGAAGGGATTCCAGCCGGCCTCGGCGAGCCTGGCCTGGCGGTATTCGGCGGTGGTCTGCCGGATCGGCTCGACCATCTTGATGCGGAAGGGTTCGGGAATACGTCTGGACATGATCTCTCCTTGCCGCGCGCATCTGCGCTGCGGCGTTCATTGCAATGGGGCAAAGCAGTGGCCGGACGGCCGGCGGAGGGATCAGTCGCGTGGGAAGTCATCCGCCAGCATGGGGTCGAGGGTGACCCAGCTCGGTGCGAGGCGGCCAGCCGGCTGCCTGCGGGACAAGCTTGCGGCGCGGTTCATGACAGTTCCTTGGCGGGTTTCATCTATATATGAGTCAGGCTGCTTGGGCCAGCCAAGACAGCATCAAAGCATAGAACACGCGGTGTTGTCTGCCGCGCAGCACATTTGCGTGAAAAAATTCATAAAGGCGACACAAATCAATTCTATTTAGGTATTTGCTTATTTTCTATTGAACTAGACGCCCAAAAAGGGTTAACTCTATTGACACGATCGTGGCTGGACCGCGACGAAATACAAAAAATCAAGGGTGTGAGAAAAGGACCAACAATGCAGCTTCAACATCCAAGGGGGCTTTACCTCCTGTTCGCCACAGAGATGTGGGAACGTTTCAGCTACTACGGCATGCGCGCGCTGTTCGCCCTCTTCATGGTGAACGCGCTGATGTACGACAAGGTGCAGGCGTCCGAGATCTATGGTTCGTTCACCGGCCTCGTCTATATGGCGCCGCTGCTGGGCGGTTATATTTCCGACCGCTACTGGGGCAACCGCCGCTCGATCATCGTCGGGGCGCTGTTGATGGCGGCCGGCCAGTTCATGATGTTCACCTCGGGTCTGTTCCACGCTGACGCGGCTACCGCCACGCCGTTCCTGTACGGCGGTCTTGGCCTGTTGATCGCCGGCAACGGCCTGTTCAAGCCGAACATCTCGTCCATGGTCGGCCAGCTCTACCCGGTCGGCGACAAGCGCGTCGACTCGGCGTTCACCATCTTCTACATGGGGATCAACGCAGGCTCGCTGATCGCGCCGCTGATCTGCGGCACGCTGGGTGACACCGGCAACCCGGACGACTTCAAGTGGGGCTTCTTCGCCGCCGGCGTCGGCATGCTGTTCTCACTGGTCCTGTTCCTGCTGTTCAAGAACAAGCATCTGGTCGACCCGACCGGCAAGCCGATCGGCCTGCCGCCGCAGGCCAAGGTTGACGCGTCCGGCAACAAGATCGCCCACGAGCCACTGACCCGCGTCGAGAAGCAGCGCCTGGCGGTGATCCTGATCCTGTCCGCCTTCGTGATCTTCTTCTGGTCCGCCTTCGAGCAGGCCGGCGCCTCGCTGACCTTCTTCGCGTCCGAGCAGACCAACCGCAACCTGCTGGGCTTCACCGTGCCGGCATCCTACTTCCAGTCGATCAACCCGCTGTCGGTGGTGATTTTCGCGCCGATCTTTGCGTGGTTGTGGACCAAGCTCGGCAACCGTGGCGTCGAACCCAACTCGCCGATGAAGATGGCGATCGGCCTGCTGTTCCTCGCCTTCGGTTATCTGGTGATCGCGTTCGGCGTCGAAGGTGTGACCGCCGACACCAAAGTCAGCATGATGTGGCTGGTCAGCCTCTACATGCTGCACACCTTCGGCGAGCTGTGCCTGTCGCCGATCGGCCTGTCGCTGGTGGTCAAGCTCTCGCCTGCCCGCCTGACCAGCCTGATGATGGGGATCTGGTTCCTGTCCAACGCGGCCGCCAACAAGTTCGCCGGCATGCTCTCCGAACTCTACCCGGAGCCAGGCATGCCCAGCCCGGAACTGCTCGGCTACACGGTTAACAACCTGCACGACTTCTTCATGTTGTTCGTGTTCATGGCCGGCGCCGCCGCGGCCATCCTGTTCGCGCTCTCCAGCACGCTGAAGAAGATGATGCACGGCATCAACTAAGCAGTTTGCGCCCGCAAAAAAGCCACGGCCATGCCGTGGCTTTTTTACTGCCTAGCGGCTTACTCGAAGACCAGCTTGCCGTCCTTCGCGTCGACCAGCACCGTCGCCTTCGGCGGGTAGCGCCCGGCCAGAATGGCCTTGGCCAGCGGGTTCTCCAGTTCGGACTGGATCGCGCGCTTGAGCGGCCGCGCGCCGTACACCGGATCGAAACCGGCTTCCGACAATTGCGTCAGTGCGGCATCGGTCACCTGCAGTTCAAGGTCGAGCTTGGCCAGCCGCGCCTCGAGACCCTTGAGCTGGATGCGCGCGATCGACTTGATATTCGCCTCGTCCAGCGCGTGGAACACCACCACCTCGTCGATCCGGTTGACGAACTCCGGCCGGAAGTGCGTCTTCACCTCGGCCATCACCGCAAGCTTGATCACCTGGTAATCGTCGCTCTGCATCATCTGGATCTGCTGGCTGCCGATATTCGACGTCATCACGACGACCGTATTCTTGAAGTCCACCGTCCGGCCCTGCCCGTCGGTCAGGCGACCATCGTCGAGCACCTGCAGCAGGATGTTGAACACGTCCGGGTGCGCCTTCTCGACTTCGTCGAGCAGGATCACGCTGTAAGGCTTGCGCCGCACCTGCTCGGTCAGGTAGCCGCCCTCCTCGTAACCGACGTAGCCCGGCGGCGCGCCGATCAGGCGGGCGACCGAGTGCTTCTCCATATACTCGGACATGTCGATGCGGATCAGATGATCCTCGCTGTCGAACAGGAAGCCGGCCAGCGTCTTGCAAAGCTCGGTCTTACCCACGCCGGTCGGCCCCAGAAACAGGAAGGAGCCGTAAGGCTTGTTGGGGTCAGCTAGGCCGGAGCGGCTACGGCGGATCGCGTCGGCGACGGCGACGACCGCCTCGTCCTGCCCGACCACCCGTTCGTGCAGCACGTCTTCCATGTGCAGGAGCTTCTCGCGCTCGCCGGTCAGCATCTTGGACACCGGGATGCCGGTCATGCGGCTGATCACCTCGGCGATCTCTTCGGTCCCTACCTCGGTACGCAGCAGGCGGTGGCCTTCGACAGCTTGGTCGCTATGCGCCTCGGCGGCGGTCAACTGCGCCTCCAGTTGCGGCAGCTTGCCGTACTGCAGTTCGGCCAGTTTCTGCCAGTCACCCTTGCGCTTGAGTTCGTCCATCTCGACCTTGAGCCGGTCGATCTCCTCCTTGATGCTCTGGCTGCCCTGCTGGGACGCCTTCTCGGCCTTCCAGATCTCGTCGAGGTCCGAATACTCCTTGGACAAGCGTTCGATCTCCTCTTCGATCAAGGCCAGTCGTTTCTGAGAGGCCTCATCGTCCTCCTTCTTCACCGCCTCGCGCTCGATCTTCAGCTGGATCAGGCGGCGGTCGAGCTTGTCCATCTCCTCCGGCTTGGAGTCGAGCTCCATCTTGATGCGGGAGGCTGCCTCATCGATCAGGTCGATCGCCTTGTCCGGCAGGAAGCGGTCGGTGATATAGCGATGCGACAACTCGGCCGCCGCGACGATCGCCGGGTCGGTGATGTCGACCCCGTGGTGGATCTCGTACTTCTCCTTCAGGCCACGCAGGATCGCGATGGTGTCCTCCACGCTCGGCTCGTCGACCAGCACCTTCTGGAAGCGCCGCTCCAGCGCAGCGTCCTTCTCGATGTACTTGCGGTATTCGTCAAGCGTCGTCGCGCCCATGCAGTGCAGCTCGCCGCGCGCCAGCGCAGGCTTGAGCATATTGCCCGCGTCCATCGCGCCGTCCGCCTTGCCGGCGCCGACCAGGGTGTGGATCTCGTCGATAAAGACGATGGTGTTGCCTTCGTCCTTGGCCAGATCGGTCAGCACCGCCTTCAGACGTTCCTCGAACTCGCCGCGGAACTTGGCACCGGCAAGCAAGGCCGCCAGGTCGAGCACCAGCAGTTTCTTGTGCTTGAGACTATCCGGCACCTCACCATTAACGATGCGCTGCGCCAGCCCCTCGACGATGGCCGTCTTGCCGACCCCCGGCTCGCCGATCAGCACCGGATTGTTCTTGGTACGCCGCTGCAGCACCTGGATCGCGCGGCGGATCTCGTCGTCGCGGCCGATCACCGGGTCGAGCTTGCCGGCACGTGCGCGCTCGGTCAGGTCGAGCGTGTACTTCTTCAGAGCCTCGCGCTGGCTCTCGGCGTCCTGGCTGGCAACACTCTCGCCACCGCGTACCGCGCTGATCGCTGCTTCCAGCGCTGCCTTGCTGGCACCCGCCTGCTTGAACAGCCGCCCCGCCTCGCCCTTGTCGTCGAGCAGCGCCAAGAGGAACATCTCGCTGGCGATGAACTCGTCACCGCGCTTGATCGCAGCCTTGTCCGCCAGATTGAGCAGGTTGCCAAGGTCGCGTGAAACGGTGATCTCGCCGCCGGTACCCTGCACCTTGGGCTGGCGCTCCACCGCCTGGCTCACGCTGCCGCGCAAGGCGGCGACGTTGACACCGGCACGCTGCAACAGGCCGGTCACGCCGCCATCCGCATCGTCGAGCATCGCCTGCAACAAGTGCACCGGCTCGATAAAGCCGGCATCAAAACCCAGCGCCAGGCTCTGCGCGTCCGCCAGGGCCTGCTGAAACTTTGTCGTCAATTTGTCAAAACGCATGAATTATTCCCCAAAACGAATGGATGTCTTCACATCTTGGGCGACAAAGCCGCATTTTCAAGGGCGGACCCTTGACAAAACACACCCTTTCAATTTCCAAATTTTCAAGGCCAGATCGCAATTAACTTCTATGCTGAAAAATCGCATGGAGAAAAGCCAGATGCATATCCGCTCACTCTTGCTGGTTCCGGCACTGGCCCTTTCCGGCCAACTACTGGCCTCTCCCGCACTGCTGGTATTCGGCGCCTCGCATCATAGCGGTTGCGACACCCGCAAGTACCGTTGCGAGTTCGAATCGTTCAACCCGGGCGCTGGCGTCGAGTGGGGCTGGGATCAATCATTGCTGGCGGGTGGCATGCCGCTGGTACGCGCTGGCGTGTATCGCGACTCCTACGACGAGACGGCCGCGTTCATGGCAGCAGGCTGGCGCCGGACATGGCCACTGGGCGGACGCTGGGAAGTGGGGCTGGTCGTGCTGGCAGGCTATCTGCACGGCTCGGGAATAGACGGCTTTGCTGCATTGCCGCTGGCGACGCTCGGCTACGGGCCACTGGCACTTGAGCTTGGCTACATACCAAAAGGCCAGGTCGGCAGCATGCAGGGCGACGTTGCCGTCACGACCGTCAACCTGCGCTGGGCTTTCTGAGCGCGCAAAGCAAAACCCCCGACTCATGGAGTCGGGGGTCTGCGGATGGGGCGTCTGGCGGTGTCCTACTTTCACATGGCGAATGCCACACTATCATCGGCGCTAAGGTGTTTCACGGTCCTGTTCGGGATGGGAAGGCGTGGGACCACCTCGCTATGGC
>NZ_JAAGAA010000007.1 GCF_010435965.1 Crenobacter caeni
CAGGAGCGGCTCACATCATGGATCGGGCATAGCTGCCCATCAGGAATCCGGATAGATTAGAGCAAGCCTTCCCTGTCATTGTTCATCACGATTCTGTCCTTGCAAAGTTCAGGCTGACCATAGATTTGGAATGGCATCCCTGGCCGAACGTTTCAGCCAGCCCGCACCCTGTTGGGGACGGGGAATTCCGGCTGCGCCAGCGCTGCCGGCAGCAACCCGTCGGCGTACCCGATATCGAACATCATCCCCTCTGACAGCACGCCGCAGATTTTCTTCGGTGCCAGGTTCACCACAAATAGTGCCTGCAGCCCCACGAGAGCCTGCAGGTCTGTGCGCTCCTGCTTGATGCCGCACACGATGGTTCGGGCAAAGTCGCCAAAGTCGACGGATTGCTGAACCACTTTATCCGAGCGAGGCACATCCATGAGCGCGGTGATGGTGCCGCAGCGGATATCGAGCTTGTCCAGGTCGGCCAGTGTGACCAGTGGTTTGACGGGGTGGCTCATGCGAAGCTCCTGAGTGGATTTGGAAGGTGAATGTCATTCAACACCTTGGGAGCCCTGCGAGGAAATGGAAAAAGGGAGCTGGCATAACGCCGAACCCAGGCGCCATTGCCAGCCGCTGGGTTTCCCGCTTGTAGAGGAGGGTGGCTGTCCTAGGTGGCTTAGGCTGGCATACCCAGCGTGAAGCGGCCTGTCGTGTCCCGCAGTGCCGCGGCCAGTTCCGCACTTTCGTTGATGGCCGCTTGGCTGTGGTCTAGCGCCTGCCGGTTCTGGTCGGACAGTTGAGCCAACTGTTCGACGGTTGCCGCAATTTCGCGGCTGGCTGCGCCTTGCTCGCCAATTGCATCGACGATCTGTGCGACCAGCACTTCGACGTCCCTACTTACCGTTGCGAGTTGCGCGAGCGTATCGCCGGCCTGTGTGATCAGTTTCTGCTGGGTCACGACAGCCTCGTTGCCCGCCTGCATCGCGTCGTTGGCTCCCTCGATGCTCCGCACGATCCGCGCCATTGTGCTTTCAATCTCGCCAGTCGAGCGGGCCGTGCGCTCGGCAAGCTTCCTTACCTCGTCGGCGACCACGGCAAAGCCGCGGCCGGATTCGCCGGCGCGGGCCGCTTCGATGGCTGCGTTCAGGGCGAGCAGGTTGGTCTGCTCGGCAACATCGCGAATCACGTTGACGATATTGCCGATTTTTTCCGATTCAGCGTGCAGTTCTGTCAGCACCAGACCGACCGCCTTGGCTGTCGCCTCGACTTCTCCCATCCCGGCCTGGGCGCGTCCGATCGCGGCCAGGCCTGCGCCTGACTGTCCGCGCCCTTCGCCAGCGCGTGCGAGGATGGTCTCGCCCGACTCGGCAATATGGTTGACGCTGACCGTCAGCTCTTCGACCGAGCTTGCCATCGACGAGACCGCGTCACCCTGCGCCGCCAGGCGGCCGAATAAGCCGTCGCTTTGCTCGCGAAGCTGTGCGGATTGGTTGGACAGCTCATCGGTGCGGGCGCGGATCGCACCGACCAGCTCGCGCAGGCCCTGTTGCATCTGCGCCATGGCGCCCATGGCACTGTGCGGTGCTGCCTTTGGTAATTCGGTGTCCAGGTGCCCGGCCGCAACTTGCCTTGCCGCATCCGACAGTGCGCGCGGATCCGCGCCGAGGCTGTTTTTCAATCCGCGCAGCATCCATGCGACCGAGGCCGCGGCGCACAGTACGGCCAGCGCCGCGAGCGCCGCGCAAGCAAGTTCAAGCTGCTGCAGTTGTGCGCCAAGCTGCTCGCGTTGTGCGGCAGCCCGGGCGTCGACTGCCTTGCCCTCGTCGATCAGTAACTGGCGGATTTCACGCCACAAGGGCGTTTCCCTGGCATTGAGCAGGCTGCGTGCCTGTGTGCCGTCGATCGACGCCAGACGGGCAACTTCCGCGATCAGTTGGTTGCGCTGCTTGCTCTTTTCATGGATGGCGGACAGCGTATTGGCCGTCGGGGTGTCGCCTAATGCCTCGGCCTGAGCCAAGGCCTCCGCGAAAGCCTGTTGTGCCTTGGCCAGGTTTTTGTGGCCGGTCTGGTTTTCCGGATCGAGCATCACGTTGCGCAGCGCCTGCCCGCTTTGCAGGCCTTGTGCGTACATCGACGAAAAGGCGTCGGAGAGAACTTGCTCGTGTTGCGCCAGCCGGGTGAATCCCGCGTTGATCTGACCCAGTCCGTATAGCGACAGCAAGACTGCCGCAGCCATCAGTGCCAGTGAGCTGATAAACGCCAGCAAGATTTGCTTCTTCAGTGACATGTTTTCCCCTTGTTCGGTGTTCAGATCCGCGCGCTTGGACGTTAAAAGCCAAGATTAATTAGATGTTGTATTCATGGGTGCATGAATTGACGGCGATCAAGCTAAAGGTTGTGTCTGGCTGTATGCAGGCAGCCCCCTCAAGGGGGGGCAGATTTTCTGGTTAGTGATCGCCGAATTGCTGGTGGTTCTTGCTGCGGTGGACGGGATCGCCTTGATGGCGACTTGCCAGGGAGTGTTCTTGTGTATCGGCAGCATGCCGGTATCCATACCACCACCCCCGGCGGGGGGGGGGCGGGTCTTGCACGGCCTGCTTGCCATTTAAGGTTGTTGATGCGTTCTTGCCAGCCCATGCCTGCCAGTCGGGTCAGCATTCGAATGTCAGCAATGCAGCGTGGCATCTGCTAGCTAGCGCTGCGTGCCCACAAGATGCCGGCTCGAGAGCCGGCATCTTGTAGCCGATCGGCTGCCGCCTACGCCGTGTATTGCGCGAAGCCGACGCTGGCGCGGCCCAGTCGGTCGCGCACCGCTGTCCATTCGGGTGTGGCCGGCGGCATCTCGACCAGGATCAACTCGCATCCGCTCTGGTCCGCTTCATGCAGCGTTGCGTACAGCACCTGTGCATAGTCGGTAGGGGCCGCCGGCAGCACTCGCTGCCAGTTCGCCGCTACATGCGGGCGGCCGAAAGCGAGCAGCGCGGTGCGGGCCCAGTCCCAGCCTGGCGGTAGCGTAGCCAGTTCACCCGCTTCCAGCCGGTAGCAGAGGCGGCGCGGCGCATAGTGGGCAGCCAGCGCGCCCGGTACGCGCGGCGCGTTGGCGGGGGCGTGCTCGGCGACGGAGAGCCAGGGAGCAAGTGCGTCCGCGGAAACCTGACCGGGGCGCAGGATGGCCGGGCTGGAGCTGGAGAGATCGATAATGGTCGATTCGATGCCAATGCGGCATTGTCCGCCGTCGAGTACCGCAGGAATGCGGCCAGTCATGTGTTCGAGGATATGGGGAGCCGAAGTGGGGCTGATCCGGCCAAACGGGTTGGCGGAAGGAGCGACCAGGGCTTCGCCCAGTTCGTCGAGCACCGCCTGCAGTAGCGGATGGTCGGCCCAGCGCACGGCGATGGTGGCTTGCCCGCCGTTAACCAGCGGCGAGACATGCTCCGCTGCCGGCAGCACCATGGTCAGCGGGCCGGGCCAGAATGCGTCGGCCAGTTGCCACGCCACGTCGGGAACCTGTTCGGCCCAATGCGCAAGGTGACTCTTGGATGGCAAGTGGACGATCAGGGGGTGGTCGGCCGGCCGGCCTTTGGCCGCGAAGACTTTGGCGACCGCTTCGGGCTTGCTCGCCAGCGCGGCGAGCCCGTAGACGGTTTCGGTCGGGATGGCAACCAGCTCGCCGGCGCGCAACAGGGCAACGGCCTGTTCAATGTCGGCGCGGGTATCTGTCAGGTGAAGCATGCTGCGGTTTTCCGTTCTTGGGTAGCGGCGCGTATTGTGCCATGACGAAAGATTTTTGGCGGCGCTGGTTTCGAGCTGCGCGTGTGGGCTGCGTGGGAATGAAAAGCTGGGAAGGGCTGGTGTCTCTGTTGCTGGAGACGGGAAAATTTTTTCTGAACGATAGCAGGGTGGATTTTGCGTAGTCTTATTACAAAAGGGTAAGCATTCGTCGGTAGCCTAGGCGTGCTAGCTGTTTTGCTGCAGGAGCGGCTCTCGGAAGGGTTGAAAGAAACGGATGGCTGTAAGTCAAGCCTGTTTTTGGTCTTGCAATCCGATGCTTGGAGTGATGCCATGGCTTGGCAGGCAGTCTGCAGGGCTGCTCGTACAAGTCGACCGGCTGTCTTCGTGGCAGCGCAGGATGGGATGGTGGGAGATCACTGCGCGTTGCAAAGCGCCAATGCGTACATCTTCTATATATGCCAATAGTGTTTTTCATCGCTAGCCAGCAATAGTATGACAGCTGCTTCTAGATGAGGTATCTCCGGACAATGTCTGCCAAATGTTGCCGATCTACAGCCCATGACCGGCTGGAAGTGGCAACTACGTTAAATGACGTAGATATTTTATTGTGCATATTAGTGGTAATGCCATTGTTATTTTATTTCAGTCGTTTGGTTTTTTTGTGTCTATAAAAATATTGCCTTGATTGTCTCATTTTTTAAATAAGATCATGTCATTTATTAACGGGTTAGAAATTTTTGTCAGGCGCAAGGTGTTGACGGTTATGATTTTTGGAGTCTATATTGGCGATTCCTGATTTTGGTGTTGTTTTGATTAACGCCTAAGTCATTGGATAATTTGCTTGGGTTTTCGTGCGGTTTTTATGTGCGAATCTTAAACCTCGAGTATCCCGAATCTAGCCGTGGCGGCTGCCTGAAATGAAGTTTGGAAGTGATGGC
The DNA here is from genome assembly GCF_010435965.1 of Crenobacter caeni. Taxonomy (GTDB): domain Bacteria; phylum Pseudomonadota; class Gammaproteobacteria; order Burkholderiales; family Chromobacteriaceae; genus Craterilacuibacter; species Craterilacuibacter caeni. The sequence goes on from NZ_JAAGAA010000007.1 coordinate 4,659, forward strand.
CACGCTTTTAACCAGAATCCAGCAGAAAGGTTTAGTAAGACTATGAGCGGCTTTAACGCAGTGCTAGCAAGAAATACCGAAAATGCACCCAAGGCTATTGGTGCATATTCGCAGACTGTGGCTTTTTCTCATTACAACAATCTTTCCGCACAATTGCCGGTTGACCCGAAAACCGGCGCACTGGTTGCCGGTGGTGTCAAAGAGCAGGCCGTCCAAAGCTTCAAGAACATCAAGGCTGTTGTTGAAAGCATTGGTCATGTAATGGACGACGTGGTCCGCATTTCGATCTTCGTCAAGAACATTGCGGATGTCGACGCTGTCAACGAAGTCTATGCGTCCTACTTCACCAACGGCTATATGCCGGCACTGACCACCGTTGCCGTTGATGCGCTGCCGATGGGCGCGCTGGTTCAGGTGGATGCACTGCTGTCAAACGGCGAAGGCACCATTCCGAATGCCCCGCAAGCTGGCGACCTGATCAAACTGTCCCGCAATACGGCCAACGCTCCGGTGAGCCCGCTGTCAACCCAGACGGTTGCGTTCTCCCACTACAACAACATCTCGGCACAGCTGCCGATCGACCCGAAAACCGGCAAGTTGGTGGCGGGCGGCGTCAAAGAGCAGGCTGCCCAGTGCCTGAAGAACGTCAAGGCCGTTCTTGAAGGTATCGACGTTCCTTTCGACGATATCGTCAAGGTCAATATTTTCCTCAAGAACTTTGCCGACGTTGAAGCAGTGAACGAAGTCTACAAGACCTTCTTCCCTGACTCCGCAATTGCCCGTGCCGTCGCCTACGTGCCGGCACGCACCATGATCGCTGCCGCCGCGCTGCCGATGGACGCGCTGGTGCAAGTCGAGGCGGTCGTTTCGCATGGTGACGGCACCCCGCCGCAGGCGGTGGAAGACCGTCACGGCATCGTGATCTGGGCGCATAACACTGACAATGCACCGAAGTGTCCGCTGTCGACCCAGACCGTTGCGTTCTCCCACTACAACCACCTGTCGGCCCAACTGCCGCTGGATCCCAAGACCGGCGCCGTCGTGGCTGGCGGTGTGAAAGAGCAGGCTGGCCAGTGCCTGAAGAACATCCAGGCCATCGTGGAGAGCATCGGCCACGTGCTCGCCGATGTGGTCAAGGTCAATGTCTTCCTGAAGAACATCGACGACATGGCAGCGGTTGAAGAAGTGTACGCAGGCTTCTTCCCGGGCGGCGTTCCTGCCCGCCGTACCGTGGGTGTGTCCGCCCTGCCGAAAGACGCGCTGATCCAGATCGACGTGGTTGTGGCAAACGCTGAAGGCACCGCGCCGAAGCTTTAATAGGTCCGAGCGTAAACGCTCGCGTTTTCTGAAAAAGCCGGAGAGTATTCTCCGGCTTTTTTCATACCTAGCGAAAAATGCGTTGCCTCATCACCAGCGCGCCTAGTGGCAACATGCCGATGGCCAACCCGGCGAATACCAGCTTGCAAGCGAGCAGTAAGGTCACCCCGCCTACACCGGCGGCCCCCAAGGGGATCAACCATCCAGCCAACCATTGCGTGGTGGCGGGATTTTGTCCCAAGGTATGCAGCATAAGCGTGGTCATGGCAACGCTGGACGAAAGCCCCAACTGACGCACGATGTTCTTGACCTGGTAACCATGCGAAAACACTTTGGCATGCAGGCCAGAAAAGGTTCCGAACGCGACAGGCCCCACAAACAGCGGGATCGCCATCCCGAGCACGATAATGGCCGGCACGATGGCATCCCAATCGCGCCCATCGCTCAGCGCCAGCGTCAGGCTGCCGGCGCAGAATAACGCCACGCCGCTTAACATGTAAACGCGGTGGCGTGGCCAGCGCCGCGACAACGCCAGATGCGCCAGTGCCACCAGCACGCTGGCCAGCATCCCGCACGAAGCCAGCAGCGCGGTTGCCAGTAAAGACAGTCCCAGCACCCCGTGCAGCAGGATCGGAACCATCAGCCCGGTCACACCGATCAGGCAGTAGCCTGCAAAATAGAGGCATAGCCCCAGCAGGTAACGTGCCTGCATCAAGCCACGGTAATTGATGATCGGCCGTTCGTTCTGCCATTGGCGCCAGGCAAACGCAGCAAGAATCAGGATCGACACGACTGCCGTCAGGGCTAGGCTGGGGAGCGCGCCGGGTGTCACACTGGCGGCCTGGATCGCATATTGCAAGCCAAATACCCCCACACACATCCACAACAACCAGCCCCAGTGCTCGCGGGAGCGCTCGTGCGATGGGGTACGCGCAGTGGACAAATGGGCAGCGGACAATCGATGCACGACAGCGGCCTGTACCACGCCAAAGGCGAAAATCGCCCGCCAGCCGCCTCCGGCGATCAGCAACGCGGCGAGCATCGGCGCCAGCGCCGACCCGCCCAGCAAACTGCCGACAAAAATGACGGTACCGGCAAAACGATCTCGCTCCGGCAAATCGTTAATCGCCATTCGCCCGGCGGTAAAGAAAGTCGCTCCCCCCAGCCCCTGCAACAAGCGGCCGATCGCGAATACGGCGAGCCCGTCCGCCAACGCACACAGCGCGGAACCGACGGCAAAACACAGCAGTGACCCCGCGACAAAGCGACGATACCCCAGCCGTTCCACCATCCATTGGTGCTTGTACAGCATTACGATGGCAGCGACGCCGTACAGGGTGTAAGCAAAAGCGAACGCCTGTACCGATAGCGCAAGGCCCATCATGATCTGCGTGGCGGCAAACATCACCATGCCGTTTTCAATGAATTCAACGCTGGTGACTGCGGCCAGCGTCATCAGCCGGGGGCGCAGCGGGCGCGGTGACGTGACGACAGAAGATGTCATAAGGATGCGCGCTCAAAAAACGACGACTGTAACGCGCACGAATGAATGTATAAAATCGATTCCGTTAATTAGAGGTATCGATATGGCCGATATTGAACACGCGGCGTTCCGTCGTCTTGATCTAAACCTGCTGGTTGCGTTCGATGCGCTAGTTGGCGAGCGCAGCGTCACCCGCGCCGCTGCGCGGCTGTGCATCGGTCAACCGGCGATGAGCCACGCCCTGTCGCGCTTGCGCGAGGTTTTTTCCGACGAACTGCTCTACCGCGCCGGCGCCGGCATGGCACTGACCGACAAGGCGCAGCGGCTGGCGCCGCGCGTCCGACAGCTACTGCTCGATGCGCAGGCGCTGGCGCTGGCCGACACCCCGTTCGACCCGGCGCAACTGGTGCATACCTTCCAACTGGCGCTGAACGACCCGCTGGAAGCCCTGCTGCTGCCCAACTTGGTCGCCAGCTTGCGCCGGCAAGCACCCGGCGTTGCGCTGTCGGTCAGGCCAATTCCGGCCTGGCAGCAATTGGAAAAACTGGACGAAGGCGAGATCCAGCTGGCCATCGGCCACTTCCCCAAGGTACGCTCCAGTCACCTGCAACACACGCTCTACCGCGCGCGCTTTGCCTGTGTGTTCAGCCCGGCGCTACTCGCTTTGGGCAGTACACCCGACCTCGCCACGCTCGCCACGCTACCGCATATTCATACCAGCTATACCGGCGACGGACCGGGCCTGGTCGATCGCGCGTTCCAGCGCCGCGGCCTGCAACGGCGCGTGGTCGCACACACGGCAAGCCCACTGTCGATTCCGTTCATCGTCAAGCAAAGTCCGCTGATCGCGATTCTGCCGGATCTGGTGACACGCCTGTTTGCGCGGCACCACGACTTGCGGATTTCGCCGCTGGCGCTGCCCGAGCTGGCGTTACCGGTTTCGATGGTGATCCACAAGCGGGACCAGACAGACCCCGCACTGGCCTTTTTCATGCAAGCGCTGCTTGAGACCATACGCAACGTGCTGCCGACCGACGCGTCCTAAACCGGCCGGTATGTCCGCCACAGCACAAGAAAACACCGGCGCCAGCGCCGGCGATCTGCCTTCTGAAAACTGCGCGGCAAGCCACGCAGCGAACCTTAGCCACCGATCCGCTGCACTTGCACTAGCGCCGCCAGCGCCGCGCGAATGGATTTCACCCGTACCGCGTCATGATCGCGGCTTTGTTGCACAACTCCCTCACGCTGACCTTGTCGGGTAGCATCCGGGCATGAGCAAACCCGCACCAACCCGCTACAAGACGACCAACTGGGCCAAGTATGATGCCGCTCTCAAGGCGCGCGGCTCCCTTCTGATCTGGTTGGACACCAAGCTGCAATGGCAGGCCGAACCTTCAGGCAAGCCCGGCCGCTCTGCAACCTTCAGCGATGCAGCTATCCAGTTCTGCCTGTCCATCAAATGCCTGTTTGGCTTGGCGTTGAGGCAGACCATCGGCTTGGTCGAAAGCCTGATCAAACTGGCGGGTCTGGACTGGCAAGTGCCGAATTTCAGCACGCTCAGCCGCCGACAACACTCGATCGCCGTCAAAATCCCGGCTCAGAAGCACGGACGAGGGCTTGAGTTGCTGATCGACAGCACGGGTATCCAGTTTCTCGGCGAAAGCGAGTGGAAGCGCAAGAAACACGGTGCCGAATACCGGCGACAGTGGCGCAAGGTGCATCTGGGGATCGATGCAGACACGTTGGAGATCCGCGCGATCGAAGTGACCAGCAACGGCGTGGGTGACGCCCCGATGTTGCCAGAGTTGCTCAACCAGATCCCGTCTAACGAGCCGATTGTAAGCGTCAGCGCCGACGGCGCGTACGATACCAAGACCTGCCACGCGGCTATTGCGGCACGTCACGCTGAAGGCATCGTCCCCGTCCGTAAGAATGGCCGACCGTGGAAGGAGGATGGCTCGGGCGCCAGGGCGTGGGCGTTTGAACGTCAGGTGGCAGAGCTACAGATTCGCGCGGCACTCCTCAACCGCTTCACGCTGTTGGGCAGGCCGATCACGGTGCGCGTAGGGTAACTGCGTCTGGGGAAAGGGGGCGCCTAGCCTTCAGGCGATTTGTGCAGCAAAGCCGAGAAAATTTTACATTTTGTTTCTTATGGAAATAAAAAAGCCCTGTAAAAACAGGGCTTTAGTATAAAAAATTTACACTTTATGTCTCAGGTATACCTCAAAAGGGTTGTGCTTACCTTGTGGTGCCAATTCTACCGTAAGTCTTTGTAAATAAAGAAAAATGTATATTTTATGTAAAGAATATTGTTAGTAATTCATGGATTTCTGTGGTGATTCTTTACAAAATGGTATGGTCGATTTTTAGATGAGCTTTGTTGCTCAACTCCTTCATGCTGACCATGTCGAGAGTAGCCCCACGGACAGTCAGCCTGCTGGTCACCAGCTTACGCGCCCGGTACAACTTGTCGGCTGTCACCTCCTGCTTGCGCCCACCTCTGCGCTCGCGCGCAGTCGCCGATTCCTGCACGCCCTGGGGCGCTCTCGGATCCGGTTCCGCTCGAACTGGCCGAGCGCGCCAAACAGGTGGAAAAACAGTTGTTCACTAGATGTAGTGGTATCGTGCTTTCGGTCCGTGAACGAAAGCCGACACCCCGTTCTTGCTGGCTGCTAACGGTTTCGATCAAATTCACTTTTGGCTAAATTGGGCTTTGTTGCACAACTCCCTCTTGCTGACCTTGTCGGGTAGCATCCGAGTATGAGCAAACCAGCACCGGCCCGCTACAGGACGACCAACTGGGCCAAGTATGATGCCGCGCTCAAGGCGCGCGGTTCCCTTCTGATCTGGCTGGACACCAACTTGCAATAGCAGGCCGAACCTTCCGGCAAGCCCGGCCGCTCTGCAACCTTCAGCGATGCAGCCATCCAGTTCTGCCTGTCCATCAAATGTCTGTTTGGCTTGGCGTTGAGGCAGACCATCGGCTTGGTCGAAAGCCTGATCAAACTGGCAGGTCTGGACTGGCAAGTGCCGAATTTCAGTACGCTCAGCCGTCGCCAGCACTCGATCGCCGTCAAAATCCCGGCTCAGAAACACGGGCGAGGGCTTGAGTTGCTGATCGACAGCACTGGTATCCAGTTTCTCGGCGAAGGCGAGTGGAAGCGCAAGAAACATGGTGCCGAATACCGGCGACAGTGGCGCAAGGTGCATCTGGGGATCGATGCAGATACGTTGGAGATCCGCGCGATCGAAGTGACCGGCAACGGCGTGGGTGATGCCCCGATGTTGCCAGAGTTGCTCAACCAGATCCCGTCTAACGAGTCGATTGCGAGCGTCAGCGCCGAAGCCATCATCCCGGTTCGCAAGAATGGCCGACCGTGGAAGGAGGATGGCTCGGGCGCCAGGGCGCGGAACGAAATTCTACGTGCTACCCGCAGGCTGGGCTCGACGATCTGGAAACGCTGGAGTGGCTACCACCGGCGTAGCCTGGTCGAAACAAAGATGCGCTGCTTCAAACGGCTGGGTGAGCGCGTCATGGCGCGGACGTTTGAACGTCAGGTAGCGGAATTACAAATTCGTGCGGCACTACTCAACCGTTTCACGCAGTTGGGTCGGCCGGTTACGGTGCGCGTGGGGTAACTGCGTCTGGGGAAAGGGGGAGCCTAGCCTTCAGGCGATTTGTGCAACAACGCCTCCCCATACTGGTAATGCGGTAGCCGAGGTGATGTACGCGGCGTGGGATAAGCTCAACGAAGCGGTGTTTGGAGGGCGTTTGCCGATCAGCAATGCAGCCGAGGCCAACATCGATCTGCGCAATCAGGTGGCGGCTCAAGACGGCAAGGTAGTCGAGGTGGACCACAGCCGTGGCAGCCTGACCAGCGCCAATGCTACGAAGACACAGGTTCTGCGCGGCGACCTGACCGTACCGTTAGGTTCAGTGACTTTCAACGGAGCGGCGGCCAATGCGGAACGAATGGCCGATATCGTGAGATCCGCGACTGCCGGGACGGGGCTGGTTTTTCAGAGCACCCATATTTCTGACCCAGTGGGTGCATGGATAGGCGGAAACAGTGGTACAGGCGGCATTCCAACCTGGGATGTTGTCGGGGCGCATGGGGCTTATGGGCTTAATGTCAATTCAGCTACCTTAAATAAATTTTGGGGGGCTGGGAAAATGGATCTGCGATATTGATTCCACAAAAAAATGGAAAGTGAGGTTGCGAAAATGTCGGCTCGTCTCTGTTGTTTGTCTTTAATGATCTTTTTAACTTCTTGCGGATCGCTCAAGTGCTTCGATAAGGCTCCGCCAGATGAGTGGCAATATTGGAAAAAATCTAGTGTCCGCAAAGATGGAGTTCTAGCTGCCTTGCACCATTGCGGATATGCCCCACCAAAAGATGATTTGGATGTCGAGCAGTGCATGCTGGATAGTGGATTCTACTTTGTTGAACCCCCATGTGGAGCGGTTTGCGATAGCAAAGAAAATGCAGGCCGCCCATCATGCAAATCGTTAAAGAAATAACAAATCAACTCAGGCAACAATCTAAAAATTATTTGGGCACAACCTTTGGCTATCTAGGATCGTGCATTACCAGCTCAAAATAACCTAAATTGTAAATTTGACAGTAGGTGGAACGGAATTGGTTTTTCAGAGCGCCCATATTTCTGACCCAGTGGGTGCATGGATATGCGGAAACAGTGGTGCAGGTGGCATGCCAACCTGGGATGTTGTCGGTGCACATGGAAGTCACACCGGATTTTTACCGCCGATTAAAGACGCATTAGTCAATAAAAACAAAGATAGGATAGAAGTGGACAAAATGTGGGGGATTGAATCATATAGTGTTTTAAAAAAGCTTGATTAGGAGGGGGTATGAAATCCACCTGCTACCTGTTGCTTTTCTCGATATCAATGACTACATGTGCGATCAGCGATCTTGGAAAAACAACTTTATCGACAGATCATTACTGGAGAAAGCGTGAGGCTCTTCCAGCAGAAAAAATCGCAACGCTAAGAGCATGCACTTTAGTTGGAGATTCTACCGGATATTATATTTCAGATATTCGCTATAGCTATGCTTTTGATGCATGCATGCTACGTAATGGATTTTTATTCATTCCAAATCCACGTGCTCTCTTAATGTTTGCAGAGGTCTAGATAAAGATGACTTAAGCTGCCGCTCCGTTCGCGGTGAGATTTACGTCGGCGCAGATGGCGATATTTATGACTCAAAAACCAAGGCGCGAATTTTTCCGTAGGCCTGTGAGTGATTTTTCTATCTTGCTGATAAGGAGTGGATGGTGATTTTTCACAAGAAAAAGAATCGGCTGGTGCGTTGGGTGACACTGTTTGGGGTAGCAGTACTCTCCGCTTGCGCCGCACCGCACAACCCAAATGTGCAATTGAACGCCTGGGTCAAAGCCAACCCTGTTGCTGCCGTGCAGGGTGCCCTGATCATCGATGTGCCGGTGGCAGGCAACGCCATTGCCGACGCGATGATGGTGGCCAGCTTGAAGGCAGGTGTGCGCAGCAACGTGGTCGACGCGATCGTGGAAATGCTCGAACGCCCGCCTGCTGGCCTGATGCTGGTCTCCAGCCGTGACGCGGACCTTGCCGCCGCCACGCTTGAGAGCGCGTTGCGGGCGGTAGCCGGCAGGGCGACGGCAGGCCATCGCGTGGTCTTGCTGGGTTCGAACCCGGTTCCCCAGGCGGTACTCGGTGCAGCCGGCGTCGCCGGCGTGAGCGTGGAGGCCGGGCCATCACCTCAACGATGAACACACGGCAAATGAAATCAGACGCCTTCAGCAAGGCTGCAATGGCGGAGGAAGAGCTTATCAATCGCCAACGCAGAAGGGCTTTGTTGCACAAATCGCCTGAAGGCTAGGCTCCCCCCTTACCCTAGGCGCAATTACCCTACGCGCACCGTGACCGGCCTGCCCAACTGCGTGAAGCGATTGAGGAGTGCCGCGCGAATCTGCAACTCTGCCACCTGACGTTCAAACGTCCGCGCCATGACGCGCTCACCCAGCCGTTTAAAGCAGCGCATCTTCGTTTCGACCAAGCTACGCCGGTGGTAGCCACTCCAGCGCTTCCAGAGGGGCGCGCCCAGTCTTCGGGTAGCACGTAGAATTTCGTTCCGCGCCCTGGCTCCCGCGCCATCCTCCTTCCACGGTCGGCCATTCTTGCGAACCGGGATGATGGCTTCGGCGTGACGTGCCGCAATAGCCACGTGGCAGGCCTTGGTATCGTACGCGCCGTCGGCGCTGACGCTTGCAATCGGCTCGTTAGACGGGATCTGGTTGAGCAACTCTGGCAACATCGGGGCGTCACCCACGCCGTTGCCGGTCACTTCGATTGCGCGGATCTCCAGCGTGTCTGCATCGATCCCCAGATGCACCTTGCGCCACTGTCGCCGGTATTCGGCACCGTGTTTCTTGCGCTTCCACTCGCCTTCGCCGAGAAATTGGATACCCGTGCTGTCGATCAGCAACTGAAGCCCTCGTCCCTGCTTCTGAGCCGGAATTGTGACGGCAATCGAGTGTTGGCGGCGGCTGAGCGTGCTGAAATTCGGCACTTGCCAGTCCAGACCCGCCTGTTTGATCAGGCATTCGACCAAGCCGATGGTCTGCCTCAACGCCAAACCAAGCAGGCTAGTGTCCAGCTAGATCAGAAGGGAACTGTGCGCCTTGAGCGCGGCATCATACTTGGCCCAGTTGGTCGTCTTGTAGCGGGCCGGTACGGATTTACTCATGCTCGGATGCTACCCGACAAGGTCAGCGAGAGGGAGTTGTGCAACAAAGCCCAGTCAGTTCTTGCCTGCGGAGAAATTTTTTCAACTTTGCTTTGTGTTTTTCGAGAAATAGTAACCAATCACGCTACCGAGTAGCGTTGTACAGAAGGTCAGAACCTCGTGGAAGTAGGGGCTGCCGGCGAAGCCAAATAGCAGTATCAGCCCGATTGATCCGAAAACAAGGCTGATGGACAGGATCGGCTGAGTTCGGTGGGTCATACGGTAGGTCATGGTGTCGGTTTTCCCCAGCCCGCCACAGGTGCCGCAGGCCAGTCCGTGGTAAGGGCCTTTTTTCAGCTCATTCCTTTTGGCGCACACCATGCAGCTGGCCCCGTCCGGTCCACTAATGCAGGTACCCGTTCCCTTGCAATGTGCGCAGGAGTGCAAGGTGTAGTGGCTGCGATCAAGTTCGTCCATTTCCATCCACATGGCCTGGTCAGGTTTTTATTGATGGCAATGTTATTGCAGTTTTTTCGTAGTTGCCAGAGTGTCTAGTCCCGGACGATGAACAAATCCGGGCGCTGTTTCTGCGATTCCTTCATGGCTTGAGTCGGTGTCCGGTGTCGCAGGGCCAACTGCGGCAGATGCTGGTTGTAGAGCAGTACATAGCGCTCCAGCGTAGTCGAGAGATCCTAGCCCGATTTGAAAGGGTGCGTGGCCAGCACCTCGCTGCCCCATCCGTTGATACGCTCGACCATTCCGTTCGTCTGCGGCGTACATGGTTTGGTCAGCCGGTGTTTGATCTCCAGCGCTGCACATCGCCGGTCGAATTCATGCTCGCCGCTGGCCTGCTTCTGACGGTTGAGCAGTCGATCGGTGAACTTGCTGCCGTTATCGGTCAGGATGGTGCGTATGTGACAGGGGACTGTCTTGTGCGGCTTGATCTGCACGAAGCCCCAACGGGTTGCCCGGTCGATGGCCACAAACAGATAGCGTCGTGCCGACTCGTCCGGCATCTGCGGCAAGTATTTGACGTCAATGTGGAAATAGCCGGGGTCGTACGCTTTGAACGGCTTGTGCACTAGTCGGCTTGACGTTGGTTCAAGATCACGCGAGTTCCTCAACCCGGCGGCGTCTCGCTCTGGTCTGGATCCTTGCCTGCGTCGGCACGGCGTGGGCAGCCTGCGCGATCTGGAGCCAACTGGCCGAATTACAGGCCCTTGCGGGCCTGTTGGTGTAAATGCTGTTTATGATTTGTCTTTTGTGTTTTCTACATGCAGGATGCTGGCATCCCTCGCAACGGATGAGGTGACGATACCTGATCCTGGAACTACTTTTGTGACTACTTCAGATACGGTTTTACTAGATGACCGAAGGTAAGGGCTAATTTCCACGTTACCTCGCATATGCGCAGAGACTAGCTGTGGGGTGCTGATAGTTTTTGTGATGGTGGTAGTAACTGATTGAAATAAATTACGCAGGCCAGCGACTATGAACATTAGCAGCATTGTGATGACCATAGGTGCCAGCCAGAAAGTACTAACACAGAACAGAGCATCTTCAATTGTAGCGGTTTTCATTTTGATGCATTGATGATATGCAAATATAGCATAAACTATACCAATTCCAGCCAAAATGGTTGGGTGACTGATATCGAAAATAAACCGAGTGATCAGTAGAGTTGCCATGATGATGCTAGCAATCGCTTGAGGCATCATTTCACGACAACACTGCAGGATTTCCACTATATTCTTCAATAAGAAGAATATGATGATAATCCATCCAATGACCGGAATCATAGCTAGTAAGCCAATTAAAAATGCTTTTCCAAGTCCTTTTAATATTTTTCCGCGAAGCCCACGGGCTAAAAGATATCTGACGAAAAATATGAAGGATCCTATGTATACTCCAAGAAATAAGAAGAGGGCATTCTTTGGGGTGATTGTCAGTGCCGTGATTCCAATAATAATAAAAATTATAAATGCTATTATTCCGCCTTTTTTCATTTTTTTTTCTCTCTCAAGTGAACTTATACGCGTGTCGGGATGAAGGTGTCCCGGGCGATGTTGCCGATAGCGTTAGTGGTGACAGAGTCGAACGTGGCACCGATGACGCCGCCAACCAGCGGGATTGCCTTGCCAAGATTAACCGCTCCGGTTTGTCCGAATTTTGTGAGTAGACGGAATCCAACTACTTGGTTGATCTTGACGATAGCCTGTTTGGAGATGCCGCGTATGGCTTGCTCTGTGAGTTTTGCACCGATCTTTATTCCGACTTCTTTGATAATGTCTTTGGCGGCGTTGCCGCATAGACAGGCATAGACTAATGCTCTAACCCTGTCATCTCTAATGTCGTGACCGCCAATATGGGCTATTGCGACAATCATTCGTACTTGCACATACATGACGCTGGTGATATTGGCCGGAACGGTGACCGGCATAAGCGGAGCGCCACCTAGTCCATTGATAAATCCGGAGGTCCCTGCTTTTGTGTTTTGCCAGCGGATCAGCGAGTTGGCTTTGTCGTGCAAATCTCCTTCTAATTTAAGATAGCTTCTGGCTAGTTCTTCGGCTGAGTCTAAGCCTGGGATGCCATTCAGTACTTTTTCATAGGTCCAGTCAAGAGCTTTAATTATTTTTTCCTCAGAAAATAATTCAGTCATTACTATCAGTCCTCGAGTTGTACGAAATTAATGAATTTCGGTTTGATCCAATGTCCTGGATGGAGTCGCCGATAAAGTCAATTAATACCACAATCTTGCCTTTTGTGCATGCAAAAGGCATTTAAAGGTGTGTGGCTGTGATCTGCTCCCCTTAGGCCATACCAATCAAAAGTAGAGAGAAGTCCGTCACTGAAGGAGAATGACGGACATGAAGAAGAGCAGATTTACCGAAGAGCAGATCATCGGCTTCCTCAGGCAAGCCGAGCTCGGCATGCGATCAAGGAGGTCTGCCGGCAGGGCGGCTTCTCCGAATCCACCTTCTACAAGTGGCGCAGCAGGTACGGCGGCATGAATGTCGCCGAACTGCATCGCACCCGGGATTTGGAAGCCGAGAACACCCGGCTCAAGAAGTTGCTGTCCGAGGCCCATCTCGATATCGAGGCCCTCAAGGTCGCCTTCGGGGTAAAGCGCTAGCCCCGCAAGCCAAACGGCAGGCTAGAAGCGTCATGCTGAGCTCCGGGCTGGCGCTATCCAAACGTCGCGCTTGCCGGCTTGTGGGGCTTTCCCGAGATGCCTGGCGGCATCCGCCGCAGGTGGATGCATTGACGTGCGAGCTGACAGCACGCATCGTCGAGATCGCTCAGACTCGCCGACGCTTTGGCTACCGCCGGGTGCATGACCTGCTGCGCGTCGAGTTTCCAGCCATTAATCACAAGCGGGTTTACCGTTTGTATCGCGAGCAGGGCTTGGCCGTTCGTCGACGTAACCGCCGACGCAAACTGGTTGGCGTGCGGACGCCGCTGCAAGCGGCTGCACAGTTGAATGAGGTCTGGAGCATGGATTTCGTCAGCGACCAGTTGGTCAGCGGCCGGCGCTTGAAATGCCTGACGGTGGCCGATGACTTCAGCCACGAAGCGGTGCAGATTGTGGTCGATTTTTCGATGTCTGGTCAATACGTCACGCGGATGCTGGATCAGGTCGCACAATTTCGCGGCTACCCGTTGGCAGTCAGAACCGACAATGGGCCAGAGTTCACCAGCCGGGTCTTTATGGTTTGGGCTCGGAGGCATGGCATCCAGCACATACTGATCCAGCCGGGTCGGCCGATGCAGAACGGCTACGTCGAAAGTTTCAATGCAAGATTTCGCGACGAGTGCTTGAACGAGCACGTTTTCGATACATTGGTAGTGGCGAGACAGATCATTGCGGCCTGGCGGGATGACTACAACCAGGTGCGTCCGCATGCGCGATTGGCCGGATACCACCGGCAGTATTTGCGGCCCGCTATCGCCAGCAGCAGGCCACCGAAGGATCAAGCAGTGTCACGACCATGCGAACCTAGGACTTCTCTCCTTATCGCTGGTATGGCTGGCGGGGGCAGATCACGTCCATTCCATTAAAAAAGCCAATGCACGGAAGAAATAAAAAAGTGCAACTAGTTGGCTGCCCCCTCAACTGCTAGGTAAGGTGCAAGTCCGGGTGAGTTCATAATGGCCAATCGTTTTTTTACTAGTGAAGTAATTTCCTTGTAGTTGATCACCGCCTTCAAGGCTTAGTTTTAGAATGGCGGCACCTTTATATGGGCTCTGGGGATCGGTACCTGACTTATGTTTTGGAGTAGTGAGAAATACATAATAAAGTACGCCGCGTCCCGTTTCGGGGTCTCTTTTTGGTTTTGCTAATAATGTTATCGATTCGGAATATTCGGCATCTACGTCCATTCCAATTTTCAGGAAGTCTTGTTTTATAATTGCCTTTGCGGAAGATGTCCCATGTTTCCCTTCCCCTTCCCAATGAATCACCATTGACCAAGTGCCGTTTAAATTTGGGAATATCCATTTGTTCAGTATAGGGAACTTTTTCCAAAGAAATTGCCATCCAAAATTGAACAATCCAAGTAGGGTAATATGCAATGCCGCCGACCCTCCGCTTGCGATTGATATGGCAGTTGAAAATCCAGTTTGACTATCGTAGATAGTCCATAAGATTATCCCGGTTGCGACTGCGTAAGCGACGGCAATAATAGTAATAATTCGCCCAATAGGAAGAAGACCGATCATTTTAGCGTCTCGAAGTGGGTTTCGTGGCCTTTCTCGAATATGGATAGGTTGTGTCTTTTGCTGACGATTCCGGTCATTAAAACCCCAGGGATGGTTGACCCAAAAATTCCTGCTACAAACCGTCCACCAATAGCTCGATTTCTATCCAAATAAACATCCGGTACAATGGGGGGGGAAAAATATTGTGAAAAATGAGAAATCAATCCAGCTTGATTAATTATGTGAAATCCGTCGTGGAATTTGCTTTTGTCACTAGATAGGCGTGACAGGGTTTCAGCGACTGTGCCTGAGATGCTTGGTAAATCTCCTCGTAGATTTATGATTGGCAAATAGGCTGGCGTGTCGCATACAATAATTCCGACGCCGGAGAAATTGGCATCAGAATTTAGCCATATATTGTGAAGTAGTTTTATAAAATCAAGTCTAGTCATCTCGATATAAATTTTTACGTATTAGCTCGTCGGGGTCGGGCATAAATTATTGCTTAAGCTAATTACTATACCTCAACTCTAAAATTTTGGCGACCGCCGGTGCGCGAAGCCCGGAGGATACCCAACGGCACAGCCGTTGGGTGATCGCTTTGATCCTCACCTCCATTGCTGAATTTCAGGCGTCGCTATTTCTTCCTGTTGCGCGTTCACGAGATTTGCGATGTGCTCCCGTCGCTGCTTCGAGAGGCATGTGTCACGACCAGTCCGTGAACCCAGCCTCTTTGAATCGTCGGAGCAGCAATGGTTTCGTGGTGTTGCGCAAAGCGACCATCGGCTTCAACTCTGGCAGGAAGTACCGAGCAATGTCCAGTTTCAGTGCCGGCGGTCTTCAGGTTGCCAAATTTGAACGTCAGCAGCCAGCCTAAAGCAGGCTTCCTCTGCCACAACTGTAGGCGACTGCTTTGGCCGAACCGTTGCCACCCACTGAGAGTGGCGGCAGATCATCGGACAGAGCGGCCGTTGGTGGTGCTAGTCCGATGCGGCAGCAATGCAGCAGTTAGCGACGTAGCAGTAATCAGGCACTCGTACGGCAGCTCTCTAGGCTAGTGAACGCGTGTTTTCGACCCAAAGCAGTCGATGCCTTCATGAAAAAGCGGACACTAACGCCTGAATTAAGCCGCGCCTCGAAGCGGCGTCGGCTTGAATGAATTGTTATGCCGTTTGACGAGTATCCACGAGAAGCACTGAGAGCCCGTCTTTGCTGTGCAAGACATCCATGGTATCAACATCATCGATAACATCGAAAAAGGCATTAAATGTTTGGCCACGTGTCGCCGATACTTTAGAGCGGGCGTAAGCCAAGAGCCATCTGTGAGTTTGCATTGCTAGATCAAGCGGCGCACCAACTTGGTGATCTAAAAGCGCGTCTAGGAAAGTCTCCAGCTCTGTCCTGACGAGTATCTCTGGGCCGTTATAGAAATATTGCTCAATATAAGCATTAGCAACCATCGTCGAATGCGTAGTCTTTGGACTACTACATGAGATGAACTTGGCAACGGAGTGCACAAGTTCGATCTGTGATGCGCGCTCATAAAAAATCCCGAATGAACCTATCGATCCAGAGCTAAAGCTTGTCAGTAGATCACCAGGCGGCATAAATGGTGGCACACCTGCAATAGCCGGCCTACGACTCAGAAGATCCCATTGATTAAACTGGCCTTTAAAATCCACATGCCGGTCGGCGGTGCCGTGAGCGACCCATTTGGCTTTTGCTTGCTTTTTGGCCTGCCAGAAAGTTGCGCGGTAGAAAGGCGCAAAATCAGATCTGGAAATGATGAGTAGATCAGCAATTTCGCATCTTGTCTTGATGCCAGTGGTGAGGTTGAACTCGACGTTGTACTTGACCGCTCCATGAGTCTCCTCAACAAAGATTGAGGAGGAGCCGTACTCAATAGCTTTTGCGAGCTTGCGGAAAAGCTCGACTTCTCCATCGCTCGAGAAATTTGCAGAGGTGCGGAACGCAGTGGATATTGCTGTTGCTGACACGCAGCCTCCTTGCGGCATAACGTACTAGCTCAGAGGCACGAAGCCGGCTTGCCGGCGCAGCGTCCCTCTGGAGCGGAGGGTTAGATTTGACTGTGGGCGATACGGTTACTCGCCAGAACCATTCTGGCACCTGATGCGATTTAGCTCGTCATTTGTGAAAAGAATGTTTTGAACATCCCCTGACGTCTCAGAGATTTCCTCAAAGTTACTAAACCTAGAAAACCAGATCCAAGCAGCGAAGGCATCTAGCTTTGTAAACCCAATAACTTTATGGAAGTCGGTCCAATGCCCGTTTCCAAGCGAGTGGAAGTGTGCTTTTTTTTTCACCCTGAAGAGAAGTGACCAAAATGAGGTTGCCTTGTTTCTCATACCTCCCCTTAAAGCTGGCCATTTTTGTCGCGACAAATTCAAATCTTGAGTCCTTTGTCTCTAGGACAATAAGTGCTGACGCTCCATTGGCTTCTACGTGAACAGGGAATCTGACGGCAAAGTTCAGATATTTCTTGGCAAGCGATTCGTACCCGGCCAGTTCCTCTGCCAAAGGCTGCCAGAACTTAACCTCTATGCGTACGCCTAGCCCGCTTGATAACGTTAGTTCAACAGCCTTGTTTACCAGCCCTGTATCTCTTTTGACTGTCACTACTATGATGTAATGCTTTAGCGGGTTTTTGAAGGATTTTGTCTTGTCAAATTCCTTGGCTAGATCATCGGCAGTAAAAGTCTCCACGCATTTACATTGCACACCGACAGCAGTGGTTTCGTCATATATGTAAACGTCGACGCCATCTTGGGCCTGCCCATGGGTTCCATATTCGTCGACAGTGCAGTCTGGAAATTTGCTTTTATAAAAATCTGCAGTTATGCGCTGTAGTTGCTGCCAGTCTTGCGGTGCTGGGATTCTTGTTTGATACAAGTCCATAGTTCATTCAGCTTGGTGAAATCTAACGTTAGAGTTAAGGGCGCATTTTCGGCGCATGCCGAAAACGTCGACCCTTGAACGACTTGTTAGCCGGATTTCATACAAACAATTCCGGCCGATAGTTGGTGCGGAGAGAGGGAATCGAACCCTCAACATTCACTCTTGGTGAGTACATAATTCCATGATTGCTTTATCTCTCATTTGGGTTGGAGTATCCACCAGGCTCCGCAGGAATGCGACTCCGCACCAAATACAGGCAAACAAATAACCAAAGATCTCCGTTTGGAGTTGATCTATCGCATGTGCGACTGACCCAATCACCGATTCCATTGCTGAATGGATATGCGATGCTGCTTGGTAAATATAAGCGATTGTGTTGTACATAAAATTCTCCATTGTTGATGTGAAATTACATATATCAGACATGGAAAACTCCAACCCAAACGAGATATCAACGCTCACTTCTATATGTACCCCTACCTCCAAGCTCGATAATCTACGATGCTACATTCCGGCTAATGTGAAATATACACCTTTGCAGGTGTATATTTGGTTTGTCTGTGTGTATAACTAGTTATGATATGCGCATTTAGCATTGTTTTGCAAGCCATTGGAGTTGCCAATGCCTGAAAGTACACAGCAAGATGGGACTGCAGCGCCACGCTTGCTCGATGTGTTGCGCGAGACGCTGCGAGTCAGGCATTACAGCCTGCGCACCGAGCAGCAATACGTCAATTGGGTACGGCGCTTTTTGCGCTTTCACCATCATCGGCACCCTCGCGAGATGGGGGCTGCAGAGGTCAGTAGCTTTCTCACCCACCTGGCCATTGAAGGTCAGGTGTCTGCATCCACGCAAAATCAAGCATTGTCTGCGCTTCTGTTCCTCTATCGTGATGTGCTAATGCTGAACTTGCCCTGGCTAGATGAGGTTGTTCGGGCCAGACCGTCCAGGCATCTGCCAGTCGTTCTGACGCGACTGGAGGTCGCGGCACTGTTGGCGAAGGTCGATGGGCTGTACGCGCTGCAGCTGCGTTTGCTATACGGCACCGGCATGCGGCTGATGGAGTGCATGCGCCTGCGGGTCAAAGACATCGACTTCGGGCGTGGCGAAATTCTGATCCGCGATGGCAAGGGGGCGAAAGACAGAGTGACAATGTTGCCTCAGAGCCTGGTGGCACCACTACAGGCCCATCTGCAGCGGCGGCGCGCCATCCACGAGGCAGACTTGCAGGCCGGAATGGCTGATATGTTTTTACCCGATGCGCTGGCACGAAAATACCCTCATGCCGGGCAGGAATGGGGCTGGCAATATGTGTTTGTCACCACTGGTTATGTGCGCGATCCGCGCTCTGGCGCACAACGGCGGCACCATCAGGATGAAAAGCTACTGCAGCGAGCGATGAAGCGGGCGGTAACTGCTGCCGGGATTGCCAAACTGGCCACACCGCATACGCTACGCCACAGCTTTGCCACCCATCTGCTTGAATCCGGCTACGATATTCGCACGGTGCAGGAGCTACTGGGCACGCGGATGTCAGCACCACGATGATTTATACCCATGTACTGAACAAGGGAGACTGGGGCGTGAGCAGTCCGCTAGATAGCTTGTGAGCGCATTATTTGTCGTGCCGGAAGGCACGCGACGATATTCTTTAATGTCGGCTTTGCTGCAGCTAGCTGCCAATGACATCGATGTTATCGACAGGCAGCTTTGGCCGAGTAGCCGACTTAGAGTCGGCTTTTGATCGACGTACTTCAAAGGTGGATTAGCTGCCGCCTGCGGGTTTTCTAAGAAGTTGCTATCGATACCCAAAGTACAACTTCGCAGTCTCCCGCAGTACCGCGTTTTCCTGCTCTGATCAGCCCCCGTCAGCCATACCAACGATAAGGGGAGAAATCCTCTGTTTGCATGCTCCTGGCGCTACCCGACATGTTCAGTGGGAGGTAGTTGTGCACCACAGATGTGATGGGTGAGATTTCTTCTAGGACCGATTAAGACACCGTCGGTAACTGATCGAAGCGAGTGGTGTAACACGGGCTCGCGTGTTCGCGCCGCATCTGCCAGCCGTGGCCGATCGCCTCGGCGCCCAGCCTGAGCGTGCCGCGCCCGTAGCGGTGGTTGACGGTGTCGAGCGCGCCCAATAGCGCCTGGCGCGCGGGGTCGGTCTCCGGCGCGAGCCAGTCGGCTTGCCGTGCGGCCCCCGTTAGCAGCTCGCCCAGCAGCACACCAACCTTTTTGTACGAAAAACCCTTCCTGTACAGCTTGTCCAGCAGCGCGAGTGCCGCGCGGGTGAGCGCGAGCGTGTCGCAGCTTGCGACGGGCAGCGCCTGCCAGTCGCAGGCGTGGTACTGTGCGTCCTGCGCGCGGAAACGGTGGGTGTGCAGTTGCACGCCAATCAGGCCGGCGATGCTGCCTTGCGCGCGCAGGTCGGCCGCCGCCTGTGCAGTGTGGTGGGCGAGGGCGGCGGCCAGCGCGTCGCGCTCGTGGATCAGCTGCCCAAAGCTGCGGCTGCGCACCAGTTGCTGGCGCGGCGGCGCGACGTCCTCCAGTGTGAGGCAGGAGGTCCCGTTGAGTTCGCGCACCACCCGTTCTACCACCACCCCGAAGCGGCGCCGGATCAGCGCGGGGTCGGCGCGGGCGAGATCTAGTGCGCTGTCGATGCCCATGCCTGCCAGTTGCTCGGCGAGCCTGCGCCCGATCCCCCACACTTCGGCCGCCGGCTCGCTGGCCAGCGCCTTCGTCTGTCGTTCCGGGGATAGGCTGCCCCAGTCGAGCACGCCAGAAAGCTTGCCGTGCCGCTTGGCCAGGTGGTTGCTGAACTTGGCCAGCGTCTTGCTCGGGCCAATGCCGACGCAGGTGGGTAGGCCGACCCACTGTTCGACGCGCGCACGGATGCGCTGGCCAAGACAGGTGGGGTCGTCCGTCAGGCCGGTCAGGTCGGCGAAGCATTCGTCGATCGAGTACACCTCAAAGCGCGGCACCAGCGAGGCGATGGTGTCCATCATGCGCCGGCTCATGTCGGCGTACAGCTCGTAGTTGCTGGAGAACACCGTCAGCAGCCCCTTGCGCTCCAGATTCGCGACCTCGAAATACGGCGCGCCCATCCGGATGCCGAGCGCCTTCGCTTCACGGGTACGGGTGATGACGCAGCCGTCGTTGTTGGAGAGCACCACGATAGGCGTTTTCGCCAAGTCCGGCCGGAACACCCGCTCGCACGAGGCGTAGAACGAATTGCCGTCGATCAGCGCGAACGTGGGCATGCGTGCTTGACGATGAAGGTGACCACGCCGATGAGCCGCCACTCCTCGTCGTCGCCCGGGCGCAGCACCGGGTAGGGCACCCGCGCGTTTTCCGGATGCAGCTCGAGGCCGGTCGGCGTCTTGCGCAGGCGCTTGACGGTGAATTCGGTGGCAAGCTGCACGATCACGATGTCGCCGCTGACCGCCTCTCGCGCACGGTCGACCACCAAGAGATCGCCGTCGTCGATGCCGGCGTCGCTCATCGAGTCTCCCGCCGCGTACAGCGCGAAAGTCGCCGGTGGGTGGGCGACCAGATACTGGTTGAAGTCGAGCGCGCCGGCGGCGTAGCTGGCCGCCGGTGACGGGAAGCCCGCCTGCACGCGCGCGAGCATCAGCGCGGTGGTGGCGGCGGTCGGAGCGAGGGCGACGGGGAGCAGGGACAGTGTCATCGCGGCAAACTTGAATAATGAAACTTAATTCAAGTTTGCCGCAAGACTGATGTGAGTGCAATTTTCAGCTTAAGCGTGCAAGCCCGCGTTACCGATGTATAGGCAATGCGCTATGTCGCGAAGACCGCTGCTAGTGGGGAGATTGTTGAACACGGGCACCGAATACGTCATTTCCGTGGGCAAGGTCGTGATGTATGCGGTAGGCGTTTCGCGTGGGCGCGGGGGCATTTCCTGTCGTTGGGAGATGAGGACACTTGCTGCTACTTGTACCCAAAGTACAACTTCGCCGCCTCCCGCAGTACCGCGTTTTCCTGTTCCAGACGCTGGATGCGGGCGTTGGGGTCGGTGGGAGCTGGGCTGACTGGGGGCGGGCAGAGGGAGGCACGTTGGCGGAAGGCTGCCAGGCCGATGTGTTTCCACCCGTACACGGTGGAGGGGTGGATGCTGAACTTGCGGGCGGCCTGCGTCACGCTGCCCACCTTTTCCAGGTGCTGCAACACCTCGATCTTCAAGTGGTCCGGATAGTGGTGTTTCATGGGGTCTTGCAAACTAAGAAAACCTTAGTATACCTTACGGAGTAGGGCTAAGAGAATCTTAGGCATGAGCATCCTGCCCTTGACCTCCTCATGTCTTTGACCAGCCCGTTTCCCCAGCGCCTGAAGCAGGCGCGAGTCCGTAAGGGTCTTACCCAGCAACAGCTTGGCGTGTTGTTGGGGTTGGATCCGAACAATGCGAGCGCACGCATGAATCAGTACGAACGCGGCAAACACGCGCCAGATTTTGCGACGCTCAAGCGGATCGCCGAGCTGCTGGACGTGCCGGTCGCCTGGTTTTACTGCGAAGATGACCTTGACGCCTCTATCGTAGATGCTGCCCACCAACTGACGGCCGAGCAGAAGCAGGCGCTGCTGAGCTTCATTGAGCAGCTACGGCAGCAACCGTAAGCCGTCAGCCGCCGTTTTCCCCCTTGCGTTTACGCAACGAGATACGCACTTTGCATTTCCCTGTCTTGTCCGGCTGAAGGACAATTTCTGCTACCAGCTGCGGCAGGTCATACGCGCACACACCCTGCGCGGTAGCCGCACCACCGAACAGCGCACCGTGCAGCTATTGCGCTGGCAACGGGCCGAACTCAAGGGCTTGTCCGAACCACTGCTGGACCAGTGAAAGACAGCGTTGGGGGGAGGAGGGCGGCGACGTGGGGCGTGAAACGGATGAAAACCAAGTGGGGTAGCTGCAACCCGCAGACGAGCAGCTTTTGGTTCAACCTGGAACTGGTCAAGCAGCCCCCAGCGTGCATCGAGTGCATCGTGGTGCACGATCTGATGCATCTCGTGAAGCGTCATCACAACGACCACTTTACCACGCTCCTGGATCAGCACCTGCCGAACTGGCGCTCGTTGCAGCTGCTGCTGAACCAGAGCGTGCTGGTGCATGAGCGGAGGGGGGGAGAATTGGTATTTATTTGATATCCTCAGTTCGCTCTCTATCAATACGGGAAGCTCAGGAAGATTCCCGCCACGTGTACCCGCGATGTATGGCGTAGCGTTTCTAGCTTACAATACCCCGCTTCATGCCATATGAAGTCTGGATCCCGTGGCATCAAGATGGGGGCTATAATTTAGTCGGCGTTGATACTAGACAACCTGACTCCGAGCGATTATCTGCTCGTTTACCTTGCAGCCGGAAATCTCGAGTTTCGAATGCTCGGTTAAGTAGGAGGAGATCAGTCGCTCAGCCCTTCTGCTCGGATGAGTCACGATCAATGACAGGTAATGGTGCATCGAGCTTTGCCGGCGTCATTCCATTCTTGTAGGCATTGTATTGCCAGACTACGAAGCGTTGCAGTAGTAGTTCGTTCTCACGCCTGAGACGCTCATTCTCGCTTTCCAGCCGTCTGATGCGCTGTTCGGCAATCGCTAGGCTTGCTGGTCGTTTCGATGGATGAAATCCATCTCTTAGCAGATCTTTCTTGAGAGCGAATGCAGTCTTGATACGTTCATGGGCATTCAGAGTCTGCCTAGTTGGTCTCGTGCCGATCAACGGTTCGACCGCATCGCACAAGCCGTTCCAAGTCAGCTTGTCTCGGACGCTATCGATCTGATTGATAATGATGCCGATGTCTCTATCTGTCAGGTGCTTGGCCATGGCTTACACTCCGAGCAATGTCCGCAGATCATCCATATTCGGGGCTTCATTTTTATTTGCCGGTGCCACCAGCTTAGGTGCCTTAGACTTTGCGGCAAGTACCCGCTTCAGTGGACTGAACTCTTGATCATGTCGCATGCGGATCACTGCACCATTTTCAGTTTCTGGTGATTCGAGAATATGGATTAATTGATCTACTCTCTCCAACGTCTTGATCTGATGGGTTGTCCAACGGTCAATGCTGGCCATGTCGTACTCACCGGAATCCGTGGCGTCATATGCCTTTTTGAGCTGCAGGCGAATGCCATCGCGCTGCTGTCTCAATCGCTGCAACTTCCCCTCATCACCTTTTACGCACACTTGCTCAACGCAGTTCAGGCAATCACGATGCTTTTGACACGGAAGCATCGAAAAATCATGGATGCAGAAGCCAAACTCGGTTACATGAGCAATTCCCTCGCCCATCGCATCGAGATCAGAAAAAGTTACCGGCATATTTTTCTTGATCTTGGCAAGTGCTGTGCCGATTCCAACACCTTTAGCCAACTCTACATATTCATCGGTGGTCATGTGATTGTATGTGGCGTTTTGATGAACATTCGCTCGTCCTGACCAACGTGCAATATAAAGCTCGCCAAGCCCCCCCCGCTGCCCAATGGTATTCAAGTAATGTCGAATCTGGTGGGAGGTCATCGAAATTTCAGACCCGTCTGGATTTTTGTAACCGTGGCGCATCCAAATACTGTGTTTATGAGTATCTGTATAACTCAAGTCGCTAGTAAACATGCTTTTTCCGGGTGGCCCTAACAAAACTGGGCTTGGCTCCATGTCGCTGCGAAGTTCGTTCCAGCGGAAGCAGCAAAGTGCTTCAGAATATTTGATGTTCCGCTCTTTGTTTTTCCATGGCCAACCTTCAGGTAACTTGCTCCGGCAATAAGTATTTAGAAATGCCAAGGTCAATGAATCACCCGTGGCTTTTAGTGTCTGGTAGGGGGTGTAGTCTCTAAAGTATTTCCGTAGGGAATTAGATGAGTAATTTTCTTTCAGGCCCAGTGCCCTACACGCTTGCGCATCAGTCAAAGGCTGCATTTCGCCTACATTCGGGCAGTTCTCATGGCGGTAGAATCTCTCTGGGTTTTCTTCGTACCACCGAGCCAGCTTTCGCCCCTCTTCGGACAGTTCAGTGAGCCGCCGAACCGCTTCGATCGCCGTTGCGTTGAAGACCTCAGACGACCACTTTATATCAGCACCAAACCCCTTGCCTGCGTAAAACCTAAGACCTACGCACTTGGTACCTTGGTTGTCAACTTCGTAATGCAAGCAATTCACTGGCAAATCCTGAATTTCGGAGATGCGTGATGGAGCGCACATCATCAGGGCGAAGATCGACGTAGTGAAGCGGTCTCGCGGTGCCGGGAGGTTGTTTGCAAACATCTCGGCCATCCAGTCCAGCCATTGCTCATTTGGTATTTTTGCTGCGCGCTTAGCTTTGGTTTCCGCGTCTGTTCTGGTAATTTCCGATGGTTTTGATATGGGGTTTTCCCAGATGATTTGACGCGGAATTATTCTGCTTTCGTTAAGGAAAAAAACTAGTTTTTTAAGGGCAATTCCGGCTTGATACGCAGTGGCCTGATATTCCCGCGCAACTTCTACAGCAACATCCATAACATTGCCATCAACCAAGGTTATATCTGCCTTGCCTTTAACTTGCAATAAGGATCTTTCAATGCAGCGTATGGCCTTTATTTCGCCTTTTAACTTCGTGGGGTTGTGGCCTTGCTGGTAGCGAATATAAGCCTTTGCAAATGGAATTATCTGTTCGTCTAGCAGTTGATCTTGCGAATATCCTCGCGAAGGTGCCCCAATGACAGTGAAGTTGCAGACTTTTGGCCATGAACTGCTATCCCAATCTAAATTAGCCCCAAACACAGTCAGTTTGTTACGGCACAAGGCAATGAATTCTTCCAGGTTAGCTCTGGCATCATTTTCAGTCTTGGGTTTGAACAGCAGGATGTTAGACATTTTCGACCTTTTCCTTCATTGCCTTGCAGCGGTTCACGACGTCACCGACGGCAAGAATTAAGCGGTCATTGATGGACGCTATCTTCAAGTCGTTTGTCTGCTCAAGGATACTGTCGCGCTCCTTGATTAGCTTCTCCAAGACTTCTTCGTGAGGGCCATTAAGCCATGGTTGAAAATTATTGCAGGTGTAACAAGCAATGGGGGCAAGCGCCCCGCAAAAGCCATAGCTACCGCAAGTGCCAACACTCTGGGTCCCGTTGGTGATACGACTACTCCGATCATTGCCACGTGCAGCATCTTTCTCAGACATGACGAGCACGCCATGGAAGGCTTGGGCGTGCCGCGCGAGATGCAGTGCTACTGCTTTGTTAATGTGCTTAACTATATCTGGAATGTTTTTTACATAAACACTAGCATTCTGAGTGTCAGAGTGATCAAGTGCCTCGGCAATTACGTATTCACTATTTCCATCGCGCGCCAAGTTTGTGCCCAAGGTATATCTGAAACGAATCGGTGATAAATGAATCGGCAGACCGGTGCGCTCGCTAGTGATATTTATTTCTTCTGAAATTTCATTCAGCACGTTTGTCATTGTATACGTGGGTGCGTGAAGGGTGTCTATCTTTAACTGATCCTCGAGGCAGGCATTGATATCGAGCAATTTCAGATTTGGAAATAGCGGCAGATCAGGTACTAGCTTAGAAGGCACCGCATCGCCAATTATTTCTTTAAATTCTCGCTGGACCGATGCTGCCTGTTGTTGCAAAATAAGCCAGAGGTCTTCACTGATCGGAAATTTACTGAATTGGGTTCGCCAGGATTGATGACGCTGCTTGGCACGCGGGAAGTTGATAAAGAATTTGTCGATGCCGTCTTTGCTGGTCTGCTTGAGCATATCTTTAATCTTCAACGCGGTGATCTGAACAGGACGCCGACCTGTCAGTGCGACTGTGAGCGTCAGAGCAGTATCCAAAAGTGCCAAGCGTCCTTCTCCAAAAGCAGTGGTAATGGCTTCAATCACTCCCTGCATTTCGATGTCGGTCAACGGCCCGCTCTCAGGACACATCGACTGGACTGCGTAGCCTTTCTCGTTTCCTTTTAGACGCCACTTGCCCAACAACTGAATAACTTCATCAGTAATTCCAGGGTGCCCCATTGCATGCCACTGTTTGAAAAATCCACGCAGCGTGCCCAGATACCACTCGTTGTTTTTTTTGAGCGTGGAACGGTATGAAATCAGCGATTCAACGCTGAATGCTGACTGCCCAGTGGTCGCTTCCAGATAGGCTTTGCATCGGTAAAAACAATTGTGAACATGAAAGGCTGATGTTGTTGTTGCATAGAAGGCAAGCACATGACGAATTGCCAGATCGATCTCTGGATTCAGTAATTTTCTGATCGAAGAAACGGGAATTTCACAATCTTTGTTGAGTCTCCAGCGGTCATCGTCAAGTCTGAACTGGTAGCCCTCTCGCGAAAACATCTTTTCGCTCCAAACTGCCTGTGCAACTGGCATGTTCATGCCTCATCCCCTTTGTTCAAATAGCGTTCTTGCAACCCAAGCACTACCTCACCCGCCTTTTCTTTGATATGTCGCTTGTTGTATGTCGCTGCCGTATCCGATGTCGGATTCCAGCCCATGAGGTAGGAGCGTAATTGTCGTTCTCGCTCGGGTGTCACGCCCTTTTCATCAATCCTCTTCGAAAATTCATAATTCCAAGCATGGCGAAAAGCGTGAGGGTGTATTTTATTAAACTCAGAGTCTATCCCTTTTATTTCATGCATGAGTTTTGAAAATCCGGCAATCGAGAGGGGATGGCCGCAAGAGGGGCCTGCTTTGTGCGTCACGAAGAGATAGCCGTGTTTTTTCGCACCAGATACTTTGCTCCGATACTTGAGCACGTAATCATAAATGCGATCAGCTAGCAAGGGATCTAGTGGGATTGTTCGCTCCCTAGTCTTCGCGACAGGCTGATATGACCGGAGATCGCTTTGGGCATCTGGTCGCCGCACGATTGACAGCCTGTTAGAGGAAAAGTCGATGTCTGTGACCTTGAGGTTCAGCAACTCTCCACGCCGCATTCCTGTCACTCGCAAAATGACAATCATTAATGCGTTGCGAATCTGCGTTCCGTAATCTTTCACTGGATTATTCTTGGAGCCAGGCTTGAGTGCATTGTCGAGTCTGTCGAGCAACTCATCGTCTAGATGAATATCATCTCGATCCATTTGTGATTTGTTAGAAATTTTCGGTCGATTAGCCTTGATCATGTTGACCATGGCTTGAATGCGTTTCTTATTTTCTTCAGAGCCGTTTTGAAGCTGCACCGCGAGGAATCCGAGGTAATCGGCAACGACAGACAGGCGGGCATATTGCACCTTGGTTGAGACAGTCTTTCCTTTGCGCTTTTGTGCAGTGAGTGAGATGACTTTCTGTTCGGGCTGCGCATTGTTCGTCAATGAGCGCTGCATGAAATCTCGCAAGGCGTGAATTTGATGGGCTTCGAGAAGCTCGCCACAGGCAAAGCTTGACTCAAGGTTGAGCTTGTAGTAGTCCTGCCAACCGTAGAGAGCTTTTATCGCATGCAAGACGTTTTGAATGGTATTGGTCGCCTTGCTGCTCCCACGGATAATCACGGTGATGTACAGGCTTGGAAAGTAGATGGGCATGCCGCTTTGGTCAACAAGCAGCATGTAACGCTCACCATCACCAAAGCGGATATGCCTGACTGATAGCTCCATGGTGAGCTCCATATGTTTACATTTCTACATGGTATGCAACATACTTTTATTCTGCCAGAATTTTTTTTTACACTACAAAAGTAGAAAACCCCCGGTGTACGGGGGTTTTGGGTAAAAATTTTACAAAAAAGTCTATGGTGACTCCTAGAAGGGAATATCGTCCTCGAGGTCGTCCATGCGCTGCGGCGGGGCAACCGGAGCTTCCTGGCGGCGCGGGGCGGCCGGCGGAGCGGACGGTGCGCTGCGGGCGGGCGCGCTACCGTAGTAGCCGTCGTCCATGGGCGCGCCTTCGTCGCGCTTGCCGCCTTGCAGGCTCAGTTCGTTGACGCGCACGTCGGGCGATAGGCGCTTGCCGCCGTCCTTGTCGGTCCATTCACGCAGGGTCAGCTGGCCGTAGACGGTGACCTGCTGGCCCTTGGAGAGGAAGCGCTGCAGGCTCTCGCCGCGCTTGCCCCATACCTGGCAGGCAAACCAGTTGGTGGTCTTGCGTTCGCCAAAGCCGATGTCGCTGGCCACACGGAAGCTCAGTACCGGCTCGCCGCTCGGGGTGTAGCGCAGTTCGGCGTCGGCGGCGACGCGGCCGTCAAAGGAAATGCTGTTCATGTTCTCGTCTCCGTTCGTTTCTTGGCCGGCGGCGTCGCCGCGGGCCGGGTGTTCAGGTCGGGAAGGTTTCCCGGATCAGCTTCTCGACGGCAGCCTGGTCCCACGCTTGCTGCGAGACCTTCAGGTAGGCGACACGCTCCTCGGGCACGACGACAGCTTCGCGCACCCCGCTTTGCGCCGCAAGTTTCTGCGACAGCTTTTGCGCGTCGCCCTGCCAGCCGTTGCCGATACGCAGCATCACCGTGCGCACCGCCATCGGTGGGCGCATCGACGAGGCCAGCACCAGCCACAGCGCCATCAGGGTGCCAGTGAAGGCGAATACGCCCGTAGCGCCGTAGCGGCCGTACAGCCAGCCGCCGGCGGCGGCGCCGACGAAGAGGCCGAAGGACTGGGCGGTATTATACACGCCGATGGCCGTGCCCTTGGCGTCGGCCGGCGCGATCTTGGAAATCAGCGAGGGCAGTGTCGCCTCGAGGATGTTGAAGGCGATGAAGTAGAGGCCGAGCCAGAGCACGATCTGCCAGAAGGTGTCGAGCGTCGCGGCCATGCCCAGTTGGGCGACGGTCATCAGGCCGACGGCGCCGACGAACACCTGCTTGAGCTTGTGCTTTTTCTCGCCGTAGATGATGGCCGGCACCATCAGCACGAAACCGACGACGACGACCGGCAGGTAGACCTGCCAGTGGTGCGCCTTGTCGAGCCGGGCGGTGGCGGTCAGCGCGAAGGGCAGGGCGACGAACATCGCCATCTGCGCGGCGTGCAGCGCGAAGATGCCGAAGTTCAGGCGGGCGAGCTGGCCGTCCTTGAGCACCGGCATCAGGCGCGCCGGCTTGGCTTCGGCGTCGGCGTGAAAGCGCGAGCGGGCGGGGTCGGGGATCAGCCGCCACACGCCGACCAGCGCCATCAGCGTGAGCACGCCGGTGAGCGCGAAGATGCCGGGCACGCCGATCACGCTGGCGAGCAGGGGGCCGAGCACCAGCGACACGGCGAAGGTGGTGCCGATGCTCATGCCTATCATCGCCATCGCCCGGGTGCGCACTTCCTCGCGGGTGAGGTCGGCCAGCAAGGCAGTGATCGCGGCCGAGATCGCGCCGGCGCCCTGGATCACCCGGCCGATGGTGAGCCAGACAAGGTCGGTCGCACCGGCGGCGACAAAGCTGCCCGCGGCAAACAGCACGAGGCCGCCGTAGATGACTTTCTTGCGGCCGATGCGGTCGGAGAGCATGCCCAAGGGCAGCTGCAGCAGCGCCTGGGTCAGCCCGTAGCTGCCCAATGCAAAGCCGATCCAGGCGGCGTTGTCGCCGCCGGGCAAGGTGTGCGCGTAGAGCGCGAACACGGGCAGGATCAGAAACATGCCCAGCATCCTGAGGGCGTAGACGCCCGCCAGGCCTAGGCTTGCGCGCAATTCCAGAGAATTCATGGTATGACGGTGGTTCCGGGGGACGGTATCCGGGCGGCCGGCGTGGCTGGAGCCCGACTCGGTAAGTCGGGTATATTATCAGGTTCACCGATTCATTGTGGGTAAGGCATGGACAATATCCGCATCCGCGGCGCACGCACGCACAACCTTAAAAACGTCGACCTCGACCTGCCCCGGCACCGGCTGATCGTGATCACCGGCCTGTCCGGCTCCGGTAAGAGCTCGCTGGCGTTCGACACCCTGTACGCAGAGGGGCAGCGCCGCTACGTCGAGAGCCTGTCCGCCTACGCCCGCCAGTTCCTGCAATTGATGGAAAAGCCGGACGTCGACCTGATCGAGGGCTTGTCTCCGGCGATCTCGATCGAGCAGAAGGCCACCAGCCACAACCCGCGCTCGACCGTCGGCACCGTCACCGAGATCCACGACTACCTGCGCCTCCTGTACGCGCGGGTCGGCGAGCCGTACTGCCCGGATCACCATGTGCCGCTCGCCTCGCAGACGGTCAGCCAGATGGTCGACCATGTGCTCGCGCTGCCGGCTGAGACCAAGGTGATGGTACTCGCGCCGGTCATCGTCGGGCGCAAGGGCGAGAATGTCGACCTGTTTGACGAGTTGCGCGCGCAGGGCTTCGTGCGCGTACGCGTCGACGGCGAGGTGCACGAGGTCGACGCCGTGCCCAAGCTCGACAAGAACAAGAAGCACTCCGTCGAGGTGGTGGTCGACCGCCTGAAGGTGCGCGCCGACGCGAAGCAGCGGCTGGCCGAGAGTTTCGAGACCGCGCTGCGCCACGCCGAAGGGCGGGCGATCGCGGTGGAAATGGACAGCGGCCAGGAGCACTGGTTCTCGGCCAAGTTCGCCTGCCCGGTGTGCAGTTACAGCCTGCCCGAGCTCGAGCCGCGCCTGTTCTCGTTCAACAACCCGATGGGCGCGTGCCCGAAGTGCGACGGCCTGGGCGAGATCACCTTCTTCGACCCCAAGCGGGTGGTCGCCCATCCCGAGCTGAGCCTCGGCGCCGGCGCGATCAAGGGCTGGGACCGGCGCAACCAGTTCTACTTCCAGATGCTGCAGAACCTGGCGGCCCATTACGACTTCGACATCGACACCCCGTTCGAGGAGTTGCCGCAGAAGGTGCGCCACGTGGTGCTGTACGGCTCGGGGCGCGAGGCGATCGCGTTCAGCTACCTGTCGGAGAAGGGCACCCGCTTCTCGCGCGAGCACCCGTTCGAAGGCATCCTGCCCAACCTCGAGCGCCGCTACCGCGAGACCGACTCGTCCGCGGTGCGCGAGGAGCTGGCCAAGTACCAGAACAACCAGGCGTGCCCGAGCTGCCACGGCTCGCGCCTGAGGCTGGAGGCGCGCAATGTGCTGGTCGGCGGCCGCCCGCTTTATGAGATCAACACCCTGTCGCTGAAGGACGCGTCGTCGTTCTTCGCGAGCCTGGTGTTCGAGGGCCAGCGCCAGCAGGTCGCCGACAAGATCGTTAAGGAGATCCGAGAGCGGCTGTCCTTCCTCAACAACGTCGGCCTCGACTACCTGTGCCTGGCCCGCTCGGCGGACACCCTGTCCGGCGGCGAAGCGCAGCGCATCCGGCTGGCCAGCCAGATCGGCTCGGGGCTGACTGGCGTGATGTACGTGCTCGACGAGCCGTCGATCGGCCTGCACCAGCGCGACAACGACCGCCTGCTCGCGACGCTGATGCGCCTGCGCGACCTGGGTAACAGCGTGATCGTCGTCGAGCACGACGAGGACGCCATCCGCGCGGCCGACTATCTGGTCGACATGGGGCCGGGTGCCGGCGAGCACGGCGGCGAGGTGCTGGTGGCCGGCACGCCGGCCGAGGTCGCCGCGTGCGAAGGGTCGGTGACCGGCGCTTACCTGTCCGGTCGGCGGCGTATCGGCGTGCCGCATGAGCGGCGGGTGCCCGACCCCGAGCGCATGCTCGAGCTGATCGGCGCGACCGGTAACAACCTGAAGGACGTGACGCTCAGCCTGCCGCTGGGGATGATGGTGTGCGTGACCGGTGTCTCCGGCTCGGGCAAGAGCACGCTGATCAACGACACCCTGTACAAGCTCGCCGCGCGCGAACTGAACCGCGCCAGCGAAGAGCCGTCCCCCTACCGCGAGGTGAAGGGGCTGCAGCAGCTCGACAAGGTGATCAACGTCGACCAGAGCCCGATCGGGCGCACGCCGCGCTCGAACCCGGCGACTTATACCGGCCTCTTCACGCCGATCCGCGAGCTGTTCTCCGGCGTACCGCTGTCGCGCGAGCGGGGCTACGGCCCCGGGCGCTTCAGTTTCAACGTCAAGGGCGGCCGCTGCGAGGCGTGCCAGGGCGACGGCATGATCAAGGTCGAGATGCACTTCCTGCCCGACATCTACGTGCCGTGCGACGTCTGCCACGGCAAGCGCTACAACCGCGAGACGCTGGAAGTGCAGTACAAGGGGCGCAATATCACCGAAGTGCTCGAGATGACAGTCGAGCAGGCGTTCGAGTTCTTCTCGGCGGTGCCTTCGATCGCACGCAAGCTCTCGACGCTGATGGACGTCGGCCTCGGCTACATCCGGCTGGGGCAGAGCGCGACCACCCTGTCCGGTGGCGAGGCGCAGCGGGTCAAGCTCGCGCTTGAACTCTCCAAGCGCGACACCGGCCGCACGCTGTACATTCTCGACGAGCCGACCACCGGCCTGCACTTCCACGACATCGACCTCTTGCTCAAGGTGCTGACCCGCCTGCGCGAAAACGGCAATACCGTGGTGGTGATCGAGCACAACCTCGACGTGATCAAGACCGCCGACTGGCTGGTCGACCTCGGGCCGGAGGGCGGTGCCGGCGGCGGCACCATCCTCGCCGAGGGCTCGCCCGAGGTGGTGGCCGCCAACCCGGCCAGCCATACCGGCCGCTACCTCGCGCCGCTGTTGCAGGAAAAACAATAAGCGGTTTCGGTTGGCCGGGTTTTGTCACTAGAATAAGTCTAAAGTCATAAGACGGTCCGCGACGTGCCGTTACAAGGGGCAGACATGTTGAATCTGGGCAAGATCGACCATATCCACGTCAGGGTGGATAACCTGACGCAAGCGCTGGGCTGGTACCAGCGCGTGCTCGGGCTGGGGCCGGACGCGCGTTTTCGCAAGACCAACGGCACGACCATGCTGGCCAACGCCTCCGGTTCGATTCGCCTCGCGCTTGCCGAGCATGCCGCGCCCGAATGCCCGCCGGGGTCGGTGTCGTTTGTCGTCGGCGGGCAGGACTTCATGGAGTGGCTGGATCAGCTCGCCGGCGAGCGGGTGAAGGACGCCAAGGGCGAGACCATCGCCCGCGACTCGGTCGAGGATCACGGCAGTTACCTGTCGGTCGCCTTCGTCGATCCCTTCGGCAATCCGTACGAGATCGTCAGCTACGACTACACCTGGCTGACCGGCAAGCTCAAGATCGGCAAGGCGCGCAGCATCGCCGGCTGAGCAGGCTGGTCGCGACAAAAAAGGGCAGCCCGAGGGCTGCCCTTTGTCTTGTGTGCTTCTGTCAGAGGATGATGCCGCCGCCCAGACAGATATCGCCGTCGTACAGCACGGCCGACTGGCCGGGGGTCACCGCCCATTGCGGTTCGGCGAAGGTCAGCGTCGCGCGGCCGTCCGCCACCGCGGACAGCGTGCACGGCGCGTCCGGCATCCGGTAGCGGTTCTTCGCGCTGTACGCGCCGGGGGCGGGCGCTGCGTCCAGCGTCCAGCTCAGTTGCGACATCTCGAGCACCGGCTTGAGCAGCAGCGGGTGGTCGTGCCCCTGCACGACGACCAGCCGGTTGGCCGGCAAATCCTTTCCGGCGACGAACCATGGCTCGCCGCTGCCGTCCTTGGCGCCGCCGATGTTCAGGCCCTTGCGCTGGCCGAGCGTGTAGTACATCAGCCCGATATGTTCGCCGACGACCTTGCCCTCGGGGGTGACCATCTCGCCCGGCTGCGTCGGCAGGTAGCGTTGCAGGAACTCGCGGAACGGCCGCTCGCCGATAAAGCAGATGCCGGTCGAGTCCTTCTTCTTGGCGGTCGGCAGTTTCGCTTCCTCGGCCAGGCGGCGCACCTCGCTCTTGCGGATGTCGCCCAGCGGGAAGATCGCGCGCGAGAGCTGCGACTGGGTCAGCCGGTACAGGAAGTAGCTCTGGTCCTTGGTCTCGTCCAGACCCTTCATCAGGTAGTGGACGCCGCCTTGCTCGAGCTTTCTCGCGTAGTGGCCGGTCGCGATGCAGTCGGCGCCGAGCGACATCGCGTAGTCGAGGAAGGCCTTGAACTTGATCTCGGCGTTGCACAACACGTCCGGGTTCGGCGTGCGGCCGGCCGAGTATTCGTCGAGGAAGTACTTGAACACGCGGTCCTTGTACTCGCCGGCGAAGTTGACGATTTCCATGTCGATGCCGACGATGTCGGCGACGCTCAAGGCGTCGAGCGCGTCCTGCTTGATCGAGCAGTACTGGTCGTCGTTGTCGTCTTCCCAGTTCTGCATGAACACGCCGATCACCTCATGCCCCTGCTGCTTGAGCAGCCAGGCGGTGACCGACGAGTCGACGCCGCCGGACATGCCGACGACGATGCGTTTTTTTCCCGTCACGGGGTATAGCCCTTCTTCCACTGTTGATACGGTAAGACCACCGGCTTGTGACCGAAGTCGAAAAACCAGCTGTCGACGATCCACGTCTCGCTGCTTTTGGCGTCGGTCAGGCGGCTCGCGTAGTGCAAATCGACGATCCACGGCGCGCGCCACGCGGGCTTTTCGACGCGGTGGTGACGCAACCAGCCTTGCCCTGCAAGGTAGCGCATGAACGTCGTGTCGTTCTCGCTGTGGTCGACGCAATCCATGCGGCCGTCCGCGCTGCCGTCGCCGAAGTTGCCGCCCTTGTCCGCGCTGATCGGCGCGTGGGCGGCCGCCTCGCGATAGAGCGCCACGATGGCGCCGGCGATCGCGTCGCGTTCGGCCGCCGCGTCGCCGACACCCGAAAAAATTTCGGCGAGCCGCGCGCGGCCCGCCTCGCTCACCTCAAACGACACCTGTTTGCTGCAGCCGTAATGATAACAAAGCCTTAGCGTGTCAGCCCACCCCTGTGCGCTCGCCAGCAGCATGCACGCCGCCGCTGCGAGGTGTACCAGGGGTTGCCGGCACCGGGGTTCGCGTTCATCAGAAGCGGCAGGTATCATTTGCTTCATCCCGATCAAAGAGAGGCGGCGGCCCGCAAGGGGGGCGCCGCGCAGGAGCCTGAATGAACAAGCAGATGCCCACGATACTGGTGACCGGTGCCGGCGGCCAGCTCGGTTTCGAGCTGATGCGCGCGCTTGCGCCGCTGGGGCGCGTCCACGCGC
Source organism: Crenobacter caeni (assembly GCF_010435965.1). Classification (GTDB taxonomy): domain Bacteria; phylum Pseudomonadota; class Gammaproteobacteria; order Burkholderiales; family Chromobacteriaceae; genus Craterilacuibacter; species Craterilacuibacter caeni. Next base: position 39,774 of record NZ_JAAGAA010000007.1, read on the forward strand.
CGGCCCGCGCGCAGTTCGACCTCGAGTCGCCCGAGCGCATGCGTGCGTGGCTGGACAGGGTGCGGCCGGACCTGATCGTCAACGCGGCAGCGTATACGGCGGTCGACCGTGCGCAGACCGAAACCACCCACGCGTGGGCGATCAACGCGGCCGCTCCCGAGGTGCTCGCATGCTGGGCCGGCGAACACGAAGCGGCGATGGTGCAGTTCTCGACCGACTATGTATTCGACGGCCGCGCAGAGCGCCCTTATGTGGAGACGGATACGGCCGGCACGCAGATGGTGTACGGCGCGAGCAAGCTGGCTGGTGAAGAGGCGGTGCTCGCGCATTGCCCGCGCGCGCTGGTGTTGCGCGTCAGCTGGCTCTACAGCGCGTTCGGCAACAACTTCCTGCACACCATCCTGCGCCTTGCGCTCGAGCGGCCCGTGCTCAAGATCGTCGACGACCAGGTCGGCGCGCCGACCTCGACGCAACTGGTCGCCGATACCACGGCGCACCTGTTGCGCACGCTGCTGTCCGCAGGTGATGTCGCGCCGTGGGGTGTCTACCACCTGACCGCCGGCGGCGAGGTGAGCTGGCACGGCTTCGCCAGCCATATCGTGCGTGAACTCGAGTTCGCCGGCGTCAAGCTTGCGTGTACGGCCGGGAATGTGCAGCCCATCCCCAGCTCGGCCTGGCCGACGCCGGCGGTGCGGCCGCTGAACTCGCGGCTGTGTTGCGACAAGCTGACCGGGCAATTCGGGCTGAACCTGCCGCACTGGAGCCACGGGGTCAGCTATGCGCTCGCGCAATTGCAGCGCTCCGGTGCGCTGCGCGTGCGGCGCTGGACGCACGGCCCCCGAGAGGACTGAGCCCGTTCAGGGCAGGGTGTGCAGCAGCGATAGCGAGTAGCGTGCGCCGGCGCGCCAGTCGTCCACGCAGCGCGTCACCAGCGCGCTGCGCAGTCGGTCGGCAGACGCGGCAAGCGCGTCGTAATCCAGCCAGCGTGCGGCGATAATGCCCGAATCCAGGCGCGTGCTGACCGGTGCGTCGCCCACGCTGCCGTAGAAGGCGAAGCGCAGGTAGGTGGTCTTGCCGGGTGCGAGGTAGACACCGACCAGCCCCTCGGGGGTGAACGCGTAGCCGGTCTCCTCTAGCACCTCCCGGCGCACGGCGTCCAGCAGGCTCTCGCCGGCTTCGAGGTGGCCGGCCGGCTGGTTTAGGCGCACGCCGGCGTCGGTGTGTTCCTCGACCAGCAAGAAATGGCCGCCGCGTTCGATGACGGCGGCGACGGTGGTATTCGGGCGGAATCTTTCGCTCATGTCGGCAGGTTTCCTGTCGTCTAAGATGGGCTGACTTTACCGCGAGTCGTGCCTGCCATGTACGTCTGCCTGTGTTACCCCACCACCGAGCGGCAGATCCGCGCCGCGGCGCTCTGTGGCGCCCGCCGCCTGCGCGACATCCGGCCAGTGGCGACCCAGTGCGGCAAATGCGCGCGTTGCGCGCACGCGCTGCTGAGAAAAGCCGCGCGCGAATTGCTGCCTGCGGCAACGCCGCCGTCCTTGTGATCGGCCGATCGCTTGCCATACTGCGGCTCAGGGACGAACCCGCAGGAGCATGCCATGCAAGGCGACCGTAAAGTCATCGATTACCTGAACAAGGTCCTCAAGAACGAGCTGACCGCGATCAACCAGTACTTCCTGCACGCGCGCATGTGCCGCAACTGGGGGCTCGCCCGGCTTGACGCGCACGAGTACCACGAGTCGATCGACGAGATGAAGCACGCCGACCGGCTGATCGAGCGCATCCTGTTCCTCGAGGGGCTGCCCAACCTGCAGGACCTGGGCAAGCTCTATATCGGCGAATCGCCCGAGGAGATCATCGGCTGTGACCTCAGGCTGGAGCGCGAGGCCATCGTGGTGCTGCGCGAGGCGATCGCGTACTGCGAGACGGTCGCCGACTACGTGTCGCGCGGCTTGTTGTCCGACATCCTCGAGGGCGAGGAGGAACACGTCGACTGGTTGGAGACGCAGCAGGAGCTGATCGGCCGGGTCGGGCTGGCCAACTGGCTGCAAAGCCAGATGGGCGGTGTGGCGTCCTGACGGGGTGTGGCCAGAAAGAAACCGGCGCGGGGCGCCGGTTTCTTGTTTTTACAGGGCCGTGCCTTCGGCCGCAGGGGCAGATGCCTCGTCCGGAGCGTCGGCCTGCCAGGGTAGTGCGACCGGTTTCCGGTTGATCTTCAGTTCGCCCTCCTTGAAGTCGAGCGTGGTCGCGACCTGGTTGCCGTCGAGCTTGAGCAGGCCCTGGCGCGCCCACTCCGAGAGCTGGGCGTCGAGCAGGCTGCGCGCCAGCTCGTCGATCTCGGCCATGTCCGGCTGCTCCTCGGCGCTGGCGTCGACGGTGAACAGGTTGCGCGCCTGCGCGACAACCAGGGTCTCCAGCGCCGGCTTGGGCAGCGACACCGAGGCGTCGACGTTGAAGCGGCGGATGAAGGTCAGCGGCGACTTGAGGTCGGCTTCTTTCAACCCCTTGATCGCCAGCGTGCCGGTGAGCGAGCTCATGCCGCTGGGCAGACCGAGCTTGAACTCGTGGACGACCAGCTTGGGGTCGTTTTCCAAGAGCGGTACGCCGTTTTGCAGGATGGTGTCGATATAGCGCTTGCGCAGTTCGGCCGGAGGCAGCTTCTCGAACGGTACCTTGGACAGTGCCTCGTCGAGCTTGACCAGGGTCGGGCCGTGCAGGTGGTTGGCCGACACGTCGAGCTTGAGCGGGCCGTATTTCTGTTCGTCGTAGCGGAAACTGTCGAAGGTCAGCTTGCCGCGCGTGTTGACGAAGTCGTCCTGTTCGCTGGTGACGATCTGGTAGTTCAGCTGTTTCAGTTCGACGCTGGAGGGCTTGAGCTCGCCGGACGGGTTGATGAACTCGCCGACGCGCACGCGGCTGACCAGGTAGATCAGCTCGTTGAGCTTGATGCTGTAGGGGATCGCCTCTTTCCACGCGAAGCGGATGTCGCCGATCGCAAGCTCGCTGCTGCCCAGCCGCACGCCGGTCACGCCGGGGCGAACGTCGGAGGCGTAGCGCACGCCGTTGAAGGTGAAGCTGCCCTTGCTTGCCGCGTCGAGCATGAAGCCCGGCGACAGCGCGTCGACCCGGTATTCCTTGAAGCCCTTGCCGTAGTCGACTTTCAGGTCGAAGCCCTGCCACTTCATTTCGACGCCGGCCAGCGTTTCCTCGTAGTCGAACTTCGGGATGGCGACGTTCAGTTCGCCCCCGCCGCCGAAACCCAGCCGGTTGGTCACGGTGATCGGTTCGGCGTCGCCGAAGAAACGGGCAAGCGTCTTGCGGGTGGCCGCGCTCATGTCGAATTCGGTGCGCACCAGCGCGCGCGCCGGCACGAAGTTGAAGCGGGACAGCCCCGGCAGCGGGCCGTGCTCGATATGGTTGGTGTAGCGCAGCGTGCCCGAGAGCAGGGGCTTGAGGTTGTCCGGCAGCGTCGCGAGGTAGGGGCCGAACAGCTTCTTGTTCAGCTCAAGCTCGGTCGTCTCGGTCGACGAGAACCAGCCGCGCTCGTAACGGTGCGACTTGACGGTAAAGGCCGGCATCGTCGAGAGCAGGCGATACTGCTCGTTCAGCGTCTGCTCGGCCTTGACGCCTGCCCAGTACGAGAAACCGCCGTAAAGCACGGCAAGGGTGGCCACGCCGGCGGCGGCCAGGGTCCAGCGGTGTGCGTTGAGGTTCACTATGGCTCTACCTGTCAATCCAGCGGGTCATCTTACAATAAGGGATTCAAACTGACGACCGTCTCGCGCGCATGGGGCTGGACGCCCGCCATATGACATGTACAATCGAGCAATTGTTCGAAACACGAGGCAACGCTTCAAGATGCAATGGCTTAACGGCTTGGTCGACCTGCCCTGGTGGGGCTATGTCCTGGTGGCACTGGGGCTCACCCATATCACCATCGCTTCGGTGACCATCTTCCTGCACCGGCACCAGGCGCATCGTGCGCTGGACCTGCACCCGATTCCCAGTCACTTTTTCCGCTTCTGGCTGTGGCTGACCACCGGCCAGGTCACCAAGGAGTGGGCGGCGATCCACCGCAAGCACCACGCGCGCTGCGAAACCGCCGAGGACCCGCACAGCCCGCAGGTGCTCGGCATCCGCAAGGTGCTGTGGCAGGGCGCCGAACTGTACCGCGCCGCGTGCAAGGACCGCTCGATCATGGCGAAGTACGGTCACGGCACGCCGGACGACTGGCTCGAGCGCAACGTCTACACCCGCTACAGCGGCAAGGGCATCGTGCTGATGCTCGTGATCGACCTGGTGCTGTTCGGCGCCGCCGGCCTAACCATCTGGGCCGTGCAGATGGTGTGGATCCCGTTCTTCGCCGCCGGCGTGATCAACGGCCTCGGCCACTTCTGGGGCTACCGCAACTTCGAGAACGAGGACGCGTCGACCAACCTGGTGCCGTGGGGCATCCTGATCGGCGGCGAGGAGCTGCACAACAACCACCACACCTTCGGTACCTCGGCCAAGCTGTCGTACAAGTGGTTCGAGTTCGACATCGGCTGGATGTACATCCGCATCATGGAAATGCTGGGCCTCGCCCGCGTGCGCAAGGTCGCGCCGCGCCTGATCGTCGACGGTGCGAGCAATGTGGTCACGCCGGACAGCCTGCAGGCGGTGATCGCCAATCGCTACGCGATCGCGGCGGGCTACGCGCGCGAACTGAAGGCCGTCTACCGGGCGGAGCTCACAAGGCTGGGCCATTCTTCGCTCGCCGCGCAGATGAAGGTGTGGTTGAAGCAGGAAGCTAAGGACACGCCGGAGCCCGAGCGCGCAGAACTTGCGCGCCTGCTCGAGCAGAGCGAGCTGTTGGCCAAGGTGTACGCGATGCGCCAGGAGCTGTCGCGGCTGTGGGAGCGCTCGAGCCTGACCCGCGACCAGCTGCTCGCCGAGATGCACGACTGGTGCGTGCGCGCCGAGGCGAGCGGCATCGAGTCGCTGCAGTCGTTCAGCCGCAAGCTGCGTGGTGCGGCACTGGCCTGACCGGCCTGCGCCTCTGCATTGCCGACGACGGCCCCGTACGGGGCCGTTTTGGCGTCCGGCGGGGCCGCGTTACAATCTGCCGTCATCACTCAGCATACAAGGACGCACCATGTCGCTTTACCGTCACAAGGTGGGCAGCCGCCTCGCCGAAGCCGTCGTCAGCAACGGCCTGATCTTCATGGCCGGGCAGGTGCCGGAAAATACCGACGCCGACGCGCGTGCGCAGACCGAAGACGTGCTCGCGCAGATCGACGCACTGCTCGCCGAACTGGGTTCGGGCAAGGATAAGCTCATCGACGCGACGATTTATCTTGCGGATCTGGCCGACTACGACGCGATGAACGCAGCGTGGGACGCCTGGGTGGTGCCCGGGCAGACCCCGGCGCGCGCGACGGTTCAGGCGCGTCTGGCCAACCCGGCGTGGAAGGTCGAAATCAAGGTGGTCGCCGAGCGCTGAACGGCGCGAGCTGAAACAAAAACGGACCGCATGGCGCGGTCCGTTTTTTTTGGGAGCAAGGCAGATCAGGCCTTTTTCGCCCACACATTGCACCAACCCTTGCCGGAGACCAGCTTGCCGCCGAGCATCGGGCACGGCGCGGACGCGTCGGTCGGCTTGCCCTGGTAGAACTGGCAGTTGCTGCAGGTCTGGCCAGCCGCGTACTTCGGGTACTTCGCCTTGTCGACCTTCTTGGCGTCGGTGACGTAACCGAGTGCCTTCGCCTGCGGGTCGGCTTCGGTCGCGGTCGCCGGAGCGGCCAGCGCCTTGTTGCCGAGGACGGCGAGGGCGCCGGCTGCGGGGAGGACTTTCATCAGGAAGGTTCTGCGGCTGGTCATGCGTCGTACTCCTTGCGGTTGCGTGCTTTGTAATGGGTTTGCCCGCGGGCTTGTTCGACATGCTTTATGCGCCCGCGTCCGACGGCTGCGTGCGCAGCCGGCCTGATGCTTATTTTATGCGATTGGGAAGTGGTGGCCTTGACGTGGGTCAAGCCTGCCGCGTTCAGTCGCGCTGGGGGCGCAGCCCCATCTCGATGTCCCAGCGGCGGGACTCGATCTCGCGGCGCGCGTCGTTGCGCAGCTTGTCCTGGGGGTTGGGGCGGTTGGGGCCGCCGACGGTGCGGTTGCGGATCGCGTGGACGGCATGGATGCGGTCGCGCTCGAAAAGGTACATGCTTCGGCTCATGGTCGCTTCTCCGGCAGGGTGTTGCAACGCAAGACTGAAAATATCATGAATTTTCTTGCAAAAACATGATGTTTGTCAGACATGGGTGCGCAAAGTTCCCACCGTGGCCCTCAAGCAACAGTCGCCATTTGTCCGCTCGCCGTGCCGGCGCGGTAGACTGGGCAGTTTCTTGACGCAGGAGGGAATATGCAGCAGATCCTCGCCATATGCGCGGGCGCGAGCCTGGGCGCCCTGTCGCGCTGGGGCTTGTCCGAGCTTCTGAACCGCCACTTCCCGCTCTTGCCGCCGGGCACGCTGGTCGCCAACCTGCTGGGGGCCTACCTGATCGGCGTCGCCATTGCGCTGTTTGCGCACAGCGAACTCTCGCCCGCGTGGCGGCTGTTCGCGATCACCGGTTTTCTCGGCGCGCTGACGACCTTTTCCTCGTTCTCGGCCGAGGTGGTCGGCCTGCTGCAGCAGGGGCGGCTGCTTTGGGCCATGCTGACTGCCGGCACTCACCTGTTCGGTTCGCTCGCGATGACCGCGCTGGGGCTGGCCAGCTTCAGCGTGCTGCGCCGTCTGTTCGCCTGACTTCCGATGTGCCCAGCAAGGTGGCGAGCAGGCGGCGCGCCGGCGTGCCCAGTACCTCTTCCTTAAAGCAGAGTTTCAGCTCGCGCTCGGCCCACGGGTCGGTCAGTGCGATGGCGGCAAGGCCGTGCGTCGGCGCGAGCTGGCACGCGCTGCGTTCGGGCAGAATGCCGACGCCGGCGCCGCTGCCGACGATGGCCGCCAGCGACGCGAAGCCCGGCGTGCGCACCCGGATGCGCAGGCTGTGTCCCTTCAGTTGCGCCATCCCCTCGATGAAGCGCTGCATCGCGATGGCGGGTGTCAGCCCGACGAAGGGCTCGTCGAGCAGTTCGGTGAACGCGACCGTGTCGCGGCGCGAGAACGGGTGGCCCGCCGCGCAGACCAGCACCAGGCGGTCGCGCGCGAACGGCAGCAGTGTCAGCCGTTCGACGCCCAGGCTGCCGTCGATCACGCCGATGTCGATCTCGTCGTGTTCGATCAAGGGGACGATCTGCCGGCTGGGGCGCTCGGTCAGCCGCACGTCGACGTCCGGTTCGCTGGCGAGGAAGGCGCCCAGCCGTTCGGGCAGGAACACGCTGGTCGCCATCGTGTTGCCGCAGACGCGGATCTCGCGGCGCATGCCACTGCTGAGCCTGCCCATCTCGTCGTTCAGCGCCTCGGTGCCGCGGATCAGCCCCTTCGCGTGCAGCCGCAGCGTCTCGCCGGCCTCGGTCAGGGTGACGCCGCGCGAGTGGCGTTCGACCAGCGGCACGCCGTACAGCTGTTCGAGCTTCTTCAGGCGCTGGCTTGCCGCCGACAGCGCCATCGGGTAGCGCTCGGCGGCGACGGTCAGGTTGCCGGCCTCGGCGAGCAGCAGGAAGAATTTCAGGTCGACAAAGTCCAGTCTCATCGCTCAGCCTTCTGTTTTGGTGAAGGCTTGCTCTGCCAATCAAGCAAATGAAGCCCGCCTTTGGCTTGCATAATCCCCGCTCCATTCATTGCAGTCAAAGGCTGTCGCATGTCGGTTTACGCGCTGGGGAGTTGGCGAGCCGCCTTCTTGAATCACAAAGGGGTGGCGCTGGCCGTGCTGTCGGCCGCCGGCTTTTCGGCGAAGGCAATCTTCGTGAAGCTGGGCTTCCGCTACGGTGCGAGCGCCGAGGCATTGCTCGCGCTGCGCATGCTGTTCGCGCTGCCGTTTTTCGCCGCCATGCTGTGGCTGTGCATGCGCGAGGGGGCTTTGCGGCGGATCGGCCGGCGCGACTGGCAACTTGTCGTGCTGCTCGGCCTCTGTGGCTACTACCTGTCCAGCCTGTTCGACTTCATCGGTCTGCGCTATATCTCGTCGGCGCTCGAGCGGCTGACCCTGTTCCTCTATCCGACGCTGGTGCTGCTGCTGTCGGTGATCTTCCTCGGCAAGCGCTATTCGGTGTGCGTGTGGCTGGCGGTCGCGCTGGCGTACCTGGGCGCGGGGCTCGCGCTGAGCCACGACCTTTCCGACGCGGCGCTGGGCGCCGACGTGTGGGTCGGCGTCGGCTGGGTGTCGCTGAGCATGCTCTGCTACGCCGTTTATGTGGCCGGTTCCGGCGAAGTGGTCGGGCGGGTCGGCGCGACGCCCTTCTCGGCGCTGGCAACGCTCATTGCCTGCTTCGCGGTGCTCGCGCACTTCATGGTCACCCAGCCACTTTCCGCATTGGTGCTGCCGGGCGAGGTCTACCTGATCACGCTCGCGATGGCGCTGTTCTCGACGGTCTTCCCGGTGTGGGCGCTGACGCAGGCGATCCGCCTGCTCGGTGCCGGACGTGCCGCGTCGATCAGCACGCTGGGGCCGGTGCTGACCTTGTCCATGGGCTGGACGGTGCTCGGCGAGTCGTTCTCGTGGACGCAGATCGCCGGTGCCGCGCTGGTGATCGCCGGGGTGGTGCTGGTGTCGCGCTCGCGCAAGGCGGAAGAGGCGGCCGGCCCCGACGAGGTGCGCTGCCCGATCAGCCCCAGGCTCGCGCCGGGCCGCTCCTAGCCGCCGACGCCCATCTGCTGCAGCCATTGCAGCGTGCGTGCCCACGCGTCGCGGGCGACGTCCGGCTGGTAGCTTGCGCGGTAGTCGGCGTGAAAGGCGTGCCCGGCGTCCGGGTAGACGACGATCTGGCCGGACGCGGACAGCCGCCTGCGCATCGCGTCGACGTCGGCCTGCGGGATGCCTTCGTCCTTGCCGCCGTACAGGCCGAGTACCGGCACCTTGAGTTCCCCCGCCACGTCGAGCGGCTGCTGCGGGGTGAGTGCGTCGTGCTTGCCGGCGAGCCGGCCATAGAAGGCGACGCCCGCCTTTAGGTTTGGGCGCGCCGCCGCGTACAGCCAGACGATGCGCCCGCCCCAGCAAAAGCCCACCACCCCGGCACGCGCGCTGTCGCCGCCATGCCGTCCCGCCCACGCCAGCGTCGCGTCGAGGTCATCCATCACCTGACGGTCGGGCACTTTTGCGACGATGTCCGCGAGGATGGCTTGCACGTCGGCTTTGCCGCGCGGGTCGCCCTGGCGCACGAAGAGTTCGGGGGCGAGCGCAAAATAGCCCTGGTGCGCCAGGCGGCGGCAGACGTCGCGGATATGCTCGTGCACGCCGAAGATCTCCTGCACGACCAGCACCACCGGCAACTTGCCGACGGCTGCCGCCGGACGCGCCCAGTACACCGGCAGGTGCTGGCCGTCTGCGGTGTCGACGAGGGCGTCGCCCTGTGCCAGCCCGGTGTCGGGGGTACGGGTGGGCGCGGCGGCCAAGGGGCCGGCCGCCAGCGCGTACGCTGTGGTGGCGAGGCAGGCCAGAAAAGTGCGGCGGGGCAGCGGCATGGCAGTCTCCTTTTGACGGGCTTGGTACTTCAGGCTACGCGCTGACGCCGTGTTGTCACCCCTGCGCCGTTGCCCGCGAGGCGGGGCGGCGACTATATTGGCCGCCTCAATAATGCCCGCCTGTGCCATCCTGTCCAGATGACTGCCCGGAAACTGATTTTGCCGATCGACGGCATGAGCTGCGCCGCGTGCGCGACCCGCATCGAAAAGGTGCTGAACAAGCTGCCCGGCGTCGCGGCCAGCGTGAGCTTTGCCAGCGAGAGCGCCGAGCTCTCGCTGCAGGAGGGCGGCGCCACGCCCGCCGATGCGGTGGCGGCGATCGGCAAGGCGGGTTTTTCGGTGCCGATGGCGCACGCCGAGCTTGCGCTGGAAGGCATGAGCTGCGCGGCGTGCGCGACGCGCATCGAGAAGGTGCTGAACAAGCTGCCCGGCGTCACGGCCAGCGTCAACTTTGCCAGCGAGCGCGCAAACCTTAGTTTTCCCGAGGGCAGTTACTCGCCGGCCGCGCTGCTGTCCGCCGTGCAGAAGGCGGGTTTCGGCGCGCGCGTGGTGCAGGGGGAGGCCGACGACGAGGCGGCCGCCCGCCGCCACGCCGAGCACTACCGGCACGAGCTGCGCGTGTTTGTGGTGTCGGCGCTGCTGACCTTGCCCTTCCTGCTGGAAATGATCGCGATGCTGTTCGGCGTGCACGCGCTGATGTTGCCGCGCACGCTGCAACTGGTGCTCTCGGCGCCGGTGCAGTTCTGGGTCGGCACGCGCTTTTACAAGGGCGCCTATTCGGCGCTCAGGGGCGGCGGCGCCAACATGGACGTGCTGGTCGCGCTGGGCACCAGCATGGCGTGGGGTTTCTCGGCGTGGGTGACGCTCGCCGGGCTGGATGGCCAGCATGTGTACTTCGAGGCGTCGGCCGCGGTGATTACGCTGGTGCTGTTGGGTAAATTGATGGAGGCGCGCGCCAAGGGCAAGGCCGGCAGCGCGATCGAGGCGCTGGTCAGGCTCGCGCCCAAGGTGGCGCGCGTCGAGCGGGACGGGCAATTGCTCGAGGTCCCCGTCGGCGAGCTGGTGTTGGGCGACGTCGTCGTGGTGCGCAACGGCGAGTCGGTGCCGGTCGACGGCGAGGTGGTCGACGGCGAGGGCGCGTTCGACGAGAGCCTGATGACCGGCGAGAGCCTGCCGGTCGCCCGCAGGGTCGGCTCGCGGGTGGTCGCCGGCAGCCGCGCGGTGGCCGGCAGCGTGCGTTTGCGTGCCAGCGGTGTCGGCAACCGCACCCAGTTGGCGCAGATCGTCCGCCTGGTGCGCGAGGCGCAGGGCTCGAAGGCACCGATCCAGCGGCTGGCCGACGTGATCTCCGGCATGTTCGTGCCGGTGGTCGTCGTCATCGCGCTGGTGACCTTTGCCGCGACCGGCTGGTGGCTGGGCGACTGGACGGTCGCGCTGGTGCACGCAGTCGCCGTGCTGGTGATCGCCTGCCCGTGTGCGCTGGGGCTGGCGACGCCGACGGCGGTGATGGTCGGCATCGGTAACGGCGCGCGCCGCGGCATCCTGTTTCGCAACGCGGCGGCGTTGGAGACGGCCGGGCGGTTGCAGGCGGTGGTACTCGACAAGACCGGCACGCTGACCGAGGGCAAGCCGACGCTGGACGCGATGCTGGTGCTGGAGCAGGACGAAGACCGGCTGCTCGCCGCCGTCGCCGCGGTCGAGGCGGGCAGCGAACACCCGTTGTCGCGCGCGCTGATCGGCGCGGCTGCCGCGCGCAAGCTTCCCTTGCCTGTGGTGAGCGGGTTTGCCGCGCACGCCGGCGCCGGTGTCGAGGCCGACGTCGCCGGGCTTGGCCGGTTGGCCGTCGGCGATCCGCGCTGGCTGGGGATCGATTTGCCCGACGCCGCGCGCGCGTGGCGCGACGAGGGCAAGACGGTGGTCGCGGCGTGCGTCGACGGCGCGCCGGCCGGCTTCTTCGCGATCGCCGACCGGCTCAAGCCGGGTTCCGCCCGCGCGGTCGGGCGCCTGCGCGAGATGGGCATCCGCGTGCTGATGCTCACCGGGGACAACCGCGCGACCGCCGCCGCGATCGCGCGCGAGGCGGGCATAGACGAATTCGAGGGCGAGGTGAAGCCGCGCGGCAAGGCCGACATGGTCGCGCGCCTGAAGGCCGAGGGCTTGAAGGTCGGCATGGTCGGCGACGGTGTCAACGACGCGCCGGCACTGGCGCTCTCTGACGCCAGCTTCGCGATGGGGGCGGGGTCGGACGTCGCGATCGAGGCGGCCGACGTGACGCTGATGCACGACGACCTCGAGCATCTGGTCGATGCCATCGCGCTGTCGCGCGCGACGCTCTCCAAGATCCGCCAGAACCTGTTCTTCGCCTTCATCTACAACACGCTGGGCATCCCGCTGGCGGCGCTGGGCTACCTGAGCCCGGTGATCGCCGGCGCGGCGATGGCGTTCAGTTCGGTGTCGGTGGTCAGTAACTCGTTGCTGCTGCGCCGCTGGCGCTGAGTGTGCGTTTTTTGAGCAACGGCCGGCAGGCCGCGCGGCGATTGGCCGGGGGCGGTCTGTCCACAGCTTCTCCCCAGCCTTGTCCGCGCAGACTGTGGATGGGGGAGAAAGACAGGAGGGGGCGGAGGATGAAAATCGGCGAACTTGCGGCGAGCGCCGGCGCCACGGTGGAAACCATCCGCTACTACGAGAAGGCCGGCCTGTTGCCGGGTGCCGTGCGCGACGCCAGCAACTACCGCGTGTACGGCGACGCGCACCTGGCGCGGCTGCGCCTGATCCGCAACTGCCGTCTGCTTGACATGAGCCATGACGAGATCCGCACCCTGCTCGCGCTGGTCGATACGCCGGGGCAGGCCTGCGACGAGGTGAACGCGCTGGTCGACGCGCATATCGGCCACCTTGACGCGCGCATCGCTGCGCTGTCGTCGCTGCGCGATACCCTGGGCGCGCTGCGGGCGCGCTGCGCCGGCGGAAGCGAGGCCTGCTTGATTGTCGACGGCCTCAGTGACGCGCCGCTTGCCGCGCAGCCGGTGACGGACGGCTGCCATCACAGTGCTAAGTAATAAAAAGCCGCATCGAATCGATATATTTACCTGATGAAATCTGCGAACATCAGGACGTCGACATTATCTGGGCCGCGACCATGTCCGCCGCGGCGTGTCTTGCCATGACAGCAACTTCCCTTGCGCGCCCGCCGGCGTCGCTTCCCTCTCTTGCCGAGCTCGAACGCCACCAGCAGGCACTGCGCCGGCTTGCTGCCGACGACGCGCGTCTGGCCGCGGAAGGCATGGCTGCGTTGGCAGCGTGCGAGGCGTGCGTCGCCGGTGGGCGGCGGGTCGCGGACGCGGTGCGCGGGCAGGCGCAGGGGCTTGCGGAGCAGTTGTTCGGCCTGTGGCATGTACAGGCGCTCGCGGCGCTTGGCCGTCGCGGCTGGCTCTCGGGCGGGCGCGACGACGTGGAACCCGTGGTGCTCGCCTTGCGTGCGGCCGACCTGGTACAGCGGCTGGCCGCCTGCCGTTACGTGGTGGTGCCGCCTGGCTTGTGGCGCAACGTGCATGCGCTGTTCGCGCAGGTGCTCGAGCGCGGCTGGCAGGGCAAGCGCGGCCGCGCCGACGCGCTGACGCCGGCGCTGTGTTACGCGCGCCTGTCGCTGCTGGGTTTGACCGCGTGCGGCAGCCTGGAGCCGGCCAAACTCGCCACCCTGTTTGCGTGGGTGGACGCGCAGGCCGCGGCTGTCGCGTTCGCGACCGAAGGCGAATACCGGCGCTCGGGCGGCTTTGTCGCCAATCTGGCGTCGGACGCGCCGCCCCGTTTTTACGATGCGGCCGAGCCTGTCCCGGCGAACGCGCTCGGGCTCGACCTCACCGGTGCGCTCGCGGCCGTCGCCGCACGGCTCAACGACAACGCCGACGCGCTGCCGGTGGCCGAACTGCAATTGCTGCTGCGCCTGCGCAGCGAGTGGGGCGGGCAGGCCAGGCGTCGTCACCTGCGTTACCGGCGTTTGCAGCGGCATACGCTGACCGTGCACCCGGGCTTTACGGTCGGCTGGTGCTTGCTGGGCGGGGACGAGCTGGCGGCCGGTTTTGAGGCCGATACCGGCGCCGACCCGCTGCGCTGGCAGATCGTCGATTTGAGCCTGTCCGGCCTGCAGCTCGAAGGCGGCGACGCCGGGGTCGAGGCGGGATCCGTGCTGTTGTTGGGGAGCCAGGGCGGGCGCCTGCGCTGCGCGCTGGTGCGCCGCGTGCGCCGGCAGGCGGACGGCTCGGCGCTGTACGGGGTCGAGTACCTGGGCAAGCGTGCCGGCGCCGGCCTGATCCGTGTCGTGCATTCGCTGGGCAGCCAGGAGGCGTGGCAGCCGGTGATGATCCTGCAGGGGGACGGCCTGCGCGGCAGCGGCAACATGCTGCTGGTCGAGGGGCGGCCGTTCCAGGCGATGCGCACCTTCTCGCTGACCGACAGCGCCGGTCGCAAGACCATCCAGGCGACGCGGCTGCGCAGCCAGACCACCCGCTACCAGCTGTTCGATTACAAGATCGTCGCCATCGAATCCTGAGCCTTGGCCGCTTAGGCGCTCGGGTCAGCCTGCAGCAGGGAAGTTCGGCCTTACCTCGCGCCGGGATGCCGTTGGCAGGTGTCGGCGAGCTTTAGCCAGCCGACCTGGCTGTCCGTGAAGAGGTGGTACGAAGGTTGGACCGCGTCGGGCGCATCCAGCGTGGTGATGCTGAGCGTCAGGTAATCGGGGTGGGCAACGCTGCGGTAGCTGAGGGTCGAGCCGCAGGCGGGGCAAAAGCCGCGGCGGATAGAGGGCGAGGATGCGTATTCGGTGGGAGCGCCCTTGATCCATTGCACTTGCTGTATCTTGAAGTCCATCCACGCCGCGACAGGTGCGCCGGTGATCTTCTGGCAGTCACGGCAATGACAGAAATCGGCGTCAAACGGCCGGCCAGAGATCTGGTAGCGGATTGCACCGCAGTGGCAGCCGCCTTGCATGTCTCGTCCCCTTATCTTGGTTCATCGTCCAGCCATGCTGCTGCCCGCTTGCTTTCAGGGCGCGGCAGCCAGGCCTTGAAGGCATGGCTGCCGCCTGCTAAGCGTGCTGTGGGCTTCAGCCCGCTTCGGCGTCGATCGCGTCGATCGCGTCCTGCGTGGCCAGCCATTCCTCCTCGACGACGGCCAGCCGGGCGGCGACTTCTCCCTGGCGGCGCACCGTCTCGGCAAGCTTCGCCTTGTTGGCGTCGGCGTACGCGTCTTCCGAACACAGGAAGGTGTCGAGCGCTTCCTTCTCCTTGTTCAGCTGGTCCATTTCCTTCTCGTGCCTGGCGAGCGCGCTGAGTAGCGGCTTCTTCTGCTGCGACAGGCGCTGCCTCGCCTCGGCTTCCAGCCGCTTCTGCTCCTTGCGGTTGGGCTGCGCGGCGTCGCCCTGCGAGGGCTTGCCGGCGTCGGAGAGTTCCGCGAGGCGCTCGCGCCGGTAGTCCTCGAGGTCGCCGTCAAACGGGGTCACCCGGCCACCCTTGACCACCCAGAAGGTGTCGGTGGTGCTCTCCAGCAACGAGCGGTCGTGCGAGACGACGATCAGCGCGCCGACGAAGTCCTGCAGCGCGAGGGTCAGCGCGTGGCGCATCTCGAGGTCGAGGTGGTTGGTCGGCTCGTCCAGCAGCAACAGGTTGGGGCGTTCCCACACGATCAGCGCGAGCGCGAGGCGCGACTTCTCGCCGCCCGACATCGGGCCGACCGGGTCGTTGACGGTGTCGCCGCGGAAGTTGAAGCCGCCCAGGAAGTTGCGCAGCTCCTGCTCGCGCACGTCAGGCGCGCGCTTTTGCAGGTGCCACAGCGGGCTCTCGTCCGGGCGCAGGGTTTCCAGCTGGTGCTGCGCGAAGTAGCCGATCTTCAGCATCTGCGAGCCGGTGGCGTGCCCCGACAGCGGCGCGAGCTCGCCGGCGATCAGCTTGACGAGTGTCGACTTGCCGGCGCCGTTGACGCCGAGCAAGCCGATGCGCGCGCCCGACTCGACCGACAGCGTGACCCTGTCCAGGATCACGCGCTCGCCGTAGCCGACGGCGACGTTGTCGAGTACCAAGAGCGGGTTGGGCAGCTTGTCCGGCTCTGCGAACGAGAAGTCGAACGGCGAGGCGACGTGCGCCGGCGCGATACGCTCGAGCTTTTCCAGTGCCTTGACCCGGCTCTGGGCCTGCTTGGCCTTGCTCGCCTTGGCCTTGAAACGGGTGATGAAGGACTCGAGGTGCTCGATCTGTTTTTGCTGCCGCTCGAAGGCCGATTGTTGGCGTTCCTGCTTTTCGGCACGCATCACTTCGAACGCGCTGTAGTTGCCGGTGTACAGCGTCAGCGTCTGGTCGGCGACCTCGACGATGTGGTCGGCGACGCTGTCGAGAAAATCGCGGTCGTGCGAGATCACCAACAGCGTGCCCGGGTACGCCTTCAGCCAGTCTTCCAGCCACAGCACCGTCTCGATGTCGAGGTGGTTGGTCGGCTCGTCCAACAGCAGCAGGTCGGAGCGGCACATCAGCGCCTGCGCGAGGTTCAGGCGCATCCGCCAGCCGCCGGAGAACGACGACACCGGCCGCTGCTGCGCGTCGGTGGCAAAACCCAGCCCGGTCAGCAAGCGCGCGGCGCGGGCCTCGGCGGTGTACGCGCCGACATGCTCGAGCTCGCCGTGCAATCGGCCGATCGCCATGCCGTCGCCGGCGTGTTCGGCCGCGGCCAGCTCGGCCTGCAGCGCGCGCAGCTCGGCGTCGCCGTCGAGCACGTAGTCGAGCGCGCGGCTGTCCAGCGCCGGGGTTTCCTGTGCGACGTGGGCAACCTTCCAGTGGGCGGGCACCTCGACGTCGCCCGCGTCCTGATGCAGCTGGTTCATCAAAAGCGCGAACAGGCTCGACTTGCCGGCGCCGTTGGCACCGACCACGCCGGCCTTGTAGCCGGGGTTGAGGGTGAGGGTCGCGCCGGTCAACAGTTCCTTGAGGCCGCGGCGCAGGGTGACGTTTTTTAGCTGGATCATGGTATGGGGCAGGCAGGGCGAACCCTGCCGCGAAGTTCGTGGAGGGGGTCAGGCCTTGGGCAGCGACGCGAGGTCCCAGCGCGGCTTGACCGTGTAGCCGGCGACCGGGTGCGCGTACTTCAGGCGCAAGGCGCCTGCGAACGCGATCATCGCGCCGTTGTCGGTGCACAGCGCGAGTGGCGGGTAGAACACCTTGAACTTGCGGCGCTGTGCAGCGCTGTTCAGCGCCTCGCGCAACTGGCGGTTGGCGCCGACGCCGCCGGCGACCACCAGCTGTTTGAAGCCGGTCTGTTTGAGCGCCTTCAGGCACTTGGCGACCAGCACGTCGACGATGGCGTCCTGGAAGGCGCGGCAGATGTCTTTCCGCGTCTGCTCCTTGAGGCCGCCTTCCTGTGCTTCGACGTCGCGCACCAGCGTCAGCACCGCCGTCTTCAGGCCGGAGAAGCTCATGTCGAGGTTGTCCGAGTGCAGCATCGGCCGCGGCAGCGTGAAGCGCGTGGCGTCGCCTTCCTCGGCGAGTTTCGACAGGCGCGGGCCGCCCGGGTAGTCGAGCCCCATCAGCTTGGCGGTCTTGTCGAACGCCTCGCCCGCCGCGTCGTCCAGCGTCTCGCCGAGGATCTCGTAGTTGCCGACGCCGCGCACCGCCATGATCTGGCTGTGCCCGCCGGAAACCAGCAGCGCGAGGAAGGGGAATTCCGGCCGCTCGTCGGCCAGTAGCGGCGAGAGCAGGTGGCCTTCGAGGTGGTGCACCTCGACAACCGGCTTGCCCAGCGCGAAGGCGAGCGCGTTGGCGAAGCCCGCGCCGACCAGGAGTGCACCGCCCAGCCCCGGTCCTTGCGTGTACGCGACGGCGTCGACGTCGGCGAGCGTGAGGCCGGCTTCCTTCAGGCAGGCGTCGGTCAGCGGCACCACGCGGCGGATGTGGTCGCGACTGGCAAGCTCGGGGACGACGCCACCGTACTCGGCGTGCATCGCCATCTGCGTGTGCAGGCAGTGCGCGAGCAGGCCCTTTTCGGTGTCGTACAGCGCGACCCCGGTCTCGTCGCAGGAAGATTCGTACCCCAGAACTCGCATGGCGTGGTTTCTTATAAGAAAAACAACGGTGCATTTTACCGGCTAATCTTTGTCAGCCCAAATCCCGGTGGTACGCTGCCGTTTTGTCATGCGATGAAAGGGCGAATGATGAAGGCCAGATTGAAGTGGGTCGACGGCGTGTGCTTCGTCGGCGAGACCGGCAGCGGCCACGCGGTGGTGATGGACGGCGCGCCGGAAGGCGGCGGGCGCAACCTGGGGCCGCGGCCGATGGAGCTGTTGCTGGTCGGCACCGCCGGCTGCACCAGCTACGACGTGCTGACCATCCTGAAAAAGGCGCGCCAGGACGTGCGCGACTGCTGGGTCGAGATCGACGCCGAACGGGCCGACACCGAGCCCAAGGTGTTCACCCGCATCCACTTCCATTTCGTGGTCACCGGCCGAGCGCTGAAGGCCGACGCCGTCGAGCGCGCGATCCGCCTGTCCGCCGAGAAGTATTGCTCGGCGTCGATCATGCTGGGCAAGACTGCCGACATCACGCACGACTTCGAGCTGCGCGAGGATTGAGCTGTCGCTTGCCGGTGGCGGCGGCAATTCTTGCCGCTGCCGCCGTCTTGCCGATTGTAAAGCTTCCGCTATCACAAGGTTTCGCCGTCTGATATTTACTGGCATGATTCCTGCTTTGGTGCCGTGGTCAAACGGAGGCAGGCATGCTCGACAAGATAGGCAAACACTTCGATTTCCAGCAGCGCGCGCTGAACCTGCGCGCGTACCGCACCGAAGTGCTGGCGGGCAACCTCGCCAACGCCGATACCCCGTACTACAAGGCGGTCGACTTCGACTTCGGCCAGGCGCTGCAAGGCGCCGCCGACGCGCAGCGCACGATGGCGCTCGCGCGCACCGACGCGGGCCACCTGGCCGGCGGCAGCGCCGATGCCGGCGGCGCCGACCTCAAGTACCGCACCGCGGTGCAGCCCAGCCTGGACGGCAACACCGTCGACATGGACGTCGAGCGCGCCGCGTTCACCGAGAACGCGCTGCGCTACCAGAGCACCCTCACTTTCCTGAGCCGCCGCATCTCGGGGCTGTCCGACGCGATCAAGGGAGGCCAGTAAGCATGTCGCTTGCCAACGTATTCACCATCGCGGGTTCGTCACTGACCGCGCAGTCGCAGCGCCTCAACCTGGTCGCGAGCAATATCTCCAACGCCGAGAGCGCGACCAGTTCGACCGGCGAGCCCTACCGCGCGCGCCATGTGGTGTTCTCGGCGACGCCGGTGACTGCCGCAGACCCGCAGGTCGCCGGCGTGCGCGTCACGCAGATTGTCGAGGACACCTCGCCGTTCCGCCTGAAGTACGACCCGTCGCACCCGCTCGCCGACGACAAGGGCTATATCCGCCTGCCCAACGTCAACCCGGTCGAGGAAATGGCCGACATGATCTCGGCCGCGCGCTCGTACCAGACCAGCGTCGAAGTGATGAACACCGCCAAGACCCTGATGCAGAAGACCCTGCAACTGGGCCAGTAACCGGAAGGCCACCATGACCACCGTCAACACCGACATCATCACGGACCTCAACAAGACCGCGCAGTCCAAGGCAGGCAGCAAGAACGACAACTCGGCGGCAGGCATCCAGGACCGCTTCCTGACGCTCTTGATGGCGCAGCTGAAGGCGCAGGACCCGATGAACCCGATGGACAACGCGCAGATCACCAGCCAGATGGCGCAGATCAGCACCGTCACCGGCATGGAGAACATGAACCAGACCATGAACATGCTGTTGCAGTCGCAATTCGCCAACCAGTCGATGATGGCGGCGACGCTGATCGGCAAGCAGGTGATGACCGACGGCAACGGCCTCGTGCTGGGCGAAGGCGGCAAGGGCGCCGGCGCGGTCGAACTGGCCGGCCCCGCGGACAAGGTCAAGGTCACGGTCTCCGACAAGGACGGCAACGTGGTGCGCGAATTGTCGATCGACAAGCCCAAGCTCGGCATCAACCACTTCGAGTGGGACGGCAAGGACGGCAACGGCGAGGCGCTGCCGGCGGGCGAGTACAGCTTCAAGGTCGAGGCGAGCAACGCCGGCGTCGCGGTCAAGTCGACCGCGCTGGCCTTCCAGCAGGTGAACGGCGTGACCTGGGAGCAGGGTATCCCGATGCTGATGCTGGCCAACGGCAAGACCACCTCGCTCGCCGAGATCGTGCAGATCGTCTGAGCAGGCCAAGAGAGAGAATAAACCATGAGTTTCCAGCAAGGCCTGAGCGGACTGGGCGCCGCGTCCAAGCAGCTTGACGTAATCGGCAACAATGTCGCCAACGCGAGCACCATCGGCTTCAAGCGCTCGCGCGCCGAATTCGCCGACCTGTACGCCGCGAGCATGTACGGCGTGGCCGCCACTGCCACCGGCATCGGCGCGCGCACCGTCGCCGTCAGCCAGCAGTTCAACCAGGGCAACATCTCGAGTACCGGCAACCCGTTCGACCTGGCGATTTCCGGCCAGGGCTTCTTCCGCATGGTCGGCCTGGACGGGCAGGCGATGTACACCCGCAATGGCGAATTCCAGCTCGACCGCGACGGCTACTTCGTCAACGCCGGCCACTACCTGACCGGCTACGGCGTCAACGACCGCGGCGAGGTGGTGGTCGGGCCGCCGGAGCGGCTGCGTGTCGACACTTCGAATATCGGCGCCAAGGCGACGACCGAAATGATCCTGGGCTCCAACCTCGACGCGCGCGCCAAGCCGCCGTATTCCGTGTTCAAGCCGACCGCTTCGCTCACGGTTGGGCAGTCCAACCTGTCGTCGACCGCGCCGACCTCGGCGGTGACTTCGCAGCCCATCCAGGTATTCGACGCAGCGGGCAAGGCGCAGTCGCTGCAGCTGACGTATACGCCGACTGCCACGCCCGGCCAGTGGACGGTGTCGGGATCGGTCGGAGGCACTGCGGTGACGCTGACGCCAGCGACGCTGACCTTTGACGCGGCGGGTAAGCTCACCGCACCGGCGGGCGGGCAACTGGCGCTGGCCAGCACGACGCCGGCCGTCAACGCGACAGTCAGCCTGAACGGCCTGACCAGTACCAGCCAGCCGACCTCGCTGGCCGCGATGACGCAGGACGGTGCGCCGACGACCGGCAAGCCGTTCCCGGTTGGCATCGCCGGCACGCCGGATCCGGACACCTACAACTACACCAACACGGTGACGGCGTACGACAGCCTCGGCGTCAGCCACCAGGTGTCGTACTACTACGTGAAGCAGGAAGGCGCGCCGAACACCTGGAAGGTCTTCTCGCGGGTCGACGGCGGCGCCCCCGAGGCGATGAACCCGGACCTGGTGTTCGACACCTCGGGCAAGGTGCAGTCGCCGATGCAGCCGTACACGCTCAACCATGTGCTCGACAACGGCGCGGCCAACCTGTCGATCACCATCGACCTGTCCGGCTTCACGCAGAACGCCGGCCCGTACGCGAACGCCGAGCAGCGGGTGAACGGCTGGGCCGACGGCGTGCTCTCCAGCGTCAGTACCTCGAAGGAGGGGTATGTCGAGGCGCGCTACTCGAATGGCCAGACCAAGATCATCGGCCAGGTGGTGCTCGCCAACTTCGCCAACGCGCAGGGCCTGCAGCCGATCGGCGACAACCGCTGGGCCGAGACCTACGCGTCGGGCGGCCCCAAGCTCAACGCGCCGGGCAGCAGCAACGTCGGCCTGATCCAGGGCGCAGCGCTCGAGGAGTCGAACGTCGACATGACCACCGAGCTCGTCAACATGATCACCGCGCAGCGCTTCTACCAGGCCAACGCGCAGACCATCAAGACGCAGGACACGGTCCTGCAGACGCTGATCAACATCCGCTAAGGTAGCCCATGGACCGCATGCTGTACGTGGCGATGAACGGCGCCAAACATGTCGAGCTGCAGCAGTCGACGACGGCGCACAACCTCGCCAACGTCCACACCAACGGCTACAAGGCCGACCAGGTCGCGTTCCGTGCGCTACCGGTGGTCGGCGACGGCTCGCCGACCCGCGTCTACCAGGTCGACCATACCGTCGGCCACGACCTCTCCCAGGGCAGCCTGCAGCAGACCGGCAACGAGCGCGACTTCGCGTTGTCCGGCGAAGGTTTCTTCGCGGTCACCGCGCCGGACGGCGCCGAGGCGTATACCCGCGACGGCGGCTTCGTGCTCGACGAGGCCGGCGTGATGCGCACGCGCTCGGGCCTGCCGATTGTCGGCGACGGCGGGCCGATCGCTGTGCCGGAAAACAGCCGCGTGCTGATCGGCCGCGACGGCACGGTCAGCGCGGTGCCGGTTGACGGAGGCGACCGCCAGGCGCAGGAAGTCGGGCGGATCAAGCTGGTCAACCCGGGCGCGCGCGCGGTATACAAGGGCGAGGACGGCCTGTTCCGCCTGTCCGCCGGCGGCATCGCGCCGCAGGACGATACCGTCAAGGTGGTGTCGGGGGCGCTCGAGGCGTCCAACGTGAACGCGGTCGAGTCGCTGGTGCAGATGATCAGCCACGCCCGCCATTACGACCTGACCGTCAAGCTGATGCAGACGGCCGACCAGAACGCGCAGCGCGCGACCCAGCTGTTGTCGCTGGGCTGAGAACGATAAGGATCCCGCACCATGATGCGCTCGCTGTATATCGCCAAGACCGGCATGGACGCCAGCCAGTTCCGGCTGGACGTCACCTCGAACAACCTCGCCAACGTCAACACCAAGGGCTTCAAGCGCTCGAACGCGATCTTCGAGGACCTCTACTACCAGACGCTCAGGCAGCCGGGCAGCCAGATCGCCGGCGGCGGCACCTTGCCGACCGGCCTGCAGGTCGGCACCGGCGCCGCGGCGGTCGCCTCGGCGCGCATCCACACCCAGGGCAACCTGGTGCGCACCGAGCAGACTTTCGACCTGGCGGTGGTCGGCGACGGCTTCTTCCGCGTCGCGATGGCCGACGGCACCATCGCGTATACCCGCAACGGCGAGTTCAAGCGCAACCAGGACGGCCAGATCGTCAACAGCGCGGGCTACCTGCTCGACCCGGCGGTGACCATTCCGTCGGATGCGACGCAGGTGAGCGTGTCCGCGTCGGGCGTCGTCCAGTACTTCCTCAAGGGCAACCCCGACCCGGTGGTCGCCGGCAATATCCAGACCGCGAGCTTCGTCAACCCGCAGGGGCTGGAGAGTCTGGGCGAGAACCTGTATCTTCCGACGGCCGCCTCCGGTGCGGCGATCGAGGGCGACCCGGGTGTCGAAGGCCGTGGCACCATCAGCCAGGGCTACCTCGAGGACTCCAACGTCAACGTGACCGAGGAACTCATCAACATGATCCAGGCGCAGCGCGCGTTCGAGATGAACTCCAAGGCGATCAAGACCGCCGACGAGATGCTCCAGCGCGTCGCGCAACTGTAAGGCGGCTGCTTGGCGGCCGCGCGGGAATCCAGGCCGTGTCCAGAATTTTCTTGTTGTTGCCGCTGTTGCTCGCCGCGTGCGCGAGCCAGCAGCCGTCCATTGTCGCGCAGCCGGTGTCGGCACGTCCGCAGCCGGTGCCGCAGGCCTTGCCCGCCACCGGTTCGATCTTCCAGAACGCGAACTACCGGCCGATGTTCGAGGACCGGGTGCCGGTGCGCGTCGGCGACATCCTGACCGTGCAGATCGAGGAGAAAACGCAGGCGTCGCTGTCCGAGGAGAGCAAGGGCAGCCGCGACGCCAGCATCACCGGCGGCATCGACGCCGGCATCAAGCTGCCGTTCTTCCCCGGCTACATCGAAAACAAGCTCGGCGGCGCGGCGATCAACGGCGCGGGCGAGGCCAGCCGCAACGGCAAGGGCAGCAATACCAACTCGAGTTCGTTCACGAGCTCGATCACGGTCACCGTGATCGACGCCCTGCCCAACGGCAACCTGATGGTCAGCGGCGAGAAGCAGATGCGCATCAACGAGGAACTGCAGATCGTGCGCCTGTCCGGCGTGGTCAACCCGCGCGACATCAAGGCCGGCAACTTCGTCTCGTCGACCCGAGTCGCCGACGCGCGTCTCGAGCAGGTCAACCAGGGCAGCAACCGCCTCTTCAACCAGACCGGCTGGCTCGGCCGTTTCTTCCTGACCATCCTGCCGTTCTGAGACAAAACAGATGATCAAGCGAACCTTCCTCTTCCTGTGCGTGCTGGCGGTGTCGCTGCCGGCGTCCGCCGCCCGCCTGAAAGACTTGGCGAGCATCGGCGGCGTGCGCGACAACCAGCTGATCGGCTACGGCCTGGTGGTGGGCCTCGACGGCAGCGGCGACAAGGGCACGTCGACGCCTTACACCACGCAGTCGCTGGGCAATATGCTCAACCAGCTTGGCGTGCAGATCCCGCAGGGGCTCAAGCTCGACCCGAAAAACGTCGCCGCGGTCAGCCTGACCGCTACGCTGCCGCCGTTCGCGCGCGCCGGGCAGAAGATCGACGTCACCGCGTCGTCGATCGGCGACGCCAAGAGCCTGCGCGGCGGCACGCTTCTGATGTCGTCACTCAAGGGCGCGGACGGGCAGATCTACGCGATCGCGCAGGGCAGCCTGATCGTCGGCGGCGCCGGCGCGCAGGCCGGCGGCAGCAGCGCCAAGGTCAACCACCTGTCGGTCGGCCGCGTCCCGGCCGGCGCGACGGTCGAGCGCGAGGTGCCGACCCAGCTCTCCGGCCCGACCATCGCCGTCGAACTGAACGAGGCGGACTTCGGCACCGCGAGCAACGCGGTCGACGCGATCAACCGCACGCTGGGGCCGGTCGCGCGCGCGATCGACGCGCGCCTGATCGAGGTGAGCGCGCCGCAGGACAGCAACGCGCGGGTGCGTTTCGTGTCGCGGCTGGAAAATATTGCCGTCACGGCGGCAAAAGCGTCCCCTCTCGTCATCGTCAACGCGCGTACCGGCTCGATCGTGATGAACCAGACGGTGACGCTGGAGCCGTGCGCGGTCGCCCATGGCAACCTGTCGGTTACCGTCAGCAATACGCCGCAGGTCAGCCAGCCGAATGCGCTCGCCGGTGGCCGGACCGTGGTCACCAACCAGGCCGACATCGACATCAAGGCCGAGAGCGGCAAGGTGATCGAAGTGCCGCGTGGCACCGACCTTGCCCGGGTGGTCGCGGCGCTCAATGCGCTGGGTGCCGACCCGCAGGACCTGATCGCGATCCTGCAGGCGATGAAGGCCGCCGGCGCGCTCAAGGCCGAGCTCGAGATCATCTGATCCTGACGACGGCCAGCGGGCGGGGGCAACCCTGCCCTTTTGTTTTGGTTGCAGGCACTCTTTTTGCTTGGTGCCGGTAACCAACCGGAGTACGCATGTCCATTTCCGCCAGTTTCAATCCCGCCGAGCTGTCCCGCCAGCTCGCGCTTGACCCGTCCGCGGCCAACCGCCTGTCCGACATCGCCCGCAAAAGCCCGGAGGCGGGCGTGCGCGAGGTGGCGAGCCAGTTCGAGTCGATGCTGATGGAGACGCTGGTGCGTGCGATGCGGGTGACGACCGAAGAGGACGGCGAGGAAGACAGCGCGGGCATGCAGACCTGGCGCGGCATGCTCGACCAGCAGATGGTGCAGGCGATGGTCGCCTCCGGCGGCATCGGCCTGGGCGACATGCTCGCGCGCGAGATCGGCCAGTTGCAGCACCTGGACGTCGCGCCGCGGGACGTGCAGCGGCTGGCCAAACCCGCCGGCGGCGTGCCGCAACTGGACGAGACCTTCACGCGCGCCGCGCTGACGGCGCGTACCCGCAAGGCGCTGGCGGCGGCCGAGGGGGGCGAAGGCGCCACGGCCGGCTCGCAGGGGGCGCAGGGTTACGGCGAAGGTGCGCGCGCCTTCGTTGAGACTGTGCTGCCGCATGCGCGCCGTGCGGCCGAGAAGCTCGGCGTCGACCCGATGCTGATCGTCAGCCACGCCGCGCTCGAATCCGGCTGGGGCAAGCGGGTGATCCGCCACGCGGACGGACGCGACAGCTACAACCTGTTCGGCATCAAGGCGACCGGTAACTGGCAGGGCGACGCGGTGGCGACGCTGACCACCGAGTTTGTCGGCAGCAGCGCGCGCAAGCAGGTCGAGCCGTTCCGCGCCTACCCGAGCCTCGCGGCCGCCTTCGACGACTACGCCGCGCTGATCGCCGGTAACCCGCGCTACCGCGCGGCGCTGGGCAGCGGCAACGACATGGGCGCGTACGCGCGAGCGCTGAAGGACGGCGGCTACGCGACGGATCCCTCGTACGCCGGCAAGCTGGTTGCGGTCGCCCGCAACGCGGGGGTTTGAGCGTGTCCGCTAAAGTAATGCACCCCTTGCGCCGATAAGGGAATATCAAGGAGACACGATGAGCAGTATCTTCAATATCGGCCTCTCCGGCCTGAATGCGGCGAAGGTGGCGCTGTCGACGACCAGCCACAATATCGGTAACGTCAACACACCGGGTTACCACCGCCAGCAGGTCAGCCAGGCCGCCGCCTTCCCGAGCTTCGAGGGTTACGGCTATCTGGGCCGCGGCGTCGAGCTGACCGCAGTCAACCGCGTCTACAACCGCTACCTCGAGCGCCAGCTCGCCAACGCGACCACGCAGGACGGCAACTACGCGACCCAGCTTAATACGCTCTCGCAACTGGACGATTTGTTGGGCGACCCGGCAACCAGCCTGTCGGCCAGCCTCTCGGGCATGTTCAAGTCGCTGCAGGGGATCAACGCGAGCCCTGAGTCGATCCCGGCACGCCAGGCGGCGATCAACGGCATGCAGGCGTTCGCCGGCCGCGTGCAGTTGCTGAACACCCGCCTCGAGGAACTGAGGCAGGGCACCAATACGCAGATCCGCTCGACGGTGTCGCAGGTCAACGCGATCGCCAGCCAGATCGCCGACATCAACGTGCAGATCCAGTCGCTGTCGCAGGCCGACGCGATGCCGAACGACCTCTTGGACCAGCGCGACCAGCTGGTGCTCGATCTGAACAAGCTGGTCAAGGCCGACGTGACGGTGCAGTCCGACGGCCGCTACACCATCGCCATCGGCAGCGGGCAGGCGCTGGTCGCCTCGGGCGAGCATTTCCCGCTGGAGGTGGTCGAGAACGCGGTCGACCCGCAAAAGCTCGAAATCGCCTACGCCGGCAGCAACGGTACGGTCCGCATTCCGGATCGGCTGTTCGACGGCGGCTCGCTGTCCGGGCTGATCAACAGCAAGGCCGAGGCGATCAACCGCGCGCAGGCCGACCTGGGACGGCTGGTGATCGAGGTCGCCGACCAGATGAACCGCCAGTCTTCGTTGGGGCGTGACCTCTACAACGAGCAGGGCGGTCCGCTGTTCAAGGACCTTAACGGCTTGCGGCCGGTCGCGGTCGGCGAAGTAAACCCGGCGACCGGCCAGGTCGAGACGCTGGAGTCGCAGATGAAGGCGTACCGCGACGCGGCGGCCAACTTCTCGGTGGTGGTGTCCGACCCCTCGCGCCTGGCGGTGGGCAGCGGTTTGAAGGCCGGGTCTGTCGACGCCACGCAGCCGGTGCAGCCCGTCATCACGTCGATCTGGCAGACCGCGCCCGGCAATTACGAGGACTACGCGCCGACAGGCAAGGCGCCCAGCCTGCCTACGGGCGGTTTCGAGGTCCGCTACGACGCGGCGAGCAGCAGCTTTGTGGTGGCCAAGCCTGCCACCGGCTACGAGATTGTCCCCAACGGGCAGGCTGCCGGCGGCTTCATCCTGCGCGCGACCGACCCGGCCAACAAGCTGTCGATCGAGTTCAAGGCCGAGGGGATGGGCAAGGAAGACAAGACGTTCACCATCGGCAACAAGGCGCTGGGCCTCGATACGGCAGAGGGTAAAGCCGATTTCCAGCCGGCCGACAACGCCAACATGCTCGAGCTGATCAAGATCCAGACCAAGGAGACCATGTCGAGTACGCCGAACGGCACGACCAACTTCACGCCAGGGGGCTCGGCCATCAAGACGACCAATTTCGAGGGTTTCTTCGGCCAGTTGGTCAGTTTTGTCGGCAGCAAGACCAACGAGGTCAAGGTCGCCGCCGAGGCGCAGGGCTCCACCCTTAAGGAAACCTATCTCGCGCGCGAGTCGTTCTCCGGTGTCAACCTCGATATCGAGGCGGCCAACCTGATCCGTTACCAGCAGGCGTACCAGGCATCGAGCAAGGTGATCCAGATCGCGCAGCAGATCTTCTCCGACCTCCTGCAGATGCGCTGATAGAAAGGCCAATCCATGCGTATCAGTTCGAATACCCAGTTCATCGCGTCGACCTACAGCATCCAGAGCAACCAGTACCGTCTGGCCAGGCTCAACGAGCAACTGTCGTCGCTGCAAAGAATCAACCGCCCGTCGGATGATCCGGTGGCTTCGGCCCAGCTGATCAACCTCGACCAGTCGATTTCGCGCAACGACCAGATGATGGCGAACAGCAAGACCATCGAGTCGAGCCTCGCCTTGTCGGAGGAGTACCTGTTCCGGGCCGGCGAGATCATCCAGAACATCCAGTCGCTCGCCGTGCAGGCGGGCAACGCGTCGCTCAAGGATGAGGACAGGGCGTACATCCGCACCCAGATCCAGGAGCAGACCAAGGCGCTGGTCGGCATCGCCAACAGCACGGACGGGCAGGGCAAGTACGTGTTCGGCGGCACCCGCTCGCAGACGCCGCCATTCAGCCTCGAGCTCGAACCCGAGATGAAGATCGAGTATCACGGCGACTGGGGGCGGCAGGAGATCCAGGCCTCAAGCACCCGCGACATCGCGGTGACCGAGCCGGGCGGCCTGGTGTTTGGCGGCGGCTCGTCCGTGGCCGACCCGAATAACCCGGACGCGTTTAGCGACGGCAACAAGCTGTGGCAGTCGCTGGCACGGCTGGACAAGATTCTGGCCGACGGGCCTTCGGGAATGAATTCGGTGGCTGGCGGGCCGGAGGGGGAGCAGGTAATGGACAACACGGCCACGCCGCCCGTGCCGTTTCTCGACAAGGACGGTAACCCGATGGTGTTCAAGGACGGTTTGCCTCATGTCGACAACAACGGCGTCCCTCACCTGAAGCCTGCGCTCGATGCCGCGGGTAACCCGGTAGCCGGGCGCTGGGAGGCAGACCCGCTGCCGCCCACCTACGACGAGTCGCTGGCCGCTTCGATCAGCGGCCTCAAGGACGGGCACGAACAATTGCTTAGGTCGCATACTGCGGTCGGCGCGCGCCGGGCCGAGGTCGAGCAGCTTGCCAAGACCGGGGAGGGCTTAGACGTGCAGTACAAGGCGGCCGTCGGCCAGTTGCAGGATCTCGACTACGCGCAGGCGGTCAGCGACCTCAACATGGCCTTGCTGGCGATGGACACCACCCAGAAGACCTACAAGCTGGTGTCCGAGCTCAACCTGTTCCGTTACCTGTAACGGGCACGGCGCTCAGGGGCTGACCGGCCCGATCACGATCCCCGCACGCAGCCCCGGCTTGACGCCGGGGTTGGGGAACAGGATGCGCTCGTCGCCGCCTGCGGCGACGTAGCGGGTCGCTCCGTCTTCGGCGATCAGGCTGCCGGCGGCAAGCCGCGTGAAGTTCTCGACGTCGGCGTCCAGGTGCAGGCGGAACGCCTCGCTCTTCTTGATGAGGTCGTACTTGGCGGCAAAGCAGGGCGGGATCTTGCCCTCGCGCGCGGGCTCGCCCGATACCAGGCGCCTCAATTGCGCGTCGATCGCGGCAAAGCGCGCAAGGTCGTTCTGGCCGAACGCCCGTGCCTTGCCAAGCTCCAGCGTGTACGACTCGGCGCCGTGATGGTGGCTGGTGTGGTAGCTGAAGGTCGCCGCCGGTGCGCTGTGCAGCAGCACGGCCTCGATGCCGGCGCCGGCGAGCGTGGCCAGGCGCTGCCGCGCCGGGCGTTCGCCACCCAAGTAGGGCACGATCGCGAAGCGCTCGTAGACCGAGCCGCGGATTGCGGTGTGCAGGTCGTAGTGCAGCCGTGCGCCGCGTGCGGTATCGAAAAACTCCCCGACACAGGCTTCGAGTTCGGCCGCGCGCGCCGCTTCGCGTGCGCCCGCCTGCAACGCGTGCCGGCCGCAGAACAGCCGGTTCATGTCGTAGTCGAGGTAGCGCTCGCCGCTTTGCAGCGCGTCCGGGTGGCCGAGCGCGGCGAGCAGGCGCACGCCAAGCGGCAGCCGCCCGGCGAGCACGTCGTCGACGATGGCGGCAAGGATCTCGACCGGCGCGGTCTCGTTGCCGTGCACGCCGGCCGACACGACGAAGGCCGGCGTGGCGGCGTGCGCGCCGCGCGGGGAGAGTTCCAGCACGCCGCGCGCGAGCTCGCGGCAGAGGGGGCCGCCGCGCTGACTGACGGCGAGGGACGCGGCCGACAGGGCGGCAGCGAGAAAACCGGACGCGGACACATCAATCCTTTCAACGGGGTCGGCGCAGTGCGCCGATGATAACCCGCGTCCCGGTCATGATCTTGCCATAATGCGCCCCGGCCTTGCGCGGTGGCGACCCACCGTCCCGGCCTAGCCCACCCACGCGGGCGGGCGCTTCTCGATAAAGGCCGCCAGCCCCTCGCGGCCTTCGCCAGACGTGCGCACGCGGGCCGCCTCGCCGGCGGCGAGCGCGAGCGCCGCGGGCGAGGTGCCCAGCCCAGACAGGCTTTGCAGCAGCGCCTTGGCCGCGGCCATCGCCTGCGGGCCGTTGGCGAGCAGGTTGCCCACCTGCTGGCGGATCACCGCGTCCAGTTCTTCTTCCTCGACCACCATATGCAACAGCCCCAGCCGCTTGGCCTTGCCGGCGTTGAAGCGTTCGGCGCTGACGAAGTAGCGGCGGCACGCGCGAGTGCCCAGGCTCCTGAGCACGAAGGGCGCGACCGCGGCCGGCACCGCGCCCAGCCTCACGTCCGGAAAGCTGAACAGCGCGCCGGACACGCCGCAGGCGATGTCGCAGCAGGCGATCAGCGCGGCGCCGATGCCGAACGCCGAGCCCTGCACGCGGGCGATGGTCGGTTTGGGCAGGGTATCGAGCGTCTGCAGCATGCGGCCGATGCGCGCCGCCTGCGCCTCGACGCGGCCGGCGTCCATGTCGGCCATCGCCTGCAGCCACGCCATGTCGTGGCCGGTCGAGAAATTGATGCCGTTGCCGGTCAGCACGACGACGCGCACCGCCGGGTCGGCGCCGGCGGCCTCGAGGGCGCGGGTCAGCTCGTCGACCATCTCGTCGTCGAAGGCGTTGTGCAGGTCGGGGCGGTTCAGGCTGAGCGACAGCACGCCCTCGGTTTGCCTGATCTGGATGCGGTCCATGGCGGGTGTCCTCACGGTTGGAGCAGGAATCGTTGGGCGGCGCCGGCGAGCGCGTCCGGTGCCTCCAGGTGTAGCGCGTGCGCGCAGCCGTCCAGCAGCAAGAGTTGTGCCCCGGCGATGCCGTGCGCGATGAGTTCGGCCTGGTGTCGCGGGGTCAGCCTGTCTTCGCTGCCGACCACCACCAGCGTCGGGCAACGGATTTCGTTCAGCCAGCTGCGCGCGTCGTGCTCGAGCACGCCGCGGCTGAGCCTTTGCGCCGCCGGCCAGTCGACCGCCTCGGCGAACTGCCTGAGGGTTGGCAGAAGCTGGGCTTGCGCGGCAAGGAAGCGGCTGGAGAAGAGCCAAGGCAAGCCGCTGTCAAAGCGCAGCGCGAAGCCGCCGGCCTTGTCGCTGTCGACCCAGTTGCGCGCGATCAGCGCGTTGACCGGGTCCGACCACGCCAGCGTCGCCGCCAGCAGCAGGCGGTCGACGCGTTCGGGGTGGTGGCGGGCGAAGTGGAGGGCGACCATGCCGCCGTAGGAGAGCCCCAGCACATGCGTGCGTGCTACCTTCAGTTGTCCGAGCAGCGCCGCCGCGTCGGACGCCTGGCGCGCGAGCGGGTAGCGCGCTTCGTCCGGCTTGTCGCTGAGCCCCTGCCCGCAGAAGTCGACGCGAATCACGTCGAAGCATCTTTCCAGCACGGGCATCAGCCAGGTCCACGCGGCGGTGTTCATGGTGATGCCGTTCATCAGCAGGAGGGCCGGCGCGTCCGGCTGCCCGCTGCGCTCGTAAAACAGGCGGCGGTGGTCGACTTCGAGGTAGGGCATGGGCTTCGCTCCGGTCGCGGGCTTTGATCCAAGTTTACTTCCGACGATGCCAATGTGATGCCGGATGGGCATTATTTTTGTTGTGCAATGCGCAAGAATGGTGCGTGTTGGATGCCTTAAACGTCAGGGTGGTGCCCGGTGTTGCGCAAGAAATCTTTTCAATGTCCGACAATCTGGCAGCAAAATGCCCTTGCTTTGGTAATACGCGCTTTATGAAAAATAGATTTCGGTGTGTAATCTGCTGTTGCAATGAACAATCTTTGATCGTTGTCAAATTTATTAAACATGGAATAAGCTAGGTCAATGCCAGCGAGATGCCGCGTATGGCCGCTCCGGCTTGCCGGGAGGGGCCGGTAGCGGGGCGGGAGGGTCCGCTGGAATGATGATTGCTTAAACAGATGACGTAGCCGTTTGACGCAACCCCGCCGTGCGGCCGG
This sequence comes from Crenobacter caeni, assembly GCF_010435965.1. Lineage (GTDB taxonomy): Bacteria > Pseudomonadota > Gammaproteobacteria > Burkholderiales > Chromobacteriaceae > Craterilacuibacter > Craterilacuibacter caeni. Next base: position 71,896 of record NZ_JAAGAA010000007.1, read on the forward strand.
TGCCGCACGCAGAACAAGCAGAGGGAACAGCCATCATGAAGGATGCCGTCGCAAGCGCCCAGCTACCGGCCAAGGAGGCCGGCCAGCAGGCGTACCTGAAGATTGCCGGAGTCGTGAAGAAGTTCGGCGACCATACCGCGGTCGACCACGTCGACCTCGAGATCCATCAGCACGAGATCTTCGCCCTGTTGGGCAGTTCGGGCTGCGGCAAGTCGACCCTCTTGAGGATGCTGGCCGGCATGGAGACGCCGACCGCCGGCAAGATCCTGCTCGACGGCCAGGACATCACCCGCCTTGCGCCCTACAACCGGCCGATCAACATGATGTTCCAGAGCTACGCGCTGTTTCCGCACATGAGCGTCGAGCAGAACATCGCCTTCGGCCTCAAGCAGGATGGCCTGCCCAAGGACGAGATCTCGGCGCGGGTGTCCGAGATGCTGGAGCTGGTGCAGATGAAGAAGTACGCGACGCGCAAGCCCTACCAGCTCTCCGGCGGCCAGCAGCAGCGCGTCGCGCTGGCGCGCTCGCTCGCCAAGCGCCCCAAGCTGCTGCTGCTCGACGAGCCCCTGGGCGCGCTCGACAAGAAACTCAGGCAGCAGACGCAGCTCGAGCTCGTCAATACGCTGGAGAAGGTCGGCGTGACCTGCATCATGGTGACCCACGACCAGGAAGAGGCGATGACGATGGCCACCCGCATCGGCATCATGAGCGAGGGCCAGCTCCTGCAGGTCGGCACGCCCTCGCAGATCTACGACTACCCGAACTGTCGCTTCACCGCCGAATTCATCGGCGAGACCAACCTGTTCGGCGGCGCGGTCGCCGTCGACGAGGCGGATCGCGTCGAGATCGACGCACCGGAACTGGGCGGTCGCATCAGCATCGGCCACGGCATCACCGGGCCCAAGGGCATGGAAGTGTGGGCGAGCGTGCGCCCGGAAGACATCCGTGTCGACATCCGTCCGGTCGAGCCCGGCCCCAACCGCGCGCGCGGCAAGGTGCGCGAGATCGCGTACCTGGGCAGCTATTCGGTCTACCACGTGCAGCTTGGCAGCGGCAAGGTGGTCAAGGCGATGGTGCCGGCCAACCGCTGGTACGAGGCGGGCGAGACCGAGCCGACCTGGGACGACGAGGTCTGGATCAGCTGGCGTGACGACATGCCGGTCGTGCTGACCGCGTAAGGAGGATGGTCATGAGCCTCTTGCGTAAACTGAGCCCGGGCCGGGGCAGCGTGATCGCCGTCCCCTACCTGTGGCTGACGCTGTTCTTCCTGGTGCCGTTCCTGATCGTGCTCAAGATCAGTTTCGCCGAGCAGGACATCGCGATTCCGCCGTTCACCGCGCTGACCGAGTACGCCGACGGCTACCTGAACGTCAAGCTGAACCTGTCGAACTTCCTGTACATCTTCACCGACGAATTCTACTTCGACACCTACCTGTCGTCGCTGAAGGTCGCGCTGTTCACCACCATCGGCTGCCTGCTGCTGGGCTACCCGATCGCATACGCGATCGCGCGCACCGACCCGGCGCGCCGCAACGTACTCCTGATGCTGGTGATGCTGCCCTTCTGGACGTCGTTCCTGCTCAGGGTGTACGCGTGGATGGGCATCCTCAACGAGACTGGGCTGATCAACAGCTTCTTGATGTCTACGGGGCTGATCGACGAGCCCTTGCACCTTTTCCATACCGACTTCTCGCTGTACATCGTGATGCTGTACGCCTACCTGCCGTTCATGATCCTGCCGCTTTACTCCAACCTGGTGAAGCTTGACCTGCGCCTGCTGGAAGCCGCGGCGGACCTGGGCGCACGCCCGATGAAGGCGTTCTTCACGATCACGCTGCCCTTGTCGAAAAACGGCATCATCGCAGGCTCGATGCTGGTGTTCATCCCGGCGGTCGGCGAATTCGTGATCCCGGAACTGGTCGGCAGCTCGGAGACGCTAATGATCGGCAAGGTGCTGTGGAACGAGTTCTTCGACAACAACAACTGGCCGATGGCCTCGGCGGTGGCGGCGGTGATGGCGCTGATCCTGATCGTGCCGACCGCGCTGTTCCACCGTTTCGAAACCCGCGAGCTGGAGGGCAAGAACCATGCATAACGGCAAGCTCTCTCCCTTCCTGAAGGGCGCGCTGGTGGTGGGCTTCCTGTTCCTCTATGTGCCCATCCTCAGCCTGATCGTCTACTCGTTCAACGCGTCCAAGCTGGTGACGGTGTGGGGCGGCTTTTCCTTGCGCTGGTACGCGTCGCTGTTCGAGAACGAGCAGATCCTCTCGGCCGTGTGGCTGTCGGTCCGCATCGCGCTGGCCGCCGCGGCGGCGGCCGTGGTGCTGGGCACCATCGCCGGCCTGGTGCTCGCGCGCTTCAAGCGCTTCCCAGGCAGCACGCTGTTTGCCGGGATGATCACCGCGCCGATGGTGATGCCTGAGGTGATCACCGGCCTCTCGATGCTGCTCTTGTTCATCTCGCTGCAGCAGCTGATCGGCGTGCCCACCGAGCGCGGCTTCTTCACGATCTGGGTCGGCCACACCACCTTGTGCATGGCCTACGTCGCGGTGGTGGTGCGTTCGCGGCTGGTGGAGATGGACAAGAACCTGGAGGACGCGGCGATGGACTTGGGCGCCAAGCCCCTGAAGATCTTCTTCGTGATCACGCTGCCCCTGATCGCGCCGGCGATCGCGTCGGGTTTCCTGTTGTCGGTGACGCTGTCGCTGGACGACCTGGTGACCACCGCCTTCCTGTCCGGCCCCGGCTCGACCACCTTGCCGCAGGTGATCTTCTCCAAGGTGCGCCTGGGCCTGAATCCGGAGATCAACGCGCTGGCGACGATCACCGTGCTGGTGGTCGGCAGCTTCGTCGTGCTCGCCAACTACTTTATGCTAAATGCACAAAGGAAGCGCGACAGGGCGATCGCCGAGGCGATGCGCGCCGACGCGCCCAAGCTGCCCGACGTGCCGCTCGAAAGCCTGGGCCGCCCGGGACGCGCGTAAGGTTCCCGGCGCCCGCGCGGTCCAGGCGCGGGCGCCTATTTTCAGGAAAACCCTGCAATGACCGTCATCCCCTGATCCACCCCTTTTTCCAACCACCCGAAAGCACCCTTATGCTCGAATTCGTCCGCCAGCCCCACGCCCCGTCCTATTACGCCGCGACCGCCGTCCCCTGGGACGACCAGCCGCCGCTGGACGGCGCCGCGAGCGCGGACGTGTGCGTGGTCGGCGGCGGCCTTTCCGGCCTGTCGGCCGCGCTCGAGCTCGCCCGGCAGGGGCTGTCGGTGGTCGTGCTCGAGGGCTCTAAAGTCGGCTGGGGGGCGTCCGGGCGCAACGGCGGGCAGGTGATCGCCGGCTACGCCTGCGACATCGACACCCTGGTCGACCAGCTGGGACAGGATACCGCCCGCGTGATGTGGGACATGACCGTCGAGGCGGTCGAGCTGATCGACAGCCGCGTGCGCGAATTCGGCATCGAGTGCGACTGGACGCGCGGCTTCTGCAACGCGGCGGTCAAGCCGCAGGCGATGGGCGAGCTGGCCAAGTGGCAGGATACGCTGGAGACCCGTTACGGTTACACCGGCACCGAGTTGTGGGACAAGGCGACGCTCGGCGCCAAACTTGCTAGCGACCGCTACCAGGGCGGCCTGTTCGACCCGCACTCGGGCCATCTTCACCCCTTGAACTACACGCTGGGCCTCGCCCGTGCGGCGCTCAAGCTTGGCGTGCGCATCTTTGAAGGCACCGCGGTCACCCGCGTCGAGCACGGCGCGCGCCCGCGCGTGCATACCGCCCGCGGCCACGTCGACTGCGACCAGGTGGTGCTCGCGTGCAACAGCTACGTGGGCGAGCTTGCACCAATGCTCGACCGGCGCATCATGCCGGCCGGCACCTACGTGATCGCGACCGAACCCCTGGGCGAGGCGAGGGCGCGCGCGCTGATCGCTAACAATATGGCGGTGTGCGACACCCAGTTCGTGCTTGACTACTACCGCCTGTCCGCCGACCACCGCCTGCTGTTCGGCGGCAAGGTCAGCTACTCGGGCAAGGAGCCGGCCAACCTCGCTGCGGCGATGCGCGAGGACATGCTCAGGGTGTTCCCGCAGCTGTCCGACGTGAAGGTCGACTACGCGTGGGGCGGCTATTGCGACATCACCATGAACCGCGCGCCGGACTTCGGCCGGCTCTCGGCCAACGTCTACTACCTGCAGGGCTTCTCCGGGCACGGCGTCAACATCACGCAGATCGCCGGCCGCGTGGTGGCCGAGGCGATCGCCGGCAGCGCGTCACGCTTTGACCTGTTCACCCGCATCCGCCACCGCGACTTCCCGGGCGGTCGCCTGATGCGCACGCCGGCCCTGGTGCTGGGCATGGCGTACTACCGGCTGCGCGATTATCTGTAACACGACGGCTGGCAATACTGCCGATCCGTCCTAAACCGTATGCATCGGGCCGGCGACGGCCCTTTGCATTGCGGGGGGACGGATGGCAGCAATCCAGCAGGGTAGCGGCGTCGCCTGCGGCCTGATCGATCCGGCGCCGGCGCCGGTCTGCGCGGGGCCCTGCGGGCTGCGCTACGACTTCAACCTGGGCGCGAGGCTGAGCCTGCCGCCGGGCAACTGGCGGGTACGCCTGTCGGACGTTGCCACCCACAACACCCTGTTCGAGACGACCTTAGAGGGTGGTTTTGTCTCCAGCGGCAAGAAGTACTATGTGCCCTTCCGCGTCGAGGCGTGGCTAAACGGCGAGCCGGTGTTCGACCACACCCTGTCGCTCTGTGGGCGCGAGGTGCTGGTGCAGTGCCCGGTCGGCACGCTGGGCGACGTGCTCGCCTGGTTCCCGTACGCCGACCGTTTCGCGCGGCAACACGGTTGCCGGCTCACCTGTTCGATGTCGCCGGTACTGATCCCGCTGTTTGCCGAGCGCTACCCCGAAATCCGCTTCCTGGCACCCGACGAAGTCGACCCGGCCGAGTTTTACGCGACCTACTACCTCGGCCTCTTCTTCGACGATGATGAAAGCGCGTGGCAGCCCGCCGACTTCAGGCTGGTCGGGCTTGCGCGCACCGCCGGCTACATCCTGGGCGTCGACCCGTCCGACACCCCCGCCTGCATCGATTGCCCGCCCGGGCGGCCGATTGCCGAGCCCTACGCGTGCATCGCCGTGCAAAGCACCACCCAGTGCAAGTACTGGAACAACCCGCAAGGCTGGCTTTCCGTGGTGCGCGCGCTCAAGGCACGCGGCCTGCGCGTGCTGTGCATCGACCAGAAGCCTTGCCATGGCCACGGCCTGACCTGGACGCAACTGCCCAACGGCGCCGAGGACTTTACCGGCGAGGTGCCGCTGGCCGAGCGCGCGCGGCAGCTTATGCATGCCGAACTGTTCGTCGGCCTCTCCAGCGGACTGTCGTGGCTCGCGTGGTCAGTCGGCACGCCGGTCGTGATGATCAGCGGCTTCACCCACCCGACCAACGAATTCTTCACCCCGTACCGGGTGTTCAACCCGCACGCGTGCAACAGCTGCTGGAACGACCCGCGCCACCGCTTCGACCACGCCGACTTCTTCTGGTGTCCGCGCCATCGGGGCAGCGAGCGGCAGTTCGAATGCACGCGGCTGATCACCGCCGAGCAGGTGACCGACACCATCGCCCGCGTGCCGCCGCGTGCGGAACAAGCAAGGGAGAATGACCGATGAAGTACCGTACCCAATGTTTACGTTTCGGCGTGCGCACCTTTGGCCGCGCACCTGTCTGGTCGAGATTGCTGTGCCTGCTGCTGGGACTGCCGCTGTCGTGGCCGGCGCTCGCTGACACGGTGTCCGGCGTGGTCAGTGGCGGGAAGGTGGTACTGGGGGCGACGCAGGACGTCGTCGCGGGTGGGGTCGCCATCCGCGTCGAGGTCGACGGTACGCAGAACGTGTCGGCAGGCGGGGCAACCAGCGCCACCTTCGGTGCCGGCGTGCAGAATGTCTACTCGGGCGGGGTGGCTAGCGGGACGGGCATGAAGGGTACCCAGTATGTTTACACCGGTGGCGTCGCCAGCACGACCAATGTTTTTGGTGTCCAGAATGTCTATGGTGGACGCGCCGTCAGCAGCACCGTCCTGTCCAGTGGTTCGCAGCGGGTTAGTGCGGGCGGGGTGGCGGTGTCGACCACGCTGCTTGGCCAGGGTGCAGGCCAGGGCGTGGCCGCTGGCGGCAGCGCCAGCCAGACGACGGTGGACGCAGGCGCCATCCAGACCGTCGCCGGCGGCATCGCCTCCCAAACCACCGTGTCGTCCGGTGGCTTGCAGCAAGTCCTGGCAGGGTCCGCGGGCGTGACGGTGCTGTTGTCCGGGGCCACGCAAGACATCATTGGCGCGGGCACCGCGCGGCAGACTACCGTGAGCGCCGGGGCAACGCAGAATGTCGGCGGGCAGGCGATCGACAATGTGGTCAACGGCGGCACGCAGAACGTGAGCGCGGGCGGAACCGCCACCTCGACGACGCTGGCCTCGGGCGGCCAGCAGGTGGTGTCGTCCGGCGGCTACGCCAGCGCGACGCAGGTAGTGAACGGCACGCAGAACGTCTCGGCCGGCGGCTCGGCAGGACAGGCCACGGTCGGTGTCTCCGGCGTGCAGAACGTGCAGGGGGTGGTCAGCGCCACCGTCGTCAACGGCGGCGCGCAGATCATGCTGTCGGGCGAGGCGTTCGACACCACGGTCAACTCGGGCGGGTCGCAGTCGGTCGGCGGCGGCCAGGTGCTGAACACCACGCTCAACGGCGGCAGCACCCAGACCATCCTCTCCGGCGGCCAGGCCAACCAGACCATCCTCAACGCGAGTTTCCAGAACATCCTCGCCGGCGGCACCGCGCTGCTGACCGAAGTGAACAGCGGCAGCGACCAGACGGTGCAGGGCGTGGCCAGCGCGAGCGTGATCCAGCAAGGCGGCCGCCAGTACGTCAGTGCCGGCGGCAGCGCGGTGCTCACCACCGTCAACGGCGGCTTGCAGGACGTGTACGCCGGCGGCTCGGCGACCAGTACAACGGTCGTCTCGGGCAGCCAGCGCGTCGAGGCGGGCGGGGTGGCAACCTCGACCACGGTGAGCCGTGGCGGCGACCAGATCATCTACGGCAGTGCCAGTACCAACCAGATCAACGGCGGGCGCCAGTTTGTCTACGCAGGCGGCGTCGCCAGCGGCAATACCTTTGCGGGTGGTAGCCAGCAGATCAATAGTGGGGGCTTGGCCACCGGTAACTCGCTGAGCTCGGCCAGCCAGTTCGTGGAGAACGGCGGCGTCTCACGGGACACCACCTTGCTCTCTGGGGGGCGTTTGACGGTGTCCGCCGGCGGCCTCGCGCAGGACGTGACGATAGAGACTGGCGGCGCGGCGCTGGTTGCCGGTGGCACACTGGATAACGCAACGCTCGCCGGCAACGGCGGGCGCTTGCAACTCAATAGCGGCACCCTGGCCGGGCAGACCCGCATCAGCGGCGACGACAACCGGCTGGTGCTGCAAGGCGGGCAGGTAGCCGGTAGCTTGTCGGTAGCCGGCAGCGGCAACCAGGTCGGCATCGGCCAGGCCGACTTGTCGGCCTGGGGGCCGCTGACCGACAGCACGGGCGCCAACACGCTGGTGGTGCTCTCCGGCACCAGCATCCGCGCGCAGACCGGCCCGGCTACCTCCGGCGTACTCGACTTGCAGAACTGGTCGGCGATCCGTGTCAACAGCGGCGGCACGCTGGGGCTCGCCGGCAATTTGGCGCTCGCCGGCGGCGGCACGCTTTCGGTGTCCGGCACGCTCGCGGTGCCGCAGGCGGCCACCGTCAGCGGGAACCTAGGCAACGCGGGGGTGCTCGCCTTGTCCGCGCCGCTGACGGTCACCGGCGACTACGCGGGCTTGGGCGGCGTGCTGCAGGACAATGTGTCGGCCGGCAGCGAAACCGCCACTTTGCTGACCGTAGACGGCGCGGGCAGCGGCACCACCCGCGTCGTCTTCGCCAACGACGGCACGCCGGGCCGCCTGGGCGAGAAGATCGAGTTCGCCAGGATCGCCTCGGGCAGCGCCGACTTCGTCGCCGCCAACCCGGTCGGTGCGAACAACCCCTACGACGTGCGCCTGAAAGGCAGCCCCTACGTGTGGCAGATGGTGCGCGCGGGCGACGAGTGGCTGCTCGAGTCGCCGGCCGCGCCGGTGACTCCGCCGATCCCCGAGCCGCCCACCCCGGCGCCCGAGCCGTCCAAGCCGCTCAAACCCGCACGCCTGTTGCCGGAAATTCCCGCCTACGGCACCTTGCCCGCAGTCTCGGAACAGATCGTGCGCGGCAACCTGATGTCGCTCGGGCAAAGGCTGGACACGGCGCCGGGCGTGTACCGCGACGTCTGGCTGAAGACCGACGGCTTTCACCTGCAGCAGGACGCGCGCTACGGTTTCTCGTTCGAGGGGCACGGCGTGTCGCTGACCGCGGGCGCCGACCAGGGCGGCGTGTGGCGGGACACCGGACGCTGGCGCGCCGGGGTGTTTGCCGCGTGGAATCGCGGCTGGATCGACGTCAACGGCGAGGGCAAGGTGATTCCGTCGCGCGCCACCTCGGACATCCACCTGGACAGCCTGCAGGCCGGCGTGTACGGCCAGTTCGAACAGGACGGCTGGTTCGCGCGCGGCATCGCGCTGGGCGGGCGCGAGCGGGCCAAGGTCTCGACCGAGGACCGCTACTTCAACACCCTGCACGCGACGATCTGGGCGCTGCACCTGGCGGCGGGCAAGGCGTTCGAGCCGCGCGAGGGCTGGCGCGTGCTGCCGCAGCTGAACGCGAGCTACGCGCGCCTCAATTGGGACCTGGTCGACGACAGCATCAAGGGCCGTTACCAGGACACCGCGCACTGGTACGGCGGTGCCGGCGTGCGCGTCGAGCATGCGCTGGCCGACGACGCGAGGGTGTGGCTGCGCCCCGGGGTGAGCCACCGCTTCGGCAGCGACCCGGCGCTGGCGCTCACCGCGCCCGACGTCTACCTGCCGGCGGCGGGACCGGCCACCACCTGGCAGCTGCAGGCGGGGCTCGCCAAGGACACCCGCTGGGGCGGCTGGTACGGCCTGGTTGGCGGCAGCTGGGGTAGCGGGCAGCAGCAGGCCAGGCTGGAGGCAGGTTGGCGCTGGCTGTGGTGAACGCGCAACAAGTGTCGCCCGGGTGTAGAGGATTTTGAACGGTACAAGGCGGGGATTCCCCGCCTTTTCCTTTTTGGCCGGCCGCTGGCGCGCTGCTTGTTTGTCATGCTGTTCAATAATTTTTACAGCCAAATTTTCGCGCTTGTCATTGTGCGCGTGCTTGCTAGAATCCGCCCCCATCGGGCTATCAGGCCCGGTTTGCTGCTCCGACATCCCAGGCCCACATCAAGCGATTGCGCCCGAAAGCCGCGCACTAAGGAGCGTTCCCTTCATTTATCAATGCGGGGAGCTTCGCGGTGACGGGCGTGCCCGGGTGCCGGCCTGCGGCCGGCGCTCCGGCGTGCTTTCTGCGCGGGTTCCCCTAGGGGCACATCGATGACCTGGAACATCCAAGACAGCCTGAGCCTGTACGGCATCCGCCACTGGGGCGACGGCTACTTCGACATCGGCGACAACGGCAACGTCTGCGTGCGGCCCAACGCACACGGCGAAGTCGACCTCCACGCCCTCTTGCAGCGGCTGAAACTGAAGAACCTCGAGTTGCCGCTGTTGCTGCGTTTTCCCGACATCCTGCAGGACCGTGCACGTCGGTTGTGCGGTGCGTTCGATACGGCGATTGCCGACGTGGGTTACCAGGGCGCGTACACCGCGATCTACCCGATCAAGGTCAACCAGCAAGAGGCGGTGGTCAAAAGCCTGATCGCGGCCAAGGGCGCCCGCGTCGGCCTCGAGGCAGGGTCCAAGCCCGAACTGATGGCGGTGCTCGCGCTGTCTCCCGCGGGCGGCACCATCGTGTGCAACGGCTACAAGGACCGCGACTTCATGCGCCTGGCGCTGATCGGGCAGAAGCTCGGCCACCGCGTGTTCATCGTGATCGAGAAGGAGTCCGAGGTCGCGCTGTTGATCGAGGAGGCTGCACGCCTCAAGGTGCGCCCGAACATCGGCCTGCGCGTGCGCCTGTCCAGTGTCGGCGGCAAGTGGGCGGACACCGGCGGCGACAAGGCCAAGTTCGGCCTGTCCGCCTCGCAGCTGATCGCCGTGGCCGCGCAGTTGCGTGCGGCGAATCTGGACGACTGCGTCTTGCTCATGCACTTTCACATGGGTTCGCAGATCGCCCACCTCGAGGACTACCGGCGCGGTTTCCGCGAGGCGATCCGCTACTACGGCGAGCTGCGCGCACTCGGCCTGCCGATCGGCGTGGTCGACGTCGGCGGCGGCCTCGGTGTCGACTACGACGGCACCCGCTCGCGCAACGACAGCTCGATCAACTACGATCTGGCCGAGTACGCGCAGACGGTGGTCGGCATGGTCGGCGAATTCTGCGCCGCCAACGGCCTGCCCGAGCCCGAGCTGTTCTCCGAGTCCGGCCGCGCGCTCACCGCGCACCACGCGGTGCTGGTGATGAACGTCACCGACGTCGAACGCCTGCCCGAGACGCAGCCGCAGCCGGCGGCGTCCGAGCTCTCGCAGCTTGCCGCGCCGACCAGGAAGCTCCTGGAGATGGGCGAGCTCGCCGACGCCGAGATGGTCACCGAGACCTACTACCGTGCCTGCCATTACCTCGCCGACGTTTCCGAGCTCTACAACGAGGGGCGGCTGGGCCTCGCCGAGAAGGCGCTGGCCGAGCAGGCGCACGCTGCGCTGTGCCGCCGCCTGCGGCAGGCCTTGTCCGCCGGCGCGCGCAGCCAGCGCCAGGCCTTCGACGACTTGACCGAGCGCCTCGCCGACAAGTACTTCTGCAACTTCTCGGTGTTCCAGAGCCTGCCCGACACCTGGGCGATCGACCAGGTGCTGCCGATCATGCCGATCCACAGGCTGGACGAGGCGCCGACCCGCCGCGCGGTGCTGCAGGATTTGACCTGCGACTCCGACGGAAAGGTGCGCCAGTACGTCGACGGGCAGAGCATCGAGACCAGCATGGCGGTGCACGAAGTGCGCGCGGGCGAGCCCTATTTGCTCGCGGTGTTCCTGGTTGGCGCCTACCAGGAGATCCTGGGCGACATGCACAACCTGTTCGGCGACACCGACTCGGTCAACGTCTGGCAGTACACCGGTGGCCAGCTGGAGATCGCCGGCGTGGAAGGGCACGATACGGTCGAAGACATGCTGCGCTACGTGCACCTGGCGCCGGACGAACTGTTGACCCGCTACCGGCAGAAGCTTTCGGTGCTCGACGTCGCCGAGCGCGGCAGTTTCCTCGCCGAATTCGCGCGCTGCCTCAAGCAGTCGTCCTATCTGTCGGTGTAAGAAGGCCCGTGCAGGGGCGGGATCATCCGTCCGGAACCGCCAAAAAGCCCTGCTTGCGCAGCAAGCAGGGCTTTTTGCGGACAGCGCCCCAGGCCGACAGCGGCCGCGGCCCGGCGCTGCCGGCGGTAGGGCTTACCAGTTGGTCTCGCGCTCGGGGCTCGCGCTGATCTTGTGGATGGCGAGGTCGGCGCCGATGAATTCTTCTTCTTCGGTCAGCCGCAGGCCCATCGTTGCCTTCAGCACGCCGTAAACCAGCAGCCCGCCGGCAAACGCGATGGCGACGCCAAGGGCAGTGCCGACCAGCTGCGAGGCGAGGCTGACGCCGCCGGTGCCGCCCAGCGCCTCTTGGCCGAACACCCCGGCGGCGAGCCCGCCCCATACCCCGCACAGGCCGTGCAGCGGCCACACGCCCAGCACGTCGTCGATCTTCCAGCGGTTCTGCGTCAGCGTGAACAGCCAGACGAACAGGGCGCCGGCGATGGCGCCGACCGCCAGCGCGCCCACCGGGTGCATCAGGTCGGAGCCGGCGCACACGGCGACCAGCCCGGCCAGCGGGCCGTTGTGGATGAAACCGGGGTCATCCTTGCCCAGCCACATCGCGGCGAGCGTACCGCCGACCATCGCCATCAGCGAGTTGACGGCGACCAGCCCCGAGATGCCTTCCAGCTTTTGCGCGCTCATCACGTTGAAGCCGAACCAGCCGACGATCAGGATCCACGCGCCCAGCGCGAGAAACGGAATGGACGAGGGCGGGTGCGCGGCGACGCGGCCTTCCTTGCTGTAGCGGCCGCGGCGCGGCCCCAACAGCAGCACGGCGGCCAGCGCGATCCAGCCGCCGACCGCGTGCACCACCACCGAGCCTGCGAAGTCGTGGAACGGTGCGCCGAAGGTATGCGTCAGCCAGTCCTGCACGCCGAAGCGTCCGTTCCACGCGATGCCCTCGAACAGCGGGTAGACGAAGCCGACGATCAGCGCGGTGGCGATGGTCTGCGGGTGAAAGCGCGCGCGCTCGGCGATGCCGCCGGAGACGATGGCGGGGATGGCCGCGGCGAAGGTCAGCAGGAAGAAGAACTTCATCAGCGCCTCGCCGTGGTTGGCGGCGAGCGCGTGCGCGTCGGAGAAGAAGTCCACGCCGTAGGCGAGCGTGTAGCCGACGAAGAAGTAGGCGAGCGCGGAGACGGCGAAGTCGGTGATGATCTTGGAGAGCGCGTTGACCTGGTTCTTGCGGCGCACGGTGCCGACCTCCAGGAACGCGAAGCCTGCGTGCATGGCGAGGATCATCACAGCGCCCAGCAGCAGGAATAAGGTATTGTCGGCACTCATTTGGCGCACTCCCTTGTTGTTGTGTGGGGTGCCTAATGCAAATTGGATGCCAGCGCATGGTGCACGCCGAATGCGCGGTGCACGGCACTGGTGCGCGCCTTGGCGCACGAAAACGGTGCGTGATGCGTTCGCCGTGCACCGTCGTGGAGCTCAGGTGAGCGGCAGCAGCAGCGTTTCCTTCACTTCTTCCATCACCACATAGCTTTTCGACTCGTTGGCCGCCGGCAGCTTGAGTAGGATGTCGCCCAATAGCTTGCGGTACTGCGACATGTCGCTGATGCGCGCCTTGATCAGGTAGTCGAAGTCGCCGGACACCAGGTGGCAGTCGAGGATGGCCGGGATCTTCTGCACCTCGCGGCGGAACGCCTCGAAGAGGTCGCCCGACTTGCTGGAGAGGCGTATCTCGACGAACACCAGAAGCCCCGCGCCCAGCGCCTGCGGGTTGAGCCGCGCGTAATAGCCCTCGATCACGCCCTCGCGTTCGAGGCGGCGTACCCGCTCGGTACAGGGGGTGGTCGACAGGCCCACCTTGTCGGCCAGTTCGGTCATGGTGATGCGCCCGTTGGCCTGCAACTCGCGCAGGATCTTGCGGTCGGTCTTGTCCAGCGTGCCTGACTTGTCCATGTTTCACTGTTTAACGCGTTAGTTTTGGCGAAACCCGCTTTGCAGTTGCCAATGTTTGGTGAAAAAAACTGGTATGCCATCAATATACTACGCCAAATCACTGAACGTGAATCTGTCGCAAGAACGGGGAGCAAGCATGAAAGTAGTCGTGTTGGGCGGTGGCGTGATCGGCGTGTCGACCGCATGGTATCTGGCCAAGGCCGGCTGCGAGGTGACGGTGATCGAACGCCAGGACGGCGTCGCGCTGGAGACCAGTTTCGGCAACGCCGGGCAGATCTCGCCCGGCTACGCCGCGCCGTGGGCCGCGCCCGGCATCCCGTTGAAGGCCGCCAAGTGGCTGTTCCAGGAACACGCGCCGCTGGCGATCCGTCCGGACGGCAGCCTGTTCCAGTGGCGCTGGATGGCCGCGATGCTCGCCAACTGCAACCCGCGCGCGTACAACGTCAACAAGTCGCGCATGATGCGCCTGGCCGAATATAGCCGCGACAAGATCCGCGAGATGCGCGCCGAGACCGGCATCGCCTACGAAGGCCGCCAGGGCGGCACGCTGCAGCTGTTCCGCTCGCAGGCGCAAGTCGACGCGATGGGCAAGGACATCGAGGTGCTGGAAGAGTGTGGCGTCGCCTACCGCGTGCACGACCGCGATAGCCTCGCGAGCGTCGAGCCGGCGCTCGCCGCGGTCAAGCACAAGCTCACCGGTGGCCTGCAGCTGCCGAACGACGAGACCGGCGACTGCCAGCTCTTCACCACCGAATTGGCCCGCCTGTGCGAGAAGGCCGGCGTGCGCTTCGTGTTCGGCGCGCCGATCGAGCGCATCGAGGAGGCGAACGGCCGCGTGCGCGCGGTGGTGGCCGGCGGCAACCGCTACGAGGCCGACCACTACGTGCTGGCGCTGGGCAGCTACTCGCGCCAGTTGCTCGCGACGGTCGGCATCGACGTGCCGGTCTACCCGGTCAAGGGCTACTCGCTGACGGTGCCGATCGTCGACGAGACGCGCGCGCCGGTGTCGACCGTGCTCGACGAAACCTACAAGATCGCCATCACACGCTTCGACAACCGCATCCGCGTCGGCGGCATGGCCGAACTGTCGGGCTTCAATCTCGAACTCAACCCCAAGCGGCGCGCGACGCTGGAAATGGTGGTGTCCGACCTCTACCCGGGTGCCGGCGACGTGCCGGCCGCCAGCTTCTGGACCGGGCTGCGCCCGATGACGCCGGACGGCACGCCCATCATCGGCGCGACGCGCCTTAGCAACCTGTCGCTCAACACCGGCCACGGCACGCTGGGCTGGACCATGTGCGCGGGCTCGGGCAAGTTGCTCGCCGACCTGATCACCGGCACCCGCCCGGAGATCAGCGCCGACGGCCTGTCGATTGCGCGTTACGGGCAGGCCACCGCGCAGATCGCCGGCGGCCGCGTCGCATTGGCCGGGGCGTAAGCGATGCGTCCGCTCGTCGCCGAAATTGATCTTGCCGCGCTGCGCGACAACTACCGTCTGGCCAAGTCGCTTGCCGGCTCCCGTGCGTTGGCAGTGGTCAAGGCCAACGCCTACGGCCACGGTGCCGTGGCGTGTGCCGAGGCGTTGTCGGGGCTGGCCGACGGCTTCGCGGTTGCCTGCATCGAGGAGGCGCTCGAATTGCGCGCGGCGGGCGTTGCGGCGCCCATCCTGCTGCTCGAAGGCGTGTTCGACGCCGACGAGTACACCCTCTGTGCCGAGCAGAACCTGTGGTGCGTGGTGCAGGGCGAGCCGCAGCTGGCGATGCTGGAGGCGGCGTCCATTCCCGCACCGCTGACGGTGTGGCTGAAGATGGATTCGGGCATGCACCGCGCGGGCTTCGCGCCCGAGGCTTACGCGCGTGCGTATCAGCGCCTGTCCGCCAGCGGCAAGGTGGCCGACATCGTCAAGATGAGCCACTTCGCGCGCGCCGACGAGCCGGCCGTGCCGATGACGCACGCGCAGGCCGAGCTGTTCGACAGCGTCTGCCGCGAGCTGCCGGGCGAGGAGAGCCTCGCCAACTCGGCCGCGCTAATCGCGCACCCGGCGACGCGCCGCGCGTGGTCGCGGCCGGGGATCATGCTGTATGGCGCCAACCCCTTGCCGGCGGGGCCGTGGCCCGCGCTGCGCCCGGTGATGACGCTCAAGAGCCGGGTGTTCGGCGTGCGCGAGATCGCCGCGGGTGAGCCGCTGGGCTACGGCGACAACTTCGTCGCGACGCGGCCGACGAGGGTCGGGCTTATCGCCTGCGGCTACGCCGACGGCTACCCGCGCTTGGCTTCAACCGGCAGCCCGCTCGCGGTGGACGGCGTGCGCAGCCGGGTGATCGGCCGGGTGTCGATGGACATGCTGACGGTCGATTTGACCGACCTGCCCGGCGCCGGGCTGGGCAGCGAGGTCGAGCTGTGGGGCAATACGGTGCAGGTGGGGGAGGTCGCCGCGCACGCGGGCACCATCGCTTATGAAGTGCTGTGCAACGTCAAGCGTGCGCGGCGGGTGTATCTGGGCTGAGCCAGCACGCTGGAGGCGATCGACTGCGCCCAGCGTGACGGCCGCAGCGGGCAGGCCGTAGAGCACGCCGCTGGCCTTGCTATGCGCCAGCGTATGCGCGCCGGCGTCGTGCATCGCCTGCAGGCTGCGCGCGCCGAGCCTGCTCAAGCGCAGGACCCTTTGCCAGAGGACTGACCGGCCATCAAACCGTGAAGTGCGTGAGGCGGGCATTCATCGTTTCGGCGAGTGTGCTCATCCGGCCGGCCACGTCGGCCGCGTCGCCGGCGCTGTGCCGGTTTTCCTCCGCGATCACGCCGATATGCTGGACATGGCCGTCGATATGGGCGTTGGCGCCGACATGCTCTTCGATCGCGCGGGCGATCTGCGCGGTCTCCCCGGCCAGCTCGATCGAGTGCGTGCGGATCGTCTGCATCGATTCGCCCGCTTCGCGGGCGAGCTGGACGCCGGTGGCGACCCTGGTGCTGACTTGCTGCATGTCTTCCACCGAGTTTTGCGTGCCGCGGCCGATCTCGTCGATGCGGCTGGCGATGTCCTGGGCCGCCAGCGCGCTGCGCTCGGCCAGTTTCCTCACTTCGTCGGCGACTACCGCGAAGCCGCGGCCCTGTTCGCCGGCCCGTGCCGCCTCGATGGCCGCGTTGAGTGCCAAGAGGTTGGTCTGGTCGGCGACGTCCTTGATGACTTGGACGATATGGACGATTTCGCTGCCCTTGCGGCCCAATTCATCGACCGAGCTGGCCGCGGTTTCGACCGCACGCGCGATATTCTCGATCTCGGCGACGGTCGACGCGATGATGTCGGCGCCATGTTCGGATACTTCGCGCGTCTTGCGGCTTTGCTCGTCGACCCGGCCGGCCGAACGGGCCACTTCGTTGATGCTGGCCGACACTTGCTGCATGCCGCTCTCCATGCTGCCGGCCGCGTCGGCCTGCTTGGCGGAACTTGCCTCGACGGCGCGCGCCGCCTCGTTCATCCGTTCGGCGGCGTCGGCGACCTCCGTGCTTTGTGCTCGGATCGCTTGCAGCGTGCCAGACAGCGCACGGCGCATCGATTCCAGTTGGCCGAGGATGCTCTGTTCGCCCCGGTAGGGTACCGCCTGCGAGAAGTCGCCGCCGGCAAACGCGCCGATCGCGCGGTGTGCAAGGTCGACCGAGCCGCCGATCTGCCGGTCCAGCGTGCGCTTGGCGTACCACAGTGCGGTGAACAGCAGGGCGGCCAGCACGGCGGTCAGCACGCTCAAGCCCTGTTCGATGGCGGCGGCCTGTTCGACGGCAGCGTCCGAACGCGTCTTGAGCAATTCGAAGAAGGCGTCGACCGGCTGCATGATGCGGGCGACTTCGGCGTGGTAGGCGTGTCCGTGTACCAGCTCGCGTGCGCGCGCCTGCTCTTCCGGGCCGCCGGCGGCCAGCTGCATCGCTTCCTCTTCCAGCTTGATCAGCGCGTCGGACGCCTTCTTCGCTTCGTCAAGCTTGGCCAGTTCCTCGGCGCTGAAGCCCGCCTGCTTCATCAGGTCGAGTAACGGCGCTGCCGGCCCGTCCGGTCGCGGCTTGCCGCCGCCGGCCTCGATGAACGGCCAGTAGATACGTTCGGGCTGTTGCGGCCGCGGCGCCTTGCCGTCGAGGATGTCGGCGATCGTCTGGTATTCGTTCTTGAAGCGCACATCACCGGTGACCACGTAGCTGCGCGCGGTGCGCGTCAAATCGTCCGACGCCTGGCGGAATTCGTCGGCGAGCAGGTAGGACTGGTGCTGCTGGCGATACGCGTTTTCCAGCCGGTCGCCCGCCATGATCAAGGCGACAAAACACAGCAACAACAGGATGGCCGACGCGCCGATCAGGGTCAGCGCGCGGGCAAACGGATTGGGTGTGCGCATGGTTGAATCCAATTTGGGTATTAATTCACATATAGTAAACTCAAAAACCATTTAAATGTCATGGATTTGGCGCTCTGGCGTCAGATGGTCCTGCCGCTGGCTGGTCGGTACGGGGTGTGCGGGCTGTTGTTGTCGTCTTTAAGAGTTGCGCTCAGGTGCGCCAGCAGCGCGCGCAGCGCGGCGCCGCTGTGGCGGTCGCGCGCGTAGAGCAGGTAGGCGGTGCCCTGGTAGTTGGTGTCGAACTGCCAGTTATCCAGCACGCGCACGACGCGTCCGCCGGCGAGCGCGTCGCGCGCGACGAAGTCCGGCACGCAGCCGACGCCCAGCCCCGCCTCGATCGCCGAGAGGCGCATCTCGCTATGGTTGGCCGCGAAGCGGCCGCCGACCGTCACGGAGACCTGGGTCTCCCCCTTGGTAAAGCGCCATAGCCGGTCGCCCGGCGCCTCGCCTATGGTCAGGCAGCTATGCGCGCCCAGCGCGTGCGGGGTGTCGATCGGCGCGTGGCGTGCAAGGTAAGCTTGGCTTGCCAGCAGCAGCTGGCGCACCGGGAACAGCGCGCGGGCGACGACGCCCGGCGGCGGCTCGTCGGTCAGGCGGATTGCGACGTCGATGTGTTCGCGGATCAAATCGACCGGCCGGTCGGTGACCATCAGTTCGACGTCGACGTCGGGGTAGGCGTGCAGGAAGGCGAGCAGCGGCGCGTCCAGCACATGGCGCGCGAACGCCTTGGGCGCGCTCAGGCGCAAGCGCCCGGCTGGGGCGCTGTGGTGTCCGGCGGCGACGGCTAGCGACGCCTGTGCGGCGGCGACCATCTGCCTGCCGTGGGCGAGCACCTCGGCGCCGGCGTCGGTCAGCGTCAGGCTGCGGGTGTTGCGGCGGAGCAGGGTGACGCCCAGCGCGCGCTCCAGCCGCGTGAGCTGGCGGCTCAAGGCCGACGGGGTCTGCCCGCACGCGCGCGCCGCCGCCGAGAAGCTACCGGCGTCGGCGACGCGCACGAAGGCTGCGAGCTCGTGCATCACTTCCAGAAAACTGTCTGTTCCCACCGTGCAACACTCCTGTTCGCGGCCACCGCCTAGTCGGCGCGCCGGCGCGCGCCCAAGATCGCGGCATTCCCCCGCTTGAAAAGGACACGCGATGACGACCCGCCCCGCCTTGTTCCACCGCGCCGCTATGGATAGCGGTCGGCCAGATTATACCTTTTGCATTGCGTGGCACGCCGCGCGGATGGGCCATGCCGGGAGACCGGCATGAGGCGCGCGCCGGGCATGGGCTACCGGCTGGGTAGCGGCGTTGCGGCGCGCCTGCCGTTTGGCCGGGTTGAAGGCTTGCTGCTCGGCGTCGCGCTGATCTGGGGGGCGAGTTACAGCGTCGTCAAGGTCGCCGTGGCCGAGATATCCGTCGCGCAACTGTTGCTGCTGCGCTTCGGGCTGACCTTCTTGTTGCTGCTGCCCGCCCTCGGCGCGCTGGCCCGGCACTGGAGCGCGGCCGCGGCCGGCGGCGCCTTGCTGCTCGGGGCCAACCTGCTGGCGATCTTCGCGTGCGAGAGCTGGGGCGTCGCGCAGACTTCGGCCGCCAACGCGGCCTTCCTGGTCAGCCTGTGCGTCGCCTTCACCCCCTTGTGCGAATGGTGGCTGCTGGGCGAGCGCCCCGTCGCGTCCGTGCTGGCGGCGGCGCTGGTGTCGGTGCTGGGCGCCTTGCTCTTGGCGTTCGCGCAGGGAGACGGGCTGCGCCTGCCGGGCGTCGGCGACGCGCTGATGGTGGCGGCGGCCTTGCTGCGTGCCCTGATGGTGTGCCTGACCCGGCGCCACGGCGGCCGGCACGGCTGGCCGGCGCTGACGATGACGGCGGTGCAGATGGGGGTGATGACTGCAGGCAGCGCGCTGCTGATGGCGGGGCAGTTCGGCACCGACTGGCCGGCCTTGCCGGTGAGCTGGCCGTTCTGGGCGGCGCTGGCCTTCCTGGTGGTGCTGTGCACGCTGTTCGCCTTTTTCGCGCAGAACTACGCGGCGTCCCGTACCTCCGCCTCGCGCGTCGCGCTGCTCACCGGCAGCGAGCCGCTATGGGGGGCGCTGGTCGCGGTGCTGTGGCTGGGCGAGCCCTTGTCCGCACAGGGTTGGCTGGGCGGCGCGCTGATCGTCGCCGCCGCGTGGTGGGTCAGCCGGCCGGGCGCGCGGCGCGGCTGACAAGAAAACACCCGGCGCACAGGCCGGGTGTTTGCGTGGGGCAGGGCGGTTTAGCCGCCGATCCTGTCCTTGCCGCCCATGTACGGGCGCAACACGGCGGGGATGGTCACCGAGCCGTCGGCGTTCTGGTAGTTCTCCAGCACCGCGACCAGCGTGCGGCCGACCGCGAGGCCGGAGCCGTTCAGCGTGTGCACCAGCTGGTTCTTGCCGGCCTCGTCCTTGTAGCGGGCCATCATGCGGCGCGCCTGGAACGCCTCGCAGTTCGAGCAGCTGGAGATCTCGCGGTAGGTGTTTTGCGCCGGCAGCCATACCTCGAGGTCGTAGGTCTTGGCCGCGCCAAAGCCCATGTCGCCGGTGCACAGCGTGATCACGCGGTAGGGCAGCTCGAGCGCCTTGAGGATGTTCTCGGCGTGGCCGACCATTTCTTCCAGCGCGGCGTACGAGTCTTCCGGCTTCTCGATGCGCACCATCTCGACCTTGTCGAACTGGTGCTGGCGGATCAGGCCGCGGGTGTCGCGGCCGTAGCTGCCGGCTTCAGAGCGGAAGCACGGCGAGTGCGCGGTCATCTTCTTCGGCAGCTCGTCGGCCTTGAGGATCTCGCCGGCGACGGTATTGGTCAGCGTGATCTCGGAGGTCGAGATCAGGTACTGGTCGACCGTGCCTTCCTCGCCGCCCTTGGTGACCTTGAACATGTCTTCGGCGAACTTCGGCAGCTGGCCGGTGCCGTAGAGCGCGCTGTCGTTGACGATGTACGGGGTGTAGTGCTCGGTGTAGCCGTGCTCGCCGGTGTGGGTGTCGAGCATGAACTGGGCGAGCGCGCGGTGCAGCTTGGCGATGTCGCCCTTGAGCACGGTAAAGCGCGCGCCGGAGAGCTTGGCGCCGGTGTCAAAGTCGAGCCCCAGCGGCGCGCCGACGTCGACGTGGTCTTTCACCTCGAAGTCGAAGCTGCGCGGCACGCCGACGCGGCGCACTTCGACGTTGCCGGTCTCGTCCGCCCCCGCCGGCACCGATTCGTGCGGCAGGTTGGGGATGCTCATCAGCCACGCGTCGAGCTTGCCCTGTACCGCCTCGAACGCGGCTTCGCTGTCTTTCAGTTCGTCGCCCAGGTTGGCCACTTCGGCCATGATCGCCGAGACGTCTTCGCCGTTGCGCTTGGCGATGCCGATCTGTTTGGACGCGCTGTTGCGGCGGGACTGCAGCTCCTGCATGCGGGTCTGCAGGGCCTTGCGTTCGGCCTCGAGGGCGGTGAACGCTTCGGTGTCCAGCGTGTAGCCGCGGCCGGCCAGACGGGCGGCGACCGCATCGATATCGTTGCGCAGTAGTTGGATGTCCAGCATTAGAGTTCGTCCTGTTTCTTGGCTTGTTCGTCGAGTTCGCGCAATCGCGCGAGTTTGTCGGCAATCTTGATTTCCAGCCCGCGCGGCACCGGCTGGTACCAGCCGGGCGCGTCCATCCCGTCGGGGAAGTAATGCTCGCCGGCGGCGTAGGCGTTCGGTTCGTCGTGGGCGTAGCGGTATTCGCGGCCGTAGCCCAGCTCCTTCATCAGGCGGGTCGGCGCGTTGCGCAGGTGCACAGGCACCGGGCGCGACGCGTCCTGCTTCACGAAGGCACGGGCGGCATTATACGCCTTGTAGCCGGCGTTGCTCTTGGCGGCGACGGCCAGATAGATCGCCGCCTGTGCCAGCGCGAGCTCGCCCTCGGGGCTGCCCAGCCGCTCGAAGGTGGTCGCCGCATCGTTGGCGATCTGCATGGCGCGCGGATCGGCGAGGCCAATATCCTCCCACGCCATGCGGATCAGCCGGCGGGCGAGGTACTTGGGGTCGGCGCCACCGTCGAGCATGCGGGTGAGCCAATAGAGCGCGGCGTCGGGGTTGGAGCCGCGCACCGACTTGTGCAGCGCCGAGATCTGGTCGTAGAAGGCGTCGCCGCCCTTGTCGAAGCGCCGCGCGTTCAGCGTCAGCACCTCTCCCAAAAAGGCCGCGTCAACCTGTGTCACGGCGCGCGCGCGCGCGGCGGCGCGCGCCTGCTCGACGAGGTTCAGGTAGCGGCGCGCATCACCGTCGGCGTAGCCGGCCAGCATCGCGCGCGCATCTTCTGAAAACTCCAGGCCTTCGAGCGCGCCGGCTGCGCGCGCGCGCTCGAACAGCTCGCCAAGCTCGGCCTCGCTCAGGGGTTCGAGCACGTAGACCTGCGCGCGCGAGAGCAGCGCGCGGTTGACCTCGAACGAGGGGTTCTCGGTGGTCGCGCCGATGAAGGTGAGTAGCCCCGACTCGACAAAGGGCAGGAAGGCGTCCTGTTGCGCCTTGTTGAAGCGGTGCACTTCGTCGACGAACAGCACGGTGCGCCGGCCGGAGGTGGCTAGCGCGACATGCGCGCGCTCGATCGCCTCGCGGATCTCCTTGATGCCGGCGAACACGGCCGAGACCGGGATGAACTCGGCGTCGAAGGCGCGGGCGAGGATGCGCGCGAGCGTGGTCTTGCCGACGCCCGGCGGCCCCCACAGGATCATCGAGTGCAGCGCGTTCGCTTCGAGCGCGAGCGACAGCGGCTTGCCCGGGCCGATCAGGTGGCGCTGGCCGACCACCTCGGCGAGCGAGGCGGGCCGCAAGGCTTCGGCCAGCGGCTTTTCGGGTTCCCGGGCGGCAAAAAGGTCGGTCATCCCCCGAGGCTAACGCGGCCGGCGGCCTGTGGCAAATGCGCAGGCCGGGCCACCGGTTCAGCGGGGTGGGTTCAGCGGCGCGTACTCTGCCGCGGCTTCCGCGGGCGACGCCAGCTGCCAGGTGGACTTCCTGCGCGCGTAAAACCCGAAGGGCGGCAGTGCGGCGAGTACCAGCAGGCTGCACAGCAAGGCGGCGTAGCCGGGGGCGGACAGCGGGAAGTGTTCGCTAGCCGGCGGGATGAAGCCCAGCAACAGCGCGAACAGCGACGCGGCGGCGCCGGTGCCGGCGATCAGCGGCAGGCGGCCGAGCCGGTAGCCGCGTGTAACGTCCGGCTGGCTGCGGCGCAGGTAGAGCGCGCTGGCGAACATCAGCAGGTAGACGATCAGGTAGAGCTGGGCGGCCAGTGCCGAGAGCAGCCAGAACGCGGCGGAGACGTCGGGGATCAGCACATAGACCGAGGAAATCAGCGAGACGACCAAGGCCTGCAGGCACATGATGTTGGCCGGCATGCCGGCGCGGTTCTCGCGCTGGAACCACGGCGGCAGCAGGCCGGCACGCCCCGCGTATTGCAGGCCCTTGGCCGAACCCGCGGTCCAGGTGAGCATCGAGCCGAACACGCCGGCGATCAGCATCAGGCCGACCGGCTTGAGCCAGGCCGCCAGCGGGCCTGTCAGCACCGCCGCGAACGCCTGCATCACGCCGACGGTCAGGCTGATCTCGTGCGCGGGTACCGCGGCGGCGATCGCCAGCGTCGGCGGGATGAAGATCAACAGCGTCAGGAGCACGCACAGGATCAGCGCGCGGCGCATGCCGGCAACCGGGTCGGCGAGGCGGCGCGCGTAGACGGCGTTCACTTCGATGCCCGAGTAGGCGAGAAAGCAGCTGACGATCAGCACCAGCGAGGCGAGTTCGCCCTCGAAATGCTGCCATAGCGAGGCGGCGCCCTTGCCGTGGCCGGCGAGCACGCCGCCGCCTTCAAGCTGCGGCCACAGCGCGGCCATGTTGAGCGGCGTGCTTGATGGCATGCCGCCCGACAGCGCGTGCACGGCAAGAAAGCTTAACAGCAGCGCCGGCAGCAGGGTGCCGATGAGCATGAACAGCGAGGAGAGCCGGGCGAGCGCTTCGACGCCGCGCAGGGCCAGCAGCGTGATCAGCCAGATCGACACCACGACGACGGCGGCGGTGAACGCGCCGTTGCCGGCGAGCGCCGGGTTGAACAGGTAGGCCAGCGTGTCGGCACCGAAGGCGAGGATGACCGGCAGCAACAACGCCGCCTGCACCCACATCAGCCAGCTCGCGGCAAAGCCCGCGCGCTCGCCGAAGGCCTGGCGCACCCAGCCGTAGATGCCACCGCGCCAGGTCGACCCCAGCTCGGCGGTCACCAGCGCGGCCGGGATGAAAAAGAGCAGCGCCGGCAGCACGAACAAGAGGATGGAGCCCAGGCCGTACATCGCCATGCCGGGCAGGGTGCGGATGCTGGCGACGGCGGCGACGTTCATCAGCGCGAGCGTCAGCCAGGTGAGGGGGCGGGTGGTGGTGTCACTCATCGCAGGCCTTTGGCCGCGCCGCCGCCCGGACGATGTTGCGCGTCGATGCGGCGACGGTCCGTTGCGGGTGCATGGACTGGTTATTCATACGGCGTATGCGCAAATGTTTTTCAGATTCACAGTCTAGACTGTTCGTCATTGGCCGCCCGCGCTCTTGCCCCGGGCGGGCCGTCATCAGGAGATTCCATGCCCTTGCATCGCGTCAGCCATCCGCTTGGCAACGATTCCGTGTTCGGTTCCGACTCGCTCGCCCATGTGGCGGCTAGCAAGCGCTTTCCGGTGGCCGAACAGCCGCCGCGCGCGGTCTACCAGCTGGTACACGACGAGCTCTACCTGGACGGCAACGCCCGCCAGAACCTGGCGACCTTCTGCCAGACTTGGGAGGAGGACGAGGTCCACCGGCTGATGGACCTGTCGATCGACAAGAACATGATCGACAAGGACGAGTACCCGCAGACCGCCGAGCTGGAAAGCCGCTGCGTGCACATGCTGGCCGACCTCTGGCACTCGCCGGACGCCGCCGGCTCGCTGGGCACGTCGACCGTCGGCTCGAGCGAGGCGTGCATGCTGGGCGGGCTGGCCGCGCTGTGGCGCTGGCGCGCCGTGCGCAAGGCGAAGGGGCTTTCCACCGACCAGCCGAACATGGTGTGCGGCCCGGTGCAGGTGTGCTGGCACAAGTTCGCGCGCTACTGGGACGTCGAGTTGCGCGAGGTGCCGATGGCCGACGGCCACTGGCGGATGGACGCGGGCGATATGCTCGCGCGCGTCGACGAGAACACCATCGTGGTGGTGCCAACCTTCGGCCAGACCTTCACCGGCCTGTACGAGGACGTCGCCGCGCTCTCTGCCGCGCTGGATGGCCTGCAGGCCAGCACCGGCCTCGACGTCGCGCTGCACGTCGACGGGGCGAGCGGCGCGATGCTCGCGCCGTTTTGCGCGCCCGACGTCGTGTGGGACTTCCGCCTAGAGCGCGTGAAGTCGATCAGCACCTCCGGCCACAAGTTCGGCCTGGCGCCCTTGGGCGCGGGGTGGGTAGTCTGGCGCGACGCGGCCGACCTGCCCGAGGGGCTGATCTTCCACGTCAACTACCTGGGCGGCGACATGCCGACCTTCGCGCTGAACTTCTCGCGCCCGGCCGGGCAGATCGTCGCGCAGTACTACAACTTCCTCCGGCTGGGCCGCGAGGGTTACCGCCGCGTGCATCAGGCGTGCTACGACACGGCGATGTTCCTCGCGCGCGAGCTGGTGAAGCTTGCGCCGTTCGAGATGCTGTACGACGGCAACCCCAAACAGGGCATTCCGGCACTGGCCTGGCGGGTCAAGGCGGGCAGCGCCCTGCCGTATACCTTGTACGACCTGGCCGACCGCCTGCGCACGCGCGGCTGGCTGGTGCCGGCGTACAGCCTGCCGGCCAATGCCGAGGAAGTGGTCGTGCAGCGCATCCTCGTCAAGCAGGGCATGTCGATCGACATGGCTCGGCTGTTGCTGGACGACTTCGCGCGCGAGATCGCGTTTTTTGATACGCACACGCCGCACGGCTTTGTGGGGGGCGAGGCGTCGGCCGGCAACCATAGCGGCCGCTGAACGGTTTTGGGGTGTGTGATACTGGCCCGGCCTGCGCGCCGGGCCTTTTTTCGCACCCGCCGCGTTGACCGTCCCGGAGCCCGCCTACATAATCGGCCGCGCTGCTTTATTGACACGGGGTGCCGCGCACGCGGCTGAGATACACCCGCATTACCTGATCTGGATCATGCCAGCGTAGGGATGTCGACAGGCAGGCCCCGCGGCCTGACTGCGCCGTCCTTGCGCTCGCGAGGACAAGCAAGATGACTCTCCCTGCCCAAGCCTTCGACGCCCGCGCCGCGGCGACCGCGCTCGCCGAACTGCGTGCCATCGCGCCGCTGGTGCACTGCCTGACCAACCAGGTGGTTTCCAATTTCACCGCCAATGTGCTGCTCGCCGCCGGCGCCGCCCCCGCCATGGTCGTCGCCGAAGAAGAAGCCGGCGACTTCGCGGCGCTCGCCTCGGCGCTGCTCGTCAATGTCGGCACGCTGGACCGCCCGCAGGCAGCCGCGATGCGCGCGGCAGTCGGCGCCGCCAGCACTGCGGGCACGCCGTGGGTGCTCGACCCGGTCGCGGTGGGGGCGTTGGCCTGGCGCACCGCGTTCTGCCGCGAACTGCTGGCGTTCTCTCCCGCGGTGATCCGCGGCAACGCGTCCGAAATCATCGCGCTCGCTGGCGGCGCGGGCACCGGGCGCGGCGTCGACAGCACCGCCCAAAGCGACGCCGCGCTTGAGGCCGCGCGTGCGCTCGCCCGTCAGTGTGGCGCGCTGGTGGTGGTCACCGGCGCCACCGACTATCTGGTGGACGCGCAGTCGGCGCGGGGCATCGCCGGCGGTACGCCGCGCCTGCAGCAGGTCACCGGCACCGGCTGCGCGCTCTCGGCGCTGGTGGCCGCCGCCTGCGGCTGCGGAGCCGTGCGGCTGGACGCGGTGGCGGCGGTGTGCGCGCTGATGAAGCTCG
Organism: Crenobacter caeni; assembly: GCF_010435965.1. Lineage (GTDB taxonomy): Bacteria > Pseudomonadota > Gammaproteobacteria > Burkholderiales > Chromobacteriaceae > Craterilacuibacter > Craterilacuibacter caeni. The sequence goes on from NZ_JAAGAA010000007.1 coordinate 98,503, forward strand.
CCGGCGAACGCGCGGCGCTGGCAAGCCGCGGCCCGGGCAGCTTCGCCGTCGCCCTGCTCGACGAGCTGGGCACGCTTGCCAGCGCCGACCTCGCCGAGCGGTGGTGCGCATGAGCGCGCCCGACTACCGCGTCTACCTGGTGCTCGACCCCGGCCAGTGCGGCGGGCTCGAGGGCATGCTGAGGGTGAGCGAGGCGGCGATTGCAGGCGGTGCGGGCGTCGTGCAGTTGCGCGCACCCGACTGGAAAAAGCGCGATTGGTTGGCCGCCGCGCGTGCCTTGAAAACCCTGTGCCACGCGCGTGGCGCGCGGCTGCTCGTCAACGACCACCTTGACGTGGCGCTGGCCATCGGCGCCGACGGCGTGCACGTCGGCCAGGCCGACCTGCCGGCGGGCGTGGTGCGTTCGCTGCTGGGGCCGGACGCGATCGTCGGCCTGTCGGTGAGCAACGCGGCCGAACTGGCGGCGGCCGAGCTCGCCGCAGTCGACTACCTCGGCGTCGGGCCGGTGTTCGCCACCTTGAGCAAGCCGGACGCTGCGCCACCTGTCGGGCTTGCCGGCCTCGCGTCGCTGGTGTCGGCCGTGGGCAAACCCTGCGTCGCCATCGGCGGCATTAGCCTTGATAACGCGGCGTCCGTCGCCGCAACCGGCGTGGCAGGCGTCGCCGTGATCGGCGCGCTGTGCCGCGCCGCCGACCCGGCCGCAGCTGCCCGCGCCTTGCTCAACCATTTCCGGGAAAAGCCATGATTCCACGTGTACTGACCATCGCCGGCTCCGATTCCGGCGGCGGCGCCGGCATCCAGGCCGACCTCAAGACCTTCTGCGCGCTGGGCGCGTACGGTACGAGCGCGATCACCGCGCTGACTGCGCAGAACACGCTGGGTGTGCAGGCGGTGCAGGCGGTCGACCCCGCCTTCGTGCGCGCGCAGTGCGAGTCGGTGCTGTCCGATATCGGCGCCGACGCGGTGAAGTGCGGCATGCTCGCCAACGCGGGCATCGTGCGCGAGGTGGCGCGCGTGCTGGACGACTACGCGCCGCGCCATGTGGTACTCGACACCGTGATGATCGCCAAGGGCGGCCATCCGCTGCTGAACGTTGACGCGGTTGCCGCGCTGCGCGACGAATTGCTGCCGCGCGCGTCGCTGATCACGCCCAACCTGCCCGAGGCCGCCGCGCTGCTGGGCGAGGTGGTGGCCGCCGACGAGGACGCGATGCTGCGTCAGGGCGAACGCCTGCTCGCGCTGGGTGCGCGCGCGGTGCTGATGAAGGGCGGGCATCTGGCTCTCAGCGCAGAGAGCGCGGACTGGCTGGTCAGTGCAGAGGGCGCCTTGCGTTTCGCCGCACCGCGCATCGCTACCCGGCACGGTCACGGTACCGGCTGTTCGTTGTCCGCCGCGCTCGCCGCCTTGCGTCCCGTGAGCGAAAACTGGCCGGTGACGGTGGCCGACGCCAAGGCCTGGCTTGCCGGCGCGCTCGCGGCGGCCGACCGGCTGGACGTCGGCAAGGGCATAGGGCCGGTCCATCACCTCTACCGCTGGTGGTAGCGGGCCGGCCGCCTGTCTACAGTGAAATGCCGCCGTCTTGAGTGCGGCGACACTCTGCCAGCAGGAGGCCCGCCATGCGCCAGCGACGCAACACCGACCGCACCCCTTCCGTCGACAGCGGAGCCTATCGGGTTCCGCTGGACGCGGCATATCTCAAAAAGCCCGCCCACCTGCGCACGCGCAAGGAGCGCTACGAGGCCGGCCGCGCGCTCAGGGTATCCACCCCGCGCGAGGCGCACGCAGGCTTTACGCCGCCCGCGGGGCGCGCCGACCCGGTCGAGCTGCTGCTCGCCTCCTGCGAGGGGCGGGACCCTGCGCTGCTGCCGATCCGCTGGGGGCGGATGCTCGCGTCCGAGTTCGCCTTCTACCGCGGCGCCGCGGCGATCATGGCGGCTGACCTTGCACGCACGCCGGTGACCGGCGTCGCGGTGCAGTCGTGCGGCGACTGCCACCTGATGAACTTCGGCGCGTTCGCGACGCCCGAGCGGCGCGTGATCTTCGACATCAACGACTTCGACGAGACCTACCCCGCGCCGTGGGAGTGGGACCTCAAGCGGCTGGCGGCGAGCTTCGTGATCGCCAGTCTGCACAACGGGCACAAGGCGTCGGACGCCCGCGCCGCCGCACGCCGCGTGGTGCAGTGTTACCGCGACAAGCTGCGCGAGCTGATGGAGATGCCGGCGCTCAAGGCCTGGTATAGCGACCTCGACTACGAGGTGCTGATCGAGCAGACCGAGGACGAGATGCTGCGCAAGCGGCGGCGCAAGGTGCTGGACAAGGCGCTTGCGCACGACAGCGCGACCGAGTTCGTCAAGCTCGGCCAGATCGACGCGGGCACGCCGCGCATCCGCGACGCTCCGCCCTTGATCTTCCACCCGCAGGAATGGCAGCGCGAAGACTTCGATGAAACCATCCGCGAGAACCTGGCACGCTACCGTGCGTCCTTGCCGCCGGAGCGGCGCCTCTTGTTCGACCGCTACGAACTTGCCGACGCCGCGATCAAGGTGGTCGGCGTCGGCAGCGTTGGCACCCTGTGCGTGGTGTGCCTGTTTTTTGCCGCCGAGGACGACCCCTTGTTCTTGCAGGCGAAAGAGGCGAGGCCGTCGGTGCTCGCGCCCTACGTCGACGTCGAGCCGTTCGGCAGCGAGGGCGAGCGCGTGGTGTTCGGCCAGCGGCTGATGCAGGGGGCGTCCGACGTCTTCCTCGGCCACTTCGTCGGCGTTGCCGGCCGCCATGTCTACGTGCGGCAGCTGCGCGACGTCAAGGTCAAGCCGATGGTCGAGATCTTCGACCCGGATCATATGCTGGGCTTTGCCCGCAACACGGGCTGGGCGCTGGCGCGTGCGCACGCGCGTTCGGGCGACGCGGCGCTGATCGCCGGCTACATCGGCAAGGGGGGCGACCTTGCCGAGGCAATTGCCGAATTCGCGGTCGATTACGCGGCGCAGAACACCCGCGACTATCAGGCGCTGCGTGCCGCGGTGCTCGACGGCCGGATCGACTACCTGGAAGACGGTAGTTGAACTCGTAATGACAAATAAAAACCAAATACGCTTGAAAAAGCAAAATGGCTAGTTTTTGCTACGCTTGATGCATTGTTAGCGTTGGTGCAAGGGGAAAGCATGGTGCGGCTAAGGGGCTTGGCCTGGCTGATGGTGGGGGCGGCTGCGCCCGTGATGGCAGGGGGGCTGGCCGAGTGCACGCTCATGGGCGACGCGGAGGCGCGACTGGCCTGCTACGACCGGGTAGCCGGCCGTTTGCCGGCGCCGCCGCTCCCCGCCTCAGGCGGTGCGACGGCCGGATCGGCCGCGCCCAGCCTGCCTGAACTGCAGGCGCCGGCAGGTGGCGAGGAGGCTGGGCGGGACAGCTGGGGCAACCTGGCCGGCCTGGGTGCCGAGTCATTCTCCCGCCGTTGGCAGCTCGAGCCGCAGTTCAAGGACGGCACCTTCAAGATCAAGCCTTACCAGCCGGTATACATCCTGCCCCTGTCGTGGCGCGAGCGGATCAACAACGACCCCTGTTCGCTCAACCCGCTCAACTGCTCGCAGCGCGGCGACCAGGACTACGACCGTACCGAGCTCAAGTTCCAGCTCTCGCTCAAGACCAAGCTATGGCAGGACATGCTGGGGTCGGAAGTTGACCTGTGGGCCGCGTATACCCAGCAGGCGTTCTGGCAGGCGTACGACAGCCAGAACTCTTCGCCCTTCCGCGAAACGGACTACCAGCCGGAAGTATGGGCGACCTTTCCGGTCGAGGCGGGGCCTGACTGGCTGAGGCTCAGGATGGTCAACGTCGGCGCAGTCCACCAGAGCAATGGCGAGACCAATCCGCTGTCGCGCTCGTGGAACCGCCTGTACGCAAGCTTCGGCCTGACCTCGGGAGACTTGTCGGTGATCGTCAAGCCATGGTGGCGCATCCCGGAGAGCGGCAGCGGCGACAACAACCCGGACATCAGCGATTTTGTCGGGCGCATGGAGACGGTAGCCGTCTACCCCTGGCGCAACAACGTGTTCTCGCTGACCTGGCGCAACAACCTCAAATTCGGCAGCAGCACGCCGAACCGTTCGTTCTTCCAGTTCGAGTGGGCATTCCCGATTTCGGGCAACCTGCACGGTTACGTGCAGGCGTTCAACGGCTGGGGCGACTCGCTGCAGAACTACAACTTCCACAACAAGGGCATCGGGCTCGGCGTCTCGCTGACCGAGTGGCGTTAGCTCGCGTCGCCCCGGCACAGGGGCCTGCCGATCTCGATCAGCGGGGCGAGCGGCATGTTCACCCCGCCGATCGAATCGTCGTACTTCCACACCTTCAGCGGTGCCGGGTAGCCGGCGGCGACCGCGCGGTCGTTGAGCGCGTAGCTGACGTTATCGTCGCCGGTCAGCGTGATCGCGCCGCCATCGTCGCAGCCCAGCGTGCCGCCGGTCAGCGTCAGCGGCCAGCGCTCGCCCAGATCGGCCGCGCGCAAGACCAGCTTGTCGGGTTTGGGCGTGCCGGCGGCAAACAACAGGCTCGCCGCCAGCAACAGCAGCAAGGCGACCATCAGGCGGGGACGCAGCCCCCCCTGCTTGCGCGGGCGGCGGCGTGCGCCAGGCTGGGCGGTGTAGGCAAGAGAGGGGGTCATCGCTTCGTCCTCGGCTTGTGCAGGTTCAGAACTGTTTGACGCAGCCGCAGACCACGCCCCACACCGTCAACTCCTGGTGCGGTGCGAGCACGATCGGCGCATAGCGCGCGTTTTCCGGCAACAACACGACGCGGCCGTCCCGCCTTTGCAGGCGCTTGACGGTCGGCTCGCCGTCGACGCCCGCGAGCACGATGTCGCCGTCGCGCGCGGTGCGGCGGGGGTCGATCACCAGAAGGTCGCCCTCGTCGATGCCGGCGCCGGTCATCGAGTCGCCCTCGACACGCACCATGAAGCGCTCGCCGGTCAGCAGCAGCGCGTTGAGGTCGACGTAGTCGTCGACATGGTCGTCGGCCGGGCTGGGCAGGCCCGCGCGCACCTTGCTCGCGAAGACAGGCACGTTGGCCGCCTCGGTCAGCGGTGCAGGCAGCAGGCGGGCAGGGTAGGGCGGCACCTGGCGCGCCGCGCCGGCAAGGCGCAGGCTGCGCGCGGCGATCCGCCGCTCGACAAAGTCGATCACCGCGCCCTTGTCCTGCTCGGGAACGCGGATCTGTACCAGCGGGCCTTGCTCGCCGAAACGGCCGCTGCCTTTCTTGCGGCCGGCGCCGACGCGGGCGCCGCCGTGGGTGTGTTCGGTCATGCTGTTTCCTCCTGTTTTGAATTCTGCACCTAAAATCAAAATGCGGCAAGCATCATAAGGCGCAGGCGAGCGCAGCCGTTGCCGATAGGCAACAGCAGAGGAGGAAAGCAGGGAGAGGAGGGTACGCGCCGGCGGGATGCGCCGACGCGAGTGGGCAGGCTTTAGCCTACGCGGCCGACAATGGCAGCGTTGGCGATCAGCTCGTCGAGCAGCGCCATCGACGCGCGGCCGCTGATCGAGAACGGGTCGAGCTCGGGCTTGGCCGAGTAGCGCAACAGCAGCGAGGGGTTGACCTTGGCCAGGTTGACCTGACCCATCGTCCAGTTGGCGAAGCGGCGCTGGTCGATCTCCTCGAAGCACAACAGCTCGACGCCGTGATGGCGCGGGTCGGCCGCGATGGTGTTGTAGAGCTTGCATACCTCCTGGCGGCTGCCCTCGAGCACCTGCATGAAGATGTCGCCGCTAAAGCAGAGGATGCCGGTGATGCCGAGCGCCGGGTTGTGCGTGTGCGACTGGGCGAGGATGCTGTCGAGCAATTCCTGGGTGTGCGGCTGGACCGCGCGGCTGGCGTAAAGCAGTCGGACGAGCATGGGGTTCTCCTCTTAAAGGGTGGGGCTGCCGATGTTCAGCCCTTGCGGCCGGGCAGCAGCGACAGGAATTCGCGCCTGAGCGCCGGGTTCTTCAGGAAGGCGCCGCGCATCACGCTGTTGATCATCTTGGAGTCGCTGTCGCGCACGCCGCGCCAGTGCATGCAGAAGTGGTCGGCCTCCATCACGATGGCGAGGCCATCCGGGTTCATCTTCTCCTGCAGCAGGTCGGCCAGCTGGATCACCGCCTCTTCCTGGATCTGCGGGCGGCTCATCACCCACTCGGCCAGCCGCGCGTACTTGGACAAGCCGATCAGGTTGGAGTGCTCGTTGGGCATCACGCCTATCCATACCCGGCCGATGATCGGGCACAGGTGGTGCGAGCACGCGCTGCGCACGGTGATGGGACCGACGATCATCAGTTCGTTCAGGTGCTCGGCGTTCGGGAACTCGGTGACCGGCGGCGCCTTCACGTAGCGGCCGCGGAACACTTCCTGCATGTACATCTTGGCGACGCGCCGCGCGGTTTCCTGCGTGTTGTGGTCGCTGTCGATGTCGATCACCAGGCTGCGCAGCACTTCGCCCATGCGAGCCTCGACTTCCTGTTGCAGGTCGGTCAGCTCTTCGCCCTCGATGAAGTCGGCGATATTGTCGTTGGCGTGGAAGCGCCGGCCGCTCTGGCGGATGCGCTCGCGGATGCGTTCGGAAACCGGCTGGTAGTTGGGCTGTTCTGTGCTCACAAGCTGTCCTCTTCTCGTTTGCGTGCGGCGGAGTGCGTAAAGTCTAATCCGACAGTTTATGTCGGAAATGCAAACTTCAAGCCCGCCATCGTTTTTTTATTTGTAGTTTTATACCGGCTCCAGCGGCAGCGCACAGCGCGCGCAGATCAGCGCGACGTCGCCCCGCGAGATCCAGGCGCTCGCCTGGCAGCCCGGGCAGGCGAGGCGCTGCCGGTTGCTGGGCCTGGGCGGTGGCGGCGCGACGATGGGCAGGGCGCGGCCTTCGGCTTCGGCGGCGGCCAGCGGCGCCTGCGCCTCGGGGGCTGCCGGCGGCGGGGGCGGTGTCCACGGTGCGATGTCGTTCATCCCGTCCGGCGGCGGCGGGGAGACCGGGTCGAAGCGGGCCTCGACGCGCGCGAGCACCGCCTGGGGCGCCTCCGGCGCGTGGCGGTCGTAGACAGGCAGGCTGAAGCCCTGGGCGAGCAGCGCGCGGCAGGCTTCCTGGAAGGCGCCGCCTTCGATGATGTAGTGGCTGACCCGGTTGCCGCCGGTGTCGCCGCCGGGCGCGCCGGTGCTCGAGGGCATCAGGCCGACCTCCTGCATCTTGGCGGCCCACTCGCCGTTGTGGTGGTTCGAGCGGGTCGGCTTGCCGAGGTTTTCCTGCCAGTGGTGGACCATCTCGTGCACCAGCGTCGAGAGCACTTCGTCGAGCGGGCGCAACGCGAAGTAGCCAGGGTTGAGCGCGATCTCGTCGAGTCGCTCGTCGTGCGCGCCCGAAAAGCGCGCGGGCTGGTGGTGGCCGTAGCGGGTGCGCGCGGCGCGCAGGGTGATCACGCAATGCGGCAGCTCGCCGGCAAACAGCGTGCGGTTGAAGTGGTCGAACGCCGTCTGCAAGGCCCGGTACAGCGCGAGGCCGGGCGCGTCCTGTTCGGTCATCGGTCGGACTCCGGTGGAGGGGCGTGCCATTTTGGCGAGCCTGCGGTGGCTTGTCCATCGGCGCTGGCATCGGCAGCGATCCCCAGTCTTGCCAACCGGGAGATCAGCGTGGTGCGCGGCAACTTCAGCGCGCGGGCGGCAGCCGAGAGGTTGCCCGCGTGTTCGGCGAGCGCGTCCTGCAGCAGGCGGCTCTCGAAGCTGGCCAGCTGTTCGCGCAGGCTTTCGCCCCTCTGGCGGACGGGCGCGAGCACGGCCGGCAGGGGGCCGGGCGAGGGCAGCGCGTCCTCGTTGAAGCAGAGCCGCGCCAGTACGCTGCCCTGGTCGCGCGCGAGCAGCAGGCTGCGCCGGATCACGTTCTCCAGCTCGCGCACGTTGCCCGGCCAGTCGTGCGCCATCAGCGCGTCCAGCGCTTCCTGGCTAATCGACGTCACCCGCGGGTTCAGCTGCGGCGCGTAACGGGCGACGAAGCGGCGCGCGAGCAGTGCAACGTCGCTTGCGCGCTTGCGCAGCGGCGGGATCGCGACCACGCCGACGTTGAGCCGGTAGTAGAGGTCTTCGCGCAGGCGGCCTTCGCGCACGGCGGCAAGCGGCGTCTGGTTGAGCGCGGCGATCAGCCGCACGTCGGTGCGCAGCGGCTTCTCGGCGCCCAGCGGCAGGAAGCTGCCGTCCTGCAACACGCGCAGCAGCTTGCTCTGCAGCGCGATCGGCATCGAGTTGATCTCGTCGAGGAACAGCGTGCCGCCGTCGGCCAGCGAGAACAGCCCCTTGCGGTTTTCGGCGCCGGTGAACGCGCCGCGGGTGGTGCCGAACAGCGTGCTCTCGATCAGGTTCTCCGGCACTGCCGCGCAATTGAGGCACAGCATGGGCAGGTGCGCGCGCGGGCTGGCCGCGTGCGCGCGCCGCGCGAACAGCTCCTTGCCGGTGCCGGTCTCGCCGTGGATCAGGATGGGCAGCTCGCACGCGGCGAAAGTGTCGACCGCGTCCAGTTGCGCGGTGAGCGCCGGGTGTCCGCCGACGATTTCCGGCGCCTTCTCGGCGCGGCCGCGGGCTTCGGGCGGCCGTTCGATGCGGCCGATCTCGATCGCGCCGATGATGGCGCCGTCGCGGCCGGTCAGCGGTTGCGCGCTGTGCACATAGTGCAGCAGTTCGCCGCCGGCGCCGCTATAAGCCTGGTAGTTGTCGACAAAGCGCTGCCCGTCCTCCACACAGCGCAGCAAGGTGCTGTCCTCGGCCTTCAGCCACGGGCTGACCTCGAGCACATGGCGGCCGATGATGCCCTTGGGGTCGACGCCGTCCATGCGCGCGCTGGCGCGGTTGTAATAGACGAACACCCCGCCTGCGTCGACGATGGTGACCGGCTGCTCGAGGTGGTCGAACACCTTGCCCAGGCTGTCGGCCAGCCAGTGGATTTCTTTCATGCGTCCCGCCTGCCTGTTTACTCTGCCGGCATTGTGCCCTGCCTCCTCGCACGTGCAAAGCAAATGCGCGCTTTTGCGCGAATCCGATCGAGATTGACCTCGGTCAACGGTCGTTTTTGAACATTCGTGGCGTCTGATGTACGATATGGCGACATAATATTGCGAAGAACAGACTGTGGTAGCCGTAGCCCAGGCTGGCTGCCACCCGGAATTTTCATTGCGTAAGGGGGCGATCATGGCATCGCAACAGGGCAAACTGGGGACGCTGGCGCTGACAGGGCTGGTGGTCGGGGCGATTGTCGGCAGCGGGGTGTTCGCGCTGCCGCAGAACATGGCGGAAGGCGCCGGCGCCGGCGCGATCCTGATCGCGTGGGCCATCACTTTCGTCGGCATGTTCGCGCTGACGCGCATCTTCCAGTGGCTGACGCTTAGCCGGCCGGACATCACCGACGGCGTATACGGCTACGCAAGGCAGGGCTTCGGCGAGTATCTGGGGTTCAGCGCCGCCTGGGGCTACTGGATGTCGGTATGGATAGGCAGCACCGGCTACCTGGTGGTGATGTTCAGCGCCTTGGGCTCGTTCGGCGCGCTCTCCTTCTTTGGCGATGGCACCACCTTGCCGGCGATGGTCGGCGGCCTCGTGGTGCTCGCGCTGATGCACGGCTTCGTGCTGATGGGCGTACGTTCGGCGGCGATCCTCAATACGGTGGTCACCATCGCCAAGGTGGTACCGATCGGCCTCTTCATCGTCTGCGTCGGGCTCGCCTTCCGCGTCGAGACGTTCAACCTCGACTTCTGGGGCAGTCCCGAACTGGGCAGCATCGCCGACCAGGTGAAGACCACCATGTTGTACACGGTGTGGGTGTTCCTCGGCATCGAGTGCGCGACGGTGTACGCGAACCGCGCACGCGACATGGCCACCGTCAGCCGCGCCACGCTGCTGGGCTTTCTGATCACCATCGGCCTGTTTGTCTGCGTGTCGGTGCTGTCGCTGGGGGTCGTCCCGCAAGAGGAACTGGCGGCGATGAAGAACCCGTCGATGGCGGCGGTGATGGCGCGCGCGGTTGGCCCGTGGGGCGGGGCGCTGGTCAATATCGGCCTGATCCTGTCGGTCGGCGGCGCCTTCCTCGCGTGGTCGCTGATCTCCAGCGAGATGCTTTACTTGGCCGCGCGCGGGGACAAGCACACCGCGCCCGCGCTGTTCGGCCGCCTCAACGCGAACGGCACGCCGGCCAACGCGCTGTGGCTGACCAACGGCCTGATCGGCTGCCTCTTGGTGATCAACCATTTCAACGAGGCCGGCTACAACATCCTGATCCAGCTCGCCTCGTCGATGGCGCTGATCCCGTACTTCCTGTGCGCGGCGTTCGGGCTGAAGCTCGCGCTGGGCGCGCCATCAGGGCGGGGCGGTATGCTGGCGGTCACCGCGCTGGGCACTGCCTACGGGTTGTGGCTGATCTACGCGGGCGGGATGTCCTACCTGCTGCTGTCGATGATCCTCTACGTGCCGGCGCTGGGCTTCTTCTGGCAGGCCCGCCGCGAACGCGGCCTGCCGGTGTTTGCCGGAGCGCACGAGCAGGTGTTCGCCGCGCTGGTGGTGCTTGGTGCGTGCTCGGCGCTTTACATGCTCGCGCAGGGGACGTTCGCGCTATAAGAACCTGTGCACGATCTGCTGCGCATCAGCGATACGGCGCCCTCAACGGTTTCGAAATGCTCGTGTACAAGCTGTACATTCCGCTTTCTCAGCCGTTTTCGCCTTGCCTCGCCCTCGCTCGCGGGATCTTGAACACGCTATCAGGGCGCGGCGCCGACTGCCAGCTGCTAGTCTCGATGGATGGACTTCAGCGGGGAGCGAACGGACATGGGCATGCTGCCGCCTGTCGAATTCGTCGTGCTGGGCGGCGGCCTTGCCGGGCGCCGCCTTGCATGCGACCTTGCCCGTCTCGGGCAGCAGGGCATCCTGATCGAATACCACGCCTTCGGTGGGGCGACCCTCAACGTTGCCTGCCTGCCCGACGCGATGCTGGTTCGTGCCGCGCGGATCGCGCGCCAGATCCGGCGCGGCGAGGGTTGCGGCGTCGGGCTGGGGGACGCCAGCGTCGACCTGGGCCGTTTGTTCGCGGCGGTCGGTGCCACCGTCAGCGCCGCCCGCTCGCACGACCTCGCGCTGTGGCCGGCCGACCGCGTCGAACTCGTGATCGGGCAGGGCAGGCTGATCGCGCCCGACCGCGTCGAAGTCGCGCTCGCCGACGGCACCTTCCGCCGCATCCGCACGCGGCGCGTCTTTATCGCCACCGGCACCACGGTGGCCACGCCTGATATCCCCGGACTGTCCGGCGCGTGCCCGCTGACGCCGCGCGAACTGTTCCGCCTGACCCGGGTGCCGCCGCAACTGGTGATCCTGGGCGCGAGCTTCGGCGGCATGGCGTACGCGCAGGCCTTCGCGGCGCTGGGCGCCGAGGTCACGCTGCTCGACGAGCACGAGCGGGTCGCCCGTTTCGAGGACACGGTGTTTTCCGACGCGCTCGCCCAGCAGTTGCGCCACGAGGGGGTCAGGCTGCTGACGTCGACCCGGGTGGGCGGGGTGTCCGGGCTGAGCGGGGAGGGAGTGACGCTGTCGCTCGAGCAGGGGCGGCAGCAGTTCGAGCTCGACGCGAGCGACATCCTGCTTGCCGGCGCGCGCCAGCCGCTGACCCGCAATATCGGCCTGGAGGCCGTCGGCGTGCGGCTTGACGCGCACGGCTGCATCGTCGTCGACGAGACGCTGAAAAGCTCGGTCGACGGCATCTACGCATTGGGCGACGTCGCCGCGTACCCGACGCCGGGGCACGCGGTCAGCGACGACGCGCGTGTCGCTCTGTCGCTGTATGGTGCGCCGCTGCGGACCACCGCGGGGCGGGTGCTGCCGCGCATCGCCTTTGTCGACCCCGAATACGCGCGCATCGGCCTGTCCGAAGCCGAGGCGCGCCAGGCGGGGGTTGCGGTGCGGGTGTGCCGGTTGCCGATGCACGCGGTGACCCGCGCGTGGTCGGAAGGGGAGCTGGGCGGTTTGATGCAGGCGGTGCTCGCCGAGGACGACGGGCGCATCCTGGGTTTCGCGATGCTGGGGATCGGTGCAGGGGACGTGACCTCGGCGGTGCAGGTCGCGATGCATGCAGGCTTGCCCGCTGCGGTGCTGGCCGAGTTGCCGCTGGCACACCCGACCGCTGCCGAGGCGCTCAACGTGCTGTTCGCCAGCGGCAGCTGGGTGCGCGGCTAGACGCCGAGCGCGGCCATCAGCCCCATGGTCAGCACGAAGCAGGTGACGCCGGTCAGGATCAGGTTGATCATCCGTTCGCGCTCGAATCGGCTCTCCAGGTGTTCCTTGTGCGAGGCCATGCGCGCGCGCGCGTCCTGCGCCTCGACGCGCAGGGTGTTTTCCTCGGCGACAAGGCCGATCAGCGCCTCGCAGCTCAAGTCGCGTACCGTCTGCAGGTCCCATACCGCGAGCAGCTGGTCGGCACGGCCCTTGAAGCAGCAACCGGCGCGCTGTTCGTGGTCGAACCACTCGAAGTCGAAGCCCTGGCTCGCGTAGAAGCTGTTGCGGCGCAGCCGGCTTTCCTCGTTGGTGGCTTCGTCAGGGTGCAGCAGGATGCGGGCGACGGCGTAGTCGGGGTAGCGCTGTTTCGCCCACAGGATGGTCTGCGCGAACAAGTAGCTGGGCAAACCGTGTCCGGCGAGCGTCTCGCTGACCGGGATGCCGCCCTTGGGGCCGAAGTGCAGCGTGCGGCTGCCGTGGTCGGCGATCACCCACGCGCCGTTGAGCGTGTCGTACCATTTCGCGTCGTCGCCGTCGAGCAGTTGCCAGTCGTCGCCATGCTGGCGCATGCACGCGCGCAGCTGCACGCGGAAGGTGTCGGAAGACGCGCGCTGACCGCGCAGCTTGCGCACCAGCGCGAACACGGTCTGGCCGCTTGCGGGTAGGGCGAGCACCGCCTCGGATTGTGCTTCGGTGCCGGCGAGTAGTTCGTCGGCGCTCGGAGCTTGTTGGGTGGCGTTTTCCATGCAGTGCCTCTATCGCTTGCGTGGTTTGGCGGCGCGGGACGTGAAAAAGCCCTGCTTGCGTGCAAGCAGGGCTTTCTGGCTGGCGGAGTGGACGGGACTCGAACCCGCGACCCCCGGCGTGACAGGCCGGTATTCTAACCAACTGAACTACCACTCCAAAATCAAATTGTCTGGTGGGCGCTGACGGGATCGAACCGCCGACATTCTGCTTGTAAGGCAGACGCTCTACCAACTGAGCTAAGCGCCCAGACCTTGTACTGCTTGCGTTGTTGGCGGAGTGGACGGGACTCGAACCCGCGACCCCCGGCGTGACAGGCCGGTATTCTAACCAACTGAACTACCACTCCAAAACTGGTGGGCGGTACTGGACTCGAACCAGCGACCCCTGCCGTGTGAAGGCAGTGCTCTACCAACTGAGACTAACCGCCCGGAAATCTATGCGTGAGGTTGGCGGAGTGGACGGGACTCGAACCCGCGACCCCCGGCGTGACAGGCCGGTATTCTAACCAACTGAACTACCACTCCAGAACCATCTTGTTTGGTGGGCGCTGACGGGATCGAACCGCCGACATTCTGCTTGTAAGGCAGACGCTCTACCAACTGAGCTAAGCGCCCGATCCGGTACTACATTATCGCTGGCGGAGTGGACGGGACTCGAACCCGCGACCCCCGGCGTGACAGGCCGGTATTCTAACCAACTGAACTACCACTCCAAAAAAACTGGTGGGCGGTACTGGACTCGAACCAGCGACCCCTGCCGTGTGAAGGCAGTGCTCTACCAACTGAGACTAACCGCCCGGAAAACCGGTAGCGAAGGTGTGGCGGAGTGGACGGGACTCGAACCCGCGACCCCCGGCGTGACAGGCCGGTATTCTAACCAACTGAACTACCACTCCATGGACCTTCTGGTGGGCGCTGACGGGATCGAACCGCCGACATTCTGCTTGTAAGGCAGACGCTCTACCAACTGAGCTAAGCGCCCTTCACTGCGACATGCTGCGTCGTTCAGCGAGGACGGCATTAAAACACAGGCTGTTTTTTCACGCAAGGCGCATTTGAAAAATATTTTCCAAAAACAGCGCAAGTCGGCAATTTGCTTTGCCCGGCACGCATTTTGTCCGACAAGCATGATGACGTGTGCTATCTGCCAGCGGTATCATCGCCCGATTCGCCTTTATAGGGAAGATGGCAACAATGAAGACGACCTTTCTCGATTTTGAGCAGCCGATTGCCGAGCTCGAGAACAAGATAGAAGAGTTGCGCTACGTGCAGGACGACTCGGTGCTCGACATCTCCGAGGAGATCGAGCGCCTGCAAAAGAAAAGCCAGGAACTGACCCGCGCCCTGTACGCCAAGCTCTCGCCCGCTCAGGTCTCGCAGGTCGCCCGCCACCCGCAGCGTCCTTACTCGCTCGACTATATCGGCGCGATGTTCACCGACTTCCACGAGTTGCACGGCGACCGCGCATTTGCCGACGACGCTGCGATCGTCGGTGGGCTGGCCCGTTTCAACGGGCAGGCGGTCGTGGTGATCGGCCACCAGAAGGGGCGCGACACCAAGGAGAAGCTGCTGCGCAATTTCGGCATGCCGCGCCCAGAAGGCTACCGCAAGGCGCTGCGCCTGATGAAGCTGGCCGAGAAGTTCAGCCTGCCGGTGATGACCTTTATCGATACCCCGGGCGCGTACCCGGGCATCGGCGCCGAGGAGCGCGGCCAGTCCGAGGCGATCGGCCGCAACCTCTACGAGATGGCCAAGCTGCGCGTGCCGGTGATCTGTACGGTGATCGGCGAGGGCGGCTCCGGCGGCGCGCTGGCGATTGCTGTCGGCGACTGCGTGAACATGCTGCAGTACTCGACGTACTCGGTGATCTCGCCGGAAGGCTGCGCGTCCATCCTGTGGAAGACCGCAGAGCGGGCCGCCGACGCGGCCGAGGCGCTGGGCATCACCGCGCACCGCCTGAAGTCGCTCGGCCTGGTCGACCGGGTGGTGAACGAGCCCGCCGGCGGCGCGCACCGTGACCACGCGGCGATGATGGTCGCGCTCAAGCGGGTGCTGCAGGAAGAGCTGAAGGAGTTGCAGTCGCGCGGCATCGACGAGCTGCTGCGCCAGCGTTTCGATCGCCTGATGGACTATGGACGCTACAAGGAAGAGGCCGCGTAAGGCCGGGGCCCTGCTTCCTGATAACTGGCCGGACGAATTGTCCGGCCAGTGTCGTTTGGAGGTGGGGCTCTCCGGTGGCGTCGACTCCATGGTGCTGTTGCACCTTCTGGTGGCCGCACGGGAGACGCGCGGCTTTGCCTTGAGTGCCGTGCATGTACACCATGGTTTGAGCCCGCACGCCGACGCGTGGGCCGTCCATTGCGAGCGCGTGTGCGCGGCGTGGCAGGTGCCACTGCGCGTCAGGCGGGTAGCCGTGCGGATCGAGGGTGGCCAGTCGCTCGAGGCCGTCGCCCGCCGCGAGCGCTACCGTGTCTATCGCGAAAGCACGGCCGACGCGGTGGTGCTCGCCCACCATCAGGACGACCTGTCCGAAACCGTGCTGCTGCAATTGTTGCGCGGCGGCGGGGTGCGCGCGCTCGCGGCGATGCCGGCGTGGCGGCAGGACGGCGCGCTCGCGTTGTGGCGGCCGCTGCTCGCGCGTACCCGCGACGAACTCGTCGCTTACGCACACATGCACGGCATCGAATGGGTCGACGACGAGAGCAACCTGGATACCCGCTGGCGGCGCAACCTGCTGCGTCACCGGGTGATGCCCGGGCTTGCCGAGGCTCTGCCGCACTACCGCGCGCATCTCGCGCGTTCGGCGCAGTTGGCGGCGGACGCCGCCGCGGTGCTGGACGAAGTCGCCGCGGCCGACCTTGCCGCATGCCTGGATGGCGAGGCGTTGTCGGTGGTGAACTTGCTCGCCTTGTCCGCGCCGCGCCAGCGCGAGCTGTTGCGGCACTGGTGCGCGTCGCTCGGTTTCGGCCTGCCGACGCCCGCCGCGCTCGAGGCATTCCGAGGTGCACTTGAAGCCGGCCATACCGGCGCGGTCGCGCTCGAGCTTGCCGGTGCCGCGCTGGTGCATTACCGCGGTCGCATTCATCTGCTGCGCGAGCGCGTGTTGCCCGCCTGCCAGGAGCTTCCCCCGCTCGCCTGTCATCAGCTGCTGCGCTGTGAGGCGGGGAGCCTCAGTATCGAGCCCGCGTCGCCGGGCCTGCCGCTGGATTGGCTCTCGGGTGGCCTGTCGCTGCGCGCGCGCACAGGTGGCGAGCGCCTCGTGCAGCGCGCGGGGACGCGAGCAGTCAAGCAGTTGCTGCAGGAAGCGGGCATGTTGCCGCGCTTGCGCGGACGCTGGCCGCTACTGTACCGGGGAGGCGAGCTGGTGGCGGTGCCGGGGGTAGCGCTCTCGCAAGCGTATCAGGTGGAGGAGGGGTGGCAGCCGGTGTGGCTGCCCGATTGAAAGCATGAAAAAAGGCGGCTGCGGCCGCCTTTTTTGTACGCACCGCAAACTTAGTCGCGGTCGCCACCGAAGGCCATGAACAGTTGCAGCAGGCTGGTGAACAGGTTGTAGATACCGATGTAGATGGTCAGCGCGGCGGAGATGTAGTTGGTCTCGCCACCGTCGACGATCATTTTGACCTGCCAGAGGATCATCAGCGAGCTGAACAGTGCGAACGCCGCAGCCAGCGTCAGCTGCAGCGCGGGCAGTTGCAGGAAGATGTTGGCGACGACGGCGACCATCAGCACGATCGCGCCGACGGTCAGGAAGCGGCCGAGGCCCGACAGGTCACGCTTGGTGGTGGTGGCGATGCCGGCCATCGCGAAGAACACGACCGAAGTCGCGCCGCCTGCCATCATCACCAGTTGCGCGCCGTTTTTCAGGCTGAGCGCGACCTGCAGCAAGGGACCGAGCAGCAGGCCCATGAACAGGGTGAACACCATCATCAGCACGACACCCATCGAGCTGTTGCGGTTCTTCTCGATCGCGAACATCAGGCCGTACAGCACGGCGAGCATGAGCAGGCTGGACATGATCGGGCTACCCGCCATGAACGCGAAGCTCATGTTGGTGCCGATCACCGCGCCGAAGATGGTCGGGATCATCGACAGAGCCAGCAGCGCGTAGGTGTTGCGCAGAACCTTATGGCTGGACCCGACCTGAGTGGTGCTCGTGTAGGCCGTGTGAAGGTTCGGTTGCATAAGGTTGAGTCTCCTTGTGGGTTGCGGTGAGCGTGTGACTTCACCAATGGTAATTGGTTTCCATTATGGATGGAAATTTCTTGTCCGGCTTGCCAGTGGCAGGCGCTGCGTGTAAGCTGCGCGCTCCTGTTCTGGGCGTGCGCGCCCGGCAAGACGGGGCGAGGGTGGCGGAATTGGTAGACGCACTGGATTTAGGTTCCAGCGCCGCAAGGCGTGTGAGTTCGAGTCTCATCCCTCGCACCAGTGGCTATTGATTTGCCGCACTATTGAACACAACCCGTGTCGATCATGGCGTACTGCCGTGTCGCGCGGGTTTTGTCATTTTGGCGGCCTGTTCTTGCCGTGGATGCAAGGGTCGGCGCCGTGCGGGCCAGCAAAAAGGCACCCCGCGGGGTGCCTTGTCGAATGCGGCCTGGGCTTGCTTAGGCGCGCTTCTTGAATTCGTTGGTGCGGGTGTCGATCTCGATCTTTTCGCCGGTGTTCACGAACGCCGGAACCTGTACTTCGAAAGTGGTACCTACCAGGCGGGCCGGCTTGAGGACCTTGCCCGAGGTGTCGCCGCGCACGGCCGGTTCGGTGTACTCGACTTCGCGCACGACGGTGGTCGGCAGTTCCACGGAGATCGCCTTGCCGTCGTAGAAGGTCACCTGGCACACATCTTCCATGCCGTCGACGATGTAGTTGATGGTGTCGCCCAGGTTGTCGGCTTCGACTTCGTACTGGTTGAATTCGCTGTCCATGAACACGTACATCGGGTCGGCGAAGTAGGAGTAGGTGCAGTCCTTGCGGTCGAGCACGATCACGTCGAACTTGTCGTCGGCGCGGTAAACGGTTTCCGAGCCAGCACCGGTCAGCAGGTTCTTCATCTTCATCTTGACGACGGAAGCGTTGCGGCCGGACTTGCTGAATTCGGCTTTCTGCACAACCATCGGGTCGTTGCCGACCATGAATACGTTGCCTGGACGGAGTTCCTGTGCGGTTTTCATTGCGTGTAAGTTCCCAAACTCTTGAATTGAATCGGAAAAGCGGTTCCGAGAAACGGGCTATTGTAGCCGGTTTTCGCAGAAATGCACCAGTCTTGTCGCAAGATCGCCGCCGACGAGCTGTTGGTCGGCCCACTGCCAGCCGTGGCGGGCCAGCGCGGGCGTGCGGGCGATGAAGGCGTCCCAGTGTTCGGCGAGGCCGTGGTGGCGGTTGAACGCGTGTTGCGCGGCGACCAGCGCGTCGCGCGTCGCGCCATCGAGCGTCGCGGTGAAACGGGCCAGGAAGGCGTCGAGCTTCACCATGTGCGCGTCCTCGTCCTGCGGGTAGATGTGCCACAGGAAGGGGCGCGCCGCCCATTGCGCGCGCATGAAGCTGTCCTCGCCGCGCACGATGTTGACGTCGCAGCTCCACAGCAGGCGGTCGAAGCCCGCCTGGTCGGTGAACGGCAGCACGTCGACCTGCAAATTGCCGAGGTTCACGCTGTCGCCGGCGGCCAGCTTCTCTTGCCCGAGCGCGCGCGCGACATCCGCCAGCACGCGGCTGGCCGGCACCAGCACCCGCCACCGGGTGTCGCTTTCCGCTAGGTGTTGCAGCCAGGGTGTGACCGCGGCGTTCTCGTAGCAGAACAGGCTAACCCAGCGTTCCGCATCCTGTCTGGGGTTGATGCCGCGTGCCTGCCACCAGGCGGCCTGGCTGGCGGTATCCGCCTGCCAGCGCTCGCGTTGGCGGGTCAGGCCCTCTTCGCAGATCACGCCGCCGGTCTTCTCGCCAAAGCCCGGGAAGAAGAAGTGCTTGGTCAGCGGCAGGCGCGGGTGCGGGGAGGGCAGCGCGTGGCAGCCTTCGACCCAGCTTTCTGCCGACAGGTACTCGAGGTTGATCCACACCGGCGCCACCTGGCGTTCAGCCATCGCCTGCTGGTAGTTGTGTGGCAGCGCGCAGCCGAACGCCTCGATGACGACGTCGGCGATGGCGTCGGGCGCGGCGACGCCCGGTACCCAGTGCACGACTTCGACCCGGCCGATCGTCTGTCGGGCGGCGTTCGCGTCGATGCCGGGCTGGATGCGCGCGAAGCTTTTAAGGTCGTCGACCCACAGCCGCATGCGCCAGCCTTTTTCCTGGTCGAGCTGGCGGGCGAGGCGCCAGGCGACGCCGATGTCGCCGAAGTTGTCGATGACGTTGCAGAAAAGGTCGCAGTGCACGGGGCTCTCCAGTCGGCGGGGGCGCGATTGTAAACGGACGGCGTGCGCGCTGTCAGGCTGCACCGAAGAACACCGCCAGCCAGACGGTGTCGGTGCCGGCCGCGGTGCGCTCGACGCGGTGGCGGCAGCCGGCGGGCAGCCACGCCCAGGCACCGGGGGTGAGCATGAGCCGCTTACCGTCGTCGAACCCAAGCTCGGCCTCGCCGCTGACCAGCAGCACGAATTCGTCCTCGTCCTGTACGTACCAGAATCCCGGCGGGGACGCCTGCCCGTGCGAGACGATGCGCTCGACGCGCCCGCCGCCCGAGCGCGCGAGCGTCTCGAAACGCTCGGCGTCCAGCGCCGCGGGCAGGGCCGAGAGCAGGTGGCCGTTCATCGCGCGGGCAACGGCTCGGTCGCGGCGAGCAGCCACGCGAGTGCGTCGCCTGCCAGGTGGGGCGACAGCCGCTCGCGTACGCGCTCGTGGTAGGCGTTCAGCCACGCGGTCTCGTCGACGCTTAGCAGGGCAAGGTCGAGGCAGCGGGTGTCGATCGGGCACAGCGTCATCGCCTCGAAGGCGAGGAAGTCGCCGAAGCCCGCGTTACCGGCGGCAACATTCAGCACCAGGTTCTCGATGCGTACGCCCCACTGGCCCGGGCGGTAGATGCCCGGCTCGATCGAGGTGAGCATGCCTTCTCGCATGGCCTTGTCGGGTGTCGGCGCCGCGCGCGAGATGCTCTGCGGCCCCTCGTGCACGTTGAGGAAGTAGCCGACGCCGTGGCCGACGCCGTGGCCGAAATCGACGCCGTCGCGCCACAGCGGGGCGCGCGCGAGCGCATCCAGCGTGGGCGACAAGGTGCCTGCCGGGAAGTGCGCGCTGGAGAGCGCGATCACGCCCTTGAGTACAAGGGTGCAGTCGCGCTTCTGTTCAACCGACGGCGAACCGATCGCGACGACGCGGGTGATGTCGGTGGTGCCGCCCAGGTACTGGCCGCCGGAGTCGATCAACAGCAGGCCGTCGCCTTTGACCTCGCTGTGTGCGGCTTCGGTCGCGCGGTAGTGCGGCAGCGCGCCGTTGGCGTTAAAACCCGCGATGGTCGCGAAGCTCAAGCCGACAAAGCCCGGCTGGCGCGCGCGTGCGGCGGTCAGCCGCTCGTCCACGGTCAGCTCGGTGACGTGCTCGCCGCGCGCAAGCGCCTTGTCCAGCCACGCGAAGAATTCGCACAGCGCGGCGCCGTCCGCTTCCATGGTGCGGCGGATCTGCGCGGCCTCGGCCGGCAGCTTGCACGCCTTCATAAGCGTTCCCGGGTTGATCGCCTCGACCTTGTGCACGGTCGGGGCCGGCGCGGTTGCAAAGCCGTGCGTCACGCGCGCGGGGTCGAGCAACAGCGTGCCGGCGGGCAGGGCGGCGAGCGCGGCCTTGGCGGTCTCGTAAGGTGCGAGGGTGATGCCGTCCGCCGCGAGTGCGGCGGCAAGGGCTGGGTCTATGCGCTGCGCGTCGACGAACAGCGTCGCGCTGTCCTCCCCCAGCAAGAGGTGGGCGAGGAAGACCGGGTTGTACTCGACGTCGCTGCCCCTGAGGTTGGTCAGCCACGCGATGTCGTCGAGCGTCGAGAGCCAGTGCCAGTTGGCGCCGGCGTCCCGCATCGACGCGCGCACGCGGGCAAGCTTGTCCGCGCGCGTCTCGCACGCCCAAGGTGCCGTGTGTTCGTAGACGCGCGACGCGGGCAGCGCCGGGCGGTCCGTCCAGACTTGTCCTGGCAGGTCGACGCCATAGTCGACCTGGGCACCGGCGTTGCCCAGCGCAGCTTCCAGCGCGCGTGCGGCACTGCTGGAGAGCACGTCGCCGTCGACCGCCAGCCGCTCGCTGGGCTTGAGCGTGTTGGCGAGCCATTGCAGGTGTTCCTGGCTGGCGGCGGTCTCTACCTTCATCAGGGAGACGCCGCTGCCCGCGAGCTCGCGCTCGGCCAGCTCCCAGTAACGGCTGTCCGCCCACAAGCCGGCGAAATCGGCGGTGACGACCAGCGTGCCGGCCGAGCCGGTAAAGCCGGACAGCCAGACGCGGGCCTGCCAGTGCGGGCACAGGTATTCGGACAGGTGCGGGTCGGCGGTCGGGACCAGGCAGGCGGCGTAGCCTTGTGCGTGCATGGCTTGGCGCAGGGCAAGCAGGGCGGAATTCATCGTGGCTGTTTCCGGAAGGTTGTAAGCGTTCATTGTCGGCCGCCGGCGCATGAGCGGCAAGCAGGCCGGCGCCCGGAACTGTCATCAAATCTGGATGTCCTACCGGCGACTTTCACCCATTTGAAGTGAGATGATTCATGTTCAAGAAGCTATTGGCCGCCGCCGGTGTCGGCGGCGCGACGGTCGACACCCGCCTCGCCAACCCGCGGCTCGCGCCGGGTGAGGTGCTCCGTGGCGAAGTGGTGGTGCAAGGCGGCAGCGTCGCGCAGCGCATCGAGGCGATCGACCTCTTGCTGATGGCCGAGGTCGAAGTCGAGTCGGGCGACCATGAGCACCGCGAGGCGCGCGCGCTTGGCCGCTTGCGGGTGTCCGGCGCGCTGGAGATTGGCGCCGGAGAGACGTCTTCGCTGCCGTTCGCGCTGACGTTGCCGCGCGAGACGCCGGTCAATCTGCTGAACCACCACGGACGGCCGCTGGCGGTGTGGATCCACACCGACCTTGCGATCGCGCAGGCGCGCGACAACGACGACCGCGACTGGCTGGAAGTAATGCCGACCCCGCAGATGCAGGCCCTGTTCGCCGCCTTCGAGTCGCTGGGCTGGGGGCTTTACAGCACCGACGTCGAGGCCGGTACCGCGCGCGCGGGGCAGGTCACGACCACGCTGGGCTGCTACCAGGAGTTCGAGCTGCGCCCGTACCGCTCGCAGTGGCAGCTGCAGGAGATCGAGCTGACCTTCATCCCGGACGGCGACGCCTATCAGGTGCTGGTCGAAATCGACGCCCGCTTCGGGCGCGACGGCTATACGGTGCTGACCATGGGACGCGACTACGCCACGGTCGACTGGGCGCGCCGCCTGCGCGAACGCATCCCCGCGCTGGGCTGAAACAATAAAGAAGCCGGGCGACGCCCGGCTTCTTGCTGGCCGTGCTGGCCTCAGTTGCTGAGGATCTTGAGCACGGCCTTGGCGTCGGACGCCTGCTGCTTGAGCGTGTCGACCTGCTCCTTGAGCTCGGGGTTGACGATGGCGGCGGCCTCGCCGAGCTTCTTGGCGACGCCGAAGGCGGCGGACGCCTGCGACTTGAGTTCGGCCACCGGCGCGCTGCCGTCCTTGACCTGTGCCTTCAATTCGCCAATGGCAGCGGACGCCTGCGCCTTCAGGTCGCCCAGGGAAGCGCTCGAGTCGCTGTTGGCGACGCCGATGGCGGCGGAGGCAGCCTGCTGCAGCTTGGCGGTGTCCTCGCCGCTGCACGCGGCCAGCAGCACGGTCAGGGTCATCGCGACGGGGATCATGGGTTTCATGCGTGGAGGCTCTCTTGCGGTGGAATCCAGAGTCTGAGCATGGCAGACCCGACAAGTTCCCGCCTTGCCGAGCCAAGAAAAACGCCGCGCATCGGCGCGGCGTTGTCGGGTACAGGCTCAGGCTCAGGCTGCTTCGACGGCCAGCGCGACGCCCATGCCGCCGCCGATGCACAGCGTGGCCAGGCCCTTCTTGGCTTCGCGGCGCTTCATCTCGTGCAGCAGGGTGACCAGCACGCGGGCGCCGGATGCGCCGACCGGGTGGCCGATCGCGATCGCGCCGCCGTTGACGTTGACTTTGCCGAGGTCCCACTCGAGCTCGCGGGCGACGCCCAGCGCCTGCGCGGCGAACGCTTCGTTGGCCTCGATCAGGTCGAGGTCCTGCAAGCGCCAGCCGGCCTGCGCCAGTGCCTTGCGGGTCGAGTCGACCGGACCCATGCCCATGATCTCGGGCGCGCAACCGGTCAGCGCGTAGCCGCGTACCACGGCCAGCGGGGTCAGGCCCAGTTCGGCGGCCTTCTTCGCCGACATCATCATCACCGCGGCGGCGCCGTCGTTGATGCCGGAGGCGTTGCCGGCGGTGACGGTGCCGTCCTTCTTGAAGGCCGGGCGCATCTTGGCCAGCGCGTCGTAGGTGGCGCCGTGGCGGATAAACTCGTCCTGGTCGAAGGCGAGCGCGTCGCCCTTACGCTGCGGCACCATCACCGGCACGATCTCGTCGGCGAAGCGGCCGGCTGCTTGAGCCGCTTCGGCGCGGTTCTGCGAGGTGACGGCGAAGCGGTCCTGCTCTTCGCGGGTGATGCCGTACTTCTCGGCGATGTTCTCGGCGGTGATGCCCATGTGGTAGCCGTTGTAGGCGTCGGTCAGCGCGTCGAAGATCATGTGGTCGACCAGTTGCGCCGAGCCCATGCGGAAGCCGTCGCGCGAGCCGGGCAACAGGTGCGGCGACATCGACATGCTTTCCTGGCCGCCGGCGATCACGATCTCGGCGTTGCCCAGCGCGATCGCCTGTGCGGCGAGGTGGGTCGCACGCAGGCCGGAGCCGCACAGCACGTTCAGCGATGAGGCCGGGGTGGTGATCGGCAGGCCGGCCTTGATCAGCGCCTGGCGCGCCGGGTTCTGTCCGGTGCCGGCGGTCAGGATCTGGCCGAGGATGACTTCGCTGACGGCTTCGGCGCCGACGCCGGTTTCGGCGAGCAGTGCCTTGATCACGGTCGCGCCAAGCTCGGGCGAGGCGATCTTGGCGAGGCTGCCGCCGAAGCTGCCGACGGCGGTACGTTTTGCTGCGACGATGACGACTTCTTGCATGGGTTTCTCCTGACTCTTTTTGTACGGGTGTGGCTGGGTGTTTCGCTGCAACGCGGATGTTGCCATGCAACAAACGCGTTGAACAGCCATTTTCGAGCGTTTGCTCGGTGTATTACGCGTTGCCGACCAGCGCGGCCAGCGGCAGCATCGCCTTGGCGCGCACGTACTCGCCCGGCGCGTCGCACAGCGGGGCGTGCGCCTTGTTGCCGAAGCCCTTCGGCGCGGCGACGTCCTTGCCCGAGCGCGGCGCGAGCCACGCGTCCAGGTCCTTCCACCAACTGCCCGGCAGGCTCTGTGCGGTCTCGAACCACGCGTCGGCGGTGGCCGGCTGCGCGTCGTTGACCCAGTAGTTGCGCTTGTCCTTGGTCACCGGGTTGATCGCGCCGGCGATATGGCCGGACGCGCCGAGCACGAAGCGCTTCTCCGGCGCGCCCGTCAGGAAGGGCAGGCCCATGTAGGCGGACTTCCACGGCACGATGTGGTCTTCGCGCGCGGCGAAGACGTAGACCGGGATGTCTATGCTGGAAACGTCGACCGGCTCGCCGCACAGGGTGAGGCTGCCCGGCCGGGTCAGCGCGTTGTTCAGGTAGAACTCGCGCAGGAAGGTGGTGTGCATCGGCAACGGCAGATCGACCGAGTCGTTGTTCCAGTACAGAAGGTCGAACGGCGGCGGCGTCTTGCCCAGCATGTAGTTGTTGACGACGTAGTTCCAGATCAGGTCGTTGGCGCGCAAGGACGCGAAGGTGCGGCCGATTTCCTTGCCGCTGACGATGCCGCCCTGGTCGGCCTTGGCCTCGCGCTCGGCGACCAGCTTCTCGTCGATGAACATGCGGATCTCGCCCGGCTCGCTGTGGTCGATCAGGCTGGTCATGAAGATCGCGTTGTCGACCTTGTGGATGCCCCTGGCCTTCATCACCGCAAGCGCGGTGGTCAGGATCACGCCGCCGATGCAAAAGCCCAGCGCGTTGACCGTGTCCTGGCGGGTGATGTCGCGCACGGTGTCGATGGCGGCGAACACGCCGTCCTCGACGTAGTTGTCCCACTTGAAGTGCTTCATGTCCGGGGTGGCCGAGCGCCACGACACCAGGAACACGCGGTAGCCCTGCGCGACGAAGTGGCGGACCATCGAGTTTTCAGGCTGCAGGTCCATCAGGTAGAACTTGTTCACGCAAGGCGGCACGATCAAGAGCGGCTTCTCGTGCACCTTGTCGGTGGTCGGCGTGTACTGGATCAGCTCGATCAGCGTGTTGCGGAACACCACCTTGCCCGGCGTGGTCGCGATATTCTCGCCCAGCTCGAACTTGCTCTCGTCGGACATCGAGATATGGCCCTTCTCGATGTCGGCGAGCATGTTCTTCATTCCCTCGACCAGACTCTCGCCGCGGGTCTCGATCGCCTGCTTGATCACCTCGGGGTTGGTCAGCATGAAGTTGGTCGGCGCCATCGCGTCGATGTACTGGCGGGTCACGAAGGCGAGCTTCTCCTTCTCGTCGTCCGCCACCTGCGCCTTGTCGACCAGCTCGTTCATCCACTTGGCGGTCAACAGATAGCTTTGCTTGATGAAGCTGTAGAACGGGTGGTCGCTCCACTCGGACGCGGCAAAACGTTTGTCGGCGGCCGGCGCGGGCGCCGCCCCGCTGTTGCCCTGGCCGAGGAACTGCATCCACAGGCCCATTTGCTGCTGGTAGAGCTGGGTCTGCAGGTCGATCAGCTGGGTCGCGCCGCTGATCATCTGCTGCCAGCCCTGTTCGAGGGGGCCCTCACCTTCGGTGCAGGCCTTGGCCGAGATCGTGTTGACGAACTGCTGCATCCACTTCTGGTTCGCTTCGGTCAGGTTGGCGAAGAAACGGTCGAGCGATACGGGGGCTTCCTGGGTCACGCTTGTCCTCCTTGGTGTCGTAATGCCTGAATTCGTTGTTTGCTGCCGGCGTCCCGGGCTGGCCGGTGCGCGCCGAGTGACCGATTCCAGAGTATCAATATTTCGATGACAGGTTTACTGTGATGACGTTTTCATTGATGCGGCGCAAGCAGGGTGTTGCGGCGACGCACAAGGTACGCGCCGGGCAGGGGCCGGCCGTGGGATAATCGGCCGATTGACCGGGGGAATGGAGCATGACCGAACTTGACCTGGCCGGCCGCGCGGTGCGTCCGGCAAACATCTTCTGCATCGGGCGCAACTACGCGGCGCACGCGGCCGAGCTTGGCAATCCTGTGGAAGAGGAGCCGCTGGTGTTCCTCAAGCCCACCTCGGCCCTGTTGCCCGAGGGGCAGGCCATCGTGTTGCCGGCCTTCTCGTCCGACGTGCATTACGAGGCCGAGCTGGTGCTCTTGATCGGCGAGAGCGGCAACGACATCGCCGAGGGCGACGCGCTTTCCCATGTCGCCGGCTACGGGCTGGGGCTGGACCTCACTTGCCGCGACGTGCAGAACGCCGCCAAGGCGCGCGGCCTGCCGTGGGCCAAGGGCAAGGGCTTTCGCGGCGCGGCCTGCGTGTCGTCCTTCGTGCCGGCACGCGAGGTCGCCGACCCGGGGAGGCTCACCTTCACGCTCGACATCAACGGCGAGCGCCGGCAGACGGGCGACACCTCGCACATGCTGTTCCCGCCTGCGCGCCTGATCGCCTATCTGTCGAGCGTGTTCGGGCTGAGCGCGGGCGACCTTGTCTACACCGGCACCCCAGCCGGCGTCGCCGCGCTCAAGCCGGGCGATGCACTGGCGCTTGAGTTGCCGGATCTGGTGCAGGCTAGCTGGCAGGTCGCCCGATGAGCGCGGCGGACGAGGACAAGGTTCGTCTGGACAAATGGCTGTGGGCGGCGCGCTTTTACAAGACGCGCGCACTCGCCAACGAGGCGATCGAACTGGGCCGGGTCGAGATCGGCGGCGTGCGCGTCAAGCCTTCGCGCACGGTCCGGGTCGGCGACGTGATCGCGCTGCGCGCGGGCGCGCTTCACTGGCAGCTGACGGTGCTCGCGCTGGCGGTGCAGCGGCGGCCGGCGGCCGAGGCGCGGCTCCTGTACCTTGAGGACGAGGCGGTGCGCGCCGAACGCGAGGCGCGCCAGGCGCTGATCAAGGCCGAGCACGCCGGTCAGGCGCACAGCGAGGGGCGGCCGACCAAGAAGGCACGCCGCGCGCTCGAGCGCTGGCGCGAATCCTGATGGCCTGTCCACGAGTAGCGTATCGCTAGGAGCGGCCCCTTTGGCCACATCGGGCGGGCGCGGGCGCCAGCTATGCTGCCCGGTCTTGCCTGCGGGCGTCAGGCGGCGGAGCGGGGCGTTTCCTCGCCCTGCAGGGCCTCGATCAGCCGGCTGCGCGACTGGATGTGGTGGTCGAAACGCCAGTCGCGCATCAACTCCAGCGCGGCCTCGAAGTAACGCATGTCGATCTCGTACAGCGTCCGCACGTCGAAGGCATCGCCGTACTCGAGCGCGCGCGCCAGCGCCTTGAGGACCTCGACCTGCTCGGCGTTGTCACCCGATTCGATGAAGTGGCGGATGCGTTTGGCTGCGTTCATGCGCAGACTCCCGTGGTGGCCGCTGGGCCGACCTCATGGTTATGGACGACGCACGGCGCGCTGTCAGCCGCCGTTATAATCCCGCCCCATGAATCCCTCTGTCTCCCTCGCGCCGTTCGCGGCGTTCTACTTCACCTATTTCGCCTTCCTCGGTCTGTTCTCGCCGTTCTGGGGGCCATACCTTGCGTCGCTGTCGTTTTCCGCATGGCAGATCTCGGTGCTGATTTCCCTGTCCACCTTCGCGCGTATCGTCGCGCCCGGCCTGTGGGGGGCGCTGGCCGACCACCTGGGGCGGCGCCGGCCCATCATCGTCGCAACCTCACTCGCCGCCGCCGGCTTTTTCGCGCTGGTCGGCGTGCGCAGCGACTTTGAGTGGCTGTTCGGCTCGCTCGCAGTCGCGCTGTTCTTCTGGGCGGCGCCGCTGCCGCTGGTCGAGGCGGGCACCGCCGAGCTGACCCGCGGCTCGCCCGGGCGTTACAGCCGGGTGCGGCTATGGGGGTCGGTCGGTTTCATCGTGCTGTCGGTCGGTGCGGGCTTCCTGCTCGATACGCTCGGTATCGCCGCCTTGCCGTGGCTGGCCACCGCAACGCTGGTCGCCGTGGGCGGCGCCGCCTGCGCGCTGCCCGAGGTCGCGCCGCCCAAGCGTGCCGGGCCCAGGGCGCCGATCGGCCGGGTGCTCTCGCAGCGGCCGGTGCGCGCGCTGTTCGCCGTGGTGTTCCTGATGGCGTTCGCGCACGGCCCTTACTACGTGTTCTATTCGATCGCGCTGGAAGGGGCGGGCTACCCGCGCGACGCGGTCGGCCTGTTGTGGGCGGCCGGCGTCGGCGCCGAGGTGTTGATGTTCTGGCTGATGCCGCGCCTCACCGCGCGCTGGCCGCCGGTAAGGCTGATGCAGCTCTCGCTGGCTGCCGCGGTGCTGCGCTTCGCGCTGATCGCGTCGGCGCTGTCGACGCCCGCGCTCGCGCTCTTCGCGCAACTCATGCACGGGCTGACCTTCGGCGTGCACCACGCGGCGGCGGTCGCGTTGCTGCACGACGCCTTTGAGCCGCATCAGCGCTCGCGCGCGCAGGGTCTCTACATCGTCGCCGGCTTCGGTGTCGGCGGCAGCCTGGGCGGGCTCGCCAGCGGCGTGCTGTGGCCGCTGGGCGGCGCGCCGCTGGTGTTTGGCGTCAGCGCACTTGCGGCGCTGGCAGCCTGTGTGCTGGGCTGGCGTTCGCTCGCGCCGCGCGACCCTGATTGCATAAGTTAGACGGTGTGTCCATTTTTCGGACAAGCTGTCTGATTGTGTGCAAGCCTTGTCTGGCAAGGGTTTGCCTCAGGATCAGGCGACACTTTTGCAGTGCGGAATATGGTGCTTGTAACAGGGTTGGACGCTATGACAGAATGGCTTATCCAGATTGCAAACCGATGACGACAAGACCATGAGCGCACAAACCCTGTACGACAAGTTGTGGGCCTCGCATGTGGTGCGCGAGGAGGCGGACGGCACCTGTCTGCTGTATATCGACCGCCACCTGGTGCACGAGGTGACCAGCCCGCAGGCCTTCGAAGGGCTGAAACTGGCGAACCGTCCGCTGTGGCGCAAGGACTCGGTGGTGTCGACCGCCGACCACAACACGCCGACCGACCACTGGGACCAGGGCATCCAGGACCCGATCTCGCGGCTGCAGGTTGAGACGCTGGACGCCAATATCGCCGAGTTCGGCGCGCGCGCGTACTTTCCGTTCAAGGACCCGGGCCAGGGCATCGTCCACGTGATGGGGCCGGAGCAGGGTGCGACGCTGCCGGGGATGACCGTGGTGTGCGGCGACAGCCACACCTCGACGCACGGCGCGTTCGGCGCGCTAGCGCACGGCATCGGCACCTCCGAAGTCGAGCACGTGATGGCGACGCAGTGCCTGGTTGCCAAGAAGTCGAAGAACATGCGGGTGGCCGTGACCGGCAAGCTCGGCGACGGCGTGACCGCCAAGGACGTCGCGCTGGCCGTGATCGGCGTGATCGGTACCGCCGGCGGCACCGGCTACGCGATCGAGTTTGCCGGCGAGGCGATCGCCGGCCTGTCGGTGGAAGGCCGCATGACGCTTTGCAATATGGCGATCGAGGCCGGCGCGCGCTCGGGGTTGGTCGCGGTCGACGACAAGACCATCGCCTACGTGCAGGACCGTCCGCTCTCGCCCAAGGGCGAGGCGTGGGACAAGGCGGTCGCCTACTGGCGCACGCTGGTGTCGGACGAGGGCGCGCATTTCGACCACGAGGTGGTGCTCGACGGCGCGGCCATCGTCCCGCAGCTGACCTGGGGCACCTCGCCCGAGATGGTGGTCGGCATCGACGGCAAGGTGCCGGACCCGGCAAAGGAAGCCGACCCGGTCAAGCGCGCCGGCATGCTGCGCGCGCTCGAGTACATGGGACTCACCGCCGGCACGCCGATGCAGGAAATCGGCGTCGACGTGGTGTTCATCGGCTCGTGCACCAACTCGCGCATCGAGGATTTGCGCGAGGCGGCCGCCGTCGCACGCGGCCGCAAGAAGGCGGCCACCGTCAAGCGCGTGCTGGTGGTGCCGGGCTCGGGCCTCGTCAAGCGCCAGGCCGAGGCCGAGGGGCTGGACAAGGTGTTCACTGAGGCGGGCTTCGAGTGGCGCGAGCCGGGCTGCTCGATGTGCCTGGCGATGAACGCCGACCGCCTCGCGAGCGGCGAGCGCTGCGCGTCGACGTCGAACCGCAACTTCGAAGGCCGGCAGGGGCAGGGCGGGCGCACCCACCTGGTCAGCCCGGCGATGGCCGCCGCTGCTGCGGTGACCGGCCGCTTCGCCGACGTGAGGACGCTCGCATGATGCGTCTGGGCAGCCTTTTCATCCTGTTCGCGTCGGTGCTCAGTGCCGGCTGCAATACCGTGCAGGGCATGGGGCAGGACATCCAGAAGGGCGGGCAGGTAGTCAGTAACGCCGCCCGCGACGTCGCCAACAAGTTCTGACGGGATACGCCATGAAAGCATTCACCACCCTGGACGCACTGGTGTGTCCGCTTGATCGCGCCAACGTCGACACCGACGCGATCATCCCCAAGCAGTTCCTCAAGTCGATCAAGCGTTCCGGCTTCGGCCCCAACCTGTTCGACGAGTGGCGCTACCTCGACCACGGCGAGCCGGGCATGGACAACGCCGCGCGGCCGCAGAACCCGGACTTCGTGCTCAACTTCCCGCGCTACCGGGGCGCCGAGATCCTGCTCGCCCGCGAGAACTTCGGCTGCGGCTCCAGCCGCGAGCACGCGCCGTGGGCGCTGGACGACTACGGCTTCCGTGCGGTGATCGCGCCGTCGTTCGCCGACATCTTCTTCAGCAACAGCTACAAGAACGGCCTGTTGCCCATCGTGCTGCCGGCCGAGGTGGTCGACCGCCTGTTCGCCGAGTGCGAGGCGAAAGAAGGCTACCGGCTGACGGTCGACTTGCCCGCGCAGCAGGTGGTGACGCCGGACGGCACCGCCTTCGGCTTCGAGATTACCGAGCACCGCAAGCGCTGCTTGCTGGGCGGGCTTGACGAGATCGGCCTGACCCTGCTGCACGCGGCGGACATCCGCGCGTTCGAGGAAAAGCGCCGCGCCGACCAGCCCTGGCTGTTCGCCTAAGACAGCATCCAAGGAGAATCCATATGAAAAAAATCGCCATCCTGCCCGGCGACGGCATCGGCCCGGAAATCATCGCGCAGGCGGTGCGCGTGCTCGAAGTGCTCAAGGCTGACGGCCTGAAGATCGAGTGGTCGTTCGCGCCCCTGGGCGGCGCCGCGGTCGACGAATTCGGCTCGCCGTATCCGTCGCTCACGCAGAGCCTCGCCCGCGAGGCGGACGCGGTGCTCTTGGGCGCGGTCGGCGGCCCGCAGTACGACAACCTGGACCGTCCGCTGCGCCCCGAACGCGGCCTCTTGGCGATCCGCAAGGACCTGAACCTGTTCGCCAACCTGCGCCCGGCCATCCTCTACCCGGAGCTTGCCAACGCGTCCACCCTCAAGCCCGAGGTGGTCGCCGGCCTCGACATCCTGATCATCCGCGAGCTGACCGGCGACATCTATTTCGGCCAGCCGCGCGGCATCGCGGTGAACGAACTGGGCGAGCGCGAGGCGTACAACACCATGCGCTACAGCGAGGGCGAGATCCGCCGCATCGCGCATGTGGCGTTCGCGGCTGCCATGAAGCGCGGCAAGAAGCTGTGCTCGGTCGATAAGGCCAACGTGCTGGAGACTACCGAGTTCTGGAAGGAGATCATGATCGACGTCGCGCGCGAGTACCCGGAAGTGGAGCTTACGCACATGTACGTCGACAACGCGGCGATGCAGCTGGTGCGCCGCCCCAAGCAGTTCGACGTGATGGTGACCGGCAACATCTTCGGTGACATCCTGTCGGACGAGGCGTCGATGCTGACCGGCTCGATCGGCATGCTGCCCTCGGCGTCGCTCGACGAGAAGGGCAAGGGCCTGTACGAACCGTCGCATGGCTCGGCGCCGGACATCGCCGGCAAGAACCTGGCCAACCCGCTGGCGACCATCCTGTCCGCCGCGATGATGCTGCGTTACAGTCTGGGTGAAGAGGCCGCGGCGGTGCGCGTCGAAGACGCGGTGAAGAAGGTGCTGGCGCAGGGCCTGCGTACCGCCGACATCTTCGAGGCCGGCTGCGAGAAGGTCAGCTGCTCGGGCATGGGCGACGCGGTGGTCGCGGCGCTGTAAACGGTCGGGTTGGGGGTGGTGGTGGGTTACGGCCTTCAGCCTAACCCACCCTACGAGGCCAACGGGTAGGGTGGCTTAGGCGGCTGACCGAGCGCGGCAAGCGAAGCGGCGCGAGGGAATGGCCGCCGTAACCCACCGCGGTACGCGGCCAGGCCTCCGGCACGACACAAGAATTCATTGGGATCAAAGAGAGAAAGACGATGAGAGCAGGTTTTGTAGGCTGGCGCGGGATGGTGGGTTCGGTGCTGATGCAGCGCATGCGCGAAGAGAACGACTTCGCGGTGATCACCGAGCCGGTGTTCTTCACCACCAGCAATGTGGGCGGCAAGGGGCCGGATATCGGCCGCGACGTGCCGGCGCTGAAGGACGCGAAAAACATCGACGAGTTGAAGTCGATGGACGTGATCGTCACCTGCCAGGGCGGCGATTACACCAGTGAAATCTATCCGCAGCTGCGCGCGGCCGGCTGGAAGGGCTACTGGATCGACGCGGCGTCCACGCTGCGCATGGCCGACGACGCGGTGATCATCCTCGACCCGGTCAACCGCACGGTGATCGACGACGCGCTTTCGCGCGGCGTGAAGGACTACGTCGGCGGCAACTGCACGGTGTCGCTGATGCTGATGGCGCTGGGCGGGCTGTTCCAGAACGACCAGGTCGAGTGGGTCACCTCTATGACCTACCAGGCGGCCTCCGGCGCCGGCGCGCAGAACATGCGCGAGCTGCTCACCGGCATGGGTGCGGTCAACGCCGAAGTGAGCGAGCTGTTGGCCAACCCGGCCTCGGCGATTCTCGACATCGACCGCAAGGTGTCCGACTTCCTGCGCTCGGACGAATTCCCGAGCCAGAACTTCGGCGTGCCGCTGGCCGGCAGCCTGATTCCGTGGATCGACAAGGACCTCGGTAACGGCCAGTCGAAGGAAGAGTGGAAGGGCGGCGTCGAGACCAACAAGATCCTCGGCCGCAGCGCCAACCCGGTGCCGGTGGACGGCCTGTGCGTGCGCATCGGCGCGATGCGCTGCCACAGCCAGGCGCTGACCATCAAGCTGAAGAACGACATTCCGCTGGACGAGATCGAAGCCATGCTGGCCGCGGCCAACCCGTGGGCCAAGGTGGTGCCGAACACCCGCGAGGCGTCGATGAAGGAACTGACGCCGGCGGCGATCACCGGCACGCTGACGACCCCGGTCGGCCGCCTGCGCAAGATGGCGATGGGCGGCGACTACCTGTCGGCGTTCACCGTCGGTGACCAGCTGCTGTGGGGCGCGGCCGAGCCGCTGCGCCGCATGTTGCGCATCCTGATCGAGCGCTGAACGGCTACAATAGCCGCCGACGCTTGAACCCCCGAAAGGCGCTACGGCGCCTTTCCTGCTTTTTCGGAGACAAAAATGGACACCAAGATTTCCCTCGCGCTAATCGGCGCCAAGACCCTGGTCGGCGAGGCCGTGCTCGAGATGCTGGCCGAACGCGGCCTGCCGCTGGCGAAGGTCTACGCGCTGGACGACGAAAAGTACGAGGGCGAGACCGTGTCCTTCGGCAACCTCGAACTCGACGTCGCCTTCACCGACGACTTCGACTTCGAGAACGTGCAAATGGTGCTGTTGGCCGCCGGTGCCGACACCGCGCGCCGCTTCGTGCCGGACGCGCTCGCCGCCGGCTGCGCGGTGGTCGATTTTTCCAGCGCCTACCGCGCCGACCCAGCCGTGCCGTTTTACGCGCCGGGCGTGGCCGAGGCGATGCCGTCCGACGGCGAGCGGCTGATCTCGGTGCCCAACTGCACGGTGACGCCGCTGGCTATGGCGCTCGCACCGTTCGGCAAGGGGTTGCGCCGGGTGACGGTCGCCACCTACCAGTCGGTGTCCGGCGCCGGGGGCGAGGCGATGCGCGAACTGGCCGAGCAGACCACCGCGCTTTTCTCGCAGCGCGACGCCGAAGTCGGCGTGTTCGCCAAGCGCATTGCGTTTAACGTGCTGCCGCAGATCGGCGACACCGACGGGGCCAGCGTGTCGGCCGAAGAGGCGTCCATCGCAAGCGAGCTGCGCCGCCTGCTTGGCCTGCCCGAGCTCGTTATCGAGCCGACCTGCGTGCGCGTGCCGGTGTTCTTCGGCCACGGCTGGGCGGTCGCGCTTGAGCTGGATCAGCCTGTGACGGCGGACACTGTGGTAGAAAAGCTTACGCGCGCCGGGCTGCGTGTGGTCGGCAAGGACGACGCATACGGCCCGTACATCACGCCGATGGAAGCGACCGGCACCGACGCGGTCTGGGTGAGCCGCGTACGGATCGACGGCTGCCGCGTGCAGTTCTGGCTCGCCGCCGACAACGTCAAGGCGGGCGCCGCGCAGGCGATCGTGCGTGGCGCACAAGCCATGCTGGCAGCCGGTTGCTGCGGCTAATTAGTGATATGTATTAATCTTTCGTGTAATTTATCGCGAACAAATATCGTAGCGGCGGCGCAAGGGGATACGCTGCCGCCCCGATTCCAATCGAACCGAGGACCGGAAGGCAGGCTGTGACCGTGCAAACTACAAGAAAACTGGGCGCTGTTTTGGTGTCGATGTTGTTTGCCTCGACCGCATGGGCGGGGCTGGGCGGCATCCAGGTCAATTCGCACCTGGGCGAGTCTTTGCGGGCCAGCATCCCGTTGAGCGGTGAAGACGCCCGCACCGGCGACTTGTCGGTCCGCCTCGCCAGCCGCGAGGCGTTTGGCGAACTGGGTGTCGATTACGCGCCGGCGCTTTCCTCGCTGCGCTTCTCGGTGGTGCGCCAGGGTGGCAAGGCCTACGTGCGCGTCACCTCCAGCCAGCCGCTGAACGAGCCCTTCCTGCGTTTCGTCGTCGAGGCGCGCACGCCGTCCGGGCGCAGCCTGCGCGAGTACACGGTCCTGCTGGACCCGGCCGACTACCCCTTGCGCCAGCGCGTGCTCGAGCAGGACCTGCCGCTTGCGGCGCCGGCACAGGCCAGGGCCGTACCCGCCGCGCCGCGCGTGATGGGCGGGCGCATCCGCGTCGAGCCGGGCCAGACGCTGATGTCGGTCGCGCGCGCCGTGCGGCCGCAAGGCACGAGCCTCGCGCAGACCATGGACGCGATCGTCGCCGCCAACCCGCAGGCATTCGCGGAGGGCGACCCGTCGCGCCTGCTCGCGGGCTCCGTGCTCAGGGTGCCGTCGGACGCCGCGGTGCGCGGCGGTGGCGTGCGCGCGGCCGACACGCCGACCAAGCCGGTCGAGCGCGCGCCGGCCAAGGCCGCGCCTGCGCCGCAGCCCAAGCCTGCTGCCGCGCCGGCAGTGGCGCCGGCAGGCAAGGTGCCGGCCGAAGTGGTCAAGCTGAGCGTTCCCGAGGCCGCGAGTGATCCGGCGGCCCGCCAACTCGCGCTGGAGCAGGAGATCGCCCGCCGCGACCGCGAGATGGATGAGACCCTCGCCAAGATCGCCCGCCTCGAAGCGCAACTCAAATCGATGCAGCAGGGCGCTTCGGCGCCGGCGGCCGCCGCGCCCAAGCCGCAGGCGCAGCAGCCCTTCCGCGAAGTGACGCCCGAGCCGTCGATGGTCGACTTCCTGCTCGAGAAACTGCCGCTGGTCGGCGGCGGTCTGGCAGCCTTGCTGCTGGCGCTGTTGGGCGTACGCGTGGCCCGCCAGCGCCGCGCACAAAAACAGCTGGGCGCGACCCTGGGCGCCGGTGTCGGCTCGCTGACCCAGGTCGACGCGCTGGGCGCGGGGCCGCTTGGCACCACCGCGCTCTCCGGCGGCAATACCTTCCTGACCGACTTCACGCGCAGCAACCTGGGCGGGCTCGACGCGGGCGAGGTCGACCCGGTCGCCGAGGCCGAGGTCTACCTCGCCTACGGCCGCGACGAGCAGGCCGAGGAGATCCTCAAGGACGCGCTGGCCAAGGACCCGACCCGCCACGAGGCGAGGGTCAAGCTGCTCGAGATCTACGCGCAGCGCGGCAACAAGGGCGCGTTCTCGCAGCAGGCCGCCGAACTGAAGGCGGCGACCGATGGCCGTGGCCCGCTGTGGGCGCGTGCGGTCGCGCTGGGGCAGGCGCTCGACGCGGGCAACCCGCTCTATGCGCTGGCCGACGCGGAAGCCCTGTTCGCGGCCGCGCCGCCGTCCGGTCCGATCGACCTGGACGCCGAGCTTGGCGTGCCGGCCGCTGCCGAAGCGCCGCCGGCGCCCCGTGCGCCAGCGGCACCTGCCGCCGCCGCCGACCCGCTCGCCGCGCTGTTTGCCGAACCCGAGGCCAAGGCCGCGCCGGTAGCACAGGAGCCGGTCATCGCCGTTGAAGCGGCGCCTGCGCCCGAGCCGGCCGCCGACAAGCACACGCTGGACTTCGACCTTGACGCGCTGTTCGCGGAGGAAAAGCCGGCCGTACCGAGCGCGCCGGTCCCGCCGGCAGCGCCTGCTCCTGCCGACAGCAACCTGCTCGATTTCGACTTCAACCTGGCCGCGCCGGTCGAGGTGGAGGCGGCGCCGGCACCGGCACCGAAGGCGGTTTTGGCGGAGCAGGGCTTCGACGCCCTGTTCGCAGCACCCGAGCCAGTGGTCGCGGCACCCGCGCCGGCCGAGCCCGAGGGGTTCGACGCGCTGTTTGCCGAACCCGCGCCGAAGGCCCAGGCGGCACCGGCAGCCGCCGCGGCAGCGGACGTCGACGCGCTGTTTGCCGCGCCTGCCGAAGACGCCGTCAAGGCCGCGCCTGCCGCGTTCGACTTCGACCTCGACGCCGAGTTTGGCGGCGGTGCCGACGATGCGAAAGAGCGCGCGCTGCGCGACGACCCGCTGTCGACCAAGCTTGACCTTGCCCGTGTCTACCTCGACATGGGCGACAAGGAAGGCGCGCGCGAAGTGCTGAACGAACTGGTCGGCGAGGCCGGCGGCGCGCTGCGCGACGAGGCGCGCCAGATGCTGGCCAAGCTCTGATGAGCGAGCTCGCGCCGGATGGCGGCGCCTGAGCGCATGCTGCCCGGCGCCTGGCTTGCCGCGTGGCTGAACCTCTGCGTATTGCTCGCCTTCGTGCCGCCGCCGCTGACGTGGGCGCTGGCCGGGCTCGCCGCGGTGGCGGCCGCCTGGTGGCGGCCGGCGCTGCTCGGCGCCTCCCTTCGGCGGATGTGCTGGCTGCTGCTCTCGCTCATGGCGGTGATGGCGTGGACGACGCCGGGCGACGCGCTGTTTGACGCTGTCTGGGCGCCGACCCGGCAGGGCCTGGCGGCCGGCGCGACGCAGGCCGCGCGGCTGTTGTGCGCGGTGCTGGGCGTACGCGCGATCATTGTTGCTTCCCCGCGGCCGGCCTTGCTCGGCGCGTTCTACCAGGCGTTCCGCCCGCTCTCCCGCCTCGGGTTTCCTGCCGATACGCTCGCCGTGCGCCTGTGGTTGACGCTGGACGCGGTCGACGCATTGGGACGGGTGCCGCTCAGGGCGCTGTGGGCGCGGCTGGGCCGCGCGCTGGATCCGGACGTGGCGGTGTCGGGGCCGGATAGGGTAGAGTTGTTTCTTTGCAAATGGCGTACGCGCGAATGGTGTCTTGTCGCGGTATGCGCGCTGGTGAGTGGATGGACGATCGCAAGGTGGGGGTAAGGATTGCGCTGGGCGTCGAGTACGACGGCCGCGCGTTCAGCGGCTGGCAGAGCCAGCCTGACGGCAATACGGTACAGGACGCGCTCAACCGCGCGCTGTCGGTGATCGCGCACGAGCCGGTGGTGTGCGCGGCGGCCGGGCGTACCGACGCCGGCGTGCACGCCGCGATGCAGGTCGCCCATTTTGACACGACCGCCCGCCGCCCGCTCTCGGCATGGGTGCGCGGCGTCAACGCCCACCTGCCGCCGGAAGTCGCCGTGGTGTGGGCGCGCGAGGTCGGCGACGACTTTCACGCGCGCTTTTCCGCCTTTTCGCGCAGCTACAGCTATTTCCTGCTCAACCACCCGGTCAGGCCCAGCCTGCTCGCCGGCAAGGTCGGCTGGTACCACGCGCCGCTCGACGCCGGCGCGATGCGCGAGGCGGCGGTTTCCCTGCTGGGCCGGCATGATTTCTCGAGCTTCCGCGCCGCCGAGTGCCAGGCCAAGAGCCCGGAGAAGCACCTGCAACGCTTCGACGTCGACGAACAGGACGGGCTGATCCGTTTCGATTTGACCGCCGACGCCTTCCTGCACCATATGGTGCGCAACCTGGTCGGCGCGCTGGTTTATGTCGGCAGCGGCCGGCTGAGCCTCGACGGCCTGAGCGAGCTCGTCGCCGCGCGCGAGCGGCGCCGTGCGCCGCCGACCTTCATGCCGGACGGGCTCTACCTGACCGGTGTCGGCTACCCCGAAACCTTTGGCCTGCCAAGCTGTGCCCAGCCGGCTCGGCTCGCCCTGTGGAGATGACTTAAGGTGCGCGTGAAAATCTGCGGGATCACCCGCGTCGAGGACGGCGTCGAGGCGGCCCGCCTCGGCGTCGACGCTGTCGGCCTCGTGTTCTACCCGAAGAGCCCGCGCAACGTGTCGATCGCGCGCGCCTCGGCGATCATCGCCGCGCTGCCGCCTTTCGTGACCGTGGTCGGCCTGTTCGTCGACGCGACGCGCGAGTGGGTCGACACCGTGCTCGCCGAATGCGCGCTCGATATGCTGCAGTTTCACGGCGACGAGACGCCCGAATTTTGCGCGTCTTTTCACCGGCCCTACCTCAAGGCGGTACGGGTGAGGGCGGCTGCGGACCTCACCGCCGCCGCGCGCCGCTACGCCGGCGCACGCGCGATGCTGGCCGACGCCTTCGTCGAGGGCGTGCACGGCGGCACCGGAACAAGTTTTGACTGGTCGCTGATCCCGCAGGACCTGCCGCTGCCGCTCATTCTCTCTGGCGGGCTGGACCCGGACAACGTCGAAGAAGCCGTGCGTGCGGTACGCCCCTCGGCGGTCGACGTCTCCAGCGGCGTAGAGTCGGCCAAAGGCATCAAGGACGCTGCCCGCATGGCAGCCTTCATTTCAGGAGCAAGACATGGATCGCTATGATCTGCCCGACGCACGGGGCTATTTCGGCGAGCACGGCGGCGTGTTCGTCGCCGAGACGCTGATGGCCGCGCTGGACGAACTCAAGGCCGAATACGGCAAGGCCAAGGCCGACCCGCTGTTCTGGCAGGAGTTCCACTACGAGCTCAAGCATTACGTCGGCCGGCCAAGCCCGGTCTACCACGCCCGCCGCTGGTCGGAGATGCTTGGCGGCGCGCAGATCTGGCTCAAGCGCGAAGACCTCAACCACACCGGCGCGCACAAGATCAACAACGCGATCGGCCAGGCGCTGCTCGCGCGGCGCATGGGCAAGAAGCGGGTGATCGCCGAGACGGGCGCCGGCCAGCATGGCGTCGCCACCGCGACGGTCGCCGCGCGCTACGGCATGGAGTGCGTGGTGTACATGGGCGCCGAGGACGTCAAGCGCCAGTCACCCAATGTGTACCGGATGAAACTGTTGGGCGCCAAGGTGGTGCCGGTCGAAAGCGGCTCGAAGACGCTGAAGGACGCGCTGAACGAGGCGATGCGCGACTGGGTGACCAACGTCGACTCGACCTTCTACATCCTGGGCACCGCCGCCGGCCCGCACCCGTACCCGATGCTGGTACGCGACTTCGTGTCGGTGATCGGCGAGGAGGCCAAGGTGCAGATGCCCGAGGCGATCGGCCGCCAGCCGGACGTCGTCGTCGCCTGCGTTGGCGGCGGCTCCAATGCGATCGGCATGTTCTACCCGTATATCCCGGTCGAGGGTGTGCGTCTGGTCGGCGTCGAGGCGGGCGGGGACGGCGTCGATACCGGCCGCCACGCGGCGCCCTTGTCCGCCGGCAGCGTCGGCGTGCTGCACGGTTTCAGGAGCTACCTGATGCAGGACGAGAACGGCCAGGTCATCGAGACGCACTCGGTGTCCGCCGGCCTCGACTACCCGGGCGTCGGCCCCGAGCACAGCCACCTCAAGGACAGCGGCCGTGCCGAGTACACCGCTGTGACCGATACCGAAGCGCTGGCCGCCTTCCACGACTGCTGCCACCACGAGGGCATCATCCCGGCGCTCGAATCCAGCCACGCGCTGGCGTGGGCTGCCAAGGTGGCGCCGACGATGGGCAAGGACCAGGTGATCCTGGTCAACCTGTCCGGTCGCGGCGACAAGGACATCAATACCGTCGCCGGGCTGACCGGCATCACGCTGTAAGGGGACGAGCGTGTCGCGTATCTCTGCCTGTTTCGAGCAACTCTCCGGCGCCAAGGCGCTGATCCCTTTCATCACCGCGGGTGACCCGCACCCGTCGCGCACCGTGGCGCTGATGCACGCGCTGGTCGACGGCGGCGCCGACATCATCGAGCTGGGCGTGCCGTTCTCCGACCCGATGGCCGACGGCCCGGTGATCCAGCGCGCGTCCGAGCGCGCGCTCGCGCACGGCGTCTCGCTGGCCGACGTGCTCGCGATGGTCGCCGAATTCCGCAAGGACAACGGCACGACGCCGGTCGTGCTGATGGGCTACCTGAACCCGGTGATGCGTTACGGCTTTGCCCGTTTCGCCGCGGACGCCGCGCGCGCCGGCGTCGACGGCGTGCTGACCGTCGACTGTCCGCCACACGCGGCGGGCGAACTCGCCGCTGCGCTCAAGGGCGAGGGGCTGGACCCGGTGTTCCTGATCGCGCCGACGACGACCGAAGATCGCGTCGCCGAGATCGCCCGCCACGCCACCGGTTACGTCTACTACGTGTCGCTGAACGGGGTGACCGGCGCCGGCAATCTGGACATTGACGCGGTAGCGGGTAAAATTGCCGCCCTCAGACAGCACATCACGCTGCCGATCGGCGTCGGTTTCGGTATCCGCGACGCCGAAACGGCGCGTGCGCTGTCCACGGCCGCCGACGCGATCATCGTCGGCAGCCGGCTGGTGCAGGAAATCGAGGCGGCTACACAGGAAACTGCCGCAGAGCAGTTGAAGATCCTGGTGGCCTCGCTGAAGGCCGCCATCCGCTAGAACACCCGTCCGGGCACGGCCGCGCCCGGTCCGACAAGGAATCCCGATGAGCTGGCTTAACAAGCTGTTGCCGCCGAAAATCAAGCGGGAAAACCGCAGTGACAAGACATCCACCGTCCCCGAGGGGCTGTGGAGCAAGTGCCCGGCCTGCGAGGCCGTGCTGTACCACACCGACCTCGAGAACAACCTGCAGGTCTGTCCGAAGTGCAACCACCACAACCCGCTGGGCGCACGCGCCCGCCTTGACATGCTGCTGGACAGCGAAGGCCGGCGCGAGATCGGCGCCGAGGTGCGCCCGATCGACATCCTGAAGTTCAAGGACAGCAAGAAGTACCCGGACCGCCTGTCCGCTGCG
Organism: Crenobacter caeni; assembly: GCF_010435965.1. Taxonomy (GTDB): domain Bacteria; phylum Pseudomonadota; class Gammaproteobacteria; order Burkholderiales; family Chromobacteriaceae; genus Craterilacuibacter; species Craterilacuibacter caeni. Next base: position 140,178 of record NZ_JAAGAA010000007.1, read on the forward strand.
CGCGCATCGACCGGCGAGGACGACGCGCTGGTGGTGATGCAGGGCAGCATCGACGCGATGCCGGCGGTGGTCGCCGCGTTCGAGTTCCGCTTCATCGGCGGCTCGATGGGGTCGGTGGTCGGCGAGCGCTTCGTACGCGGCGTGAAGGCCGCGGTCGACGCACGCGCCCCGTTCATCTGCGTGGCCGCGTCCGGTGGCGCGCGCATGCAGGAAGGCCTCAACTCGCTGATGCAGATGGCCAAGACCAGCGCGGCGCTTGACCTGCTGACGCAGGCGAAGCTGCCGTTCATCTCGGTGCTGACCGACCCGACCATGGGCGGGGTGTCCGCCTCGTTCGCCTTCCTGGGCGACGTGGTGATCGCAGAACCCCGCGCCCTGGTCGGTTTCGCCGGCCCGCGCGTGATCGAGCAGACCGTGCGCGAGACGCTGCCCGAGGGCTTCCAGCGCGCCGAGTTCCTGCTGGAGAAGGGCGCCGTCGACATGATCGTCGACCGGCGCGAGCTCAAGCGGCGCATCGCCGAGCTGTCGACGCTGATGATGCGCGAGCCTGCGCTTGGTTGAGTCTTGCCATCTTCCCCATGCCGCCCGGCTTGTGCCGCGCGGCATTTTTCATTTTTGGGGTCCGATTGATGCCAAAACAAACTATTTTTGAATTTTTTATCTTTACCGTCATTCTGGCGGGGCTCGCGCTGCTCGCCGGCGCCTTGCCCTCGTCCTTGCACCTGGTGCTGTTGCAGGAAGACGGGCCGGTCGAAGCGCTGTCCGCGCTGGGCTATCTAATGGCCGCCAGCTGGTTGTTGTGGCAGGGGCGGGACCGGTTCGCCTGCTACTGGCCGGCGGCCTTGCTGCTGGTGCACCTGGCGGTGCGCGAGGCGGGGCTGCGCTCGGCCTTGCTCGGTGGCAGCGGCCTCTCTCTAGAGTACTACCTGAACGACGCGCTGCCGCTGGCGCAAAGAGCCGGTGCTGCACTGCTGTTGGTGGCAACGCTTTACGCGCTCTACCGGCTCGCGCGGGCCTTGCCTGAGTGGCTGGCCTCGCTCTTCCGCGGTGATGGCGCGGCTTTCTGGCTTGCCGGTGCCCTGAGCCTTGGCGTGCTCGCGCAAGTGGGCGACAAGTGGGGCAAGCTGTTCGGTGCGGCCCCCGCGGGCCTGATGCCTTACCTTTGGGGGTTTGAGGAAGTGTTCGAGCTGGGCATGGCGCTGGGCATGCTGGTGGCGGCGTGGCGCTTGCTGCCGGCGTCGAACTGGCACCGGCCGGTGCTGGCGTTGCTTTTCTTGTTGTCCTTCGCGATGCTGGCCGGCTGCCAGTCGCCGCAACTGCCGGCCGCCGGCACGCAGCCGTCGGTGCAGCACGCATTCGCCAGCCGGATGCTACCGATGGCGGCGCCGGCTGCCGAGTCGCTCGGGGTTTCACCCGCGCTGATCGTCGCGCACGCGGCGCTGGAGAGCGGCTGGGGCGGCAAGCCGATCCGGTCGGCCGATGGCGAGGACAGTCACAACCTGTTCAGCCTGAAGGCGACGCCGGCGTGGCAGGGCAGGACGGTCGACATCCTGACCACTGAGTATTTGCGCGGCCGGCCCGTCAAGCGCATCGAGCGCTTTCGCGCGTACGATTCGTACACCGACGCGTTCGACGATTACGCACGCCTGCTTTCGGGGCTCACCCGTTACCAGGGGGTGCTCGGTGCGGGAGATGACGAGCGGCAGTTTGCCTGCGCACTGCGCCGTGGCGGCTACGCGACGGACCCTGCTTATGTGGAAAAACTGGTGCGGGTCAGTGGCTTCCTGAAGGGGCTGGCGTTGCCCGAAAGCAGTACGCCGGGTCAGGATGAATCGCCTGTCTGACGGGGTTTATATATGAATATCTATTAATATCAATGATTTGCGAACGAGTGAGCGCTTGCAATGATGCTGGCGCTTGCGCTAAGATGCGCCCCCTTTCCACCCACCCGATCGTCAGGGTTAGACAGGAGCAGGTTTGCGTCAGCGTTTCTTCCTTCCGTTTTGCCTCATTTCCCTGCTGGCTGCCTGTGGCAGCCAGACCTCCTTGCCGTCCGACCAGGTGGCGTCCAGTGGCCAGCTCAAGGCCACGGCCAGCGAAGCGGTAGCCGAAGCGGCACCCGCCAAGCCACCCGTCTTCGATTTTTCCGCAGACCCGATCGCCGCGTTCACCGAACGCATGTTGCCGCACGCGGCCGAGGCCGCCGAGCACCTGGGGGTCGACCCCGAACTGATCATCGCGCACGCGGGGCTCGAGAGCGGCTGGGGCAAGAAGCCCATCCTGCTGCCGGACGGGCGCAACAGCCACAACCTGTTCAGCGTCAAGGCGTACAGCAACTGGGATGGCGACACCGTGAAGGTATGCACCACCGAGTACGAGGGCGGTCGGCGGGTGAAGAAGGTCGAGACTTTCCGCGCCTACACCTCGTACGAGGAGGCATTCGCCGACTACGCGCAGTTGCTCAAGCAAAATGGCCGCTACAGCAAGGCGCTCGGGCAGGGCGACAACGCGCAGGGTTTCGCGCGCGGCCTGCAGAAGGGCGGCTACGCGACCGACCCGCGTTACGTCAGCAAGTTTGCCAACGTCGCGCGCAAGGTCGCGCGCGCAAGCGACAAGTTGAGCGCGTAAGCGCGGTCTTGGCTTGGCCGGTGGCGCGGTCTTCCTGGACGGCCCGTGGCAAGGGTTTGTCGAGCGTCAAAGATCCTCAATATAAAATACGCATGTTTTTATTAGTGGATAATAATATCCACATATTTTGGATCTAACGGCGTCCACCCGGGCGCAGCCGGAGACCTTGACCATGTTCTACTGCCACCGCACTCTCAAGGCATTTTTGCAACCGATGGCCCAGGCCGCCCGTGAAGGTTACGACCTGACCCTGCGTCTGCCCGAGCAAGGCAGCCTTGCCGACGCCGGCCGCCTGATCAACGGCTGGATCAAGGGCTTTGCAGACGCCGTCGGCAAGGCGGTCGCTGCAGCCATCCAGCTCTCCCGCCAGGCGCCGGCGCTCGCGGCGCTCGCCGGCAAGCTCGAGGCGCGCGCGCAGTCGCAGCAGCAGGGGGCGCAGGCGATCGCCGAGGCGAGCGCTGCGCTGGCGCAGACCGTGCAGTCGATCGCCGAGGGCGCGGCCGAGGCGTCCGCGTTTTCCGGCCAGGTGGCCGAAGCGGTGGCCAAGGCGCGCGAGGACGGTGCGGAGAACAGCCGTCAGGTGCTGGCGATCGGCGAGAGCACCGACGCGCTGACCCGGCAGATGAAGGCGCTGCGCGAGAGTTCCTTGTCGATCAGCGAGGTGGTCGAGCTGATCAAGCAGATCGCCGACCGCACCCGCTTGCTGTCGCTGAATGCGGCGATCGAAGCGGCGCGTGCGGGCGAGCAGGGCCGCGGCTTCGCGGTGGTCGCCGACGAGGTGCGCAAGCTTGCCGACCAGACCATGCAGGCGACGCAGAACGTCGAGACCCTGCTGGCGACGATCCAGCAGCAGGTCGGCGAGTCGGGCGAGACCGCCGACAGGATGGCGCACCTGGTCGAGCGCGGCGTCGAGCTGTCGTCGGCTGCCGGGGTCGCCGTCGAGACGGCTGCCGCCGATATCGGCACGCTGATCGGTCATGTGCACGCGATTGCCGAGGCGAGCGGCGCGCAGAGCGAGAAGGTATCCGGCATCGCCAGCCGGATCGGCGCCGTCGCCAGCGAAAGCGAGGCACAGCTGGCCGACGCGCACGCGCTCTCGCAAAGCGCGGGGCAGGTACGCGAGCGCAGCGACCAGTTGCTGTCCGCACTCGGCCGCTTCCGTTTTGAAGGCCACCAGCAGTGCCGCCGCATGATCGAGGGGGTGATCGACGCATGGCGCCTCGAACGGATCGAGGGGGACGACATCGACCGCCGGCTGGTCGAGCTGTGCCGCGCGCAGGGCGCGATCGAGATGGTGTGCGTGACCGACCGCAACGGCCGCCAGCTGAGCGCCGACGTCGCGCCGGGGCATTTCGACGCGGACGGGCGCAAGAACAACTGGAGCGACCGCAGCTGGTTCCGCGACGCCGTCGCGGCGGATGACGTGGTCGTCTCCGACCTCTACCGTTCGGTCGACACCAACGAATACTGCTTTACCGTGTCGGCACCGCTGAAAGACCGCCAAGGTACGCTGATCGGCGTGATCGAGGCCGACGTCAACTTCAGCCACCTCACCGGATTGTAAGCGGCGCAGCTGGCAGCGGGGCCGGACGCAGCCTATAGCGGGGGCGTTCCCAGCAAGGTAAGGAGGCTGCCATGCCCGCTCGCGTGCTGTTGTTGCTGCAAGCCCATCCCTCTTCATTCGACGCGCGGGCGCAGGCCAGGGGCCAGGCGCTCGCGTTTGCGCGTGCGCGCGAGGCCGAGCTCGACGTCGTGGTGCTACTGGATGCGTCGTCCCGCCTGTCCGGTGCCGAAGCTTCGGTGACGGCGCTGTTTACCCATCAGGAAGAAGGCGACGACGCATGGCACCACGCGCACGCGCTGTCGGCGGCTGTCGCCGAGGAAGCGCGGGCAGCGGGTGTGGCGTGCACGGTGCGCGACGTCGAGACAGCCCACCCGCTTGCGCTGCTGTCCGAAACCGAAGCAGCCTGCGACCTGGTCGTTCTCGAGCGTGGCGCCGCCACCTTGCGTTTCTTGCCGCATTACCTGGAGGGTGCGAGCCGGCCCTGCCTGCTGGCCGGACGGCAGGGTTCGGGGCCGGTGCTCGTCGCTTACGACGGGGGCGCCGCCAGCGCGCGGTCTCTGCAGCAGCTTCTATGGCTGGGACTGGGTCACGCGGGCGTCACCGTACTGTCGCTGGGGGTGGACGCCGAGGCGGATGCGGGAGTGGCGAAAAGCTATTTCGCCGCGCACGCGATCGCCGCGCAATGCGTGACGCACCCCTCGGGCGGGCACCCTGCCATCCAGATCGGGGCCGAGGCGCAGGCGCTGGACGCCAGGCTGGTGGTGCTGGGTGTGCGCGGCCGCCACGGCTGGCGCCGCGCGCTGACCGGGTCGACCTGCCGGCGCTTGTTGCAGGGCGATCGCGCCTTGCTGCTGGTGCCCTGAAACAGGCATAAAAACCACAAGAAACATGTGCTTGCCCGTTTTGGGGCATGTAAGGCTGGGGCGGTCGGCCGGGCACGGGTATCTTGGCGTCACGTGCCGACCGGGAGATGGGGGACCGATGCCGGAGCCGATTGTCCTGTTCAAGCTGTTGCTGAGGTGTCTGCTCTTCTTGTGCGTGCAGCTTTGCCTGTGGCGGCTGCTCAGGCGCCTGGCGCGGGCCGTGCAGCCGCTTGCGGACAACGGGGACGCCGCCGCGCCCCCGTTTCAGGCGACTTCCGCCAGGGCGGACGATCAGCCGCGGTGATACGCGGTCACGCGTTCGACTTCCTCGCGCGAGCCCAGGAACACCGCGACGCGCTCGTGCAGCCCGGCAGGTTCGATCTCCATGATGCGCGTATGGCCGTTGGTCGCCATGCCACCCGCCTGTTCGACGATGAACGCCATCGGGTTACCTTCGTACATCAGGCGCAGCTTGCCCGGCTTGGCCGGGTCACGCGCGTCCTTCGGGTACATGAAGATGCCGCCGCGGGTCAGGATGCGGTGCACCTCGGCGACCATCGACGCGACCCAGCGCATGTTGTAGTCCTTGTTCAGTGGCCCGGTCTTGCCGGCGAGCAACTCGTCGACGTAGCGTTTGACCGGCGCCTCCCAGTGCCGCATGTTCGACATGTTGATCGCGAACTCGCCGGTGGCTGCCGGTACCTTCATCTGCGGATGGGTCAGCACGAAGCCGCCTTGCTCGCGGTCCAGCGTGAAACCGTACACGCCGTTGCCGAAGGTCAGCACCAGCATGGTCTGCGGGCCGTACACGGTGTAGCCGGCGGCGACCTGGCGGGTGCCCGGCTGCAGGAAGTCGGCTTCGGTCGGGTGGCCGGTCACCGATTCGGGGCACTCGAGCACCGAGAAGATGGTGCCGACCGAGATGTTGACGTCGATGTTCGACGAGCCATCCAGCGGGTCGAACAGCAAGAGGTAGCGGCCGCGCGGCAGGCCGTCCGGGATCGAGTACGGCAACTCCATCTCCTCGGACGCCATCGCGGCGAGGTTGCCGCCCCATTCGTTGGCTTCCAGGAGCACGTCGTTGGCGATCACGTCGAGTTTCTTCTGCGCCTCGCCCTGCACGTTGCCGGTGCCGGCCTCGCCCAGGATGCCGGCGAGCGCGCCCTTGTTCACCGAGTGCGAGATCGCCTTGCACGCGCGGGCGATCGTCTCGATCAGGTGGCGCAAATCGGGCGGCAGCGCGCCGGCCTCGCGTTGTTGCTCGATCAAAAAGCGGGAGAGGGAAGTGCGGCTCATCGGAAGTCCTCGGGTCTTGGGTGGCGCGGGCCTTGCGCCCGTTTGCGCGCGATTATACGGCAGCGGCCCTTGCGATGACAGCCGGCAGCTTGCCGGCCTTGTTTGATGCGGGGCGCGTGGCGGGCGCTCAGCCGGCCGCCGCCTCTTCTTCCAGCCAGTGGCAGAAGGCGCCGGCGGCCGCGTCGTGGCTCGCCGCGCGCGGCGCGACCCAGCAATAGCCGCGCACCGGCATCTCCGGACCGGCGAGCGGCGCGATGAGCATGTCCGCGTCGATCAGCCGCCTGGCCAGAGGCAGCGGGCCGAGTACCACACCCAGGCCTTCGACGGCCGCCTGTAGCGCGAACGAGAAACGGTCGAAGTGCAGCGTGTTTTGCGGCTTGAGCTCGGGCACGCCGGCGAGCGTCAGCCAGCGCTGCCATGCGGTCGGCCGGGTGTCGGCGTAAAGGAGGGTGTGGCGGGCGAGGTCGGCCGCGTGGCGGATGGGTTGTCCGGCGGCGAGCCGCGGGTGGACAAGCGGCAGTTCGTGTTCGGCGAGGAAGGGTTTGGCGATGTGGCCGGGCCAGTCGCCCGGGCCGCGGCGGATCGCGATGTCGAACGGCGTGTCCAGCCGGCTGATGTCTCGGTCCGAACTCATCAGGTGCAGTTCGACCTCGGGGTGGCGCGCGCGAAATCGATGGAGGCGCGGCAGCAACCAGAACATGGCGAACGTCGGCGTCGAGTTGACGGTCAGCCGGCGCGGGCGGTCCGCGTTTCTCAGCTGGCTGGTCGCGTTGGCGATCAGGTCGAGGCCATCCTGCACCTGCACGAGGTAGCGCCAGCCGGCGTCGGTCAGGCGCACCCGGCCGCCGCTGCGCGCGAACAGTGCGGTCCCCAGCCACTCTTCCAGCTGCCTGATCTGCTTGCTCACAGCGCCGTGGGTGACGAACAGCTCTTCGGCGGCGGCCGAAAAGCTCTCCAGCCTTGCCGCAGCCTCGAATACGCGCAGGGCGTTCAGTGGTGGGTAGGTGTTCATGTGTGTGAGTTTAACTCACAGATGCTGTGGCGAATAATCCTTTGTCTTAGCGGGGTCGCTGGCGTTACGCTAAAGCCCGTGTCGTAAAGCGCGGTGGTGCGTCCGCCGCCCAAGTCAAATCAACAAACGCAAAGGTAAGAACCATGCTCGAAGCCTACCGCCAGCACGTCGCCGAACGCGCGCAGCTGGGCATCCCGCCGCTGCCCCTGTCCGCCAAGCAGACCGCCGACCTGGTCGAACTGATCAAGAACCCGCCGGCTGGCGAGGAGGATTTCCTGGTCGAGCTGATCACGCACCGCGTGCCGCCGGGCGTCGACGACGCGGCCAAGGTCAAGGCTTCGTTCCTGGCCGCCGTCGCCGAAGGCTCGGTCGCGACCCCGCTGCTGACCCGCGCGCAGGCGACCGAACTGTTGGGCACCATGCTCGGCGGCTACAACATCCAGCCGCTGGTCGACCTGCTGGACGACGAGGCGGTGGCTGCCGTCGCCGCGGCCGGCCTGAAGAAGACCCTGCTGATGTTCGACTCCTTCCACGACGTGAAGGAGAAGATGGACAAGGGCAACGCGCACGCGCGTGAAGTCGTCGAATCCTGGGCCAACGCCGAGTGGTTCACCAGCCGTCCGGCGGTGCCGGAGAAGATCACCGTCACCGTGTTCAAGGTGCCGGGCGAGACCAACACCGACGATTTGTCGCCGGCGCCGGACGCGACCACCCGCCCGGACATCCCGATGCACTACCTGGCGATGCTGAAGAACACCCGTCCGGACGCGGCGTTCAAGCCGGAAGAAGACGGCAAGCGCGGCCCGATCCAGTTCATCGAAGACCTCAAGCAGAAGGGCCACCTGGTCGCCTACGTCGGCGACGTGGTCGGCACCGGCTCCAGCCGCAAGAGCGCGACCAACAGCGTGATCTGGGCGACCGGCGAGGACATCCCCTTCGTGCCGAACAAGCGCTTCGGCGGCGTGTGCCTGGGTGGCAAGATCGCGCCGATCTTCTTCAACACGCAGGAAGACTCGGGCGCGCTGCCGATCGAAGTCGACGTCTCCAAGATGGAGATGGGCGACGTGATCGACATCTACCCGTATGAAGGCAAGGTCGAGAAGGCCGGCGAGAAGATCGCCGACTTCGCGCTCAAGAGCGAAGTGCTGCTGGACGAAGTGCGCGCCGGCGGCCGCATCAACCTGATCATCGGCCGTGGCCTGACCGCCAAGGCGCGCGAGGCGCTGGGTCTGGCCGCTTCCGCCGAGTTCCGCCTGCCCAAACAGCCGGCCGACTCCGGTAAGGGTTTCAGCTTGGCGCAGAAGATGGTCGGCCGCGCCTGCGGTCTGGCCGAAGGCCAGGGCGTGCGCCCAGGCACCTACTGCGAACCGAAGATGACCACCGTCGGCTCGCAGGACACCACCGGCCCGATGACCCGCGACGAACTCAAAGACCTGGCGTGCCTGGGCTTCTCGGCGGACCTCGTGATGCAGTCGTTCTGCCACACCGCGGCCTACCCGAAGCCGGTCGACGTGCGCATGCACAAGGACCTGCCGGCCTTCATCAGCACCCGCGGCGGCGTGTCCCTGCGCCCGGGCGACGGCGTGATCCACAGCTGGCTCAACCGCCTGCTGCTGCCGGACACCGTCGGCACCGGCGGCGACAGCCACACTCGCTTCCCGATCGGCATCTCCTTCCCGGCAGGTTCCGGCCTGGTGGCATTCGCCGCCGCCACCGGCGTGATGCCGCTGGATATGCCCGAGTCGGTGCTGGTGCGCTTCAAGGGCCAGCTGCAGCCGGGCGTCACCCTGCGTGACCTGGTCGGCGCGATCCCGCTCTACGCGATCAAGCAGGGCCTGCTGACTGTCGCCAAGGCCGGCAAGAAGAACATCTTCTCCGGCCGCATCCTCGAGATCGAGGGTCTGCCTGACCTCAAGGTCGAGCAGGCGTTCGAGCTGTCCGACGCTGCCGCCGAGCGTTCGGCCGCCGCCTGCGCGATCGCGCTGAACAAGGCGCCGGTCGTCGAGTACATGCGCTCCAACATCACCCTGATGAAGTGGATGATCGCCGAAGGCTACCAGGACGCGCGCACGCTGGAGCGCCGCATCAAGGCGATGGAAGCGTGGATCGAGAACGGTGAACTCCTGAAGGCCGACGCCGACGCCGAGTACGCGGCGGTGATCGAGATCGACCTGGCCGACATCAAGGAGCCGATTGTCGCCTGCCCGAACGACCCGGACGACGTGAAGTTCATGTCCGAAGTTGCCGGCACCAAGATCGACGAAGTGTTCATCGGCTCGTGCATGACCAACATCGGCCACTTCCGCGCGGCATCCAAGCTGTTGGAAGGCAAGCAGGACATCCCGGTGCGCCTGTGGGTCGCCCCGCCGACCAAGATGGACGCCAAGCAGCTGACCGAAGAAGGGCACTACGGCGTGCTCGGCCGCGCCGGCGCGCGCATGGAAATGCCGGGCTGCTCGCTGTGCATGGGTAACCAGGCGCAGGTGCGCGAAGGCGCGACCGTGATGTCGACCTCGACCCGCAACTTTCCGAACCGTCTGGGCAAGAACACCAACGTGTTCCTGGGCTCGGCGGAACTGGCGGCGATCTGCTCCAAGCTGGGCAAGATCCCGTCGGTCGAGGAGTACCAGGCCAATATCGGCATCATCAACGAGAAGGGCGCCGAGGTGTACAAGTACCTGAACTTCGACCAGATCCAGGAGTATGTGGACGAGGCGAACTCGGTCTCGGTGTAAGCCGTAAGCCCGCAGGACAGCCCCGCCGGATGGCGGGGCTTTTTTCTGGCTGTGGCCTAGCTGTTTGCTCGGGTATGGTGCACAAAATTCAATTGGAATTTCGTGCTAGCATGGCTGCCCTGACGCTTATGACGGCTTGCCATCCCATGAAGCTCCCTGCGCCCGCCCTTTCCGAATCCGCGGTTTCCCTGCTTCTGTCGCTCTATATCGGCGGCCTGCTCAACCTGGACGTCTTCATCCGCCGGCTCTTCGATGGGGATGGCGCGTCCGCCCTGTTTGGCGTGGTGCTGGAGGCAGTGAGCATGGTCGCCATCAGCTACCTGCTGTTGGGCATCCTCTCGCTGGGCGGCTCGATGCTGTGGCGTGCCGGCGGGACGCTGATGGTGCTGTTCTCGGCGGCGGCCGCCTACTACATGACCCTGTTTGACGTGGTGATCGGCTACGGCGTGATGGCGTCCGTGCTGACGACCGATATCGACCTGTCCAGGGAGTCGGTCGGCGCGGACTTCCTGCTCTGGCTGCTGGTCACCGCGTTGCCGGTGGTCGTGCTGTTGTGGCGGGTAGAGCTGACCTCGACGTTCTGGCAAGCCGTCCGTTGCCGGCACCGGCGTTGGCCTGTGCTTGGCAGGCTCGCTTTTGCGTTGCTGGCGACGGTCATTCCGCTGAAGGTGATCGAGGCGCGGGCGGAGGTCGGGCGCGGCCTGCATGCCGACATGCCCAACGCGGCGGGGGTGGTCGCGCACAGCTACCTGCCGGTGAACTGGGTCGCCGGCTTGGGCATGGTCGCCTACAACCGGGTTGCCGAGCAGCAGGCAAGCCAGTTGCTCTTCGAGCCCGCGCGGCGCTTCACCTACCTGTCCGAGCCGGCACTCGAAGACGTGACGATCGTCTTCGTGATCGGCGAGACCGCGCGCGCGGACCACGTCGGCGCGCTGGGGTACGGGCGTGAAACCATGCCGAACATGGCGAGGGAGCCCAACCTGGTACTGTTTGACGGGCGCGCCTGCGATACCGCGACCAAGCTGTCCCTGCGCTGCATGTTCGTGCGAGAGGGGGGCGCCGCAGACGACGCCGGCCGTACCCTGCATGAAAAGAACGTGTTTGCCACGCTGAAAACGCTGGGGTTCAGTTCGGAGCTGTTTGCGATGCAAAGCGAGCTGTGGTTCTACAACAGCCTGAACGCGGACAATTACCTGTTCCGCGAAATGATCGCCGCGGAAAAGGACAACCGGGGCAAGCCGGTCGACGACATGTTGCTGGTCCCGCAACTGCAGCGCTCCTTGCTGGCGCACCCGGACGGCCGCCATCTTGTGGTGCTGCACACCAAGGGGTCGCACTACCAGTACTCGCAGCGCTACCCGCGCGCCTTTGCACGCTGGTCGCCCGAGTGTACGGACATCGACGACACCTGCTCGCGCGAGTCGCTGATCAACGCTTACGACAACAGCCTGCTCTATACCGACCACTTCCTGAAGTCGGTGCTGGACACGCTGCGCGGGCGCAAGGCCGTGCTGTTCTACGCCGCAGACCACGGCGAATCGATCGACGAGGGGATGCATTTCCATGCGACTCCCCGCGAGGTCGCGCCGCCCGAGCAGTTCAGCGTGCCGATGATGGTGTGGATGTCGGACCCTTACCTGAAGGCGGCGGGCGGGGCGCGGCTGGCCAGATTGCGCGAATTGGCGAAGCTGCCGGTGCCCAGGCGCCACGAAGAGCTGTTCGACAGCATCCTGGGCTGTGCGGGCTTCCATTCCCCGGACGGCGGGATCGTCGCGGCCAACAACTGGTGCCGGATGGGCGCGTGAGCGCAGGGGCTGCCGGGGCAGACCATGCTGCTGCGTTGCGGTATGATCTGGGTCAATACCTGTCCATACGGTGCTTCACACCATGAACCTTGCCACGCTGAGCGAAGAACAATTCACCCAACTGTCGATGGTCGTCCTGTTGGGCGGGCTGATCCTGTTCATGGGTTTCATCATCTGGGACCTGGGCAAGAAGTCCGGTGCCGGCCGCTTCGGCACCTTCGTGCTGTTCTTGGCGCTGGGCACCGGCGTGACCGGCTTCGTGTTCAAGAACGTGCTGGTCGAATTCCTGCTGCTGCGCTGAGCCGGTGGCGAGAGGCGTTTGACGCAACGCAAACCCTCTTCAATTCCGCACAAGTTTTTATAGTAATAGCATGTGCGTGATATTTATATGAAGTAAAATCACGTGCCATGTTTATAGATTGTCATTTGAGCTACCCGGCCAGACTCCTGAGCCGGGGGTTTACCCTGGTCGAGCTTTGCGTGGTCCTCGCTGTGCTCGGCATCCTGGCATCGCTGGCCATGCCCGCGATGCAGCAGCTCGTGCGTAACAACCAGGTCAGCACCCTGAGCAACGACCTGCTCGCCGCGTTGCGTCAAGCGCGCGCGCAGGCACTGGCCAGCGGCGTACCGGTACGCGTGGTGCCGCAAGGCGGAGACGACTGGCAGCGTGGCTGGCAGGTGAATGCCGACGGCGTGGCCCTGCTCGAATACGCGGCGAGCGGCGAAATCCGCATCGAACCGCTGGCCGGGGCGGAAGGGGAGATCCGGTTTTTGCCGCGCGGCACGCTGGCCAGTGGCCAGGCGGGCTTTCGGGTCTGGTCTCCGGCTGACCCGGACAGCGGCCGTGTGATCGCCATTTCGCTGAGCGGCCATGCCGCGGTCACCCCATGCGCCGAATCCCCGGCGGGCTGCCCTTCCGCAGAAGCGCCCCATGGTTGACGGACGTGATCAGTACGGTGCTTCGCTGCTTGAAGTGCTGATTACCCTGGTGCTGACCGCTATCGGCTTGCTGGGGGTTGCCGGCCTGGTGCTGGGGAGCCTCAAGGCCGGCAGCGACGCGCAATGGCGCGCGCGCGCGGCCTTGCTCAGCGAGGAGGCCGTCGCCCGCATGCGCGCCAACCACGGCTGGAAGTTCACCGGTGACCAGCTTGAGCTGGTGGCCGACCCGTACGCGAACCGTTCCTGCGCGGGCGGCACGGCCGCCAACCCCGACGTGACGGGCAATCTGTTGGGGGCGGGCCGGGATCTTAAGGCATGGCAGCAATGGTCGATTGACGCGGTATGCGCCAAGGTCGGCAGCGTCGATCAGGGCGGGTTGCCGGGCGGCCGCCTGCAGGTCAGCCGGCAGGCGGCCGACGTTAGCGAGCGGGGCGTCAGCCGGCTGGAGACTTACCGGGTCGAGGTGAGCTGGTGCGCCCAGCTGGAAGTGGCCGATACCCTGCAGCCTGCGTCCGCGCTGGCAGGCTGCAGCCCCGACAGGACGAGGCACTATGTCACGCATGTCTCGTTCTGATCGCCAGCAGGGCCTGGGCCTTGTCGAACTGATGGTCGCGCTGGCACTCGGGCTGCTGGTCGTGCTGGCCGTCAGTACCCTGTACCTGCGTACCTCGCAGGCCTCCCGCACCCAGTTGCAGCTGGCCGAAAGCGCCGAGCGCGCGCGCTTTGCGCTCGACATGCTGGTTTCGGTAGCGAGCATGGCGCAACAGAGCGCCGCGGGAGCCGCCATCGAAGTCGGCGCGGCGGGCGACACGCTGACCGTCCGCTACCGGGTGCCGGCCGACTGGCCGGCCGCCAGTGCGGGCGCCGGCGCCGGGCGTTTGCAACTGCCGGCCTGCGCGCAGCTGGACCTGACCGTTGGGGCCGGGGACGTCGTGACACACCGCTTTTACCTGAGTGACGGCAGCCTGATGTGCGACATGGACGTCAGTAGCGGGCAGGCAGTGCGGGGCGTGGCTTTGGCGCCCCGGATCGACCGCTTTGTCGTGCTGCCTGCCGTGGCGGCCGCGGCACCGGCAGCAGAAAGCTGGCAGCAGTACTGTGCGATCAGCCATCTGCAAAAAGGGGCTTTTGCCAGCAGCGAAAGCGAGCCGGTGCTTGGCCTGCTGGTCGGCCTGCTGGCGGCCACCGAGCGCGCCGAAGGCGCCGCCGGCGCACCGCCGGCGACGTATTTCCTGCTCGGGCAGGGAACGGCCGGCGTCGGAGCGGTGCCCTCGGCGAGCCTGCCAGATGACGGGCGCTTCCGCCAGGTGCTGTCGACCTTTGTGCGGGTGCGCGCGGGGTGCGTGCAAACCGGGGAGGGCGCATGAGCAAGCCGCCGATTCGCGCACGCGGCAGCGTGCTGTTCCTGACGCTGATCCTGCTTTTGGCGTTGACCGTGGTCGCGGTCTCCAGCGGTTTTCTGGCGTCGGTGTCCGAGAAAGTGGCCCGTGCCGAGCGCGAACGGCAGTTCGCCCTGGGAAGTGCGGAGCACGCGCTGGTACAGATCCGCGCCCTGGGGCTTGCCCAGGTGATGCTGCTCGAGCGCGAGGGCGCACTGCCCGATTGCGGGCTGTTGCTGGCAGGGAAGACGCCGTTGTGGGCGCCGGTCAAGGGAGCGAAAGAGGATCCCGAGCGCAATTGGGCGTGGACCGGCCTGAGCGAAGCACCGACGGGGGGGCTGGCCGGCATCTGTCGCTGGACGGGCAAGGGTCACTGGCAGGACGGGCAGCTGCAGGCGCCGGACCGGCTGGTGTACGACTGCAGCGGCGACAACTGCCGCCGTGGCGGCGCTACCGTATCCAATCTGTATCGCGCGCTTGATGGCGGCGACGAGCGCGCCGGAGAAATGCGCCTTGTCGGCGGCGGTATGGTCGACGGCAGCGGCCGGCAGCAATCGCTTAGCGCGCGTTACTTCATCGAAGTGTTCGAGGTGGCCGGTTGCGGCGACCTGCCTGCGTTCAGGGTGACCGCCCGCGGCAGCGGCGAGGGCGGTAGCGACGCGCCTGCGCGTGCGCGGCGCACCGTCGAGGCCGTCTACCTGATCGACGACCTGCACGGGGGCTGTACCGCATCCATAACCGAAGGAACGACGCCATGACTGATCCGCACCCCGTGCGCCTCCCCAGCCTGAAACCCTGTGCCGCCAGCGTGCTGCTGGGATTCACGCTGGGCGCAGGGGCCGCACCGTTGCAGCCGGTGGGGGTATTGCCGCCGGTGGTCGCCAGTTTCGTTCCGCCGAACGTGCTGATGGCGTTGTCGATCGAGTTCCCGACTTCGGGCGCCGCGTACAAGAACGAGGCATTCGACCCGGCCAAGACCTACCTGGGTTACTTCGACGCACGCAAGTGTTACGTGATACAGACGCCGGATACGCGCGACCACTATTTCGAGGAGTCCAGCCTGCTCAGTACCGACGGCCGCTGCTCGGGCAAGGAAGAGTGGAGCGGCAACCTGATGAACTGGGCGACGATGTCGACGCTCGACATCTACCGGCTGACGATG
This sequence comes from Crenobacter caeni, assembly GCF_010435965.1. Lineage (GTDB taxonomy): Bacteria > Pseudomonadota > Gammaproteobacteria > Burkholderiales > Chromobacteriaceae > Craterilacuibacter > Craterilacuibacter caeni. The sequence continues at coordinate 155,561 of NZ_JAAGAA010000007.1, forward strand.
ACCGGCGGCAACCGAGCCCGCGTCAACGACACGACTTTCCGCTATGGTGCCGACGCCGACAACGCGGGCGAGACCTTTCTTGCGCGCGCGCGCATTGATACCGGTGTCGCCGGAGACTTCAGGAAGACCGTCCCCAAAAAGGTCGCGCAAAACCGGGTGCCGGACCGCTTTGTCCGCTCCGGCGACGTGCAGTTCTCGCAGGGCAGCATCACCAGTACCAACATCAGCGGCAGCGGCGAGAGCCTGCCTTACGGCGCCCGTATCGTCGTCAAGGCGTGCGCCCCGCGCCTGGGGGTGGACCGCAACCGCTGCCGGCAATACAGCGGCAGCTGGAAGCCGGAGGGTCTGATCCAGCAGCATGCCCGGGACATGCGCTTTGGCGTGATGACCTACCTGAAGGAAAACGGCAATACCCGCGATGGCGGGGTATTGCGCGCGCGCCTGAAATTTACCGGCCAGTCCCAGCAGGTGTCGGTGCCGCGGATCGACGACGGCGAGGTCGAGATCGACCGGGTCGACCTGGGCGCCGAATGGGACGCCAAGACCGGCGTGCTCTTGACCAACCCGGACCAAGAGGATGCCGAGGACAGCAGTGTCGCCAACAGCGGGGTGATCAATTCGATCAACAAGTTCGGCGACGCCAGCGGCTACAAGAGTAACGACCCAGGCGCCGAGCTCTTCTACGCCGCCCAGCGCTACTTCCGCAACAAGGGCAACTACGCGCCCTACAGCAACAATATCTCGGAGGCGGCCAAGGACGGTTTCCCGGTGATTACCGACTGGGACGACCCGATCCGCTACAGTTGCCAGAAAAATTTCGTCATCTATTTGGGTGACACCAACACGCACGCCGATATGGACCTGCCCGGGTCGACCAATTCGAGCAAGAAGCCTGCCGACGAGGTGCCCGACCCCAAGGATCCGGCCAAGGCACCCGATGTACACGCTTGGCTCGAGAAGATCCGGGACGCCGAGCGGCAATACAACGGCGTGACGGTCGACCCCAACGCCAACACCGGCTCGACCAATTCACGCTCTTACATGGCGGCGCTGGCTTACTGGGGCAACTCGGTCGATGTGCGGCCGGACCTCGCCGGACGACAGACGATCAAGGCATTCACCATCGACGTGGTCGAAGGCGGCCGACAAAAGGCCGAGGGTACCAACGCCTTCTACCTTGCGGGCAAGTACGGCGGCTTCGACGACAGTAACGGCAACGGTGTGCCTGACGTCGCCTCGGAGTGGAAGGACGAGGCGTACCCGAACCCGCCTTACGGCAAGGGCATGCCGAAGAACTTCGCGCAGGCCAACCGTCCGGAAGCGATGGTCAAGGCGCTGACTGCCGCGATCGCACAGGTGGCCGACAGCCAGGAGGTGGCATTAGCCGGGCAGGGCAGCAACGGGCCGGCGGTCAACAGCAAAACGCTGGTCTATCGCGGTCGCTTCCAGGGGGCGCCGCTCGACGCGGCCGACAAGTCCGGGCCGTGGATGTGGAGTGGCGAACTGGAAGCTCGCCGCCCTTCGTTCTGGAGCGCGGGTGCGGTCACCGATGGTGCCCTGGTGTGGCGTGGTTCTGAAAAACTGCCGCATGCGAGTGTGGAAACCTGGAACCCGGCCTCGCGCGTAGTGTCCGCATTTGCACCCGACCAGCCATGGCTGGTCAGTCGCATGCGTCTGACCGATGACAGCACCGCTGCCGCGCAGGCGCGGATCGACTGGGTGCTGGGCGGCCGCAGCCACGAGGCCGACGGGGCAAGCCCGCCCTTGCGCAAGCGGCCGGATGGCAATCTGATGGGCACCGTTATCAATAGCGCGCCGCTGTACCTGGACGCACCAAGGCGTGCACCTTCGGGTTGTTCTCTGCCCGAATTACTGCGAAAAAACGCCTTGCTCGCCGTCGGCGCCAACGACGGCCTGCTGCATGTGTTTGATGCCAATACGGGTGAGGCGAAGTACGGCTACGTGCCCGGCGCGATTCACGGCAAGCTCGCTGCGGCAACGCGGCGAGCATTCGAGCATGACTATCTGGTCGATGGCTCGCCGGTCGGCGGTATGGTCTGCCTGGGCGAGGTGGAAGCGGGCAAGGTCGCGGTGGGGCAGGCTGCCAGCGTGATCGCCGGCACGACCGGGCTGGGGGGCGCCGCGGTCTTTCTGCTCGACGCGACCGCCGAGACCCTGCGGGCGCGTTGGGAATTCTCGTCGGCAGACGACGCGGACATGGGGCTGTCGGTCGCCGAGCCTGTGCTCGTGCGCGTGCGTGCTGGCGGCAGCGCCGGCAGTCCGCTTTACCGCGACGCGGTGCTGGTCGGCAACGGCCTGAACAGCAGCCGCAGCCGTGCGGTGCTGTTCCTCTTGTTTGTCGACAAGGCGGCCGGCAGCGCGTGGCAGCTTGGCCGCGACTACGTGAAAATCGCGGTCGGTGAGGACAATAGTTCGGATGGTATCGCCAACGGACTGATGAGTCCGTCCGCCTACGACGAAAACGGCGACGGAGTGACCGATTTTGTCTACGCGGGGGACGTCAACGGACGGCTATGGAAGTTCGACCTGCGTGCGTCGGCAGCGTCCGCCTGGCACGCCGTCGACCATGACCCGGCGGCAGGCGAGACGCAACCCTTGTACGCCACGGCAGGCGGCGCGCGCCAGCCTGTCGTCGCCGCGCCGCTCCTGCAGCCACTTGTCGGCGGCAAGGTGCGCGTGCTGTTCGGTACCGGCAAGCTGTTTGACGGCTGGAACACCGACAGCGTGCAAAGCCTGTACGGCCTGACCGACGAGTCCGCCGCGCAGACCCCGCTGACGGACGTGGCCAGGCAGACGGTACTGGGCGACGCGGGCGGCCGCATCCAGGTCGGCAGCGTCGAGGCTGGCGTGCATGGCTGGCGGCTCGACCTCGGACATGCCTCGCTGCAAAGCGCGCAGGTGATCCGGCCAGCGGCGTTTTTCGGGTCGCTGGTCGAGTTCGAGGCGGTGATGCCAAGTAGCGACGTATGTGCGCCCGGCGGCAAGAGCGTGCTGTTCCGGCTCAAGCCCGGCAACGGCGGGCAGTCGGATAAGCCTGTTTTCGACACCAACGGTGACGGGCTGGTCGACGACCGCGACGACAAGGGGGGCGGCTGGATCGGCGGCAGCTTGTTGCCGGCGATGCCGCCGGCCTACAAGGTGATCGACGGGGTGCTGTTGCAGCAATCGCGTGAAGGGGTGTTGCACCGGCGCATTGTCCGGCGGCTGGCGTGGCGGGAACTGATGGGGGTGGACGAATGAAGGCAGGACGGCAGGGCGGCTTTTCGCTGATCGAGGTGATGATCGTGGTCGTGGTGGTGGGCATCCTCGCCAGCATCGCCTATCCCTCCTACCGGCAGTACCTGGCGCGCGGCTACCGCACCGAGGCACGAGTACTGATGATGGAGCTCTCGCAGCAGGCCGGGCAGCTCTATAGCGCACGTGGCGACTATACGGTGTTTGCGCGCTGCAAGGACGCGTCGTGCGCGGCGGGCGAACGGGGCGGCGACGCCCTTTACATGGTGCAGTTCGAGGCGTCCGGCGCGCACGCGTACACCATCCGCGCGACGCCGACCGCCCGCTTTAATCGTGGCTGGGCAGACGATGCGTGCGCGGGGACGACGCTGACGCTGAGCCAGACGGGCCGTCGCGACGTGGACGGCGGCAGTGGCGACGCGGCCACTTGTTGGCAGCGTTGAGCGCCCGGTCAGTGCGTAGTGGCTAGCGGCTCGAGCAAGGGCAGTAAGGCCTGGGGTGCGGGCATCGGCCTGCCGTGCAGGTAGCCTTGCTGCAAGAGGCCGGGGTAGCGTTTGAGGTAGTCGCGCTGCCCGGCGGTCTCCACGCCTTCGGCGACCACGGTGAAGCGCAGGCTGCGCGCGATCGAGACGATGCCGTCGACCAGCGCGCCGTCCTCCTCACTGCCCGGCAGCGGGCGGATGAAGCGCTGGTCGATCTTCAATTCGTCAATCGGCAAGGATTTCAGGTAGGCGAGCGATGAGTAGCCGGTGCCGAAGTCGTCGATCGAGAAGCGCACGCCGTCCTGCCTGAGCGTCGCCATTTTCTCCTGCGCAGCGCCCAGGCTTTCCAGCAGCAGCCCCTCGGTGATCTCCAGTGTCAGGCGGCGCGCGGCGAAGCCGTGCCGGCGGATCAGCGTGCGGATCTTGTCGACGAAGCCCGGCTGGCTGAAGTGGCGGGGGCTCAGGTTGACCGAGATGCCTTGCGCCAGGCCGGCACGGGCGAGGCGGGCGAGGGTGCGTGCGCTCTCTTCGAGCACCCAGTTGTCCATCTCGACGATCAAGTCGCTCTCTTCGGCCAGCGGGATGAAGGCGCCCGGCGGTACCAGTCCGCGCTCGGGGTGGTGCCAGCGCACCAGCGACTCGAAGCCGACGGTGCGTCCGTCGGCGTCCAGTTGTGGCTGCAGGTAGAGTTCGAGCTGCTGGTCGCTGATCGCGTGGCGCAATTCGCGCTGCAGGGTGTAGCGCGAGCGCGCGTGTTCGCCCATCGATTGTTCGAAGAACGCGACCTGGCCGCCCCCATGCGCGCGGGCGCGGCTAAGCGCCGTCTGCGCGTGCAGCAAGAGGCCGTGCGCGTCGTCGCCGGCCTCGCCAAGCGCGATGCCGATGCTGACCGACAGGCTGAGCGTCTCGTCCCCCGCCTCCACGCCGTCGCCGAGCGCCTGTTGCAGTGCGACCGCCAGCTGCAGCAGTCGGGTTGCCTCGTCTTCCTCGCGCAGTTCGGTCGAGCGTACCAGCAGCGCGAACTCGTCGGCGGTCAGCCGTGCGGCGAGCGCGTGCGGGGCCGCCTGCTCTAGCCATCCGGCCAGCGTCTTCAGCAGTTCGTCGCCGGCGACGACGCCGCGTGCCTCGTTGAATTCCTTGAAACGGTCGATATTGAGCAGCATCAGCGCGTGCGAGCCTTCGTGCGCTTCGGCGAGCTTCTCGATCAGGTGCTGGCGGTTGGGCAGTCCGGTCAACGCGTCGACCCGGGCGGCGCGCCACGCCTCTTCCTGCGCCTGGCGGATCAGCCCCTGGTCGCTGAACAGCGCGACGAAGCGCTCGATGCGCCCGTCGGGCGCGCGCAGCGCACGGATGGTCATCCATTCAGGGTAGAGTTCGCCACACTTCCTGCGATTCCACAGTTCCCCCTGCCAGCGCCCGTCCCGTTCGAGTGCGGCGTACATCAGCCGGTAGAACGCGCCGTCCTGACGGCCGGACGAGAGCATGGAGGGCTTCTGGCCGACGGCTTCGGACGCACTGTAGCCGGTGATCTCGCAGAAAGCCGGGTTGACGGCGAGGATGCGGCTTTGCGCGTCGGTGACCACGATGCCTTCGGCCGCGCTGTCGAACACCTGCTGCGCGAGCTTGAGCTGCGCGTTGTTCTCGACCAGGTGCGCGCGGTCGCTGCGGCTGCGTTCGACGCCGGCGTTGAGCGCGCGGGCGAGGCTGGCCAGCTCCGCAAAGCCGTCTTCGGCCAGCGGCTCATAGTCGTCGATCAGGTGCGCGTCTTCGGCGTGGCGGGCGATCCGGACGAGCGGCCGGCCGACGTAGCGGTGCAGCCACCACGAGAGCAGCGCGGCGAACAGCAGCATGCCTCCCCACTCGGCGAGGCGGCGCAGCAGAAGGACCTCCACACGCTGCGCCTGCTCTGCTTGGTAGTTGTGGCTGATCCAGACCACGCCCTTTTCGCGGTTGCTGATCATGCCAGGCGGCGCGGGCGGCAGGTAGGGCACCATGATGCGGGTAGTGTGCGCGGCCGGGTCGGGGTCGAGCTGCGCTTCCAGGCCCTGGCGGGTGCGCTCGAAACGGCGGTCGTCCCAGCCCGGCAGTACCTGCGCCGCCATCTGGCCGCGTGCGTAGCCCCGGCCGCCTAGGGCGATGCGGCCTTCGGGGTCGACCAGCGCGATGCGCACGTCGTCGTGCTGAGCCTGCGCGAGCAGGATTTCCGACTGCACAAGGTCTGGCCGGCTGTGCAGCAGTTCGTCGGCGAGGCGCGCGAAGCGGGCGCCTTCCTCGCGGACATGGGCTTCGGTGGCGGCTTCCAGTACGCCGCGCTCCTGGCGGAGGGCCTCGACGCCGGTCAGCACGACGGTCAGCGTGACGGCGAGCATCACCGACAGCGGCAAGAGGATGCGCAGGGATGGCGGACGTGTCATGAGGGGTGCCCGCTGACAAAGCGCGCGTCAATCAGAGTGGTCTGCCCGGATGCGCGTGCGTCGATATTGTCGGCCGCCAGCCTGAGCACCAGCTCTGCGGCGACGTCGGCAAGTTGCGGGGGGCTGCCCGCGAGCAGGCGCCGGTTGTCGGCGAGGCCGCACGGCTTGAGCCCGGCGAGGGTACGCGCGGCCTGGGTGTCGGGCAGCCCCAGCCAGCGGGCGATTGCGCGCTGCTGGCCGCTGTCGTTGGCCCGCCACGCGGCAAGCCCGCGCAGATGGGCGTCGACCAGTGCGGCCACCGCTTCTGGCTTGGCAAGGAGAGCCTCTTCGCGCACGGCGACCACGTCGAAGATGGTGTCCGGCAGGCTGCGGCTGTCGAACAGCGCGTGTCCGCCGTTTGCCAGCAGGCGGGTGGCGACCGGCGGGAAGCTGATCACCGCGTCGATTTCGCCCGCCTGCCACGCGGCTTCCTGTGCGTCGATATTGATGTCGAGCAGCTGAACGTCGGCAGGGGAGAGCCCGGCCGTCTTGAGCGCGCCGGCGAGCATCAGCGCGCCGGTTGCAGAGCGCTCGAAGCCGATGCGCTTTCCCGCCAGCGCGGCGAGGTCGGGCAGGGTGTCACGGGCGATGAGCATGTCGGCGCCGGCCGAACTGTCGAGTACCAACACGATGGAGAGCGGGATGCCGCCGGCTCGCGCGCGCAGCACCTCGTCCAGCGTCAGCGTCGCCGCGTCGACGACGCCGGCCGAGAGCGCGTGCAGCGAGGCGCTGGCCGAGCCGAGTTCGACCAGGCGCACGTCCTCCGCCGCCAGCACGCCCTGTTGCTGGGCCAGCCACAAGAAACCGTGGCCGGGCCACGGATGGGTCGACAGCTTGAGCGGCGGTGCGGGCGCGCAGGCAGGTAGCAACGCCGTCAGCGCAGTCAGGGCGCTGCCGGCGAGCAAGCCCCTGCGCACGCGGCTGTGCTGGGCGCTGGGTGGCGGCATGGCGGGACGATGCTAATTATTCTTAATGCAATTCTATACTTAATGCTGAACGTATATTTGATCCAGATCAAATTGCAGGGCAGGCTAAGCACCGCGCGGCAACGCGTCCCACACCTTTTGCAGGCGCTTGAGCGACACCGGGTAAGGCGTCTTCAGCTCCTGCGCGAACAGGCTGACCCTCAATTCCTCGATCTGCCAGCGGAACGCCAGCAGTTCGGCCGACGCCTCGCCGGTTTCGCTGTCCGCGGCGACACGCGCTTCCCAGCGCTGCCACAGCTCGCGGATCTCGGCTGCGCGCTGGCCGTCGCGCTGCGGGCTCGTCACCTGCTTGTCCATGCGCAGCCCCATCGCCTTCAGGTAGCGCGTCAGGTGCGGCAGCTGTGCCCACGGCGTCGCCGCGAGAAAGCCCGGGTAGACAAGCGCGTCGAGTTGCCCCTTCAGCTCCCAGCCGAGCTTGTGTTTGGCGATGCGGGCGGCGAGCGGCGGGTATTCGGCCGCGATCTGCGTAAGGTAGCCCATCACCGCTTGGGTGACCGCCGGCAGCCGCGCGCGCGCGCGCGCCTTCTGTTCGTTGAAGGCCTTCTCGCTGCGCGGCAACTCGTCGTCGCCGACGAAGGCGCGGTCGCAGATGCACGCGAGCACGTCGGCGAGCAGCACATCGGCGTTGCCAATGGCCCTCAGTTGCAGTGCCGCCTGCTGGAAGCCGGACGGCCCCTTGCCCAGTTGCTTGACTTGTTCTTTCATCTGCAACTGCAACAGGCGCACTACGCCCTTGCGGTGCGCACGCGTGGCGGCCAGCTCGGTGTCGTAGAGGCGCAGCGCGACGCGGCCCTCGGCTTCCAGCGTCAGCGCCGGGTAGCCGGTCAGTTGCTGGCGCCCGCGCGCGAACTGGATCGATTCGGGCAGCTCGCCGATGTCCCACGCGGTGACGTTCTCGCGCTCGAATTCGGCGCTGGTGTCGCGGAAGGTCAGTTGCGCGGCCTGGCCGAACTGCTTTTGCAGGGCGGCGAGATCGCGGCCGAGGCCGATCTCCTGCTTGCCGTCGTCGACCACGCGGAAGTTGAACAGCAAGTGCTCGGGCAAGGGGTGCGCGTAGAAGCCCGCCTCGTCGACGCGCACGCCGCCGCTCTCGCGCAGGATGAAGCGCGCCAGTTGCGGCGCGATCGGTGCGCCCATGTCCGGGTCGGTCGACAAGAAGCGGGTGACGAAGTCGGGCACCGGCACGCACAGCCGGCGGATCTGCTTGGGCTGGTTCTTGATTAGCGCGGTGAGCTTCTCGCGCACCATGCCCGGCACCAGCCACTCGAACGGCGCGGCCTCCAGCCGGTTGAGGCTGGAGAGCGGCACATCGATGGTCACCCCGTCGAGCACATGGTTGGGCTCGAAGCGGTAGCGCAAACGCATGCGCCCGTCCGCGTGTTCCCACCACTCGGGGAACTGGTTGACCGTCACGTGCTGCGCGGCGTGCCGCATTAGCTCTTCGCGCGTCAGGTGCAAAAGCTTGGGGTCGGCCTTCTCGGCCTCGCTGCGCCACGCCTCGAAGCTAGCCGCGTCGACGACATGGGCCGGGATCTTCTGCGCGTAGAAATCAAACAGCGCATCCTCGTCGATCAGCACGTCCTGGCGGCGCGCCTTGTGTTCGAGCGCCTCGACGTCGCGGATCAGCTGCGCGTTGCGCTGGAAGAAGGGCGCGTTGCTGACATACGCCATCTCGACCAGCGCGCCGCGGATGAACAGCTCGCGTGCCTCCTCGGGCGCGATCCTGCCGTAGCTGACCGGGCGGCGCGCGATGAGCGTCAGCCCGAACAGCGTGACCCGCTCACTGGCGACCACCTCACCGCGCGCCTTGTCCCAGTGCGGGTCGAAGTAATGGTATTTGACGAGGTGCGGCGCCAAGGGCTCGATCCACTCGGGTTCGATGCGGGCGACGCAGCGCGCGTACAGCCGGCTGGTCTCGACGATTTCGGCGGCGACCAGCCACTTCGGCTTGGCCTTCTTCAGGCCTGAGCCGGGGAAGACGTGAAACAGGCTGCCGCGCGCGCCGGTGTACTCGTCGCCTTCCAGCGCCTTTTGACCGACGTTGCCGATCAGGCCGGTGACCAGCGCCTTGTGCAGCTTCTCGTAGTGCAGGGCTTCGAGCTGGCGGCGCTTCTTGTCGCCCATCTGCTGCGGTGCCTCGGGCGCGGCCGCGTGAGCGTCCTCGCGGCGGATCAGCCCCATGTCGTTGGCGATCTCGGCCAGTTGCGCGTGCAGGTCGCGCCATTCGCGCAGGCGCAGGTGCGACAGGAAGTGCGCGTGGCAGGCGTCGATCAGCTGGCGGTTGGATTTTTTGTGGCGCACCGCGTCCTGGAAGAAGTCCCACAGCGCAAGGTAGGACAAAAAGTCCGAGCGCTCGTCTGCAAAGCGTGCCTGCGCGCGGTCGGCTGCTTCGCGCGCGTCGAACGGGCGCTCGCGCGGGTCCTGGATGGAGAGCCCCGACGCGATGATCAGCACCTCGCGCACGCAGTCAAAGTCGCGCCCGGCCAGCAGCATGCGCCCGACGCGCGGGTCGACCGGGATGCGCGCGAGTTCCTTGCCGGTGGCGGTGAGTTCGCCCGCGTCGTCCACCGCGCCCAGTTCGTGCAGCACCTGGTAGCCGTCGGCGACCAGGCGGCCGGATGGCGCCTCGAGAAACGGGAAGGCGTCGACGCGGCCAAGGCCGAGCGAGGCCATGCGCAGGATCACCGCGGCGAGGTTGGAGCGCACGATCTCGGGGTCGGTGAACGGCGCGCGCGCGTTGAAGTCTTCCTCGTCGTAGAGGCGCACGCAGACGCCGGCCTCGACGCGGCCGCAGCGGCCGGCTCTCTGGCGCGCCGCCGCCTGCGAGACCTTCTCGACCAGCAGTTGCTCGACCTTGGCGCGCGGGCTGTAGCGCTTGACGCGTGCGAGGCCGGTGTCGACCACGTAGCGGATGCCGGGCACGGTCAGCGAGGTCTCGGCGACGTTGGTCGACAACACCACGCGGCGGCCGCCGGAGGGCTTGAAGATGCGCTGCTGCTCCTCGTTGGAGAGGCGGGCGAACAGGGGCAGGATCTCGTAGCCCTTGAGGCCGGACTTTCTCAGCTTCTCGGCGGTGTCGCGGATCTCGCGCTCGCCGGGCAGGAACACCAGCACGTCACCGGCGCCCAGGCGCGACAGTTCGTCGACGGCGTCGACGACGGCGTCTTCCATCTCGGTCTCGCGCTCGTCCTCGTCGCGCGACTTGAGCGGGCGGTAGCGCACCTCGACCGGGTAGGTGCGGCCAGACACCTCGATCACCGGCGCGCCGTCAAAATGCTTGGAGAAGCGTTCGGCGTCGATGGTCGCCGAGGTGACGATCACCTTGAGGTCGGGGCGGCGCGGCAGCAACTGCTTCAGGTAACCCAGCAGGAAGTCGATGTTCAGGCTGCGCTCGTGCGCCTCGTCGATGATGATCGTGTCGTACGCCTCGAGGTAACGGTCGGTCTGCGTCTCGGCGAGCATGATGCCGTCGGTCATCAGCTTGACGAGGCTCCTGTCGGAAAGCTGGTCGGTGAAGCGCACCTTGAAGCCGACCGTCTCCCCCAAGTGGCTGCCCAGCTCGTCGGCGATGCGGCTGGCGACCGAACGCGCGGCGAGGCGCCGCGGCTGGGTGTGGCCGATCAGCCCGAATACGCCACGGCCAAGCTCCAGGCAGATCTTCGGCAGCTGGGTGGTCTTGCCCGAGCCGGTTTCGCCGCACACGATCACCACCTGATTACGCGCGATCGCGTCGCGGATTTCGTCGCGGCGCAGGTTGACCGGCAACGCGTCGTCAAAGCGCGGCACGGGCAGCGCAGCGCGCCGCGTTTCAACCTTCTGCCGCGAGCGCTCGATGCGCTCGGCGGTTTCCTTGAGCAGGCGCTGTGCGTCCTGGCCGCGCGCGACGCGCTTTTCGGCGTCCGCGAGGCGGCGCCGGAGGGCGTGGCGGTCGCGGATCAGGCAATCGGGCAGGGCTTTTTTCAGGGCGGCGACGTTCAGGGACATGGGGCAGGGCAGGCAGGGGACAGACAAGGCGCGGATTATACCCGCCAAGGCGCCGCCTCGCCCGCCCGCTACATCAGTTCGGTCAGCGCCGCGGTGTTCAGCCCCGCGAGTGGGTAGGTCGGGTAGTCGGGGAAGGTGACGCGGTAGCCCGCGCCATCGGACGTGAGACTTGCGTGAGTGCCCAGCGGGAAGGTCGCCTTGTTGCTAGTGTGGCCGAACGGGAAGCCGGTCAGCACCGGCACGCCGGTGACGCTGGCCACGTGCGCGGCAACCGTCGCGAGCGTGTACGAGCTGTCGTAGTGGTCGCGGGTATTGGCCTGGTCGAAGTCGCCGAACACGATCGCCTTTTGGCGGCCGAGCACGCCGGCGAGGTTCAGTTGCTGCAGCATGCGCTCGACGCGGTAAGGCTGCTCGCCGACGTCCTCGACAAACAGGATGCCGCCGTCGATCTTCGGCAGGTAAGGCGTGCCGGCCAGGTGCGCGAGCACGGTGAGGTTGCCGCCCCACAGCACACCCTCGGCCTTGAGCGTCGGCGAGAATGGCGTATCGACACGGATCGACAAGGGGCGGGCGGTGGTCGCGCTGACAAAATCGCTCATGGTCAGCACGCTGGGCGCCGCGGCGCCGAAGTCGCTGTAGAGCATGGGCCCGGCGAAGCTGGTCACGCCGCCCTGGCTCAGCAAAGCCATCTGGATCGCGGTGAAGTCGCTAAAACCCATCACCAGCGTGCCCGCTTCTTTCAAGAGCGGGCACAGCCGCTGCCAGTTGATCCACGGCAGGATGCGCATCGCGCCGTAACCGCCGCGCGCGGCGAGGACGAGCTTGGGCACGTCAGAGGCCTGGATGTCGTTGAAGTCGGCCGCGCGTTCGGCATCCGTCCCGGCAAAGCGCTGGTAGCGCCTGGCCAGGCACTGGGTGTTGGAGAGCCGGTAGCCGGCGCGCGCGAGGCGCAGCACGCCGCGCTCGGCGCGCTCGAAGCTGGGCATCAAGCCGGACGGCGCGACCACGCGCAGCGTCGGGCCGCCTGCGGCAAAGGCAGGCAGGTTGGCAGGGGGCAGGGCTTGGGTCTGGGCAGTCATCGTCTTGACGGGCGATCGGCAACCGGCGAGCAAGGCCAGCACGCTGCCGGCGGCCAGGGCTCCAAGCAGGGTGCGACGCGCGGGGTCGGGCTGGGTATGCATGGCGGTCATGGGTCAGGTCGCAATGATAACAGTCTAGGTGTTCGCCGCCCGTCTTCTTGTTATTCCCGAAACATCTATTGATTGAATAGTGCCCGGCCATATGGATATATCCAGACGGTTTTGCGCGGGTCTGAGTGCTTGGGTAGATTGCTCTTCCATGACAGGACAATAGCCGGCGCGACCGGCTGGGGGCACCGATGACTCTTAGCGAACACAGACTGACCCACCTCAAGCAGCTGGAGGCGGAGTCCATCCATATCATCCGCGAAGTGGTAGCCGAATTCGACAAGCCGGTGATGCTCTACTCGATCGGCAAGGATTCTGCCGTGATGCTGCACCTGGCGCGCAAGGCGTTCTGGCCGGGTAAGCCGCCGTTCCCGCTGATGCACGTCGACACTACCTGGAAGTTTGGCGACATGATCGCGCACCGCGACCGCGTCGCCCGCGAGATGGGGCTGGAATTGATCGTGCACACCAACGAGCAGGGCGTGCGCGACAACGTCAACCCGTTCACCGTCGGCTCGGCGCGTCACACCGACGTGATGAAGACCGAGGCGCTCAAGCAGGCGCTCTCGCTGTACGGTTTTGACGCCGCCTTCGGCGGCGCGCGCCGCGACGAGGAAAAGAGCCGCGCCAAGGAGCGGGTGTTCTCCTTCCGCGACAGCCACCACCGCTGGGACCCGAAGAACCAGCGGCCCGAGCTGTGGAACCTCTACAACGCGCGCGTCAACCGCGGCGAGAGCATCCGCGTGTTCCCGCTGTCGAACTGGACCGAACTCGACATCTGGCAATACATCTGGCTGGAGAAGATCGACATCGTCCCGCTGTATTTCGCAGCCGAGCGCGAGGTGGTCGAGCGCGACGGCGCACTGATCATGATCGACGACGCGCGCATCCTCGAATACCTGAGCGACGAGGAGAAGGCGCGCATCCATAAGCGCAAGGTGCGCTTCCGTACGCTCGGCTGCTACCCGCTCACCGGCGCGGTGGACAGCGAGGCGGACACCCTGACCGACGTGATCCGCGAGATGCTGCTCACGCGCACCTCGGAGCGCCAGGGCAGGGTGATTGACCACGACCAGAGCGCGTCGATGGAAAAGAAGAAGATCGAAGGCTATTTCTGAGCGGCCGCGTCCGCAGCACAACGAGGAACACCCCATGTCGCACCAGTCGGAACTGATCGCCCAGGACATCCACGCCTACCTCGCCCAGCACGAGCACAAGGATTTGCTGCGCTTCATCACCTGCGGCAACGTCGACGACGGCAAGAGCACGCTGATCGGCCGCCTCTTGCACGACTCCAAGCTGATCTTCGAGGACCAGTTGGCCGCGATCGAGCGCGACTCGAAGAAGTTCAACACCACCGATGGCGACATTGATCTGGCCTTGCTGGTCGACGGGCTGGCCGCCGAGCGCGAGCAGGGCATCACCATCGACGTCGCGTACCGCTACTTCAGCACCGACAAGCGCAAGTTCATCATCGCCGACTGCCCGGGGCACGAGCAGTACACGCGCAATATGGCGACCGGCGCGTCGACCTGCAACCTCGCGGTGATCCTGATCGACGCGCGCTACGGCGTGAAGACGCAGACCCGCCGCCACAGCCATATCGTCAGCCTGTTGGGCGTGCGCCACGTCATCGTCGCCGTCAACAAGATGGATCTCACCGGCTTTGACGAGGCGGTGTTCGAGCGCATCCGCGCCGACTACCTGGCCTTCGCCGGCGAGCTGGGGCTTGCCGACATCCGCTTCGTGCCGATCTCGGCCTTGCGCGGCGATAATGTGGTCGAGGCTAGCGCGCACACGCCGTGGTACGACGGACCGACGCTGATGTCGCTCTTGGAATCGGTCGAGGTCGGCCACGACACCGCGCTTGGCGCGTTCCGCCTGCCGGTGCAGTACGTGAACCGGCCCAACCTCGATTTTCGTGGCTTTGCCGGCACCGTCGCCGCAGGCAGCGTGGCCGTTGGCGACACCGTACGCGTGCTGCCGGCCGGTACCGCAAGCCGGGTGAAGGCGATTATCGCGTATGAGGCGGCGCTGCCTACAGCGTTCGCGCAGCAGGCGGTGACGCTGCAGCTGGAAGACGAAATCGACGTGTCGCGCGGCGACATGCTGGTGAAGGCAGGCGAGGCCGAGCCTTGGGTGACGCAGGCGCTCGCGGCGGACCTGGTGTGGCTGGACACCCGAGCGCTGGAAGTCGGTCGCGAGTACCGGGTGAAGTTCGCCGGCAAGACTGTGGCCGGCCGCGTCAGCGCGATCCGCCACCGCGTCGACGTCAACACCCGCGAGAAGGTGGCGGCCGACACCCTGCAGCTGAACGAGATCGCCGAAGTCGAGCTTCTGCTGAACGCGCCGGTGGTGGTCGACGCCTATACCGCGTGCCGCGGCACCGGCAGCTTCATCCTGATCGACCGCGCCAGCAACGCGACGGCCGCCGCCGGCATGGTGCGCGAGCCCATCGCGGCCGCAGCCGGCACGCCGGACGACGAACTCGCCCACTACCGAGCGTTCGAAGTCGAGCTCAACGCGCTGGTGCGCCGCTACTTCCCGCACTGGGAGGCGAAGGATATCGCCAGGTTGCGCTAAGCGTCCCACCACCCTCCCGAACCGCCCGCAGGCCTTAGCAAGCCTGCGGGCGGTTTGCTTTTTCTCGCCTTGGAACTCCTTGTCAGTGAGCCTTTTGTTTTGCCCTATCGCTACCTGCGGCTGCCCTGATAAGCAGATGTTTTGAATGGCGGTATCGGTTTGACACGTGTTTTTTCGCTGCCTATGAAACATGCATGTGGCAGGTGGTGCCGCCGATCACGCGAGGCTACATGGACAAGCAATCCTTCTTCTCCCAGCATCCTCACTCGGTCCAGCCGGTGTCTCCGCTGCTGCGGCCGGCGAGGACCGCAGGCGTCGCCGCTTCGGTGTCGGCGCTGACCGACCCGGCCGCCTTCGCGCTCGGCGTACTGTGCGGTGCGCTACTGCTGCAGGGGAGCGTGGGCCTGCCAGCCGTCTTGCTCGCCGCGCTGGTGTTCGTGTGCAACCTGCCCGGACGCAGCCGTCTGGAAGACCGCCTGCCCGCACTCTTCTCGGCACTCATCTGGCGCTGGCTCCTGAATGTCGCCGCGCTGGCCGCGCTGGTACGGCTCTTCGGCGTGAGTGGGGTGTTCGGCCACCCGCACCTTGCGCTCGCACTCACGCTGCCGCCCTTGTTGGCCGTACTCGGCCAGTTGCTGCTGCGTCTGGTGCTGCCACCTCTGCGCGCGCGTTTCGCCCAGGAAGCAATCTTCATCGGGCTCACCGCGCACGGTGAGGTGCTCGCGCGCTATCTCGCGTGCAGCCCGAGCGCGGCTTGCCGGGTGCTAGGCTTCTTCGACGACCGCCCGAGCGAGCGCACCGCCCACTCCGGCCTGCCCAGGCTGGGCAAGATGGCGGACGTTGCCCAGTACGTGCGCGAACACCACGTCGGCCATATCTACATCACGCTGGCGATGTCGAGCCAGCCGCGCATCCTGCAACTGCTGGACGCGCTGCGCGACACCACCGCTTCCATCCACTTCGTCCCCGACGTGTTCGTCACCGACCTGATCCAGGGGCGCATCGAAACGGTCGGCGGCATGCCGGTGATCGCGGTATGCGACTCGCCCTTCGTCGGCTGGAACGCGCTCTTGAAGCGCGGCAGCGACCTTGTGCTCGCCTCGCTGATCCTCGTGCTGATCTCGGTGCCGATGCTGCTGATCGCGCTGGGGGTCAAGCTCACCTCGCCGGGGCCGGTGGTGTTCCGCCAGCGCCGCTACGGGCTCGATGGCCACGAGATCGTCGTCTACAAGTTCCGTTCGATGACGGTGTGCGAGGACGGCGCCCAGATCCGTCAGGCCAGCAAGGATGACCAGCGCGTCACGCCGTTTGGCGCCTTCCTGCGCCGCACCTCGCTCGACGAGCTGCCGCAGTTCATCAACGTGCTGCAGGGGCGGATGAGCATCGTCGGCCCGCGCCCGCACGCCATCGCGCACAACGAGGCGTACCGCAAGCTGATCAAGGGCTACATGGTCCGCCACAAGGTGCGCCCCGGCATCACCGGGCTTGCCCAGGTGTCCGGCTGCCGCGGCGAGACCGACACCCTGGACAAGATGCGCCGACGCATCGAGTACGACCTCGACTACCTGCGCCATTGGTCGCTGCTGCTCGACATCAAGATCATCCTGCGCACCGTCTTGACGGTAGCGGGCGGCGACAAGCAGGCGTACTAGGCGCGCGGGCAGGACCTGCCATACACAATCCGGGCCTGAACTTTCCTGTCGGCATTGAACAGGCCACAGACCAGCGAGAAGGGGAGAACATGCACACCAACTGCCGTTTCTGCGGGCATTCCGCACACCATGTAGTCGCCGACCTGGGCATGCAGCCCTTGTCGAACGCGCTGCGCGCCGAGAAGCAGTCCAACGATATGGAACGCTTCTATCCGCTGGGGGCGCTGGTGTGCGAGCACTGCCTGCTGGTGCAGGCGCCGGGCAGCGAGGAGGCGAGTGAGATCTTCTCCGAGCATTACCCGTATTTCTCCTCGTGCTCGGACACCTGGCTTGCCCACGCCCGCGATTACGCGCGCGAAGTGATCGGGCGTTTCGGCCTGAACGCCGACAGACTGGTCGTCGAGATCGCCTGCAACGACGGTTACTTACTGCGCTGGTTCCTGGACGCCGGCATCCCGGTGCTCGGCGTCGAGCCGACGCTGGATACCGCCCAGGCTGCGCGCGCGCTCGGCATCCCGGTCAACGTCGAGTTCTTCGGCCGCGCGTACGCGACGCGGCTGCGCGAAGAGGGCTTCGCCGCCGACCTGATGCCGGCCAACAACGTGGTCGCCCACGTGCCAGACATCAACGATTTCGTCGGCGGCTTCGCGATCCTGCTGAAAGAAAACGGCGTGGCGACCTTCGAGTTCCACCACGCGCTCAACCTGCTCGAGAAACTGCAGTTCGACACCATCTACCACGAGCACTTCTATTACCACTCACTGACGACCTTCAAGCAGATCCTCGCAGCGAACGGCTTGGCGCTCTTCGACGTCGAGGAGTTGCCGACCCACGGCGGCTCGCTCCGTGTCTACGCGCAGCGCGCCGACACCGGCCGTCACCCGCTCAGCCCGCGCGTAGCCGCGCTGCTTGCCAAGGAGCGTGAGGCGGGGCTGGACCAACTCGCGACCTACCTCGACTTCAACGAGCGGGTGGTCGCGCGCAAGCAGGAGATCCTGCAGTTCCTGATCGACGCCAGGCGCGCGGGCAAGCGCATCGCCGCGGTCGGCGCGCCGGCCAAGGGCAACACCCTGCTCAATTACCTTGGGGTGCGTGGCGACACCATCCGCTACACGGTCGACCATACGCCGGCCAAGCAGGGCTTGTATCTGCCCGGCTCGCACATCCCGGTCAAGTCGCCCGAGCAGGTGTTCATCGACAAGCCGGACTACCTGATCCTGTTGCCGTGGAACTGGCGCGACGAGCTGATGCACAAGTTTTCCGGCATCCGCGAGTGGGGCGGGCGCTTCGTGGTGTTCTGCCCCGAGATCGAGGTGATCGAATGAGCGGTGTGCCCTGGCATGGCGGGCAGGGAGGCAGGGTTGCCCGTGTCGGCCTGGTGGGTACCGGGCCGATGGCTGAGAGCTTCGCGCGCATGCTTGCCAGGCATTGTCCGGACCTCGTGTTGTCCGGCGTGCTCACCCGGCGCCCGCTGGGCAGCGTGACGGGTTTCGCGCCGGCACTGTTGACGGATTCTATCGACGCGCTGGTCGACAGCGCCGACATCGTCGTCGAGATGACGGGCGACGTGCTGCACGGTACCGACGTCTGCGCGCGCGCGCTCAATGCCGGTCGGCCGGTGGCGACGCTCAACGCCGAACTGCACGTCACCACCGGCTCGTACCTCGCCACGCTCGGCGCATTCAGCGAAGCCGAGGGCGACCAACCCGGCTCGCTTGCCGCGCTGGCCGAAGACGTGCGCGCGATGGGCTTTTCGCCTTTGGTGTACGGCAACATGAAGGGTTTTCTCGACCTCAATCCGTCGCCGGAAAACATGGCGTACTGGGCGGCGCGCCAGGGCATCAGTGTGCCCAACGCGACCGGCGCGACTGACGGCAGCAAGGTGCAGATCGAGCAGGTGCTGGTCGGCAACGGCCTGGGTGGCAACATCGCGTGCGTGGGGCTGGCCGGCCCAGAGGCCAACAGCCTGGCCGCAGGCGCGGCCAGGCTGGCGGAACTTGCCCGTGCGCGCGGAGAGGTGCTGTCCGACTACGTGCTCGCCGACGGCTGGGCGCCGACCGGCGTGTTCGTGGTCGCCCGCCACGACGAGGATCAGGCAGCCTTGCTCGAGTACTTCAAGCTGGGCCCCGGGCCGGACTACCTGCTGGTCAAGCCCTACCACCTCTGCTCGCTCGAGGTGGCCAAGACGGTGCGCCGCCTGCTCGCCGGTGGCCCGGTGCTGCTTAACAATGGTGCGGCGCCGCGTCTGGGGATGGCGGCGCTCGCCAAGCGCGGCCTGCCGGCGGGCACCTGCCTCGCGCGCGGCGCGGGCAGCTTCGAAGTGCGCGGTGTCGCCATCGAGCTCTCCGCCCACCCGCACCATGTACCGTTGGGGCTGCTCGCCGGTGCGCGGCTCACCCGTGCCGTGCAGGCTGGCGAGATGCTTCTGCTCGATGGTGTCGAGCTGGCCGACCACCCGGCGGTGGCGATCGGCCTTGCGCAGGCCGCGGGCAGTACGTTGTCGCACATGCAGGGGGGCGGGTCTTGATCAGCTACGTGATCGTCGCCTACCACCAGCCGACCTTCCTGCGCCGGCTGGTCGACGCGCTGCGCGCGCCAGACGTGTACTTTTATATCCATATTGACGCGCGCGTCGATATCGCCCCTTTCTTGCAGCAACTGCCGGCAGACGAAAGCGTACGCTATCTGCAGAGCCGGCACGCGTGCAATTGGGGGGGCTACGGTCTGGTCGAAGCTTTCCTCGCCGGTGCGCGGGCTGCGCTCGCCGACGCTCGCGAAGGCTACATCGTTACCCTGTGCGGCAGTACCTACCCCCTGCAGCCTCCCCAGGCGATCCGCCGTTTCCTCGAAGCGTCTCCCGGTACCTGTTACCTGACCTGGTTCGGAGAAGGGTTTCACCGCCACCACCTGTCCTGGCGCCTCAGCCGCCGGCCCTTGCCGCTGCAGTGCCCGCCCAGCAGGGGTGTGGACGTACTGCTGTTGCCCACGTTCAACCCGCGCAAGATTTTTGCTTCGCGCGAGACCTTCTGGCTGTGGCTTTGCAATCTGGACGCGTACTTCTGCCGGCGCAAGGTTCCGGCCTGTGTCGGCCAGATCAGCGGCGGTGAGGGGTGGACCATGTTCCCGACCGATTACTGGCGGCGCATCTTCGCCTGGCTCGCCGAAAACCCGGAATTCGAGGCATTTTTCCGTGAAGTGTGGATCGGCGGCGAGCTTTTTTTCACGACGCTACATGGCGCGCTCCCCGCGCCCCATCGACCGCTGCCGTGGTTCATAGACTGGGAAGGCGAGCGCGACGGCTCGCCGGCGCTGCTGTCGAGCGACGACGACTTCGAGTGTGTTACCGCGTCGGGCGCGCTGTTCGCCCGCAAGTTCGACGCGGTGAAAAGCGCGCGCATCCTCGAACGGATCGACGCCGAATGCTTGGGACGGGCTACGGCAGGGGGAGGCAACACGGCAACGGCAGCGCCTCAGCTGGCGGGTGGCTGAGGTATGCCGGGCGCTCAGATGGTAGGGCGCGGACAAGTTGTATGACATGACAATTGCGGTGGCTGTTCTACGATTCATAGAAAAGCGCAATGTCATCTGGCGGTGATCTGATGGGGATCCGTCTGTTCAAGGGGGAATTCATATGACTAGTTATCGGCAAGCCGTTTGCGGGCGCATCGCGCCAAGCTTGTCCGTGCTCGCGGCGGCGGTGGGCGTGCTGCTGCCTGGCACCGCTGCCGCCGATACGCTGGATACCGTCCAATGGCGGGCAGGCGTGCGCGAGGTGTACGACGACAACCTGTTCGCCAGACCGCCGGAAAAGGATCCGGTCAGCGACTGGATGACCCGTGTCGACGCCGGCGTGTCGCTGGACAAACAGTGGGGGCGGCAGCGCGTACAGCTGGACCTGGGCGTCGTCGATTACCGCTACCGCGACTACGACAACAACGACTTCACCGCGACCCCTTATCAGGCGGTGTGGCAGTGGGCGGTCGGCAATGACGTGAGCGGCGAGTTTCGGCTTTCGCGTGAAGAGAGTCCGGATCTGACCGACCCTGCGTTTGGCGCGAGTACGGTCAACGTCCGTAAACGCGATTACCAGCGGGCCGGCGTGCAGTGGCAGTTTCATCCATCGTGGCTGCTACTGGGCGCGCTGGACCGGGATAAATCCAGCTATAGCGCGCTCACCTCGACACCGGATGAAACCTTGAGTTCTGCCGAGTTGGGGGTGCGTTACCTGAGCGGTAAGGGCAGCTTCGTCGAGCTGTTGGCTCGCTCCGGTGAAGGTGAACAGCAATTTTTCCGCGACTTCCGGGAGCGACAGGCCGGGCTGTCGGGCGAATGGGCTGTCAGCGAGAAGCTGCGCGCATGGTTGGGCTGGGGGCGCCTGTCCCGCGACTACGACACGCGCTCCGACCTTGATTACTCGGGGGATACCTGGCGTGCCGGCGTGCGCTGGCAGGCGACGGGCAAGATCGACCTGACCCTGTCGGCCGACCAGAAAGTCGAATCGCAACTGCTTTACCGGTCACGGACGGTACGCAGCTGGTCGTTCGAGCCACGCTGGCAGCTCAGTCATAGGGTGACGGCACGGGCCTCATATGTGCATTCGAGCGCCGCGTACGAGCAGGCGCTGCCGGTGCTGGGCAAGCGGGACGACCGCACCCGGGTTGGGTCGCTCTCCCTGGACTGGCAACTGACCGACCCACTCAAGCTCAGCGCCCAGTGGCAGCATGAAAAGCGAAGCTCCAGCTACCCCGGTCTGGATTACACCCGGCAAGGCTATTGGCTTGGATTGGGGTTGGCATTTTGACCGCCACATGTCGATTTGATTTGAGCATTGAAAGAACTTGTCGTTGTTCTATTAATAATCATCGGCCGTTGGTGCTGGTGCACGGATGCGCAGGCGATGCCGGCTGATCAAACGAGGAGATGAGCATGTCGAAGTCAGTCGACCGCCTGTATGACCGAGCGTTCCGGGTGCTGCTGTTGTCCGGCGCGCTGGCGGGTAGCGTCCAGGCCGCGCAGCCCGACGAATACCGGCTGGCACCGGGTGACCAGATCCGCGTGCAGGTATTCCAGAACCCTGACCTGACCCTGGACGCCCGCGTCGGCGAGAGCGGCTTCATCAGCTACCCGCTGGTCGGCAAGGTCAAGGTCGGCGGCCTGCCGCTGGACGGTGCCGAGGCGCTGCTCGCCGCAGCCCTCAAGAAGGGCGGTTACGTGCAGCAGCCGCAGGTCAATATCGCCCTGTTGCAGGTGCGCGGCAACCAGGCGTCGGTATTGGGCCAAGTCAACCGCCCCGGCCGGTTCCCGCTGGAGACCGCCAACACCACGGTCACCGACCTGCTCGCGCAGGCGGGTGGCGTGGCGGCCGGCGGTGCCGATACGGTGGTGCTGACCGGTGCGCGCGACGGCAAGCCTTTTCGCACCGAAATCGACGTGCCGGCGATCTACCGCGCGTCGCAAGGCGGCAGCACCGGCGCGCTGGTGGTGCAGCCGGGCGACGTGCTCTTTGTCGACCGTGCGCCGGTCTACTACATCTACGGCGAGGCGCAGCGCCCGGGGGCGTACCGGGTCGAGCGCGGCATGACGCTTAGGCAGGCGCTGGCGCAAGGCGGCGGACCTACCGTACGCGGCACCGAGCGTTCGCTCAAGGTCGAGCGCCGTGCGGCCGACGGCAGTTTTCAGGCACTCAAGCTCGACATGAACGCGCCGATTCAGCCGGACGACGTGATCTACGTGCCGGAAAGCCTGTTCTGAGTGCGGGAGGAACCATGGACCTGCAACGTCTGCTCTTGATCGTGCGCGCCCGCTGGAAACTGGGTGTGTGGGTGCTCGGCCTGACCGTGCTGACCGCGCTGGCGGTCAGCCTTGTCTTGCCTCGGCAATATGTCGCGTCGACCGCCGTGGTGCTCGACGTGAAGTCGCCCGACCCGGTCGCCGGCATGGTGCTGCCCGGCTTGATGCAGCCGAGCTATCTTGCGACCCAGATGGATATCATCAAGAGCGAGCGGGTTGCCGCGCGCGCCGCGCAGTTGCTGGGCCTGCAAAACGACGTGGCGTTGCGCGGCGAGTGGATGGCCGCGACCGGCGGCAAGGTCGATTTTGCCGCCTGGATCGGCCAGCAGCTCAGGGGCGCGCTGTCGGTCAACCCGGTGCGTGACAGCACGGTGCTCAATATAGACTTCGTTGCCAAATCGCCTGAATTTGCCGCGCAGGCGGCCAACGCCTTTGCCCGCGCATACATCGATACCAGCATCCAGTTGCGCGCGGCGCCGGCCCAGCAGTACGCCGGCTGGTTCGACGATCAGGTGCGCATGCAGCGTGAACAGCTGGAGAAGGCTCAGCTGGCACTCTCTGCGTTCCAGCAGAAGACCGGCATCGTCGCCAGCGACGAACGGCTTGACTTCGAGACGGCCAGGCTCAACGACCTCTCTTCGCTGCTGACCCAGGTCGAGTCGCAGAAGATGGAGGCCGACAGCAAGGCGCGTACGGCGCAATCGGCCAACCTGCCCGAGGTGCTACAAAACCCGTTGGTAGTCCAGTTGCGCGGAGAGGTCGCGAGGCTGGAGTCCGAGCTGCGCCAGCAGGTCGCGCGCACCGGTGTCAACCATCCTCAGGTGCGCCAGTTGCAGGCGCAGCTCTCCGAGCTCAAAGGCTCGCTGTCAGCCGAGATCGCCCGCGTGCGGGCGTCGCTTGGCGCCAGCGGCAAGGCCGGACTCTACCGGGCCGAAGACCTGCAGGCGGCGATCGCGCAGCAAAAGAACAAGATCCTCGAGCTGAAAAAGGAGCGCGACGAGATCAGCGTGCTGCAACTGGAGGTCGCCAACGCGCAGAAGGCGTACGACGCGGTCAGCGCGCGCGCCGCGCAAAGCCGGCTGGAGTCGCAGATGGTGCAGACCAACGTCAGTGTGTTGAGCCGCGCCGAGTCGCCGCTGATCCCGGCGAGCCCCAAGATCCTTCTCAACCTGGTGGTGGCGACGGTGGTCGGCGCCGTGCTCGCGCTGGTCGCGATGCTGGTGCGTGAGACGCTCGACCGCCGCGTCAGGCTCGATGGCGAGCTGGTCGAGATTTGCGGCGTGCAGCAAATCGGGTCTTTGCAGCGGGTGAGGCAGGCGACCGAGACGCCCGCCAAGCGGCTGAGCCCGCCGGGCGCACCACAACTGGGGGAGAATTCGCATGGCTGAAACTGGTCAGCGCCTGGGGGCGCACGAGATCGCGAACGGCAGCGAGCCGCGGCTGGGCGAACTCCTGCAAGGGGAGGGGCTGCTTGGGCCGGGCGACCTTGAGCGGATCGCTGACGAGCAGGCCAAAAGCGGCATGCGTTTTGGCGAGGCTGCAGTCAGCCTCGGCCTGATCAGCCAAGACGAGCTGATGCGCGCGCTGTCGCGCCGCTACGATTACGCCTACCTGCCCGCCGGCGGCCACAACCGGCTGCATCCGTCCCTGCTCGCGTTGTTCGACCCGTTCGCGACCGGCTGCGAGGCGCTGCGCAGCCTGCGCAGCCAGCTCTTGATCGACGTGTTCGGCCAGGGGCGCGCGACGCGTGCGCTCTCGATCGTCAGTCCCGGGCACGGCGAGGGGCGCAGCTACGTTGCTGCCAACCTGGCCATCCTGTTTTCGCAGATGGGCGAACGTACGCTATTGATTGACGCCGACCTGCGCAAGCCCGGCTTGCACGAGCTCTTTTGCCTGGACAACCGTTATGGTCTCTCCAACCTGCTGGCCGGTCATTGCGCGCTCAACGACGCGATCGACGTGATACCCGAGTTGCCCAACCTGACAGTGCTCAAGGGCGGGGCGGTGCCACCTAACCCGCTCGAACTGTTGAGCCGGGGGCGCCTGCGCGAGCTGATCGACCTGGTGCGCAAGCATTTCGACGTGATCCTGATCGATACCACCGCGGCGAACGACGGCAGCGACGCCGTGCGCGTCGCGCACGCGGCGGGCTTTGCGATGGTGCTCGCCTGTGCCGGCCAGACCGGCGTGCGTCCGCTCACGAGTCTGGTGTCCCAGTTGCGCCAGGCTCACGTCGAGCTGGCCGGTTGCGTGATGAACCGCTAGGGGCGCGCGATGCCGACCTGCAAGCTGCTTTCCGCGCCGATCCGGCTTTGGTATCCCGCAGCCTGGTTGGTGGCTGCTGGCCTCGCCGCCTTGCTGCTGCCGACCGTATGGCGGCTGTACGGGGGCGTGTGGCAGCACGAGCAGCAGGGGCACGGCCCGCTGGTGCTGGCGGTGGTGCTCTGGCTGTTCTGGCAAAAGCGGGGCGAACTCTTGGCGCTTGAAATGCGCCCCGCACCGCTCTCTGGCTGGAGCCTGCTGATCCTCGCCTTGCTTGGCTATGTGCTCGGCCGCTCGCAGGGCATCCTGCTGTTCGAAGTTGGCGTCTTTCCCGTACTGGTCGCCGCGCTGCTGCTGCTCTTTATCGGGGTGGAAGCGGTGCGGTGCGTGTGGTTCGCACTCTTTTTCATGCTGTTCCTGATCCCGCTGCCCTTGGCCGTGGTCGACGCGCTGACTGGGCCGATGAAGCTCGCGGTGTCGGTCGTCGTCGAATGGCTGTTGCAACTCTTCGGCTACCCGGCGGCCCGCAGCGGGGTGATCCTGCAGGTGGGACCCTACCAGTTGCTGGTCGCCGACGCCTGCGCCGGGCTGCAGACGCTGTTCACACTCGAGGCGATGGGGCTTCTGTACCTGAACTTGGTGCGCACGGCCTCGTGGTCGCGCAATGTGGTGCTGGCCTTGCTGATCGTGCCGATCAGTTTCATGGCGAACGTGCTCAGGGTGCTGATCCTGGTGCTGATCACCTATTACTTCGGCGACGCCGCCGGACAGGGCTTTTTGCACGGCTTCTCCGGCATCGTACTGTTCATGCTCGCCCTCTTGATGATCATCGCGACCGACGCCTTGTTGCGCCTGCCTGCCAGGAGTGCGTCATGAGCGGACAAACTAGGCGGGCTTTCCTTGCTTCGGCGCTGATGGGCGGTGCCGCGCTGGCCGCGTGGGCGGCGACGCCGACCCGCCTGCTCGCCGCCGGCCGCCCCGCGGCTGCGCTCTCGGCCCAGCTGCCGCAGGCTTTCGGCGCGTGGCGGGTGGACGAGGGCGCCGCGCGGCAGGTGGTGAACCCGCAGCAGCAAAGCGAACTGGCCCGCATCTACGCCGACACGCTCTCGCGTGTCTACGTCAACGACGAGGGGCAACGCATCATGCTCTCGCTCGCCTACGGGCGCGACCAGCGCGACGGCATGGAATTGCACTACCCGGAGGTGTGTTACCCGGCGCAGGGCTTCCGAGAGCAGGCGGCGCGCGACGCGACGCTCGCGCTGCCCGGGCGGCAGATGCCAGTGCGCGAACTCTTCATGACGCTGGGTGGTTACCGCCGCGAGCCGGTCACCTACTGGTCGCTGGTCGGCGACGAGGTGGTGCGCGGGCGGCGCAGCAAGAAGATGGCCGAGATGGCGTACGGCCTGTCCGGGGTGGTCCCGGACGGGCTCCTGTTCCGAGTCTCGAGCATCGGGCCGGACGACGCGGCCTCGTACGCGCTGCACCACGACTTCGTGCATGCGCTGTACGGCGCGCTTGACGAGAGCGCCCGCGACAGGTTTTTCGGGAGGGCGCATGGCTAGCCTGCTGCCGCTGCGCGCCTGGTGGCCGGAACCCCTCTCCCGTCTCAAGGCCTACCTGCCCGAGATGGTGGCCTTTGCCGTGTCGGCGCTGTTGGCGGTTGCCTCAGGCGTGCTGGTCGCCCACGGCAACCCGGTGAATGTCGCGCTGCTCATGGGCATGGTGGCCGGTTTTGTGCTGCTGGCCAGGCCGCAGCTGATCGTCTGGCTGATCCTGGTGGGTACCTTGCTGGTGATGGGGCCGGTCGGCCTGTTCTTTCCAGGACTGCTCAAGATTTCGTGGGCATTTTCACTGCTGGGCGTGATGTTGTTGGGCATTGCCACCGTCCGCCTGCTGTTGAATGCGGACGCACGCGAGGGCATGCCGGTCTTTGTCTGGCTGCTGGCTGCCTTGCCGGTTTACGCCGTGCTCGCCTCTTTGCCGGCGGACAGCTCGCTGAACGAGTCGGCGGCCGGCTGGAAGCGGATCTTCCAGTTCTTCGGCCTGCTGCTGTTCGTCGCTGCCTTGCCGGTCAATGCAGACAGCGAGCGGCTGCTGGCGCGCTGCTGCCGCTTCCTGTTCTGGCTTGCGCTGCTGCAATTGCCGTTTGCGCTCTACCAATACCTGTTCCTCGTCCCCTTGCGTATCGGCATGGGCGATGGGGTGGTGCCGATCGACATCGTCAGCGGCAGCTTCGAGGCGAACATGACCGGAGGCGGCTCAAGCGGGACGATGGCGATGTTCCTCCTGTGCGGGCTGGCCGGCACGCTGACGGCGTGGCACCGGCGCGTGATCCCCGTCTGGGGGGCGCTCGCGGCCGTACCCTTGCTCTGCGCGCCGCTGCTGCTGGGTGAAACCAAGGTGGTACTGATCCTGCTGCCTGTCGTGCTGCTGTTTGCCTACCGCGACGTGATCAGGCGCAGTCCCTTGCTAGCCGTGCTGCTGGTGCTGTTGCTCGCCAGCGCGATGGTCGCGCTGTTGTGGGTGTACTTCGTGTTCTTCAACGACGGACTGCTCACCCCCGAACAGCAGTTCGTGCAGGCGATCGCGTACAACTTCGGCGAGCACGGCTACGTCGACCGCTACAGCCTCAACCGCACGACGGTGCTCTCCTTCTGGTTTGCCGAGCACGGCTGGCACAACCCGCTGGAAACCTTCTTCGGCCATGGCCTGGGAGCGTCGTATTCCGCGGACGCCACGCTGCAGGCAGGTTACCTGTCGCGACGCTATCCGCTGATGAACATCAACCTCAACACGCTCTCGACACTGTTGTGGGACACCGGCCTCGCTGGCGCGCTGCTGTTCTGCCTTGCGCTATTTGCCCTGCTGCGCTCCACGTGGCGCGTGCAGGCGCCACCGGGCGTCGCCGCGGCCTTGCAGGTGGCAGCCTGCTGCTTCCTGCTGGCACTGTGGTACAGCGACGCGCTGATCGTCGCGTCGAGTTTCGAGGTGTTGTTCGCTTTTGCAGCCGGGTACCTTGCCTGGCTGGTCAAGAAGGAGCGCAAGCGCGATGAAGCTGCTGTACCTGACCCGCGAACCTTGTCCTAGCTTGCGCGCGGACCTGGCCGTGCTGTTCGGCAAGGTGTTGCCTCAATACGGCATCCAGTCGGACCTCGTCGGCGAGCGCGACGCGGTGCTATCCGATGTCTGGGGCGGCGGTCGCATCTTTGCGCGGCCGGTGTATTCGCGCATCCGGCGGTTGGCGGTCAAGTTCCTGTCGCTAATCGACGCGTACCGCCTGTGCCGGCAGGGCGGTTACGACGCCTTGCAGGTGCGCGACCGCATTCTGGGCGCCGCGGCAGGGCTGATGATCGCCCGCCTGTTCGGTCTGCCTTTTTATTACTGGCTGTCCTTGCCGTTTCCCGAAGCGTGGATTGACCTTGGCCGCGGGCGGGCACCCAGCGCTTCGTCGCGCCTGCAGCGGCTGCTCTGGCGCATCCGCGGGACGTTGGCGTTCTGGCTGCTCTACCGGGTGGTGCTGCCGCGCGCCGACCATGTGTTCGCGCAGAGCGAGGCGATGAAGGCGGTGCTGGCCGGCTACGGCGTGCCAGCCGAGCGCATCAGCGCTGTGCCGATGGGGGTGGACATGCAGCCTGGCCAGCCCCTGCCCGAAGCCACGGACGACCCCTTTTACCGGGACAAGACGCTGCTCGTCTACCTGGGCGCGCTCGAGCGGCTGCGCCACCCCGAGGTGCTGCTCGAGGCGCTCCTGATGGTCAGGGCTAAACGCCCGGACACGGTGCTGCTCTTGATCGGCGACTCGGAACTCGCATGCGACCGCGCGTGGCTTGCCGCGCAGATCTCCGGCCGGGGCCTGTCGGACTGTGTGCGGGTGACCGGCTGGCTGGCGCAGGCCGAAGCCTACCGCTACTTGCGCGCGGCGGCCGTCGGCCTGTCGCCCGTCCCGCGCAGCCGGGTGTTCGAGGTGAGTTCACCGACCAAGGTTGCCGAGTACCTGGCCAACGGTTTGCCGGTGGTCGCCAACGATCAGGCCGACCAGGCGCATGTGCTGCAAATGACCGGTTGCGGGGTCAGCGTACCCTTCGACGCTGGTGCATTCGCCGACGCGATCCTCGGGCTGCTGCAGGACCCGGAGCGGCGCGCACAGATGGCCGCGCGTGCGCCGCAGGCCATTTACGCGCTCAGGAGTTACGACGTGCTGGGTAAGCGGCTGGCGACGGTCTACCGCGCGCTTGAAAAGCGCGGACAACTGGCCGAGCTTTTCGAGGTGTGAGCACCTATCGACTTTCAGGGGACGACCATGCCGGTGATTGCGATCTACCGCGCCGCGCGCTGGTGCCACCAGCGCCGGGTGCCGTTGCTGCCCACGCTGCTCAAGGTGTTCAACCGCATCGCGTTTTCAGTCGTGTTGCCGCCGGCGGCCCAACTGGGGCGCAACGTGTTGCTGAGTTACCAGGGGCTGGGTACGGTCATCCACAAGGCGGCGGTGATCGAGGACGACGTGACCATCGGCAGCGGCGTCACCATTGGCGGGCGCTCAGGGCAAGCGGGCGCGCCGAGAATCGGCCAGGGCACGATGATCGGCACCGGTGCGAAGGTGCTCGGCGCCATCCGGGTAGGTCGGCACGTGTCGATCGGTGCGAACGCGGTAGTGCTCGATGATCTGCCTGATTACGCAGTGGCCGTCGGCATGCCGGCGCGGGTTGTACGCATCAACCGTCCCGAAGACCTGCCCGACTACCGGGACTTCAGCTAACAAGGAGGGCATGTGGCGGCCAGCGGCAAGAAGATCGTGATGGCGGGCGTGGCGATGCAGTCGCCTGGCGGGATGACCAGCGTGGTGCGTTGCTACCGCAAGTTCGGCCTGTTCGAGCGGCACGACGTCGTTTACCTGGAAACCTACCGGAACCCGGGGCTGCTCAGCCAGCTCAGGGTCTTCGTCCCTGCGGTATGGAGGCTGTTGGGCATGCTGCTTGGCAAAGAGGTGGCGCTGTTGCATGTGCATACGGCGTCCTACGGGAGCTTTGGCCGCAAATCTATTTTGTGCGCGCTCGCGCAGGCGTTTTCCGTCCCGTATATCGTCCACGTCCATTGCGGCGAATTCCTCGACTTTTACCAGCGCCACAGTGGGCGGCTTTCGGGGCGCTTTATTGCAAGAACCTTGAACCACGCCTGCCTGGTGTGGGTGCTGTCCGAAGGCTGGAAGGAAAAATTTTTGGCCACCTTCCCGCTTGCGCGGGTCGAAGTGCTGACCAACCCGGTCGAGCCGGCCCAGGGTGTGGGCGAGGTGTCGGCGGCGACGCGCTACATCCTGTTCCTTGGCCGTTTGCGGCAGAAGAAGGGCGTATACGACCTGGTGCGGGCGTTTGCCCGCATCCGCCCCCAATTCCCGGACGTGTCGCTGGTTCTGGCGGGAGACGGCGAGTTGGAGGAGGTCGGCCAACTGGCTGCCGAGCTTGGGGTGGCCGACGCGGTGCGCCTGACAGGGTGGGTGGAGGATGATGCCAAGCAGCGGCTGCTGTCCGGGGCAGAAGTCCTGGCCTTGCCTTCCTATTTCGAGGGGTTGCCGATATCGATCCTGGAAGCGATGGCTGCCGGCGTCCCCGTCATCGCCTCGCGGGTCGGCAGCATCCCGGAGGCGCTGGAAGACGGACGCTGCGGGGTCTTGTTCGAACCGGGCGACGTCGATGCCCTGGCGGATGGATTGAAAAGCCTGCTTGAAAACAGTTGTTTTGCATCTATGCTTTCATCATTGGGGCTCGAGCGGGTCAACCAGCATTACGCGGTAAAGCCTGTCATCCACAGGCTGGAGAAGGTTTACCGAGAGTGCTCGATCAAGTAATCCCCGCTGCCATCGCTTGCAGCCTGCCGCGGCTAGCAGCCCGCTCCGGTCGGCCGCTTAACTCAATCTGCCGGGGTGAACATGAAACTCAAGGTGCTTGCGGTCGCGTCGGGCGGAGGGCACTGGACGCAGATGATGCGTCTGGTTCCAGCCTTTTCCGGCTGCGAAGTGGTCTTCGTGGGGGTCAAGGCGATGTATCGGGATGACGTGGCCGGCGCGCGTTTCTATGCCATCCCCGATGTCAGCCGTCTGCATCTTGCGAGCCTGCCCCGGGCGTTGTTTGCCT
The DNA here is from genome assembly GCF_010435965.1 of Crenobacter caeni. GTDB lineage: Bacteria > Pseudomonadota > Gammaproteobacteria > Burkholderiales > Chromobacteriaceae > Craterilacuibacter > Craterilacuibacter caeni. The sequence goes on from NZ_JAAGAA010000007.1 coordinate 186,323, forward strand.
TAGCCGGCATCCTGCTGCGTGAGCGCCCGCAGGTCGTGGTGACCACCGGATCGGCGCCCGGCTTGCTGGCGCTCAGGCTCGCACGGCTGTTGGGCATGCGTACCGTGTGGATAGACAGCGTCGCCAACGTCGAAGAGTTGTCCTTGTCGGGGCGCAAGGCTAGGCGCTATGCCGATCTCTGGCTGACCCAATGGCCGCATCTGGCCAAAGAGCAGGGACCCGAGTACAGGGGGAGCCTGCTGTGAAAATCTTCCTGACCGTCGGCTCCATGCTGCCGTTCCCGCGCCTGGTGCGGGCAGTCGATGCCTGGGCCGCCCAAACCCCGCAGGCCGAGGTGTTCGCACAGATCGGTGACGGCGCTGAGACGCCGCAACATTTTCCGTCTTCACCCATGCTCGCGCCCAAGTCGTACCGCCAGCACTTTGCCGAGGCGGACCTGGTGGTGTCGCATGTAGGCATGGGGACGGTGATTACCGCCGCCGAGCTCGGTAGACCCCTGTTGCTGTTGCCCAGGCGACCGGACTTGGGTGAGGTGACCAGCGGCCATCAACTGGCGACCGCGCAGTGGCTGCGCGACAAGCCCGGCATCACGATCGCCGAAGAGGTTGCGCAGTTGTTGTCGTTGCTGGACGCCGGCGCCTGGCGCTCGGGCAGGATAGACGTGGCAAGCCATGCGCGGACAGACCTGTTGCAGGCCGTCCGGCAATTCATCCATTCAAGTTGAGGCGGGGGGACGCATGACGACGTTGCCGATCAGGGTCGCGGTAGTGGGGCTTGGCAAAATGGGCTTGTCACATCTGGCGATCATCAACGCGCATCCTGACGTGCGCGTGTGCGCGATTTGCGATGCCAGCGGGTACGTGCTTGACGTGCTGGGCAAGTACACGGGCCTGAAGACGTTTACCAATTACCAGTCGATGCTCGCCGAGGTCGAACTGGACGCGGTGGTGATCGCGACGCCGACTAGCCTGCACGCGACCATGGTCAGGCAGGCGCTGGAGCGCGGCCTGCACGTGTTCTGCGAAAAGCCGTTCTGCCTTGATAGTGACGAGGGAGAGGCGCTAGTTCGGATGGCCGCCCAAAGCGCTCTGGTCAACCAGGTCGGTTACCACAACCGCTTTGTCGGTGCCTTCCAGGAGGTGCAGCGCCTGCTCGCGCAGGGCGTGATCGGCGAGGTGACCCATGTGAAGGTCGAGGCTTACGGCCCGGTCGTCCTGAAGGGAAAAGGGGGGACCTGGCGCGCGGAACACGGCAAGGGCGGGGGGTGCCTGTACGACTACGCGGCGCACCCGCTCAATCTGCTGACCTGGTATCTGGGTACCCCGCAGGGCGTGGGCGGGACTGTCCTCAACCCGGTGTTCTCCGAGCACGTCGACGACGAGGTGTATTCGACCCTGTACTACCCGGACGGCGTGAGTGCCCAGCTCTCGGTCAGCTGGAGCGACGAATCGTTCCGCAAGATGAGCACCAGCGTCACCGTGCTCGGCAAGCAGGGGCGGATCCGTGCCGACCGCCAGGAGTGCCAGGTTTTCCTGCGCAACAACGCCACGCTACCCGACGGCTACACGCACGGTTGGAATATCCGCTACACGACCGACCTGACTTTGCCCGTGTGGTTCTACGTGCGCGGCGAGGAGTATTCCGCACAGATCGATTATTTCATCGCGAGGGTCAAGACGCAGACCGCGGCGGGCAACGTCAACGACTTTGCCTCGGCGCTGGCCACGGACAAGGTGCTGGCCATGCTGGTCGTGGGCGCGGCCCACGGGGCGGCGCCGCCCCCCCGGGGGCCGGGGGGGGCGCCCCACAATCAGCGC
>NZ_JAAGAA010000008.1 GCF_010435965.1 Crenobacter caeni
CGGCCCCCGCCCTGGGGGGGGGCGTGGGGGGCGGGCCCCGCGGCCAAGGGCGCGTCGACGACCAGCGGGGCGCCGGTGGTGGCGCCCAAGAAGAAGCGCTTCATTTTCGGCTGAAGAGATACGGCGAGGGGTGGGTATGGACAGGTTACTGTTTGGTGACAACCAGTTCTTCGGCATCAACCATATGTCCGAAGAGAAGGCGCGCGCGCAGAGCATGCGCTTTCAGGAAATTTCCGCGGTGATCGACGTGCTCGACTGCGCGTTCGACCAGGGTATCCGCACCTTCATGTGCACGACGCATGACCGGATCGCCCAGGTGGCCGGGCATATGCGGGCCAACCCGAGCCGCTACGCAAGCTACCAGTTCTATCCGTGCATGCCTTACGCACACAAGTATGCGAATGCGGTCACCGAAGACGGCATGGTCGGCGCCATCCGGCGCTTCTTGCCTAGCGAAGGGCTGTTGAACGCTGCCTTGCGTGGCGGCAAGTCGCTGGCGACCAAAGACATCGAGGGCATCACCACGCTGTTGATCGACTCCGAGATGAAGATGTTCGAGGGCCTGAATACGCCGGTGGTCTTCCTTCAGAACGTGGTGGTCGACCTCTTGCTCGGGCTGGGCTTTAAGGACGCCTTCCGGGTATTTTCCCAGCATGTGAGGAAGCGTTACGGGGCCGAGCCGGGCTTTATCACCATGAACCTTCCGGCCTTGCTGCCGGTCTTGCGCGAAGCCGGCGTCGAGAACCCGATCGTCTGCTCCAACATCAACAAGATCGGTTTTCGTATGTGCGGCGGTGTCGACGAGTACGAGCGCTTGCTGCGCGGCGGCGGGTTCAGGGCGGTCGCGATGTCGGTTTTCGCGTCAGGTGCGATCCCCGCCGAAGAGGCGATCCGCTGGCTGGGCCAATTGCCGAACGTCGAATCCATGGTGTTCGGAGCCTCTTCCGCCACGAACATTCGCTCGACGCGGGACTTGGTCGAGCGGCTGATGCCGGCTACGGCCATGTCGCCCATTGTCAGTGCGGCACCCCAGCAGCCCCTGGTCCGCATGGGGGGGTGACATGATCAAGGTGCTGGCGATCTACCCGGCGTTCGACTGGCGCTTGAACGAGATGGCGATGGTCTGGCAGCAACTGTGCCAAAGCGGGCAGGTGAAGTGCACGGTGTTTGCGTCCCGTAAGGATCGCCTCAAAGGCCATGTTGCCGCACTTGAGCACGAGCGAGGCAAAAACCTCGAAGTGTTCCGGCTGGACGCGCCGCTGACTTCGCAGGCGGCCATAGACAGGATGCTCGCATCGGCCGATCGGGAGCGGCCAGACCTGATCTTTTGTGCGACTTCGCTGAACATGCATGCGGCACGGCAAGTCAGGCAGCGGTTCTCGGTGCCCATCCTGCTGCATGACGAATTCTTGTCAGACGAGCAACTGCCGTTGCCACGCCGCCAGTATCTGGGCGTCGAGGCGTTGCGGCCACTTGCGATCTGGCTACGCGCGCGGCGCGTCATGGCGGGAACCGACGGCATGGCCTGTTCGAACCCCAAGGAGTTCGATCGAAAATTCCGGCATCCCTTGGGCGGGCAGGTGTTCTACCTGCCGTGGCCTCACCCGGCGCCGCCGGATGCCAGGCCGGTACCCGAACGGGATCCGGCGCTCGGCATTTATATCGGCTCGATCAGCAAGCCCAAGGGCGCGGCCAACCTCGAACGCCATGTCAGCGCCTTGCTGGCGGCCGACCCGCACATCCGGGTACGGATCATCGGCCCGGCGACCGACCGGCTAGGCGAAGACGCCCTGCGTGCCTTGCGGGAAGCCTGGCCGGACCGGGTCAGCTACCTGAAGTCCTGTAGCCGCAGCGACGCCATGCAGCAGCTTGCCTCGGCCTATTTCGTATTCTCGTCGGGAGTTTCCAGCAACTGGGGGTTGATCGGCGACGCATGGAACGCCGGGACACCTGTGCTCTCGCCCAGCGCACACTACGACCTGGAAGACGGTGAAAACTGCCTGGTCTGCCGCGAGGCTGAGGACTTTGTCGAGGCGGTAAAGTGCCTGCGTGACGACGGGATGCTGTGGCGCAGGCTCTCGCTAGGTGGCCGTAGGACGGTGCGTGAACTGCACAGCGTGGCCGGCGTGGCTGAACGCTTGCTGGCGGGTTTGCACGGCACGCTGGGGCAGCGCGCGCGCGAGCAATAGCATGCCCCAGTTTTATTCGGCGGACGTCCTCAAGCGGAATGCCTGGCACTTTGCCGGTGGCAAGTTGCTCTCCGCCGCGCTCACCTTCCTGCTGCTGATGGTGATGGTGCGCGCGCTGAGCCTGTCCGAGTATGGGGCCTACGTCGCCATGATCGCGTCGATGGAGCTGATGTTGAGCCTCGCTGACATGGGCATGCACGGTGCCGGCTACCGCTACCTGCCCGAGTTCGTCCTGCATGCACCGGACCGGGCCCTGGGACGGTTCCTGCGCCGGCAAATCAGCCAGTACGCGGCCAATATCCTGCTGCTCTCCCTACTGGTGGCAGCTTTCATCGGCTGGGTGACCGAGTGGCTGGGGCTGGCCGAGTACCGGCAGGCGTTTGCCTGGCTGCTGCTCTTGATGCTGGTGGAGGGCGTGTGCCGGCTGATCCGTGACCAGACCTTCAGCATCCTCATGCGGCAAAGCGATAGCAGGGTCGCCTTGCTGCTTAAACTGCTGACCCAGCTTGCCGGCCTGTTGATCCTGTGGGGACTAGGGCAGGTCTCATTGCTGCATGTGATCTGGGTCGAAATCCTTGCGTCGTCGCTGGCGCTGGTCTGGTCTTTGTACTGCCTGCGCCGGTTCCTGAGCCAACGCGCTACCGGCGCCCGGCAGAACTGGCGTGAGCCTGGCTGGGGCAGGATGTGGAGCGCGGGTGTCAACCTGTACTTCTCGACGCTGGTGACCCAGGCCAGCGGCGTGACCGTACTGACCGTGCTGTTGCAAAAGGTGATGGGTCCGGAGGCGGCCGGGCTGTTCGGCTTTATCAAGAACCTAGTGGAAATGGTCGCCCGCTACCTGCCTGCGACGCTGTTTTTTTCGATCCTGCAGCCGAAGCTGGTGGCCAGCGGGCTGAACTCGAAGTCCGGGCTTTCGTCTGTGGTGAATCTGGCGGGGAAGATCAACCTGTTCGTGCTGCTGCCTTTGCTCGTGCTGGCGCTGGTGTTGGGCGACCCGGTTGTCCTTTACTTGTCAGGGGGAGAGGTCAAAGGGACTGGGCCCTTGCTGTTCGGCTTGATGCTGTTCCTGCTGCCGTTTTCGCAGCGGCAACTGCTCGAGACCGTCGCGATGGTCAACGACGAAGGCCGGCTGTGCTTTTACGCGTCTTGGCCGACGCTTCTGGGGCTGGCTGTATTCTGGCTGTGCAACGAACTGGGGCTTGGCATCTGGTCGACCGTGGCGGCCATCCTGTATTCGAATTATGTTTTTGTCGGCCTGCTGACGCTCATGCTGACGCTCAGGAAGCGTTTCTTGTTTGACGCACCGGGTTATCTGCGCATGCTGGCGTCCGCCGTGTTCGCCTATTTCATGTCTGCTCCGTTTGCCGGGGCGGGGGTGTGGCACATCGTCGTGACGGCGCTTGTTTCGTTTACAGGTTTTGCCTTGTCCTGCCTGCTTTGCAGGGCCTTCAGCGATGATGAACTTGCCCTTTTCAACGGATTGGTCGGGCGCAGCGTTTTTCGCTTGCGTGCAAAACCGGGAGGCCGCTGACCTCCCGACTTTTATTCCAAGCTGTCTACGAAAGCTCGACCAGCCTTGCCGTCTTGAAGTAGATGAACCTGTCGTAAGGTAGCGGGTTGGTGTTTGCAAACAGGTACATGCCGATCGACCAGTTATACGGCGACGTTGCACCCGTCTGCGTGGTCTGCATTTGCTTGTTGAAAACCACCTTGCCGTTGACAGTGATCTTGAAGAAGCCGCGGCCGCCTTGAGCCGGCGTGCGCTCGTCCAGATACGCCTCGATGCGCACGTCTTGCTCCTGGTTCGGGTCAACGCCCGGGTACAGCGCGATATTGTTGCCGCCAAGGTCGGGGTTCACGCGTTCCGCGAAACTCAGCCTGAGTTTTCCTGCGTTGTCCGGGTCGGTATCGACCGCCATCAGCAGCGGCGGCCCGAAGCCATAGGTCTTGAATTGCCAGATGGTCGCCGGTGATTCGCTCACCGGTGCCATATGCCACGGGGTGGACGTCGTGCGGCCGCCAAACTTGAACTTCATCTGCCATTCAAAATGCTTGCGGGTCGGGATCGGAAATGCGTTGACTTGGGTGCGCAGTTTCTCCTCGACAATCCCGTCTCCGGCTTTTACTCCGATTGCCGTATAACCGTCCTGTTTGAAAACCCGGCCGCTGACGCCCGCGTCGGTGAGGCTATGCCCCATTACATGCTCGGCACTCCCGGTCGCGGAGTTCCAGACGTTGATCGTCGCGATGTCTGAACGGCCGATTTCAGGATTGAAGAACGGAATGTTCCCACTGAAATCATGCGTGTTTTTATGCGCGCCAAGATCCACTGAAACATTTGTCGTACCGACTGCCGGCGCATAAGGCGCGTAGGCGACGAAAGTATTGCCCGTCATCGGCGGCAGCGTTTCCGGCGGCGTAGGTTCCTCGCCACCGCTGCCGGATTCTCCGCTACCGCCCGCGTCCGGATAGGTGCCTCCGGTTTCAGGGTTGCTACCACCACCGTCGGGCGTGCTCGTGGTAGGCGGGGAAGCGTTCCCACTGTCATTCGGGCCGGACGCCCCGGCTGCACCACCTCCTCCACAGGCGGCCACTGCGAACGATAACAACATTGCCAGCAATAAATTCTTAGACTGCATCCACATCATTCCTGCACCCGGACGCGACGGCCCGCTGCGCATAAGTAGCTAGAAGGCATGCACTATCGCGGATGCTGTCCTAGGTGTAAACCATTGAAAGGCTTTGATTTTATTTATGTTTTTGTTGTTAATCGCCGTAAGTCGAGCGGACGTCCTTGTCGGATAGGGGTTCATGACATAGGGTTTTACGAAGGGGTGGATCAATAAAACCCATAGTGGGTTGTCTTGGATTGAAATAAACCCGGAGTGGTTGCTACGTGGCGCGCTTGCGCTGCGCGCTCATGCGGGGTGGGTTTCCTGCTGCTCGCGGGTAGACCGGCAGGCAGACTGGCTGGCTTCTTTCGGTGCTTGGCTTGATCCGGGCGCCGTAATCACAGGCATGGATTTGAGAGGGAGTGCGATGGAAACGGTCGCCGTAGTCGGTTTGGGGTATGTCGGCTTGCCTCTGGTGATTGCTTTCGGGCAGACGAGGCGCACCATCGGCTTTGATGTGCTGTCCGACAAGGTCATGAGTTGCCGGGCGGGGCAGGACCCGTCCAGGGAGTTATCCGACGAGGAAATGGCCTCGGCAGGGCTTGCCGAGTATACGTCCGATCCGGCCATGCTTGCCGAGGCCGACTTCATCATCGTCGCGGTGCCGACTCCGGTGGACGCCGCCCGCATTCCGGACTTGAACCCGTTGCTCTTGGCGAGTAGGGCAGTCGGTCGTCACATGAAGCCCGGTTGTATCGTGATTTACGAGTCGACCGTCTATCCGGGCGCGACCGAAGAAGTCTGCATTCCCGAGCTTGAAAAGGCGTCCGGCTTGCGTTGGTTGCAGGATTTCCATGTCGGCTATTCCCCGGAACGGATCAATCCTGGCGACAAGGACCACCGCTTGCACAACGTGATCAAGGTCGTGTCGGGGGATGACGGGCCGACCCTGGACAGGGTGGCCGCCTTGTACGAATCGATCGTCGAGCCGGGGGTTCACCGTTGCAGTTCGATCAAGACGGCGGAGGCGTGCAAGGTGATCGAAAACACGCAGCGGGACCTGAACATCGCCTTCATGAACGAGCTGTCGATTATTTTTGGCAAGATCGGGATTGATACGGCCGAAGTGCTGCGTGCCGCCGGCACCAAGTGGAATTTTCTGCGCTTCAGCCCCGGCTTGGTCGGCGGGCACTGCATCGGGGTGGATCCCTATTACCTGACGCACAAGGCGGAAATGCTCGGCTACCACCCCCAGATCATTCTCGCCGGCCGTCGTATCAATGACGGCATGGGCAAATATATCGTGGAGCAATCGGTCAAGCGGCTGATCGCGGCAGGGTTCCCCGTGAAGGGCGCGCGGGCGTTGGTGCTGGGGGCGACTTTCAAGGAAAACTGTTCCGACATCCGCAATTCCAAGGTGTTCGACATCGTCAGCGAACTTGAAAGTTACGGAGTCGACGTGAAGGTGGTGGATCCCTTGGCCGACCCGCATGAGGTGATCCGCGAGTACCGCGTCGAAACCTGCCGGTGGTCGGACGTTCCGCAAGTCCAGTTGCTGGTGGCCGCAGTGGCGCACCGGGAGTTTCTCTCCTTGGGCGCGGCGGACTTCTCCCAAAAGCTGGTGCATGGCGGGGTCTTCGTCGACGTTAAATCCGTTTTTGACCCCGCCATGCTCGGCGACGCCGGTTTTTCCGTGTGGCGCTTGTAAGGCGATGTGACCGGCTCATCTTTGGTTGCCCCCTCTACGCGAGATGGGAGCAGGAGGACGTATGTGTGGAATTGTCGGCTTCACCCAGCCGGAGTGCCTGTCCCCTGATAGTACGGCGGCCATTCGGGGCATGGTTCAGGCGCTGGATCACCGGGGCCCGGACGATTCCGGCGTATGGATGGATGCCGATGCAGGAGTTGCCTTCGGCCACGCCCGGCTGTCCATCCTGGACTTGTCGCCCGCCGGTCACCAGCCCATGGTTTCGGCCGCAGGGCGCTACGTCATCGTCTTCAACGGTGAAATTTACAACCACCTCGAACTGAGGACGCGGCTGGCAGGCTGCGGCTTTGTCTGGCGCGGCCATTCCGATACCGAGACGTTGCTCGCGTGTTTTGAAGCTTGGGGCGTGGAGGCCACGCTGCGCGAATGCGTCGGCATGTTTGCGCTGGCGCTATGGGACCGGCAGACACGTTCACTGGTACTCGCACGGGACCGCTTCGGCGAGAAACCCCTCTACTACGGTTGGAACGGACGGCGGTTCTTTTTTGCGTCGGAACTGAAGGCCATCGAAGCGCACCCGTCGTTTTCGGCGCCGGTCAACCGAGATGCCTTGGCCCTGATGATGCGCTTCGGGCATGTGCCGGCGCCCTTCTCGATCTATCAGGGGATATCAAAACTAGGATCGGGCTGCTCGCTGACCATCCCGTACGCCTGCACGTCCGACGACGCCCGTTCGATCCAGCCGCTCCCCTACTGGTCGCTCGAGGCGGTCAGCGAGTCCGGCCGGCGCGCGCCCTTTGCCGGGACGGACGAACAGGCTATCGACTTGCTCGCGCAGACCCTGTCCGAGGCAGTGCGTGGTCAGCAACTGGCGGATGTACCCGTCGGCGCCTTCTTGTCGGGTGGCATCGATTCGTCGCTGGTCGTGGCGCTGATGCAGTCTCAGAGCAGCCAGCCGGTCAGGACGTTCACCATCGGTTTTGACGAGGCTGCGTTTGACGAAGCTGCCCACGCCCGCGCGATCGCCTCTCACCTGGGTACCCAGCACACCGAGCTTAGGGTCAAGCCTGAAGACGCATTGCGGCTGATCCCAGCGCTGCCGCAGATCTACGACGAGCCTTTTGCCGACCCCTCCCAGATTCCGACCTACCTTGTCGCCCAACTTGCCCGTGCGCATGTCACCGTTGCGCTCTCCGGCGACGGTGGGGACGAACTGTTTGCCGGCTACAACCGCTACCCGTGGGCACAGAAGGTGAACCGGCGTTTGCAGTGGTTGCCTGGCCCGATGCGAGGGGTGGTCTCCAGCGGGATGGTGGGCGTGCCTGTCGGGGGCTGGGATGCCATGAACAAGTGGCTCTCTCCTTTGCTGCCGGCGTCCATGCGGATGGTCCATCTAGGGGACAAGATGCACAAGCTCGCCGACGCATTGGAGGCACGCTCGTCCGCCGAACTCTATCGGGGCGTGATGTCCTTGTGGAAGTCGCCCGGCCAACTGGTGCTGGGCAGCCGGGAGCCCCTGGTGCTAATCGACCGGGAGCAAACCGGTCTGCCAGGCCTGTCTTTCGCCGAATGGATGATGCTGGTGGATGCCCAGGCTTCGTTGCAGGACGACATGCTGGTCAAGGTCGACCGTGCGGCCATGGCGGTCAGTCTGGAGACGCGGGTCCCTCTGCTGGATCACCGTGTGGCGGAGCTTGCGTGGCGCCTGCCGATGTCGATGAAGATCCGTGACGGCAAGGGCAAGTGGATCTTGCGGCAACTTTTGTACCGGCATGTTCCGCAAGCGCTGGTCGATCGTCCCAAACAGGGTTTCAGCGTGCCGGTTGGTGAGTGGCTGAAGGGGCCGCTACGTGAATGGGCGGAGAGTTTGCTGGATGAGCACAGGCTGCGTGCAGAGGGCTATTTCGACGCTGGTCGGGTCCGTTCCGCCTGGCTTGAGCACCTGAGCGGCCGTCGGCACTGGCCGCTGCAATTATGGTGCGTGCTGATGTTCCAGTTGTGGCTGTCGAGCCGCACCGGCAGCGTTCATGCCGATTGAACCCACTTGTGATGGAGATGAACGATCAATGAAGAAAATGCGATTGAGAGGGAGTCTGCTGGCCCTGTCGGTGGTGCTGGCGCTGGCTGGCTGCGGAGAAAAAAAGGCACCAGCCTCGCAAGTCGCCGCCCGGGTTGGCGAGACGGAGTTGACCGTCCACCAGCTCAACGCGGCGATGCCAACCCTGTCAGCGGGGCTGGCGGGCGAGGGCGAGGATGTTCAGAAGGCGGTGCTCAAGCGTATGGTCGAGCGGGAGTTGCTGGTGCAGCGCGCGCTAACAGACAAGCTCGACCAGGATCCGAAAATCATGCTCGCGCTCGACAATGCCCGTCAGGACATCCTGGCCAAGGCGTGGCTGGACACGCAGGTGGCGCAGCTGGCCCGGCCGACGCCCGAACAGGTCGCCCGCTACTACGCGGACAATCCGGCACTGTTTGCCCAGCGCAAACTTTACCAGTTGCAGAAACTGACGCTGGAAAACCGCAAGGGCGTGGCCGAGGAGGTGGATCGCCTGCTTGCCGGCGGCGGCAGCCTGCAGTCACTTGCGCAGTGGGCGTCGGAACACAAGCTGCCGTTCAACGCGGAGGCCGGCACCGTCGCCGCCGAACAGGTGCCGCTGGGGGTGCTGGAGAAGCTGGCCGCGCTTGCGCCCGGCCAGTCGCTGACCCTGGCCGAGGGTAACAGGGTGGTTGTGTTGAGGGTGGCCGGTGTCGAGCAGGCGCCGCGCGCAGAGGCACAGGCGGCCGGCGAGATCGAGCAGTTCCTGCTCTCGCGTGAGCGGCAGCAACAGGTTTCCCGCTTGCTGGCGCAGCTGAAAAAGGACTCGCCAGTCGAGTACACGCTATTTCCGGAACTGGGCGGCACCCTGGCGTCGGCACCCGGCGCGGCCCGTTGAACGTTGTGGCTGTTGGATACGGGCAACGGCGGTACTGCAGGAACGGGCAGTTTTAGCCTTGAAATCAAAGTGGATTAGTATTTGTGTTACTGTTTCGTAAATGACTAAACTCAGTTCGATTGATGTTTGATTTATTTTGTTGATTGAAAATGTTTTAGATGGGTATGATTTGATCCATCAGCAGGGAAGGGCAGGGCAGGTCGCTTACATCACAATAAGGGGAAGAGGCGATGCAAAACGAATTCGATCTGGACGAGGTGCAGGAACTCGAAGAGGAAGTCATCGACGAGGCCGCCGAAGAGGGCAAGCCGGCCGAAGAGGCGACTACGCGCAAGGAGGCAGGCGAGCTTTACCTGTCCGAGGACGTCACGCAGATCTACCTGACCGAGATCGGCGGTAGCGCCTTGCTCAAACCGCACGAAGAGCTCGAGCTCGCGCGCAAGGTAGTGGCAGGAGACTTCGAGGCGCGCCAGAAGATGATTCGCCATAACCTGCGGCTGGTCGTCAATATCGCCAAGCACTACCACAACCGCGGCCTGCCGCTGCTCGACCTGGTCGAGGAGGGTAACCTCGGCCTGATGCACGCCCTGGAGAAGTTCGACCCCGAGCGCGGCTTCCGCTTCTCGACCTACGCGACCTGGTGGATCCGCCAGAGCATCGAGCGCGCGATCATGAACCAGTCGCGTACCATCCGCCTGCCTGTGCATGTGGTGAAGGAGCTCAACGTCTGCCTGCGCGCGTCGCGCAGGCTGGAGGCCAAGCTCGGGCGCGAGGCGAGCGCCGAGGAAGTGGCCGCCGAAGTCGGCCGCCCGCTGGAAGAGGTGTCCCGCCTGCTGGGCTTGAACGAGCGGGTGACCTCGCTCGACGCGCCGCTGGACATCGACCCGCAACTGACGGTCGGCGAGTCCATCCCCGACGAGCAGCACGAGGACGCCGACGTCAGCCTGCACGGCCAGCGCGTCGAGCGTTACGTGCAGGACTGGCTCGCCCAGCTGCCCGAGAAGCAGCGGCTGGTGATCCAGCGCCGCTACGGGCTGGATGGCGGCGAGGCGGCGACGCTGGAGGAGCTCGCACAGGAGCTCGCGCTGACGCGCGAGCGGGTGCGGCAGATCCAGCTCGAGGGGCTGGACCGGCTGCGCCGTTTCCTGCGCCAGCACGGCATCGAGAAAGAGATGCTGTTCTGAGCGCGGACGGGCAAATCCGATCGACGACGGCCGCGCTTGCGCGGCCGTTTGCGTTCATGCGGTTCTCAGCCGCATCAGGCGCACCACCGCGACGGCGAGCACGGGCAGCAGCACGCCCAGCGCGAGGGTCGCGACAAGCAGCGGGGTGAGCGCCGAGTAGTCGGCGGCGGTCAGCAACTTGCCCGCACCGTCGCGCACCTCGCGGCTGAGCACGTAGTGGCGGTTGAGCGCCTTGGTCAGCAGGTCGGACGCCGACAGCGCGAGGTTGGTGAACGACGCCATCACCGCGAAATAGGTCGCCTTCAGCTCGGGTGGCGCGCTGGCGGCGATCCACGCGAGCATCGGGATCATCGCGATCTGCCCGAACGGTCCGGACAAGGCGGTGTCGACGATGGTGATAAAGCGCGCGTCGACGACGCCGCCCGTCACCTGCTGTGTCCATTCGTGTAGCCCCACGCTCATGGCGAGCGTCGGCAGCGACAGCAGCGCCTGGGCTGCGGTCAGCGTCAGCACGATGCGCACCATGCCGTGCCGGCCCATGAAGCTGCGCAGCGCGAACATGCCGGCGAGCGTCAGCACTCCGGTGATCAGCGAGAGCAGCGCGAAGAACTGCGCGTCAAAGCCGAGCACGTCGATGCTCCACCAGGTCACCCCGGCGCCGGGCGACGGCGCCGCGCGAAACGCGAACACCACCAGCGCGGTGCCCCACAGCGTCGCGCGCGTCGTCCTGTCCTGCTCGCGGGTGAGCCGCGTCATCAGCCAGGCGAGGATCGCTAGCGAACCGGCGAACACGATTTCCTGCGCGTAGGCGAGCTCCGACTGCCCCATCGCCAGCGTGAACGCGGCAAACAGCGCGCTCCCCGCCAATAGCGGCCAGTTCGGCCGCGTGCTGCCGGGCAAGTCGCCGGCGAGCGCGCGCGCGTCGGAGAGCGACAGGCCGGCCTTGAGCGCCCGTGCGCGCGTGCGGCGCTTGAGGTGAGCGCCGATCAGCACCCCCGTCACCGAAACCAGCGGGATCGCCAGCGCGCCCAGGTAGACGTCGCGGTAGAGCGCTGCGCGCTCTGGCGCGGGCAGCGCGTCGGCGCCGTCGAAGATCCACATATTGGCGAGTGCCACCAGCACGGTGCCGCCGATCAGCGCGACGCGGCCCAGCGTCTGCACGGTCGCGTGCATCGCGTGCGTCTCGCTTTCGCTGCGGGGGGTACCGTCCGAATGCAGATGCGGCACCGCCTCGACGGTCATCGCGTCGGCGACCGCGTCCTGCAGCACGTAGCCGGTCGGCGCGAGCAGGCTGGCGAGCACGTACCAGCGCGCGGGCGCCATGATCCCTGCCATGTACGCGGGTTCGCCCAGCAAGAGCGCCATGATGGTGAGGCTGGCGCCGACCAAGAGCGCGCCGAGGTAAACCAAGAGGGCCTTGTAGCGCCACAAGAGGTCGGTCAGGTGGCCGATCGGCATCTTCAAGGACCACGGCACCAGCGTCCAGAAGCCCAGCGCGGCGAGGAACTCGGCGGAGAGCCCCAGTTGTTCCTTGACGAAGAAGGTACCGACGATGCCGGTGATCCCCTGCAGGCCGGCGGCAAGGTAAACCAGCAAGGGCGGCAGGTAGGCCGGCCTCAAGTCGCGCGCAAGCGACACGATGGGCGCGGCGAGTGCGGCCAGCCACGCCGGCAGCTGGGCACGGGGCGCGTCCGCGCGCACCGGCACCCGCCACAGCAGCCACAGCAGCAGCACCAGCAAGGCACCGAGCAGCAACCGGTGGCCGGTGGCCGGCACCAGCGTGATCGAGACCGTGAACGAGGCGAGGGTAAGTGCGATTGCCCACGGCTTGACGCCGGGTGGCATCGCGCGGTGGGTTTGCCACTCGGTAAGGATGGGGCCGGTCAGTCGGTTTTCGTGCAGGAAGCGGTGCGCGCGGCGCGAACTTCGCGCGTAGCAGAACGCGGCGAGCAGCACGAAGGGCGTGGTCGGCAACAGCGGCAGGAACACGCCGAGCACGCCGGCGAAAAGCGCGAGCGTGCCGGCGAGCGCGAAGAAGCCGCGCATCAGCGTGTTGCTGGCCGCGCGCACGCCTTAGCCGCCGCGAAACTCGGGCGCGCGCTTCTCGACGAAGGCGCGCACGCCTTCGCGGCCGTCGCCGGTCTGGCTCTGCGCGATGATGGTGCGTGCCTCCAGCGCGAGTTGCGCTTCCAGCGGATTGGCCAGCGTCTCAAGCAGCAGCGACTTGACTTTGCCGTAGGCGCCGGTCGGCCCGCGCGCGATGCGCTCGGCGAGGCTACGCGCGCTGTCCTCGAGCGCCTCGGGCGCGACCACCTGGTTGACCAGACCCCAGTCGAGCGCCTCGGCGGCGGAAAGCGTGCGCCCGGTCAGGTAGAGCTCCATCGCGCGGCGCTGGCCGACGAGTCTGGGCAGCAGCCAGCTCGAGCCGCCGTCCGGCGTGTAGCCGATCTGCGTGTACGCGGTGGTGAAGCGCGCGTTGTCGGCGGCGATGGCTAGGTCTGCCAGTGCGACCAGGCTCAGGCCGACGCCGGCCGCCACGCCGTTGACCGCGGCGATCACCGGCGCATCGAGGCGCATCAGGCGGGCGACGGCGATATTGAGCGGGTCGGTCATCTCCTGCAGCAAGGTGCCGACGCGGTCGGCCTCGCGCACGAAGGTGGACACGTCGCCGCCGGCGCAGAACGCCTTGTCGCCGCTGCCGGTGATCAGCACCGCGCGCACGTCGCGCCGCTGCGAGAGTTCGGCGGCGATCGCCGACAGCTCGAGGATGCCGGCGGTGTTAAGCGCGTTGAAGGCGGCGGGCCTGTCCAGCGTCAGCGACGCGACGCCGGCGGACACCTCGAATCGGATCATGCTCATGGTTTTTCCTTTTATGGTTTGCCCCGCAGCGAGCATATCCGAAAGGTGGCGCCAGTGCATGCCGCCGTCACGTCATGTCACGCTGCCCGCCCTGTGGCGGCGCTGCCAGCGCCAGATGCGCCACGCCAGCAGCAGCGTGGCAATGGCGGTGAGGAGCGCGGGCTCGCGGTAGTCGGACTTGGTCAGCCACAGGTAGTGCAGGCAGCCAAGCATCAGCGCCGGGTAGACGAGACGGTGCAGGCGTGCCCAGCTGCGCCCCAGCCGTTTCATCCAGTATTTGCTCGAGGTGACGGCCAGTGGCAGCAGCATCAGCCACGCAGCAAAGCCGGCGACGATATACGGGCTGCCGACGAGGTCGTCCAGCAGCACGGACGGCGTCGGTGCAACCTGCGCGACGTAGACGGACAGGTGGGCGCTCGCGTATGCGAAGGCGGTGAGCCCCAGCGTGCGTCGGAACGCTATCAGCCGCGGTGCGTGCAGCAGCACAGCCAGCGGCGAGACGGTGAGGGTCGCGATCAACCACGTGAGCGCCCACCAGCCGCTTTGCCTTGTCAGATAGTCGGCCGGGTCGGCGACGCCAAGCCAGAGCCTGCCGACACTCAGCAGCGCCGGCAGCGCACAAAGTGCGACGAGCCCGGCCTGTGCCAATCGCCCGGCGCTCATATCCAGCGCTTGAGGTCGAGGCCGCGGTACAGCGAGGCAACCTGCGCTGCGTAGCCGTTGAAGGGCAGCGTCGGGCGGCGGCCGAATTCGCCGATGCGCCGCTCGTTGGCCTGGCTCCAGCGCGGGTGGTCGACTTCGGGGTTCACGTTGGCGAAGAAGCCGTACTCGCGCGGGTTGACGCTCTGCCAGGTCGTGGTTGGCTGGTGCTCGACGAGGTTGATCGCGACGATGCTCTTGATGCTCTTGAAACCGTACTTCCACGGCACCACCAGCCGGATCGGCGCGCCGTTCTGCGCAGGCAGCGTCTGGCCGTACAGGCCGACCGCGAGCAGGGTCAGCGGGTGCATCGCCTCGTCGATGCGCAAGCCCTCGCGGTAGGGCCAGGGCAGCAGACCGGTCTGTTGGCCCGGCATCTGCGCCGGCCGCTCCAGCGTGACGAACTGCACGAAGCGGCCCTTCGACGTTGGCTGTGCTTTTTTCAGGAGCGCGGCAAGCTCGAAGCCGACCCACGGGATCACCATGCTCCAGCCCTCGACGCAGCGCAGCCGGTAGATGCGCTCTTCAAGCGGCGCGATGCGGAACAGCGCGTCGTAGTCCAGCGTCAGCGGCTGTTGTACATGGCCGCCGACGCTCAGCGTCCACGGGCGCACGGTAAGCCGGCCGGCGTATTGGGCAGGGTCTTCCTTGCCGCTGCCGAATTCGTAGAAGTTGTTGTAATGGGTGATCTCGTCGAAGGTGTTCGGCTTGTCGCTGGCCCGGAAGGGGCCGGGGCTGGCCTTCAGCGGCGCCCCAAGCGCCGGCGGCAGCCACAGGGCCAGCGCGCCGGCCGCCGCGGTGCGCATGAAGTCGCGCCGGCTGCGCCACAGCGCCTCGGGAGTGATCTCGGACGGCGCGGGCGCCGTTTCGTCGTTGAGCCTGATCAGCATGCGCTCTCCTTTGCCTTTTGCCGCGCACCGCGGCATGCTAGCCGGCTTTCCTGCCACCGGGACGCTTGAATATGGGCCGCATCGCCGTCATCGACTTTGAAACCAACGGGCTGTCGCCGTCCGCCAGTTGCCGCGCGACCGAGATCGCGGCGGTGCTGGTCGAGGAGGGCCGCATCGTTGGCCGCTACCAGAGCCTGATGAACGCTAACGTGTTCGTGCCGCGCGAAATCGAGCGGCTCACCGGCATCAGCAACGCGATGCTGCGCGAGGCGCCGCCGGCGGCGCGGGTGATGCGCGAGGTGGCGGACTTTGTCGGCGACACCCCGCTTGTCGCGCACAACGCGGCGTTCGACCGCAAGTTCTGGGACCACGAACTGGCGCTCATCGGCGCCACCCGCCGCCAGGAGTTTGCCTGTTCGCTGCTGCTCGCGCGCCGCCTGTTGCCCGAAGCGCCCGACCACAAGCTGGGCACACTCGGGCGCTGGCTCGGCCTGCCCGTCAGCGGCCGTGCGCACCGTGCGCTCGCCGACAGCGAAATGACCGCGCATCTGCTGGTCCGCCTGCAGGCGCTGCTGGCCGAACGCCACGGCGTCCGTCGTACCGACCACGCCTTGCTGTGCGCGCTGCAAAAAGTGCCCGCCGCGCGCGTGGCCGACTGGCTCGCCCAGGTGCGCTGACGCTACCACGCGAGCACCCGCGGGCCGAACCACGCGCCGGCGAGGGTGCTCAGCACGATCCCCAGCACATACCACAGCGCGGCAAACGGCAGCGCCAGCTCCGGGCAGTGCACGGTGTACGCGAGCGCGGCGAGACAGCCAGACGCCAGCCCGGCGAGCGCGCCGGCCAAGGCAAGCCGGGTCGGCGCCAGTGCGCGCAGCGCGGCAAGCAATAGCGCAAGCGGTGGCAGCGAGAGCAGCAGGATGCTCGCCGCGCAAGATTGCCAGCTATTGCCGAGCAGCAACGCGCCACGCTCGCCGGCGGGCGCAGACACCAGTTGCAGCGCGGCGCCCAGCCACAGCGCCAAGAGCGGCAGCGCCAGCGGCCACAGGCGCGCGCTCGTTGCCGGGCGGGAGCACGCGGCCAGCGCCGGCAGCACGGCAGCCAGTAGCGCGAGCGCGAACAGCGGCCGCGCCCAGAAGTGGCCGAGGCTTGCGTCGCTTGCCAGCTCGGGGTTGACCCCGAACAGCGCGAGCACCCCCAGCAGGGCGAGCACAAAGCCCGCCGCCAGCGCCGGCGCAACGCGCGCAAGCGGGCGGGCGGGGGCGACGCCGCCTTCGCGGGCGGCGAGCAGGGTGATCAGCTCGTCTGTCTTCATTTCTCTTTCCTTATCAGCGCCGCCAGCGCCTTCAGCCCGCGGTGGATGCCGACCTTGACCGCCGACTCGGTCAGCCCCGTTTCGGCCGCCGCCTCGCTGACCGAAAGCCCGGCGAGCTTGACCAGCCGGATCGGCTCGCGCTGCTTCGCGGGCAGGGCTGCCAGCAGCTTGGCCAGGTCGCGCGCGGTATTCGCCTGTTCCGTCTCTACAGCGGCCAGCTCGCAGTGCTCGTCGTCCAGCGGCAAGTGCGCTGCGCGCCGGCCGTGGCGGCGCCAGTAGTCGACCAGCTTGTAGCGCGCGATCGCGAACATCCACGGCCCCAGCGGCTGGCCGGGCTGATGGGACGCGCGCTGGTTGTGCAGCGCGAGCAGGATCTCCTGCAGCACGTCCTCCACCTCGTCCGGCCTCTGCGTCATGCGCCGGCGCAGCCACGCGCGCAAAAGCTGCGCGGCCAGTTGCAAGAAGCGCCGGTACGCCGCGGCGTCGCCCGCCACCGCGGCCGCAAACAGCGCGGCCAGTTCCTGTTCCCTGTCGTGCATGTTCCCCCTGATGATGGTGGATTCGTCGCCGCCTGCGTGCGGGTTACAGCGGGCAGAAAATATTTGTTCCCCACTGTAACCGCTGGGCGTGGCTGCGCGAATTGGCAAGCTGTCGCGGGCATCCTGCCTGTGGCTTCACGCATACAAAGGAGCACTCCATGAACAAGACAACGACGCTCACCCTGGCGGCCGCCCTCGCGGCAATGGCCAGCGGCGCGGCACTAGCCACCGAGCCTGCCAAGGAAAAATGCTACGGCGTGTCCGAAGCCGGCAAGAACGACTGCAAGGCCGGCGCCGGTACCAGTTGTGCCGGTTCGTCCAAGGCCGACTACCAGGGCAGCGCGTGGAAATACGTCGCCAAAGGCACTTGTACGTCGATCAAGACGCCCAAGGGCACGGGCTCGCTGACGCCGACCGCCAACTGATAGCCAGGCCCGGGCTGGCGTGGCGCGCGCTTGCGCCTGGCCCGGGCTGATCTGCGCTGGAGTCAATTTACTTACTGGTCATAAAAAGGCGGTGTGGTTGATGCTGGGCTTACTGGATTTCAGCGGCAAGGTGGTGCTGGTCACCGGCGGCACCTCGGGCATAGGCAAGGCGACAGCGCAACTTTTCGTGCAACTGGGCGCGACCGTGTACGCGACCGGCCGCCGCGCTGACGCGGGGGCGGCGCTGGCGGCCGAGGGCATCCGCTTCTTGCCGGCGGACCATCAGGTGGCCGACGACTGCGAACGGGTGGTCGCGAGCGTTCTGCGTGAGACCGGGCGGCTGGACGTGCTGTTCAACAACGCCGGCTGGATTTTCCTCGCCGACGCCGAGCATTCGTCCGAGGCCGACTGGCAGAAAATCCTCGACCTCAATGTCATCGGCGCGTGGCGCATGGCGAAGGCGGCCATTCCCACGATGCGCGCGCAAGGTGGCGGGGTGATTGTCAACAACGCGTCGGATTGGGGGCTGAAAGGCGGGCGTGGCGCCGTCGCCTATTGCAGCAGCAAGGGCGCGCTGGTGCAGATGAGCAAGGCGATGGCGCTCGATTTGGGGCCCGACCGGATCCGCGTCAACGCCGTGTGTCCGGGCGACACCGTCGTCGAGTGGTGGACGGCGGGGCAGTACGACGGGATGGCATTGGTGACGCCGGCGGCCGAGGCCGAAGAGCGCGCCAAGGACTGGGTGCCGCTCGGGAGGCTGGGGCAGGCAGAGGACGTGGCCCGCGCGGTCGTTTTTCTCGCCAGCGACATGGCCGCCTACATCACCGGCGTCGCCTTGCCGGTGGACGGCGGCAACAGTGCGCAGTAGGGCGAAAAGAGGGCAACGATGAGACTGGGCGCAGGACTGGGCATCAAGCCGCAGCATTTTTGCGATGCGCTGGCCGCGCGGGACGCGGGGCTGTGGTACGAGGTGCACCCGGAAAACTACCTGGCCGACGGCGGGCCGCGCCGCGCGTGGCTGCGCCGGCTGCGCGAAGAGCACCCCTTGTCGCTGCACGGGGTGTCCTTGTCGCTGGCCGGGCCCGACACGCCAGACGCGGCGCATTTGCAGGCGCTGGCCGCGCTCACACGCGAGCTCGAGCCGGCGCTGGTGTCCGAGCACCTGGCGTGGAGCAGGCTTAACGGCGTCTACCTGCCCGACTTGCTGCCGGTGCCGCGCACCCGCGCCACGCTCGAGCGCCTGTGCGCGAATATCGGCCGCGTGCAGGACGCGCTGGGCCGCGCGATCGCGATCGAACACCCGGCGCATTATCTTGTTTTGCCGCACGAGATGGACGAGGCCGAGTTTCTGCATGAGATGGTCCGCGCCAGCGGCTGCCGGCTGCTTATCGACGTCAACAATGTGTACGTCGGCGCGCGTAACCTCGGCTACGACGCGGCGGCGTGGCTGGACGCGATCGACGGCGACGCGGTCGCCGAAGTCCATCTGGCCGGCCACAGCGCCGACCCGCTGCTGGGGGAGAGATTGCTGGTCGACTCGCACGACTGCGCGGTTGCCGAGCCGGTGTGGGCGCTGTATACGCGGCTGATCGCCCGCATCGGCGCGCGCCCGACGCTGATCGAGCGCGACGGTGAGGTGCCAGAGTTGGCCGGTTTGCTCGCCGAGCGTACGCGGGCGCAGGCAGTGCTGGACGAGACGGAGGCTTGCGCATGAGCCACTTCGACTACGCGGGTTTCGCCGCTGCGTTGTGCGGCGAAGGCGACGCCGGCGGCCTGGCCGCCCAGCCGGGCTTCGCCGTTTACCGCAATACGGTGATCTCGGGCTGCGTCGACGCGCTTATCGCCAACCACCCCTCGCTTGCCACGCTAATGGGCGAGGCGTGGCTTGCGAACTGCGCGCGCGCATTTGCGCGGGACAATCCGTCGCGCGACGCGCGGCTGATGCTTTACGGCGCGGGCTTTGCCGCGTTTGCCGGAGAGATGCCCGGTGCGGACGCGTGGCCGTGGCTGGGGCAGGTTGGTGCGATCGACTACGGCTGGCTGCAGAGCCACCTGGCTGCCGACGCCGTGCCCGCCGCCGCGCTCGCAACGCTGGCCGCGGATATGCCGCTCGCGCCGCACCCTGCCGCGCGCTGGTTCTGGAGCGAGCGCTGGCCGCTGTGGCAGTTGTGGTCGAGTGCGCGGGCCGGGCAGACGCCCGCGCACCTGCACTGGCAGGGCGAGGGGATACTGCTGAGCCGCCCCGCCGGCGAGGTGCAGGCCTGTGTCGTGCCGCAGGAGGTGTGCGTGTTGCTGGATGCCTTAGCCGCCGGGCAGGGCTTGCAGCAGGCGGTCGCAGTGGTGCTGGCGACGGTGGCCGCGCCGGATTTTACCCGGCTGATGCAGCTGCTGGCCGGTGCCGGTGCGCTGGTCAGCTATCAGGAGTAAGCATGATGTCCACCTCGTTTTTCGCGCGCCACAACAGCGTGTCCGGCCGCCTCGCGCCGCTACTGCGCCCGCTGGTGCCGCTGGCGGCGCGCTTTGGCATCGCGGCGACCTTCTTCCTGTCCGGCCGCAGCAAGGTCGACGGCGTGCTGGCCGTCAGCGACAGCGCCGTGCTGCTGTTCCGTGAAGAGTACCGGCTACCCGTGCTCGACCCGGCGCTTGCCGCGCACCTGGCCGCTTACGCCGAGCACCTGTTTCCTTTGCTGCTGGTGCTCGGGCTGTTCACCCGGCTCTCGGCACTGGCCTTGCTGGCGATGACGGCGGTGATCCAGCTCTTCGTCTACCCGGACGCGTGGCCGGTCCACCTGGTGTGGGCCGCCAGCCTGCTTTACCTGGTCGCAGAAGGGGCCGGGCGGCTGTCGCTTGACCGTCTGTTCGGGGTGCGCTGACGCGGCTTCAGGCCGCCAGCGCTGTGGACGCGACCACGCGGTTGCGCCCGCCGCGCTTAGCTTCGTAAAGCCGGGTGTCGGCGCGCGCGAGCAGGTCTTCCAGCTGCAGGTCGGTGTCGCGCAGGGTCGCGACGCCGACGCTGGTCTGCCAGTGCAGCAAGGCGTCGGCGTTGAGGGCGAGCTGGCCGTCAGCGATCGCCTCGCGCAGCCGCTCGGCCAGTTGCAGCGCGGCGGCGCGGTCGGTCTCGGGCAGGAGCACGGCGATTTCCTCGCCGCCCACGCGGGCGAGCACGTCGCTTGCGCGCAGGCCCCGTTGCAGGGTGTCGATGCTCTGGCAGATTACCCTGTCGCCAGTGGCGTGGCCGTAGCGGTCGTTGATCGACTTGAAGTGGTCCAGGTCGAACAGTAGCAGCGATAGCGGGCGCTGGTGGCGTTTGGCGCGGTTGATCTCGGTCTTGGCGATGTCGCGGAAGTAGCGCCGGTTGTACGCGCCAGTCATCGGGTCGCGCGTCGCGTCTTCGTGCAGCCTGCGCTCGAGCAGAAACTGGTGCTGGCGGGCGCGGATGCCGTGCAGCGCGAGGAAGACGGTGAAGGCGAACACGATGGCGAGGCTCGCGTTCAGGCTGGCCAGCGCAAGGGGGTCAGGCGGCTGCCACCACAGCGCAAGCTGGGTCGACACCACGCAGTTGGCCAGCACGAACAGCATGGGCGGCAGCGTAGGCGTGAACAGCGCGCCCAGCATCGGCACCATGAAAAGCGCGGTGTGGTTGAGCAAGAGGCCGTTGGGCAACAGCGCGTAGATCGCGGCGAGGCTGACGATCATCACGTTCATGAACAGGTAGGCCGACCAGTAAAGCTCGCGCGCGCCGGGGCGCGCGTGCGTGCGCAGCAGTAGCGCAAGCCCCAGCGCCAGCGGCAGGCAGCGGATCGCGATGGTCTGTTGCGCGATTTCGTGCGGCGCGACAAGCCAGTCGCGCACGCCGAACACGAGCAGGGTGACCATCGCCAGCCGGATGCACTGGATGTACGCGCGCCCGGCGTTGTGCATGCCGGCGGCGAGGTAGGCCGGCATCAGCGCCGGCGGGATCGTCGTGCGGAACATCGGTAAAGCCCCTCGTCCTGTGGTGGCCGCATATGGACGGCCCAGCCTGTCTTGCGCAGGCTTGTGTGCGGACTGTAAGGCAAAACCGCGCGAAATGCCATTGTGCTTACGATTGGGTCTGTTTCGACGGCAGTCACCCAACCTGGCAAGGTTGGCCGTCGTCGCAGGGACCCGCCAAGGGGCTTTAGAGATCCAGTCGCTCGATGTTCCAGTTGATGCGGTCAACCTCCGGCATTTCACGGCCATCGTCAACGCCGATCTCTGCTTTGATTGCAGACTCCAGCTTCTGGTTCATCGCCATCAGAAGTGCCGCATTGGCCGTCGGTGCTGTGGCCAGGTTGGTGACTTCGGAAGGGTCTGTCTTGAGGTCGAATAGTTCGACATCGTTCCAGCGAAATAGCTCGTCCAGATTGGCCGGCCGGTTCCGGTCGACCGGTGCGAAGTAGCGGGTGAACTTGTGCCTGCCATCGAAGACCGTGCGCAAGCTGCCGCGTTTTTTCAGGTTGGGGCGGTAGCCCATGGCCTGGATGGCGGTCTTGGGATCCTTGCCGGCCGCCTTGGCTTCGGAAACAAGCCGAATCATTTCGCTGTCGTTGGTGGCAATCCCGCTGTAGGTGAAAAGGATATTGTCGCGGACCGCGTGCAGTCCCGCATTTTGCGGCGAACCAAACAGGGGAGACAGGCTCTTGCCGGGCAGCTTCCGGCCGGCAAATTCGGCCGCCTGTGTTTCCGTGACGCCACACAGCGATAGCAGTGTCGGGGTAAGGTCGATATGTCCGGTCAGCGCGTTGCAATGCTGCCCCCCATTCACGTCCGGGTGGGAAATCAGCAGGGGCAGGTGAATGGCCTCCTGATACGCGAAGGGGCCTTTACCACGCAGCCCGTGGGCACCGCCCATCTCTCCGTGATCTGCGGTAAAGACGACAATGGTGTTGCCCGAGAGGTTCAGCGCGTCCAGTTCGTCCAGAAGTTTTAATAGTTGGGTATCGACGGCCTGCAGCGAGTTGAAGTAGAAGTCGTTGAATCGCTGCCAGCGCACTTCCTCCATGGGAATCGTACCCAAGGTATATCCCCAGGCTTTATTGAATTCGGCATGTGCGGAAGGCCGGCCCGCTCCATCAAGCGGCTGCCCGAGGGTGGCGGGTAATTTGGCTTGCCACTTTTTTGCATACATCGGGTGCAGGGGCGCGCGTGTTGCGGGCATGAGGAGGCGACCGTTGTCCTGCACCGATTCTCCGGGCCGGTCAGTGTTGAAATACATGATGTCGTGAGGGTTGACGAGGCTCACGACCATCGCCCACGGTGTGCCGTCGGCGTTGAGTTGTTGTCCCTTCTCGCGCAGCCATGAAACTGCGCTGTCGGCGATCATGTGATCGTGCTTGTAACCGCCCAGTGAATGGGTAAGTACATCCCCAGGCCAGGCGAAGTCGGAAAAGCCGTAAGCGTCCATTTCCTTGTCAAATAAACGCGTTGGCGTGTCCGTATCAAAATCCTTGTTGAGGTGCCATTTTCCCTTGTAGGCGGTGTAGTAACCGGCCTTGCGCAACATGTGCCCGATGGTAGGGACTTGGGTGGACAGCGCCTTTACATAGGGCATGTCGGTGTTTTCGAACATCCGGTTGTCCGGTGTCTGCAGGCCGGTCAGCATGACGGCACGCGAACTGGTACACATCACCGCCGGGCAGTAGTGATTGTGGAAGGTCACCCCCTGACGCATCAGTTTCTCGTGGCCCGGACGTGCAAAACCGATGGGCAAGTTGTCCAGATACCGTTCCTGATCGGTGAAGACAAACAGCACGTTCGGTCTTTGCTTACGGCTGTTGAACTTCGCCGTGGAAACCTGTGCTCCAGTGCCGGTTCCTGGCTGGGCGGCTTGGGCCAGCCCTGGCAATTGCGACAAGGCAAGACCGCTGCTCAGCGCCATGAACGCCCTGCGGGAAATCGCGTGAGGCTGTAGTTTGCTGCTGTCCATGGCTGACCTCTGTTCCGGGGTGAAGGCATCTGCTCAAGCTAGCCCACGACATATGGCTGTCAACTGGCAACGACTCGGGCATTTTCTTCAACCGTGAACAGTGCGGGAGGCCCCCTTTGGCGCATTTGGGCGCTCTTTGCCTGTCAGTGGAGCACTCGATGGCGCGGCTTAGGCGGGACTGGGGCGCAGCTACGGTTGGGCATATCTGCACGGAGACGGTAACGGTATCGGGGGCTAACGATGCAGAAACGGATGGTACTGATTTCTGCTTGGCGTGATCGCGAACGCGAGGGCCGGTTGTTCACGCGAATGGGGGCGCCCCGCCTGGATGTTAAGGTGTGGTGATGCGGGTCGCCCCAAGCGTTGTGAATGAGCAAGGCATCGTGCAGCCCTCCTCGCCACTGTGTGGCGGGGAGGCGCCGGCCTGCCGGTCGGCGCGGCTTTGACAATGTAGCGTCTAGCCCAACTGTGCGCGCAGGCGGGCGCTGGCCATCTCGGCCAGCCACGAGAGCATGACCATCGCGACGATCAGCGTCGCCGCGGTCGGCATCTGGAACAGAGACAGCGCGAAGAACAGCGCGCCGCCGACGCCGCCGGCGCCGACGATGCCGAGCACCGACGCGCTGCGGATATTGTTTTCCCAGCGGTACAGCGTGTATGCGAGCCACTGCGGCAGCACTTGCGGCAGCACGCCGTAGGCGAAGGCCGTGGCGCGGCCGGCACCGGCCGCCGCGAGCGCCTGTCGGCACTCGGGCGGCGTGTTCTGCAGCGTCTCGGCGAACAGGCGGCCGAGCACGCCGGAGGTATGCAGCGCGAGCGCGAGCACGCCGGCGGCCGGCCCCAGCCCCAGCGCGAGCACCGCGAGCATCGCCCACACGAGGTCGGGGATGCCGCGCAAGAGTGCGAGCAGCGCACGCGCGGCCAGTTGCAGCAGCACACCGAGTTCGCCTGCGGCCGGCAGCGCCAGCGCCACGGCGACCAGCACTGCGAGCAGCGTGCCCAGCACCGACATCGCCAGCGTCTGCCACAAGGCCTCGGCGAGCGTCGCCCACAGCGGGGCGGATACGTCCGGCGGCCAGAATTCGGCGGCAAAGCGCGCGAGCGCGTCAAGGTTGGCGACGCCGCCCTGCCACAGGGCGTCCAGTTGCCACAGGCTGGCGAGCACCGCAGTGGTGAAAGTCAACGCCAGCGCCGCCGTGCCGCGCGGGGTGGCCAGGGCGCGGCGGGCGAGGCGGCTGGTGGCGTCGGCGGCGGCGACCAGCAGCAGGAAGGCGATCAGCAGCGTTGCCGTCTCGGCACCGTTCATCATCTTGAGGCTGTTGTCGAGCAACAGCCCGAGCCCGCCAGCGCCGACCAGCCCCATCAGGGCGCTGGCGCGGATCGCGCATTCAAAGCGGTAGACGGTGTAACTGATGAGTTCGGGCAAGGCACCAGGCAGTACGCCGTAGGCCAGCCGCACAAGCCGGCCGGCGCCGGCCGCGCCCAGCGCGCGGGAGAATTCGGGCGGTTGCGACTCGAGGATTTCAGCGTACACCTTGCCCAGCATGCCGCCGTAGGCGACGCCCAGCGCGAGTACCGCGGGCAGCGTGCCCAGCCCGATCGCCCGCACAAAGAGCAGTGCCCACACCACTTCGGGCACCGCGCGCATCGCGACCAGCGTCCCGCGCAACAGCGCGCCCGCGGCGGCGGCCACCGGGGGCGTGCGTGTATCGCTCAGCGCCGCCTCGCCCAGCGTGCGGCAGCCAAAGTAGGCGGCGGGCGCGCCGATCAGGATGGCCAGCGCAAGGCCGAGCGTCGCGCAGGCGAGCGTGGTGACGGTGGCGCCGGCCACTTCGGCGAGCAGCGTGCCGCCCAAGGCCGGCGGCCAGAACTGCGCGGTAAAGCCGGCGAGCGACGCGAGTGTCGCCGGATCAGCCAGCAGCCGCGGGTCAAAGCCGGTCGCCGCGACGCACAGCGCAAGCAGCACGGCAAGGCCGGCGCCGTGCCATGCGCGGCGCGCGAACAGGGGGTCGTGCACGGGGTTCAGCATCGGGCGGGCAGCAGGGTGGCAGGTGGCGAAGCGAGGGGAGCGGCGGCGGTTTGCTCGCCTTCGTAGAGCGCGGCGAGCCGCGCGGCGTCGACCTCTGCAGATGGCAGGTCGAAGGCGACGCGGCCGTCCCTGAGCGCGATGATGCGCGGAAAATGCGCGAGCGCGAGTTCGACCGAGTGCAGGCTCATCAGCAGGCTTGCACCGCGCGCGCGCGCGTCCTCGCACAGCACGCGCACCGTTTGCGCGGCAAGGTAAGGGTCGAGCGCCGACACCGGCTCGTCGGCGAGCACCAGCTCGCCCGCCTGGTAGAGCGCACGGGCGACGCCGACGCGCTGGCGCTCGCCGCCGGACAGCGTATCGCTGCGCACCCACAGCTTGTGCGCAAGCTCGACCCGCGCGAGCGTCTGCTCAATGGCGGCGCCGTCGCGCGGCAGCACGAGGCGGGCCAGCGCGGCGAGCGTGCCGCTTTGCCCCAGACGGCCGGCGGCGACCGCATGGATCACCCGCTGGCGCGCCGGCAGCGGCGGCGTCTGCCACACGCAGGCGATGCGCGCGCGCAAGGCGCGGCGCGCCCGAGCGCCCAGGCGCCACGGGTCTTCTCCCAAGAGCGACACATAGCCGTTGCTCGGCGCCGCGAGCGTGGCAGCCAGCGAGATCAGCGAACTCTTGCCGGCGCCGGACGGACCGATCAGCGCCGCCTGCTCACCCTGGGCGAGCGTGAGGCTGATCCTGTCAAGCAGGCGGCGTTTGCCCCGCGTGAGTGACGCCGCGGCGAGGGTCAGGCTCATCGCGCGGCCTTACTTCAAGAGGCCGGCTTCGCGGGCCGCCGATTCGATGCCCGCGTAGTTGGCCGCCTTGGTCGGCACGAAGCGCGTCGCGCGCTGCAGCTCGAGGATGGCCTTGTGCTCGGGGCGGGCCGGGTCGAGCGCGAGGAAGGCTGTGCGGATGCGCTTTTGCAGCGCCGGCTGCAAGGACGCGCGCACCGTCCAGTTGTAGTCGTAGAAGGGCGGGGTGCTGCCGATCACCTTGACCTTGGCCGGGTCGATCTTGCCCGCCTCGTTGAGCTTGTCCCACACCGACGCGTTGAGCACGCCGGCGTCGACCTTGCCCGAGGCGACCCAGGCGACCGTCGCGTCGTGCGCGCCCGAGTAGCCGACCTGGCGGAACGCGGTTTCCGGCTTGATGCCCTGCTTTTGCAGGAAGTAGCGCGGCATCAGGTGGCCGGAGGTGCTGGAGACCGAGCCGAAGGCGAAGGTCTTGCCCTTGAGGTCGGCCATCTTGTTGATCTTGCTCTGGGTGCCGGCGATATAGCGCGAGGTGAAGCGGGTGTCCTCCTCGCGCTGTACCAGCGGCACCACCTTGCCGCGGGTGTTCGCCTGCACGAAGGTGAAGCCGCCCAGCCACGCGAGGTCGACCTGGTCGGCGGTCAGCGCGCTGACCACCGCCGCGTAGTCGGTGACCGGCACGAACTCGACCTTCATGCCCAGCTCTCTGGACAGGTACTCGCCCAGCGGCGCGAACTTGCGCTGCAGCTCGGTCGGCGACTCGTCCGGGATGGCGGTGACGCGCAGCACGCCGTCGGCGTGCACGGCAAAGGCGGCGGACGCGAACACGCCCGCCAGCAGGATTCTGGCTTTCATCATGTTTCAGCTTTCGTGTGCGGACTAAAGGCCGCATGCAAACTGGCAGCGGGCGCTGCCATAAAAAAACCGGCATCAGCCGGTCAGGCGGACTAAAGGCCGCCGGGGAACCGCCAGGCCCGGGAACGGGCCGGCCGCGATTCTAATTCAATTTGGGTTTCTGCGGCCACAGGAAGAGCAGCACGCCGACGGCGATCATCGGCAGGCTCAGCCACTGCCCCATGCTGATGGTGTACGACTGGCCGAAGATGCCGGCGTCCGGCGTCCGGAAGAATTCCGCGATGAAGCGGAACGCGCCGTAGCCGATCAGGAACACCGCCGAGACGCGGCCGGTTGCGCGCGGCTTGGCCGAATACAGCCACAGGATCACAAACAGGGCGACGCCCTCGAGCGCGAACTGGTAGAGCTGCGACATGTGGCGGGGCAGGCCGCCGTAGGCAAGCCAGGTGTTCATGAGGTCGGGGTGGCGCTCGACCCAGGCGATGTCCTCGGCACGTGCCTGCGGGAAGACCATCGCGCCGGGCGTATCGGCGCTGGTGACCCGCCCCCACAGTTCGCCGTTGATGAAGTTGCCGATGCGCCCGGCGGCAAGGCCCGGCGGCACCAAGGGCGCGATGAAGTCGGTGATCTCCCAGAAGCCGCGGCCGTGGCGGCGCGCGAACAGCGCCATGGCGACCAGTACGCCGATAAAGCCGCCGTGGAAGGACATGCCGCCCTTCCACACCATCAGGATCTCGGCCGGGTGCGCAAGGTAGTAGCCGGGCTGGTAGAACAGCACCTCACCGAGGCGGCCGCCGAGCACGACGCCGAGCACGCCGTACATCAACAGGTCGTCGAGCATCTTGGCCGTCATGAAGGTGTTGCCGCGGCGGATGCGCAGGTTGCCCAGCCAGATGAACAGCATGAAGCCGACCAGGTACATCAGGCCGTACCAGTGCACGGACAGCGGCCCCAGGTGGACGGCCACCGGGTCGAATTGCGGATGGATAAGCATTTGTCAGGAGCTGTGCGAATGCGGTAAAAGGAATGATGAAGAAATTATACGGAAAAGCGCCACTTGCCGCGCGTGAAAGCGGCGCGGGGCAAGGCTGCTTTACGGCCGGCGGCTCAAGACGCCGCGCGTGGCGCGCCGACAGCAAACCGCAAGAAAACCAAGGATAGACCATGCCGCAATACCGCTCCCGCACCTCGACGGCCGGCCGCAACATGGCCGGCGCCCGCGCGCTGTGGCGCGCCACCGGGATGAAGGACGAGGACTTCGAAAAGCCCATCATCGCCATCGCCAACTCGTTCACCCAGTTCGTCCCGGGTCATGTGCACCTGCACAATATGGGCCAGCTGGTCGCCCGCGAGATCGAGAAGGCCGGCGGGGTGGCCAAGGAATTCAACACCATCGCCGTCGACGACGGCATCGCGATGGGGCACGGCGGCATGCTGTACAGCCTGCCCAGCCGCGATTTGATCGCCGACTCGGTCGAATACATGGTCAACGCGCACTGCGCGGACGCGCTGGTGTGCATCTCCAACTGCGACAAGATCACCCCGGGCATGCTGATGGCGGCGCTGCGCCTGAACATTCCGGTGGTGTTCGTCTCCGGCGGGCCGATGGAAGCGGGCAAGGTCAACTGGAACGGCCAGACCCGCAAGCTCGACCTGGTCGACGCGATGGTCGAGGCGGCCGACAGCCGCGTGTCGGACGACGACGTCGCCGCGATCGAGCGCTCAGCGTGCCCGACTTGCGGTTCGTGCTCGGGCATGTTCACCGCCAATTCGATGAACTGCCTGACCGAGGCGCTCGGCCTGTCGCTGCCGGGCAACGGCTCGCTGGTCGCCACCCACGCAGACCGCAAGGAGCTGTTCCTCAGGGCCGGCCGCCTGATCGTCGAACTGGCGCGCCGCCACTACGAAGGCGGCGACATGAACGTGCTGCCGCGCGCGATCGCCAGCAAGCGCGCGTTCGAGAACGCGATGAGTCTCGACGTGGCGATGGGCGGCTCGACCAATACCGTGCTGCACCTGCTGGCCGCGGCGAGCGAGGCGGGCGTCGACTTCAAGATGGCCGACATCGACCGCATCTCGCGCTCGGTGCCTTGCCTGGCGAAAGTCGCGCCGGCGACGCAGAAGTACCATATGGAAGACGTGCACCGCGCAGGCGGCGTGATGGGGATCCTGGGCGAGCTTGACCGCGCCGGCGTGCTCGATGCCTCGGTGCCGACCGTGCACAGCGAGACGCTCGCCGCCGCGCTTGGCCAGTGGGATGTCGCGCGGCAGGGGCCGGACAGCGAGGCAGCGCGCTTTTACCGTGCGGCGCCGGGTGGCGTGCCGACCACCATCGCGTTCAGTCAGAGCATGCGTTATCCGGCGCTCGACCTTGACCGCGCCGACGGCTGCATCCGCGACAAGGCCGGCGCGTACTCGCAGGACGGTGGCCTCGCCGTGCTGTTCGGCAACATCGCCGAGCGCGGCTGCATCGTGAAGACCGCCGGCGTCGACGAGTCCATCCTCAGGTTCAACGGGCGCGCCCGCGTGTTCGAGAGCCAGGAGGACGCGGTCGCCGCCATCCTCGCCGACACCATCGTCGAGGGCGACGTGGTGGTGATCCGCTACGAGGGCCCGAAGGGCGGGCCGGGCATGCAGGAGATGCTGTACCCGACCTCCTACCTGAAGTCCAAGGGGCTGGGCAAGGCGTGCGCGCTGTTGACCGACGGGCGTTTCTCCGGCGGCACCTCGGGCTTGTCGATCGGCCACGTCTCGCCCGAGGCGGCCGAGGGCGGCGCCATCGCGCTGGTGGAAGAGGGCGACTCGATCCGGATCAACATCCCCGCGCGCAGCATCGAGCTGGCCGTTGACGCCGAGGTGCTCTTGGCGCGCCGCCGCGCGATGGACGCGCGCGGCGAGGCAGCGTGGAAGCCGGTGTCGCGCGAGCGCGCGGTATCGGCGGCGCTGCGCGCTTACGCGGCGATGACCACCAGCGCCGACACCGGCGCGGTGCGCGACGTCGACCAGCTCGCGCGCCGCTAGGCAAAGCCGGTGCTTGTGCGATAATCGGCCACAGGCCGTCCCGGGCGGGGCGGCCTTTTTCATGTTTGTTTCAGGGGTGAGGTGCGGGTGGTTTCAGGCAGCAAAATGGCGGGACGCAGGGGTTTTCTGGCCGGGGCCGTCGCGCTGGCCTTGTCTGCCTGCAAGGACGGGGCGGTGAGTGCGCTGTTCGGGCGCGACCGCGCGTCGCCCTTGCGGGTCGGCATCAACGCCGAGTATCCGCCGTTCGAATCGCTGGACGGGGCCGGGCTGCCGGTCGGCTTCGATATCGACCTGACGCGCCAGCTCGCCGCGCGGATGGGGCGCAAGGTCGAATTCGTCAACCTGCCGTGGCGGCGCCTGTTGCAGTCGCTGTCGCAGGGGCGGCTGGAGATGGTGGTCTCGGCGGTCGCGATCACGCCTATCCGGATGCGCAACTTCCTGCTGTCCACGCCCTACTACAGCGAGCGGCAGGCGCTGTTGCGACCAGCCGCGCTCGCCGCGCAGCCGGTGCAGCAACTCGCGCGCATCGGCGTGCTCGAGGAGAGTACGGCCGACGCGCATCTCCACCGGCTGGGGGTGGCCAAGCGGCATATCGTCGACTTGCCGGACGCCGGCGCGATGGAGCGTGCTTACCGCGCGGGCGAGGTCGATGCGCTGTTCGGCGACGAGCACCTGCTGCGCGCGCTGCAAAAGTCCGTGCCGGGCGAGTTGGGCACGGACGCCGCCTTCGGGCTCGACGCGTACGCGGTGGTGCTCGCCAAGGGCGAGGATGCGCTGCTGGGGGAGGTGAATGCCGCGCTGCAGGCGCTGCGCGAGGACGGGACGCTCGCGCGCTTGGTCGCGCAGCTGGAGGCGGCAGGAAGCTGAAGCGGAGCGTTGGATGTTCAAAAATGTTCGTTTTGGCGGGGAATCAGGCCGGAACGAACATCGAAGAGAGGGGCGGCGCTGCCGGCCCCTTTTTTGCGCGGGCGACAGGCAAAAAAAATGCGCGGGATTTATCGGCCCGCGCCAAGTCTACAAAGGAGAAATAGAGGAGAAACTATCAAGAAACATTGCTGCGTCTCAACGAAGAAGGATTATCCGGATCGCTCGCTCGCTTGTCAACGGTGATTTTTTCGGAAAGCGTCAAAAATTGTCATGTTTGTTCGTTTTGTGTTTCTGGTGTTTGAAAGTGAACGGCTGGCGGCCGTGGGCAGTCCGCGCGAACTATGACAGAATATCCTCTTTACATTGCCGTTCGACGACACGATGCAAGCCTTCGCCCCGCAGTTGCCCGACCCGCGCCAGAAACCGCAGGCGCTCGAATCCAACCGGCTGATCCACACCGCCGAGGCCGTGCTCAAAGCGGCCAGCGCGGACGAAGCCGCGCTGTGGCAGGAAGACCTTCGCGCGCAGATCGGCGCGCTGGCCGAACGCGCCGACATGCTGATGCTGTCGGTCGCGCTGGCGATGGCGCCGTCGCAGGCGGTGTACCGCACGCTGTGGCAGGCGCTGTGCGAGGTGACTTCGCGCGCGCCGGGACGCCATGTAATCGTGTTCGCGCTGCCGGTGGTGCTGGTCGCAGGGGCCGGCGGCAAGGCTGCGCTGCCTGCCGCGCTCGCCGACGAGGCGGGGCTCAATGCCTTGCTGCGCGAGCACGGCGTGTTCACGCCGGGGGCCGAAGCCTTCGTGTCTGGCGCGCTGGTGCACCCGGACGACTTGAGCGCGTTGTCCGCGCCGGTGCTCTACAAGACCGCGCGCGAGGCGGCGACCGCGCTGTCCGCGCTGCCGGGCTTGGCCGGGCGCGTGATCGAAATCGACCGCGACGGCGTGTTCCTGCGCTACCTTGTCGGCGCTGCGGTGCAGGAAGAGGGACGCCCGGCGCCGGTGCGCCTGGGCGGCGAGGTCGGCAGCTGGGGCTTGCCGATGATGAAATTCCTGGGCGGCCAGCTGAAGGCCGAAGGCGTGACGCTGTTCCCGATCGCCCGTCCGCCACAGGCGGTGCTGCCGGCGATGGTCGAGGGTGGCAAAGTGCGCCAGGAAGTCGCGCTACAGGTGTTCGCCAGCAGCCAGATCCGCCGCCTTCGCGACGCACAGGAACGCCCGGTCGCGGTGCTCGCCGCGCACGAAGGCGGCGAAATCAGGCTTTCCATCGCCAGCGAAAACGGCGAGGGCGCGCACGAGGGTTTCGTGTGGTCGCTCTCCCCGCTGGACGCGGTGGCCGAGGTCGAGCGCATGGCGTGCGAGCTGCTCACCGAGTGCCAGGTCGACGACGTGCGGGTGGTACCCGCCGTGCAGCACGCGACGCTGGCAGACGGTCGTGCGTTTCTCGCCCCCGCCGACGTGACGCCGGCGGCGCGGCTGCACTGAACACGCCGCCGCTTGCCATGTGCATTGCACAATTGATGTAGAATCCATCCATCCGCACACCCCAAACTGGAAAGAGTCGAAGATGTTTGCTGCTGACGAGACGATTGCCAAGTTCGACCCCGAACTGGACGCCGCGATCAAGGCCGAGTGCCAGCGCCAGGAAGACCATATCGAGCTGATCGCTTCCGAAAACTACGTGAGCCACGCAGTGATGGAAGCGCAGGGTTCCCAGCTGACCAACAAGTACGCCGAAGGCTACCCGGGCAAGCGCTTTTACGGTGGTTGCGAGCACGTCGACGTCGTCGAGCAGCTGGCGATCGACCGCGTGAAGCAGCTGTTCGGCGCCGAATACGCCAACGTGCAGCCGCACTCGGGCAGCCAGGCCAACCAGGCGGTCTACTTCTCCATCCTCAAGCCGGGTGACACCGTGATGGGGATGAACCTCGGCCACGGCGGCCACCTGACCCACGGCAGCCCGGCCAACTTGTCCGGCAAGATGTTCAACATCGTCGCGTACGGCCTCAACGAGAACGAAGAGATCGACTACGACGACATGGAACGCGTGGCGATGGAAAAGCGCCCCAAGCTGATCATCGGCGGTGCGTCGGCGTTCGCGCTGCGCTTCGACTTCGAGCGCATGGGGCAGATCGCCAAGAAGTGCGGCGCCTACTTCATGGTCGACATGGCGCACTACGCGGGCCTAGTCGCCGCCGGCGTCTACCCGAACCCGGTGCCGCACGCCGACTTCGTGACCTCGACCACGCACAAGACGCTGCGCGGCCCGCGCGGCGGCATCATCCTGGCCAAGGCCGAATACGAGAAGTCGCTGAACTCCTCGGTGTTCCCGACCCTGCAAGGCGGCCCGCTGATGCACGTGATCGCCGCCAAGGCCGTCGCGTTCAAGGAAGCGCTGCAGCCGGAATTCAAGGACTACCAGCAGCAGGTGCTGAAGAACGCCGACGCCATGGCCAAGCGCCTGACCGAGCGCGGCCTGCGCATCGTCTCCGGCCGCACCGAGAGCCACGTGTTCCTGGTCGACCTGCGTGGCAAGGGCCTGACCGGCAAGGCGGCTGACGCCGCGCTCGGTAAGGCGCACATCACCGTCAACAAGAACTCGATCCCGAACGACCCGGAGAGCCCGTTCATCACCTCCGGCATCCGCATCGGTTCGCCGGCGATCACCACCCGCGGCTTCAAGGAAGCCGAGGCGGTGCTGGTGGCCGATATGATCGCCGACGTGCTGGACGCGCCGGAAGACGCGGCCGTGCTCGCCCGCGTGGCTGCCGAGGCGACCGCGCTGTGCCACCGCTTCCCGGTCTACGTGAAGCAGGGCTGAGCCCTCAGGCTACATCCGTAAAAAACGCCACGGCTCGCCGTGGCGTTTTTCTTTTGTAGCGGCGCCGGGCTCAGGTCATCGCGTCGGCGTCGACGACGCGGTTGCGCCCGCCGCGCTTGGCCTGGTAGAGCGCGTCGTCGGCGCGGCCGATCAGGTACTGGTAGTCCGGGTGGCCGTCGTACAGCGCGACGCCGACGCTGACGCTCACCCGGATTTCCCGGCCGTTGGTCACGGTGAACGCCTGCGCCTCGAAGCGGCTGCGCAAGGTCTCGGCGATGCGCATCAGGTCGTCGTGGCCCAGTTCGACGAGGACGACCAGGATCTCTTCGCCGCCGTAGCGGAACACGAAGTCGCCGGCGCGCACGCAGGCCGTGATCAGCTGGGCAGCCTGCTGCAGCACGCGGTCGCCGCCTTCGTGACCGTGCGTGTCGTTGATGCCCTTGAAGTGGTCGAGGTCGATCAGCAGCACGCCGAACTGCTGCTGGCTGCGCTGGTGCAGCTGGATTTCCCGGCTGAGCACCGCAGGCAGGAAGCGGCGGTTGAGCAGCCGGGTCAGCGCATCGCGCCCGTTCTCGACCTCGACGTGGCGGTCGAACAGCGTCCCCAAAAGGAAGTGGATCTCGTCCAGCGTTTCCTGCAGTTCGCGCGAGCGCAGGCGCCGCTGTCCCGCGTCGGCCGCCTGCTGCAGGAGGGGCAGCACGATGTTGTCGACCCGTTCGAGTTGCGTTTCGATCTGCTCGAGTTCGTCCGAGCGCTCGAAGATCACCTCGGCCTTGTGGGAGAGCCACATGCCGAACTCGCTGCGGCCAAGTGAGGGCAGCGGGCTCGTTGCGTCGTGCAGGTGCAGCGAGAACAGCACGTTCTGGCTCCAGTCGAGGAGCGACGCGCGCTGCCGTTCGCGTTCGAGCGACAGGTTCTGCCCCAGCGCGTAGTGGCGGTACGCCTCTTCGGTGCGGGTCTGCCGCGCGGTGCTTCGCGTGTACGCGGCGTTCATCAGCTCCATCGCAAGGTCGATGGTTTCGCACACGTAGGCGTGCGCGCGGGTCAGGTCCTGGCGGGTCAGGTCCTGTTGGGCGAGCAGGCGGTACAGCTGCTGGCGCAGCTGGCGCGCGCCGCGGGTCATCAGGTGGACCGGCAGGTGGATGCGTGCGTGCACTTCACCCACGTGGCGCTGGTGCGCGATCGCCGCGTCGATGTCCGCCTCGCCGTCGCAGCGGAACAGTTCGACCAGCCAGTGCTGCATCGAGTGGCGCAACCGGGTGTTGACCGTGTCGTGGTCGAGGAACAGGCGGCCCTCGTCGGTCGACAGCATGTGCCTGTAGAAGTGGTCGGCGAGCGCCACCCGGTGCGTCTCGGCCAGCACGCGGATGAGCGCGCGCAAAGGCGGCGGGGTCTCCCCGATCAGGCGCAGCCATTCCTCTCGGGCGTAATGCGGGTTTGCGGGCACGTCCTGCTGCATGGGCCGGTTCCGTTGTCTTTGTCGTGTGGGATGCAGCCGATGTGCCGGCTTACAGGATTTCGGCGACGCTCTTCGCCGCGCGGCGCGCGTCGAGGAAGATCAGCCCGAGCTTGGCCTCTTTGCGGGCGATCACGGTCAGCACCGCGTCGCGGCCGGCGTGGCTCATCAGGATGTAGCCTTCCTGCCCCTTGATCATCACCTGTTCTAGTTCGCCGCGCGCAAGTTCGCGGGCGGTGCGCTCGCCCAGCGACAGCATCGCCGCCGCCATCGCGCCGACGCGGTCCTCGTCGACGTCCTGCGGCAGCAGCGCGGCCATGGTCAGGCCGTCGGACGAAATGATCGCGGAGGCCTCGATGTCGGCGCTGGCGCCGTTGAGGTCGCTGAGGATCGATTTGAGCATTTGTTCGCGCATGGTTTTTCTCCGGGAATACTTGGTTTCAGGCGTAGCGGCGGCACAGCGCCTCGATCAGGTCGACGAGGCACGGCGAGTTCAGGCGGGGGGCTCCGCCGATCACCAGCATGAAAGGCTGCTCGCCGATCAAAAGCGGGTGAAAGCCCAGCTCCGCCTCGCCGCCGGGCGACGTGAGCGCCCAGGCCTGGCTTGCCAGTTGCAGGTTGTTGTGCAGCAGGCGGCTGTGGCGGCGGGTCAGCGTGATCAGGTCACCGCACAGCGCGGAGAGCTCTTCGGCCGTCTCGTGGGCAAAGCCCGCGTTCGCGTAACAGAGGCCGTTGTCGTCGGCGAGCAGCGCGCGGCCACTGGCGGACAACTGGGCGAGCCAGGGAGGTAGCAGGGCCTCGAGCCGGGTTTCCGTCGGCTGCGGCGGGGCGTCCAGCGCCTCGACGAATTCGAGCTTCTGCAGGCGGTAGAGCCGCTCGAGCACCGTCTCCGGCGCCTCGTCGGGGTACCAGGCGGCGAGGGTTGCCCCGTCCAGCGGTACCCGGGCGCCGTCGCGCAGGATATGCATCATCATGTCGCGGCCGGGGTCGCGGTGCGGGGTGGTCGTCGCATAGTACGCGCCGCCCGGGGTCGCCCGGGCGTAGTAGGGGCCGCATAACTGGTAGCTTGCGTTCATCTCATCCTTCCAGGCCGGGGTCGATTGAGAACAGCAGCGCCATCAGGAGCTGGCGCACGTCGTCGGTGTCGCGCGGGTCGACTTCGAGGATCGGGGGGCGCAGCCCGAACTTCTCGAGCAGGTTTGCGTAATCGCCGGCAGTCGGCTGCGCGGACAGGTCGGTTTTGGTCACGCCGATCACCAGCGGCGCGTCGTTCAACAATTCCTTGAACGCGGTCAGGAAGAATTGCAAGTCGGCGCTCGGGTTGGGGCGCGTGTTGTCGATCAGCACGATCAGGCCGATGGCTCCCTCGCTGATGATTTCCCACATGAAGTCGAAGCGTTCCTGGCCGGGGGTGCCGTACAGGTGCACGCGCACGCCGTCGTCCAGCGAGAGCAGGCCGTAGTCGAGCGCGACGGTAGTTTCGGCCTTGCGGTTGACTGTCATGTCGCTTGCACGCGCGTCGGTCTTGACCGGCTCGATCTCGCTGATGCTGCCGATCGCGGTGGTCTTGCCGGCACCGACCGGGCCGGTGAAGATGATCTTGTTGTCCTGTTGGCGCATCGAAGTTCCAGTTCTAACGGTTGCGCAGGCGCGCGAGCAGTCGGGAGAGCAGGCCGCGGGGTTGTGGCGTACTGGCCGGCGCGCTCGGGGATGGGGCGGGGCTGAGCGGGCGCTCGGTCGCGCCGCGCCTGGTGTCGATCAGGCCGATCGCATGGCAGGCCGCGATGAAGTTGCACAGGTCACCGATCTCGACGCCCAGCATGCGCAGCGCCATGCGCGGGCTGGCAGGTGTGCGGGTCCAGAACGCGGCCATCCGCATCGCGTCGGGCAGCGGCGCGAGACGGGTCAGGTTCGGCCAGTGGCGCAGGCGGATCAGGTTGTCCGCGCCGACGCCGTTGGGCATCCGGCCGCGGGCGCTCAGCAACGCGAGCTGCCATAGCACCGCATGCGCGGCCGGTGCGTCAGCCGGCGGCTGTTCGTGCGCGCCTTGCAGCGCCCGCAGCTTGACAGTCAGCGCAGGCACTGCACACAAGCGGGCGAGCGTGTCGGCGGGGACGCTGATCACGCAGCGCTCATCGTTGGGGTAGAGCCGGAAGACTTCCTGTCCGTCGGCGACAACGGCGGCTACCCGCCTTTGCCTGTACAGCGAGGTGAGTACCCCGTACAGGCCGGTGGTCGGGTCGAAATAATCGACGCGCTCAGGCCACTCCTTGGCCGGACGTAGCTCGCGGGCGTTGTCGATTGCCTTGCGGGCCAGTTCGGCGTCGGTCGTTGTCACCGCTTGCGCGGGGGGCGGCGCTTCGGGGTTCTGCGCCGACGGTGGTTGTGGCACCGGCTGCGCCAACGGTTCCTCGCGTGTCGCCGGGCGGGTGCCGCCGGGACGGGGCGTGCCCGCGTCCGGCGCCGCGAGCAACTGTTGCAGTGCGGGGAACAGGGTCTCGACGCGGATGGGCTTGGGTAAGACCGGTGCCGGCGCGTCCGCTTGCGGGAAGGCGCTCACGATGAGTGCGGGCAGCCCCGGGTGCGCCTGGCGCAGTTGTGCCCATACCTGCCAGCCTTGCGGACTGTCGACATCCACGATGGCGAGGGAGGGTGTTTCGCCGGCGCTGTCCGAGAGCCGGTAATGGATTGCCTGGTGCATCCTGAACGCCATGCGCAGGACGGCTAGCTTGCGTTCGTCCATGCCCAGCGGCAGGACCGTGATGGCGTGAGCTTTGGCGGCGGTCATCATTTCTTAGGCCACCTCGTCCAGGTGGTGCAGGCGTTTGGCGCAGGCGCTGATCAGGGCCTGGGCTTCGTCGGGGATGGCGGCCGCGCCCTCGGCGAGGCACTGCCGCAATGCGGCCAGTCGCTGGGGCTCGTCCATGCGTTCGTACAGTTGCAGCAGCACGGGGTAAAGCGGGATGTTGTCGGGCTCGCGGGTGATCGCCGTCTCGAGCGCCGCAAGCGCCTCTTCGAATTGGCCGAAGGTCAGATAGCTGTCGACTTCTGCGAGCAGGGGCTGGCTGTCGTCGTTGGGCGTCGCCGCGTCGCGCCTGACCAGCTGGCGCGCCATCGCGGGCGCGTGGCGGACATGAGCGAAACCGTGGCGGCGGCCGATTGCCTCAAGGTCGGCGCGGCATGTGGCCTCGGCGAGCGCCGCGAAAGCCGGATGGTGGCCAATGGCGAGGCCGTAATGCAGCAGCCTCTCGCGCAGCTGCTCGCCGTTCTCGCCCAGTGCGACAAAAAACTGCCATAGCGCGCGCGCGTAGCCGTCGACGTTGCGCTGAAGATAGTGCACTTGCATAAGGTCTATCAGCAAGGATGGCCGGTCAGGCTGGGTGCCAAGCGCCTCGCGCACCGCCGGCAACGCGTTTTCGGCGTCTTCGGCCGCCAGGAAGAGCCGGATGCGGCGCCTGGCCGGGACGAACAGGCGAACCACGCGGGTTTCGTCTGCGCTAAGCGCGCCAAGCTCCGTGTCGTTGGCCGTCACCAGCGCCATGCCCTCGCCTTCGGGGGGGCGGGTGGGCGCGGCGGCGGGGACCGGCGGACGTTTGGCGGTCGCCGCATGCGGGACCTGTGGTGCGGCTTTGGCGGATGACGAAAATGCTTCGGGGCCAAGGCCCAGTCGTTCTTCCGCGAGCACGCGCAGGCCCAGGTGGTTGCGTTCTAGCTTGAGTCCGCAGCGGATCGCCGCCTCGAGTTCGGCGGCGGCAAGATTGCGGCGACCCAGGATTTCGCAGTAATCATCCGGGCGATGCAACTCGAGGTAGAGGCGGCACAGGGTCGCGAGTGTCTCCTCGTCGGCGCAGCCTGGCTGGTCGGCGTGGACGCGCAACACTTCCGCGGCCTGTTCGACGTAGCCGAAAGAGAGGTAGATCTGCGCCTCGGTCTTCGGGTCGACCGCGTCGACGTCGATCGCGTTGGCGTCTTCGGCGGCAAGGCCCGCGTCCGCACTATCGGGCGCGGAGGGGACGGCCGTTTGCGCGACCGGGCTTGCCTGGGTTGTCAGGGCCGTCTGCGCGGGCGTGGCCTTTCTTGCCTGCGCGCGCAGCCTGCGCCGGTAGAGGAGCCAGATCAGCGCCAGGCAGGGCAGCAGCGCGAGCGGCAGCAGGTCGAGTGGGATGCCCATCTTAGCGGGCGGCCGGCGGCGGGTAGTCGGCCTCGCCGATCAGGTCGGTGCCGCATTCCAGCGTCTCGAACCAGTCGAGGAAGCGGCCGACCATTTCCTTGCCGCGGAACGAGCTGCCGTGCTGGGGGACGATCCACTCGACGTCCATCCGGCGCACCATTTGCGCCCACAGCCGGCACGCCTTGTTGTTGCTCATGTAGCGGCGGTGGAACGCGAGCATGTGCGCGTCGTGCAGGTGGCGGTCGAAGTCGGTGACGGGAGAGGCAGCGTCGGCGCCGCTGACCAGCGACGCGCCGATGTCGCCGGAAAACAGGATCTTGCTGACCGGGTCGTAGACCTGGAAGAAACCGACCGTGTGCAGGTAGTGCGCGGGGACGATCTCGAGCGGGCTGCCGCCCAGTTCGATCTGCATGCCGCGCGGCGGGATCGCGATCAGGCGTCCCTCGGTCGCACCCTTCACGCAGAAGTGGGGCAGGAAGCGCGTCCATTCCTGCGCGATGATGATCTGCGCGTCGGTGATCAGCAGCCAGCCGTTGGCCGACGCGATGATGTCGGGGTCCTGGTGCGACGCGAAGATGTAGCGGGTATGCGAGGGCAGGAAGAAGTCTGCCATCTCGGCGATCAGGTGCTTGTAGGTCAGGTTGCCGCCGGGGTCGAGCAGCATGCCCTCGCCCTTGTGGATGATGGCGAACTGGTTGGCCTGGATGCCCTCTCCCTGGACCAGCTCGGTAAAGCCGATGCACTTGTGGGTGCCGTCGTCATACAGGGTGACTGCCATGCTTGCATTTCCGGATTGGTT
The DNA here is from genome assembly GCF_010435965.1 of Crenobacter caeni. Lineage (GTDB taxonomy): Bacteria > Pseudomonadota > Gammaproteobacteria > Burkholderiales > Chromobacteriaceae > Craterilacuibacter > Craterilacuibacter caeni. The sequence continues at coordinate 40,102 of NZ_JAAGAA010000008.1, forward strand.
TGATCCGGTAATAATTACCCATAGGGCATTATCCGTTATTGATATTTATCAATCGTTATCTATCCACATGAGGTTTTGCTGGCACAACGCACAACGCACAACGCACAACGCCCGCGCGGCGAGACCGGGCGGGCGTTGCAATAAAGCGGGGATGCTCAGGCCTGATCGGCTTCCGGCGTTGCAGCAGGCGCCGGCGCGGCGGCCTGTGGCTTGGCGGTCTGCTCGGCCAGGCGCGCACGTTCTTCGAGCTGTTCGCACTGGCGCTGGGCAGCAGCCTGTTCTTCCTCGGTCACCGCGCCCACCGGCTTGCCGTCGAGCGCGAAGCGCTTGCCGCCGCGGGCGACCGACTTGAGATAGCGCGGTTTGCGGCAGTGGTTGGAGAGCACGCGGCCGATCAGTTGGGTATCGTACTGCGGCAAGGCGGCTGCCAGCGCTTCGTGGATGCCGATTGCCAGCGGCTTGAACTGCTTGAAAACCGGGTAACTGGAGTAAAGGTTGCCGGCAATCATCTCGGTCTGCTTCTTCTTGCTCATCGATTGCACGGCTGCCTTGAGGGCTTCACTCAGTGCGGTTTCTTTGTTTTGGGCCATGGTAATGCGTGGTGCCTTATACGGTAGAGTGCACGGATCCGCGGCGCGAGCGGCGGACTGGTCAAGCGGGGATTCTACACGCTCAGCGGGCGCTGTCGTAGCCTGTGCGGCCGTTTTTCGGTGCTGTCCACCCGACGGTTTACAAAAATGCGACTTCGAATTCAGGTATACGGTTTGCGTGCTTGATCACAATATCGCGAATTGCTAATATCCGTATCGCTTCATATGGTTTCTCCTTTGTTGTTTGCATTGGCCCCGGACTCCTCGTCCGGGGTATTTTTTTGCCCGCAGCCAGCAGGCCTTCTCCCGCCGCGGCGAAGCGGCACTGCAGCAGCCAGAATTGCCTCTCGCAATTTCCTGATCTTGCTCTAACCTGAATTTGGGATCCGGGCTTAAGCTTTCGCGCAAGCCGGGTTCCCGCACAGCAAGCTGTTTCTTCCTCGGGGCGTAGCGGTTCCCCCTTGCCGCCACGCCTCTCTTTTTGCCCGCCGCGCATGCAGGCGTGCTAGCCTGAGCGGCCGAACCTGCGCGAAAGCCCGCGATGCCCGACACCGCTACCCTGTACGATTTCACGCCGCTGGCGCTTGACGGCAGCCCCTATCCCTTGTCGCGCCACCGCGGCGAAGTGTTGCTGATCGTCAACACCGCGAGCCGTTGCGGCTTTACGCCGCAGTACGCGGAGCTCGAGGTGCTGTTCGAGCGCTACCGCGCGCAAGGCTTTTGCGTGCTGGCCTTCCCGTGCAACCAGTTTGGCGAGCAGGAGCCGGGCGATAGTGCCGAGATCGGCGCGTTCTGCCAGCGCAACTACGGCGTAAGCTTTCCGGTGATGGCCAAGGTCGACGTCAACGGCGCACAGGCCGACCCTGTATGGCGCTTCCTGACCCAGGAAAAACCCGGCTTGCTGGGCCTGCCTGCGATCAAGTGGAACTTCACCAAGTTTCTGGTCGGCCGCGACGGCCGTGTCGTCGAACGCTACGCGCCGCAGACGCGGCCGGCCAAGCTGGCAGCCGACATCGAAAGCCTGCTCTGAACGCGAAGGAAGCCGCGCAAGGCGGCTTCCTGACGGGCTTGTTGCCTGGCTGACGCTCAGGCTTTCGGCACCATCTCGTCAAGCTGGCTGTTCAGTTCCGCTTCCATGTCGCGGATCGCGGCAGCGAGCAGGTCGCCCGCCAGGCACTGGATGTCGCGCTCGAATAGCGCCGACATCGCCATCAGTTCCGCGTACAGCTCGTGGCTGACGGCCGCCTTCAGCGGCGGGCCGCCGCTCGGGCAGAAGAGATCCTGAGTCTGCTTGTTGGCTTCCAGCGTGGCCAGCAGCGTCTTGATCGCGTGTCCCATGATGTCCTCCCTTGCCTGTGCCGCCGTCAGGCGGCTTCCCTGTTTCAGCCTAGGCGGCGCAAGGGCGGCAGGGTAGCGGCAAGTGACACGCGCCTGATCTGGATCAATTACTCTAACTCGAAGCCCTGCAGCACGTTGACCGCGTTGACGCCGATCGGCTCGACCGCGTAGCCGCCCTCGAAGCAGAACTGGGTCGGCAGGCCCAGCCGAGCGAGGCGCTGGCCGATGCGCAGGAAGTCGTCATGCGCGAGCGAGAAGCGCGAGATCGGGTCGCCCTCGTAGGTGTCAACGCCGAGCGAAATCACCAGCGCGTCCGCGCCATACGCGTCGATGCGCTTGCACGCGGCTTCCAGCGCGGCAAACCAGGCGTCCACACTGCTGCCGGCGGCGAGCGGGAAGTTCGCGTTGTAGCCCAGGCCCGCACCTTCGCCGGTCTCGTCGGCGTGGCCGAGGAAGAACGGGTACTCGGTGCGCGGGTCGCCGTGGATGGACAAAAACAGCACGTCGTCGCGCTGGTAGAAGATGTCCTGCGTGCCGTTGCCGTGGTGGTAGTCGACGTCGAGCAAGGCGACGCGGCGGGCGCCCCCCGCGCGCAGGCGTTCGGCGGCGATGGCGGCGTTGTTGAAGTAGCAGTAGCCGCCGCAGTAGTCGCGCGCGGCGTGGTGGCCGGGCGGGCGGGTCAGCGCGAACGCGCTACGCGCGCCGCCCAGGAGGTGGTCGGCGGCGGTGACCGCGACGTTGGCGGCGCCGGTGATCGCCTGCCAGGTGCCAGCGGTCAGCGGGGTGCCGGCGTCCATCGAGTAGTAGCAGAGCTGCCCTTCGACGTGGTCGGGGATGGTCGCGCGCAGGCGGCGGACTTGCCACATCTTGGGCAGGGCGTCCCAGTCCCGGCCACCCTCGCTCCAGCGCTGCCATGCCGTCTCCCAGAAGCGCACATAGCCTTCGTCGTGCACGGCGAGCACCGGCGCGAGGCCGTGATCCTTCGGGGCGAGCACTTCGCCGAGGGCGCTGTCGCGCACGCGCGCGAGCACCATGTCGGCGCGTTCGGGTTTTTCGAAGCACGGCGTGATCGCGCCGTTGTAGAGCTCGGCGCGCCCCGCGTGCAGGCGGTGGGCGTCGGTGTAGACGGTCAGCATCTTGGGTGGGCCCGGGTCGGTAAAAGTGCGATGCTGCGCCGCGCGGGCGGGCGGGTCAAACGGCGGGCCGCCAAAACTTGACCCGCCGCAAATGTGGCTTCAAGCGTAAGCCGGCCGGGGTGTCGCGTCGGCGAAGCTTGCCGTGCCGTGCGCGGGTGCATGGTCCAGGCGGCGCACCGTGCCGGAGAGTTCGGCGAGCAGGGTGTCGAGGCGGCGGGTCGCCTGCGCGATGCGCTCGGTTTCGCTGAAGAGCTGGCCGCTCGCCTCGCCGACGGCGTGGATTTCCTGGCTGAAGTGGCCGAAAACCGCGTTCTGCCGGTTTTGCGCGGCGCTGACGGTGTCGAGCAGGGAGGCGAGCTCGTGCGTGCTCCTGATGATGCCGGTGAGTTTTTCCTGCGCAAGCTGCGCGTGCTCGCCGCCGGTCTTCATCTGCGCGTTGCCATCGCGCATGGCGACGATTGAAGACTGGGTGCCCTCGAGGATCAGCCGGATCTTGTCGCCGATGTCGAGCGTCGCCTTCTGCGTGCGCTCGGCCAGCTTCCTGACTTCGTCGGCGACCACCGCGAAGCCGCGGCCGGATTCGCCGGCGCGCGCGGCCTCGATCGCCGCGTTGAGCGCCAGCAGGTTGGTCTGGTCGGCGATCTCGCGGATCATCTGCACGATATTGTCGACCTCGGCGCTGCGCTCGCCCAGTTCCTCCAGCTTTTGTGCCGCCTGGCGGATCACCGCGCGCGCGTCCGAGAGCTGGCGCACCGCAAGGTCCATCGCCTCGCCGCCGCCGTTGGCCGCCGCGCCGGTTTCGCCTGCGGTGCGGCTCGCGCGTTCGGCGCCCTCGGCGTTTTGCGCGTTGAGCGCCGTCATCTGGCCGACTTCGCCGACCATCGAATCCGAGCGCTGTTTCTGCTCGCCCATGGTGCGTGCCATCGACGCCGAACTGGCGGCGATGTCGCGGCTCTCGGCACCGGCCGCGTCGATCGAGCGGGTGACCTGGTCCATCATCTCGCGCAGCGCCTGCGACGCGCGCTCGCTGTCGCGGCGTGCGGCTTCCAGCCGCTCGAAGCCGCGGCTCTTGGCCTTCTCGAACGACAGCGACAGGATGAACACGGTCAATGCGAGTCCGACCAGCGACTTGGCCTGCAGCACCGGAAACTCTTCGTGCGGGATCGGGGTCGGCGGCAACAGGCCCGCTTGCGACGCGAGCAGCACGCCGACGATGGCCAGCAGGGTCAGCGCCGCCCATACCATGCCGCTGATGCGGCCGCCGACGAACACCGCGGCGACGGGGACGGCGGCGAACCAGACCGTGCTGGTCGACAGGATGCCGCCGTTGACGATCACCATCCAGTTGACGAGGCCGAACAGGCAGCACACCACATACTCGGCGGTCAGCTTCACCCAGCCGGTCGCCTTGAGCACGAACACCCCCACCAGCAGCGCGACGCAGCCGGCGAGGATGCCTTCGCCCATCAGTGCGTGGCCGAGCTTGAAGTAGGACAGCGCGAACAGCGGGGCGAGCAGGCCGGCGGTCAGCGCGGCGCTGACCAGGGTGCGGGCGCGGATCAGCAGCTCGGGCTGGGTACGTACTTCGGGCGGGATGAACCACTCAAGCAGTGACTGGACGTTCATGGCAGGTCTCCTCGTGTTGTTGGCGTGTGGCCGGTCGAAGTGCCGGCCTATCTTATGACGCACGACTGTAAAACAACCGTTTTAAAACGGCAACTTAACGTTTCACGCAATCAGGGTTTCCGGCAAGGGGTGGTTGATGCGGTATGAGTTGGGGCACAATAGCAAGCTCGCCCGCAACCGGGCCGAGTCCCCCCGGAAACGCCGATGAAACGCCTGCTGCTGTCCCTGTTCTGCCTGATGCTGATCCCGAGCGCGAGCCACGCGGCGGCCTACCGCGACCGCGCGTGGCCGCTGACGCTCGACGTGCCCGAGGGCTGGCGGGTGAGCGCCGTCGGCGAGGGCGCCAAGCGCGAGCTGGCTGCGCACCCCAAAAGCATGGAAGACCGCGAGCGCGGCGACGCGCGCGCGCGCTTCACCTGGCGCAAGGCGGGCAGGGGCGACGTGCTCGGCCGGCTCGAGCGGCGCTACCGCAAGGCGTCCGGTGGCCGCGAGGCGGCCGACGCGGTCCGGCTGGACCGCAAGCGGGGGCGGCTCGAAGTCGATTACCGGCAAAGCGAGAACGTCGCCAACGGCCTGTGGATCGTGCGCCGCCACCTGCGGGTCATGCAGCTTGGCGCCGACGGCCGCCAGTTGCTGGACGCCGACTGTAGCGCCAACGCGTCCGAGTTCCACCACTACCGGCAGGACTTCGCGCGGCTGTGCCGCAGCCTGCGCGTGGGCGGGAGCAAACGATGACGGGGCAGGTGTCCCGCCTGCCATGGGTCGGCGTGCGCCCACGCGCGCTTGGCGCGTGGTGGATGGTGCTCGCCGCCGCCGCCTTCGCGCTGATGGGCGTCTGCGTGAAGCTGGGCGCCAGCCGGCATGGCCCGTTCGAGATCCTGTTCTGGCGCACGCTCCTGGGGGCGCTGGTGCTCTCCGGCCTGATGGCGCTGCGCGGCCAGTCGCCGCGCACGCCGCATCTGGGTGCGCACGCCAAGCGCGCGCTGATCGGCTACGCGTCGATGGGAATGCTGTTCTACGCGCTCGCCAGCCTTCCCCTGTCGACCGCCATCACCCTCAACTACACGTCTTCGCTGTTTTTCGTGCTGTTGTGCGTGGCGAAGCTGGGCGATAGGCCGTCGGCCGCGCTGCTGGGGGCGCTGGCGCTGGGTTTTTCCGGCGTGATCGTGTTGTTGCAGCCGAGTTTCTCGTCGGGGTTGTGGTGGCCGACGCTGATCGGGCTGGGCTCGGGTGTATGTGCCGGTTTCGCGGTGTTCCAGGTGCGCGAGCTTGGCCAGTTGGGCGAGCCCGCCTGGCGCACCGTGTTCTGGTTCTTCTGGATCGCCAGCGGCGTCGGCGCGCTGCTGCTCGCGCTGGGGCCGGGTTTCTCGGCGCCGGACGAGGCGAGCCTCACCGCGCTCGCCGGGGTCGCGGTGTCCGGCCTCGCCGGCCAGCTTTGCATGACCCGCGCCTACCGCGAAGGGCGGCGCTTCGCGGTGGCGAGTCTGGCCTACCTGACCGTGGTGTTTTCGGCCTTGCTGGGCTTCGTGTTGTGGGGCGAGCCCCTAGGGGCTTCCAGCGTCGCCGCGATGGCCATGGTGATTGCCTCGGGCGTGCTTGCCGCGCGCCTGTCACGCTAGAAACCGACTGATGAAGAATTTTTTTGCGAACGCCGGCGTGCGGCTGGGCGCCGGCTGGATGGTCGTCGCCGCGCTCCTGTTTGCCCTGATGGGCGTGTTCGTCAAGCTCGGCTCGGCGACGCTCTCGTCGGTCGAGCTGGTGTTCTGGCGCTCGCTGTTCGGCGTGGTGCTGATCGGCGTGCCGGCGCTCGCGCGCCGCCAACGCTTCGCGACGCCTAACTGGCCGGTCCATCTGCGCCGAGGCGTGGTCGCGTACTGCTCGCTATTGGGCTACTTCTACGCGATCGTGCATCTGCCGCTGTCGACCGCGGTCACCCTCAACTACACCTCGCCGATGTTCCTCGCGCTGCTCTCGGTGCTGCTGCTTCGCGAGCGGCTGCGTGCGCGCGCGCTTGCCGCGGGCTTTGCCGGCGTCGTGCTGCTGCTCAAACCGACGCTCGCCGCCGACGCCTGGCTCGCCGGCGTGCTCGGACTCTCGTCGGGGCTGCTCGCCGGCTGGTCCTACCTGCAGGTGCGCGAGCTAGGGCGGCGGGGCGAGCCCGAGTGGCGGGTGGTGTTCTTCTTCGCGCTGGTGTCGACCGTCGGCGGTGCGCTCCTGATTCCGCTTACCGGCGACTGGCAGGTGCCGGATGCTGACGCGTGGCTGGCGATCGCCGGCGTCGGGCTGACCGCGACGCTCGCGCAACTGGCGATGACCCGCGCGTACAAGGTCGGCAGCAAGCTGTTCGCGGCGAACCTCTCTTACCTGACCGTGGTGTTCTCGACGCTGCTGGGGGTAGGGCTGTGGGGCGAGCCGCTGCCGCCGTCGTCCATCGCTGCCATAGTATTGATTGTCGTCAGTGGCATCGTCGCCGGACGGCGGTAGAATGAGCACAGCATAACCACTGCAGGAAAGGCATACCATGATCTCGATCCGCGAACAGGACTACGGCCTCGACGTCGCGCTCTTCAACGAGTTTACCCTCGCCGACTTCAAGCTGTTCGAGGAAGCGCTGATGAAGCGGCTGGCCGAGCACGGCAAGCCGGACGTGCTGCTCGACCTCTCCGAGATGCGCGACTTCACCATCGACATGGCGATCGAGGAGGTGAAGTTCGTGCGCGCGCACGAGGAGGACTTCGGCCGCATCGCCATCATCGTCGACGACGTGTGGATCAAGCTCGCCGCGCACCTGGCCGGCATGCTGTCCGACGCCAAGGCGCAGTACTTCGAGACCGCCGAAGAGGCGCAGGTCTGGCTCGCGCGCGCCGGCTGACGCTTGCAATCGCCGCAACCGGCGGTAGAGTAGCGGCTTTTCCCGGTTGATACGGAAAGCCGCATGATCCCATCCATCGAGCGCCGCCTCGCCGCCGAACTCTCGGTGCGCGAATCGCAGGTTGCCGCGACCGTCGCGCTGATCGACGAGGGCGCGACCGTTCCCTTTATCGCCCGCTACCGCAAGGAAGTCACCGGCGGGTTAGACGACACCCAGTTGCGCACGCTTGCCGAACGGCTGACCTATTTGCGCGAACTGGACGCGCGCCGGCAGGTGGTCCTCGCCAGCATCGCCGAGCAGGGCAAGCTCGATGCGCCCTTGCAGGCCGCGATCGAGGCGGCCGACAACAAGACCACGCTCGAAGACCTGTATCTCCCCTACAAGCCCAAGCGGCGCACCCGTGCGCAGATCGCACGCGAGGCCGGGCTCGAGCCCTTGGCCTTGTCGCTGCTGGAAAACCCCACGCTCACGCCCGAAGACGCCGCCCTCGAATACGTGGACGCGGAGAAGGGTGTGGCGGACGCCAAGGCCGCGCTCGACGGCGCGCGCGCCATCCTGATCGAACGCTTCGCCGAGGACGCCGAGCTGATCGGCCGCCTGCGCGAGCGGCTGTGGGCCGAGGGCGAACTCGCTGCCCGCGTGATCGAGGGCAAGGAAGGCGAGGGCGCCAAGTTCTCCGACTACTTCGACCACCGCGAGCCGGTCCGCACGCTGCCCTCGCACCGCGCGCTGGCCATCCTGCGCGCGCGCGGCGAGGGGGTGCTCACCGTTGCTCTCAAGTACCAGCCGGACGACACGCCGGCGTCCGAACGCTCGGTGTACGAGGGGCTGATCGCGGCGCGTTTCGGCGTGGCCGACCAGGGCCGGCCCGCCGACAAGTGGCTGCTCGACACCGTGCGCCTCGCCTGGCGCGCCAAGGTGTTCCTCTCGCTCGAAATAGAACTGGTCGGCCGGCTGAAGGAAGCGGCCGACGGCGACGCCATCCGCGTGTTCGCCGCCAACCTGCACGACCTGCTGCTCGCCGCACCGGCCGGCCGCCGTGCGACGCTGGGCCTCGACCCGGGCTTGCGCACCGGCGTGAAGGTCGCGGTGGTCGACGACACCGGCAAGCTGGTCGACACCGCCACCGTCTACCCGCACGAGCCGCGCCGCGACTGGAACGGCGCGCTCGCGACCCTGGCGCGGCTGTGCGTGAAGCACAAGGTCGAGCTGATCGCGATCGGCAACGGCACCGCCAGCCGCGAGACCGACAAGCTCGCCGGCGAACTCTTGCGCGGCCTACCCGAGCTTTCGATGCACAAGGTGGTAGTCTCCGAGGCCGGCGCTTCGGTGTATTCGGCGTCCGAGCTTGCCGCGCGCGAATTCCCCGACCTCGACGTCTCCATCCGCGGCGCGGTGTCGATCGCGCGCCGCCTGCAGGACCCGCTGGCGGAGCTGGTGAAGATCGAGCCCAAGAGCATCGGCGTCGGCCAGTACCAGCACGACGTCAACCAGAGCCAGCTCGCGAAGAGCCTGGACGCGGTGGTCGAGGACTGCGTGAACGCGGTCGGCGTCGACGTCAACATCGCGTCGGCGCCGCTCTTGGCGCGCATCTCCGGCCTCAATGCGACGCTGGCGGGCAATATCGTCGCCTACCGCGACGCGCACGGCGCGTTCGCCGACCGCAAGGCGCTCATGAAGGTGCCGCGGCTGGGCGAGAAGACCTTCGAGCAGGCGGCGGGCTTCTTGCGGGTGATCGGCGGCGCCAATCCGCTGGACGCTTCCGCAGTCCACCCCGAGGCGTACCCGCTGGTCGAGAAGATCGTCAAGGCGAGCGGCCGCGCGGTTGCGAGCGTGATCGGCGACAGTGGCTACCTCAAGTCGCTGCGTGCCGCCGATTACACCGACGAGCGCTTCGGCCTGCCGACGGTGGTCGACATCCTGAAGGAGCTGGACAAGCCCGGCCGCGACCCGCGTCCGGCGTTCAAGACCGCCACCTTCCAGGACGGCGTCGAGGACATCAAGGACCTGGTTCCGGGCATGCTGCTCGAGGGCGTGGTCAGCAACGTCGCCGCCTTCGGCGCCTTCGTCGACATCGGCGTGCACCAGGACGGCCTCGTGCATATCTCGGCCTTGTCGAACAAGTTCGTCGACGACCCGCGCAAGGTGGTGAAGGCCGGCGACGTGGTGCGCGTGAAGGTGCTCGAGGTCGACGTGCCGCGCAAGCGCATCGCGCTGACCATGCGGCTGGACGACAAGGCGCCGGCCGCAGCTGCCGCCGCCGAGCGGCGCAGCGGGCCGCGCACGGGGCAGGGGGCCGGTCAGGGCAAGGGCCGCGCGCCGGAGAAGGCGCCGCAGAACAACGCGATGGCCGAGGCGTTTGCCCGCCTCAAGCGCTAGTGTAAAATGCGCCCGCTCTCCAACCCCGCCGCCCGGCGGGGTTTGTTTTTTAAAGATCGAGATGAGGACCGGCTGGATGTTCAAGAAACTGTTTGCGCTGGGCGCCGCCCTGCTGCTTTGCCTGCCACTGGGCGTGCAGGCCGGGAGCCGCCAGCAGGCGTTGGACGTTGCGCTCTCCCGCTACGGCGATGCCGTCACCTTCGTGCTGGTCGACGCCGACACCGGTGAAACGCTCGCGTACAACCCAAAACGCGCCGCGACGCCCTACCTGCCGGCGTCGACCTTCAAGTTCGTCAACAGCCTTATCGCGCTCGACACCGCCGTCGTGCCGTCGGCGGTCTCGGTGTTCTGGCGTTACGACGGCCGGCCGGTGTTTCTGGACGCGTGGAAGCAGGACATGAACCTTGGCCAGGCCTTCGCCGCGTCCAACGTGCCGGCCTACCAGCAAATCGCGCGCGCGATCGGCCCTGCGCGCATGCAGGCGGCGCTGGATAAGCTCGGTTACGGCAACCGCAACATCGGCCCGGCCGTCGACAGCTTCTGGCTGGAGGGCGGCGCGCTCAGGATCAGCGCGAACGAGCAGGCGGCCTTCCTCGCCAGGCTCGCGCGCGGCCGCCTGCCGCTGCCTGCCACGGTGCAGGCGTCGGTGCGCGGGATCGCGCTCAAGGAAAGTGGTGACGGGTGGCGGCTCTATGGCAAGACCGGCTGGAGCGGGCGCCAGCTGCCGTCGGTCGGCTGGTACGCGGGCTGGGTCGAGCAGGGCGGCAAGGCGTACGCGTTCGCGCTGAACATGGAAGTCGCGGGCGGCCGCATGGACGAGTTGCCCAAGCGCGAGGCGATCGCGCGCGAGGCGCTGGCCGCGCTGGGGCTGGCCAACTGACGCGGGCGCGGGGCGCACCTCATTGGCATGGGGGCGCTTAGGGTTTATCTTCTGGCGGTTAGCCGAACAGAGACCGTCATGACCCTTCCCCTGCAGTTTGCTGCCCATTCCTACGCGTCCCCGCAAGCTGGGACGCGCCTGATCGTCCTCGGCGCCGTGCACGGCAACGAGGTATGCGGCACCGCGGCGATCCGCCGCATGGTGCGCGAGTTCGACGCCGGCGAGCGTGCGCTCAAGGCGGGCGCCGTCACCTTCGTGCCGGTGACCAACCCGCTGGCCTACAACAAGGGCGAGCGCTCGGGCGACCGCAACCTCAACCGCAACCTCGCGCCGACCGACACCCCGCGCGAATTCGAGGACCATATCGCCAACTGGCTGTGCCCGCTCTTGGCCCGCCACGACGTGCTGCTCGATTTGCATTCCTTCCAGTCGCGCGGCGAGGCCTTCGTGTTTGTCGGCCCGCATGACAACACGGACGCGCTCGAACCCTTCGCGCACGCCGCGAAGGAGGAGGCGCTGGCGCGCCGTCTGGGCGTGAACCGCGCGGTCGACGGCTGGCTGTCGACCTACGCGCTGGGGGTGAAGCGCCGTATCGAGCGCTACGGCGAGGCGGCGACCCGCCAGGCCGAACTGAACAGCGACCCGCGCTACGGCATGGGCACCACCGAGTGGATGCGCCGCAGCGGCGGCTGGGCGCTGACGCTCGAATGCGGCCGCCACGACGACCCGGCCGCGCCGGAAGTTGCCTACCGCGCGATCGAGCGCACGCTCGCCCATCTGGGCCTGATCGACGCCGCCGACCCGGCACCCGAGCAGGGCATCGAGTCGCTGTCGCTCTACGAGGTGGTCGACCGCCTGCACGCGGACGACGCGTTCGACCGTGAGTGGACCAGCTTCGACGCGGTGACCAAGGGCGAGCGCATCGGCACCCGCGCCGACGGCACGCCGGTGCTGGCGGTGGACGACGGGCGCATCGTGTTCCCCAACACCAAGGCGCAGGCCGGGCAGGAGTGGTTCTACCTTGCCCGCGACAGCGGCCGGCTCGGCTAAACGCGTACGGCCGGCCGCCTGGCGGTGGTGGCCGGGCACCGGTTCGGCCATGCGTGCTGGCGCGGAAGACAAATAAGGCTATTGTCATATATAGTGCAAGGTTATTCAGACCTTGCATATCGATATTGAGCCCGACCATGTTTTCCCTGCGCAAGTTGCTGTTGCGGCAATCCCTTGTTTTTGCCCTGCTTCTGTCCATCGGCTGTTTTGCGCTCTGGCTGGAGGGGCGCGACTTGCTGGCGGCCAGCCAGTCGGCCCGGCAATCCGAGGCAGCCGTGCGCCAGTTCAAGGACCTGCGCTTTCATGTGGTGCAGGTGCAGCAGTTCCTGACCGACGCCTCGGCGGTCGGCGAGGCCGACTTTTCCGACGCCAGGCAGCACTACACGGCGGCACAGGCGCTGCTGGCCGACTTGCAGCGTCAGCAGCCAGGGCAGGCCGCCGCGCTGGACGCGGTGGCGGCCCGCCTGCCGTCCTACTACCAGACTGGTGAAAAGATGGCGCTCGCCTATATCCGCGAGGGGCGGGACGCCGGCAACGCGCTGATGAAGGGCGCTGGCGGTTTCGACCAGGAGGCGCTGGCCTTGACCTCGGCGCTGGACCAGTTGTCCGCGGCGCTCGAAGCCCGGGCGGCGCATGCGGACGGCGAGCTGTCCGGCTCCCTGCATTCGATGGTCCATTTCGGGCTGGCCGTCGCCGTGGCCGCCTTGCTGCTGCTGCTGGGCAGCAACCTGTTGCTGGGGCGGCGGTTATTCGCCCTGCTCGGCGGCGAGCCAGCCCATGCCTTGCGCATGGCGAGCGAAGTGGCTGCCGGCAAGCTGCACGAACCCAAGGCCAGCTATCCGCCAGACAGCCTGCTTGGCCAGCTTGAACGCATGGTCGTGCAGCTGGCCGACCATATGCGGCGCATCCATCAGGTCAGTCAGCAGATTTCGGTGTCGTCCTACCAGATTTCCGATATCAGCAACGATATCGTGACGGTCAACACCCAGCAGTCGACGCAGGCGGGCGAGGTGAACCAGATTTCCGACGCGCTGCTCGGCACCGCCGACCAGGTCAAGCAGTTGTCCAACGAGACGCTTGCGCAGGTGCGTGACGCGCTCGAACGTGTCGAGAACGGCCGCGCGGCCGTGGCGCGCAGCCAGCAGGAGCTCGCCAATATCGCCGCGCAGGCGCGCGAGGCCGAGAACCGTTTCGGCGAGCTGAGCAAGGCCGGCGACAATATCGGCCTGATCGTCGACACCATCCGCCGCATCACCGAGCAGACCAACATCCTGTCGCTGAACGCTGCGATCGAGGCGGCCCGCGCCGGCGAGGCCGGGCGCGGCTTTGCCGTGGTGGCGGACGAGGTGCGCGGGCTCGCCCAGCGCACCTCGCTGGCCGCCAACGACATCATGCGCATCGTCGAGCATTTTGGTGGCTCGCTCTGCGCGTGCCGCGAGGCGATGGAAGCGATCGAGCACAGCCTCGCGGCCGGGCTTGAACAATCGAGGCAGAGCTCCCGTTGCATGGACGTGATCGCGGACAGCACCCAGGCCACCCGTGCGTGCGCCGAGGGCATCCACCGGGTGGTCGACGAGCAGAACCGCCACCTGGGCAGCCAGACCCGCCAGCTCTCCGGGCTGTACACGACGCTCGAACAGAGCACTTCGCGCATCAACATCACCGACGTGATCAGCCAGGACCTCTACCAGGTGGCCGGGCAGATGAGCGCCTTGCTCGCGGACTTCCAGTTCGACAAGGGCGGGGGGCAGGCGGGCGAGTCGGACGAGCAGCGCGCCGAGCCGCGCGCGGACAACAAGCTGGTCGTCGTGCTCGAGCAAGGTGGCGTGCGCGAGGAGGGCATTTCACAGAACTTGTCGCTCGGGGGCATGCTGGTCAGGCTGCCGCAGGCGCTACCGGACGCCGCCGCGCCGGTGCAGCTCGAATTGCGTCCGCCGCAGGCCTCGCTCGACGCGTATCGCAGCCAGCAGCCTATCCGTCTGTCCGGCCGCATCGTCCGCCAGACGGCCGAGGGCGCATTGACGGCGGTTGCCATCCAGTTCAGCGCCGACCCGGCCGCGCGCGAGCAACTGAAGGCCTGCCTGAACCAGCTCGGGCGGCCGGTCCACTACGCGTAGCCGCGCGCGCGTGGCCTACGCCGTGCACAGCGTGCGCAGGTAGGCGCCGGCGGTCTTCAGGTCGTCGGCGATCGCGCCAGCCACGCCGTTTGCGTCGTCGCTTTCCAGCGCCCGCAGTAGGGCGGTGTGCGCGTCGTTCATGCTCGCCCATACCGCCGGGTCCTGCTGCAGGCGGTTGGAGATCGGGCCGACGTACAGCCACACCGTCTCGATCAGCGTCATCAGCATGGGCGAATTTGCCGCCCGGTACAGCGCGAGGTGGAACGCCTCGTTCGCGTCCAGATAGCCCTTCACGTCGTTTGCTGCGATCGCCGCGTCCATCTTGCCCACCAGCGCCTGCAGCGCGGCGCGCTGTGCAGGGTTCAGCCTCTGCGCGCCCAGGCGCGCCGCCTCGCCCTCGAGCAGGATGCGGGTGGCGAGGATGTCGTCGAAGGCGCCGACATCCAGTTGCGGCACGGTCACCCCGCAGTTGGGGACGTTGATCAGCGCCTTCTCGGCGACCAGCCGCTGCAGCGCGGTGCGTACCGGCATGGTGCCGACGCCAAGCTCCGCGGCGAGGGGCTGGATCTTCAGCCGCTCGCCCGGCAGCCAGCGCCCGAGCATCAGCGCTTCGCGCAGCCGCTGGTAGGTCTGGTCCTGCAGGGTCGAGGCGTCGTCGGTCTTCATGGTGCATCGCGAGAGTTTGGGGTCGGCCGAGCATAGCAGGGCGGCGTTTCGCTGCCAATATTTGATCAAATGTTGACATGCAGATTTGATCAAATCTATGCTGCGTTCACATGAGGGTAGCCGGCGCACGCAGGCCGCCGCCCGCCACGGCAAGGAAGAGACCCATGAACGAAGCGATGCAGGCCTTTATCCGCGAACACGCGATCCACGAGATCGAGTGCGTGATTCCCGACATGACGGGGATGGCACGCGGCAAGATCGTCCCGAAAAACCTGTTCCTCGCCGAGGACAGCATGAAGATGTCGCGCGCGGTGCTGACCATCACCGTCAACGGCGAGTTCGCCGACTACGCGCGCTTCGCCGGCGCCCACGACCCGGACATGGTATGCGTGCCCGACGCCTCGACCATCCGCCTGGTGCCGTGGGCAATGGAGCAGGTGGCGGTGGTGATCCACGACTGCGAGGACTTCGACGGCAAGCCGATCGCCATGTCGCCGCGCGCGGTGCTGCGCAAGGTGCTGGGGCTTTACGAGGCGCGCGGCTGGCGGCCGGTGGTGGCGCCGGAGATGGAGTTCTACCTGATCGCGCAGAACAACAACGCGCACGAGCCCTTGCGCCCGCCGACCGGGCGCGCCGGGCGCAGCGAGATCGGCCGGCAGAGCTTCTCGATCGACGCGGTCAACGACTTCGACCCCTTCTTCCAGGAACTCTCGACCTTCTGCAGCGCGGCCGAACTGAAGGTCGAGACGCTGATCCACGAGGTTGGCGCCTGCCAGATGGAGATCAACTTCAGCCACGGCGACGCGCTGGCGCTGGCCGACCAGGTGTTCCTCTTCAAGCGCGCGGTGCGCGAGACCGCGTACCGCCACGGCATCTTCGCGACCTTCATGGCCAAGCCGATGGAGGGCGAGCCGGGCAGCGCCATGCATATCCACCAGAGCGTGGTCGACACCGCCACCGGCCGCAACGTGTTCAGCCGCGACGACGGCAGCGCGAGCGAACTCTTCTTCCACCACATCGGCGGCATGCAGCGCTACCTGCCGGCGGTGATGCCGATGCTGGCCCCCTACGTCAACTCCTACCGCCGGCTGACCCGCCACGCCGCCGCGCCGATCAACGTGCGCTGGGGGTACGACAACCGCACCTGCGGCATCCGCGTGCCGCCGTCCGGGTCGGAGGCGCGCCGCGTGGAAAACCGCGTGCCGGGCGTCGACGTCAACCCTTATCTTGCGATGGCGGCGACGCTCGCCTGCGGCTATCTGGGCATGGTGCAGGGCCTGGGGCCCTCAGCGCCGATGGAGGGTAGCGCGTACGACCTCGACTTCGAGCTGCCGCGCAGCCTGGAAGACGCGGTCGAGCTGATGCAGGCGTCCAGCGAACTCTCCGAGATCCTCGGCCGCGAATTTGTCGACGCCTTCTGCGCGGTCAAGGAGAAGGAGTTCGAGACCTTCAACCGCGGCATCACCGCGTGGGAACGCGAACACCTGCAACTGCACGTCTAAGGGGAAACGGTATGGAACAAAACACAAAGACCCTGCGCCACGGCGTGAACTGGGACAAGGCGCTGCAACTGCGCGAGCGCGAGCGCTCGGCCTTCGCCGCCGCGCGGCCGCGCTCGCGCTCGCTGTCGGCGGATGCCGCCGAACACCTGATGTTCGGCGTGCCGCTGCACTGGATGGACGACTGGTCGACGCCGTTCACGCTGTACGTGGCAGCGGCACAGGGCGCCAGCATCCGCGACGTCGACGGTTTTAGCTACACCGACTTCTGCCTGGGCGACACCGGCGCCATGTTCGGCCACGCACCGGCGCCGGTTGCCCGCGCCATCGCGGCGCAGTGCCAGCGCGGCTTCACCACCATGCTGCCGTCGCCCGACGCGCCGTGGGTGGCGGCCGAGCTCTCCCGCCGCTTCGGCATGGACAAGTGGCAGTTCGCGCTGAGCGCGAGCGACGCCAACCGCTTCGCGATCCGCTGGGCGCGCGCGATCACCGGCCGCGACAAGATCCTGGTGTTCAACGGCTGCTACCACGGCACCGTCGACGACGTGTTCGTCGACCTGGAAGGCGGCCGCCCGGTGCAGCGCGCGAGCCTGCTGGGCCAGGTCTACCCGCTCACGGAACACACCCGCGTCGTCGAATTCAATGACCTCTCCGCCTTGCAAGCCGCGCTGGCCGAGGGCGACGTCGCTTGCGTGCTGGCCGAACCTGCGATGACCAATATCGGCATGGTGTTGCCGGAAGACGGCTACTGGCCGGCGGCCGAGGCGCTGATCCGCGAGGCGGGCGCGCTGCTCTTGATCGACGAGACGCACACCATCAGCTCCGGCCCCGGCGGCTACGCGCGCGAAAACGGCATGGCGCCCGACATCGTGGTGCTGGGCAAGCCGGTGGCAGGCGGCATGCCGTGCGCGGTGTACGGCTTTTCCGCCGACACCGCGCGCCGCGCCGAACACGCCAAGCGCGAAGCGCCGGCCGGCCACTCCGGCATCGGCACCACGCTCAGCGCCAACATGCTGGCGATGGCGGCGATGCGCGCGAACCTCGCCGAGGTGATGACCGACGACGCCTACCGCACCATGTTTGGCCTGGCCGGGCAACTGGCGGCCGGCCTGCGCGAGAGCATCGCGCGGCACGGCCTGCCGTGGTGCGTGACGCAGGTGGGCGCGCGTACCGAATTCCAGTTCTGCCCGGTGCCGCCGAAAAACGGCACGGAAGCGGACGCGATTCTGGATGGCGAGCTCGAACAGATCGTGCACCTCTACCTGCTCAACCGCGGCCTGTTGATCACGCCCTTCCACAACATGATGCTGGTGTGCCCGGACACCCGCCCAGCCGACATCGCCCGCTTCATCGCAGTGTTCGACGCACTGCTCGCCGAGCTGAAAGGCTGACATGCACCCGCTGTTTGCATTGCAGGGCAAGCGCGCGCTGGTGACCGGCGCCGGCAGCGATGCCGGCATCGGCTTCGCGTCGGCGCGCCTGCTCGCCGAGCTGGGCGCCGAGGTGGTGCTGGTGTCGACCACCGCGCGCATCCACGCGCGCGCGGAAGAATTGCGCGCCGCCGGCCACGCGGCCGAGGGCAGGGTGTGCGACCTCTCCGTTCGCGAAGCAGTGAGGGCGCTCGCCGCGGCGCTCGGCACGGTCGACATCCTGGTCAACAACGCCGGGATGGCGCAATTGGGCGTGCCCGAGGCGTTCGCGCCGTTTCACGAGGGCAGCGACGACGACTGGGACGCGGCGATTACCCGCAACCTGACCACCTGCTACAACGTCACCCGCGCCTTCTTGCCGGCGATGGTCGCGCAGGGCTGGGGTCGGGTGGTGAACGTGAGCAGCGTGACCGGCCCGTTGGTCAGCAACCCGGGCGAGGCGGCGTACAGCGCGGCCAAGGCGGCGATGGTGGGGATGAGCCGTAGCATCGCGCTCGACGTCGCCCGCTTCGGCGTCACCATCAATAACGTCGCGCCCGGCTGGGTGGCGACCGCGTCGCAGACCGACAGCGAAATCGCCGCGTCGCGCCACACGCCCCATGGGCGCGCCGGCACTCCCGCAGAAATGGCGGCGATGGTCGCCTTCCTGGCGAGCCCGGGCGCAAGCTACATCACCGGCCAGCTGATGGTGGTCGACGGCGGCAACTGCCTGCAGGAGAAGAAAGGCGCATGAACATCGATACCCGAATCTTTGCGCCGGGCCTGTTCGCCGGCAAGGTGGTGCTGATCGTCGGCGCCGCCGGCGGCGTCGGCAGCGCTTGCGCCCGAGAGCTCTCGCAGCTTGGCGCGTCGCTCGCGCTGGCCGACCACCCGCGCGCGCAACTTGCCGCGCTGGCGAGTGAGTGCGGTGGCGTGGCGCTGACCGCCGACATCACCCGCGTCGGCGAGTGCGAGCGGCTGGTCGCCGACGTGCTCGCGCACTACGGGCGGCTGGACGCGCTAATCAACTGCGCCGGGGTGTGGGTAGAGGGCGACAGCGCCGAAGCGAGCGAAGAGGACTGGCAGCGCTGCATCGACGTCAACCTGAAGGGCGCGTTCTTCCTGTGCAGCCGGGCGATCCCGGCGCTGAAACAGAGCCGCGGGGCGATTGTCAACGTGAGCTCCGACGCGGGGGTGGTCGGCAACGCCGGCGCCGCCATCTATTGCGCGAGCAAGGGCGGGCTCACCGTAATGAGCAAGGCGCTCGCGCTGGAACTTGCGCCCTTCGGCGTGCGGGTCAACGCGCTGTGCCCGTCCGACATCATGAGCCCGATGCTGCAGTTCCAGGCCGACCGCTACGGCAACGGCGACCCGGCGGCGTACTTCGCCGGCCTGCTCGCGCACTACCCGCAACGCGAAGCCGCGCGCTTTATCACGCCGGACGAAGTCGCCGCCTACGTCGCCTTCCTGCTGTCTCCCGCCGCGGCGGCGGTCAGCGGCGCCAGCGCCGCGCTCGACTTCGGGTTGACTGCAGGGTATTGAGCGCAGGGCTGACCGGTTGTACAGCCCGCCGCAGCCGCTGCAAGGTAGGGCGGTATGGGCTACGCCGGGGGGCAGCAGCGGGACCCTGGTTCGTCTTCCCCCTTCAGCCAGGGATTTCACTGTGCCTTTAGATGGGGGGCTAAGGGTGGCAGGTCAGGACGCCGCAGGGCAAGCAAGAATGAAACGATGCCCAGCGCAGCCATGCCGAAGCCCCTCCGCTTGAACGAGGGGTTAGCCCTCAACAACAACCTTGGCGTAGCAACCCCTGTCAATATCAACAACCTCGACGGATATCTGGGTGGCCATCCCTGTTCCCGACGGAACCTGTTCCTGCAGCGTTTGCAGTATCCGCAGCGATAGATCTTGTTTGATCTGGAGGCTCCTGCCTGAAAGGATGAACAACC
The DNA here is from genome assembly GCF_010435965.1 of Crenobacter caeni. Lineage (GTDB taxonomy): Bacteria > Pseudomonadota > Gammaproteobacteria > Burkholderiales > Chromobacteriaceae > Craterilacuibacter > Craterilacuibacter caeni. Next base: position 59,610 of record NZ_JAAGAA010000008.1, read on the forward strand.
GGGCAGCAACAAAGGCACGCCCGTTAGGTTGTTCACCTATGCGGAACGTTGAAATACAGTGGGCCCGACTCTTGACGTCAACTTCTTCGAAGTGTCCTGAAGCCACCAGTGCAACGTTTGCGGCAGCCAGGCAGGCGCTGGGATCAAACTGTGTCAGATTTTCGCTGTATTCGACGATGAGATGTGGCATTTGAGTGGTGATATCAAAGTTAACTGGTTTCAGATCCCGCGGGCGGCCCACTCCGTGCTGACGAAGGCAACGATCCAGACTAGAGCGAGACCTCTCCGGATTACGGTGCTCGCAGACGATGGTCAGCGGGTCATTCGGGCCCAGACGCAGGAACTGCGCAGTTCCACAACGATACGTTCCTGTGTTGGCGTCAACGTGGTCTGTAAACAGTGTGCCGTGTGGGTGCGAGTCTCGACACTCTCGCGCTGCTTCCATTTGCGGGTAGTGTCGACGGTGACGTTATAACGGGCAGCCAGTTCGACCAGCGTGCTGGTGGTCTGGCGGATTTCGGCTTGGATGGCTGGCGAGCTGCTGGCCTGCTTGTGAAGTTTGACGATCATCAGGATTCAGTCTGTAGCGTTTGCAGAAGCTTACCCAAACCCTCGCGGGCAAGGGTAAGTTTCCATATGCGTTTGCGCAGATGATCGTCGGGGATGCGACAGTTAGGCATGTGTGTCTAGCAGAACAAAATGTGGAATTGAAAGCAAGTTGATATAATTGAAACGAATTTCGCGCGTTTGCTTTCCATTTTGTTTTAATGGGCGAGGCTTGAAGTGGCTTTTTGGAACAAAGGGGAAGAATAGAACTTTTTGACGCTGTTCACCACATGCATTCCACTTGAAATTCACGATGAGTGGAGGGGGAAGGTAGCCGGCTTTTAGTGTTTTTTCGAGCACGCTCCAGCCTGATCCAAGAATTTCATTTTTCGGCTCGCAGTTATTGGTTTTAACTTGAGCGCGAAACATGCATGCAGAGCATTGAACGTCATATACCGGATAGTTTTTGGGGAGCTGCATCAGCTTGTTCTTGCAGTGCGGACATTTGATTATGTCGATTACCTCACGTTCACCATAATGGCCAGCCTCAGTGTTTGAAGTCATAACTCACCTTTTAGTGTTTTGCTGAATCACCAGAAGCGGCGCGTTGCCGGATCGCTTGTTCACATGCCTAACGCTGGAGTTAAGCGGCCGCGCGTAGCGCGGCCCGCTTGAACGTCTTGTTATGTTTAAAACGGTAAATCATCTGGCTCATTTAGCTGATTTACCGTTGTCTCAACTGAGGCTGCCAACGCCTCAACTTTATCTAGAAGCTCCAATACTGACTGCTTGGATACTTCAATTGCATTGCCTTCTTTGGTGTGGCCGGCCCTATGAACACAATCATGACGCTTTATGACATCTTTGAAAAGCCATGATATGTCGCCAAAATCATGACCAAGCACTTCCTTGAACATCGGCTTGACCTTTTTAAGGTCATGAAAAATCAGTTTTTTGAGGTACGTAGCAACCGTAACTTTTAAAGTTGACTGCTCTTCGAATATTTCTTTTAGAGCCGCTAACAAAACCATATTGATGCCACGGGAGCGAGCCCCCATCTGGCTGGCATGAAGCGAAGTATTGTCAGCCAGAAGCTTTGGAAATCATTGCAGCCACTGCTGCCGGTCGTGCCCCGTTC
>NZ_JAAGAA010000009.1 GCF_010435965.1 Crenobacter caeni
GAACGGGGCACGACCGGCAGCAGTGGCTGCAATGATTTCCAAAGCTTCTGGCTGACAATACTTCGCTTCATGCCAGCCAGATGGGGGCTCGCTCCCGTGGCATCAATATGGTTTTGTTAGCGGCTCTTAGTCTTGCTAGGGGGTGGAAAAACAGCCAAGTATTTGAATGTGCGTTGGTTTTTAGATTATGCAGGATTGGGTAATGCATCTTTCCTTGTACTCTCTGGCTAGTGCAATAACATTCAAGCAAGGACTCGCCGTGGTCCGCAGGCAACGATAAATATAATTTACCTCGGAGGTGGTCATGGCAAACGCGATGTTGGCTTCAATTGCCGAGTTGGACGATCGCATGGTGGTTTTCATCAACACCTATATGCATCGGAGTCCGCAGTTCGACCATTTTCTGGCTTGGGCGATGAACGCCCCGATCATCAAGTTCTTGCCTATTGTCTTGGCCATCTGCTGGGTGTGGTTTGCCGGCGCGACTGGCGAGTCTGGGCGCAGGAAAATACTGGCGGGGATACTGGTTGGGTTGGCCGCGTTGTTCCTGACCCGCATCATGGCGACGGCCTTGCCGTTCCGGACGCGACCCTATACCAACCCTGACCTTCACTTTGTCACCGACATGGTCGGTGCGATGCGGACGTGGAGTTCTTTTCCAAGCGATCATGCCGGACTGGCATTTGCATTGGCGGCCACCCTTTTTCGGGTATCACCGTTACTTGGCATTTGGGCGTTTATTCATTCGATCCTGTTTGTCTGTTTTCCCCGCTTTTATTTTGGCATGCACTACCCGTCTGATTTATTGGCCGGTGCGCTGGTGGGTTTGTTGTCCATTGTCTTGTACGCCAAGCTAGATCCACAAGGCCGCATGGTCAAACCACTGCTCGCCATTGAGCGAGCAATCCCGAAGTTTTTCTACACGGCCGGGTTTTTCCTGCTGTTCGAGATTGCAGAAATGTTCGACAGCCTGCGCTTGGTCGCGAGCGCGTTGTTCAAGAGCCTCGGGCACTGAGCGTTGCCCGGCAGGTAACCTCAGCCTTTCCGCCAAACGGCAGGGTTGCTTGGTCTTGTCTGTTCCTCCGGTTTTCGCTGTGCCCGCCGAAGGAGGATCTTGTCTGAAGAGACGCTGCCTGTTGTGGCGGCCGTGCGCCATTGCCTATCTTAAGCTCTGTTTAATCCGAACCTGTTCCAATAGCAGGCTGTTGCGCATGGCTGCCACCTGTCTTGCCCTGAAGCAAGCGCGGTTCGCGTGCCGTGCGGTAAGCTCGCCAAAGGACAAGGAGGACAAGGGATGCGGATATTGCTGGCGGAAGACGACGCGCTGATCGGGGACGGACTGCAGACAGGCCTCAGGGCACTGGGGTTCAACGTGGACTGGTTCCGCGACGGGCGTGAGGCGCAGCAGGCGCTGTCGGCTGCGGCGTACGACGCGGTGGTGCTCGATTTGGGCCTGCCCGGCGCCGACGGGCTGGATGTGCTCGCGGCCTGGCGGCGCGCCGGGCGCAGCGAGCCCGTGCTTGTGCTGACCGCGCGCGATGCGCTCGCCGACCGGGTGGGGGGCCTGGACGCCGGTGCTGACGATTATCTTGCCAAGCCGTTTGCGCTGGCCGAGGTCGCTGCGCGCCTGCGCGCGCTGATCCGCCGCCACCACGGCCAGGCGTCGCCGACCATGAGCGTCGGCGAAATCTGCCTCGATCCGGTCGCGCGCAAGGTGACGCTCACAGGGCAGGCGGTCGAATTGACCGCGCGCGAGTTCGAGCTGCTCGAGCTTCTGATGGCGAGCCGCGGCCGGGTGCTGACCAAGGAGCTGATCGAAGAGAAGTTGTACGGCTGGAGCCGCGACGTCGAGAGCAACACGGTTGAAGTGCACGTGCACCACCTGCGCAAGAAGCTGGGCAGCGCGCTGATCCGTACCGTGCGCGGCGTCGGCTACACGCTGGGAGAACCGGGATGAGGCGGGTGCGCAGCCTGCGCGTGCAGGTGATGCTGACGGTCGCGCTGGCGGTCACCCTGTTGTGGGGCTTGAGCGCCGGCATCGCGTGGTGGCAGGTGCGTCACGAGATCGACGAGCTGTTCGACACCCAGCAGATGCAGTTCGCCCGCCAGCTGCTCGCCGCCGACCTGCACGACTTCGACGACGACAGCGCGCGCCTGCCGCAGGGGCGCGAGCTGTTGCCCAAGTCGCTGCCCAAGGCGCGGCGCGGCAGCCTGGAGGACGACGCGCTGTCGTTTGCGGTGTGGAGCGAAGACGGCGAGCCGCTGTTCGCCGACGGTGGCAAGCACCGGCTGCCGCCGCCGGATGGCCGGTACGGCTTTTACGACGCCCGCCTGGACGGCGAGCCGTGGCGGGTGTTGTACCTGGCCTTGCCCGACGGCCACCGCACTGCGGTGGTCGGCCAGGCGCTCGAGTTCCGCGACGAGGTGGCCAGCGAAGTGCTCGCCGCGCAGTTGTTGCCGTGGCTGGTCGCGCTGCCGCTGCTGCTGCTGGCCGTCTGGCTGACGCTCAGCCGCCGGCTCTCGCCGCTGGGCCGGCTGGCCGGCCAGTTGCGCGCGCGTCGGCTGGACGACGCGACGCCTTTGCAGGCGACGCTGCCGTCCGAGGTGCAGCCGATGCTCGACGCGATCAACGCGCTGACCGGGCGCATGGCCGATACGCTGACCCGCGAGCGCCGCTTCACGGCGGATGCCGCGCACGAGTTGCGCACGCCGCTGGCCGCGCTCAAGGTACAGGCCGAGGTTGCCGCGTTGCCCTTGCCAGACGCCGACCGCGCGCGCGCGCTGTCGCAACTGGACGCCGGCATCGACCGCGCGACGCGCCTCGTCAACCAGCTGCTCGCGCTGACCCGGCTCGACCCGCTGTCCGGGCCGGCCGACGCGCAAGCCGTCGACTGGGCGCGGGTGGCCGCGCAGGTGAAGACGGACGCCGCGCCGTTCGCCGCTGCGCGCGGCGTGTGTCTCACGGTGAGTGGCGACGCGGCGCATGCCTTGCCGCTGACGGGCGACGAGACGCTGCTCGCGCTGATGCTGCGCAACCTCGCCGACAACGCGGTGCGCTACAGCCAGGCGGAGGGCGGCGAAGTCGAGCTTGTGCTCGCGCCGGACGCGGTCAGCGTGCTCGACAACGGGCCGGGCATCGCGCCCGAGCTGTTGCCGCGTATCCGCGAGCGTTTTTTCCGGCCGGCCGGCCAGACCGAGACCGGCAGCGGGCTGGGGCTGTCGATTGTCGAGCGGGTCGCCCAGTTGCACGGGCTGAGGCTACTGCTTGAAAACCGCGCCGAAGGCGGGTTGGCTGCGCGCATCGTGCGTGTTTGATTAGGAGGGGGCAGCACAACGGCCGGCGCAGCGCGCCGGCCGTTCGCATTTCAGGTCAGGGCAGGTGGCGGCGGATCAGCGCGAGCTTGCCGGCGAGCGCCTTGTCGATGAGCGCCGGGCAGGCGAGGTTGAGGCGGGCGAACAGCTTCTCCGGCCAGCCCAGGTAATGGCGGCCGCTGCGGCCCGCATCCAGTGCGGCGAGCACCGCCTGCGCGACGACAGCCGGGCTGTCGCTGTGGTTGCCCATCGCGCCGTTCAGCGCGTTGACTTCGGCGCTGTTGAGCGCGGTGTCGGTCGCGCGTGGCGCGAGGTAGTGCACGCAGAGACCGCGGTCGGCGAACTCGCGGCGCAGCGCCTCGCTGAAGCCGTAGATGCCGAACTTGCTCGCCGAGTAGACCGCGTGGCCGGGGAAGGCGAGGCTGCCGAAGGTCGAGCCGATATTGACGAGGTCGGCGCCGCGCTTGGCCAGCAGTTGCGGCAGCAGCGCGCGGGTCAGCTGCATGGTCGCGGTCAGGTTGGCGGTGACGACGTCCGCGATCGCGTTCTCGTCCATCCGCTCGAACGCGGCGAAGCAGCCGACGCCGGCGACGTTGACGAGCCCGTCGACGCCGCCGGCGTCGGCGCAGGCCGTTACCAGCGCCGCGCGGCCGTCTGCGCGGGTCAGGTCGCTGGCGACCCATACCGCGTCGGCCGACGCGGGCAGTTTTTTCGCGAGGGCTGCCAGGCGCGCGCCGTCGCGGCCGGCCAGTACCAGCCGGTGGCCGCGTGCGGCCAGCGCCTCGGCGATCGCGCCGCCGATGCCGCCGCTGGCGCCGGTGACGACGAAGGTGCGGGCGCTCATGCGAATTCCCTTTCCAGCGCGCAAGCCTGTACGGGGTCGACCGAGCGCAAGGTGTCGCCGAACAGGCGGTAGAACATGCGCGCCGAATGGATGATGCGCGCTTGGTCGGCCGGGCTGTCGATGCGGTTCATCAGCCGCTCGAAGAACACGATGTGCTCCATGTCGAGCGCGCCGTGCGAGCGCAGGTAGCTGAACGCGCTGTCGGGCAGGCCGGTCGACTGCTGGATCGCGTCGGCGGCGGCGCTGGCGACGCCGACGCTGGTACCCTCGAGCACCAGCACCATGCCGAAGAAGCCGACCGGGTCGACCCGGCTCACCAGGTCCCACGCGTAGGCGACCATCAGCTCGGTCTCGGGGTTCGGCCGCGAGCGGCGCGCCTTTTCCTTGTCGTAGCCGCAGGCGGCGATGTCGTTCAGCACCCACTCGTGGTGGCCGGTTTCTTCCTCGATATATTCGGCGATTGCCTCGCGCAGCCACTCCTGTTCGTCAGAGAGGCGCGCGCCGGTCTGCATCAGCAGCGGCACCGTGTGCTTCACATGGTGGAAGGCCTGCGTGAGGTAGGCCGCGTAGCTCGGCACGTCCATGCGCCCAGCGAGTGCGTCGCCGATCAGCGGGGCGGTGAGCATCGATGTGCGCGCGTCGGCGGTCTCGGCCATCAGTCTTTGGTGGAAGGTCATCCTTGTTCTCCTTGGCAGGGCCCGGTCGCAGGCGCGCCGGCCCAGTGTTCGGCGATGCGGCCGCGGCGCGGCCGGCCGTTTTCGGTCATGAATTCGCCGCCGGGCAACAGCGGCGCGTCAAGGCGGATCAGGCGCGCGACGCGCGCGTAGTCGGGTAGCGCGGCGTTGGCGTGCGCGAGCGTTTCGGCGAGCGCGTCGTCGCTGGCGCCCGGCGCGAACGCCAGCGCAAACAGCGCAGGCTCGCCCTCGCCGAGCACCACGCACTGGCGGATGCGTCCGTCGGCGCACAGTTCGCTCTCAACCCACTCGGGCGACACGTTGCGGCCGAACGCGGTGATCAGCACATGCTTGCGCCGCCCGGCGACGTGGACGAAACCGTCGGCGTCGGCATGGACCAGGTCGCCGCTGGCGACGCGGCGGCTGAAGCTTGCATCGTCGCCCAGGTAGCCGGTCGGCGCGGGCAGTTCGATCACCAGCTCGCCGTTTTCTATATGGGTGCGCACATGCGGCAGCGGCCGGCCGACGCTGCCCGGGCGGTCGGCGTGTGGGGTATTCAGGCAGACCACCGAGCCGCATTCGCTCAGGCCGTAGCCCTCGTACACCGGCAGGGCCGCGGCGCGGGCCGTCTCGACCAGCGCCGGCGCGACGCGCGCGCCGCCGACGGCGACAAACTGCAGCGACGCGGGCGGAACCCAGCCTGCCTGCGTGGCGGCGACCAGCTCGGTGAGGATTTGCGGCACGCTGATGACGCTCGCCGGCGCGTGCCGGCTGATCGCCGCGCACAGCGCCTGCCGATCCAGGCCGCTGCTGCCGGTGAGGCCGACTTCGGCGAGCGCGGGCAACACGCAGCGCGCGCCGACCAGCAGCGCGCGATAGAGGCCGGCGACGTTCTCGAGCAGGGTGGACAAGGGCAGCAGGGCGAGGTGACTGGTGAGCGCCCCGCCGCCGGTCGCCTCCGCCAGTGCGTTGGCGGTGGCCAGCAGCAGGCCTTGCTCGAGGCACACCCCCTTGGGCGACCCGGTGGTGCCCGAGGTGTAGGTGAGCTTGGCGGTGCTGGCCGGGCAGCGGGCAGCGGCGGTGGGCGCGAGCCGTTCCAGCGTCAGCGACAGGCAGCCGGGCAACGGCGTTTCGCCCGGCCGGCAGGGGCGCAGCAGCGTGTCGGCGCCGGCATCAAGGAGTGCGTGCGCGCGCTGCGCGGGGCTGAAAAAGAGCGGCAGCGGCAGCAGGCTGGCGCCGCAGGCGAGCGCGGCGAGGTCGGCCACCGCCCAGTCGCTGCCGTTGTCGGCGGCGAGCGCGACCACCCGGCAGCCGCTCAGCGCCGCCGCCGCACGGGCGACTTCATGCGCGAGCGCCTCACCGGTGAGCGCGCGTACGCCATCGTCGACCAGCACCCTGTCAGCGTGGCGCTCGAACGAGGCAGCGAGTGCGTCCCATAGCGGCGTCTTCATCGTGCACCAGCCTTCAGGCAACGGGCGAAGGCCTGCGCCGCTTCTACGCGGGCGAACCAGTCGGCATCGGCGGCGTGCTGGCGGGCCAGTTGTGCGTAGGAAGGGGTGATCAGCCCCAGCGTCACCTGCGGCGCTTCGTCGTAATAGCGGCCCCAGCGTTGTTGCTGGTCGGGTGGCAAGCGCGCGGGGTCGGCCGGCAGCAGCGCCCGGGTGTGCAGGCCCATATGCGTGAGCAGCCGGTTCAGCCGCGCGCTGGCGGTGAACATCACGTAGGGGCGGCCAGCGGCGGCGAGGGTGGCGACCAGCGTGCGGATCAGTCCCTGCGCGTGGCGGCCGTGCGCGGCGAGGTTGCCGATTTCGGTGATTTCCTGGCGGGCGACCGGACGGCCGAGCGCGCCGGCGAGCACCTGCTCGGCGGGTTGTGCCAGGTAATGCTCGAGGTAGAGCGCACCGGTCTCTGCCGCGCGCAGGCCCAGCACCGCGTGCGGCGTGTCGCCGTCGAACTCGCCGATCAGCCAGGGTAGGAAGTGGTCGGGGCGGGCGTCGTAGTGGCGCTCGAAGGTCGCTGCGACAAAGCCGGACAGCAGCGCGTAGGATGCGTCGTCGCGGCGGGTCAGGCGGCTCGCCGAGGTCGGCGTACAGACGGGTAGGGCGCTCATGCGGAACTCCGCGTCAGGATCATGACCAGAGCGTAGATCCCGCAGCTTAAGCGATGCTTAAGGGATGGCCTGCTGGCTGCCTGCGACAATCGGTCGCATGGTGCCCGCCGGCCGTTTGCGGCAAGCTGTACCTATCCAAGGTGCTGGGCCCTGCATAGATGCAGGGCCATTTTTTTTGCGCGTGCCGGGCGCGGACGCTGCCGGATGCATAGGCTGTAGTGATTCACTGCTACACAGGGAGAAGACGATGGCACGCAATTTCTGGTGGGGCGCGCTGGCCTGTCTCACGACGGCCAGGGCATTCGCCGCGGCGGCGTCGGACGTGGTCGAGAACACGCATGTGATCGCCGGCGCCGACGTGGGTGCGTCGGCGCCGGCGTTCTGGTCGCAGCCGGAGGGCGCGTGGAGCTGGTTCGGCGCGCCGCTGATTGGCGTCGCCGCGGTGGTCGTGCTCTATCTGATCTGGCAGCGTCGCCGCCGTTAGGGCGGGCTTACCAGCGGCCCTGCACCTGCAGCCACAGCGTGCGGCCGGGCTCGTTCACCTGCAGGGTCTGCTGGTAGCCGGTGACCATCGCGCCGGCCTTGCTCAGGTGCTCGGCGTAGGCGCGGTCGAACAGGTTGTCGACGCCGGCCGACAGCAGGAGGGCGTCGTTCAGCCGGTAGGCGGCCTTCAGCCCCACCGTCGCGAAGCCGCCGGTCTCGCCCAGGTCGGTGCCGACGATATTGCCCTGCCCCGGTGCGGCCCGGCCCTGGCGGGCGACGCCGCGCACATGGGCAGCCAGCGCCAGCCTGTCGTTTTCCCAGCCCAGCGTCAGCAGGCCTTCCAGCGGCGGCGTCTGCGCGAGGGCCTTGCCGTCGGTGCGGTTCTCGCCCCACGCGTAGGCGAGCGTGGCGCCAGCGTGCCAGTTCGGCGCGAAGCGCCAGTTGGCGTCGGCCTCGAAGCCTGCGCGGCGGGCGTCGACGTTGCGCGCGCTGCCAGAGCTTCCTCCCACCGAGCCGCCGGGCTGCGCCGAGCTGATCAGGATGAAGTTCTCGACGCGTGACAGGTAGCCGGAGACGGACGCTTCAAGCGCGCCGTTCCTGTACAGCGTGCCGAAGTCGAGCTCGGTATTGCCCTCCTTCTTAAGGCTGGCGCCGCCTTGCTTGGCACGTTCCCAGAAGTCCGGCGCGCGCTGGGCGAGGCCCAGGCCGACATAAGGCGTCCACGCGCCCTGCTTGCTTTCCAGCCGGATAAAGCCCGAGGTCAGGTGGTAGCGCTGCTCGCTATTGCGCAAGGCAGCGTTGCCGAAGCCCGTGTCGTAGCGCGCGTCGACCCGGTCGTGGCGCAGGCCGGCGACCAGTTGTTCGCTGCCGGTCAGCGGCAGCTTGCCCTCGGCGAACACGCCGGCGCTGTCGAAGCTCTGGTCGGGTGAGCGCGGCTTGCTGGCGTAATCGACGCCGCCGCGGAAGGTATGGTCGTCCTGCAGCCAGTCGGCGCCGACGGTCAGTTCGGCACTGGCGAGCTTGAGGTCGGCGGCGACGCGCGCGCTGTCGGTGGTGCGGTCGGGATTGCTCAGCATCTTCATGCCCGGTTGCGGACGCAGGCTGAAGTTGTCCATCACGTGATCGACGTAGCTGTGGCCGTATTCGGCGCGCAGCGCAGTCAGCCACGGCGCGAGATTGCGCCGCTCGGCCTTGATCCCCCACGCGTCGCGGTCGAAGACGCTGCCGTCCATCGAACGGTCGGCGTACGCAGCCTCGCCGCGGCTGCGGTCGGCGGACAGCTCGATGGTGGTGTCGGCGTCCGGCGTGAAGCCGGCGATCGCGGTCGCGCTGTGGCGGTCGAACGCCGAATGCACCTTCTCCCCGTTGCCGTCCTTGTAGTCGCCGCCGTGCGCCTGGGTGCCGATCGCGCGCAGATAACCCAGTTGGCTGCCGACGGTCGCGTCCAGCCACGCGTCGTTGCGGTCGAAGCTGCCGCCGGTCGCCGACAGGTTCAGCCGGGTGCCGGCCGTAGCAAACGGTTCGGTCTTGCGTTCGAAATTGACGGCGCCGCTGACCAGCCCCATGCCGTATTTGACCGACTGCGGACCCTTGATGACCTCGACTAGGTCGTACGCGCTAGGAACGATGTACGCGGTCGGCGGGTCCATGCGCCCGCCGCAACCGCCGTACAGGAAGTGGCCATCGGCCTGCACCGCCAGGCGCGAGCCGCCCAGGCCGCGCAGCAGCGGGTCGGACGACGCACCACCCTTGCGGATACTGCTCATGCCGGGGATGGTCTTCAGGAAGTCGGCCGCGTCGGCGGCGGCAACCGGACGGCGCGGCGCCTGCGGGTCGGCGGTGACGACGAGCGGACTGACGGTGCGGGCGCCGGTGACGACGATCTCGTCAAGCAGCACGGCGGCAGGGTCGGCCGCCCACGCGGAAGAAAGGGCGAGGGCGAGCGGCAGCAGGGCGAGCGGGCGGCAGGACATCAAGGCTCCGTAGGGTGATGGGATCGGCCGCCACATTAATGCCCTTTGCATCCTGTGGGAATGCGACCGAATGTCGCAGGGGCATGCTTCATCCTGGTGCAGCAATGCAACACTCTGGTGCAGCGGGTGTTATCCACATAATTTGTATGTCATTTTTATGACAGAATTGATTTTGCTGCATTGCGCAAATCAAACGAGGTGTCGAAATGAGAAAAAGCCTTTCCATCAGCGCCAGGCTCTACGGGCAATCGCTGGTCTTGCTCGCGGCCATGCTGCTCGCCGGGGTATTGGGCCTGCTGGCGTTGAAGGACGCCAACCAGGCGCTGGCGAGCGTGTACGAGGACCGTACCGTGCCGCTGGTCGATCTGGGGGAGATCCGGGGCAACCTCGAGCAGATGCTGGTCAAGTCCTACATCGTGCTGGACGAGTACGAGCGGGGGAATTTCGCCGCGATCGCGGGTGTTGACGCCGAGATCGGCAAGTCGCTCGGCGAGAACGCCGAGTTGTGGAAAAAATACACGGCGACCCGCTTGACCGACGAGGAGGCGGGGCTGGTCAAACGGTACGAGGCGCTGACCCAGGCGCGTCTGCCGGTGCTGGAGAAGCTGCGTGCCGGCGCGCGACAGCCGGGGACGGAACTGGCTACGCTCGAAGCCCTGCAGGTCGATTACGACCGCAGGGCGGACGAGGCCTTGCAGGTACTCGGCGAACTGGTGTTGCTGCAGGCGCGGGTGGCCGCCGAGGCGCGTGCTGCCGCGCAGGCAGATTACGAGCGCACGCTGCTGCTGCTCTCGGGCTTGCTGCTCGCGAGCGTGGCCGGCGGCCTGCTGTACACCTTCCTTAACGTGCGCTCGGTGGCTGCCCCGCTGGAGGCGGTTGGGCAGGTGATCGAGGCGGCCAGCCTGCGCGGCGACTTTCGGCAGCGGGTCAAGGTTGCGCACAATGACGAGGTCGGCCGCATGGCGCATGCCTTCAACGGCCTGCTGGACAGCCTGGCGGTAACCTTCCGCGACTTGGGCGGCGAGGTGGCCGGCTTCCGCAAGCTTGCCGCCGAGGTGTCTGCGTCGGCGACGCAGGTGGCGGCCGTGTCCGAGCAGTCCAGCCAGGCGTCGGTGGCGATGGCTGCGACCGTCGAGCAGATGATGGTCGCGGTGCAGCAGATTACCGACAACGCGCAGCAGGCGAACCTGCAGACCCGGAAGGCGCGCGAGGGCGCGGGCAACGGCGAGGCGGTGGTCAGGCAGACGGTCGGCCAGATCGGCGAGGTCGCCGGCAGCGTCGAGGCCGGCGCGGCCGAGGTGGAACTGCTGAACGAGCAGGCGCAGAAGATTTCTTCGGTGGTGCAGGTGATCCGCGACATCGCCGACCAGACCAACCTGTTGGCGCTGAACGCGGCGATCGAGGCGGCACGCGCCGGCGAGCAGGGGCGCGGTTTCGCGGTGGTCGCTGACGAGGTGAGGAAACTGGCCGAGCGCACCAGCCTGTCGACCGGCGAGATCAGCGGCCTGCTCGGCGAAGTGAGCAGCGGCACGCAGCAGGCGGTCGCATCGATGCAGAAGACGGTCGGTCAAGTCACGCAGAGCGTCGCGCGCGCGCGCGAGGCGCAAGACGCGATCGGCGAGGTGCACGGCAACGCCGAGCAGATCCTCGAGCAGGTCGAGGGGATCAGCCTTGCGCTGTCCGAGCAAAGCGCCGCCAACCAGGCGATCGCGCAGAAGGTCGAGACGGTCGCGCAGGCGGCCGAGGAAAACAGCCGGGTCGTCCGTCAGGTGGCCGGCGCGGCGGGCGAGGTGAGCAGCGCGGCCGAGCGCATGCACGCGGCGCTGGCGCGCTTCAGCGTTTAAGCGCCAGCCCGAAGCCGGTCGCGAGCGCGCTAGGGCTTGCGCGGCTCCGCCAGCAGCAGGCGGATGTCGTGCGCGAGGGTGGCCGACGGCGTGCCGTAAGGCTCGTACGCGCGCACGCGCCCTGCTGTGTCGAGCAGGTAGGAGCCGGCGCTGTGGTCGACCAGGTAGCCGCCGCCTTCGGTCGGCTGCACGGTCGACACCACGCGGTAGCGGCGGGCCACGTCGGTAAGCGCCGTCTTGTCGCCGGTCAGCCCGGCGAAGCGGCGGTCGAAGTGCGGCACGTAGCCTGCGAGCACCTCGGGCGTGTCGCGGCCGGGGTCGACCGAGACGAATAGCACCTGCACCGCGTCGGCGTCGGCGCCCAGCGTTTTCATCGCGCCGGCGTATTCGAGCATCGTCGTCGGGCAGATATCCGGGCAGTGGGTGTAGCCGAAGAACAGCGCGACTACCTTGCCCTGGTAGTCGGCGAGCGAGACCGCCGTGCCGTCGTGGCGGGTGAGGGTGAAGTCGCCGCCGATCTGCTCCTGGCTGACATCGCTGCCCTTGAAGGGCAGTGCGGCGGGCGCGGAGGGCTGGCAGGCGGCCAGCATGAGGGCGAGCGAGCAGGCGATCAGGAAACGCAACATGGTGTTCAAGTGGGGAATGGGGTCAAGGCATCGATGATAAGCCAGCGCTATGGCATGGCGGCGCGACATATGGTCGCAGGGGGCTCTGCCGCGGTGCATGGTGCCCCGTCGTGGTGCAGGGTTATCAGCCAAACTTTGACGATGTCATCAGAAAATGTGATTGGAGCAAACACTCAGCCGTGATTAGTCTTGTGGCGTTGCAGCAAACAGAACGCCAAAGGGGAAAACAAGATGATGTTGCGCGGCCAGATGATGGACATGCCTCTGCTGATTTCGGACCTGCTCAAGCACGCCGAGACCTACCACGGCGACAGCGAGATCGTGTCGCGCACGGTCGAAGGCCCGATCCACCGCTACACCTACCGCGACGCGGCCAAGCGTTCGCGCCAGCTCGCCAACGCGCTGAAGGACTTGCAGGTGTCGATGGGCGAGCGCGTGGGTACGCTTGCCTGGAACGGCTACCGCCACTACGAGATCTACTACGCGGTCTCCGGCTCCGGCGCCGTCTGCCACACCGTCAACCCGCGCCTGTTCGCCGAGCAGATCAGCTACATCATCAACCACGCCGAAGACCAGGTGCTGTTCTTCGAGCTCTCCTTCCTGCCGCAGGTCGAGCAGATCGTCGGCGAACTGAAGACCGTCCGCCATTTCGTGCTGATGACCGACCGCGCCAACATGCCGCGCGAGACCAGCATCCCGAACCTGATCTGCTACGAAGACCTGGTCAACAGCCATAGCGACCAGCTGTCCTGGCCGCAGTTCGACGAGAACACCGCGTCCAGCCTGTGCTACACCTCGGGTACCACCGGCAACCCCAAGGGCGTGCTGTACTCGCACCGCTCGACCGTGCTGCACGCGTTCGCCAGCTCCTTGCCGGACAGCCTCGACATCTCGGCGCAAAGCGCGGTGATGCCGGTGGTGCCGATGTTCCACGTGAACGGCTGGGGCCTGCCGTACAGCTGCACCATGAACGGTGCCAAGCTGGTGTTGCCGGGGCCGAAGATGGACGGCGTCAACCTGTACGAGCTGATCGAGGAAGAGGGCGTGACCATGGCCGCCGGCGTGCCGACGGTATGGATGATGCTGTTGCAGCATTGCCAGCGTAACCACCTGAAGATCCACCCGCTCAAGCGCGTGATCATCGGCGGCTCGGCCGCGCCGGAGTCGATGATCGACCAGCTGGCCGAGCACGGCGCCGAAGTGCGCCAGTTGTGGGGCATGACTGAGCTGTCGCCGTGCGGCACCACCAGCACGCCCAAGTTCAAGCACAACGGCTGCGATACCCCGACGCTGCGCCACCTGCAGACCAAGCAGGGCCGCCCGATCTACGGCGTGCAGATCCGCATCGTCGACGATGAAGGCCAGCCGCTGCCGCACGACGGCAAGGCCTTCGGCAACCTGCAGGTCAAGGGGTCGTGGGTGCTGTCGCAGTATTACGGCCGCGACCTGGACGACAGCCACACCGCCGACGGCTGGTTCAATACCGGCGACGTGGTGAACATCGACACCGACGGCTACATGAAGATCACCGACCGCACCAAGGACGTGATCAAGTCCGGCGGCGAGTGGATCAGCTCGATCGAACTGGAAAACATCATGGTAGGCCACCCGGCCGTGCACGAAGCCGCCGCGATCGGCATCGTCCACCCGAAATGGGACGAGCGCCCGCTGATGGTGGTGGTATTGAAGGAAGGCGCGAGCGCGACCCGCGAAGAGCTGATCGGCTTCTTCGAAGGCAAGATCGCCAAGTGGTGGACGCCGGACGACGTCGCCTTCGTCGACGAGCTGCCGCATACCGCGACCGGCAAGCTGCAGAAGCTGAAGCTGCGTGAAATGTTCAAGGATTACCAGTGGTAAGACACTGGCCGGGCTGTGCGGAAGCGAAGTCATGATGTTCGCTTGAGAAAATAGAGCAATCGCGCTAAAGTATGATCCGCACAGAAACCCTCTGGTTTTTGTGGTGTTAGCCCCTCGAAGCATCCGGCCGGTCCGCCGGCAAGATGTTTCTTCCTCGTGTTGGCCCCTGCCGGTAACCCCGCAGGGGATTTTTTTTGCCTGAAGTTTTGTTTTGAGTAGAATGTATCCCGATTAGAATATATCTACATGATTTTCTTATAAAAAAGAAGCGGGCTATCTCAACCAAAAGGCGAAAAATGCATTCACTCAAGCACAAATTGCTGGCGGTCAGCGTGCTGTTGCTGGTCACGCTGGCGGCTACCTTGTATGGGGTGTCGTATTCCCAGATGCGTGAGGCGATGGTCGCCGCGGCCGACGGTGAAATCACCTCGACGGTCGACGGCGAGGCCGAGCTGGTCGGCAACTGGCTGCAGGAGCGGCAGCGCGTGGTGGCGGCGCTGGCCGGTGCCGCCGCGGCAGAGGCGCCGCTGTCCAAGTTCCAGCTGCTTGCCAAGAGCGGCGACTTCTACGTGACCTACGCCGCTTACGGCGACGGGCGCGTGTTGTTTTCCGACGAGTGGGTACCGCCGGCAGACTACCAGGCGAGTACCCGCGACTGGTTCAAGGCCGCGCGCGCCGCCGGCAAGCCGGTGGTGACCACGCCTTATGTCGACGGTGAAAGCGGGCGGATGATGGTGACCGTCGCGGCGCCGCTCCCGGATGGCGGGGTCGTCGGTGGCGACGTCTTCATCGACGCGCTGGTCAAGCAGTTGCAGGCGCGCGAGATCCGCGCCGATGGTTTCGCCTTCCTGGTCGGCAGGGACGGCACGCTGATCGCGCACCCGCAGGCGGAACTCGCCGGCAAGAAGCTGGAGAGCGTGGCAAGCGGCCTGAGTGCAGAGCGCCTGCAGCAGCTGGCCAGCGAACATGAGCCGGTGGTGTTCAAGTTCGGCGAGCGCAGCATGGCGGTCGGCGTGAAGGCGGTGCCGGGCAGCGACTGGCTGGTCGGCGTCGCGATGGACGAGGCCGAGCTCAACGCGCCGGTCTCCCGCCTGGGCTATACGCTTGCCGCGACCAGCGCCGCCATCCTCGCCGTCCTCCTGATTGTCGGCTCGCTGGTGATCGGCCGCATGCTGGGCGGGCTGCTGGTGCTGCGCGACGCGATGCGCGACATCTCGCAGGGCGACGCCGACCTCACCCGTGCGCTGCCGGTCAAGGGGCGGGACGAGATCGCCGAGACCGCTCGCGCGTTTAATACCTTTGTCGCCGGCCTGCGTTCCCTGTTCGGCAGCCTGCGCGGCGAAGCGGGGCAGGTCGCCGGCGGCGTGGCCGACTCCAGCCGCCTGGTCAGCGAAGTGGCGGCCGGCTCGCGTTCGTTGTCGGACGTCTCCAGCGCCAACGCGGCGACGCTCGAACAGATTACCGTCAGCATCGCGCAGATCGCCGACGGCGCGCAGCAGGCCGACCAGCTGGTGTGCACCACGCGCGGCGAGCTGGAAGAGAGCGCGCAAGGCATCCGCCGGCTGTGCGAGAACATGGAAGGCACGGCAGGGTCGGTGCGCGCGCTGGAGAACATGCTGGGCGTGTTGGGCACCCGTTCGCAGGAGATTTCCGGCATCACCGACGTGATCCGCGATATCGCCGACCAGACCAACCTGCTGGCGCTGAACGCAGCGATCGAGGCGGCGCGTGCCGGCGAACAGGGCCGCGGCTTCGCGGTGGTCGCCGACGAGGTGAGGAAGCTCGCCGAGCGCACCGCGCAGGCGACGCAGCAGATCGCCGGCATGGTCTCGACCATCCGCGACGAGACCGCGCAGGCGGTGGGCGACGTCAACCGCACCGTAGCGTCGGTCGAAGGCGGCGTCGCCGTGAGCCGCGAGGCGGCGACCCAGATCGAGCGCATCCGCCGCGCGATGGGCGAGGTGGTCGCCAAGATGGGCGAAATCAGCCACTCGACCAGCGAGCAGCAGGTGGCGACCACCCAGATCGCCCAGAGCACCGAGCAGATCAACGGCCAGGTGCTGGAGAACGACAGCCGGCTGCAGGACGTCAGCAGCGCGCTGACCAGCCTCGACACCGCCGCCCGCCGCATGGACGCCGAGTTCGGCCGCTTCCGCTTCTAGTTCCTGAACGCATGCACTGCAGGCAGCCCGTCCCTTTGTGGACGGGCTTTTTTGTGCGCGAGTGTCAGGGTGACGGCATGTAAGATACCGCGTGAAATCTATTTTTGATGCAGGCCAAGGTATGTCCATTAATTACTCATTATGATTAAGCGCTTATTTATGAACTTAATTTAATCAATCGGAATTGTGTGGCCAGCTTGCTGGCATGATTCGCACCATCGAGGAGCAGTGAATGCAATCGTTGAAGTACAAGTTGCTGGCCGTCAGCGTGCTGCTGCTGGTTACGCTGGCAGGAGGGTTGTACTGGGTGTCGTACACGCAGATGCGCGAGGCGATGATGGAGGCGGCCGCCGGCGAGATCGCGTCGATCGCAGAGGGCGAGGCCGGGCTGGTGGGAAATTGGCTAGACGAGCGAAAGCGTGCGCTGCAGGCTCTCGCCGAGCTTGCGCCAGCTGAGGAAGACCCGGAAACGCCAGTTCGTGTCAGGTTGGTGACCAGTAGCAGCAATTTTGCCGATATCTTCCTGATCTATCCGGATAACCGTTCGGTGTTTGCGTCCGGCTGGATCCCGACTCCTGATTTTGTCGGCACTGAACGCGCATGGTTCAAGGCTGCGCGCTCGGCTGGCAAGCCGGTGGTGACCACGCCGTTCACCGACGCGCGTACCAAGAGGATGATCGTGACTGTCGCAACACCTGTCGCGGGAGGGGGCGTGGTCGCAGGTGACGTGTTCATCGACGCCCTGGTCAAGCAGTTGCAAGCAAGGCCGCTCAGGGCGGACGGCTTTTCCTTTTTGGTAAGCCGGGACGGAACCCTGATTGCTTACCCCGAGGCTGGGCATGCCGGCAAGAAGCTTGAAGAGCTTGCCGCAGGTCTGGATGTCGAACGTCTGCAGCAATTGGCCGAAAACCGGACTACGCAGGTGTTTGAAATCGGCGGGGAGCGCAAGGTGATCGGCATACAGTCCGTGGCGGGTAGTGAGTGGATGGTCGGCCTGGCCATGGACGAGGCACAGCTATATGCCCCGATCAGCCGCCTCAGCTACACCTTCGGTGGCGTGATCGGAGCCCTCCTGCTGGTGTTGCTGGCCACAGGTTCCGTCGTGATCAGCCGCATGCTGGGTGGCTTGTCTGTCTTACAGGATGCGATGCGAGACATCGCCAGGACCAACGACCTCTCGCACGCCTTGCCGGTGAAGGGTCGTGACGAAATCGCCCAGACTTCCGCAGCCTTTAATGCCTTTGTCGCCAGTTTGCGCGAGTTGCTGCAGAGCCTGCGCGCGGGGGCCGGCCAGGTCGCGACCGGTGTCGGCGGAGCCAGCCGTCTGGTCGGCGGGGTGGCCGGGGGCGCACGCGCGCTGGCGGATGCCTCAAGTACCAATGCGGCGACGCTGGAGGAGATTACCGTCAGCATCGCGCAGATCGCCGACGGCGCGCAGCAGGCCGATACTCTGGTGCGCAGCACTCAAGGCGAACTGGAGGCGAGCGCACAGGGGATGCGCAGCCTGTGTGTCGACATGGAAGGCACGGCAGGGACGGTACGTGCGCTGGAGGACGTGCTGGGCGTGCTGGGCACCCGTTCGCAGGAGATTTCCGGCATCACCGACGTGATCCGCGACATCGCCGACCAGACCAACCTGCTGGCGCTGAACGCCGCGATCGAGGCGGCGCGTGCCGGCGAACAGGGCCGCGGCTTCGCGGTGGTCGCCGACGAGGTGAGAAAGCTCGCCGAGCGCACCGCGCAGGCGACGCAAGAGATCGCCGGCATGGTCTCGACCATCCGCGAGGAGACCGCGCAGGCGGTGGGCGACGTCAACCGTACCGTAGCGTCAGTCGAAGGCGGCGTTGCCGTCACCCGCGAGGCGGCGGCCCAGATCGAGCGCATCCGCCGCGCAATGGGCGAGGTGGTCGCCAAGATGGGCGAGATCAGCCACTCGACCAGCGAGCAGCAGGTGGCGACCACGCAGATCGCGCAGAGCACCGAGCAGATCAACGGCCAGGTGCAGGAGAACGATTGCAGCCTGCAGGGCATCAGCACGACGCTCGGCGAACTGGACACTGCGGCTCGCCGCATGGACGCCGAGTTCGGCCGCTTCCGCTTCTAGCCTTACGGTGCGGTCGGCCCCAGCGTCAGGTAGACGCTGCGCAGCGCCGCCGCTCCGGCCTCCCTTTCTAGCGCCGCCTGCCCGGTTACCGGGTAGGCGGTATTGTTTTGGGCGACGATGTCCTGCGCGGCGAGCAGCTTGCCGATATTGCGTGCGCGCGCCTCGGCGAGCGTGCGGGTGGTGCCGCCGGCCTCGTTCAGGCTCGCGTGCGCGGTGATGACTACCCGGGTGACGCCCCAGCGCTTGAGCGCCCAGACGCTGGCGTCGAACTGGCGCGACGCGTCGGCCGACAGCGAGTCTGCATCCGCGTCGAACAGGAGCGGCGGCAGCGCCGACACCGGCGGCACCACGCGGACCCGGTAGCCCGCGAATTTGGCCGCGAGCTGCCGCTCGGCCTCCTGCAGGGCCGGCAGGGAAGGCGCCGCGTCCGGCAGCAGGTAGACGGTCAGCGTGCGCGCGGCCTCGTCCTGGATCAGCCCGGACACCCGGGCCGGCAGCAGCGCGTCGACGCTGGCGCGCATGCTGCTGCCTTGCGCCTGGCTGCGCAGCAAGGCCGCGACCTGCTGGGTGAGCGCCCGGTCGCTGCGCGCGGTGTCGGTATTGGCGACCAGCTGGTCGACCGAAAGCGCTGTCGCGCGGCCGAAGCGCGCATCCAGCACCGCCTCCAGCTTTTTGGGCAGCGCCTCGTCGAAGTGGCGGGTGAGCACGATCAGTTGGATGCGCGGCGCGGTGTCCCCCGGCGTCTGCTGCACCGTCAACTGCTGGATGCGGGTGTCGGCCGGCAGCGTGTTGCTGACGATGTCCTGCACCTGGCGCGACAGGATCGCCTGGTTGACCGAGCTGTCCAGCGTGCGCACCAGGGGGATGGACAACAGCGCGAGCACCAGCGCCCCCACCGCGCCGCGCCACGCGAAGTCGGCGGCGCGCGGCCATTTGCCGAAACCGTACCATAGCGACACGCCGGCGACCGAGAAGGCGATCGCCAGCATATTGGTCAGGAACAAGAGGAAGGCGCCGGAGAAGATCTCCCACGACGCGTTGGCCCAGCCGTAGCCGCTGGTTGCCAGAGGCGGCATCAGCGCGGTGGCGATGGCGACGCCGGCGAAGGTGCCGCCTTGTGCGCGGATGATCGAGAAGCCGGCGACCAGCCCGGAGAACACGGCGACCAACAGGTCGAAGAAGTTCGGGTTGGTGCGCGCGAGAATCTGCGCGGTCGGCGGGATGAACGGCGAGATGGTGACGATGCTGTAGCTGGTCACCAGCGCCGCCGCGACGCCGAAGGCGAGCGCGACGCCGGCGCGCCGCCCGCTGACCGGGTCGGTCTTGGCGATCGCGTAGCCCAAAAGGTTGATCGGCCCCATCAGGGGCGCGATCAGCATCGCGCCGATCACCACGGCGGCCGAGTCGAGCAGCAGCCCCAGCGTCGCGATCGCGCACGAGACGAACACCAGGAACACGAAGGCCGGCGTCAGCTCGCCGTTCTCCTGCATTGCCCGCTCGACCGCGGCGCGGTCGACGTGCGCCTTGTGCCGCCCCCACCACTCGTCGACGATTGTCCCGAACAGGCTGCGCACCGCCATGGCCGACTCCACTTTGCTGACATCGATGGGTTATTGTGGATCAATTCTTATGCATTTTCATGGTCAACATGCAATGACAATCAAATTGCATGGAATGCGTATCAAATACATAATGCGCGCCAAGCGTCCGATCGAGGCGCCGACCATACAGAGGGGAATTCCATGCGTACACTCAAGGCGCGCCTGATCGGCGTCAACGCGCTGCTGCTGGCGCTGTTTGCCATGCTGCTGTTTGCCATCGTCTTCATGCAGGTCCGCAGCATGGCGCTGCAGGGCATCGCCAGCGAGCAGTTCACCACGCTCAAGGGACAGACCATCCTGATCGGCGACTGGGCGCGCGACAAGCAGAGCGTGCTGCTGGGCCGCTCGCAACGCTACGACAACGAAATCAACACGCTGGGGCGCGACCCGCAGTGGTTCCTGACGCAGGGCATGCAGGAAGGGCGCTTCATCGACCTGTACACCGGCTTCGCCGACAACAGCGCGCAATTCGCGTCGGGCTGGGTGCCGCCGGCGGATTACGCGGTGACCAGCCGCGGCTGGTACCAGCAGGCCCGTTCGGCCGGCAAGCTGGTGATGACCGACCCCTATGTCGACGCCGACACCAAGGCGATCGTGATCACCGCCGCGGTGCCGCTGCCAGGCAGCAATGGCGGCGTGCTCGCCGGCGACATCTCGATGACTGAGCTTGCGCGCACGCTCGCCTCGCTGCCGGTCGGCGGCAACGGCTTCAGCCTGCTGGTCGACAGCAAGGGCCATCTGATCAGCGCACCGGACAAGTCCATGCAGACCAAGCCGCTGACCACGCTGGTCCCCGCGCTGGACGGCGCGGCCATGCAAGCCGCCAGCGCCAGCAGGGAACTGACCGAGGTGGCGGTCGGCGGCAAGGCGATGCTCGCGTCGGTCGCCAAGGTCGACGGCCTGGGCTGGTACATCGTGGTGCTCAGCGAAAAGGCGCTGGTGCTCGCGCCGCTTGAAGCGCTGTTCATGACGCTGGCCGCCATGACCGCCGGCGCGTTCCTGTTGATGCTGCCGCTGTCCGGGCTGGTGCAGGGGCGGATGCTCGCCGGCCTGACCCGCTTGCGCGACGCGATGGTCGAGATGGCCGGCGGCGAGGCGGACCTGACGCGCAAGCTCGCGGCCGACGGCAACGACGAGATCAGCCAGACCGCGCAGGCGTTCAACCGTTTCACCGCGCAACTGGGCGAACTGTTCGTCCAGCTGCGTGCCGAGGCGGCGCAGGTGGTCGGCGGCGTGGCCAGCGCCAGCAGCCGGGTCGGCGAGGTGGCGTCCGGCGCCAGCCAGATGGCAGCGGCGTCGGCGGCCAATACCTCGACGCTTGAGCAACTGGGCGCGAGCATCTCGCAGGTCGCCGCCGGCGCCGGAGAGGCCGATTCGCTCGTCAAGTCGACCGGGCAGGCGCTGGAGTGCTGCGCCGACGATATCCACGCGCTCGCCGGCGACATGGAAAACACGCTGGGCTCGGTGCGCAGCCTCGAGGCGATGCTGGGCGTGCTCGACCGCCGCTCGCAGGAAATTTCCGGCATCACCGGCGTGATCCGCGACATCGCCGACCAGACCAACCTCTTGGCGCTGAACGCGGCGATCGAGGCGGCGCGCGCCGGCGAGCAGGGCCGCGGCTTCGCGGTGGTCGCCGACGAGGTGAGGAAGCTTGCCGAGCGTACGGCCAGCGCGACGCAGGAAATCAGCAGCAAGGTCGGCGCCATCCGCGAGGAGGCGCGCCGCGCTGCCGACGACGTGCAGGGGACGGTCAGCGTAGTCGGCGACAGCTCCGCGCGTACCGACGAGGCGGCCGCGCGCATCCAGAGCGTGCGGGCGTCGATGCGCCAGCTCTTGCAGCGCATGAGCGAGATTTCCGGCTCGACCAGCGAACAGCATCACGCCTCCGGCGAGATTGCCCGCAGCACCGAGGCGATCAACAGCCGCATCGTCGCCAACGAGGGCGCCTTGCAGGACATCAACGCGACGCTGGCACGGCTCTCCTCGCTTGCCGGGCAGATGGACAGCCGCTTCGGCAAGTTCCGCGTGTGAACCGGCTACCGGGGCCGCCCGTTAGGGGCGGCCCCGCGCTCTCCTGATCCGTCTGTTTCTTAGAGCGGCGTCAGCCACTTGCCGGGGTTCATCAGCCCCTTCGGGTCTAGCGTGCGCTTGAGCGCGCGCATGGTTTCCAGCGCGACCGGGTCCTTGTAGCGGGCAAGCCATTGTCCCTTGAGCTGGCCGACGCCGTGCTCGGCGGCGATGCTGCCGTGGCAGGCGGCGACATGCCGGTAGACGATCTCGTTGACTGCCGCCTCGTCGTCGAACAGCGCGGCGTTATCCGGCCGGGTGTGGCTGACGTTGTAGTGCAGGTTGCCGTCGCCGGCGTGGCCGAAGCAGGCGACGCGGCAGCCGGGGAAGGTTGCGGCGAGCTCGGCGCCGCAGGCGGTTATAAAGGCGGGGATCAGCGAGGCCGGCACGCCGATGTCGTGCTTGATGCTCGCACCCTCCAGCCTCTGCACTTCCGAGATGTCCTCGCGCAGCCGCCACAGCGCCAGCCGCTCGGCCTCGCTCTGCGCGATCACCCCGTCGACCATGTCCTGCTCGGTGAGCCAATCCACGAAGGCGTCGGTGAGCAAAGCCTCGTCGCCGCTGTCGGACAGTTCGATCAACAGCGCCCACGGTGCGATAAAGGGCAGCGTGTGGCCGTGTTTCTCCAGCAGCCGCTGGCAACCTTCCTCGATCAGCTCGAACGCGGTCAGCCTGTCGCCGAAGCGCGCCTTGAGCAGCGACAGGTAGCCGATCGCCTGCTGGCTGTCGGCGACGCCCAGCCAGGCGGTGGCGCGCGCGCTCGGGCGCGGGAACAGCCTGAGCGTGGCGGCGGTGATGACCCCTAGCTGGCCTTCGGCGCCGATAAAGAGCTGCTTGATGTCTAGCCCGCTGGTGTCCTTGCGCAGGCCGCAGAGCAGGTCCATCACCCGCCCGTCGGCGAGCACCACCTCCAGCCCCAGCGTCAGCTCGCGCATGGTGCCGTAGCGCAGCACGGCGAGGCCGCCGGCGTTGGTGGAGAGGTTGCCGCCGATCTGGCAACTGCCTTCGGACGCGAGCGACAGCGGAAACAAGCGGCCCGCCTCGGCCGCCGCCTGCTGCACGGCGGCGAGGGTCAGCCCGGCCTCGACGGTGAGGGTGTCGTTGGCGGTGTCGACTTCGCGCACGCGGGCGAGCCTGGCGAGCGAGAGCAGCAGCGCGCGCCCGTCGGCCATCGGCGTCGCCGCGCCGCAGGTCGAGGTGTTGCCGCCTTGCGGCACCACCGGGATGTTTTCGGCGTGGCACAGCGCGAGCAGGGCGGACACTTCGGCGGTCGAGCCGGGGCGCACCAGCGCGCGGCACGCGCCGTGGTAGCGGCCGCGCCAGTCGGTGAGGCAGGCGGCGGTGTCTGCCGCGTCGGTCAGCACCTGCGCAGGGCCGACGATATCGGCCAGCCGCGCGAAGAGTTCGGTGTCGTTCATGGGGTTTCCTTTGAGCGCGAGGCGAGGGCCGCGGCGGCAAACGCGAGCGGCACCGAAACGAGCGCCGGGTTGGCCAAGGGTTGCAGCGGCGCGTCAAAACCGAACACCGCGACCCATACGCCGGGGCCGGCGACGATCAGCATGAGCGACGCGGCAAGGCCGGTGGCGAGCGTCGCGGCGGCGCCTGTCGCGCTCAGGCCCGGCCAGTACAGCGCGAGCAGCAGCACCGGGAAGTTGGCCGACGCGGCCAGCGCGAAGGCGAAGCCCAGCAGCACCGCGATGTTCTGCTGCTGGAAGGCGATCGACACCGCTGCGGCGGCGAGCGCAAGCGTCAGCGCGCAGCCGCGCACGAAGGCGAGGCCGCGCCCGGGTAGAAGCTCGCGGGTCAGTGTCGCCGTCGCCGACAGCGTCAGCCCGGCCACCACTGCGAGGATGGTCGCGAAGGCGACCGCGGCGACAAAACCCGCGAACAGCGGGCCGCCCAGCAGTTGCGCGAGGTGCAGCGCGGCCATATTGCTGCCGCCCTTGAGTGTGCCGTCCTCAGCGAAGAATTCGGCGTGGCCGGGCAGCAGCGCCAGCGCGCCGAAGCCGTCGATGAAATTCAGCGAAAACACCAGAGCGATCAGCAGGGTCGCCACCCGCGCCGCGCCCTGCGCACGCCGCGCGTCCGGTGCGCAGTAAAAGCGCATCAGCACGTGCGGCAGGCCGAGCAGGCCGAGCGTCAGCCCCAGCCCCAACGACATCAGTTCCAGCGGCGAAGCAAGCGCCTTCGACGGCAGGAACACCGCCTCGCCGCGCGCGGCGGCGGCCGCGTCGAACAGCCCACCGATCTGCCAGTCGAAGCGCGCCATGGTCAGTGTGGCGAGCACCAGGGCGCAGCCGACCAGCAGCAACGCCTTGATCGCCTGTACCCAGGTGGTGGAGAGCATGCCGCCGCCGGCGACGTAGGCGAGGGTGAGCAGCGTCACCAGCAGCACGGCGAGGGTGTAGTCGAAACCGAATAGCAGGCCGAGCAGCTTGCCCGCGCCGACCAGTTGCACGACAAGATAAAACAGCGAGATGGTGAGCGACACGCCCGCGGCGAGTTTGCGCGGCGCGGCGTCGCCGAAGCGTTTGGCGAGCAGCTCGCCGACGCCGAACACGCCTTCTTCGCGCATCCGGCCGGCGATCAGTTGCGTCATCAGCGGCCAGCCGGCCAGCGTACCGACCGCGTAGGCGAGCGAGTCGTAGCCGGCCTGGTAGTAGAGGCCGGCCGCGCCGAGGAAGGCCGCAGCCGACAGGTAGTCGCCGGCCAGCGCGAAGCCGCCGAGTGCACTGCCGACGCGGCCGCCGGCGCTGAAGAACGCGCCTGCGGCGCCAGTACGCCGCGCTGCCCAGTGGCTGAGCGCGAGCGTGGCCAGCGCGAAGGGAATGAAGAACGCCAGCGCCGGGCTCATCGCGCCGCCCTTGCCGGCCACAGGGCCAGCAACAACAACAGCGCGAATGCGGTCAGTGCCAGCAGTACCGAAACGGGCCAGGCACCGGCACGCGCGGCGAGCCAGCCCGGCTGGAGCGCGAGCAACAGGTAGTAGAGCGCCGGCACGGCGGCGGTCGCAAACAGACGGAACATGTGTTTATCAGGGCGTGGGTGTGAACAACTTGAAGAACGGCGAGGGCTCGACGCCTGCCGGCGCGTGCAGGGTGAGCTGCTGCTGCGCGCGGGTGAACGCGACGTAGGCGCGGCGCTTCTCGTCGGCGAGCGGTGCGCCGGCGAGCGGGAACAGGCCTTGCGATAGCTGGCAGACCACCACGTGCGGCCACTGGCGGCCCTTGGCGTGGAACACCGAGCCGACCGCGAGGTGGCGCTCGGGCGATTGCTGCGCGCGCCAGTGCGCCAGGTTCAGCGCCTCGCAGCGTGCGAGCCAGCTCGTTGCGGTTTCTCCGTGGCGCCCAAGGTGGGCGACGAGCGCGCGCCAGGCGTCGACGCGGCTCGTCGCCGCCTCGCCGGCCGGCGCGAACGCGGCGAGCGTCGCCTCCAGCTGGGTGTCGCGGGCGAACGCGGCCAGCAGCGGCGCAAGCTTGGCGTCGGGGGCGGCCGCGGCAAGCTGGCCGAGGGCCGCCTTCAGCGCGGCCTGCGCCTTGGCCTGCCGCGTATCCAAGGGCGCGGGCAGCGCGTCGACCAGCATCAGCAGTTGCGGCCAGTCGCCGGTTTCGGCCGCGAGGGCGGCGAGCTCGCGCCCTTCGTCGGCGGACAGCGCGAGCGCGGGCAGCGAGGCGATGCGCTGGGCGAGGCGCTCGCGGCGCTGGCGCTCGTAGCCGGCCTTGCGCGGGTCGCTGTCGGCACCGTGCGCGCGCCAGGCGGGCGCGGCCAACTGGGCGAGCGCCTGGATCAGCGTGCCTTCGCCGCCGCGCCAGCACGGCCAGCCGTCCAGTGTGTAGAAGGGACGGCGCGCGTCTATCAGCGCGAGCTGCACGGCGACGGTCGACGCGCGGTCGCGGCAGATCAGCGCGGCGCCGTCGTGCAGGGCGGCGGCGAGTTCGGGCAGCGGCGCGCGGCTTGCGTCGATACGGGTCGGCCCGCCCGCACCGGTCAGCGGCGGCAGGCCGCGGCTGCGTAGCGGCGCGACCAGGCCGGCTAACCCGGCGCCGAAGCGGAAGGACACGGTCAGCGGCAGCACGGTCACCGGCGCGAACGCCTGGCGGAACAGCAGGAACACCGACGGCGCATCCGCCCCGCGCCACGCGTACAGCACCTGGTCGCGATCGCCGACCGCCAGCACGCGGCTAACGCCGCCGCTCCACGCGGCAAGCCAGGCAAGCTGCAAGGCGCTGGTATCGTGGAATTCGTCGATCAGCAGCACGTCGCAGGCGAGCGTCGGCGCTGCGGCGAGCGCGTTTTCGTCAAAGCCCGCCATCAGGTCGTGGCAGGCGTCCTCGACCAGCCTAAAGCCGAAACCGTTATCGACGCGATGGATGCGGCGTAGCCGCTCGTATTCGCGCCACGCCTGCCACACGCTGGCCGGGCGGCCGAGGGTGGCGGCGACTTCTTCCTCGTCGGCATCTTCTAAAAGATCCGCCAGCCGGCCCTGGCGGATCAGGCGGAAGCTGTCGAGCAGGTCGATCAGCGACGCGGTATCCATGGGCAACTGCACGGCGTCGGAGCCGGCATTGGCCTCGTTGACGCGGCTGACCACCGCGGGCAGCACGGTCTCGACCACCCAGTCGCGCTGCACGCGGCGCGCGTCGTCGATCAGCAAGCGGGCGGCCTCGCCGACGCACACCTCGTCGAAGGTCTGCACGGCGACGCTGCCGATATCGTGCCGCGCGAGGGTGGCTTCCAGGCTGGCCTTGCCGCTGCGGCTGAAGGTCAGCGCGCGCACGCGCTTGCCCTCGCGCACCGCGCGCGCGGCGGCGAGCGCGAGCAAGGTGGTCTTGCCGCTGCCGGCGGCCGCCTCCACCAGCAGGTGGCCGCCCGCGCAGTCGAGCACCGCCTGCTGTTCGGGCGACGGGGAGAGGGTGGGGCTCACTTCTGCCACCAGGTCTTCACGTTGACGAACTCGTACAGGCCGAACTCGGAGAGCTCGCGCCCGTAGCCGGACGCCTTGACGCCGCCGAACGGCAGCCTGAGGTCGGAGCTGGTGTAGCGGTTGATATAGACGGCGCCGGCCTCGATGCGCGCGCCGAGCGCGCGCGCGCGGTGGGTGTCGGCCGAGAAGATGCTGGCGCCCAGGCCGAACGGGGTGTCGTTGGCGACGCGGATCGCCTCGTCTTCGTCCGCCACGCGGATCACGCTGGCGACCGGGCCGAACACCTCCTCGTGCCAGACGCGGCAGCGCGGGTTCACCGCGTCGAGCACGGTCGCCGGGTAGTAGAAGCCGGCGCCGCCGCTCATCTGGCCGCCGCACAACAGCCGCGCGCCGTGCTGGATGGCGTCGAGCACCTGGGCGTGCAGCGCCTCGCGCAGGTCGGCGCGGGCAAGCGGGCCCAGCGTGGTCGCCGCATCGGTTGGCGGCCCCAGGCGTAGCGCACGCGCGTGTGCGGTGAAGCGCTCGACAAAGGCGTCGGCGATCTCGGGTACGACGATCAGCCGCTTGGCCGCGTTGCAGCTTTGCCCGGCGTCCCGGAAACGCGAGTGTGCAGCCTCGTACGCCGCCTCGTCGAGGTCGGCGTCGGCCAGCACGATGAAGGGGTTGCTGCCGCCCAGTTCGAGCACGCTTTTTTTCAGGTGGCGGCCGGCGAGGCCGGCGATCACGCGGCCGGTCGCGGTCGACCCGGTAAACGCAACCGCGTCGCTCAGGCGGATCGCGTCCTCGACTTCTTCGTTGGCGAGCCAGGCTGTGTCGAAGGTGGCGATGCCGCTGCCTTGCACGATGTCGGTGAGCAGGCTGCTCGCGAGCGGCACCGACGGCGCCGGCTTGACCAGGCAGCCGTTGCCGGCGATCAGCGCGGGCACCGCGAAGCGCAGCACCTGCCACACCGGGTAGTTCCACGGCATCACCGCCAGCACGAGGCCCAAGGGCTCGAAGCTGACGCCGCTTCTGCTTGCCTGCGTCGGGATGTCGCGCGCGGCGAGTAGGCGCGGCGCAAGCTCTGCGTAGTAGCGGATCAGCTGGACCGACTTGTCGATCTCGGCGAGGCACTCGGCGGTGCGCTTGCCGACTTCCAGCGTCACCAGCGCCGCCAGTTCTTCGCGGCGGCGCTCGAGCGCGTCGGCCATCGCGCGCAGGGCCGTAGCGCGGTCGGTCACGGGCTGCGCCGCCCAGTGTGCACGTGCCTCGCGCAGGCGGTGGACGCAGGCGGCCAGTTGGTCGGCCGTCCACGCCGGACGGGTATGTACCACCTCGCCGGTGGCCGAGTTGCAGCTGGTATACGCGTTCATGCGGGCAGTGTAATGGATAGGCGGCGGCCGATGAAGCGCGCGTAAGCGTGGCGCCGCCCGGGGCCGGACAAGCAAAAAGGCAGGGGATGCCCCTGCCTTGGTCCTGTGTGGCCTGCTTGCCGCGTCAGACGAGGCCGAGCGGGCGGTGGCCGGTGAGCAGATAGTCGATGGTCTCGCGCACCGAGCGGATCTGCTCGCCGAACGGCAGCGGGTCCTTGCCGCGGAAGAACAGCCCCTTGCTCACCTCGCCGCGGTAGGCGGCGGCGAGCTTGAGGTCGATGCAGAACTGGCCGATCTTGGACAGGCCGTCGCGCAGGCCGCACACGGTCAGGCAGTTCAGGTTCTGCGTGCAGCGCGCCGGGTCGGCCTTGGCGTTCGCCTGTAGCTTGTCCAGACGCTTGAGGTAGCTCTTCAGGAAGGGCGTCATCACGCCGCGCGCCGGCAGGCCGGCGACCGACATGAATTCAGTGATGTCTTCCGGACGGGCATTGGCCAGCGTGTGCTTGAAGTTGTCGTGCGCGTCGCCCTCGCGGGTGACGGCAAACGCGGTGCCGACCTGCACCGCCGACGCGCCCCAGTCGTTCAGCGCGGTCTTCACCTTGGCGAAGTGGCTCATGCCGCCGGCGACGATCAACGGGATCTTTTCGCTCTCCAGCTGCAGCGAGCGGAAAAGCTCGTGGGTTTCCTCGAGCACGCGCTTGAAGCTGAAGCGCTCGTCGGACAAATCCTCGATGCGCGCGGCGCCCAGGTGGCCGGCGGCGTGTGCCGGGTGCTCGATCACGATGGCGTCGGGCAGGCGGCCCTTCTTCATCCAGCGCTTGAGCACGATGCCGATGCCGCGCGACTCGGACAGGATGGGGATCAGCGCGACGTCCGGGTGCTCGGCGGCCATCTCCGGCAGGTCCAGCGGCAGGCCGGCGCCCATCACCACCGCGTGCGCGCCGGATTCGCAGGCCTGGCGCACGTAGGCGGCGTGGCTGTCGACCGCCTTCATCACGTTGACCGCGATCAGGCCCCGGCCGTCGGCACGCGCGAGCGCGCCCTTCACTTCGCGGTCGAGCGCGATCAGGTTCAGGCGGTCGAAGTCGGCCTGCGCCTTGGCGTATTCGGACTCGGCGACCAGGTCTTCGTGCAGGTGGCGCAAATCGACGCTGGCGATGGTGCCGACTGCGTTCTCGCGGGCGACGGCGCCGGCGAGCGACTTGGCCGAGATGCCGACGCCCATCCCGCCCTGGACGACAGGCAGCAACTGGCGGTTACGGATGGTCAGCGCGGGAAAGCTCGAATGCATGTAGGGAGTCCGGACGATGGAGCAAGAGCACTATTCTGGGTGCGGAAAAACCAACGGCATTTGATCTGGATCAAACAAAGAGCAAAGACTCTACATCGGATAGCTTCCGCTTGCTGTTTTCGGAACCTTGTTGCATTTATGCGCTCCATATCCAATTCGCACGAAAGATCTGTTGTTGATATTTATTGATTGACTAGATTGAAGTATTATTTTTAAACATCGCTTGCGAATGTTAAGCGTGGCAATGGAAAAGGACGGAAGATGGATACGCTGAAGGCGCTGATGGTTTTCATGACGACGGCCGAGAACGGCAGTTTTTCGGACGCCGCCCGCAAGATGGGGGTCTCGCCTGCTGCAGTCAGCCAGAGCATCGCCCGCCTCGAGCAGGAACTCGAGGTGCGCCTGTTCAACCGTACCACCCGCCAGCTGACGCTGACCGAGGACGGCCGCCGCTTCTACGCGCAGTGCAAGGGCCCGGTCAACAACCTGGACAACGCGATCAGCCAGCTCAAGGCGAGCCGCGACGAGCCGGCCGGCCACCTTCGCGTGAGCATGCCCAACAGCTTCGGCCGCCGGCTGGTGCTGCCGCTGATGGGTGAATTCTGCGCGCTCTACCCGAAAATCCGCGTGTTCTTCGGCCTGGACGACCAGTTCAGCGACCTGATCGAGGACGGCTACGACGCGGGGATCCGCTTCGGCATGCTGCCGGACAGCCGGATGACCGCGCGCAACCTCGCGCATATCCCGCTCTACGTGGTCGCCTCGCCCGCGTACTGGGACAAGTACGGCCGGCCTTCCAAGCCGGAAGACCTCTCCCAGCACGACTGCATCAACTATCAGTTCCCGACCTCGGGCCGCCTCTCCAAGTGGGAGTTTCTGTGCGACGGCGAGCGCACCCCGGTCGATGTCACCGGCACCTACACGGTCAACGAGGTCGAGGCGGTCGCCGAACTCGCGCGCCTGGGGCTGGGCGTCGCGCAGCTGCCCGGCAGCGAGGTGATCGGCATGCTCAGGAGCGGCGAACTGGAGGCGGTGCTGCTCGACTACGTGTCCGAAGAGCGCTCGATCTACCTGTGCTTCCCCAACCGCGAGCACACCGCGCCGCGTACCCGCGTGTTCGTCGACTTTGTCGTCGAGCGCCTGGGCGAGCACCCGGACGTGCTGGCCCGCTGGCCGCTCTGACCCGTTGCGCCCGCAAGAAAGGCCGCCCGTTCGGGCGGCCTTTGTCATTGGGGCAGGGTGCGCTTACGCCGCCATGAAGCGCGCGAGCGGCGTCTCGCTCCAGTCGACGCTGTCGAGCAGGTTCTTCACGATCAGGCCCAGCTCGGTGTCTCCCTCGATGGTCAGCTTGCGGTTGAAGAACAGCGTGTCCGGGTCTTCCTCGCGCAGCATCATGCGCGCAAGGTCCGCCGCGTTGGCGGCGAAGCGCAGGTCGGGTTCGGCGTGGCCGTCGTCCAGCACGAAGCCGTTGTCGTCGGCGCCAAAGCGCAGCCTGAGGCCGGCGTCGAGCACGTCGACCGCGAAGTGGCGTCCCGCGAGCAGGCTCATGTCGGCCGGCAGCACGCCGCGCTTGAGCAACTGGTTGAGCAGGGTGACCAGCGCGAGGTTGGGCGGGGTGGCCGGCAGGCGGGAAACCACGCTGGCAAAGAGCGGGGGCAGGGTGAGGTCAGGCACACGCATGGTGGTGTTCTCCGATCGGGTTGATGCCGGCTTCGCCGCGCCAGTAACCGTCGACTAAGCACGCGCCGTCCGGGCGCGGCAGGCTGTCCATGTCGACCGCGCTGCCTGCGATGGCCCGGCGGAACGCGGCGACCACCTCGGCGGTGCCGGTGGCCTGCGGGCTCACCCGCACCGCCGACACGCCGATGGCGGCGATGTCGGTCAGGTGCGGCAGCAGCGCGTGGCAGCCATCGGACATGGTCTGGATGCCGTTGACGGTGAGGAAGCCCTTGCCTTCGCGGGTCGACAGCCGCGCGCCGTCGGCGTGTTCGAGGCACTTGAACTGGCAGTCGTCCTTTTTCAGGTTGTAGTGGCGCGCGGTGAAACAGCGCGCCGACAGCGCCAAGGGCAGGCGGCCCCACGCGAAGAGCTCGGTTTCAAGCGGCAGCGCGCGCGCGCGGCACTCGGCGAGGATGGCGGCGAGCGTGTCGCGGTCCATCTCGACGGGCGGCACCCAGCCCACCGCGCCCATGCTGGCCATCAGCGCGAGGGTGTCGACGTTGTAAATATTGCTGTGGCAGCCGGCGACGAAGGGCACGCCCGCGCTACTTGCCAGATGCACGGCGCCCAGGTCGTTGGTCTCGACGCGCACGCGGCCGTTGCCGACCACGCGGCGCAGCCGCTTGAGGTCGGATTCGCTCTCGGTCAGCGCCTGGCAGCTGAGCACCACGTCGTGGCCGGCGTCGGCAAGCTTGTGCGCGAGGTCTATCCAGTCGCTGGTGCGCAGTTGCTGGCGGCGCGAGCAGACC
Organism: Crenobacter caeni; assembly: GCF_010435965.1. GTDB lineage: Bacteria > Pseudomonadota > Gammaproteobacteria > Burkholderiales > Chromobacteriaceae > Craterilacuibacter > Craterilacuibacter caeni. The sequence continues at coordinate 31,693 of NZ_JAAGAA010000009.1, forward strand.
GCTTCGCCAAGGTAAATGGTGTCGAGCGGCCAAGTGGCCGCCTCTTCGTAGAAGGCGTAGACCGTCTCGCGCGGCCAGAAGAACAGCGAGGGGCCCAGGGTCAGTTTGAGGTTCAATGCGCTCATCGGGGTTTCTTGCGGGTTATTTCCACGGCCGGCTGTACGCGCCGAGCGTCTGCTGCTGTCCTTCGGCCAGCTTGGCCAGCGCCGCCTGCCACGCGGGTTTGACCGAGAAGCGCTGCGGGTTGCGCGCGGCCTCGTCGAGCGCCGCGCGCAAGGTCTGCGTCACCTGCGCGACGTAGGCCGGGCTGCGCTGGCGGCCCTCGACCTTGATCGCGGCGACGCCGATTTCCAAGAGCGACGGCAGCACCTCGAGCACGTTGAGGCTGGTCGGCTCCTCCAGCGCGTAGTAGGTGTCGCCTTCGACGTCGAAGCGGCCCTTGCACAGCGTCGGGTAACCTGCCGCCTCGCCCGCGCCGTAGCGGTCGATCAGGATGCCGTTCAGCCGCGACGCGGTCGCCGCGCCTTCCTGCTCCCAGCGCACGAACTTGGCCGGCGAGCACACGCCGTGGGTGTTCGGCGACTCGCCGGTCGCGTAGCTGGAGAGCAGGCAGCGCCCCTCGACCATCACGCACAGGCTGCCGAAGCCGAACACCTCGATCTCGACGTCGGTGTGCTCGATCACGTGACGCACCTGGTCGACCGTCAGCACGCGCGGCAGCACCGCGCGCACCACGCCGAAGCGCTCGCGCGCAAGGTTGACCGCCTCGTAGTTGGTCGCCGAGCCCTGCACCGACATGTGCAGCCTGAGGCGCGGGTGGCGCCGGCACGCGTAATCCATCAGGCCGATGTCGGCGAGGATCACCGCGTCGACGCCGAGGTCGGCGGCCTGGTCGACGGCACGCTGCCAGCGCGAGATGTCGACGCCCTGCGCGAAGGTGTTGATCGCCATCAGCACCTTGCGCCCCTTGTCGTGCGCGTAGCGGATGCCGGCGGCGGCGGATTTTTCGTCGAAGTTGAGCCCGGCGAAGTTGCGGGCGTTGGTCTCGTTCTTGAGCCCCATGTACACCGCGTCGGCACCGTGGTCGATCGCGGTTTTCAGGGCGGGCAGGCTGCCGGCGGGGCAGACCAGTTCCGGAAGCGGTTTCATGTGCGCGGACAAGGATGCAAACTCCGGCACGTTAGCAGCCGGCGTGCGGATGGGAGTTGTTCTGGATCAAGACAGCGCTGCACCAGTCGGATCAGCCCTTGCAACTTGCCGTCGCGCTGCCGTGCGTGTCTTTATGGCTTTGCTTGCCGAACACCGTCCATTCGATCAGGCTGCCCTTGGCCGCGCGACTTTCGCAGCGCCAGCGGCTCTCGCGGTTGTCCGCTCCCGTCTTGCTGCAGCGCCCGGCGGTCACCTTCGCGCTGAGCGCGTGCTTGTCGCCGCTGACGGTCAGCATGGTCAGGCAGGTGTCGGGTACTGGTACTTCACCGCCGGGGATGGACGCTTCGGGTGGCTGCGCCGTGCAGTCGGTGCGCGGCGAGGCGACTTCCAGCGTGCGCTCGACGCCTTCGGCGTTGTGCCAGCGTACCGCGACGGTGGTGGTGTCGGCGCCCTGGGTGGTGCGGCAGGTGTAAGCGGTCACCGGCACGCTGGTTTCCGGGTGGGCCGGCGCGAAGTCCGCGTTCGCGCACAACACCGGCGCGCACGCCTTGCCTTCTTCCAGCGCGCTTTGCGCAAGATTGGTCGCGTAGGCGTAGTCGCCGGCGTCCTGTTCGTCGAGCAGCAGCGTGCTTTGCAGGCGCAACAGCGCGAGCACGCCGAAAGCCAGTACCAACAGGCTCACCAGGACTCCGATCAGGCTGAAACCGCGCGCGCCTTTCATTGTTCGCCTCCGACGTCTATCCAGCTGCCGGGCAGCGGCCGGGCCGTCACGCCGTCTTCACCGGGGTCGATGCGGTCGAAGTCGAAGCCGTTCGCGGTGCCGAACACGGTCACTGAGCTCATCGGCCGGCCGATCAGGTTGCCGATGACCAGCAGGTTGGCCTGCATCAGCGACAGGGTGCCGGTCATCTTCACGTCGCCGACGATCACGATGTCTTGCGGCTGGCCCTTGGCATCGATCGGGCAGCTACCCGAGAACTCGACCGGCCCGGCGATCACCCACGGTTTGACGCCGCCCTGCGCGCTGGCGATCGCCTGCTGCAGGCGCTTGCAGTCGAGCGGCGTGCCGCTGGCGTTGGGGACGTTGACCGGTGGCGGGTCTTTCTCCAGCGCCGCGCCCCAGTCGGGCAGGCTGTCGTTTGGCGGCGGGTTCGAAGAGCCGGTGTCCTTGTCTTGCCCGACCGGGAAGCACGAAGCGGCCTGTGCGCCGGCCGAGCCGTGCGCCTGGTGGATGCTGCCGAAAAAGTCCAGCGTGCCGGTGACGGCGAGCACCGGGTCGTGTTGCGGCTTGCGGGCGGCCTTACTGCCGTGCTTGCCGCAAGGCAACTCAAGCGCGGGCACGCGCTCGAGCGCGTAGCTTTGCTGGACGCTGACGCGGTGGCCGTCGGCGAGCCCCTCGCTGATCACGCGCAGCGTCTTGTCGTCGACGCGCTGGTAGCGGACGCTGAAGCGCGCGTTGGCGGCAGGCGGAGTGTCGTCGCCGTCGGCGAGGCGGTGCGTCGCTTCGGAGAGCCCCTGTTCGGCGTTGCCCAGCGCGACGTGGTAGCGCTGCTGCGCCTGCGCGTTGAAGTGTTCGAGCACCACATGGCGCGCGCCGTACAGCACGACGAGCGCGGCGAGCGCGAGCAGGCAGACGGTGGCGAGCAGGGTCGCCGCGCCCTGTTGTTTCCTCATCGGCTTTCCTCGGTGATGGCCGGACGGTTGCGCGGGCTGACCGTCGCCTCGAACTGGGCGGCCGGCAGGCCATCGGCGCGGATCAGCAGGCGGATGTCGACGCCACGCTCACCGACCCGGTGGAAGGTCAGCGCGTCGACCGAACCTGCCGAGGGCAGCGTCAGGTCCTGCCAGTCGGCGGCGGGCGCGTCGCAACGCCAGCTATCGCGCGGCACCGCCAGCGACTGCACGCGGCCGGTGCCGTTTTCGGTTTTCAGCCGGAAACCGCGCCACAGGCGGCCGTCGTCGGCCTCACCCGGCGGCGCGGCGTACGCGAACAGCACGCAGTGGCCATCGTCGCCGATGCGGATCTGCCCGAAGTCGGCGGCGTTGCCGCCGCCGGCGTAGCCCGCGCGGCGCAGGTCCATCGCCATGGTGCTCATCGCGGCGTCACCCATCGCGCGCAATGCCGCCGCGCGCCGGTCACGCCCCTGCTGGCCGGTCAGCTGGACCAGGAGCTCGGTGGCCGCGAGCAGCAGCACGAGGCCGATCGCCAGCGCGACCATCAGTTCGATCAGGGTCAGGCCGCCTTGCCGCTTCACCCGCATCGTCCGTGCTCCGCAGTGACAAAGCCGGTCGCCAGCAGGGTGACGCGGCCTGGTGTGCAGCCCGATTGCGACAGCGTGAACACGGCGCTGCCGGGCGCGCCGCCCGCCTGGTAGGGCAGGCCCTTGAGTGGCGAGAAGCGGATCGGGGTGCTGCCCGTTTCCAGTTGCACGCCGCGGTAGTCGGCACCGTCGACGCACAGCCACGCCGCGTCACACGCGGCATTGGCGCGGGCGTCGGCGCGTAGCGTCCATTGCCCGCCCGGCGTGGCGCCCAGCCAGACGGCCTGCTGCGTGGTGAGTGCCTGCTTGCGCGCGTGGCGCAGGGCTTCGGCGACCGCGTCGGTCGCGCCGGCGAGGTGCTGCGCAGCGAACCAGCGCGAGAAGGACGGCGCGGCGACGGCGAGCACGACGGCGAGCACGGCGAGGGTGACGGCCAGTTCGATCAGGGTGAAGCCGGCGCGGCGCTTCATCGCCAGCACGCCCCGGGGGTGCGCACGCTTCGGGTACCGATCTGCTCGAGGCGGATCACCCTGCATGCAGTATCGGACGCCTGTGCACCGGCAGTGTCGGCGCGCGCCTCGACCCAGAACGCGCTGCCGGCGCTCTGGCCGGCGGGCACGCCGGTCGACAGCAGGTAGTGGCCGTCCTCGCTGCGCGCGGGAACGGGCGGCGAGAGTTCGGCGAGGCTCGCCGCGTAATGGTGGCTGAAGCCGCGCTCGCGCACCTGCGCCTGCTGGACGCGGTTGATGGCTACGAGCGCGTCGGCACGGCGCGCCTTCTGCACATAGCCCTGGTAGGCGGGCAGGGCGACGGCGGCCAGGATGCCGATGATGGCGACGGTGACGGCCAGTTCGATCAGGGTGAAACCTCGGGTACGCATCGCCTTATTTTCGCGTGGATTGCTTACCCTTTGAGCATAGTTGGCGCCGCCGTCGCCAGCCCTTTACTGGATGAAGGGCAGCACCAGCTTGGTCTTGGCGACCGCGAAGATATAGAAGAGCAGCGCGAACGAGCCGACCAGCGCCATCTGCCGCTGTGCCAGCGTGCGGCCGCGCTTGAGCGCGACGGTGCCCAGCGCGATGTAGGCGACAAGCGCGGCGAGCTTGGCGACGATCCACGGGCTCGATAGCGGCCAGTTGCCGAGCACGACCAGCGCCGCCGCGCAAGCCACGAGCAGGGTGTCGACCACATGCGGCAGCACGCGCACGAGCTTGTGCTGCAACAGCGGCGAGCCGGACAGCATCAGCCCCCCGCGCAGCGCGAACGAGATCGCGGTGAGGTAAGCGAAGCCGATATGCGCATGTTTGATGATGAGGTAGCTACCCATTCGTTTGTCCTTGCAAGTGGCGTTGTTTGGCGATGGTACACTGACAGTCTTCCCCGCCACGAGTTTTGCCATGCTGCATCTTTATCAGTCGAACCGGCTCGAGACGCTGGGCACGCTGTTTGCGGCGGTCGAGCGCGAAGCGCCGCTGGCCGACCCGTTTGAGGCCGAGACGGTGATCGTGCAAAGCCGCGGCATGGGCCGCTGGCTGACGCTCGCGCTCGCCCGCGAGAACGGCGTGTCGGCGCACGTCGACTACGTGCTGCCGGCGGCCTTCGCCTGGCAGTTGATGCAGAAGGTGTTGCCGGGCCTGCCCCGGAAGTCGCCGTTCGCGCCCGAAGTGCTGGCCTGGCGGCTGATGCAGTTGTGGCCGACGCTCTCCGGCGCGCCTTACGAGGCGTTGACGCGTTACCTGGCCGGTGGCGAGGCGGCGGCGTTCGAGCTCGCCGGCAAGGTCGCCGACGTGTTCGACCAGTACCTGGTGTTCCGCCCGGAGTGGATCCGTGGCTGGGAGGCGGGGCAGAGCTTTGGCCTGGGCGAGGACGAGGCGTGGCAGGCGGCGTTGTGGCGGCAACTGGCCGCGAGCGACCCGGGGCGGCACCGGGTGCGCCTGCTCGACGACTTCCTCGGCGGCCTCGAACGCGCCCATCTGCCCGAGCGCGTGACGCTGTTCGGCATCGCCAGCCTCGCGCCGATGTACCTTGCGATGGTCAAGCGCCTGTCCGAACTGACCGACGTGTGCCTGTTCACGCTGAACCCTTGCGCCGAGTACTGGGGGGACCTCGCGCAGGCGCGCCGGCAGGGTACGCCGGAGGCCGCGCCGGTGCTCGCCGCGCGCGAGGGCCACCCGCTGTTGGCGTCGCTGGGCCGTCAGGGGCGCGACTTCTTCGACCTTGTCGCCGGCGACACCGACTTTGACCCGCACCCGCTGTTTACCGAGCCTGACGGCGACACCCTGCTCGCGCGCTTGCAGCGCGACCTGTTGACGCTCGACCACCCCGGCGCGCCCGGCTACCTGACGCACTCGCTCGCCGACAGCGACGACTCGGTGGCCTTCGGCAGCGCGCACGGGCCGCTGCGCGAACTGGAAATGCTGAAAGACCGGCTGCTCGCGCGCTTCGCGGCCGACCCGACGCTGACCCCGGCCGACGTGGTGGTGCTCACCCCCGACATCAACGCGTACGCGCCCTTCATCGACAGCGTGTTCGCGCCGCGCGACGACGGCGCGCCCAACGTGCCTTACACCATCGCCGACCGCACCGTGCTGCGAACCTCGCCGGTGCTTGCCGCGTTCGAGGCGGTGCTCGAACTTGCCGACTCGCGCTTCGAGGCCGACCGCGTGCTCGCGCTGCTCGACTGCGACGCGCTGCTCGCGCGCTTTGGCCTCGACACGCGCGACGTGCCGCTGATCCACGACTGGGTGCGCGAGTCGGGCATCCGCTGGGGACGCGACGCCGCGCACAAGGCGGGCCTCGGCCTGCCGTCCGAGCCCGCGCACAGCTGGCGCTGGGGGCTGGACCGTCTGCTGTTGGGCGCCGTGCTGCCTGACGCGCTAGCGGGCAGCCACCGCTCGCCGCTCTTCGGCGGCCTGTTGCCGATGAAGGGTGCATCCGGCCAACTGGCCGAGACGCTGGCGCGCTTCGCGCGGCTGGTCGACGCCCTGTGCGCGCTCGCCGAGACATGGGCCAAGCCCGCGTCGCCGGCGGCGTGGGCGGAGCGGCTGCGCGCGGCGGCGGATACGCTCATGCTTGCCGAGGGCGACGACGAGGCGGCGCTCGCGGTGCTGTTCGACGCGTGCGCCGCGCTGGAAGAGGACGCTTGTCTTGCCCGTTTCGACGGCGAGGTGGGGCTCGCGCCGGTACGCGACACCGTCCGCCGCGCGCTGACGCAGAGCAGCGGCACCGGCTTTCTGGCCGGACGGGTGACCTTCTGCGCGATGGTGCCGATGCGCTCGATCCCGTTCCGCCTGATCTGCCTGATCGGCATGAACGACGGTGCCTACCCGCGCGACGAGCGACCGGTCAGTTTCGACCTGATCGCGCGCTCGCCGAAGAAGGGCGACCGCTCGCGCCGCTTCGACGACCGCTACCTGTTCCTGGAGGCCATCCTCTCCGCGCGCGAGGCGCTGTACTTGTCGTGGGTCGGCCGCTCGGCCAGAAGCGACGAGCCCCTGCCGCCGTCAGCGCTGGTGTCCGAGCTGGCCGACTGCCTGGGGGCGATGTGCGGGTGCGACGTGCTTGCCGGGCGGCTGATCGAGGCGCCGCTGCAGGCGTTCTCGCGCGAGAACTACCGTGCGGGCCGCGCGGGCGGGCCGAGTTTCGAGCCGGCGTACTACCAGGCGCTGGTGTCGCCCCAGCTGGCGCCGCCGTTCGCCGGCGCGCTGCCCATCGCGCAGCCCGAGGTGGTGCCGCTCTCTGCGCTGGTCGCGTTCTGGCGCAACCCGGTCAAGGGGTGGCTCGCGCACGCGCTGGGCGTGCGCGTGTACGGCGGCGAGGAGGCGATGCCGGTGGCCGAGCCGTTCTCGCTCGGGCGCGACGCGCGCGTCGCGGTGCGCACGCCGCTGATCGAGGCGCTGTTCTCGCGCACGCCGCTCGCCCCCGCGCGCGACAGGGTGCGCGGCATGGGCCTGTTGCCGCCGGCCGCGCTGGGCGAGGCCTGCCTCGAGGACGAGGTGTCGGCCAGCGCGCGCTTCGCCGCGCGGCTGCCCGCGGCGCTCGCCGAGCCGGTGCTGCCGCCCTTGCCGGTGTCGCTCCCCATCGGCCGCTGGCAGCTGTTCGGCGAGCTCACCGGCTTGCGCACGGCCGGGCTGATTGCCCAGGTGCCGCGCAAGGCGAACGCCGCCGAGCGCGTCGCGCTGTGGCTGAACCACCTCACGCTGTGCGCGTGCGCGCCCGACGGCGTGCTCGCTGCGTCGCAACTGGTGGCGGAAAAGGACAGCTTCGTGTTCGGGCCGATGCCGGCTGAGGCCGCGTGCGAGTTGCTCGCGCCATGGCTTGCGTGGTTCGCCGAGGGCGTGCGCGAACCCCTGCCGTTTTTCGCGCGTACCAGCCTGGCCGCAGCCGAGGCGCTGGAAAAACCCAAAAAAGGCGAGGCCGATCCGGTCGCGCGCGCCTTGCAGGCGGCGTACGCAGAGTGGGCGCCGCCTGCTGGTTCGAACAAGTACCCGCAGCGGGACGAGATCGCCAACGAGCGGGTATGGCGCGACACCGACCCGCTCACGGACGTGCGTTTCATGCAGATGGTCGAAGTGCTGCTGCGGCCGATGGTCGCGGCAGAGAAAGGGGAAGAGGCATGAGCGCGCCTCGCGTCACGCCGCTGGACGCGGCGAACTGCCCGCTGTCCGGGGTCAACCTGATCGAGGCGTCGGCCGGCACCGGCAAGACGTGGACGATCGCCGCGTTGTTCGTGCGCCTGCTGCTGGAGGGCGAGACGCCGCCCACCGTCGACGAGGTGCTGGTGGTCACCTACACCAAGGCGGCGACCGCCGAGCTGCGCGGCCGCCTGCGCGCGCGCCTGGTCGAGCTGCGCGACTGCCTGGAAGACGACACGCTGGCGGCCGACCCGCTGGTCAGTACGCTGCGCGCGCGCTTCGCGGGAGAGGCGCGCGCGCAGGCGATCGCGCGGCTGACCGCCGCCATCGCCGGCTTCGACGGCGCGGCGATCTACACCATCCACGGCTTTTGCCAGCGCGTGCTGCGCGAGGCGGCGTTCGAGAGCGGGCAGACCTTCGAGGCGGAGCTCGTCGCCGACGACACGCTGCTGCTCGCAGAGCTGGCCGGCGACTTCTGGCGCGCGCGGGTGGTGAACGACGCCCAGCTCGCGCGCCTGATCGCCGAGACCGGGCAGACGCCCGAGGCGTGGCTCGCCGAGGTGCGCCCCTTCCTCGCGCGGCCTTACCTTGAATTGGCCGAGCCGCCCAAGTCCGATTTCGCGGCGCTGTTCGCCGCGCGCGACGCGGCGTGGCAGGAGTTGTGCGCAGCCGATGTCGAAGGCGGCACCGCCTGCCTGCGCGCGGCAGAGGGCTTGAACGGCCGCTCGTACAGCCCGGCCATCGTTGAGCGCGCGTGCCGCTTGCTCGAACACCTGTGCGCCGACGCGCGCACGCCGCCCGAGCCGGACAGGAAGGTGCTGGAGCTGTTCGCCAAGTTCACGCCCGCCGCGCTCGCCAAGGGTGTCAACAAGGGCAAGACGCCGCCCGCGCACCCGCTGTTTGAAGCGCTGGAAGAATGGCTGCTGGCCATGGCCATGCTGCAGGGGGCGCTGGGCGGCGAGCTCGCCCGCCTGAAGCTGGAACTGGTGCGTTGGATAGACAACGAGCGCGCGCGCCGCCGCCAGGCGACGCGTACCCGCGGCTTCGACGACCTGTTGACCGACTTTGCCGCAGGCTTGGCCGACCCGGTGGCGGGGCCCTTGCTCGCCGCGCATGTCGCGCGCAGCTTCCGTGTCGCGCTGATCGACGAATTCCAGGACACCGACCCGGTGCAGTACCAGGTGTTCCGCCGCTGCTTCGTCGAGGCGGGCGCGCCGGTGTTCCTGGTCGGCGACCCCAAACAGGCGATCTACAGCTTCCGAGGCGCCGACATCTTCGCCTACCTGGCGGCACGCGACGATGCGCGCCACCACTACACGCTGGATATCAACCGCCGCTCGTCGGGGGACTTGGTCGGTGCGGTCAACGCGCTGTTCGCCAGGCCCGCGCCCTTCGTGCTGCCGGGCATCGAGTACCACCCGGTCGGCTTCGACCCCGCGCCGCGCGCGCGCCTGGAGGTCGACGACGAAGACGCGGCGCTGACCTGGCTGACCGCGCCGGCCGCAGGCAAGCCGGTGTCCAAGGATGCCGCGGCCGAGTGGGCGGCGAACGCGTGCGCCGACGAGATCGCGCGGCTGATCCGGCTGGGCGCGGCGGGTGGTGCGCGCATCGTGTCGGGTGAGCGCGCAAGGCCCTTCGCCGGGGGGGATGTCGCCGTGCTGGTGGCGACGCACCGCCAGGGCGAGACCATGCGCCAGGCCTTGAGAATGCGCGGCGTCGCCAGCGTCGCGCTGACGCAAGAGAGCGTGTTCGCCAGCGTCGACGCGCGCGAATTGCTCGCCTTGATGCGCGCGTGGGCCGAGCCCGCGTCCGAGCGATTGCTGCGCGCGGCGCTGGCCACTTCGCTGTCGGGGCTGTCTGCCGCCGAACTCTTCGCGCTGGGCGAGGACGAGACGGCGTGGGAGGCGGCGCTCGCGGCTAACCTCGCCGACCACGCGCGCTGGCGCGACCAGGGCTTCGCCGCCGCGTGGCGCGCGTTCAGCGTGCGTACGAGGCTGCCGGCACGGCTGATCGTCGAGGAAAACGGCGAGCGGCGGCTGACCAACCTTGCGCACCTGTGCGAGCTGATCCAGGCCGAAGGCGACGAGCGCTCGGCGCTCGCGCCCCTGATGGCGTGGTTCGAGGCCAAGGTGGCCGACCCGGGCGCGGGCGAGGAGGCGATGCTCAGGCTGGAAACCGACGCAGACCTCGTGAAGATCGTCACCATCCACACGTCCAAGGGCCTGCAGTACCCGCTGGTGTGCTGCCCCTTCCTGTGGGACGGCGCGCTCGAACGCAAGGAGACCGCGTTCTGGCGCTACCACGACGGCGCGCACTCGCGCGTGGTGCCGGCGCTGGACGGCACGGGCGACGCGCGCGACGCCGCCAGGCGCGAGATGCTCGCCGAGAAGCTGCGCCTGTTGTACGTCGCGCTGACCCGCGCGCAGTACCGCCAGCTGATCGCGTGGCGGCCGGTGTCGGGCATGAAGACGGCGGCGCTGAGCTGGCTGATCCACGCGCAGGGCGCCGACTCGCTGTCCGCGATGGAAGCGCTGGAGCTGGGCGACGCCGAAGTCGAGGCGGACCTGACGGTGCTCGGCGCGCGGCTGGGGCGCGCGATGCGGGTGCGCGAGGCACCTGCCGGCCGCATCCATGTCGAGCCGGCGCTGCCGGCTGACGAACCGCTGCAGTTGGCGACGCTCGCACGTCCGCTCTACACGCCGTGGCGGGTCAGCAGCTTCACCGCGCTCACCTCGCGCGCGCACGGCGCGCAGGCCGAGGCGCCCGACCACGACCAGGCGCTGCCGCAGGCTGCGCCTGCTGTGTCAGACGCGCCCGACAGCCTGCTGATCGAGCCGCGCTTCGCGTTCGCGCGCGGCACCCGCGCCGGCACCGCCTTGCACGCCCTTTTCGAGCGCGTGGCGCCTGCCGCACACGGAGATGCGATCCGCACAGAGGCCAGCGAGGTGCTCGCGCGCTTCGGCCTGTCTGCCGACAACGTCGACGGCGCATGCGACCTGGTGACGAGGACGCTCGCCGAGCCCATCGTGCCGGGTCTGACGCTGTCGGGCATCCCCGCGCAGCGCCGGCTGACCGAGCTGAATTTCACGCGGCCCTTGGGCCGGCTCTCCTGTGCGCGCCTGCGCACGCTGTTGTCCGACCCGGCGCTGGGGCTCGCGCCTGCCTTTGTGGACGCGCTCGCGTCGCTCGACTTCAGGACGGTGGAGGGTTACCTGACCGGCTCGATCGACCTTGCCTTCGAGTCGGGCGGCGTGTGGTACGTCGTCGACTACAAGTCCAACTACCTGGGCGGCACGAGCGCCGATTACGCGGGCGCGCAGCTCGAAGCGGCCATCGCGCGCGCGCATTACTACCTGCAATACCTCTTTTACGCGAGCGCGCTTCGGCGGTATCTGGCCAGCCGCGGCATCGTGGCCCGCCGCATCGAGGTGCGCTACCTGTTTGTACGGGGGCTCGACGGCAGCGGTACCGGCCAGTGGCGCGATACGCCGTCGCCGGCGCTGCTCGACGCGCTCGACGCCCTGTTCGAAGTCCGGGCGGACGCCTGACAACCTGGGAGACAACAATGTTCGAATCGGCGGAAATCGGCCACAGCGTCGACAAGGAAACGTGGAAGGTGCGGGTGCCCGCGCTGCGCGAGGCGCTGCTCGACGCGCAGTACGACCTCAAGGAAAAGCCGGACTTCCCGGTGCTGATCCTGATCCACGGCTTTGACGGCGCCGGCCGCGGCGAGACGCTGAACCTGATCAACGAATGGCTGGACCCGCGCCTGATCGACGCGGTGGCGTTCGACGCGGCGAACGACGAGGCGCGCGCGCGGCCGTGGATGTGGCGCTACTGGCGCGAGCTGCCGCCCAAGGGGCGGGTCGGCATGTTCTTCGGTTCCTACTACTCGGACACGCTGTTCGACCGCGCGGAGGGGCGCGCCGGGCGCGACAAGACTGACCGGCGCATCGGCGACATCCTGCGTTTCGAGCGCATGCTCGCCAACGACGGCGCGCTGATCCTGAAGTTCTGGTTCCACCTGTCGGAAGGCGCGCAGAAGTCGCGTCTGAAGCTGCTCGAGAAAGACCCAAAGAGCGCGTGGCGGGTCAGCGAGCGCGACTGGGAGAACCACCGCAACTACGCGCGCATCCGCAAGGCGGCCGCGCACATCCTGCGCCTGACCAATACCGCGTACGCGCCGTGGATCGTCGTCGACGGCTCCGACGCGCGCTACCGCAGCCTGGCGGTCGGCGAGGCGATCCGCGCCGCGCTGCGCCAGCGGCTGGACCGTGCGCACGCGCATGTGGCGCGCGCCGACGCGCCGGCGCCGACGTTGCCGATCGACGGCAAGCTGCTGCTGGACACCCTCGAACTCAACCAGCCGCTGGCCAAGGCCGACTACCTGGAGCAACTGGACGCGCTACAGGCGCGCCTCAACCGGCTGACCCGCCACCCGCGCTTCGCGCGCCACTCGCTGGTGCTCGCCTTCGAGGGTAACGACGCGGCCGGCAAGGGCGGCTGCATCCGCCGCATCACGCAGGCGCTCGACGCGCGCCGCTACCGGGTGGTGCCGGTCGCCGCGCCGACCGAGGAGGAGCGCGCGCAACCTTGGCTGTGGCGCTTCTGGCGGCATGTGCCGGGCAAGGGCGAGACGACCATCTTCGACCGTTCGTGGTACGGCCGCGTGCTGGTCGAGCGCGTGGAGGGCTTCTGCGAGCCGGCCGACTGGGCGCGGGCGTACTACGAGATCAACGACTTCGAGCACCAGCTGGTCGACGACGGCGCGATCGTGCTCAAGTTCTGGCTGGCGATCGACGCCGATACCCAGCTTTCGCGCTTCAAGGCGCGCGAGGAGACCGGGTTCAAGCGTTTCAAGATCACCGAGGAAGACTGGCGCAACCGCCAGAAGTGGGACGACTACAAGCTCGCGGTGTGCGACATGATCGACCGCACCAGCACCACGCAGGTGCCGTGGACGCTGATCGAGGCGAACAACAAGTACCACGCGCGGGTGAAGGTGCTGTCCGCGGTGTGCGACGCGCTGGAGGCGAGGCTGAATGTCGGCGACTGAAGCGCAGCCGGACGCGCTGCCCGAGGTGCTGGGCGGGCTCTTCGCGCGGCTCGACCCCGCGCTTGACGCGCGCGCGGCCTCGACCGTGCACGCGCTGATCGGCGCCACGCGCGCAGGTCACGTCTGCCTGCCGGTGCGCGACGGCGCGACCCTGCGCGCGCTCGCGCAAAGCCCGCTCACCGGCCGCGCCGGCGACTACACGCCGCTGATCCTCGACGGGGGGCGGCTCTACTTTGCGCGCCAGTGGTGGCAGGAGGTGGAGCTTGCGCGCCGCCTCACGGTGCTGGCTGGCACCCGCGAAGAAGTGGACCCGGCCGCGGTGCGCGGCGCGCTCGATACGCTGTTCGGCCCGGCGCCTGCGGTGCTCGACCGCCAGCGCCTGGCCGCCGCGCTCGCCGCGCGCGCGCACCTGACGGTGATCTCGGGGGGCCCGGGCACCGGCAAGACCACCACCGTGGTGCGCCTGCTCGCGCTGCTCTGCCTGCTCAGCCCGCGTCCGCTGGTGATGGCGATGGCGGCGCCGACCGGCAAGGCGGCGGCGCGGCTGGCCGAGTCGATGCGCGCCTCGCGCGCGTCGCTCGCGCTACCGGATGCGGTGGCGGAGCGCCTGCCCGAGTCCGCGCAGACGCTGCACCGCCTGCTCGGCGTGCTGCCCGGGCGCGACGCGCCGCGCCACCACCCGGGCAACCCCTTGCCGCTGGACGTGCTGATCGTCGACGAGGCGTCGATGGTCGACCTCTCGCTGATGCACGACACCGTCGCCGCGCTGCCCGCGCACGCGCGGCTGATCCTGCTGGGCGACCGCGACCAGCTCTCGTCGGTCGACGCCGGCGCGGTGCTGGGCGACGTCGCGGCGCTCGAGGCCTGGCGCGCGGACACGCTTGACTGGCTGGTGCGGTGCGGCCTGCCGGCGCCCGCGGGGGCGTCGGACGCGCAGCCCTTGTCCGACTGCGTGGTCTTTCTTACGCACAGCCACCGTTTCGGCGAGCACAGCGGGATCGGCCGCCTCGCCCGTGCGGTCAACGCGGGCGACGCCGACGCGGCCTGCAGCTTGCTGGACGACGGCGCCTTTGCCGACATCGGCGCGGCGCCAACACTTGATGCCGCCGCGCATTACCGCGAACGCGCCAGCTACTTCGAGCGGGTCGCGTCCGGCGCGCCGCCTGCCGAGGTGTTTGCCGAGTTCTTGCGCTTCATGCTGTTGTGCGCGGACCGTGGCACGGTCGAGCGCCTCAACCGCGAAGTCGAGACGCAGCTCGCCGCGGACGGCCTGCGCGACGCGGCCTCCGACTGGTACCCGGGGCGGGCGGTGATGGTGCGCGAAAACGACTACGGCGTGCGCCTGTTCAACGGCGACATCGGCATCGCGCTCGCGCACCAGGGTGCCTTGCGGGTGTTCTTCCCGGATGCGGACGGCGGTTTCAGGGCGATCTCGCCGGCGCGCCTGCCGGGGCACGAGACCGCGTTCGCGATGACCGTGCACAAGAGCCAGGGCTCCGAGTTTGATACGGTGTGGCTGGCGATGCCCGCCCAGCCGACGCCGCTCTTTTCTCGCCAGTTGCTGTATACCGCGATCACCCGCGCACGCAGGCAATGCCGCCTGCTGGGGCCGCGCGAGAGTCTGCGCGCGGCGTGCGGCCAGCTGGCCGGGCGCGAGTCCGGGCTGGGGGCCCGGCTGTGGCTTGATTCATCTCAATGATATGACCAATGGAAATGGTTTATAGTTAACTTGTATATCAATAATTAACGGTGATGCCATGTTCGGATTCGGGTCAGGAAGGGCGCTGGCGGAGGCGAAAGCCGCCTTGCAGGAAGCGCAAGGCCAGCGTCAGACCTTGCAGTTGCGCGTCGAACAACTGGAGCGCGAGCAGCGTGCGCTGAACGACGAGTGCGAGGCCTTGCGCAGGCAGGCCGAGCAGGGCGCAGGCGGCCGCGAGGCTTTTGCCGAGTGCCAGCACAGCGTCACCGGCGTGCAGCAGTCGCTGGCCGAACTGGCGAACGAGCTGGAGGGGGACCGGGTGCGCACCGGTGACGCGGTACAGGCACTCGAAGGCAGCCTGACCTCGGTGTTCGACATGATCGGCAGCTTCCGGGCGCTGGTCGACCAGCAGGTTGGCATCGCCGGCGACATCCGTAACCTCAACCAGCACACCGGCAAGATCGGCGGCTTTGTCGAGCTGATCCGCGACGTGGCCGACCAGACCAATCTGTTGGCGCTGAACGCGGCGATCGAGGCGGCGCGCGCGGGCGAGGCTGGCCGCGGCTTCGCGGTGGTTGCCGACGAGGTGAGAAAGCTCGCCGAGCGCACCAGCCAGGCGACCCGCGAGATCGGCAGCCTGGTCAGCTCGATCGAGGAGAGCACGCGCACCACCAGCGTCCGTGTCGAGGCAGCCGCAGGCGAGGCCGAGCAGCACCGCAACCAGGGCGAGAGCACCGCCAACAATCTGCAGGAACTGCTGCTGCTGTCGCGCGCGATGCGCGATTCGATCGCACAAGGCGCGAACATCTCCTTCCTGGAAGTCGCGCGGCTGGACCATGTGGTATTCAAGCTGGGGATCTACCGCACCGTGCTGACCGGCGAGCCGGCCGACGCCAGACCCGAGGCGCTCAGCGACCACCACCAGTGCCGGCTTGGCCAGTGGTGCGAACAGGGGCGCGGTCACGGGGAGTTTTCCGGTTTTCCGGCCTTCCGTGAACTGGCGCGCCCGCACGCGCGCGTGCACGAGGCCGGCCGCCAGGCGTTGCAGGCTTTTGCCGCGCGCCAGCCTGACGAACTGGCGCGCCAGCTCTTGGCGATGGAGGCGGCCAGCCGCGAGGTGCTGGAACTGCTCTGCCGGCTGGGCCAGCAGGCCGAGCCCGAGGGCTACAAGCGTGCACAGGCCGAGATGGAGGCGCTGACCGCCTGAGGCTTTGCCGTAGCGGAACCCTGTCCGGACAGGGCTTGACCGTCGTCATAAGCTGTTTTTCGCGTG
The DNA here is from genome assembly GCF_010435965.1 of Crenobacter caeni. GTDB lineage: Bacteria > Pseudomonadota > Gammaproteobacteria > Burkholderiales > Chromobacteriaceae > Craterilacuibacter > Craterilacuibacter caeni. The sequence continues at coordinate 47,765 of NZ_JAAGAA010000009.1, forward strand.
TTTGATACGATTTTCTATCAATTTTTACGCGGATTAAACGGATATGTTCGGTACCTTTGCCCAGAGCGCGCGCGTATCGCCGAGCTGGAAGCCATGGAGGCCAGCCTGCGCGAACACGCCGCTCGATGCCGGCGAGCGTGCCGTGCTCGCCGGCGGGAAGGACGGCGCGGTCGCGCCGGCACTCGTCGAGATGGAGCGTGCCAGCGCCGAGGTGCTGGCCTTGCTGCTGAAGCTGGGCGAGCAGGCCGACCTGCCTGGGCGGCTGGCCAGGCTAGCTCAAATAGATTCATGGCAAGCCGAATAAATGAAAAATGGATAAACTTGTGCGCTTCTGACTGCCGAGCCGCCGCCATGCACCCTGCCGCCGCCTACCTTGAGCGCATCGCGCGCCACGACCTGTCCGATTTTTCCCCGCTTGTCGTGTGCGAGCAGACCCTGGGTTCGGTCAACCGTGAATGGCGGGAACGCCTGCTCTCCTGTCCGTCCGGGCTGTTTGCCCGGCATGGCGACGCGCTGGCGTGCACCCTGCAGGGCGACGCTACCATGCGCAGCCGGCAACTGGGCGCGGCGGCTGAAGGCTGGCGCGACGCGGGCTGGCTGACCGGTTGGCGGAACGAGCAGTTCGCCGCGCACGGCACGAACGGCGAGTTGCTGTTCGAGCTCGAGCGTGCGGCGTTCCGCCCGCTGGGGCTGACCAGCCGGGCGATCCACATCAACGGGCTCACCCGCCAGCCGGACGGCGAGATCCGCATGTGGGTCGGCCGGCGCAGCCCGGAGAAGTCGTACGAACCCAACCGCATGGACAACCTGGTCGGCGGCGGGGTGGCCGCCGGCGAGAGCCTGCGCGACGCCTGCCTGCGCGAGGGCTGGGAAGAGGCGGGCATCGACGCCGCCCGCCTGTCGGCGCTCGAACCGGTGTGCCGCTTGCTGGCCGAGCGGCCGGTCGCGCGCGGCCTGCACCGCGAGTGGCTGTACGTGCACGACTTGTGGCTGCCCGAGGGCGTTGCGCCCTGCAACCAGGACGGCGAATTTTCCGAGCATACCCTGCTGCCGTTCGCCGAAGTCGAGGCCTTGCTGCTGGAAGGGCGCTTCATGATCGACGCGGCGCTGGTCGCCATCGACTGCCTGCTCAGACACGGCCACTGGGCGGGGCAGGCCGCGCCGTTTGTCCGCGTTTTCGCCGAGCTGCGCGAGGCGGTGGCCGGCCGGATCGAGCCGGCCGACGCGCTGGGCGTGTAGGCGTGCGCGTGCAGGCAGGATCTGCCTTGGCTTGACCTGAATCAAAAATAGCAAGCAGTTAATTCTTATATAGTGATCCGTCCATGTCCGGGCGGATCACCCGCAGGCCGACCCGGACAGCCAGAATCCGAGGAGAACAACAATGGCTGCCATCGGCGACTCCCTGCCGCCGCCGTCCCGCGCGGGCGGCTTTCTCAATGCGATCGAACGGGTTGGCAACAAGCTGCCCGACATCACCATGCTGTTCTTGTACGCGCTGTTCGTGTGCTGGGGCCTGTCGTGGGCGCTGTCTTTCGTCAGCTTCGACTACCGTCACCCGCTGACCGGCGACGTGATCCAGGTCGTCAACATGCTCTCGCCCGACGAGCTGACCACCTTCGTCACGCTGATGGTGAAGAACTTCATCAGCTTCCCGCCCCTGGGCATTACCATCGTCGCCACGCTGGGCATCGGCATCGCCGAGGGCAGCGGCTTCATCCAGGTACTGCTCAAGAAGCTGCTCAACATCACCCCAGAGAAGATCCTGACCCCGGCCGTGGTGTTCGTCGGCGTGGTCAGCCACATGGCGTCCGACTCGGCGTACGTGGTGCTGATGCCGGTCTCGGCGATGATGTTCTACGCCTGCGGCCGCCACCCGCTGGCCGGCATCGCCGCCTCCTTCGCGGGGCTGGCCGGCGGCTTTACCGCGAGCTACACCCCGTCGACCATCGACCCGATCATGCAGGGCTTCACGCAGGGGGCGGCGCGCATCATCGACCCGGCCTACGACGTCAACGTGCTGTGCAACTACTTCGTCAGCCTGGGCGGCACCTTCGGCGTGATCGCGGTGTGCTGGTTCATCACCGACCGCATCGTCGAGCCACGCCTGAAGGCGTCGATGCCGCTGAACAAGGAACTTAACACCGGCAAGGACGAGGACCTGCGCCACATCACGCCGGAAGAGAGCCGCGCCTTCCGCTACGCCGGGCTGACCATGCTCGCGTTGATCGCGGGCCTCGCGTTGTTGCTGGTGCCGGCGGATTCGCTGTGGCGCGCGCCGGACGGCAGCCTGACCAGCCCGAAGGCGCCGGTGATGCAGGCCATCGTGCCGCTGTTGTTCCTGTTCTTCGCGATCCCCGGCCTGGTGTACGGCTTCGCGGTGAAGAAGTTCAAGAGCTCGAAGGACGTGACCGCGTCGATGGAAAACATCACCCGCTCGCTGATCTCGTTCATGGTGTTCGGCTTCTTCTGCGCGCAGTTCCTGTATTCGTTCGGCCGCTCGAACATCGGCACGCTGATCGCGATCTCCGGCGCCGACTTCCTGAAGGAGCTGGCGATGCCAGCGGGCTTCACCGTGTTCGGCATCATCCTGCTGACCGCGTGCCTGAACCTGATCATCACCTCGGCGTCGTCCAAGTGGGCGATCCTGGCGCCGGTGTTCGTGCCGATGCTGATGGCGGTCGGCATCTCGCCGGAGCTGACCCAGGCGGCGTTCCGCATCTCGGATTCGGCGGTCAACGTCTCGACGCCGATGTTCGCGTTCTACCCGCTGATCCTGATGTACTGCCGCCAGTACTGCAAGGATTCGGGCGTCGGCACGCTGTGCTCGATGATGCTGCCGTACACGGTCGGCCTGCTGGTGGTGCTCACCGCGACGCTCTACCTGTTCTGGGGCCTGGGCATCCCGCTGGGCTTTGACAGCGGCTACGTCTACCCGCCGGTGCGCTGAGGCGTCTGCCGGTTGTGCGTGACGGGTGACGGCTGCTGGCTTCACCCGTCCACCTGTTTTGTCTTGCAAGGATTCCCGATGAAAGAACAATTGCTCGAGCGCTTCCTGCGCTACGTCGCCATCCCCAGCCAGAGCGACGCGTCCGCCCGCACCGTCCCGTCCACCCCCGGCCAGCTCGAGCTTGTGCGCGCGCTCGCGGCCGAGCTGGAAACCCTGGGCCTGGAAGACGTGCATATCGACGGGCACGGCATCCTCACCGCGAAGAAGCCCGGCAATGTGGCCGGCGCGCCGCGCATCGGCTTTGTCGCGCACCTCGATACCGTCGACGTCGGCATCTCGCCCGAAATCTTCCCGCAGGTGGTGGTGTTCGACGGGGCAGACATCTGCCTGAACCCGCGCCAGGACATCTGGCTGCGCGTCGCCGAGCACCCGGAGATCCTGCCCTACCGGGGCGAGGAGATCGTGGTGACCGATGGCACCAGCGTGCTGGGCGCCGACAACAAGGCGGCGATCGCCGTGGTGATGACGCTGTTGGCGAACCTGCCCGCCGCGCACGGCGACCTGGTGGTCGCCTTCGTGCCGGACGAGGAGATCGGCCTCAAGGGCTCCAAGCTGCTCGACCTCTCACGCTTTGACGTCGACTTTGCGTACACCATCGACTGCTGCGAGACGGGCGAGGTGGTGTACGAGACCTTCAACGCGGCGTCCGCCGAGGTGACGGTGACCGGCGTGACCGCGCACCCGATGTCGGCCAAGGGCGTGCTGGTCAACCCGATCCGCGTGCTGACCGACCTGATGGCGCATTTCGACCGCACCGACACTCCCGAGCATACCGCCGGCCGCGACGGCTACTTCTGGTTCACCGACCTGCAGGCCAACTCGAACCAGGCGACGCTGAAGATGGCGATCCGCGACTTTGACCTCGCCTCGTTCGAGGCGCGCAAGCGCTTCATCGGCGAGGCGGTCGCGCTGGTTTCGGCACGTCATCCGAAGGCGAAGATCGAGTACCGGGTGGACGATGTGTACTCGAACATCGCGCAGTCGCTGGGCGAGGACAGGCGCGCGATCGACCTGATCTTCGAGGGGATGGGCGAGCTGGGCATCGCGGCCAAGGTGATCCCGATGCGCGGCGGCACCGACGGCTCGGCCCTGTCGCCGCGCGGGGTGTGCACGCCGAACTACTTCACCGGCGCGCACAACTTCCACTCGATCTACGAGTTCCTGCCGCTTCCGGCGCTTGAAAAGTCGTACGCGCTGACGCGGCGCATCGTCGAATTGGCGGCGCGCGCCTGACGCTAGGAAATTGTGATCAGCCCTGCGGCTTCGGCCTGCAGGGCTTTTTTGTTCTGGGCGGAGAGTGCGGGGCAGTGCGTGCGCAAGGGCTGCAGCTGTTCGGTCAGCCGTGGCGTGGGGAGGAGCTGCCCCTGCGCGTTCTCGCTGAGCCAGCCCAGTTCGGCGAGCTTGACGAGCTTGCGGCGCACGGTCTCGCGCGGGATGCCGGTGACCAGCGCGATCGAGTGGCCGTTGGTCGCGCGCGGGGGGCTGCCGTCATGCCGGCAGTGGCAGCGGGCGTGCGACCAGACTTCGAGTACGACCAGCATCATGGTCAGGTCTCCGCCGGAGGCCTGGTAGAGCTCGCGCAGCATAGGCAGCATCTGCTGCGTGATCGGGCAGCAGTGGCGCGCCGGGTCTGCCGTGTTTACCGGACACATCTCGCCGACCTCCCGTCTATCAAAAAACCGTTCACCCGTATCGCCCAGATTGGGCATATCCATATAAAACATATTGTTTTTGCATAGTATATTTACCCTACACGATTGACAATTAATTATTAAAAAACGCGTTTGTTTATTCGACACGTTCAGGGGTAATACTATGGAAAGCGGCAACCGCCGGGCCGTGCTGTCGATGCGCGGCAAGCTGTACGCCTTGATCGCGCTGGCGATTGCCGGCCTGATCGCACTCAGCGCGATCGCGCTATCCGAACAAAGAAAGAGCCTGCTCGCGGATAGGGTCGACCTGATCCGCACCCAGGTCGAGTCGACGGTCAGCATGGTCGGCTACTACGAGGCGCTCGCCAGCGAGGGCAAGCTGCCGCTGGCCGACGCGCAGCGCCTCGCGCTCGCCGCGATCAGCGCGCAGCGTTTCAACGGCTCCGAATACTTCTTCGTGCTTGACCGCGACCTCGACTGGATTGCCCACGGCGTCAACGGCGAACTGGTGGGCAAGTCCATGCGCGGCGTCCGCGACGCGGACGGCGTCGACCTCAGTGCTTTGTTCGACGGGGCGCTGGCCAAGGGCGGCGGCCTGGTCGAGTACCGCTGGGCCAAGCCCGGCAGCGAGGCGCCGGTCGACAAGATCTCCTGGCTGGGTACCAGCCGCGGCTGGGGCTGGCATGTCGGCACCGGCATCTACGTCGACGACGTCGACGCGGCGTTCTGGCGGCAGTCGGCCCAGATGCTGGGGGTGGTCGGCGTGCTGGCGGTACTGCTGCTGGTGGTCAGCACGCTGATCGTGCGCAACCTGATCCGGGGCCTGGGCGGAGAGCCCGCGTACGCGATCGAGGTGGTGCGCAAGATCGCGGCCGGCCGCCTGAACGAGCCGGTCCGGCTGGCCGCCGGCGACAAGGACAGCCTGCTCGCGTCGATCGCGCAGATGCAGGGCGCGTTGCGCGAGCTGATCGGCGAGATCACCACCGCGGCAGGGCAGCTCTCTTCGATGTCCGGGCAGATCGAAAACTATGCTGGCGACAACGCGCAGCAGTCGCAACGGCAAAGCCAGGCGGCCTCGGCGATGGCGGCGGCGATCGAACAGCTGACCACCAGCATCCACCACATCGCCGACAGCGCGCAGCAGGCGCGCGAGCGCTCGCAGCAGGCCGGCGACGAATCCCGCCAGAGCGGCGAGGTGATCACCCGTGCGGTCGGCGAAATGGAAATGATCAGCCAGGAAGTGTCGGCGGCGAGCACGACCATCGGCGAGCTGGTCGACAAGACCGAGTCGATCCGTTCGATCATGGAGGTGATCCGCGACGTCGCCGACCAGACCAACCTGTTGGCGCTGAACGCGGCGATCGAGGCGGCGCGTGCCGGCGAGCAGGGGCGCGGTTTCGCGGTGGTCGCCGACGAAGTGCGGAAACTGGCCGAGCGCACCACCGCGTCGACCCAGCAGATCGCCTCGATGCTGGGCGCGATCCATGCGGCGTCCGACGCGTCGCGCTCGACCATCGAACAGGCGGTCACCCGTGCCGGCAACGGCGTCACGCTGGCCGCCGGGGGCGGCGAGGCGGTCGAGCGCATCCGCCAGAGCACGTCGGGGGTGGTCGGCGTGGTCACCGACATCTCGCACGCGCTGGGCGAGCAGAGCGAGGCGAGCAACGAGATCGCCCGCCATGTCGAGCAGATCTCGCAGGGAGCCGCCTCCGGTGCCGAAGTCGCCAGGCACACCGCCGAAGCGACCGAGGCGCTCAACCGGCTCACCCAGTCCTTGCGCTCGTCGGTCAGTCGTTTCGAGCTGTAAACCACGCTTCAGTCACCAACAGGGCAGGCCATCGGCCTGCCCTGTTTTCTTTGCGCTTGCTCAGCTTTGCAGGTGGCGGACAAAGGTGAAAAAGTAGGGACAGAGGCTGCCGCCAAAGCGCGGATTGATCTCGAACACTTTGGGTACACCGCCTTCTTCCTTGTAATTCACGCAGCACAAGCCCTCGAAGCCGAGCGCGGAAAGCATGTTGCCGAACATCGCGAGGTGGCGCGCGGCGACCGGCGCCCAACTGGCGGGCGTCTTGCCCTTGACCGGGGTGTCGCCGACGAAATGGTAGCGGATGTTCAGTGCGTGTTCGACGCGGCCGTCGCGAAACAGCAGGTGGGTCGCGAATTCCTCTTTCCCCTGCACCAGCGCCTGGCAGAAGTAGTCCGGGTCGGCGAAGAGCGGGGCGTAGCGGCGCAAGTCCGTTTCGTCGAGCACCACGTGGCAGTGCTGCCCCATCACGTCGTGCCGCCGCTTGACGATGAAAGGCAGGGCAAGCTCACCGGCCTCGGCGATGCGAGGCAGCGCATGGGCAAAGCCTGCGCTGTACAAATGTTGGTAGAAGTGCTGTTTGTCGTCGCACAGCATAACGCTTTCGGCGCTGGGCAGCGGCAGCGGGTTATCCGCCCACAGTCTTTGCGGCTGCTGCCTGAGCGCGAGCAGCGGTTCGATATCCAGCGGGACGACCAGGTCCGCGTCCGCGAGTGCCTGACCTTCCAGCGGCGCAAAGTGCAGCGTATGCCGGCTGCCGGCGAAACCCTTCCTGAGCGTGTCCTCCCACCCCGGCTTGGGCGAGAACAGGATGCGCCACGCGTCCGGCGTGCCGCGCCGGCGTACCTCCCAGCGGGACGAAAGCAGGAAGGCTGCCTTGCGCAGACGGGCGTCGGTGCGTTGTAGCGCGGGAATGAGGGGGCTCATCGGGGGCTCCTGTCCGGTTACGCCTTATTTTTAGCAAATACGCCAATGTGATTTTTTAAATATTTAAGATTGCAAAATCTTGCTGGTAAACATTTCAATTTTAGTCGTAGAATTGAAGCATGGAAAACCAGACTGCTACCCACCTGTTCGAGTCGCTCGCCTCCGGCATCCGCCTCGACGCCTTCCGCCTCCTGGTCAAACACGGCCATGCCGGCCTTGTCGCCGGCGAGATCGCCAGCGCGCTCGATATCGCGCCCAACAAACTGTCCTTCCACCTGAAGGCGCTGACCCACGCCGGGCTGGTGTCGGTGACGCAGGAAGGGCGCTTCCAGCGCTACCGCGCCAACCTCTCGCTGATGCTCGAGCTGATCGCCTACCTGACTGCCGAGTGCTGCAGCGGCCAGCCGGAACAATGCCTCGATGCGCGCGCGGCCTCGTGCTGCCCGAGCGCCGTGTTGCCCCCTGTTTCCCCTGCTACGGAACCCAAACCATGAACGTGCTGTTTTTGTGTACCGGCAACTCGTGCCGCTCCATCCTCGGCGAAGTCACCTTCAACCATCTGGCACCGCAAGGCTGGCGGGCGATGAGTGCCGGCAGCCAGCCGGCAGGTTACGTCCACCCGCGCTCGATCGCGTTGCTTGCACGCGAAGGCATGGATGTCGACGGGCTCGCAAGCAAAAGCTGGGACGCGCTGCCGGCGGTGCCGGACATCGTGATCACGGTGTGCGCGTCGGCCGCCGGCGAAACCTGCCCGGCCTACCTGGGCCCGGTGCTGCGTACGCACTGGGGCGTGGACGACCCGGCGCACGCGACCGGTACCGACGAACAAATCGACGCGGCCTTCATGGCGGCTTACCGCACCTTGCGCGCACGGATCGAGGCGATGCTCGCGCTGCCGCTGGAAACGCTGGACCGTGCCGCACTCAAGGCCGAGCTCGACCGCATCGGCCGCGACGTCGTCTGATTTTGACCGACATTTCAACATTATTAGGATTATTGACATGACAAAGATTGAGATTTTCGACCCCGCGCTGTGCTGTGCCAGCGGTGTGTGTGGCAGCGAAGTCGACCAGGCGCTGGTGACCTTTGCCGCCGACTTCGACTGGGCGAAAACACAGGGCGCGGACATCCGCCGCTACAACCTGGCGCAGGAGCCGCTCGCGTTCGCCGAAAACGCGGTGGTGAAGGGCTTTCTCGAGCGCTCCGGCGCCGAGGGCTTGCCGCTAACGCTGGTTGGCGGCGAGATCGCGCTGACCGGCCGCTACCCGCGCCGCGCCGAGCTGGCGCGCTTTGCCGGCATCTCGACCTTCGCCGCCGCTAGCGCGCCGGTCCAGTCATCCTGCTGTGGTGGCGACACCGGCTGCTGCTAAGGGGCCTGCCATGCATTTTCTCGATAATCCGCCGCCGTTCCTGTTCTTCACCGGCAAGGGTGGCGTCGGCAAGACCTCGATCGCGTGTGCTAGCGCGCTGCGTCTGGCGCGCGCCGGCAAACGGGTGCTGCTGGTGAGCACCGACCCGGCGTCCAATGTGGGGCAGGTGTTCGGCCAGACCATCGGCCACGCCATCTGCCCGATCGCGGCGGTGGACAGGCTGTTTGCGCTGGAGATCGACCCGCAGGCGGCCGCGCAAGTCTACCGCGACCGCATCGTCGGCCCGGTGAAAAACGTGCTGCCCGCAGCGGTGGTCAGGGGCATCGAGGAACAACTGTCCGGCGCCTGCACTACCGAGATCGCCGCCTTCGACGAATTCACCGCGCTGCTGACCAACCCCGCGCTGATTGCGGACTACGACCACATCGTGTTCGACACCGCGCCGACCGGCCACACCATCCGCCTGCTGCAACTACCGGGCGCCTGGTCGGGCTTTCTCGACGCCAACCCGGACGGCGCCTCGTGCCTGGGGCCGCTGTCCGGCCTTGAAAAGCAGCGTACGCAATACCACGCGGCGGTCGACGCGCTGGCCGACCCGGCCAGGACCCGGCTGGTGTTGGTCGCGCGTGCACAAGCATCGACGCTGCGAGAAGTGGCGCGCACCCACCAAGAGCTGGCCGCCATCGGCCTTGGCCAGCAGCATCTGGTCATCAACGGCGTGTTCCCGGCGGAAGAAGCCGGCGACGACGCGCTGGCGCAGGCGATTGTCCGTCGTGAGGCGGCGGCGCTTGCCCAACTGCCCGCCGCTTTGGCAGCGTTGCCGCAGGACCGCCTGCCGCTCAAGCCGTTCAATCTGGTTGGCCTGGCTGCCTTGGAGGCTTTGCTGTCCGACGCAGTGCAGCCAGGTGCGGTGCCGGCAACGGTGGCTCCGCTACCGGCCGGCACGTCCACGCTCGCGCAACTGGTCGACGGCATTGCCGCTGCCGGCCATGGTCTGGTGATGGTGATGGGCAAAGGCGGCGTGGGCAAGACCACCATCGCGGCGGCGGTGGCGGTCGAACTGGCGCGGCGCGGCCTGCCGGTGCACCTGACCACCTCCGACCCGGCGGCGCATCTGGGCGAGACGCTGGGCGAGGCGGTGCCTGCGCTCACGGTCAGCCGCATCGACCCGCTGGCCGAGACCGCGCGCTACCGCGATGAGGTGCTGGCGAGCAAGGGCAGGGATCTGGACGCGGCGGGTCGCGCGCTGCTGGAAGAAGACCTGCGCTCGCCGTGCACCGAGGAGATCGCGGTGTTCCAGGCGTTCTCGCGGGTAATCCGCGAGGCCGGGCGCAAGTTCGTGGTGATGGACACCGCGCCGACCGGCCACACCCTGCTGCTGCTGGACGCCACCGGCGCCTACCACCGCGACATGGTGCGCCAGATGGGCGACAAGGGCCTGCACTTCGTCACGCCGATGATGCAGTTGCAGGACCCGGCGCGCACCAAGGTGCTGATCGCGACGCTGGCCGAGACCACGCCGGTGCTGGAAGCCGCCGCCTTGCAGGCCGACCTCATGCGCGCCGGTATCACGCCGTGGGCGTGGGTGGTCAACCAGAGCGTCGCCGCCGCCGGCGCGCGCTCGCCCTTGCTGGCGAGGCGTGCGCAAAACGAGGCGCGTGAAATCGACGCGGTGCTGACCCGGCACGCCACACATGTGGCACTGCTGCCCCTTCTGGCTCAAGAACCGGTCGGCGCCGATGCGCTGGCCGCACTCGCCCGGGCAAACTGAGTGGCATGGGCTCCGTGCCATGCGCGGAGCACCTATTGATGAATGCGCGGCGGTACCTTGTCGCCGTGCGTTGCAGAAAGATTAAGCATGTTTTCGTTTTCCACGGCGTCGCTGCAGTCTGCGGCGTCAATGTTCGTGTTTTTGGCACTGGAGCTGTCGCTGCTGTTCGTGCTGATCAGCTTTGCCGTCGCTCTTATCCAGCACCAGCTGCCAGCCGGCAAGGTGCAGTCGCTGCTCAGCAGCAAGAAGGGGAGCGGCTATCTGACCGCTGCCGCCATCGGTTCGGTTACGCCGTTTTGCAGCTGCTCGACCATCCCGATGCTGAACGGCCTGCTGCGCGCCGGCGCAGGCTTCGGGCCGACCATGACCTTCTTGTTCGTGTCGCCGTTGCTCAACCCTATCGTGGTCGGGTTGCTGTGGATGACCTTCGGCTGGAAGGTGACGCTGGTCTATATGGCGGCGACGCTGCTGGTCTCGCTGTTGGCCGGCGTGCTGCTTGAGCGCCTGAACTTCGGGCGCTACGTGAAGCAGACCGCACCCAAGGCGAGTGCGTGCTGTTCCACAAAACCGTCGGTAGAACCCGAGACCGCCTGCTGCTCGCCCAAGCCGGTAGCATCCAAAGCTTCCTGCTGCTCGCCCAAGCCGGCCCAAGCAGCCCGGCCGTCCAAGAAGAAGATGCCTTGGCGGCAACTGTGGCGCGAAGCGCTGGGTCAATTCCGCGCGGTGTTCCCCTACCTGATGTTGGGGGTCGCCATCGGAGCGTTCACCTACGGCTTCATTCCCTCCGAGTGGATCGCCGCACACACCGGCAACGACAAGCCGCTGGCCGTCCCGCTGGCGGCGGTGGCCGGCATTCCGCTCTATCTGCGTGCCGAGACGCTGATCCCGATGGCGTCGATGTTTGCGCTCAAGGGCATGGGGCTGGGGGCGCTGATGGCGCTGATCATCGGTGGTGCCGGCGCCAGCCTGACCGAACTGATCCTGCTCAAGGCGCTGTTCCGCAAACAGATCCTCGTCGCCTTCGTGGTGGTGATCATCGGTACCGCCGTGTCGGCGGGCTATTTGTTTACCGCGCTAGGCCCTTGGCTGGCCTGATTTATTCACTCGATACCTGACCTGGACGCACAACCATGAGTACAACAAGCCAACGCCTGTCCTTTCTCGACCGCTACCTGACGCTGTGGATCTTCGCCGCGATGGCGCTGGGCATCGTGCTGGGCATCCTCATCCCCGGCTTTGCCGAGACGCTTAACAGCCTGTCGCTCGGCTCGACCAATATCCCGATCGCCATCGGCCTGATCGTGATGATGTACCCGCCGCTGGCTCGTGTGCATTACGAAGATTTGCCGCGGGTGTTCGCCGACAAGCGCATGCTGGCGCTGTCGCTCATGCAGAACTGGGTCATCGGCCCGGCGCTGATGTTCGCGCTGGCGGTGATCTTCCTGCGAGACCAGCCCGAGTACATGACCGGAGTGATCCTGATTGGACTCGCGCGCTGCATCGCGATGGTGATCGTGTGGAACCAGCTCGCGCGCGGCGACAACCAGTACGTCGCAGGCCTAGTCGCGTTCAACTCGATCTTCCAGATCCTGTTCTTCAGCGTGTTCGCCTGGTTTTACCTCTCGGTACTGCCACCGCTGTTCGGCTTGCAGGGACAGGTGATCGCCGTCGGCTTCACCACCATCGCCGAGGCGGTGCTGGTGTATCTGGGTATCCCGTTCGCTGCCGGCTACCTGACCCGCAAGCTACTCATCGCGCGCCGCGGCAACGACTGGTACGAGACGCGCTTTTTGCCGAAGATCAGCCCGCTGACGCTGGTGGCGCTGTTGCTCACCATCGTCGCCATGTTCAGTCTGAAGGGTGCCGACGTGGTTCGCCTGCCGCTGGATGCGCTGCGCATCGCGCTGCCGCTGATGATTTATTTTGTGGTGATGTTCTTTGTCAGCTTCCTGATGGGGCGGCTGATTGGCGAGGACTACGCCAAGACCACGGCCATGAGCTTCACCGCCGCCAGCAACAACTTCGAACTGGCGATCGCGGTGGCCATCGCCGCCTTCGGCCTAGCCAGCCCGGTCGCCTTTGCCGCGGTGATCGGCCCACTGGTCGAGGTACCGGTGCTGATCCTGCTGGTGAACGCGGCCTTGTGGATGGGCCGTCGCTGGTTTGTCGGGCGCGGCGCGCCGTCGTGAGCGCATTCAGGCGATGCAGGCGGGTGACCCCCGAAAGGGCTGGCGTGGCTGCCGGCAGGCAGGCTTCATGGCGCCTGATTTAAATTCATAATTCGAATTACAAAATCGTTTTATATTATTTTTCAATATATGCGATTCGTTCAGAATGGAGCTTCCAAAAGACATAAACAGGGAGTGATCCATGAAGCCGTTTACCCAGAAACTTCTCGCGTCCTTGCTGGCGCTGTCGCTGGTGGGCACTGCTGCCGCCGAGGCCACCTTGCTCAACGTGTCGTACGACCCGACCCGCGAGCTGTACAAGGACATCAACCAGGGCTTTGCCGCGCAGTGGCAGAAGAAGACCGGCGAGACGCTGACCATCAAGCAGTCGCACGGCGGCTCGGGTAAGCAGGCCCGTTCGGTGATCGACGGGCTGGAAGCCGACGTGGTGACGCTGGCCCTGGCCTCCGACATCGACGCGATCGCCAGTCAGGCCAAACTGCTGCCGGCCAACTGGCAAAAGCGGCTGCCGCAGAACAGCACGCCGTTCACCTCGACCATCGTGTTTCTCGTCCGCAAGGACAACCCGAAGCAGATCAAGACCTGGAGCGACCTGGTGAAGCCCGGCGTGCAAGTGATCACCCCGAACCCGAAAACGTCCGGCGGTGCACGCTGGAACTACCTCGCCGCCTACGCGTGGGCACTCAAGCAGCCAGGCGCCACCGAGGCATCTGCGCAGGCTTACCTGAAAAAGCTCTACGCCAACGTGCCGGTGCTGGACACCGGCGCGCGCGGTTCGACCATGACCTTCGTGCAGCGCGGAATCGGCGACGTGCTGCTGGCTTGGGAGAACGAGGCGCTGCTGGCCAAGCAGGAACTCGGGCCGGACAAGGTCGACATCATCGTGCCGCCCTTGTCGATCAAGGCCGAGCCGCCGGTTGCGGTAGTTGACCAGGTCGTCGACAAGCGCGGTACCCGCAAGCAGGCCGAAGCCTACCTGAAGTACCTGTACACACCGGACGCGCAGCGTGCCGCCGCCAAGCACTATTACCGGCCGACCGATCCGGCCGTGGCACGCGAAAGCGCCGCCGCCTTCCCCAAGGTCAAGCTGGTGACCGTCGACCAGTTGGGCGGCTGGACGGCATTGCAAGCCAGGCACTTCAACGATGGCGGCGTGTTCGACCGCATCACGACCCGCAAATAAGGGCGTCCCGCGCTGCGACGATGGATTCGGCAATGCGGAGGCCGGCTGGACGAAGGCTGGCAGCTACGGTTTTGACATGATCCCGCTGCGGCGAGATTTTTCTTGTCTGGGGGCCGGGCAGACTTGAGCACCGCACCTTGACGCGCGCGGAGGCCCTGAAGTGGGGGGGGGCGAGCCGGCGGCGCTGCAGGGTTCACGCCGTGCGGGCGGCAGCGCAGTGGAGCGCGGTTGAAAGACGTCAAAATCGGCCAAGCTCGCTGCCGTGCTTTTTTATATTTTCTTTATACCCCCTGTTAAACAATTAGCATTTTTTTAGCGCGCGCTCTCATACAGTTCAACTGCCAATTTCGTATGAGAGGAACATCATGCAAGACCTTATCTGGCTGACGGGAGCAGGGCTGCTGTATCTGGCCGCCTACGGCCTGACCGCCGCCTACGACAGTTTGATGTTCAGGAGGGCGCCATGAATCTGATGATGTGGCTGTCCGGAGCCATGGCGCTGGGCTTGGGTGTCTGGCTGGTATACGCGCTCCTGAACGCGGAGGACATCTAAGATGATTTCCTTCTCCTTGTTGATGGCGCTGTTCATGGCGCTGCTCACCCTGAGCGTGCGGCCTATGGGCGCCTGGATGGCTCCGCTGGCCGCCGGCAGTCTGCCATCGCGATGGCAGGCACTCGATGCGTGGCTGCTCAAGCTGTTCGGTGTTGACGGACGAGGCATGAACTGGCGCGAATATGCGCTGGCGGTGCTGACGTTCAGCCTGCTGGGGCTGCTGGCTCTGTATGCGCTGCAGCGACTGCAGGGCGTGTTGCCACTCAATCCGCAGCAGATGGGGGCAGTGGAGGCCGGTTCGGCATTCAATACCGCGGTGAGCTTCGTCACCAATACAAACTGGCAGGGTTATGCCGGTGAAAGCACCATGAGTTACCTCACCCAGATGCTGGGTCTGGCAGTTCAGAACTTTCTGTCCGCCGCGACGGGCATTGCCGTGGCGTTTGCGCTGATGCGGGGTTTTGCCCGCCGCGAAAGCGCCGATCTTGGCAACTTCTGGGCCGATGTGCTGCGTGTGTCGGTATACCTGCTGCTGCCCTTGTCCTGTGTGCTGGCCCTGCTGCTGGTCAGCCAGGGGGTGCTGCAGAATCTGTCCGGCTACATCAGCTTCACGGGGCTGTCCGGCCAGGTGCAGACGCTGGCCATGGGGCCGGTGGCCTCGCAGGAAGCCATCAAGATGCTGGGCACCAATGGTGGCGGCTTCTTTAACGCCAACTCGGCACACCCGTTCGAAAATCCGAGCGACCTATCCAACCTGCTGCAGATGCTGGCCATCTTCCTGATTCCGGCCGGGCTCACGCATACCTTTGGCCGTATGGTGGGCGACAAGCGTCAGGGCTGGGCCATTTACCTTGCCATGAGCGTGATGTTCGTGGCCGCAGCCTACGCGCTTGCGTACTTCGAGCTGCAGGGCAACCCGCTGCTGACGGCTCTGGGCGTAGAGAGCGTTGCCGGCAACATGGAGGGCAAAGAAATCCGCTTTGGCGTGGTCGGCAGTGCGCTGTTTGCCACCATTACGACCGCCGCCAGCTGTGGTGCAGTGAACGCGATGCACGACTCTTTTACCGCGCTGGGCGGCATGGTGCCGATGTGGCTGATGCAGCTAGGCGAGGTGGTGTTCGGCGGGGTGGGTTCCGGTCTGTACGGCATGCTGATCTTCGCCGTATTGGCTGTTTTTATTGCCGGCCTGATGGTTGGCAGAACACCTGAATATCTTGGCAAGAAGATCGAAGCTTTCGAGATGAAAATGGTGGCGCTGGTCATTCTGGTAACGCCCCTGCTGGTATTGCTGGGCACCGCAGTCGCCGTCGTGGCGGCACCAGGGCTGGCAGGACTGGCCAACCCGGGCGCACACGGTTTTTCCGAAGTGTTGTACGCGTTTTCATCCGCCGCCAACAACAACGGCAGCGCATTTGCCGGCCTGTCTGCCAATACGGCGTTCTACAACGCGCTACTGGGTATTGCCATGTGGTTCGGCCGCTTCGCCATCATCGTGCCCGTGCTGGCTCTGGCCGGTTCATTGGCCGCCAAGAAAACACTGCCGCAGACCGCGGGGAGCATGCCCACCCATGGTGCTTTGTTCGTCGCGCTGCTGGTCGGCAGCGTGCTGCTGGTCGGTGCACTGACCTATCTGCCGGCCCTGGCGCTGGGGCCGATTGTCGAGCACCTGACCATCTGGTCCGGCCGTTAGGAGAGCCAACATGAGTCACAAGAAAATGGTTTTGCCGCTGTTCGACGCGCAGTTGTTGCGTCCTGCCCTGCTCGACAGCGTGCGTAAGCTGGCACCGCGCGAGCAACTGAAAAATCCGGTGATGTTCGTGGTGTACCTGGGCAGCATGCTGTGCAGCGTACTGTGGGTGATGGCCTTGCTGGGAAAGGGCGACGCGCCGGCTTGGCTTACCGGCAGCATCGCAGTGTGGCTGTGGTTCACCGTCCTGTTCGCCAACTTTGCGGAAGCGCTGGCCGAAGGACGCAGCAAGGCCCAGGCCGCGAGCCTGAAAGGGCTGCGCCAGGCCACTTGGGCCAAGAAATTGGCGGCACCGCATTGCCATGGCGCCAAGCTCGCGCTGGTGGAGTCTACCGATCTGCGCAAGGGCGACGTTGTCGTAGTACAGGCCGGTGAGGTGATTCCCTGCGACGGCGAGGTGATCGAAGGCATTGCCTCGGTCGACGAGTCGGCCATTACTGGCGAGTCGGCGCCGGTGATTCGCGAGTCCGGCGGCGATTTCAGCTCGGTGACCGGCGGCACCCGCGTGCTGTCCGACTGGATCGTGGTGCGCGCCACCGTCAACCCGGGCGAGACCTTTATCGACCGCATGATCGCCATGGTGGAAGGAGCCAAGCGGCGCAAGACGCCGAATGAGGTCGCGCTGACCATTCTGCTGCTGGCGTTGACCCTGGTATTCCTGCTGGTGACGGTGACGCTGCTGCCGTTCTCGGTGTATAGCGTGGACGCTGCCGGTAGCGGCGAGGTGATCTCGCTGCCGGTGCTGCTGGCGCTGCTGGTATGCCTGATCCCGACCACCATCGGCGGCTTGTTGTCAGCCATTGGCGTGGCCGGCATGAGCCGGCTGATGGCGGCCAACGTCATCGCCACTTCCGGCCGTGCGGTGGAGGCGGCCGGCGACGTGGATGTGTTGCTGCTGGACAAGACTGGCACGATTACCTTCGGCAACCGCCAGGCATCGGCCTTCCTGCCGGCTCCCGGCATCAGTCAGAACCAGTTGGCGGAAGCCGCCTGGCTGGCCTCGCTGGCGGACGATACCCCGGAAGGCAAGAGCATCGTATTGCTGGCGCAGCAGCAAACCCGCGCCGTGGCCCCGCGCCACGACGGCGTGCTGAGCGAAAGCCAACTGGGGCAGGGCACCTTGCAGGCGCTGCACCAGGGTCTGGAACCGCCCGGGGCCAGCTTCGTTCCGTTCACCGCACAATCGCGCATGTCCGGTGTCAACGTGGCCGGGCGCCAGATCCGCAAGGGGGCGGTGGACGCCATCCGCCGCTATGCGGAAATGCTGGGCGGCACGCTGGAAGACGCTGTTAACAGCGCCGCCGACAAGGTGGCCAGCCGTGGCAGTACGCCGCTGGTGGTGGCCGAAGGGGCCCGGGTGCTGGGCGTGGTGGAACTCAAGGACGTGGTGAAACCTGGCATCCGCGAACGTTTCGCCCAACTGCGGCAGATGGGGATCAAGACAGTGATGATTACCGGCGACAACCGGCTCACCGCTGCCGCCATTGCCGCCGAAGCCGGGGTAGACGACTTTCTGGCCGAGGCCACTCCGGAAAACAAGCTGAAGATGATTCGCGACTACCAGGCGCGCGGCCAGCTGGTCGCCATGACTGGCGACGGCACCAACGATGCGCCCGCGCTGGCGCAGGCCGATGTGGCGGTGGCGATGAACAGCGGTACCCAGGCAGCACGTGAGGCGGCCAATATGGTGGATCTGGATTCCAGCCCCACCAAGCTGATCGAAGTGGTGGAAATCGGCAAGCAGATGCTGATGACGCGTGGGGCGCTGACGACCTTCAGCCTGGCCAACGACGTGGCCAAGTACTTCGCCATCATTCCGGCTGCCTTTGCCGCCACCTATCCACAACTGGGCTTGCTCAACGTGATGCAGCTGGCCAGTCCCGCTTCGGCATTGCTGTCGGCGGTGATCTTCAATGCGCTGATCATCATCGCGTTGATCCCGCTGGCGCTCAGGGGGGTGCGTTACCGGGCGTTGGGGGCTGATGCGCTGCTCAAGCGCAACCTGCTGGTCTATGGCTTGGGTGGCCTGTTGCTGCCTTTCGTCGGCATCAAGCTGATCGACCTGATCCTGGTTGCATTGGGGCTGGTGTAAACAGCATGCGGTCCGTCACGGCGGACGCTGCATAAGGAGCAAGAGCATGAATATCGCAATCGAACAGCAACAGGGCCGCGACAAGGCTGGTGTGTGGGGGCCGGCGGCACGGATGCTGCTTGGGCTGAGTCTGCTGCTGGGCATCGCCTATCCGTTGGCGGTGACCGGCGTGGCGCAAGTGCTGATGCCGCATGCGGCAAACGGCTCGCTGATCGTCAAGGATGGCAAGACCGTCGGCTCGGCGCTGATCGGCCAGAATTTCCAGCGGGCCGATGAATTCTGGAGCCGGCCGTCCGCCACCGGCGGCAGTGCCTACAATGGCGCCGGCTCGGGCGGCAGCAACCTGGGCCCGTCCAACCCGGCGCTGCACAAGGTCGTGGCGGAACGCATCGCCGCGCTGAAGGCGGCCGGGCCGGTGCCGGTCGGGCCCGTGCCGCAGGATCTGGTCACGGCCTCCGCCAGCGGTCTTGACCCGCATATCAGCCTGGCGGCGGCGCTGTACCAGATTCCGCGGGTGGCACAGCAGCGCAAGCTCGATGCAGCCAGGCTGCGCGCGCTCATCGATGCCCATACCGAGCATGGCTGGTTCGGCGATAATGCCCGTGTCAACGTGCTGCAACTGAATATGGCGCTGCCGCGCTGAACCGCCAGATGCAATAGCCGGCCTGCAGCCGCCTTTGACGCGGCGTGCGGGCCTTTTCCGTGCATGCCATCAATTTTGAACCGATGTAACCGATCATGACTGACGACGATCGCCGCCCCGATCCAGATGCTTTGCTCGCCTCGTTGCCGCCTGCGCGTGGGCGACTCAAGCTGTTCTTTGGTGCCGCACCCGGCGTGGGCAAAACCTACGCCATGCTGGCCGAGGCGCAGGAGAAGCGTGCCGCGGGCCTGGATGTGGTGGTTGGCTGGGTGGATACGCACGGCCGCGCCGAGACCGAGGCGATGCTGTCCGGGCTGGAGCAGTTGCCACGCCTCAAGCGTGAACATCGGGATTGCGAACTGGATGCTTTCGACCTGGATGCCGCGCTGGCGAGGCGGCCTGCCATCCTCGTGGTCGACGAACTGCCGCACAGCAACGCCCCCGGCTGCCGCCACCCCAAGCGCTGGCAGGACGTAGAAGAGTTGCTGGCTGCAGGTATCGACGTATACAGCGCGATGAACGTGCAGCATCTGGATAGCCTCAACGATGTGGTCAGCCGCGTCACGGGCGTGGTGGTGAGCGAGACCGTGCCGGACCATGTGTTCGATCAAGCCGATGAAGTGCGGCTGGTGGACTTGCCGCCGGACGATCTGCTGCAAAGGTTGGCCGCCGGCAAGGTCTACCTGCCCGAAGTGGCGCAGCGCGCCGCCGCCAACTTTTTCCGCAAGGGAAACCTGATCGCGCTGCGCGAACTGGCACTGCGACGGCTGGCAGACCGGGTGGACAGCCAGATCCGCGCTCAGCGTGCGATCCAGGACCACACGCCGGTTTCCGGCAGCAACTTCGGACTGTTGCTGTTGATCGATGATGACGGCAACGAGGACGCTATCCGGCAGTGCGCCCGGCTGGCGCGGGCGCTGGAAGCGCCGTGGCACGCGATATGGCTGGACGATGGTCGCCAGCATGACGCCGTGCACGATCAGGTGCAGGCGGCGTTGAAGCTGGCTGCCGAGCAGGGGGCCGTCACGCTGGTGCAGTCCGGTCGGGACAACGCCCGCCTGCTGGCCGATTACGTGCGGCGCCACAATCTGTCGCTGCTGGCTTTGCACCGGCAGTCGTATCCGACACGGCTGTTGAGGACGTTAAAGCGGCAGGTGCCAGAACTACACGTGCTGCTGCTGGCCTCCCCGGACAGGCACACGGACCGCAAGCCTTTGCGTCTGGGTTGGCCATTGCGGGGCTGGTGGCAGACCGTGTTGCTGTGTCTGCTGGTGACTGTGGTGGCGTTGCCGTTGCGCGGCCTCTTGGAGCCGGCCAACCAGGTGATGCTGTATTTGCTTGTGGTGCTGTGGAGTGCAGTGCGTTATGGCCGGGCTCCGGCGGCACTGGCCGCCGTGCTGGCGGTGGGCTTGTTCGATTTCTTTCTGGTGCCGCCCTATCTCACTTTTGCGGTGTCCGATGTGCAGTACCTGATCACCTTTGCGGTGATGCTGGTCGTCGGCCTGGTGGCCGGGCAACTGGTCGCCAGCCAGCGGCAGAGCGCCGATATGGCTCAGCAGCGCGAGGCGCATACCCGCATCCTGTTCGAGTTATCGCGCGATTTGGGCCAGGCGCTGCTCGAAGAGCAGGTCGGGGAGGCTACGGCGCGCTACCTGCACAGCGGCTTGGGCGCGCGCATCGACCTGTGGCGACCGGTGGGGGAGGACGATCACTTGCAGCCGCAGCAGCAGAGCCTGCCAGGGACGGATAGTGCCATCGTGCGCTGGTGTTTCGACCACGGAGAGGCCGCCGGGCAGGGCACCACCACTTTGCCCAACTCTCCGCTGCTGTACCTGCCGCTGAAGGCGCCGATGCGCACGCGTGGGGTGCTGGTGCTGTCGTTGCCGCAGCCGGCGCAGCTATCCGACTTCGCTACCCGCCGGCTGTGCGAGGCCGTGGCCGCATTGGCGGCGCAGACGCTGGAACGACTGCATTACATCGATGTGGCGCAGCAGACGCTGCTGAATATGGAGGCCGAACGCATGCGCCATTCCTTGCTGGCCGCGTTGTCGCACGACCTGCGCACGCCACTTACCGCCCTGACCGGCAACACCGAGACCTTGGCACGCAAGCTGCAGCGTGCGGGTTCTCCGTTTTCCGACGACGTGTTGCTGCTACAGCAGCAGGGTCAGCGCATTGCGCGGCTGGTGACCAACCTGCTGGAGATGGCTCAACTGCAAGTCGGCAGCATGACTCTGAAAAAGGAGTGGTTGCCGGTGGAGGAACTGGTGGGCGGTGCGATCGCCGCGCTGGGCGGTGCGCTGGACGGGCATATCCTGCGTACAGACATCGAACCGGACTGTCCTCTGATCCATGGCGACCCGGT
Source organism: Crenobacter caeni (assembly GCF_010435965.1). Lineage (GTDB taxonomy): Bacteria > Pseudomonadota > Gammaproteobacteria > Burkholderiales > Chromobacteriaceae > Craterilacuibacter > Craterilacuibacter caeni. The sequence goes on from NZ_JAAGAA010000009.1 coordinate 69,068, forward strand.
ACTGCTGGAGCGGCTGCTGGTGAACCTGGTGGAGAATGCGGCCAAGTACAGCCGTGCCGGCAGTGAGATCCGTATCCGTTGCGCCGGAGAGAACGGCTGCATCGTGCTGCGGGTTGCTGACCAAGGCGTCGGCTTACCGCCAGGCGACATTGGCTGGCTGTTCCACGCCTTTAGCCGTGGGAACCGCGAATCCAGCGTCAGCGGGGTAGGGCTTGGTCTGGCGATATGCCGTACCATTGCCGATGCGCACGAGGCGAGGCTGGAGGCCGAGAACCTGCCAGGGGGAGGTGCCTGCTTCACCCTGACGCTGCCGTTGCTGGCGCAGCCGTCGCTGGATTTTCCGCAGGAGAACTGAATTGGGCATCGCTTCCACCGTGTTGATCGTCGAAGACGATGTCGCCATTCGGCGCTTCGTGCGTGCTGCGCTGGAGGAGGAAGGCCTGCAGGTGGTCGAGGCGGGGACCATGTCGCGCGGGCTGATTGAAGCCGCTACCCGTCAGCCGGATCTGATCATCCTTGACCTGGGGTTGCCGGACGGTAACGGCATCAACCTGTTGAAGGACCTGCGTGGTTGGGCCAGCGTGCCGGTCATCGTGTTGTCGGCACGTGTGGGCGAGACCGATAAGATTCAGGCGCTCGACGCCGGCGCCGACGACTACCTGACCAAGCCCTTCAGCATCGGCGAGTTGCAGGCACGGGTTCGCGCCCAATTGCGGCGGCACGCCAGCCGCAATGGCGCTGTGCAAAGCAGTCTGGAGCGCTTCGGCGCGGTGGAGGTGGATCTGCTCAACCGCACCGTGACGCGCAACGGCGCGCCGCTGCACCTGACCAAGCTGGAATATCGGCTGCTTTCCACGCTGATCGCCCACCGGGGCAAGGTACTGACCCATCGCCAACTGTTGAACGAGGTGTGGGGGCCAGCCTATATCGAGCACACCCATTACCTGCGCATCTATATGACTCATCTGCGGCAGAAGGTTGAGGACAACGCTTCGCAGCCGCGTTGGCTGCTGACTGAAACCGGCATCGGCTACCGGTTGGCAGCGGAGTAGTCCGCCGCACGGGTGGCGGTGACTGCATGCCCAGTAGTGCTGCAATACAGCATGGCATCTTGCTGACGTGAGCGGGTAGGAATATGCTCCGCGCAAATGCTGATGCCATGCTGTTTTGTGTGGCAGGCTTATTCTCCTTCCTGCCTCCAAGGATGCTCATGCAGTCCACCCACAATAAAGCCACGTTTGGCATCACGCTGGCGGCTCTAGGCGTTGTCTATGGCGACATTGGCACCAGTCCGCTGTACACCCTGAAAGAGTGTTTCAACATTGGCGCGCTGCCGCTGCAACCGGCGAATATCCTTGGCATCCTGTCCCTGGTGTTCTGGGCCATCCTGCTGGTGGTCACCTGCAAGTACGTCATGCTTGTGTTGCGCGCTGACAAGAAGGGCGAAGGCGGCATCATGGTTTTGATGGCGCAGTCCTGGGCCTATCTGAGCCGCAAGTCCCGTCGCAAGGCCATGCTGCTTGGTTTGATTGGCGCCTCCTTGTTCTACGGCGACGCCATCATCACGCCAGCCATGTCCGTGCTGTCTGCTGCAGAAGGGTTGAAGCTGGTCAGCCCGACGCTCGACCCCTATGTGCTTCCCCTGGCCCTCGTCATCCTGATCGCGCTCTTCCTGATCCAGAAGCACGGCACCGCCAGTGTTGGCAAACTGTTCGGGCCGATCATCGTGGTCTGGTTTACCGTGCTTGGGCTGTGGGGGACGCTGGCGATTGTGCAACGCCCTGAAGTGCTGCTGGCGGCTAATCCCTGGTATGCGATCAACTTTTTGCTGACGCACGGTTGGGCCGCTTTTCTGCCGCTAGGCGCGGTGGTATTGGCTCTGACCGGGGCGGAGGCACTGTACGCAGACATGGGGCATTTCGGCAGGAAACCGATCGAGATCGCCTGGCTGGGCCTGGTCATGCCCGGGCTGCTGCTCAATTATTTTGGCCAGGGGGCCTTGCTGTTGGCCAACCCGAGCGCGATTGAAAACCCGTTTTACTTGCTGGCACCCAAATGGGGGCTACTGCCGATGATCGGCTTGGCCACGGCGGCCACCATCATCGCGTCGCAAGCCGTCATCTCGGGCGCCTACTCGCTGAGCCAGCAGGCCATCCAGCTGGGCTTCAGTCCGCGCATGTCCATCCAGCACACTTCTGACCGTGAGATTGGCCAGATCTACATGCCGTTCGTCAACTGGGCGCTGCTGGCTGCGGTGATCGTGGTCATCGTCGGCTTCAAGTCCTCGGCGAATCTCGCGGCGGCCTATGGCATCGCCGTGACCGGCACCATGGTCATCACCACCATGCTGCTATACGTCGTCATGCGCTTGAATTGGCGCTGGCCCCTGTGGCTGGCTGGCAGCGTGACGGCGCTCTTCTTGTGCATTGACTTGGTGTTTTTCTCCTCCAACCTGCTGAAAGTGGCGCACGGGGGCTGGCTGCCGCTGTTGATCGGCATTGTGATACTCGTGTTGTTCCTGACCTGGAAACGCGGACGCGAGCTGCTGATGCAGCGGCTGGACGAGCAGGCCATTCCGCTGGAGAGCTTCATCGAGAATATGGAGGTATCGTCGCCGACCCGCGTACCAGGCACGGCCGTCTTCATGACCAGCTCTAGCCATGGCGTGCCCCATGCGCTGCTGCACAACCTCAAGCACAACAAAGTGCTGCACGATCGTATCGTGCTGCTGACCGTACGCACCCGTGAAGAGCCCTTTGTGGCGCCCGCTGACCGGCTGGCCGTCAAACGCTTGTCGGCGTCGTTCTGGCAAGTCATCGCCGAATACGGGTACAAGGAGACCCCCAACGTCAACGAACTGCTTGAGCTTGCCGAGGTGCATGGTCTCGCCTTCGAGGTGATGGATACTTCGTTCTTCCTGTCGCGCGAATCGCTGATTTCGACCGAACGCCCCGGCATGGCACGCTGGCGAGAAAAGCTGTTCGTGTGGATGAGCAAGAATGCCCTCAAGGCAACGGACTTTTTCCAGATCCCCGCCAACCGTGTCGTCGAGCTGGGCTCTCAGATCGAGTTGTAAGGTTGGCGAACTTAGGAGGAGTGCTCCGACAAGAAATTTTGTCGGCACTCCTTGCCTGCAACAGTGCCGGTTACCGGTCGGTGACCGCCCAGATCCATCGGATCTTCTGACTGCTCGTCCCTAGCCTGCGGCTTCATCTCGTGCCAGTGATCAGCCCTTCAATACGCCTGCAGTGCCCCGTCCAAAATGGCCAGTGCTTACCGGGCTGCGAAGTCCTGCAAATCGTGGGCAATCTCTTGCCACTGTTCGGTGCAGATCGGGACCCTGGCCAGATAGCGGACAAAAAAGGCGCCTTCTGCGGCCAGAAAGGCCATACGCAGATGCCTTTCTTCGTCGGTTTTCGCCGAGAAGTCACCCATGCGGTCTGCGTACCAGTGCATGACTCCATCCATCCTGCTGTCGGTGCTCGCCAGTGCGGCGAGCGTCGCAGCCAGGCGACTGTTCGCATCTTCAGGCGGAGCAAGCATGGTCTGGATGTGGGCACGAACTCGATCACGCAAAGTGGGGGTTTCACCCGCACGTTGTTCAAACGCCATCCTCTCCTGCTGCAACCATCGCTCAAGCAGTGCCTCGATCATGCCTTCCCGGCTGGCGAACACCGATTGCACCGTGGCCTTGGAAAGACCGGAGGTCGTCGCCACCGCGCCGAACGAGAGACCGGAGGGGCCCGAGGTGAACACGACTTGCTCGACGGAGTCCAGTAAGCGCTCACGGTCTACGGTTCGGGGTCTCGTCACTTTTCATTGCTCCGCTGTCTTGTTACGATACGATCGTATCTTAACAGGGAAGTGCCTGCGATGTTCATGAGCTGGATTTACCTTTTTCTTGCCGGCCTTCTTGAAATAGGCTGGCCAATCGGCCTGAAAATGGCACAGGATCCCGCTACGCGGGTTCTTGGCATCGCCACGGCGATTTTTTTCATGGCAGCAAGCGGAGCCCTGCTCTGGCTATCCCAGAGGCACATCCCGATTGGTACCGCGTATGCGGTCTGGACTGGCATCGGAGGCGCAGGGACTTTCCTTGTCGGGGTGCTGTATTACGGTGACCCGGCAACTTTTGCCCGCTTCATGGGCGTCGGGCTGATCATCGCCGGAGTCGTGACGCTCAAATTGGCGCACTAAGTTACACGGCAAGCTGCCAGCTTGCCCTGGCACCAAGCAACAAACCGCCCCGCAGGCGCTCCCTGCGGGGCGGTTCCATTCAAGCCAGCAACAACCGCGGGGCTGTTCACACGATTGAATCTTCTTGCGCCCGTCGCCGACGGCTGAGCGGTAGTGTCAGCAGGCTCTGGAGGGCGGCAAGAACGTGGCTTTTCGATGGACTCCACCACCTTGCATGCGAAGAGGCGGCCGGCAGTGGCATTGCGGTGTCTGTACAGTTTCCGCGCTCACCTTTGTGGCGGTTTTTGCATTTCGGCTGCGCGGAAAATTTTGCAGGAGGGGAAGGGCGGCCGGTGTGGAGGCTTATGCAGCGTGCGGGTGCGCGCAGAAGGGGGGGGCGCTGCTGGCCTGCGGGGTAGCGTCTTCCAAAAGTAAGCCGCTGAGTAACCAGCTAGGGATTTTTTGAGCCGGAAACGGACAAGGGCTTGCGCTGTGTAAACGCAAGCCCTTGATTTATCTGGCGCACCCGACAGGGATCGAACCTGTGACCTTCAGCTTCGGAAACTGACACTCTATCCAACTGAGCTACGGATGCTGTGCTATCGAGGCGCGATGATAGCCCAGCTTCTTCCTACAGTCCAGCATGGTTTTCTTTCCTTGCAGATGCAGTTTGCGTATAATTGCCGGCGATTGTAATTGTCATTTTATTTCTCCAGGCGAGGCTGTATGAGCAACGAAAACAAGATGGCTCCCGCACAGATCATCAAGGTGCTGGTAGGCATCATCGTCTTTGTCGTGGTGGCGATTTACCTCCTGGCCAAGCTGGCCACCAGCGGCTTTGACGTCAACGCCGAAGTCATGACCAAGGAAGCCGTGGCCGCCCGCCTGAAGCCGGTCGGCGACTCCGTCGCCGGCGACCCGCCGGGCTCGCGTACCGGCGAGGGCATCTACAAGGCGCTATGCGCGTCGTGCCACGCGGCTGGCCTGGCCGGCTCGCCCAAGTTCGGCGACGCCGCGGCCTGGGCGCCGCGCATCGCGCAGGGCGAGGCAACGCTGTTCACCCACGCGATCAATGGCTTCAACGCGATGCCGGCGCGCGGTGGTGGTGCCGACCTGACCGACGACGAAGTGAAGCGCGCGGTGGTGTACATCGCCAACAATTCCGGTGCCAAGTTCGCCGAGCCGGCCGCCGGTGCCGCCGCGGGCGCTTCCGCGCCGGCCGGTGCCGTGGCGGCCGCCGACCCGGCGGTGGTCGGCAAGAAGATTTACGACTCGGCTTGCGTTGCCTGCCACGCGGCAGGGGTTGCCGGTGCGCCGAAGTTCGGCGACAAGGCCGCGTGGGCGCCGCGCATCGCCAAGGGCGAGGACGCGCTGGTCGCCTCCGGCATCAAGGGTCTGAACGCGATGCCGCCCAAGGGCACCTTCGCCGGCCCGGACGCCGAATTCAAGGCCGCCGTGCAGTACATGGTGAACGCCGCCAAGTAAGGCTGCTTTGCCAGAGAAAACGCCGCGCATCGCGCGGCGTTTTCTATTTGGGCGAGAGAGGCGGCTTCAGTCGCGCTTCTTGGCGTCCAACAGCGCGCTGAGGTTGGCCAGCCGGCTCTTGCCTTCCTGCTTGCTGACCAGGGGCTCGGCGCCCGGGCGGCCGAAGTGGCGCAGGTCGCCCTCGCCGATCTCGCTGATGAAGCGCGAGGGGTCGACGAACTGCCACTCGCCGGCGCGCTTCCTCTTCACGCAGTAGCTGAGGGTCAGGCTCCTCTGCGCGCGGGTGATGCCGACGTACATCAGCCGGCGTTCTTCCTCGACCATGCCGTTGTCGACCGACTCGCTGTGCGGCAGGATGCCTTCCTCGCAGCCGACCAGGAACACGTGCGGGTATTCGAGCCCCTTGGAGGCGTGCAGCGTCGACATCTTCACCGCGTCGACCTCGCCCTCGTCGCGTCCCTCGAGCATGGTGATCAGCGCGATGGTCTGCGTGAGCTCGATCAGGTTCTTGTTGTCCTCGTCGCCCTTGCGGGTCAGCCACGCGGCCAGCTCCAGCACGTTCTTCCACTTGTTCTCGGCGGCGCGCGGGCTGTCCTCACTGTCGTACAGCCACGCCTCGTAGCCGATCGCAGCGAGCATCTCGAGGATCAGCGCGCCGGCGCCCTCGCGCAGCGCGCGCATCTTCAGCGCGTCGATGAAGGCGCAGAACTGGGTCAGCGGCTCGAGCTGCGCCGCCTGTACCTGGCTCTGGAAGCCGGTCTCGTGCGCGGCGGCGAACAGGCTGACCTGGCGCTGGCCGGCCCACGCGCCGAGCTTCTCCAGCGTCACCGCGCCGACGCCGCGCTTGGGCGTGGTCAGCGCGCGGATGAAGGCCGGGTCGTCGTCCGGGTTGGTGATCAGCCGCATATAGGACAGCACGTCCTTGATCTCGGGCTTGTCGAAGAAGCTCTGCCCGCCGGCCATCTGGTACGGCACCTTGTGCGTGCGCAGCGCCTGCTCGAAGATGCGCGCCTGGTAGTTGCCGCGGTAGAGGATCGCGTAGTCCTTGAAGTCGGTGCGGCACTCGAACTTGTGCGCCAGCAGCCGCTGTACCACCGCTTCCGCCTCGTGCTCCTCGTCCTTGCACTGCACGACGTGGATGGGCTCGCCCAGGCCCAGTTCGCTCCATAGCTGTTTTTCAAACAGCTTGGGGTTGTTGGCGATCACCGAGTTGGCCGCGCGCAGGATGCGCACCGTCGAGCGGTAGTTCTGCTCGAGCTTGATGATCTTGAGTTTGGGGAAGTCCTGCTGCAACAGGCGCAAGTTCTCCATATTGGCGCCGCGCCACGCGTAGATGCTCTGGTCGTCGTCGCCAACCGCGGTGAACATGCCGCGCACGCCGGTGAGCAGCTTCACCAGCCGGTACTGGCAGGTGTTGGTGTCCTGGTATTCGTCGAGCAGCAGGTAGCGCAGCTTGTTCTGCCACTTGCCAAGCACCTCGGGGAAGCGCTCGAACAGCTCGACCGGCAGCCGGATCAGGTCGTCGAAGTCGACCGCCTGGTAGGCGGCCAGCGTTGCCTGGTAGGAGAGGTAGGTGCGCGCGCACACCGACTCCCACTCGTTGCTGGCATCCAGCAGCACCTGGTCTGGCGTCTTGAAGTCGTTCTTCCACAGCGAGATCTGGCTCTGCACCCTGCGCACCTCGTCCTTGGCGGTGCTTTTCAGGATGTCAGAGATGATCTTGCCCGCGTCGTAAGCGTCGAGGATGGAGAACTGCGGCTTGTAGCCGAGGTGCGGCGCCTCCTGGCGCAGGATCTGCATGCCCAGCGAGTGGAAGGTCGACACGGTCAGCCCGCGGATTTCCTCGGACGACAACAGCTTGGCCGCACGTTCCATCATCTCGCGCGCCGCCTTGTTGGTGAAGGTGATCGCCGCGATATTGCGCGCGCTGATGCCGCCCTCGCGGATCAGGTGCGCGATCTTGAAGGTGATCACCCGCGTCTTGCCCGAGCCTGCGCCGGCGAGCACGAGCAGGGGGCCGTCCAGGTAGTGGATGGCTTCGCGTTGCGGAGGGTTGAGCAGGGCGGACATCGGCGGGCGGGAGAGGTGGTGCGGGTGGGCATTCTAGCACGCCCCCTTGCGGTATCATGGCCACAGACAAACGACTCCCGCTTGCAAGGCCTGCCATGTCCACCTACGCCATCGGCGATATCCAGGGTTGCTACCAGCCCCTGCTCGACTTGTTGCAACGCATCGACTTCAGCCCGTCGCGCGACACGCTGTGGCTGACCGGTGACCTGGTCAACCGCGGGCCGGGCTCGCTCGACGTGCTGCGCTGGGCGTTCCGCCACCAGGATTCGCTGCACATGGTGCTCGGCAACCACGACCTGCACCTCTTGGCCGTGGCCGAGGGCTACGGCCGCTTGGGCAAGAGCGACACCCTCACGCCCATCCTCGACGCATCCGACGGCAAGCTGATGCTCGACTGGCTGCGCTGCCAGCCGCTGATGCTGTACGACGGCGAGTGGGCGATGGTGCACGCGGGCCTGTTGCCGCAGTGGGACATCGAGAAGGCGCTCGACCTGGCCGAAGAAGTCGAGGAGACGCTTGCCGGCAAGGACTACCGGCGTTTCCTCTCCAGGATGTACGGCAACAAGCCCGCGCGCTGGAGCGACGAGCTGCGCGGCGTCGACCGCATGCGTTTGACGGTCAACGCGATGACGCGGATGCGGCTGATCGGGCGCGACGGCGAGATCGACTTTGCGTTCAAGGGCGAACTGGCGGACGCGCCGGCCAACCTTGTGCCCTGGTTTGACGCGCCGGGACGCAAGAGCGCCGGCACGCCTATCGTGTGCGGGCACTGGTCGGCGCTCGGCCTGCGGCTGGAAGAAGACGTGTGCGCGATCGACAGCGGCTGCCTGTGGGGTGGCAGCCTGACCGCGCTCAGGCTGGAGGACAGGCAGGTGTTCGCCCAGCCTTGCCCGGCGTTCCGCTCTATCGGCTGATTCAGTTCGCCGCGAGCGCCGGGTCGGTGGCCTGGTCGCACGGCGCTTCTGCGCACTCTTCGGCAAGCCCCAGCGCGGCGAGGATTTCGGCGCGCGCGGCGGCCGACAGCTCGAAGCGGGTGGCGAGCCCCGGCGCGCCGGCCTGCAGGCGTTGGCCGTAGATGAGCTCGATGGTCAGGTGCCGGGTCGCGAGCAGGCGGCCCAGCGTCTGGGCGATGGTCGCCTCGCCGATGAAGGCGACCCTGTCGGTCAGCGCGCCCGTCTCGTCCAGGTAGCGGATCGCCACCGGCTGCACGCGGCTGCCGGCGATCATCGCCGACTCGAACAGGGACGACTTGAATGGCAACAGGCCGAAGCCGTCGCTGGTCGTCCCTTCCGGAAACACCGACATGCAGCCACCCTGCTCGAGCGCCTCGGCCAGCTGGCCGTTGACGCGGCTGGCGTCGCGGCGGTTGCTGCGGTCGATGAACAGCGTGCCGCCGTTGGCGGCCATCCAGCCGATGGCGGGCCACGAACGGATTTCCTTCTTGGCGACGAAGCGCGACACCGTCCCGCCGGACAGCGCGATGATGTCCAGCCACGACACATGGTTGGCGACCAGCAGCGTGTTGGCCGGGTAGAAGCCCGGGTTGTCGCCGCGGATGGCCAGCCTGACGCCGAAGATGTCGAGCATCTTGCGCGCCCACGCGCGGGTGATCACCGCACGCTCGGGGTTGGTCAGGCGGGGGTAGCGCATGGCGAGGATCAGCGCGCCGTGCAGCACGTGCAGCAGCATGCGGGTCAGGCGCCAGGCGCGCACGAGATACGGGGTGGTCTGGGTGCTCACGAGGGTTTGGCGGGATCAGGCAAAGGCGCACTCTAGCATGGCTGGCAATGCGGGCAAAAGAACGCGGTCCGCTGCGCGAGGCGCAAGGCGCGGATCGGCGTGCCGCAGCGGTGGCAGGGCAGGCCGGTGCGCCCGTACACGAAATACTGCTGCTGGAAGTAGCCGGGCTTGCCGACGGCGTCGACAAAGTCACGCAGCGTGCTGCCGCCGGCGGCGATGGCGCGGGTGAGCACGTCGCGCACCGCCTCGGCGAGCCGGTGGCAGGTGTCGCGGTCAAGTTCGCACGCCGCGCGTGCCGGGTGGACGCCGGCGATGAACAGCGCTTCGTTCGCGTAGATATTGCCGACGCCGACCACCAGCGCGTTGTCCATCAGCGCGACCTTGATCGCGCCGGATCGCTTGCGCGTCGCCGTGTACAGCACGTCGCCGTCGAAGGCCCCGGACAGCGGTTCGGGGCCGAGGCGGGACAGCAGCGGGTGGGTGCGGGCGTCACCGTACTGCCACAGCACCGCGCCGAAGCGGCGCGGGTCGCGGTAGCGCAGGGTGTGGCCGCCATCGAGCACGATGTCCACATGGTCGTGCTTCTCGGGCGGGGTGCCGGTGTCGACGAAACGCAGGCTGCCGGACATGCCCAGATGAATGATCAGCGTGCCCTGCGCGCATTCGATCAACAAATACTTGGCGCGGCGCGCGACGCGTTCGATGCGCTGTCCGGTGAGGATGGCCGGCAGGTCGGGCGGCACTGGCCAGCGCAAGGCGCCGTTGCGCACGACGACGTCGCGCACGGTGGCGCCTGTGAGCAACGCTTCGACGCCGCGGCGGGTAGTTTCGACTTCTGGCAGTTCTGGCATGCTGAGCCTCCGGTGGACGACATGCTATTCTAGGCGCTTAACGGGAAACCCTATGAAAACGTATTTTTCCTTGTGCGTGTCCTTGTCGGCGCTCGTGCTTTCCGGCTGCGCCCAGTTGCATGCGCCTGCCAAGCCCGCCGCGCCGGCAGCGGCAGTGCCGGCCGCGACCGAGGCGAAGCTGCCTCTGCACCCGCTGACGCCACAGATCGTCTACGGCGTACTCGCCAGCGAACTGGCCGCGCAGCGCGGCGCGTCGGCGGTGTCCGCCGCCACCTACCTTGAACTCGCGCGCGAGCTGAACGACCCGCGTCTGGCGCGGCGCGCGGCCGAGTTTGCGATGCTCGCCGGCCAACTGGGGACGGCGACGCAGGCGCTTCAGAAGTGGGTCGAGCTCGAGCCCGATTCCGAAACCGCGCGCGAACAGCTGCTGGTCGCGCAGTTGCGCGGGGGCAAACTCTCGGAAAGCGAGGCGCTGGTCACGGGCCTGCTGGCCGACCACCCCGAGCGCGCGGCCGCGGTGTTCGTGCAACTGGCGCGCCTCACTTCGCGGCAGAGCGACCCGAACCAGGCGTACGCGCTGGTGCGCAGGCTGGCCACGCCGTTTCCCGAGCTGCCCGAGGCGCGCTTCGCGGTGCTGTCGGCGGCGGCCGAGGCGGGTGACAACCAGGCGGTGGCCGCCGAATTCGATACGCTCGCCCGCGTCGCCCCGCGCTGGGATCTGCCGGTTGCCTGGCAGGTCGACCGCCTGCGCCAGAAGGACAACGACGCGGCGCTGGCCTTCCTTGCGCGCGAACTCGCCCGCCGCCCGCAAGCCGGCGTCGAGCTGCAGCTCGCGTACCCGCGGCTTCTGGTGAATGGCAAGCGCTTCCCCGAGGCGCGCGACGCGTTTGCCACCGCACTCGGGCGCAACCCGGGCAACCCCGACATTCTCTACGCGCTGGGCCTGCTCTCGTTCCAGTTGCGCGACCTTACCGCCGCAGGCCCCTACCTCGAGCAGGCGCTCGCGGGTGGCCACCCCGAGGCCGACTACCTGCGCCTGACGCTTGGTCAATTGGCCGAGGCGAACAAGGCGCCGCAGGACGCGCGCAAGTGGTACACGCTGGTCGGCCCCGGCCAGCACTACCTGTCGGCGCAAGTGCGGTTGGCTGCGCTCGACCTGAAGGATGGCGACGTCGACGCGGTGCTCGCGCGCATGGGCTCGCTCGACGCGACGGCGGCCGAACAGGTGCAGCTGGTGCTCTACCAGTCGCAGTTCGCCCGCGAGGCTGGACGGCTGGACCTGGCCGAGCGCTACCTCGATACGGCGCTCGCCAGCCAGCCGGACAGCCCCGAACTCCTGTACGAGCGCGCGCTGGTGTTGGAGCAAAGGGGCGACTACAAGGCCGCCGAGCGCGACCTGCGCGCCTACCTCAAACAGAAGGCCGACGACGCGCAGGGGCTGAACGCGTTGGGCTACCTGCTCGTCAACCGCACCAGCCGCCACGCCGAGGGGCTGCGTCTGGTCGAGCAGGCGCTCAGGGCCGACCCGGACAACCCGATGATCCTCGACAGCATGGGCTGGGCGCTGTTCAAGACCGGCCGCAGCGCCGAAGCCTTGCCCTACCTCGAGCGGGCGTACAAGGCGATGCCCGACCCCGAGGTCGCCGCGCACCTGGGCGAAGTGCTGTGGACGCTCGGCCGGCGCGCCGAGGCGCGCCAGCTGTGGCAGGCCGAACGCGCGAAGGCGCCGGACCACCCGGTGTTGCTCGAAACCATGCGGCGCTTCGTGCCATGAAGCGCGCCCTGTTCCGCGCGGCGCTCGTTGCGCTGCCGCTGATGCTTGGCGCGTGCGCGACGCAGGTCGCGTTCCGCCCGCAGCAGGAACTGGTGGCAGACGCGCCGTTCGCGCTGTCCGGCCGCCTGTCGGTGCAGGTCGACGGCAAGGGTCAGCTCGCGCAGTTCGACTGGACGCACGCCGCCGGGCGCGACGCGCTGTCGGTCAACACGCCGTTGGGCAACACCGTCGCGCGGGTGACCCGCGATGCTGCGGGTGTGGTGCTGGAGGCAGACGGCAAGCGCTGGCAGGCGGAAGACGTCGAGACGCTGACCGAACAGGTGCTCGGCTGGCCGCTGCCGCTGGCCAACCTAGTATGGTGGGTGCGCGGGCACCGCGCGCCGGGCGTGCCGGCCGTGACGCTGCCCGATGGTGCGCTCGAGCAGCAGGGCTGGCAGATCCGTTTCACCGCAGACGAGGCCGGTTCTGCCTACCCGCGGCGCATCGAACTCTCGCGCGATGGCATCGTGCTGCGCATCGTCGCCAGCCAGTGGCGGCCGTACCCGCTGGCCGTCACGCCGTAAGGGCCGGCGCCTCCCCCATATAGATACCTGTAGATACGCATGTCCAACTACCTTGCCTTTCCCGCGCCGGCCAAGCTGAATCTCGAGCTGCGCGTCGTCGGCCGCCGCGCAGACGGCTACCACCTGCTCGATACCGACTTCGTCTTTATCGACCGCGCCGACACCGTCGAGCTCGCGTTGCGTGACGACGGCCAAGTGGTGCTCGACAACCCGATCGCCGGCGTGCCGGCCGAGTCCGACCTGACGGTGCGCGCGGCGCGCCTGCTTAAAGAGGCGAGCGGCTGCGCACAGGGGGTGAACATCCGCCTGACCAAGCGCATCCCGATGGGCGGGGGGCTGGGCGGCGGCAGTTCGGACGCGGCGACCGTGCTGATCGCGCTCAACCGCCTGTGGGGCTGCGGCCTGGGGCGCGACGCGCTGATGGCGCTTGGCGTGCAACTGGGCGCCGACGTGCCTGTCTTCATTTTCGGGCGTGCCGCACGCGCTCAGGGTATCGGTGAGAAACTCAATGAAATCAAGGTGCCCGAGGCATGGTATGTGGTATTGAAACCACCAGTAAATGTGCCTACGGCAGATATTTTCAAAAATTTCGCGCAAAGGGTGTTGACAGGAAAAACCGGTTTCTCCATAATTCGAGTCCTCCAAACGACACAGCAAAAACAAAACGATTTGCAGTCAGTTGTTTGTGAGATGTACCCGGTGGTGAACGAAGCGCTGAATAACTTGGCGCAGTACGGTTCGCCGCTGATGACCGGCTCCGGTAGTTGTGTATTTCTGGAGTGCGGGTCGCAGAGCCAGGCAAACAAGATTTTCGAGGCAGTGTCGAAGAAATTCGACGGGTTCGTCGCCAAGGGTTTACAGGCGCATCCGTTGTTCGACAAGGTCTGAAGCAGTTTACTGGGGAGTCGCCAAGTGGTAAGGCACCGGATTTTGATTCCGGCATTCGTAGGTTCGATCCCTACCTCCTCAGCCAGATCCAAAAAAGCGTGTAAGGAACCCTTACACGCTTTTTCTTTGTTCAGCTCAGTGACAGGCGAATTGGCGATGGCGGCTTACGACAGCTTGATGGTATTTACCGGGACCGCAAACCCGGAACTGGCTCAGAATGTAGTCAAGCATCTGGACATTTCGATGGGGCGTGCCGACGTCGGCAAGTTCAGTGACGGCGAAGTGGCCGTCGAGCTGCTGGAAAACGTGCGCGGCCGCGACGTGTTCATCCTGCAGTCGACCTGCGCGCCGACCAACGACAACCTGATGGAAATCCTGACCATGGCCGACGCGCTCAAGCGTGCGTCCGCCGGCCGGATTACCGCGGCGATTCCGTACTTCGGCTACGCGCGCCAGGACCGTCGTCCGCGTTCGGCCCGCGTGCCGATCACCGCCAAACTGGTCGCAAACATGCTGACCAGCGCCGGTATCGACCGCGTGCTGACCGTCGACCTGCACGCCGACCAGATCCAGGGCTTCTTCGACATGCCGGTGGACAACGTCTACGCGACGCCGGTGCTGCTCAAAGACATCCGCGCGCAGCGCATCGAAGACCTGATCGTGGTCAGCCCGGACGTTGGCGGCGTGGTGCGTGCGCGTGCCGTCGCCAAGGCGCTGAACACCGACCTCGCGATCATCGACAAGCGCCGCCCGAAGGCCAACGTCGCCGAGGTCATGAACATCATCGGTGACGTATCCGGCCGTACCTGCCTGATCGTCGACGACATGATCGACACCGCCAACACGCTGTGCAAGGCCGCGTCCGCGCTGAAAGAGCGCGGCGCCGAGCGCGTGCTCGCCTATGCGACGCACGCCGTGTTCTCCGGCCAGGCGGTCGACCGCATCAATAATTCGGACATCGACCAGGTGGTGGTGACGGACACCATCCCGCTGTCGGCCCAGGCACGCCAGAGCAGCCGCATCCGCGTCTGCTCGATCGCCGGACTGATCGCCGAGACCCTGCGCCGCATCAACAACGAAGAGTCGGTGTCCTACCTCTTCAACGAGGATCTGGTTTCGACAGGCGCCTGCCTGCCGTAAACGGTTCGCCCGCTGGTCGCGGCGGGCGGATCGAATTCAACCCTGAAATAAACGGAGTATTTCCATGGCTTACGAACTGATTGCTGCCAAGCGCGAAGAGATGGGTACGGGTGCGAGCCGCCGCCTGCGTCACGCTGGCAAGGTGCCGGCTGTCGTTTACGGCGACAACAAGGACGCCGTGTCCCTGACCCTGGACCACAACACCCTGTTCTACGCGCTGAAAGAAGAAGCTTTCCACGCCAGCGTGCTGGATCTGGTGATCGACGGCGCCAAAGAAGCCGTGCTGCTGCGCGACTTCCAGATGCACCCGTACAAGGCGCAAGTCATGCACATCGACTTCCAGCGCGTGAACCCGAACGAAAAAGTGCACGTGAAGGTTCCGCTGCACTTCGTCGGCGCCGACGTCTGCCCGGCTGTCAAGCAGCAGAGCGGTAGCGTGACCCACGTGACCACCGAAGTCGAAGTTCGCTCGCTGCCGGCTGCACTGCCGTCCTTCGTCGAAGTCGACCTGTCGGCCATGTCCGCTGGCACCATCCTGCACCTGTCCGACCTGAAACTGCCGGAAGGCGTTGAACTGGTTGCACTGGCGCGTGGCGAAAACGCGACCGTGGCTACCGCCACCGGTATCGCTGCCGAATAATCGCTTTCGGCCAAGCCAGGCTCGCCGCGTCCCGTCCGGGAGGCTGCGAGCCTTTTTCATGGCCGGCGCGATCCGGCCACACGCCTGGAGGTAGAAGATGTCCGCCATCCGCCTGATCGTCGGCCTGGGCAACCCGGGGGCCGACTACGAGAAGACCCGGCACAACGCCGGTTTCTGGTTTGTCGACGAGGCTGCCTGGCAATTGAAGGCACCGCAACTCGGCCCCGAGGGCAAGTTCTTCGGCGAGGCCAGCCGGGTGCGCCTCGCGCACGGCGACGTCTGGCTGCTCAAGCCGTCGACCTTCATGAACCTGTCCGGCCAGGCGGTCGGCGCCTTGGCGCGCTTTTACAAGATCGCGCCGGAAGAGGTGCTGGTCGTGCACGACGAGCTCGACCTCGCGCCGGGTGTCGCACGCTTCAAGCAGGGCGGCGGACACGGCGGGCATAACGGCCTGAAGGACATCATCGCCAAGCTCGGCTCGCCCAACTTCTGGCGGCTGCGTCTGGGTATCGGCCACCCGGGCGACCGCGCCGAGGTGGTCAACTTCGTGCTGAAGAAGCCGCGTGCCGAAGAGCAGCAGGCAATCGACGACGCGATGCGCGCAGCACTCGCCGTGCTGCCGCAGGCGCTAGGCGGCGACATGGCCGGCGCGATGCAGGCGCTGCACACCGCCGCCAAGTGAGCGGGCTGAGCATCCGTCCATTCCGCGTGGCGGACGCGCTGGCCTTGCGCGAGGTGTTTGCCTCGTCGGTGCACGGCCTCGCCTGTCGCGACTACACGCCGGCGCAGTGCAGGGCGTGGGCCCCCGTGCTGGACGCCAAGGCGCAGCACGCCTGGTGCGAGGCGATGGCGCGCCGCCAGCCTTTCGTCGTCGAAGTTGGCGGGGTGATCGCCGCCTACGCCGACTTGCAGGACGACGGCCTGATCGACCACTTCTTTGTCGCTGCTCCGTACGCGGGGCAGGGCATAGGCCGCCGCCTGCTTGGGCACTTGCAGGCCGAGGCCACCGCGCGGGGGCTGCCCCGGGTGTATGCCGACGTCAGCCTGTGCGCCGAGGCGCTGTTCGCGCACCTGGGGTTTGAGGTCGAGGCAAGACGTCTGGTGTTGCTGCGCGATGAGACGTTCGCCAACGCCCGCATGGCGTGGCCGGTGCCGGCGCTTGCGCACGGCGAAGGCCGGCCCTGACAGTGCTACAATCCGCAACATTCAGCGCCGGCCGGCCGGGCGGGCGCCCATTGATTTGAAAAAGGAATTCCCATGAGTCTGCAATGCGGCATCGTCGGCCTGCCCAACGTCGGCAAGTCGACCCTGTTCAACGCCCTGACCAAGGCCGGCATCGAAGCGGCCAACTACCCGTTCTGCACCATCGAGCCCAACGTCGGCATCGTCGAGGTGCCGGACCCGCGCCTGGCCGCGCTGTCCGCCATCATCAACCCGCAGAAGGTCCAGCCGGCCATCGTCGAGTTCGTCGACATCGCGGGCCTGGTCGCCGGCGCGTCCAAGGGGGAAGGCCTGGGCAACCAGTTCCTCGCCAACATCCGCGAGACCGACGCCATTGTCAACGTGGTGCGCTGCTTCGACGACGACAACGTGATCCACGTCGCCGGCAAGGTCGACCCGCTGGCCGACCTGGAAACCATCGGCATCGAACTGGCGCTGGCCGACCTGTCCGCGGTTGAAAAGGCGATCGTGCGCGAGAACAAGAAGGGCCGCTCCGGCGACAAGGACGCGCAGAAGCTGGTCGCGCTGCTGGAAAAACTGGTGCCGCACCTGAACGAAGGCAAGCCGGTACGCGCGTTCAAGCTGGATGCCGACGACCGCGCCATGCTCAAGCCCTTGTGCCTGCTGACCATCAAGCCGGCGATGTACGTCGCCAACGTGGCCGAGGACGGCTTCGACAACAACCCGCACCTGGACAAGCTCAAGGCGCTGGCCGAGGCCGAAGGCGCGCCGGTGGTCGCGGTGTGTGCGGCGATCGAATCCGAAATCGCCGACCTCGAGGAAGAAGACAAGGCCGAATTCCTCGCCGACATGGGGCTGGAAGAGCCGGGCCTGAACCGTCTGATCCGCGCCGCGTACAAGCTGCTGGGCCTGCAGACCTATTTCACCGCCGGGGTGAAGGAAGTGCGCGCCTGGACCATCCACGTCGGCGACACCGCGCCGCAGGCGGCCGGCGTGATCCACACCGACTTCGAGCGCGGCTTCATCCGCGCGCAGACCATCGCCTACGACGATTTCATCGCCTACGGCGGCGAGGCCAAGGCCAAGGAAGCCGGCAAGATGCGCTCGGAAGGCAAGGAATACGTGGTGCAAGACGGCGACGTGATGAACTTCCTGTTCAACGTGTAAGCCGCGCCGTTTGGCAAACCATGCAAGAACCACCCCGCGGGGTGGTTTTTTCGTATCTGCGTGTCGCGTTTGACTGGGGTAGGGTGCTGGAGGGCGCACGGTCGATTTGTTATATTGCGCTTTCGCAAATATTTGCGATATTAAATAACTATTAGATATATGGATATGGCTATGAAACGACTGATCCCCATCCTGCTCTCTGCCTTGCTGGCCGGCCAGGCCCTCGCCGCCGACCTGATCGACACCGTCCGCCAGCGCGGCACGCTGAAGATCGCGCTGGAAGGCACCTATCCGCCGTTCAACTACCGCGAAGGCAAGACGCTGACCGGCTTCGAGGTCGAACTCGGCCAGGAACTCGCGCGCCGGCTCGGCGTGCGCCCCGAATTCGTTACCGGCGAATGGAGCGGCCTGCTCGCCGGCCTGCAAGGCGGCAAGTTCGACGTGGTGATGAACCAGGTCGCGGTCAACGAGGCACGAGAGCGCGTGTTCGACTTCAGCCGCCCGTACACCATCTCCAGCGCGCAGCTGGTGGTGCGTAAAAATGAGACGCGCACGCTGTCGGGTGCCAACCTCAAGGGCACCAAGGTCGGTGTCGGCCAGGGCAGCAACTACGCGGACCTCGCGCGCCGCTTGGACGGGGTCGAGGTCAAGGTCTACCCGGGCGCGCCCGAGTACCTGCAGGACTTGGCCAGCGGCCGCATCGACGCCGCGCTCAACGACAGCCTGCTGATCCCGTTCGCGATCCGCGAGTCGCGACTGCCGCTGAAGGCTGGCGCGCCGGTCGGCAGCACGGCGACGATGGCGATCCCGTTCGCCAAGGGCAACCCGGGCTTCAAGCGCGCGATCGACCAGGCGCTGTTGGCCATGCAGCAGGACGGCAGCTTTGCCCGCATCTCGAACAAGTGGTTCGGCCAGGACGTCTCGCAGCCGCCGGCCGCGCGCAAGGCCGACTAATGTCAAAGCACCCGGGCCCTGACCAAAGGATGCGTGGATGCCCCTGACCGAACTGATGGCGCTGGCGTGGCCGATGCTGTTGCAAGGCACGTTCTATACGCTCGTATTCGCCTTTTCGAGCATGGTGCTCGGCCTAGCGCTGGGTTTTGTGGTCGCCTTGCTGCGCGTCGCGCGCGTGCCGGTGCTGGGCGCACTCGCGGCCTTCTACGTCAGCCTGATGCGCGGCACGCCGCTCTTGGTGCAGATCTTCGTGATCTACTACGGGCTGCCGTCGGCCGGCGTCGAGTTCGACCCGGTGACGGCCGGCGTACTGGCGCTGACGCTGAACGTCGCCGCCTACCTGTCCGAGAGCATGCGCGGCGCGATCGCCGGCGTCGGCGCCGGGCAGTGGGCGGCCGCCCGTTCGCTGGGCTTCACCTGGTGGCAGGGCATGCGCTTCATCATCGCGCCGCAGGCGCTGCGCCTGGCGGTGCCCAGCCTGTCCAACAGCCTGATCTCGCTGATCAAGGACACCTCGCTGGTCTCGGTGATCACCGTCAGCGAGCTGATGCTGTCGACCAAGGAGCTGATCGCGCAGACCTTCGAGCCCTTGCCGCTCTATCTGATGGCCGCGCTGATCTACTGGGCGCTGTGCGGCGCGTTCGAGCTGGCGCAGCGCTACCTCGAGCGGCGGCTTGCCTTGCCCGGCCACCGCGAGTGATGGCACAAATTGGGCAATGACCATGCTATAGGCATTGTTTAGGGCGTTAGAATGTCGGCTCGACCGACTTTCTGCGCCCGCCCATGCGTCCGCTGACCCGCCGCGCTTTCCTGTCCGCCCCGCTTGCGCTCTCGACGTCCGCGTGCGTGCGCACCCGACCGCCGCTGGTGGTCGCGACCAACCGCTGGATCGGCTACGAACCCTTCTACATCGCGCGCGAACTGAATGCCTACCCGGGGCGCGCACCGCATCTGGTCGAGTTCGGTTCGGCGTCCGAAGTGGTGCGCGCGCTTGCCAGCGGCGTGATCGACGCCGGCGCGCTGACGCTGGACGAAGCGCTGCAGCTGATGCAGCACAACCCGGATATCGCGGTCGCTCTGGTCCTCGACGAATCGTTCGGCGCCGACGCGCTGGTCGCCTCCGGCGGCCTCGCATCGGCGGCCGAGCTGCGCGGGCGTCGCGTCGGCGCCGACAGCCTGGCGCTCGGTGCCTTCATGCTGGGGCGAGCGCTGCAGCACGGCGGCCTCGCGCCGTCCGACGTGACGCTTGTCCATGTCTCCTACGAAGCACAACTCAAGGCGCTGGACTCGGGCGAGGTCGACGCGCTGGTGACCTTCGAGCCGGTGCTGGGGCAATTGACGGCGCGCGGCGCACGCGTGCTGTTCGACAGCAGCGACATTCCCGGTGAAGTGGTCGACGTGCTGGTCGTCCGCCAGCAGGCGCTGGCCGACCGCGACGGGCGGCTGGTCTCGCTGCTGCAGGGCTGGTTTGCCGGGTGCGACGCGCTGCTGGGCAGCGAGCCTGCCGCGCTGGCGGCGGTCGCCGCGCGCCAGCAGATTCCGCCTGGAGAGGTCAAGCCGGCCTTGCAGCGGCTGCGCTTTCCCAGCCTGCACGAAAACCGTCACCGTTTCGCAGAAAAGGCCACCTTGCTCGCGTCGATGCGCCGCATGCACGCGCTGCTGGCAGGCTTCGGCCTGGTGGAGGGCGCGCCGCCAAGCGGCCGCCAGATCGTGTCCCTGCCGGAGGTCCTTGCATGAGCCGCTGGTTGACCCGCTACCCCTTGCGCCTGGCGATGCCGGTCGCGCTGCTGTTGCTCGGTACGCTGTTGCTGGGCGGATTCTGGTGGATGCACTGGCAGCAGACTCGTGACGACGTGCTGGCACACGCGCGCGCGCAGGCGGGGCGCAGCGTCGAGCAGGTGCAGGGCATCGTCGCCGAGGAGTTGGCGCGCGGTGCCTTGCCGCAGGTGCAAAGGCTGATCGCCGCGGTCAGCGTCGACCCCGCCATTCGCCGCATCCTGCTGGTGACCCCGGGAGGGGAGGTGCTCGCGGCCAACCGGCTCGCCTGGGTCGGCCGGCCGCTGGCTACGCTTGGCGGGATGGCCGGCGTGCTGGACTCCGCCGCGGCACGTTCGGCGCTCAGCGCGCAGCGTCTGGAGTACGGGGAGGCAGGGGATGGCGTGATCCTAGTGCTCGCCGGTGTGCTGCAGCGGGCCGCGCCCGGATTGCTGCGTTCGGACGAGACGGCGCTACTGGTCTACGAACTGGACGTCTCCGACCGCCTCGCGGCGACCCGCGCGCTGGCGCTCGAGCGCGCACTGGAGAGCGTCCTGTTGCTGGTGCTGGCTGCGCTGGCCCTTTATTTTGCGTTCTTCCGCACCCTCGCGCGGCGCAGCCACGCGCTCGACCTGGTGCTACAGCGCATCGCCGGCGGCGAGTTCGGCCTGCAGCCCGACCCCGACGGGAACGACGAATTTTCCGCGCTGGCGCGTCGTGTCGGCTGGCTGTCGACGCGGCTCGCGGCGATGCGCGACGCGGTGGACGAACGCGAGCAGGCGCTGCGCGCGGCGTCCGCCAGTTACCGCGCGCTGTTCGACAACAGCCCGGACGGGCTGGTCGCGTTCGGGCGCGACGGCCGCGCGGTGCTGGCCAACCAGGCCGCGACCCGCCTGCTGGGCGGCACGGCGACGCAGGCGATCCGGGCCGACGCGCTTGGCTTGCCTGACGGGGTGTGGGACGCGTTCTGCACCGCGTCCGGCGGCGTCCGCGAGCTGGAGAGCCGGCTCGCGACGGGTTGCGAAGTCGAGCTGACGATGATCAACGCGCTCGCGAGCGAGGCGGCGGTGCTCTGGTGCCGCCTGCACGATTTGACCGCCGAGCGCGCCGCGCAGACCGGGCAGCGTCTGGCGCGGCGGGTGTTCGAGGACGCGGGCGAGGGCATCTTCATCGCAGACGCCAGCGGGCAACTGATCGACGCCAACCCCTCGTTCGCGGCGATGGCCGGGTGCGCCCCTGCCCAGCTGTGCAGGGAGACGCTGGACGCGCTGTTCGACCCGGCCGGCCTGGCCGCGCGCGTCGACGACAGCGGGCATTGGCACGGCCAGGTTTCGTTCAGGCTCGGTGGCGGGCGGCCGACGCCGCCGCTGCACCTGTCGCTGGCGGCAAGCCTGGACGCGCAGGGGCGGCTGACCCACTACATTGGCCTCGCCAGCGACATTACCGAACAAGTGGCGGCCGAGCGGCGATTGCAGCAGATCGCCGACCACGACGCGCTGACCGGCCTGCTCAGCCGTCCTGCGTTCAAGCGCGAGCTCGACTTGCGCCTCGCCCGTTCTTCATACGGACGGATCGCCTTCGTCGACCTCAACCGCTTCAAGCAGATCAACGACGCGCTCGGCCACTCGGTCGGCGATGCGGTGCTGCGCGAAGTCGCGCACCGCCTGCGCGACGCCTTGCCCGCCGGCGGGCTGGCTGCGCGGCAAGGGGGGGACGAGTTCTTGCTCGCCCTGCCCGAGTTCGACGACGCGGACGGCAGCCGCTGGGCGGGGGCACTCGCGCATGCACTGGAGGCGGTCATCCACGTCGAGGGCCGTTACCACCTGAACCTGTCGTGCAGTATCGGCTTTGCGCGCTGGCCGGAAGACGGCGCCGATGCCGATACGCTGATCCGCCACGCCGACATCACCATGTATTTCGCCAAGGCGGCCGGCCCCGGCCGTTACGAGGTGTTCGCGCCAGAGATGCGCGCGCAGATGGAACGCCGCGCGCGGGTCGAGGCGGCCCTGCACGAAGCGCTCGCGGCCGGGCAGTTCTCGCTGTTCGTGCAGCCACAGCGCGCGCTGGGCAGCGGCAATACCTGCGGCGCGGAACTGTTGCTGCGCTGGCTGCACCCCGAACTCGGGCAGGTCAGCCCGGCCGAGTTCATCCCGCTGGCCGAGGACAGCGGCCTGATCTCCGTGATCGGCGCGTGGGTGCTGCAGCAGGGATGCCTGCTGGCGGCCGCCTGGCGCGAGCAGGGCTGGCGCGGCAGCGTGTCGGTCAACGTGTCGGCCCTGCAACTGCGTTCGGCGCCGCTGATCGAACAGGTCGACCGCGCGCTGCTCGCCAGCGCGCTGCCGGCCGAGGCCCTGACCATCGAGCTGACCGAGTCGGTGCTGATGGACGACGTCGACGCGACGGCCGACGTGCTCTTGGCACTGGCCCGGCGCGGCGTGCGCGTCTCGATCGACGACTTCGGCACCGGCTACTCCAGCCTCGCCTACCTGCAGCGGTTGCCCCTGCACGAACTGAAGATCGACCGTGCCTTCGTCTCCGGCATCGGCATCGACGGGCACAGCGAGGCGATCATCGAGACGGTGCTGGCGATGGCCGGCACGCTGGGGATGGAGACGGTCGCCGAGGGGGTGGAAACGGCCGCTCAGGCGGCCTTCCTAGCCAAACTGGGCTGCGACGCGATCCAGGGTTACTGGCTGGCGCGGCCGATGCCGGTCGCCGAGTTCCCGCGTTGGCTGGCCGCGGCGCCGGCGTACAGCCCTTAGACGATTCGCCCGTTTTTTGCCAGTTTTCGGGCGAAAACTTGATAATAAGCAAATTATTTAATAGCCAACTTCTGCATAGTAGGGGCCGACCTCAAGGCACCGCATCCCGGTGCGGCGCCGTGCACGTCATTCGAACCGAGTTCACCTCATGGAGAGAAGCATGCGTAAGTTGGCATTTGCAGTCAGTCTGGCCCTCGGCAGTGTTGCCGCCCACGCCGCCACCGTATACACCGGCGACAAGGTACAGGGCGTCCCCGTCATTTCCCAACTCGACATTGCCGACCTCGCGCCGGGCAAGACGCACCGCTTCATGTTCCAGGGCACCACCGACGGTATCGGCCAGCACTTCTACGTGCCGGTGGTCGTCGCCAAGGGGGCCAAGGCCGGCCCCAAGCTGGTGCTCAACAGCGGCAACCACGGTGACGAAGTGAACGGCATCCGCGCCGTGCAGAAGGTGATGGCCGGCCTCGACGCCGCCAAACTCTCCGGCACCGTCGTCGCGGTAACCGGCTCCAACCCCAACGCGATCAACCGCGTGACCCGCGAGTGGGCGAGCTACAACGACGGCGGCGCGTCGACCAACTTCAACCGCCTGTTCCCCGGCAAGGAAAAGGGCACCGCGCCCGAGCAGCACGCATGGCTGATGTGGAACAAGCTGTGGCAGGGTAACGTCGACTACGTGCTCGACTTCCATACCCAGTCCACCGGCACCGACTTCCCCTTCTTCATCTACGCCGACTACCGCGACCCGCGCGTCGAGCGCATCGCCGAGCTGTTCCCGGCCGACCAGATCAAGAAGGACCCGGGCGAGAAGGGCTCGACCGAGACCGAATTCGTCAGCGCCAAGATCCCGGCGGTGACGCTGGAGCTGGGTTCGCCGCGCAAATTCGACGCGGACATGATCGCCCGCGGCGTGGAAGGCACCCGCAACGTGATGGTCGACCTGAAGATGATCGACGGCAAGATCGGCCGCACCGCCAAGACCGCCAAGACCTTCGTCGGCAACGACATGACGACCGTCCGTGCCGAGCAGGGCGGCTACGCCGAGATCCTGGTTAAGCTGGGCGACATGGTGAAGAAGGACCAGGTGGTGGCCCGCCAGCTCAACGTGTTCGGCGACACCGTCAAGGAGTACAAGGCGCCGGCCGACGGCAAGGTGCTCTCCACCGGTACCGACGCGGTGCGCGAGCCGCGCGCGACGCTGGTGCGTCTGCTGATCCAGAACCCGGACGCCAAGTGCGACAAGGGCTGCTAAGCCTTTTTTGCTCCGTGCAAGCCCGCCGTCCGGCGGGCTTTTTGCTTTTCGGGCGCGCCATCTAGACTGAAAGCACTTTCAGGCAAGGAGAGGGCGATGGGACTTCTGGATCAACTGGCCGGCGCGGCGGGCGCAGGCGGGGGCGAGGGGCAGGGCATGGCCGGCGTGCTGGGCTCGCTGCTCGAACAAAACGGCGGCCTCTCCGGCCTG
Source organism: Crenobacter caeni (assembly GCF_010435965.1). Classification (GTDB taxonomy): domain Bacteria; phylum Pseudomonadota; class Gammaproteobacteria; order Burkholderiales; family Chromobacteriaceae; genus Craterilacuibacter; species Craterilacuibacter caeni. The sequence continues at coordinate 93,680 of NZ_JAAGAA010000009.1, forward strand.
ATCGACAAGTTCGGCCAACAGGGCTTAGGCGACGCGGCCGCGTCGTGGATGTCGACCGGCGAGAACCAGCCCATCAGCGCCGAGCAGATCGAGTCGGTGCTGGGCGGCACCCAACTGGGCGAGCTGGCCGGGCGTTTCGGGCTCGACAGCGCGACCATCGCGCAGGGCCTCTCCACGGCGTTGCCGCTGATGGTCGACAAGCTGACGCCGGACGGGCAGGTGCCGCAAGGCGGCGATTTGCTCTCGCAGGGTGTCGGCTTGCTCAAGGGCCTGTTCGGGCGCTAGGAGGACGGGATGAAGTGCTTCGACCGTTTGGGTGAACTGAGCAACGGCGAGCCGCGGCACGACGCGGCGATGCGGGCGCTGGCGGCGTTGGTTGACGACCACGGGGGCTTGGCCGGCCTCGGCCAGCGTTTCCGCGATATCGGCCTCGGAACCGAGCTTGATTCGTGGCTCGCCAGCGGCGAGAACCTGCCGATCACGGCCGCCGACGTGTACGTCGCGCTGGGCGAGGGCGCGGTTGAACAGTTCGCCGACATGACCGAGACCACCTCGCTCGCCGCGGCACGGCTGATGGCCGACTCGCTGCCCGAGCTCTTCGACCGGCTGACCCCAGGCGGCGTGCTGCCGGAGTCGGACGACGCGATCACCCGCTGGTTTTCCGCGCTGGGCGTACTGTTCGAACGCTAGGCGGGGTTACAATCGCGGCAGGACCCGACACGGCCCATCCGGGCCGTGTTTTTATTGGCTATGTCGTAATTAAAAGTTGTGGTGCTGTTGCTGACAGCGCTGGCTGTTATTGCGTCAGCCTCCCTTCCGCGTAGGCTCGCGCCGGCAACAAAGGCGCTGGCGAGGTTTTAAGCTGGCCCTTGTTCGAGCGATTCGACGGTAGCGAATCGCGAGTTGGCCAGCGCCTCGCCAGGGTCTTTGTTGACGGGGAAGTCGCGAGCCTTCGGGGGCGTTTGGGATGCAAGGGGCTTGTCGCTACAAGCCCCTTGCCCGTTCGCCGCGCGGAAGCGGCACTCAAACAGGTCCGCGCAGCGGACACAAAACCTGGGCTCAACCCACCAACTTACAATTGGGATATCAGCTTTTGATTTTCGGAAAGATTGCATGACTTCCAGCAGCACACCCCGCGCGGTGGTGATCGGCGGCGGCCCGGCCGGGCTGATGGCCGCCGAGCGCATCGCCGCGGCCGGTTTCGAGTGCGCGGTGTACGACGCGATGCCGTCGGTCGGGCGCAAGTTCCTGCTCGCTGGCGTCGGCGGGCTCAACATCACGCACAGTGAGCCGTGGCCGGCTTTTGTCGAGCGTTACGGCGAGCGTGCCGACGTGCTCAGGCCGTGGCTGGACGCCTTCGATAACCGGATGCTCTGCGACTGGGTACACGCGCTGGGCGTCGACACCTTCGTCGGCAGCTCGGGCAAGGTGTTCCCCAGCCAGATGAAGGCGGCGCCGCTGTTGCGCGCGTGGCTCGCCCGCCTGCGCGGCGCCGGCGTGGCGTTCCACCCGCGCGCGCGCTGGCAGGGTTGGGCGGACGACGGCGTGCTGTGCTTCGATACGCCCGAGGGCCGGCAGTCGGTGACCGCCGACGCGGTGGTGCTGGCCTTGGGCGGCGGCAGCTGGAAGAAGCTCGGTTCGGACGGCGCGTGGGTGGAGCTGCTTGAGCAGGCCGGCGTCGCGGTGGCGCCGCTTGCGCCGTCCAACTGCGGCTTCGAGCGACGCTGGTCGGACTTCTTGCTCGAGCGTTTCGCCGGCGAGGCGGTCAAGTCGGTTGGTTTGGCGGTTGCGGACGCCCACGGCAAGCTGGCGTTCCGGCGCGCGGGTTTCGTGATCAGCCGCTACGGCGTCGAGGGCGGTGGAGTGTACGCGCTGTCGGCGCGCTTGCGCGACGCGATCGAGCGGGACGGGCATGCGACGCTGTGGGTCGATTTGCTGCCTGATTTCAGCCCTGAGCGGGTGGCGGCCGAACTGGCCCGCCCGCGCGGCGCCCGTTCGCTCGCCAGCCACCTGCAAAGCCGGCTGGGGCTCAAGGGCGTGCGCATGGCGCTGGTGCACGAGTGCCTGGACAAGGCGACCATCGCCGAGCCGGCTCGGCTCGCCGCCGCGCTCAAGGCCTTGCCGATCAGGCTTGACGCGCCACGCCCGCTCGATGAGGCGATCAGCAGCGCGGGCGGCGTGCGTTTCGACGAACTGGATGGCCAGCTGATGCTAAGAAAGCGCCCCGGCGTGTTCTGCGCGGGCGAGATGCTCGACTGGGAGGCGCCGACCGGCGGCTATTTGCTGACCGCGTGCTTCGCGACCGGCCGCGCCGCCGGCGACGGAGCCGCGCGTTACCTGCGGGCACGGACCTAGTTCAGGTAGGGCAACGGGTCGACCGCCTGGCCGCGCACGCGCACTTCGAAGTGCAGCTTGACGCGGTCGGCGCCGCTAGAACCCGCGGTCGCGATCTGCTGGCCGCGTCGCACCGTCTGCCCTTCGCCGACCAACAGGCGCTGGTTGTGCGCGTACGCGGTCAGGTGGTGCTCGTCGTGCTTGACGATCAGCAGGTTGCCGTAGGCGCGGATGCCTTGGCCCGCGTAGACGACCTTGCCCGGCGACGCGACGCGCACCGGGTCTCCCAGCTTGGCGGCGATATCGACGCCCTTGTTGCGGCTAGAGAAGCGCGCGATCAGCGGACCCTTGAGAGGCCAGTCGAGCTTGATGGCCGGGCGTGCCGGGGCGGGTTTTGGCGGATTAACCGGGCGGCCGGCACTCGGGCGCTTGGGCGCTGTGGAGACGGACGGGGAGCCTGCGTAAGTCGGCGGCGGGATTACCCTGAGCACCTGGCCTGCGTTGAGCTCGGCCGGGTTGGCGATGCGGTTCCAGCGCGTGAGTTCGGCGACGCTGCGCCCGTGGCGGCGCGCGATGCTGAAGAGGGTGTCGCCGGGCTGTACCCGGTAGTGGCCGGCGCTGACGGGCGGGTACGCGCTCGTCCCAGCGCAGGCGGTGAGCAAGGCGGCGAGCGAAAGCGGGACGAGGCGAAGCAGGGCAGAGCGGAACAGCATCGGCCAATTCTACACTGCGTCCCCTTCAGAACGGACAAGGCGCCGGATAAACCGGCGCCTTGCTTGCGCAGGATCAAGCGGGCGGGGCGAAGCCCGCGCCGCCTTACCAGACCTGCAGGTAGGCGAGCATGCCCTCGGCAGCCTGGCGGCCTTCGAACACCGCGCGCACCACCAGGTCGGCGCCGCGCACCATGTCGCCGCCGGCGAACACCTTGGGGTTGCTGGTCTGATGCTTGAACGCGCCGCGCGCCGGCGCGACGGTGCGGCCGCGCTCGTCGGTGACGATGTTCGCCGACTCGAACCAGCCGGCCGCTTCGGCCTGGAAGCCGAAGGCGACGATCACGTGGTCGCACGCGAGCTGCGTCTCGCTGCCCGGCACCACCTCGGCGCTGCGTCGGCCCTTGGCGTCCGGCGCGCCCAGCCGCGTCTCGGCCAGCGTCAGCAGCAGGCTGCCGTCGGCCTCCGCGGTCACGCCCATCGGCTGGCGGTTCCACAGGAACTCGACGCCTTCCTCGCGCGCGTTGGTGACTTCGCGCTTGGAGCCGGGCATGTTCGCCTCGTCGCGGCGGTACGCGCAGATCACCTGGCGGGCGCCCTGGCGGATCGAGGTGCGGTTGCAGTCCATCGCGGTGTCGCCGCCGCCGAGCACGACCACGCGCTTGCCGGCCATGTTAAGCGGTGCTTCATCGCCTAGCGTGCCCATGCTCTGGCGTACGTTGTTGATCAGGAAGGGCAGCGCCTCGAGCACACCCGAGGTGTCTTCGCCGGCGAAACCGCCCTGCATGTACTTGTACGCGCCCATGCCCATGAACACTGCGTCATAGTCGGCGAGCAGGGTGTCGATGGACACGTCGCGGCCGATTTCGGTGTTCAGGCGGAATTCGACGCCCATCCCCTCCATGATCTCGCGGCGACGCTGGACCACGCTCTTTTCCAGCTTGAATTCGGGGATGCCGAAGGTCAGCAGGCCGCCAATCTCCTCGTAGCGGTCGAACACGACTGCGCGTACGCCGTTGCGCACCAGCACGTCGGCGCAGGCGAGGCCGGCCGGGCCGGCACCGATCACCGCGACCTTCTTGTCGGTCCACACCACCTGGCTCATGTCCGGGCGCCAGCCGGCCTTGTACGCCTCGTCGGTGATGTACTTCTCGACGCTGCCGATGGTGACCGCGCCGAAGCCGCCCTGTTCGAGCGTGCACGCGCCTTCGCACAGGCGGTCCTGCGGGCAGACGCGGCCGCAGATCTCGGGCAGCGAGTTGGTCTTGTGAGACATTTCGGCCGCCTCGAACAGGCGCCCTTCCTTCACTAGCTTCAGCCAGTTCGGGATGTAGTTGTGCACCGGGCACTCCCACTCGCAGTAGGGGTTGCCGCAGGCGAGGCAGCGCCCGGCCTGGTCCGCCGCATCCACCGGATGCAGCGGCGCGTAGATTTCCTTGAACTCGACCTTGCGCACCGCGGCTTCGACCTTGTCGCCGGGGTTGCGGCTGAGCTTCATGAACTGGAAGACATCGTTTGCCATGTTCTATTCCTTGCCGGCGCCCGCGGCAGGCGGGCGCCGTCCGCGGTCAGTCTTTCAACAGGGATTCCAGCTTCGCCGCCTTGGGCTTGACGAGCCAGAAGTAGTCGACGTAGTCGTCGAAGTTCTCCAGCATCGCGCGGCCGGTCTCGGAACCGGTCAGCTCGACATGCTTGGCGATCTTCTCCAGCAGGAAGGCGCGGTACATGCCCATCGCCTCACCGTTGATCAGGTGGATGTCGACCAGTTCGTTGTTGTAGCGGTACGGGAAGCGCTCGTTCCTGTCGTAGACGAAGGCGAAGCCGCCGGTCATGCCCGCGCCGAAGTTGTAGCCGGTCTCGCCCAGCACGACGACGGTGCCGCCGGTCATGTACTCGCAGCAGTGGTCGCCCGCGCCCTCGATCACCGCCAGCGCGCCCGAGTTGCGTACGGCGAAGCGCTCGCCCGCGACGCCCGCCGCGAACAGCTGGCCGCCGGTCGCGCCGTACAGACAGGTGTTGCCGATGATGATGGACTCGCTCGCCTTGTAGCTCGCGGCTTTGGGCGGGTAGATCACCACGCGGCCGCCGGCCATGCCCTTGCCGACGTAGTCGTTGGCATCGCCTTCCAGTTCGAGGTGCAGCCCTGGCGCGTTCCACACGCCCAGGCTCTGGCCGGCCGAGCCGGTCAGCTTGACCTTCAGGCAGCCGAACGGCAGGCCTTCGGCGCCGTGCACGCGGGCGATCTCGCCGGAGAGGCGCGCGCCGATCGAGCGGTGGATATTCTCGACCGGATACTCGAGCTGCAGCATCTGCTTGGCCGCGATCGCACCCTTCGCGTCGGAAAGCATCTGCTGCGCAAGCTCGCCCTTGTCAAACGAGGGGTTGGACTCGCTGACGCAGAAGCGCGGCTCGCTGTCCGGCACCTGGCCCAGGCTGATCAGCGGGGCGAGGTCGAGCTTCTGCTGCTTGGCGGTCTCGCCCTCGGCAAGCTCGATCAGGTCCATGCGGCCGATCAGCTCTTCCATGCTGCGCACGCCCAGCTTGGCCATCCATTCGCGCGTCTCGCGGGCGATGAACAGGAAGTAGTTCATCACCATCTCGGGCAGGCCGATGAAGTACTTCGAGCGCAGCTTCACTTCCTGGGTGGCGACGCCGGTCGCGCAGTTGTTCAGGTGGCAGATGCGCAGGTACTTGCAGCCGAGCGCGACCATCGGGCCGGTGCCGAAGCCGAAGCTCTCGGCGCCGAGCGCGGCGGCCTTGACCACGTCAAGACCGGTCTTCAGGCCGCCGTCGGTCTGCACGCGCACGCGGCCGCGCAGGCCGTTGGCACGCAGCACCTGCTGCGCCTCGGACAGGCCCAGCTCCCACGGCGTGCCGGCGTATTTGACCGAGGTCAGCGGCGATGCGCCGGTGCCGCCGTCGTAGCCGGAGATGGTGATCAGGTCGGCGTAGGCCTTGGCCACGCCGGCGGCAACGGTGCCGACGCCCGGTTCGGCAACCAGCTTGACCGAAACCAGCGCCGACGGGTTGACTTCCTTCAGGTCGAAGATCAGCTGCGCTAGGTCTTCGATCGAGTAGATGTCGTGGTGCGGCGGCGGCGAGATCAGGCTGACGCCTTCCTTGGCGTGGCGCAGGCGGGCGATCAGGCCGGACACCTTGTCGCCCGGCAGCTGGCCGCCTTCGCCGGGCTTGGCGCCCTGTGCGACCTTGATCTGCAGCACCTCGGCGTTGACCAGGTAGTGCGGGGTGACGCCGAAGCGGCCGGAAGCCACCTGCTTGATCTTCGACATCTTCTCGGTGCCGTAGCGCGCCGCGTCTTCGCCGCCTTCGCCGCTGTTGGAGCGGCCGCCCAGGCGGTTCATCGCGATCGCCAGCGCCTCGTGCGCCTCGGGCGAGAGCGCGCCCAGCGACATGCCGGCGGAGTCGAAGCGCTTGAGGATGGCCTCGATCGGCTCGACCTCGTCCAGCGGGATCGGCGTCGGCGCGAGCTTGAGCTGCATCAGGTCGCGGAACATGGCGACCGGGCGGGTGTTCACCAGGTGCGCGTAGGTCTGGTACGCGTCGTAGTCGTCGTTCTGTACTGCCTTTTGCAGCATGGTGACGACGTCCGGGTTGTACGCGTGGTACTCCTCGCCGTGCACGTACTTGAGCAGGCCGCCCTGCGTCAGCGGACGCATCGGGTTGAACGCGTAGCGGGACAGTTTCTTCTGATCGTCCTCGAAGTCGTCGAAGCTGGCGCCGCCGATGCGCGAGACGGTGCCCTTCAGGCACAGCTCGACCACGTCGCCGTGTACGCCGACCGCTTCAAAAAGCTGGGCGCCGCGGTAGGACGCGATGGTCGAGATGCCCATCTTGGAGAGCACCTTCAACAGGCCCTTGTTGATGCCCTTGCGGTAGTGCTGCAGCGCCTCGTTGACCTTGCACTTGACCTCGCCGCTTTGCACCAGCTCGATGATGCTCTGGTAGGCGAGGTAGGGGTAGACCGCGGTCGCGCCGTAGCCGATCAGGCACGCCATCTGGTGCGCGTCGCGCACGGTGCCGGTCTCGACCACGATATTGGTCTTGCAGCGCAGGCCGGCGTCGATCAGCGCGTGGTGTACCGCGCCGGTCGCGAACAGCGCGTGGATGGGCAGGCGGTTCGCGGTGAGGTTGCGGTCGGACAGCACGACGACGACCGTTCCTTCGCGCACCGCGTCGGTCACGTGGCGGGCGAGGCGGCGCAGCGCGTCTTCCAGCGCGCCTTCGGCCGGGTCGTAGCACAGGTCGAAGCTGGTCGACTTCAGGTAGGCCTCGGGGCGGGTGGTGACGCGCACGAACTTCTCGTGGCTGAGCACCGGGCTGCGCACTTCGAGGCGCTTGGCGTGCTCGGCGCTCTCTTCGAACATATTGCGCTCGGGGCCGAACACCGAGTTGAGCGACATCACCACCGCCTCGCGGATCGGGTCGATCGGCGGGTTGGTCACCTGTGCGAACTGCTGGCGCAGGTAGTCGTATGGAGAGCGCACCTTCTGGCTGAGCACCGCCATCGGGGTGTCGTCGCCCATCGAGCCGACCGCCTCCTGGCCGTCCTCGGCGAGCACGCGCAGGATCTGGTCGCGCTCCTCGAAGCTCAGGTTGAACAGCTTCTGCAGCGTCAGCAGTTGCTGCTTGGGCATCGCCTCGAGCTGGCTGTCGTCCTCGATGGAGAGCTCGAGATACTGCGCGGACTCCTTGATCCACTGGCGGTACGGCTTGGCGCTCTTGAGCTGGGCGTCGATCTGTTCGGGCAGCAAGAGCTCGCCGGTGGCCAGATCGGCCGCGAACAGCTGGCCGGGCTTGACGCGGCCCTTCCTGACCACGTCTTCGGGCTTGTAGTCCCACACGCCGACTTCGGACGCGATGGTCAGCACGTTGTCTTTTGTCAGCACCCAGCGCGCCGGGCGCAGGCCGTTGCGGTCGAGCATGCACGCCGCGTAGCGGCCGTCGGTCAGCACGATGCCGGCCGGGCCGTCCCACGGCTCCATGTGCATCGAGTTGAATTCGTAGAACGCGCGCAGGTCCTTGTCGGTCGAGTCGACGTTCTGCCACGCTGGGGGCACCAACAGGCGCAGCGCGCGGAACAGCGGGATGCCGCCCATCAGCAGGCCTTCGAGCATGTTGTCGAGGCTCATCGAGTCGGAGCCGTCGGTCTGCACGATGGGGCGCACCGCGTCCATGTCGAGGTGCTCGGACGCCATGATGCGTTCGCGTGCGCGCGCCCAGTTGCGGTTGCCCTGCACGGTGTTGATCTCGCCGTTGTGCGCGAGGAAGCGGAACGGCTGCGCGAGCTTCCACTGCGGCCAGGTATTGGTCGAGAAGCGCTGGTGGAACACCGCCAGGCTGGACTCGAAGCGCGGGTCCTTCAGGTCGAGGTAGAACTCGGGCAGGTTGTCCGGCGTGACCAGGCCCTTGTACGACAGCGTGTGCGGCGACAGCGTCGGCAGGTAGAAGTAGGCGTCGTCGGCCTTGTTCGCCTTCTCGGCCATGCGGCGTGCCATATACAGGCGGCGCTGGAAGGTCGGCTCGTCCATGCCGAACGGGCAGTTGACGAAGACCTGGACCATCGCCGGCAGGGTCTCCAGCGCGACTTTGCCGCAGGCGTCGGTATTGACCGGCACCGTGCGGAAGCCGGCGACCTCGAGCGACTGCTCTTCGAGGTATTCCTTGAGGCGGCGCAGGCTCTTCTGGCCGGCGGCCTCGTCAGGGTGGTGGAACACCAGCCCCGCAGCGTACACTGCCTTGAGCGAGAGCCCCGCTTCCTGCGCGACCGCGCGCAAAAAGCCGTCCGGTTTGCGGAAGAGGAGGCCGCAGCCGTCGCCCGACTTGCCGTCGGCGGCGACCGCGCCGCGGTGCGTCAGTTTGGCGAGCGAGGAGATCGCGGTGCCGACCAGCCAGTGGCTGGGCTTGTCGTCCAGCTGGGCGATCAGGCCGAAACCGCAGCTGTCCTGCTCGAAGTCCGGGCGATACAACGTGCCCGCTAGCCAGCGCTGTCTGTCCATGTGGGTTGCCTGCTATTAATGTGAAACGAATGACTTGATTCTAAAGTCATAAGTGGCAAGGCCGCAACACGTATTTGTGCGGTGCGAAATGCAATACAAAACAGTAACTTGCGTGATTTTTACGGGGTTTCCCTAAGGCGCATTGATGCAGTTGCATTTGTGTTTTTGAGACGCCGGTTTTAATTATGGCGACGGTTTGACCGGGCGCAGTGACGCCTGTCATCAATTGTGTTGCGCATATTGTCAGACATGGAAATACCTGATCCCGCCGAAGGCATGGCCGGCCGCGCGCTCGCCGAGCAGGCGCTGTCGCGCGCGGCCGGCACGCCCCTGCTCGGCGGCAACCGCGCGCAGCTGCTGTACGACAGCGGCGAGAATTTCCCGGCATGGCTTGAAGCGATCCACGCCGCCCGCACGAGCGTCTACATCGAGATGTACCTGTTCGCCGACGACGCATTCGGCCGTACCCTGCGCGACGCGCTGGCCGAACGCGCGCGCGCAGGCGTCGAAGTGCGCTTGCTGGTTGACTGGTTCGGCTGCGCGCGCGAGTGCCTGGCCGGGTTTTTCCGGCCGCTGCAGGCCGCGGGCGCCCAGGTGCGTGCCTACAACCCGCCGTCGCTGTCGGTCGGGCTTGGCTTTGTCGGGCGCAACCACCGAAAGCAGATCATCGTCGACGCCGCCCGGGTGTTCGTCGGCGGCCTGTGTGCGAGCAGCCGCTGGGAAGGGGACGCTAGCGCCGGCGTCGAGCCGTGGCGCGATACCGGCGTGGTGCTGGCAGGGCCGGTGCTCGCCGAGGCGCTCGCCGCGTTTTCCGACAGCTGGGTTAGTTGCGGCGGCGAGCCGCTGCCGGCGGCCAGCGTGCCTGCGGCACAAGGCGGCGTCGCCGCGCGGCTGATCGCGACGACCCCCAGCCGCGCCAACCTGATGCGGCTCGACCTGATGATCGCGGCGTTCGCCCGCGAGACGCTGTGGATTACCGACGCCTACTTCATGGCGACCGGCACCTACCTCTCGGCGCTGCAGAACGCCGCGCGCGACGGCGTCGACGTGCGCCTGCTGGTACCGCGCTCGAGCGATATCGGCTGGATCGCGACGGTGTCGCGCACCCAGTACCGGCCACTGTTGGAGGCCGGCGTGCGGGTGTTCGAGTGGAACGGGCCGATGATCCACGCCAAGACCGCGGTCGCCGACGCGCGCTGGGCACGCATCGGTTCGAGCAACCTCAACGTGTCGAGCTGGCTCGCCAACCGCGAACTGGACGTGTCGATCGAGGATGCAGCGCTCGCCGGCGAGCTCGCCGCGCGTTTCTACCAGGACCTTGACCACGCGACCGAGGTGGTGCTCGGCGGCAAGCGCGGCCGCCCGGTACTGTCGCAGCCCAGGCGCGGCGACGGGGTGCCTCTGCTCAATCCGGTGGCGGGCGCGGTGCGCGCGCGTGCGACCGCCCGCGCCGCCGCGCGGCAAGCCGCGCGCATCGGCGACACGCTGGGCGCGGTGGTGCGCGGCACGCGCGAGCTGGAGGCGAGCGAGGCGTCGGCCTTGCTGACGCTGGGCGCGTCGCTCATGCTGGTGGCGATCGCGGTCGGCTTCTTCCCGTGGCTGGCCGCCGCCCCCGTCCTGTTGCTGCTATCGTTGGGCGGGGTGACCATTGTTGCGCGTTCGCTACAGCTGTACCGCCAGCGGCGTGCGTGCGCGGACGCCGCTGCGGGCTACAAAAATGCTGCGGTACAGGGCGGAAAACCGGCCAAAATAGGCCGCGGGGAGGCCGTCGCCAGCGAAGCTGCCGCCCACGCTGCGGATCAGGTCTTTACACGGGACGACACGCGTCTATAATGCGCGCCCACAGGGTTATTCGAAGGCGGGCCGCCAAGGCCTGCCCTAAGCCGGCAGACGTGTGAGATGGCTAGCCATCCGGGGCGGACCGCGGTGCAAAGCTCCCAAATGAACCGGCGTGGTAGCGCCGGAATTTGACGTGACAACGCGCCTCAAGGCCAGCCTTCCCGGGCGGCGGCTCCGCAAGGAGCGCTCGTACAGAACTGTGCCCCAACGCGCACCGAGTGACACTTCTGGCGTTCGCGCCGAAGGCCGCAAGGCGTTACAGGTGCCCGGCCCCGACTCCGCCCGCAGGCGGGGGACGACCCCATCCTTGCCGTAGTGCGACTTCGCCCGACGCCTGGTGTCCTGGATTCATTCCCAAGGGGACTCAGGTATGCGTTTTCGTTTTCCCATCGTCGTCATCGACGAAGACTTCCGTTCCGAGAACACCAGCGGCTCCGGCATCCGCGAGCTCGCGTCCGCCATTGAAGAGCGCGGCATGGAGGTGGTCGGCTACACCAGCTACGGCGACCTGACCGCGTTCGCGCAGCAGCAAAGCCGCGCTGCCGGCTTCATCCTCTCCATCGACGACGAGGAATTCCAGACGCAGGACAGCACCGACGCCGCGCTGGGCAAGCTGTACGGCTTCGTCGCCGAGATCCGCCGCCGCAACCCGGACATCCCGGTCTACCTGTACGGCGAGACGCGCACCGCGCGCCATATCCCGAACGACATCCTGCGCGAGCTGCACGGCTTCATCCACATGCACGAGGACACGCCGGACTTCGTCGCCCGCCACATCATCCGCGAGGCCAAGTCCTACCTCGACAGCCTGGCACCGCCGTTCTTCCGCGCGCTGGTCGACTACGCCAACGACGGCTCGTATTCCTGGCACTGCCCGGGCCACTCCGGCGGCGTCGCCTTCCTGAAGAGCCCGGTCGGCCAGATGTTCCACCAGTTCTTCGGCGAGAACATGCTGCGCGCCGACGTGTGCAACGCGGTGGATGAGCTGGGCCAGCTGCTCGACCACACCGGCCCGGTGGCAGCCAGTGAGCACAACGCCGCGCGCATCTTCAGCTGCGACCACCTGTTCTTCGTCACCAACGGCACCTCGACCTCGAACAAGATCGTCTGGCACAGCACCGTCGCCGCCGGCGACATCGTGCTGGTCGACCGCAACTGCCACAAGTCCAACCTGCACGCGATCATGATGACCGGCGCGATCCCTGTGTTCCTGATGCCGACGCGCAACCACTACGGCATCATCGGCCCGATCCCGAAGAGCGAGTTCTCGCTGGAGAACATCCGCCGCAAGATCCTGGCCAACCCGTTCGCGCGCGAGGCGCTCGAGAAGAACCCGGACGCCAAGCCGCGCATCCTGACCATCACCCAGTCGACCTACGACGGCATCCTGTACAACGTCGAGGAGATCAAGAGCCTGCTCGACGGCGAAGTCGACACCCTGCACTTCGACGAAGCCTGGCTGCCGCACGCGAGCTTCCACGACTTCTACGGCGACTTCCACGCCATCGGCGAGGACCGCCCGCGCTGCAAGGAGTCGATGATCTTCTCGACCCAGTCGACCCACAAGCTGTTGGCCGGTTTGAGCCAGGCGTCGCAGATCCTGGTGCAGGACCCGCAGAACCGTCAGCTGGACGTGCCTTCCTTCAACGAGGCGTACCTGATGCACACCTCGACCAGCCCGCAGTACGCGATCATCGCCAGCTGCGACGTCGCCGCTGCGATGATGGAACAGCCGGGCGGGCGGGCGCTGGTCGAGGAGTCGCTGGTCGAGGCGCTGGACTTCCGCCGCGCGATGCGCAAGGTGGACGAGGAGTACGGCAGCGACTGGTGGTTCCGCGTGTGGGGCCCGCAGGCGCTGTCCGACGACGGCATCTGCGACCCGGCCGAATGGCAGCTCAAGCCCGAGGAGCGCTGGCACGGCTTCGCAGGCATCGAGGAAGGCTTCAACCTGCTCGACCCGATCAAGGCGACCCTGCTCACCCCGGGCCTAGATGTCGACGGCAGCTTCGAGGAGATGGGCATCCCGGCGGCCATCGTCACCAAGTACCTGACCGAGCACGGCGTGGTGGTCGAGAAGACCGGCCTCTACAGCTTCTTCATCATGTTCACCATCGGCATCACCAAGGGCCGCTGGAACACGCTGATCTCGCTGCTGCAGCAGTTCAAGGACGACTTCGACAAGAACCAGCCGATGTGGCGCATCATGCCGGAGTTCGTCGCCAAGCACCCGCAGTACGAGCGGGTGGGCCTGCGCGACCTGTGCCAGAAGATCCACCAGCTGTACGCGCGCCACGACATCGCGCGGCTGACTACCGAGATCTACCTGTCCGAGATGGAGCCGGCGATGAAGCCGTCCGACGCGTTCTCGCGCATGGCGCATCGCGATATCGAGCGGGTGCCGGTCGACGAACTGCTCGGCCGCGTCACCGCCGTGCTGCTGACGCCTTACCCGCCAGGCATCCCGCTGCTGATCCCGGGCGAGCGCTTCAACAGCACCATCGTCGACTATCTGAAGTTCGTGCAGGACTTCAACCGCGAGCTGCCGGGCTTCGAGACCGACGTGCACGGCCTGGTGCCGACCGAGGTCGACGGACGCAAGGTGTACTGCGTCGACTGCGTGCGTTAAGCGCTGGCTGCAGATAGCAGTTAAAGAGGGTGGCCGCTTGGCCGCCCTTTTTTTGCGCGTGCGGCCTTGCCTTGGCGCGGTACAGGTGGGCGCAGGCGAGCTTCGGGCCGGGCATGGCAGGAAGCGGAATGTCCTGTCGGGCTGCTAGGGGGGTGGGCGAAGAGGAGGGTTCGCGGTAGCCGGCAGAAGAGGGCGGCACCGGCAATGAGAGCCGACGGAGGAAAAAACAAAACCCCGCCGAAGTTTGGCGGGGTTGGCGGGACGGTTTGGCGTGCTCAGGCCGGGTGGTGCTGGAACAGGCGTTCGATCAGCGCACTGCAGCGCTGGGCGATCACCTTGCGGCGCAGCTTGAGCGTCGGCGCCAGTTCGCCGGCGTCGACGCACCAGGCGCGGTCGACCAGCGCGATCTTCTTCACGTGCTCCCAGCTGCCGAAGTAGCGGTTGAAACGCTTCACCTCGCGCTCGATCAGCGCCTGCACCTTGGGGTTGCGCGCCATCTCGGCGTCGCTGGTGTAGGCGATGCCCTGCTGGCCGCACCACTCCTTGATCTTGTCGAAGAGTGGCACGATCAGCGCGGCGGCGTACTTCTGGCCGTCGCCGACCACCATCACCTGGTCGATGAACGCCGATTCCTTCAGCTTGTTCTCGATCACCTGCGGCGCGATGTACTTGCCGTTCGACGTCTTGAACATTTCCTTCTTGCGGTCGGTGATGGTCAGCACGCCGTCTTCGAGCTTGCCGATGTCGCCGGTGTGCAGCCAGCCGTCGATGATGGTCTCGGCGGTCTGCTCGGGCTCCTTGTAGTAGCCGACCATCACGTTCGGGCCGCGCACCAGGATCTCGCCGTCTTCGGCGATCTTCACCTCGACGTGCGGCAGCGGCACGCCGACCGAACCGATGCGCACGCGCGCCGGGTCGAAGAGGTTGGCGGTCACCACTGGCGAGCATTCGGTCATGCCGTAGCCTTCGGCGACCATGATGCCGGCGGCCCACATCAGGCGGGCCAGGCGCGGCTGCAGCGCGGCCGAGCCGACGTTGACCCACTTGAGCTCGCCGCCCATCGCCGCGCGCCACTTGCTGAAGATCATCTTGTCGGCGAAGGCGAGCTGCGCCTTCTGCCACAGGCCAAGCTTGGCGTTCGGGTCGTAGTTTTCGGCAAGCTCGAGCGCCCACTTGTAAAGCTTCTGCTTGGAGCCGGTCAGCTCGGTCGCCTTGCCGGCCAGCTTGTCATGCAGCTTTTCCAGCACGCGCGGCACCGCGCTGAAGGTGTGCGGGCGCACTTCCTGCATCGCGCTGGAGAGCTGCTCGACGCCGGCGAAGTAGACGCCGGTGCACGAGGACATGTAGTAGTACACGCCGGCGCGCTCGAAAATGTGCGACAGCGGCAGGAAGGACAGTGCGCGCAGCGTGCCGACCGGCAGTTTGGTATGCTCGGCGGTGGCGGCCACGGTGCTCACCAGGTTGTGGTGCGACAGCATCACGCCCTTGGAGCGGCCGGTGGTGCCCGAGGTGTAGATGATGGTGAACACCTCGTCGGCGCGGACGCTGTCGCGCAGCGCTGCGAGCATCACGTCGTCGCCGCCGTCGCCCAGCATCTCGACTTCGCGCCACGAGCGCACGTCTTCGATGTCGTTGAACGAGTAGATCGGGCTGCTCATGCGGCCCAGCGCCTCGTGGACTTTCTTGTGCTGCGAGGCGTTGCCGACGAAGGCCATCTTCACGTCGGCGTGCATCAGGATGTAGCTGGCGTCCTCGACGGTGACTGTCGGGTAGATCGGCACGCTGACCGCGCCGATCTGCTGCAGGGCGAGGTCGACCAGTACCCATTCGATGCAGTTGTCGGCCATGATCGCGACGCGGTCGCCGCGGCCGATGCCGAGGCGGAGGAAACCATGGCTGACGCGGTTGATCGTTTCCACCACCACGGGGGTCGACAGCCGCAGCCACTGTTTGCCCTTGCGGGCGCTCAGGCAGTCGGGGCGGGGCTGGGTTTCCAGCTGGTGGTAAAGGAAGTCAAAGGCGCGTTCAAGCTTCATGCGAAATCGGGTTCGAATGCGAAAGGACGCACCATATCCCCATTCGCCAATGCTGTAAAGCCTTGATCCGAGGCGGATTTGTCCGATATCAAGCTGGAATCGGCAACAAGTCCGCGTTAGAACGATACCGTGTGGTATCGAAAAAAATGTGGCCGGCAGGCAAGTCCTCGCCCGGACTGTTCAAACGTTTGACTTATAAATCCGAGGGTTAAGATGAAGTTTTCCACCCGCGCCGTCCATGCAGGCTACGACCATCACGGCCACCGCAACGCGGTGATGCCGCCGATCTACCAGACCTCGGTGTTTGCCTTCGACGAGATCGGCGAGGCACGCGATTTTTCGTACGCGCGCAGCGGAACGCCGACCCGCGCCGCGCTGGAGGGGGCGCTGGCCAGCCTCGAAAACGCCCAGCACGGCATGGCGTTTGCCAGCGGGATGGCGGCGATCGACGCCGTGCTGCGCGCGTGCCTCAAGCCCGGCGACGAGGTGGTCGCGGTGGCCGACTTGTACGGCGGTGCCTGGCGGCTGCTGACCCGGGTGATGGTGCCGTGGGGCGTCAAGGTGAGCTTCGTCGACCTGACCGACCCGGCGCGGCTGGAGGCGGCGCTGAACCCGGCGGTCAAGCTGGTGTGGCTGGAATCGCCGACCAACCCGCTCCTCAATCTGGTCGACATCGCCGCGCTGTCGGCGATTGCCCGCGCACACGGCGTGCCGGTCGCCGTCGACAACACCTTCGCGACGCCCTACCTGCAGAATCCGCTCGACCTGGGCGCCGATATCGTCGTCCATTCGGCGACCAAATACCTCGGTGGCCACTCCGACGTGTTGCTGGGCCTGGTTGCGGTCAACGACGACAAGCTGTTCCAGGCGATTCGCTTCGTGCAGAACTCTGCCGGCAACGTGCCTGGCCCGCAGGACTGTTTCCTCTGCCTGCGCGGCATCAAGACGCTGGCGCTGCGCATGCAGCGCCACTGTGAGAACGCACTACAGGCCGCGCGCTTCCTTAGAGAGCATCCGGCGGTGGAGAAGGTGTTCTACCCGGGGCTCTCCGACCATCCGCAGCACGCGCTGGCCGCGCGGCAGATGCGCGCGTTCGGCGGCATCGTGTCGATCTATCTAAAGGAAGACACGCGCGAGGCGGCCAACCGTGTCGCGACATCATTAAAGCTGTTTGCGCTCGCCGAGTCGCTGGGCGGGGTCGAGTCGCTCATCAACCATAGCTGGACGATGTCGCACGGCTCGCTGCCACCTGCTGACAAGCAGGCGCTTGGCCTGCGGGAAGGCGGCCTGCGCCTGTCGCTCGGCGTCGAGGATATCGACGACCTGCTGGCAGACCTTGCGCAGGCGCTGGGCTGAGGCGGATGGCGGGGCAGAGCTTGTGCGCGCGGGGCGCTGCCCCGACAATGGTTTTATCCGACCAAAACGCTAAGGAATAACCATGAGCGCACCCGCCACCGAATCCTTCACCCGAGAAACCGTGCTGTGGCGTCAGCGCTGGAGCGACAAGCTGTTCAGCTTCCGCATCAGCCGGCCGGACAACTGGCGCTTTACCGCCGGTCAGTTCGCCCGCATCGGGCTGGAAGACGGCGCGGGAAAGGTCTGGCGTGCGTATTCGATGGTGAACGCTGAGTGGGACGACTACCTCGAGTTCTACTCGATCGTCGTCCCCGACGGCCTGCTGACGCCGCGGCTGTCCCGACTGGAAGTGGGCGACACGTTGCTGCTCGACGCGCGTGCCAACGGCTTCTTCACCGCCGACCGCTTGCCCGACGGCGAGGTGCTGTGGCTGCTCGCCACCGGCACCGGCCTCGCGCCCTACCTCTCCATCCTGCAGCTACCCGCCACCTGGCAACGCTTCGGCGCGATCCGCCTGGTGCACGGCGTGCGCGACGCGGCGGATCTCAACTACCGGGACTTCATCGCCCAACTGCCGAACCACCCGCTGTGGCAGGCGCACGCGCACAAGTTCGGCTACCTGCCGGTGGTCACCCGCGACGCGATGCCGAGCGTGCTGTCGGCCAGGCTGCCGCAACTGATCGAAAATGGCGAACTCGCGCGCGCGGCGGGCGTGCCGCTGGAACCCGCAGGGGGGCGGGTGATGATCTGCGGCAACCCGAAGATGGTCGCCGATACCTTCCGCACGCTGGTCGCGCAAGGCTTCAAGCTGTCGCGCCTGCGCGAGCCCGCGCAGGTGGTGTTGGAGAACGGGTGGTAGGCTTGAGGCTGCGTGCGCCTTGTCTATAGTGCGTGGGCGGTCGATGTGACCGGTTGATAAGGAGCAGCACCATGTACCAGAAACTGGCCGCTTTGCTCGGCGCACTCTTGCTGTCCGCCTCGGCGCTGGCCGCCGTCAACCTCAACAGCGCCAGCCAGGCCGAACTCGAGGCGCTCAACGGCATCGGCCCCGCCAAGGCCAAGGCCATCGTCGACTATCGCACGAAGAACGGCCCGTTCAAGAGCGTCGACGACCTCAACAAGGTGCCGGGCATCGGCGACAAGACCATGGAAGCCTTGCGCAAGGACGTGACGGTTGGCGGAGGAATGGCCAAACCGGCGACAGCGCCGGCGGCCAAGCCACCCGCGGCGGCTGCGGGCGCCAAACCAGCAGCGCCCAAGCCCTGAACGCAGAACCGGCCCGCATGGGCCGGTTTTTTATGTTTGCGTTACCGCCGCACGTAGTGCCAAGGGGTGCGGGTGCTGGCGCGATGATTTAGAATTGCCAGCAGGTCAATTCTTTATTCATATCTACGCAAGCATTTTTGGGATGATTTCATGTTGTTGACGATTTTCTTCTGTTCGCTGTTGGCCTCGCTGGCGGTTGGTATCCTGCTGATCCGCACCCAGCACCTGCACGCCAAACTGTCGATGGACCACGACTTGGGCGGCGTGCAGAAATTCCACGCCACCCCCACCCCGCGCATCGGCGGCATTCCGATGCTGGGCGGTTTGCTGGCGGGCGGCGCGGTGCTGATGTGGGCGCCGCAGGCGGATCGCGCGCTGTTCTGGGACGTGCTGCTGGCCGCCGCGCCTGTGTTTGTCGCCGGTCTGGTTGAAGACCTGACCAAGAAGGTGAGCCCGCTGGTGCGTCTGCTGGCCGCGTTTGCGTCGGCGGCGATCGCGCTGTTCAGCGTGAATGCGGTGCTGCCGGGCGTCGGCATTCCGGGGCTGGACCAGCTGCTCAGCGCACTGCCTGTGCTGGCGATGGTGCTGACGGTGTTTGCCGTCGGTGGCGTGTGCCATTCGGTGAACATCATCGACGGCTACAACGGGCTGATGGGCGGCGTGGTGCTGTTTGCGTCTGCCGCCATTGCCTATGTTTCACTGGCCGTCGGTGACATGCCGCTGCTGGCGGTCAGCCTGACGCTGGCAGGCAGCATGTTGGGGTTTCTGGTGTGGAACTTTCCGCGCGGGATGATCTTTGCCGGCGACGCCGGCGCGTATCTGGTCGGCTTCCTGCTGGCCGAACTCGCCGTGCTGCTGGTAGCGCGCCATCCCGGCGTGGTGTCTCCGTGGTTCCCGCTGCTGTTACTGATCTACCCGGTGTTCGAGACGCTGTTCTCGATCTGGCGCAAAAAGTTCGTGCGCAAGATGTCCCCCGGCCTGCCGGATGGTTTGCACTTTCACATGCTGGTGTACAAGCGGCTGGTGCGCTGGATGGTCGGCAGCAAGGAGGCCAAGCACCTGACCCGCCGTAACAGCCTGACCGCGCCTTACCTGTGGGGTGTCGCGCTGTTCTCGATCATGCCAGCCCTGCTGTTCTGGAAGGTGGAGTGGGCGCTGCAGTTATGCGCGTTGCTGTTTGTGGTGGGCTACGTGTGGGTATACCGTCGGCTGGTGACCTTCCGCGCACCGCGGGTGCTGGTGCTGCGCAAGGCCCGCCCACACGCCAAGCCGGCGCTGGTCAAGCACAACAAGGCTGCTTGAGACCGCATACGTAGCATACGTAGGATCGGATAGCCGCCGGCAGGCGGCGTATCCGGCGAATGCCGTGACGGCGTCTACGCCACTTCTCCCATCCAAGCCGAGCACCGGAAACCGGTGGGAGAAGGTGGCGCGCAGCGCCGGATGAAGGGGTTACTTCACCAGCACCGGCTCTTCCTCCAGCAGTGCGGCGATGCCGTCTGTAAGCTGGATCTCGCCGCCCGCGCCGGGCTGGGTGGTCAGCAGCTTGTCGAAGATGCGCGGGGTGAGGATGTAGCGGCCGATCACCGCCAGGGTGGAAGGTGCCACGTCCGGGTGCGGCTTTTCGACGATGCTGGTCACCCGCTGCTGGCCGTTATCCTTGGCGACTTCGACAATCCCGTACGGCTTTGTTGCACAAATCTCCTGAAGGCTAGGCTTCCCCTTTCCCCAAACGCAGTTACCCCACGCGCACCGTAACTGGCCTGCCCAACTACGTGAAGCGGTTGAGCAGTGCCGCACGAATTTGCAACTCCGCCACCTGACGTTCAAACGTCCGCGCCATGACGCGCTCACCCAGCCGTTTGAAGCAGCGCATTTTCGTTTCGACCAGGCTACGCCGGTGGTAGCCACTCCAGCGTTTCCAGATCGTCGAGCCCAGCCTGCGGGTAGCACGTAGAATTTCGTTCCGCGCCCTGGCTCCCGCGCTATCCCCCTTCCACGGTCGACCATTCTTGCGAGCCGAGATGATGGCTTCGGCGTGACGTGCCGCAATGGCCGCGTGGCAGGCTTTGGTATCGTACGCGCCGTCAGCGCTGACGCTCGCAATCGGCTCGTCAGACGGGATCTGGTTGAGTAGCTCTGGCAACATCGGGGCGTCACCCACGCCGTTACCGGTCACTTCGATCGCGCGGATCTCCAGCGTCTCTGCATCGATCCCCAGATGCACCTTGCACCACTGGCGCCGGTATTCGGCACCGTGTTTCTTGCGCTTCCACTCACCCTCGCCGAGAAACTGGATGCCCGTGCTGTCGATCAGCAGCTGAAGCCCTCGACCGTGTTGCTGAGCCGGGATTTTAACGGCGATCGAGTGTTGGCGACGGCTGAGGGTGCTGAAATTCGGCACTTGCCAGTCCAGACCTGCCAGTTTGATCAGGCTTTCGCTCAAGCCGATGGTCTGCCTCAACGCCAAGCCAAACAGGCATTTGACGGACAGGCAGAACTGGATGGCTACATCGCTGAAGGTTGCAGAGCGGCCGGGCTTGCCGGAAGGTTCGGCCTGCCATTGAAAGTTGGTGTCAAGCCAGATCAGAAGTGAGCCGCGCGCCTTGAGCGCGGCATCATACTTGGCCCCGTTGGTCGTCTTGTAGCGGGGCGGTGCGGGTTTACTCATGTCCGGATGCTACCTGACAAGGTCAGCGAGAGGGAGTTGTGCAACAAAGCCGGTTCAAAGACGATAACTGCGCCAGATGGCTGAGGATTTGCTCAACAAGAGGGCTTGCTGCTCACTTGGCAGCAGGTTTCTAGAAGCATCCGTACAGCTCTTGGCAGCGGGGCTGCAACGAGCATTTGAACGGCCTGGTGCGGCAATACTTCCCGAAAGGGAAGACAGATTTCACGAAAGTGACGCAGACGGACCTGGACGAGGTCGAGCGAAAGTTGAATCATCGACCGAGAAAACGGCTTGGCTGGCATTCGCCAGCCAAGGTCTTCCACGGAAGCAAGCCCTTGAATTGAAGGGCTTGCAGGGAGTTGCACTTACTTTTTGAATCCGGCTCCAGATGCGCTTGCGCAGATGGTCGTTGGGGATACGACAGTTATTTCATAATTAAAAATGAAATTGCTATTGCAAACTTATCCCGTAGTCGTCGTCTCATGTGTCGTGCATGGAAAATTAACCATAATCGATCTGCAAAATTAAACCTTTCCAGTTTCTTAATTGGCGCAGCTGCACTGCTTTCACAGAATGTAGCTGTAATTAATATCTGAGATCTGTAATTTCCCGAGCGGATTTTTCTAATTCTTGATAAGGCGGCTTTAAAGCCGCTATTAACACCGATAACATTGCTCGCATGCTGCCTATAGAGCATTGATGGCATTGGATCAATATACCATGAATATCCTTTGCTACGTGCCCATGAGTAGATAGTCCAATCATGCAAATCTATAAGAGAAGAATCATTTTTTTTGTCTCGCAATGTATTTTGTAATTCCAATGCGAATTTTTTTGTTATTACATAGGTGCAGCCAGGACCCGCTGCTTCAAACATATAGTCCCATTTTGTCTGGGGTTGTGCTTTGTTGATTAGTTCCTGCCTGCCACTAGGCCAAAATGCAGTTACATTCGAAGAGTAGCAATCTACGTTGTGCTCTTCAATTTTCGAAATGGCAGTAAATATTTTATCTGCTGACCATATGTCGTCTTGGTCAGACAAAGAAATATAATCAAAATTTTCTAAATTTACACTAGCCAACAGTCGGAAGAAGTTTTGCCCAGCAGATCCACTTGATTTTATGTTTTGCAAAAATGTTATCTTGGGATTTGATTTTTTGAATTCAAAAATTTTCTCAATGGTTTTATCGGTGGACATATCATCACCAATAAAAATATTAATGACATGATCATCCGGTAGGCTTTGTTTTGTTATGGATGTTATCTGCTGTATTATATGCTTTTCGCCATTGAACGAGGCGATTATAACTCCAATGTTAATTGTCTTGTTCATGTTCAATCTATTTTGATGTTTTTAAATATAGGGCGACCAATAGCTTACGAGTTACGCGAAATAATAGCAGTGGAATTAAACACAAATAGTTCCCGTTTTCAATTTTGCACATTAAAGTCAAGTCAATGCGGTTGGATTTAAGGTGTAAATGCCGGATTCCGGTAAATTTAAATTGTTGTTCGACGTGTAGAGTTGCTATATCTTTTGGTATTATTAGTCGACCAGAAATATTCCTAGTTATCGATTTATTATGGATTCTGTATTCGGCCACGTGTTCATCTATATAGCTATAGTCACCTTGTTTAATTATTCTTAGGAATAGGCTCCTATCTTCTGCTATGTATCGAGTGTCTATCCCGCCCGCTTTCATTATCGCAGAACGCCTATACATCGTTACAGGGCCAACGAGAGACCAACGGAAAAATAATTCTTTTACTACTTGTTCGCCCGATTTGTTTTTAAAGTTCGCGCCATACAACTTCTTGGCTGCATCATCACTTAATATTTTATCTTCGCCATTAATAAGTTTTGCCTTACCAAAAACAGCAGCCGTATTATCGCTCGTAAACCCTTTTAAACGTGAAGTTATACTTGCTTTGTCTAGCTTGTCATCGCTAGCACAAAATGCAATATATTCACCATTCGATTCGTTGACAAGAGTCGAAAGCGTTTTTGTGATTCCATTGTTTATAGTTTTTTTGTGAGATAAATTCTCAAAATAATTTTTATTATTGATAGACCAGGTTTTTATGATTTCATATGAGCTATCTGTTGATCCATCATCAATGATTATTAATTCAATGCGGCCATAATCTTGATTTTTTAATGATTCCAAGCAAGTTTTTATATATTTTTGATGATTGTAGCAAGGTACAAGTATGCTAACTAATGGTTGATTTTTTTGTGATTTCATGTATGTATTCTTTCATTTTTTCTCTATATTGATATTCGCTGTATTTTATTGTGGCTTCATGGTGGCTTTTTTCTGTGTTGTTTAATAGGGTGTTTGTTTCAATGGAATCGCAGTAGTCGAGTGTTTGTATAATGGAGGAGCACGTCAACTCTTCTATTTCAATGCCAAAATCACCTATGTCTATGCCGCATTGTTTACTTACGATTGGAATTAATCCTCCGCGGCCCATTGCCGTTATTACGGATGTCGCGATCCCTTCTGAGCAAGAAGGCAGAATGACAAAGCATGAATCATTGATAATGGATTTGAATTTTGAAGACTCTATATTGACAAACCCATGGATGTAAATGTTTTTGCCTATCGGCAAGTTGTTTAAAAAATAAGCTTCTTTAGATGTGTGTCCGCATACGTGTAATGTCCAATCTGGTCTTTTGGAAAATGCCTCGATAGTTATGTCTAAGCCTTTGTGAAGAAGACCATAGCTGCCAAACCATAAGGCGGTTTTTCTACTTTTTTCAATTTGCTCAAGTGATTTGTTTGTGAAATCATTATTTGTATGATAGGTGGGGTTTATGCGATATATGTTTTTACAGCCATAATCTATGAAAGTTGATATTGTGTAGTCATTCCCAATGCATATAATCGCATCGGCAGCGTTTGCCGCAATGCCCCATCGATAGTCATTTATGCGCAAAGATTCGAGTGGTAGTTTTTTATATTTATTAAAATAATCAGTTAATCTTCCTAGGGAAGCATTGTTGCACTGCCATGGATGCGATCCAGTGGCATAAAATACACGAATAGCAGGGCTGAATGTTGCGGCTGCTTGAAATAAAGGAATTCCTTCTCCTATTATAAGATCGTACTTGGATAAGTCTAGTTTGCTAAATCTGTTATTGTTTTCGATGTCAACGTTATAACCTAGTTCATCAAGGGCATTGGCCATGAATACAGATTCTTGATAGTTGGAGTGAGGCGTATAATTTTTCTTTTTGAAATGATAAGTGCTATATGAAATAAGTGCAGATTTGTTGTGTTTTTTATTGAATATGTTCAATATGGGGCGCTGAAAAATTCTTTCATAGATTGTCACAAAAGTTTGTTGTTTTTTTAACATTTCGATTATTTGCTGTAGCATTACTTTTTTTCTCGGGTATGTATTATGTATAGTATAGATATGGAGGCGCTAGTGGCCCAGCCAATAGCTTGGCCGTATATGCCAGACTCCCATCCGGTGTTTAACTTTATTGTTAAAAAGCAAACCAAGGCTGAGGCAGTCCATTTAAGTGAGTATGCAATGCCTTTGCCATTTTTGATAATGAATGTTGAAAGTGAGAAGTCAACGAATATTATGGGTGTAATTAGTATTGCAATGTTTAGGATTTCGGATGCCTGATTAAAGGAAAGGCCGAATATTAAATTTATTAATTTGGTAGATATTAGCTGCGACAATAGTACTATCACAAGGGATGCAATCAGTAGTACGAGCGTTAGCTTAGTTATGTTTTTTAATGCTGAATTTTTATTGTTGTAAACCATGCTTGGCGCTAGGATCGCTATGAAAAGTGTTGCTAGTGTTGGTATCAAATCAAAAATGCTCATTGCGGCAGTATAATGCCCGTATATTTCACTTTGTATTTTGTCTTTTAGCATTAGCCTATCCATTCTCATGAATGCATACATGAATATTAGTCCTGGCCAAAATTTGATTCCATCAATTAATAGTTTTGTGGCTATTGTTTTTTTGTAGTCCGTTAAGTTAAACCTGTATAGGGTATTGAGTTTTTTGTAAATATAAACGCAGGCAGTTGATGTGATTGCAGGCTCTACCAGGGATGCCAAGACAATGGCATTGTGGTTGAGTTCCAATTTTATGGCTGTATATATAAATGCTGTTTTCGCTAGTGATGCAGATATCCTAAATAAAGATGCTTTGTGTGTATTTCCAGTGGTATCTGAAAGGAATCTGAAAATGCCTAGGGGCTCTGAATATAGTATTGTTATTAATAATATGAATATAAAAGAAAAGCTTTCGCTGTTATTTGATTGCAGATATGTGTAAATTAATAATGTTATGTATACGGTGAATGATATAGCTGCCCGTAAAATTATAGAAGATGTTATGTATCTTTTATTTACGTCGCCCTTGCTGTTTAGTAATCTGTAGAATATTTCACCTGGAAAAAGCCAAGTTAAGCTGGTAGCTACTATTAAGACAGATAGAGCGTATTGGTATGATCCAAAACTACTGACGCCAAAGTATTTAGCAATCCACCCTACGGTAATCATGGATAGTGTAAGTTGGACAAGCTTGTCTATTAGAGCCCAGGCAATGTTAACTATGTGATGCTTTGTCATTAATTGTTATTCTTTGCAGGATGTTTTTTGCTGTACCAAATTAATAAAAATTGAAATATTATTGGAAGGGAAAGCAGCGGGTTGAAGAAGATTAAATAAAATACAGATTGTGCAATGATTGCATATTCCATGCAGTCTCTATTGTTTTTTATCCTGCACCACTTGTATGAGGAGATCAGTCCAAGTAGTATGTTGAAAATTATTATTCCATGTGTCCCTAGGTCATTTACAATTGGTGCGTAGCCTGTGCTCATATTAAATGATTCATGTACCAATATGTCAGTGGCCAAATCGGATTCTGCAAAAATAAATTTTTTTAAAACATTTGGCACCAAGCCTGATAATGTATTTGTCAATGAATAGTTTATGTGGCTAGTGTTTGCTATGTTTAATAAGTTATTAAAAGGTGTTGTTAGGTACATGTACGACCAAGTAAATTCGTTCGGAATCCATGCGGGGTAATTTTCATTTATTTCAGCAAGCTCCATAAAAGAATTACTTGTTCCTTCATTAAAGGATCTTATGTTTCCAAGAGTTCCGAATATAAATGAAATAGTTATTGCTGCCATCGTTAATTTAACAAAGGTGATTACTTTTAAATTATTTGTTTTATATAGATATACAAAAAACAATTGTACGATAGATACCATTACTAAAAATCTACTAAACATACATAGCATCCATATGAATAGAAAAATTATTTTATTAAGGTCCTTTTTTTCTTCAATATATTTTATGAAATAAACCATCAAAAGATATAGGTTTATGGAGTTAAGTATTCCATGTAGTCCAGAATAGCCATAATCTGCATAACCCCTACTGTCACCGGTTATGGCCCATGTAAGTGGGACTCCTTGCAAGGTAATGGCTTCAAATGTACTTCCAATTATTAGTGTGGTTAACAGTATTTTGATTTTTTTATTACTTATGGTTTGTGTTGTTATTGATTTTTTTGGTGGTGGTGTGAGCTTTTTATTTTTTGTTTTTAACAGTCCTGCTTGAGTTCCAACAATGGAGCCGAAAAGAAATGGTGTTATAAGATATATTATATAAAAGCTTATATATTCTTCTGGGTTAAATATTAAAATGTTTGACCATTTTCCGGAGTAGAGGGCTATTACGGTAGACCAAACAATGAAAAATATAATAAATGGGTGCGTTATAATTTTATTCATTTGCGATATTTTTTATCATGGGGACGCGCTGAAAAAATACGCTCCAGCGCGGCACAGCGTCATCAACTGCGCGGCTTTCTTGGCCAGCCCCCGGTAACGGACTTTCTTCAAGCCAAACCGGTTCTTGATGATATGGAAGGGATGCTCAACCTTGGCACGGATGCGGACCTTGATGATTTCAAGCTGATCACGCAACCGGTCGATTTCCTTGCCCATGTCCAGTGCGCGCCGCTTGCCGGGCCGCATCGCGATATTCCAGCGTACCTTGCCCTGGGCTTCCGGCCGTTTGCCAGCACCTTGATAGCCGGCATCCCCGTAGCCCTCCTGCTCGTCGCCATGTAGCAGTGCTTGTGCCTGGGTGACGTCATTCACGTTCGCCGTCGTGCCGATGACCGTGTGCACCAAGCCAGAGGCGGCATCCACCCCGATGTGTGCCTTCATGCCGAAGTGCCACTGTTGCCCTTCTTGGTCTGATGCATCTTGGGGTCGCGCTCGCCCTTCGCGTTCTTGGTTGAGGACGGTGCCGCGATGATCGTGGCGTCAACTATGGTGCCTTCGCGCAACATCAGGCCTTGGCTGGCCAGATGTGCTTTGATCGTGGCGAAGATGGTTTCGGTCAACTGATGCGTTTCGAGCAGGCGGCGGAACTTGAGCAGGGTGGTCGCATCGGGCGCCGACTCACGCCCTAGGTCGAGACCGACAAACTGACGGATGGCCCTTACTGTCGTAGAGCGCATCTTCTATACCCTCGTCGGACAGCCCCGGGCTCTGCTGCACGATGTACATGCGCAGCATCTTTTTCAGACGGATCGGCGGCGCCCGCCACCTTTCGGGTAGAACGGCGTCAGCGCCGCAAGCAGCTCGGACCACGGGGTGATTCGTTCCAGCTCTGCCAGGAAACGCTCACGCCGCGTTGTCTTGCGCTTCGCGGCATACTCCAGATCAGCAAAACTCTTCTGCATCGGTCCGACCCATCCACATTCGTTCTCACTGCACAGATTTTCGCATTGCATCATGCGTCCGACACATCTCTGTCCGGATTAAATCAGCATGTCCTTAGCTATTGAGTCAATGATGATGTTTTGCCGTGAAACAGGCAAATCATGGCTTAATTTCGCGACATTGAGCTGTTCTGCGCAAGATTACACCGAGCAAGCCCGTGCCGCGGCAATCGCTATGGAAACTTGTTCGTCATTCATGGTTGGTCCCATTGGCAGGCTGAGCACCTGCTGATGGATGCGTTCGGCGATCGGGAAGTCACCTTGCCGGTAAGCGAGCCCGGCGTAGGCCGGCTGCAGGTGCGGCGGGATCGGGTAGTGGATCATGGTGCCGATGCCATGCGCGGCCAATTGCTGCTGCAACTCGTCCCGCTTGGCGCTGCGCACAACGTACAAGTGCCACACAGGGGTGGTGTCCGCCAATACCGTGGGCAGGGTCAGGCTGCAATCCTGCAGGCCTTGCTGGTACTGTGCGGCGATCTCCTGGCGACGGCGGGTTTCGGCATCGAGATGCGGCAACTTGACGCGCAACAGCGCCGCCTGCAATTCGTCCAGCCGGCAATTGAAGCCCTGTAGTTCGTTGTGGTACTTCTGCTGGGAGCCGTAGTTGGCGAGGACGCGTACCTTGTCGGCGAGTGCTGCATCGTGGGTGGTGACCGCGCCGGCGTCGCCCAAGGCCCCAAGATTCTTGCCAGGGTAGAAACTGAAGCCGGCGGCGTGGCCGAGGCTGCCAACCTTGCGCCCCTTGTACAGCGCACCATGTGCCTGCGCCGCATCTTCGATCACTTTCAGGCCGTGCCTGTCGGCGATGGCCATGATCGCGTCCATATCCGCCGGTTGGCCGTACAGGTGGACGGCGATGATGGCGCGGGTGCGCGGGGTGATCGCCGCCTCGATGCGGGCAGGGTCGATATTGCATGTGGCTTCGTCCGGCTCGACCGGCACCGGCGTCGCGCCGGCGTAGGTGGCGGCCAGCCAGGTGGCAATATAGGTGTTGGACGGGACGATCACCTCGTCCCCCTCACCGATCCCCCACGCACGCAGGATCAGGTGCAGCGCGTCCAGGCCGTTGCTGACACCCACGGCGTGCGGCGTGCCGCAATAGTCGGCAAATTCCTGTTCGAAGGCCTTGACCTCTTGGCCGAGGATATACCAGCCGGAATCCAGCACGCGTTCAAAGGCTGCTTTCAATTCGTCACGGTGGGCGAGGTTTATGGCCTTGAGGTCGAGAAAGGTAATGTTCATTTTAAGTAGCGGATAATTTTTGCAGGATTGCCGATTACGAGTGCATAGTCGGGTACATCTTTGGTAACGACACTACCAGCACCTACCATTGCGCCTGTTCCGATGGTGATGCCTGGAAGAATAGTTGCGTTCGCACCAATCGAAGCCGACTGCTTGATCAGTGTTCTTGAAAATTCGTCAGGATAATTCTTGGATCGCGGGTACTTGTCGTTTGAGAAGGTAACATTCGGACCAATGAAGACATCGTCTTCAACGGTGGTTCCATCCCATAGCTGAACGCCACATTTGACGGTTACTCGATGGCCGATATCTACGTCGTTCTCAAAAAAACAGTGGGAACAGATGTTGCAGTCATCTCCAATCCTTGCTTTGGGCAAAATGACTACAAACTGCCAAACATTGGTGTTTGTGCCTATTTGGCTAGACTGGACATCACTGAGTGGATGAATCATTTTTTGATCGCCCGATAAATTCTTCATGACTTCGGATGTAATCAGACTCATCGTAATGCGAATCCGCCAACACCATCAGCACGCAGTCTTCTGAGAAATCGTACATTTCCCGCCACATCATTGACTCGATCAGCAGGCCCTGTGCCGGGTTGTCCAGCAGTAGTTCGATTTGCTCTTGGCCGTTATCCAGATGAAAACGGCACGAACCGCGTACGGCAATGACAAGTTGGGTCAGGTTCTTGTGGGCGTGAAAACCGCGCCGTACACCTTCCTTGGTGCCGAACAGGTAGTAGACGCGGCGGATGGTGAAGGGAACGTTCTTCTGGTCTTCCAGCGCGACCAGCGAGCCGCGTTCGTCACCGTGTTTTTGTAGCTGGATCAGCTTGATTTCCATGTAGAACCTTTGCTAGTTGAACTTTTCGGCCTGTGTGAACGAAACGCCTTGTTCGTCCTTGGCAGATACGATCGGCGGCTGGCTAAGCGGCCAGCGGATGGCGATGGCCGGGTCGTCCCAACGGATACATGCCTCCCCCTGCGGCGCGTAGTAATCGCTTGCCTTGTACAGCAACTCTGCCGTTTCGCTGAGCGTCACAAAGCCGTGGGCGAAACCTTCCGGGATCCACAGCTGCCGCTTGTTGTCGGCTGACAGATTCACGCCAACCCAGTGACAAAAAGTCGGCGAGCCTGCGCGGATATCGACGGCGACGTCGAACACTTCGCCTGCCGCGCAGCGCACTAGCTTGCCTTGCGCGTGCGGCGGGCGCTGGTAGTGCAGGCCGCGCAGGACGCCTTTGCTGGATTTGCTGTGGTTGTCTTGAACGAAAGTAACTTCACGGCCGATGGCCTGGTTGAAGCGTTGCTGGTTGAAGCTTTCGAAGAAGAAGCCGCGTTCGTCTTCGAAGACGCGGGGTTCGATGATCTTGACGTCGGGGATGGCGGTGTCGATGACGTTCATGGTGGCTTGTCTTTGCTTGTTTGATTGTCGCCGTCAGTTGGCGAATCTTTCATCTGGCGGCTCCCTCATCCGGCGCTGCGCGCCACCTTCTCCCAGAGGGAGAAGGAATGTGGAGAAAGGCTCTGCGGAGCGTCTCCCTGAGGGAGAAGGATTTGGGCCGGTTCATTATTCGGCGCTTTCCGCCAGTTTTTTTCTCGGTGGTGGAACACGCCGCTTGGCAGCAGCTATCCCACGATGCTGGTTTTACAGCGGGCAGTGCTGGGTGTTGCTGGCGCGGGCACTTTGCTGGCTATGAAACAGCCGTTCGACTACATGCTCTACGCCGGCTTGCCACGGTGGCAGGGTGAGGCCGAAGGCGCGTTGCAGTTTGCTGCAGTCCAGCCGCGAGTTGGCCGGACGTCGGGCGGGCAGCGGGTAGTCTGCGGTCCCGATGGCGCGGATGGCGGCCGGGCCCAGTTGCAGCGGATAGCCCAGGCTGCGGGCATGGGCGATGGTGTGGCAGGCGTAGCCGTGCCAGCTGGTTTCGCCTTGCGCAGCCAGATGGTAGGTGCCGTAGTCGAAACGGTGGGTGGGGCGGCGGTAGTGGGTGATCAGCTGGGCGGTCACGTCGGCGATCAGCGCGGCGCTGGTGGGCGCGCCAATCTGGTCGGCCACCACGCTCAGGCTGTCGCGTTCGCTGGCGAGGCGCAGCATGGTCTTGAGGAAGTTGTTGCCGTGGGCTGCGTAGACCCAGCTGGTGCGCAGGATCAGGTGGTGGCCGGTGCGCGCGCGCACCGCCTGTTCGCCCAGCCATTTGCTGTGGGCGTAAACCGACTGCGGATACGGGGTGTCGTCTTCGGTCCATGCGCGATCGCCCGCACCGCCAAAGATGTAGTCGGTGCTGTAGTGGATCAGCAGGGCGTCGTTGGCGGCGCACCAGCGTGCCAGCACGCCGGGCGCGTGCGCGTTGATGGCGTGGGCCTGCGCGCATTCGCTTTCTGCGCGGTCGACGGCGGTATAGGCAGCTGGGTTGACGACGATCTGCGGGCTCAGCTCGTCCAGAGTGGCCAACATGGCGGCCTCGTCGGCCAGATCAAACTGTTCGCGGTTCAAGGCGAAGACTTCGCCCAGCGGTGCCAGTGCGCGGCGCAGTTCGAAGCCGAGCTGGCCGTTGGCACCGGTAATCAGGATGCGGCTCATTCGTGCTTTCCGTCTGGTGGGCTTAGTGCTGCGCAATCAGCTGCAGTAGGTATTGGCCGTAGGCGTTTTTCTTGAGCGGGGTGGCCAGTTTTTCCACCTGCGCCGCGTCGATCCAGCCGCTAAGAAAAGCAATTTCTTCCGGACACGCCACCTTCAGCCCCTGCCGGCTTTCAATGGTGGCGATGAACTGGCTGGCTTCCAGCATCGATTCGTGGGTGCCGGTATCCAGCCACGCGTAGCCGCGGCCCATGGTCTGCACGTCGAGCTGGCCTTGCTGCAGGTAGACGTTGTTGACGTCGGTGATTTCCAGTTCGCCGCGGTGCGAGGGCCGGATGGTCTTGGCGATGTCGACCACCTGCTCGTCGTAGAAATACAGGCCGGTGACGGCGTAATTGCTTTTCGGTTGCTTGGGCTTTTCTTCGATCGACAGCGCCTTGCCGCTGGCGTCGAACTCGACCACGCCGTAACGCTCCGGGTCGTTCACGTGGTAGGCAAACACGCTGGCGCCGCTGGTTTTACTGTTGGCGTCTTGCAGTAGTTTGCTGAAGTCGTGGCCGTAGTAGATGTTGTCGCCGAGCACCAGCGCGGAGGGCGCGCCGTTAAGGAAGGCTTCGCCGATCAGGAAGGCCTGGGCGAGGCCATCCGGGCTGGGCTGTACGGCGTAGCTCAACAGCAAGCCCCACTGGTTGCCGTCGCCCAGCAGTTGTTCGAAGCGCGGGGTGTCCTGCGGGGTGGAAATGATCAGGATGTCGCGGATGCCGGCGAGCAGCAGCGTGCTCAGCGGGTAGTAGATCATCGGCTTGTCGTAGATCGGCAGCAGTTGCTTGCTGACGGCGAGGGTGGCCGGGTAGAGACGGGTGCCGGAGCCGCCGGCGAGGATGATGCCTTTGCGGGCTTGTGTCATGTTTTGCATTCCAAGATTTGGGTGTTGCTTGCGTGTTTATGTGGGCCGCCCTCATCTGGCGCTGCGCGCCAGCCTCTCCCAGAGGAGAAGGATTGCTGCTCTGGTGGGTTACGCCGCTGTCAGAGGCTAACCCACCCTACGGTGGCTATCCCACCCTACGTTTGGCTGCCCGGATCCGGCGGGGTGCCGTGCTGCGCCTTCACTTCCGCGCGCAGCACTTCGATCTCGTGGCTGAGCGCTTCGTATTCTTCCAGCTTGCGCTGCAGGAAGCTCTTGGTAAGCAGCGCTTTCTCTGCGACCCCGCTGGGCGTGAGCACGTAGACGTAGCCGAACTTGTTCTTGGCGCGCGCGAAGTTCTGCATCTTGACCCAGCCCTTTTCCATCAACGCCTTCAGGCAGTAGTTGAGCCCGCCGACGCTGATGCCCAACTGGCTGGCCAGTTCGCGCTGGGTAAGGTCGGGGTTGTCCTGCAGCAGGCGCAGCACCCGGTAGTAGGTGTCTTCCTGCAGTCGGCTTTGGCGGCTGCTCATGCGGTGGCGGGTCGGGAAGGGCGGTTTCGGGCACGCTACCGCCTTGCCGTGTCACGTTCGGCAAGCGCGGATTGCTATAAACGGGCAGTGGCCGTTGCTGGCTACTGTTCAAGATTGAACGATTCTATCCCTTCAGGGCGCTACGTCCAAGCAAACCAATAGGGTAGGCCATCAGTGATGGATTGCCTGTGTCGCGATTTACCCTCAGTGGTGGCGTCCTAAACCGGCTTGCCCAGATGGGCGGTGTCGATCCGCATGCGTACCTGCTTGTGCAGGAGTTCCAGCAGCACCAGCGAGCGTTGTTCGGCGTCGCTGCACTGGTAGATGGCCTCCAGTCCGGCGAACGGGCCCTCGGTGATGCGCACGGTTTCGCCGGGCGCAAACAGGCTGCCGGCCGGCAGTGCCGCTTCGTGCGCGCGCAGCTGTGCGATCAGCGCATCGTCGACCCTGGCCGGTAGCCTGCCGAACTGCACCAGGGTACTGACGCCGAGGGTGGAGCGGATCGGCGCCCAACTGCGACCGCCCTCGCTGCTGTCCAGGTGGATGAACAGGTAGCGCGGGAACAGCGCTTCGCTCACCTGTTGCGCCTTGCCGCGGCGCAGCTTCTCCACGCTGGTCAGCGGCAGGTAGCAGGTGTAGCCCTGCTGCTCGAGGTTCAGGAGTGCCTTGGTTTCCTGGCGGGGCTTGGTGTGGACCAGATACCAGGCGAGTTGCGGTGCTGGGGTTTGCGGCATGGTGTTGCTTCAGGTGCGGTTTAGTGCCGGGCAGGCACCCTCCGGCAGAGGCGGGTGCCCGGTCGCTCGCAGGCGGGCTCAGCCGTACTGCTTCTCCACCCAGTCGCGGTACGCGCCGCTGCTGACATTCGCGACCCACTCTTGGTTGGCGAGATACCACTTAACCGTTTTGCGGATGCCGGTCTCGAAGGTTTCGGCCGGTTTCCAGCCCAGTTCCTGCTCCAGCTTGCGTGCGTCGATCGCGTAGCGGCGGTCGTGGCCGGGGCGGTCGGTGACGAAGCGGATCTGCGTGGCGTACGAGGCGCCGTCCGCACGCGGGGCAAGCTCGTCGAGGATAGAGCACAGGGGGCGCACCACTTCGATATTCGGCTTCTCGTTCCAGCCGCCGACGTTGTAGGTCTCGCCCAGGCGGCCGGCGGCCAGCACGCGGCGGATCGCGCTGCAGTGGTCCTTCACGTACAGCCAGTCACGCACCTGCATGCCGTCGCCGTAGATGGGGAGTTCCTTGCCGGCGAGTGCGTTGAGGATTACCAGCGGGATCAGCTTTTCCGGGAAGTGGTAAGGCCCGTAGTTGTTGCTGCAGTTGGTGGTCAGCACCGGCAGGCCGTAGGTGTGGTGCCACGCGCGCACCAGGTGGTCGGATGCGGCCTTGGACGCCGAGTACGGGCTGTTCGGCTCGTAACGGTGGGTCTCGC
The DNA here is from genome assembly GCF_010435965.1 of Crenobacter caeni. GTDB lineage: Bacteria > Pseudomonadota > Gammaproteobacteria > Burkholderiales > Chromobacteriaceae > Craterilacuibacter > Craterilacuibacter caeni. The sequence continues at coordinate 128,006 of NZ_JAAGAA010000009.1, forward strand.
TGAATGGCGCATCATCCGGTGCGAGAGAGCCGTACACCTCGTCGGTCGACACGTGCAGGAAGCGGAAAGCGGCTTTTTCTTCCGCTGGCAGGCCGCTCCAGTAGCCGCGCACGCTCTCCAGAAGGTTGAAGGTGCCGACCACGTTGGTGTGGATGAAGTCGCCCGGGCCGTGGATGCTGCGGTCGACGTGGCTCTCGGCGGCAAAGTTGATGACCGCGCGCGGACGGTGCTCGGCGAGCAGGCGCGACACCAGTTCGCGGTCGCCGATGTCGCCGCGCACAAAGATGTGGCGCGTGTCGCCTTCGAGCGATGCGAGCGTCTGCAGGTTGCCGGCGTAGGTGAGCTTGTCGAGGTTGACGACGGGCTCGTCGCATTGAGCCAGCCAGTCGAGCACGAAGTTGGCGCCGATAAAGCCGGCGCCGCCGGTGACGAGAATCATCTGTTATTTCCTGAAGTCGGGTTGTTGCTATGGTCGCTTGAGGTCTGCGCACAAAGTGAAGCGGGCAAGGCACCCTGTCGCCAGAACACCCTGCCCGCGGTACCGCCCGAAATGTTGGGCCGTCGCCGACCCGGTGCTGCCTCTCCAAGAATTTGCAGCCATTTTACGGGCGGGCACGCGCGGGCGGTATCCGTAGAACTACGTACTGGCGCCAGATTTTAAGCTCAGGCGTAACCGTCCGGGTTGGTGCGCTGCCAACGCCAGCTGTCCGCGCTCATTTCTTCTATATCTTTCTCCGCCTGCCAACCCAAGAGTTCGCGCGCGGCGGCCGGATCGGCCCAGCAGGCGGCGACGTCGCCGGAGCGGCGCGGCGCGATGCGGTAGGGCAGCGTCTTGCCGCAGGCGGCCTCGAAGGCGTGTAGCACTTCGAGCACCGAGTAGCCGCGGCCGGTGCCGAGGTTGGTGGTGATCAGCCCGCCGGTGTGCCTGAGCGCGTCGAGTGCCGCCAGGTGCCCGCGCGCCAGGTCCACCACGTGGATGTAGTCGCGTACGCCGGTGCCGTCGACGGTCGGGTAGTCGTCGCCGAAAACGCTCAACGCTTCGCGCTTGCCGACGGCGACCTGGCAGATGAAGGGCATCAGGTTGTTCGGGATGCCGTTCGGGTCTTCGCCGATCAGGCCGGACGGGTGCGCGCCGACCGGGTTGAAGTAGCGCAGGATGGCGATGTTCCAGCCCGGTTCGGCGCGGGCAAGGTCGCGCAGCATGTCCTCAACCATCAGCTTGCTGCGCCCGTACGGGTTGGTTGCCGACAGCGGGAAGTCCTCGCGGATCGGCACGCTGGCTGGGTCGCCGTACACGGTGGCGCTCGACGAGAACACCAGGTTCTTCACGCCGTGGCGCTGCATCGCCTGCAAGAGCTTCAGGGTGCCGGCGACGTTGTTGTTGTAATAGGCAAGCGGTTGCTCGACCGATTCGCCGACCGCCTTCAGGCCGGCGAAGTGAATTACCGCCTTGATCGGGTAGCGCAGCACCAGGTCGAGCTTCTCGCGGTCGAGGATGTCGCCCTCGACCAAGAGCGGCGCGCGGCCGGTGATCTTCTCGATGCGGCGCAGCGCCTCGGGCTTGCTGTTGCTGAAATTGTCGAGCACCACCACATCGTGGCCGGCTTCCAGCAGTTGCACGCAGGTATGGCTGCCGATATAGCCGGCGCCGCCGGTGATCAGGATCATGTCGATATCCTCAAGCTTTCAGTTTGTCGCGCAGCCCGGCGAGCGCATCGCGTCCAAGTACCCAGAGGCTGCCCAGCAGCAGGCCGCCGATCGCGCCGAGCGCAAGGATCAGCGCGCGTTTTGGTTTGTCGCGCTGCACCGGCAGTGTCGGTGCTTCCAGATAGTGGAAGCTCTGCTTGCTGCCCTTCAGTGCGGGCAACAGGTTGATCTGCTGCAGGCGGTTTTCCAGTTGGTAGTAGCGTGCGGGGTAGACGGGCTGCCCTTGTTTGAGGGTGTCTATTCTAGCTTGTAGCGAGCGGGTACCAAGCAAAAACAGCATTTCGGGCTTTTCCACCGTCTGGTAACTGCTGCCCTTGAATGTATCGATACCGCCTCTGGCGGCCGTGTCGCGTGCCCGTTGAGTGGCATCTAGCAGGCTGCGGTTGCGTGCCTGCTGCTGCAGGGCGAGGTTCTGTTTCTCGTCCTGCAAGTCAAGCTTGAGCGTGTTGCTGGCGACCTGATATTCGCGGGCTTTGTCTTTCCATACCCCGGCGTTCACGCTGCCTAGATAGTCCTGCAGGAGCTTGCGTGCCGCGTCGGGAGAGTCTGCCGTCAGTTGGACCTGATGGTAGAGCTGCTTCTTGCCGTCCGGCGCGCTGACGGTGATGTCGTCCTGGCTAAGTCGCTCCAGTAGCCTAGCCTGTGCTTGCGGAGACAGTTCGGCCGCCTGCTGGCGATAGTAGGCTGTTCCCTGCCAGAAGTGCCGGCGGGCGTCGGCTGAAGCCAGTTGGGTTTGCGTCGTATCGAAGACTTTTTTACTAACTTCATCGAGCGTTAGGCGCGGCTTCTGCTGGATCGGGTTGCCCTTCTCGTCCAGCAGTTGTTCGCTGCCGTCGTTCTGGATGCGCCACAGTTGCTGCTGGGCCTGGTAGTAATCCCCGAGTTCCTCTGCCTGGGGCTGGACGATGGTCGCGCGCGACGTCCATTCTTCCTTGGCCGTGAAGGCGTAAGCTGCGGCAAGCCCGATGCCGGCGGTCGTCACGCCGGCGACCAGCCAGCGCCCGTGCCACAGCTTGGCAAGCAGTTCGGTTAGATCGATTTCGTCGTCGGTAGTAGATTCAATAACTTGCTGAGTCATGGTTGATTGATGCAATCCGATATTCAAGTTGTATGTCGAATTTTCTGATTGTACCAAGGTCGAGTGTGATGCGTGGCCTTGGCCACGGTCAAAAGTTTGCCACTTCCCCCTTGAAAACAGCTTGCCCCGTCCCTACCATTAGCACTCGTTGGTGGTGAGTGCTAACTGCCACCCGTTTGTTGCTTGAAACATCCCTTTTCAACGCCACTGCTATCAGGAGTGAACAATGGCAATCCGTCCCCTGCACGACCGCGTCGTCATCAAGCGTCTTGAGGCTGAAGAAAAAACCGCTTCCGGCATCGTTCTGCCGGGTGCTGCCGCCGAGAAGCCGGACATGGGCGAGGTTATCGCCGTCGGCAACGGCAAGATCCTCGAGAACGGCGAGCGCCGTGCGCTGGAGCTGAAGGTCGGCGACAAGGTGCTGTTCGGCAAGTACGCCGGCCAGTCCGTCAAGATCGACGGCGAAGAAGTACTGGTGATGCGTGAAGAAGACGTGATGGGCATCGTCGAGTAATCCGACCCGCACGCAACTTAAACTTACAGAATTCTGGAGATCAGCAATGGCTGCTAAAGACGTACGCTTCGGCGATTCCGCTCGCGCGAAAATGGTTGTCGGTGTCAACATCCTGGCTGACGCCGTCAAGGTGACCCTGGGCCCGAAGGGCCGCAACGTGGTGCTGGACCGCTCGTTCGGCGCGCCGACCATCACCAAGGACGGCGTGTCGGTCGCCAAGGAAATCGAACTGAAGGACAAGTTCGAGAACATGGGCGCGCAGATGGTGAAGGAAGTTGCCTCCAAGACTTCCGACGTGGCCGGTGACGGCACCACCACCGCCACCGTGCTGGCACAGGCGATCGTGCAGGAAGGCATGAAGTACGTGACCGCCGGCATGAACCCGATGGACCTGAAGCGCGGCATCGACAAGGCCGTGATCGCCCTGGTCGACGAGATCGCCAAGATCGCCAAGCCGTGCGCGACCACCAAGGAAATCGCGCAGGTCGGTTCCATCTCCGCCAACTCCGACACCGACATCGGTGAAATCATCGCCACCGCGATGGAGAAGGTCGGCAAGGAAGGCGTGATCACCGTCGAAGACGGCAAGAGCCTGAACAACGAGCTGGACGTGGTCGAGGGCATGCAGTTCGACCGCGGCTACCTGTCGCCGTACTTCATCAACAACCCGGACAAGCAGGCCGCGATCCTCGAGAATCCGTTCGTGCTGCTGTTCGACAAGAAGATCAGCAACATCCGCGACCTGCTGCCGGTGTTGGAGCAAGTGGCGAAGAGCGGCCGTCCGCTCTTGATCATCGCCGAAGACGTCGAAGGCGAAGCGCTGGCGACGCTGGTGGTCAACACCATCCGCGGCATCCTGAAGGTCGTGGCCGTGAAGGCACCGGGCTTCGGCGACCGCCGCAAGGCCATGCTGCAGGACATCGCGATCCTGACCGGCGGCACCGTGATCGCCGAAGAAGTCGGCCTGACGCTGGAAAAGGCGACCATCGACATGCTGGGCCAGGCCAAGCGTATCGAAGTGGCCAAGGAAAACACCACCATCATCGACGGTATCGGTGAAGTGGCTGCGATCCAGGCGCGAGTCGGCGAGATCCGCAAGCAGGTGGAAGAAGCAACCTCCGACTACGACCGCGAGAAGCTGCAGGAACGCCTGGCCAAGCTGGCCGGTGGCGTGGCCGTGATCAAGGTTGGCGCAGCCACCGAAGTCGAAATGAAAGAGAAGAAGGCCCGTGTCGAAGACGCGCTGCACGCGACCCGCGCCGCCGTCGAAGAAGGCGTGGTGCCGGGTGGTGGCGTTGCGCTGCTGCGTGCCCGCGCAACCCTGGCCAGCGTTGCCACCAGCAACACCGACCAGGAAGCCGGTGTGAAGATCGTGCTGCGCGCCATCGAAGCGCCGCTGCGCCAGATCGTGCAGAACGCCGGTGACGAGCCGTCCGTGGTGGTTGCCAAGGTGCTGGAAGGCAAGGGCAACTTTGGTTACAACGCTGGCTCCAGCGAGTACGGCGACATGATCGAGATGGGCGTGCTGGATCCGGCCAAGGTGACCCGCACCGCGCTGCAACACGCTGCTTCGGTCGCCGGCCTGATGCTGACCACCGACTGCATGGTCGCTGAGCTGCCGGAAGACAAGCCGGCTGCCCCGGACATGAGCGCCATGGGTGGCATGGGCGGCATGGGCGGCATGATGTAAGCTGCCGGACACCGTCCGACACGAAAACCCCGCGAGCTACTCGCGGGGTTTTTTTATGCCCGCGCGTTTTACAATGCGCTCATTCATCGCACGCAAAGGACAGGACAATGCAAAGGGACGATCTCATCGCGCTGATCGACAGCTGGCTCGAGCCGTGGCGCTACCGCGACTACAGCCCGAACGGGCTGCAGGTCGAGGGGCGGGCCGAGGTGAGCCGCGTGGTGTGCGGGGTGACCGCGTCGCAGGCGCTGATCGACGCCGCCATCGAGCGCGGCGCCGACACCGTGCTGGTCCACCACGGCTACTTCTGGAAGGGAGAGGACGCACGGGTGGTCGGCATGAAGCGCGCGCGCTTGGCCAAGCTGCTTGCGCACGACATCAACCTCATCGCCTACCACCTGCCGCTGGACGCGCACCCGGAGTTGGGCAACAACGCGCGCCTGGGCGCGCTGCTCGGCGCCGAGGTGGCGGGGCAGGCGGGCGAGCAGGGCCTTCTGTGGCACGGCACGCTGGCCGAGCCTGAGCGCGCGGCTGATTTTGCCAAAAGGCTGTCGATGACGCTCGGGCGGGACGCGCTGCTGGTCGGCGACGAGGGGCGGCTGCTCAACCGTATCGCGTGGTGCACCGGCGGTGCGCAGGGCATGTTCGCCGACGCGATCGCACTGGGGGTGGACGCCTTCGTAACGGGCGAAGCGTCCGAGCGCAATGCGCACGAGGCAAGGGAGAGCGGGGTGGCGTTCATCGCCGCCGGACACCACGCGACCGAGCGCTACGGCATCCAGGCACTGGGTGCGCGGCTTGCAGGAGAGACCGGTCTTTCCGTCGACTACGTCGAAGTCGGCAACCCGATTTGAATGAAAGTTAGGGAAGCACCGCACAATTTATTTGCATATTCACTTCAAGTCCCTAGGCGTAATCGGGTAAACTTGCGCGGTATACAAGCTCGATTCCATGTTTGAGGATGACTTTAAAATGAGTGAGCAGAAAGTCGATGCGGGGCGTCGCCGTTTCCTGACCGTCGCCACCACCGCCGCAGGCGGGGTGGCCGCGGCTGGGGTCGCCACGCCGTTCCTGATGAGTTTCTTTCCGTCGGAGCGGGCCAAGGCCGCCGGTGCCCCGGTCGAGGTGGATATCAGCAAGCTCGAGCCCGGCCAGAAGATCAACGTCGAATGGCGCGGCAAGCCGGTGTGGGTGCTCTCGCGCACGCCCGAGCAGCTCAAGGCGCTACCGGGGGTCAACGGCGACGTGCTGGACCCCAACTCCGAAATGCCGCAGCAGCCGGCGTACTGCCAGAACGAGTTCCGTTCGATCAAGCCGGAAATCCTGGTTGCCGTCGGCATCTGTACCCACCTCGGTTGCTCGCCAACCTACCGTCCGGACCTCGCGCCGGCCGACCTCGGCCCGAACTGGAAGGGCGGCTTCTACTGTCCGTGCCATGGCTCCAAGTTCGACCTGGCCGCCCGCGTCTACAAGGGTGTACCGGCGCCGTCCAACCTCGAGATTCCTCCGCACAAATACCTCACCGAGACCAGGTTGCTGGTCGGTGACGACAAATAAGCAAGGGAAGGCCTGATATGAGCAAAGGACAAACCATTGTGGAAAACGCGAGCGAGCGCGCGGCCGACGCGGCTCGCCCGGGGGCTGGCGGCAAGGTGCTCGAGTGGATCGACGCGCGCTTTCCGCTGTCGTCGTCGCTGAAGGCGCACGTCACCGAGTATTACGCACCGAAGAACTTCAACTTCTGGTACTTCTTCGGTTCGCTGGCGATGCTGGTGCTGGTGATCCAGATCGTCACCGGTATCTTCCTGACCATGAACTACAAGCCGGATGCGGCGCTGGCGTTCATGTCCGTCGAGTACATCATGCGCGACGTGTCGGGCGGCTGGATCATTCGCTACATGCACTCGACCGGCGCTTCGATGTTCTTCGTCGTCGTCTACCTGCACATGTTCCGCGGCCTGATCTACGGCTCGTACAAGCAGCCGCGCGAGCTGGTGTGGGTGTTCGGCACGCTGATCTTCCTCGCGCTGATGGCCGAGGCGTTCATGGGCTACCTCTTGCCGTGGGGCCAGATGTCGTTCTGGGGCGCTCAGGTGATCGTCAACCTGTTCGGCTCGCTGCCGGTGATCGGCCCTGACCTGTCTGTGTGGATCCGCGGCGACTTCGTGGTGTCCGACGCGACGCTGAACCGCTTCTTCGCGCTGCACGTGATCGCGGTGCCGCTGGTGCTGCTCGCGCTGGTGGTGGCCCACCTGGTTGCGCTGCACGAAGTCGGCTCCAACAACCCGGACGGCGTCGAGATCAAGAAGCTGAAGGACGAAAACGGCATCCCGCTGGACGGTATCCCGTTCCACCCGTACTACACGGTGAAGGACGTGCTGGGCGTGGTGGTGTTCCTGATCGTGTTCTCCGCGATCCTGTTCTTCGCGCCGGAAGGCGGCGGCTACTTCCTCGAGAAGCCGAACTTCGACCCGGCGGATCCGCTGAAGACTCCGCTGCATATCGCGCCGGTGTGGTACTTCACCCCGTTCTACGCGATCCTGCGCGCGGTGCCGTCGTTCTTCGGCACCCAGGTGTGGGGCGTGCTGGCGATGGGCGCAGCCGTCGTGCTGATCGGCCTGTTGCCGTGGCTGGACAAGAGCCCGGTCAAGTCGATCCGCTACCGCGGCCCGAAGTTCAAGGTGATGCTGACCCTGTTCATCATCTCCTTCATCGGCCTGGGTATCCTGGGCGCGATCCCGTCGACCGACGTGCGTACCGTGATTGCGCAGGTGATGAGCTTCGTCTACTTCGCGTTCTTCCTCGCGATGCCGTTCTACACCAAGAACGACGTCGGCAGTACGCCGGTTCCGACCCGGGTGACGATGTCGACGCCGGCTCGCCAGATCCGTTTCGCGATCCTGTGGGCGGTGACCATCATCGGCGCGGCGCTGTTCGCGATGTACGTGTAAACGGGGGACGCTTCAAATGACCAAGACGATTCGACAACTGATCGCGGCCGCCGTCCTTGCCCTGCCGATGGCAGGTGCCTTGGCCGCCGGCGGCGGCAACTACGACAAGGCTCCGATCGACATCAAGGACACCGAGAGCCTGCAGCGCGGCGCGCAGATGTTCACCAACTACTGCCTGTCGTGCCACTCGGCCAACGCGATGCGCTGGAACCGCCTGCAGGATATCGGCTTGTCCGAGCAGCAGATCAAGGACAACATCCTGCCACCGGGCGCCAAGATCGGCGACCCGATGAAGATCGCGATGACGCCGGCGGACGCCAAGGCGTGGTTTGGCGCGATGCCGCCCGACCTGTCGGTGATGGCGCGTGCACGTGGCGCGGATTACATCTACAGCTATCTGCGCAGCTTCTACAAGGACCCGACCCGCGAGACCGGCTGGAACAACCTGGTGTTCGACAAGGCCGCGATGCCGCACGTCTTCTTCGAGTGGCAGGGCGAGCAGGTGCTCAAGCACGAGAAGGGCGCAGACGGCCACGAGGTCGCCAAGCTCGAACTGGTGAAGGCCGGCACGCTGACCAAGCTGGAAAACGGCAAGGCCAACACCGCCGAGTACGACAAGCGGATGGCCGACCTGACCAACTTCATGGTGTTCATGGGCGAGCCTTCGCAGGTCAAGCGCCACCAGCTCGGCTACATCGTGCTGCTGTTCCTGATCGTGGTGATGCTGCCCTTGGCGTATCTGCTGAAGAAGGAATACTGGCGCGACGTCCACTGAGGCAAAACCAGGCAGTGAAAACGGGGGCGCAAGCCCCCGTTTTTCTTTTTGCGATCAGATGCTTGCCGCATCCGGCTGGCGATGCTGCTTGACATCGGTTAAAATGCCTGATTCGCATAGACGCAACAAGGACACACGTTAACCATGATGACTCTGTATTCCGGTACCACCTGCCCGTTCAGCCAGCGTTGCCGCATCGTGTTGCACGAGAAGGGGATGGATTTCGAAATCATCGACGTGGACCTGCACAACAAGCCGGAAGACCTGGCGGTGATGAACCCGTACAACGAGGTGCCGGTGCTGGTCGAGCGCGATCTGATCCTGCACGAATCGAACATCATCAACGAGTACATCGACGAGCGCTTCCCGCACCCGCAGCTGATGCCGGCCGACCCGGTGATGCGCGCGCGTGCCCGCCTGTTCCTGTTCCGCTTCGAGACCGAGCTGTTCCGCCACGTGAAGACGCTGGAAGGCGGCGCCACCGGCAAGGAAGCCTCCAAGGCGCGCGAGGCGATCCGCGACGGGCTGACCACCATCGCGCCGATCTTCGCCAAGCAGAAGTTCGTGCTCGGTGACGAGTTCTCGATGATCGACGTGGCGATCGCCCCGCTGTTGTGGCGTCTCGAGCACTACGGCATCGACCTGGGCAAGAGCGCCGCACCCATCCTCAAGTACGCCGAGCGCCTGTTCCAGCGCCAGTCCTTCATCGACTCGCTGACGCCGTCCGAGAAGGCGATGCGCAAGTAATGGGCACCAGCACCAAGCCCTACCTGCTGCGCGCGCTCTACGAGTGGTGCTGCGACAACGGCCAGACGCCGCACCTTCTGGTGTGGGTCGACGCACGCACCCAGGTGCCGCTCGAATTCGTGAAGAACAACGAGATCGTGCTCAACGTTGGCCCGTCCGCGTGCCGTGCGCTGAAGATCGACAACGACTGGATCTCGTTCTCGGCGCGCTTTGGCGGCGTCGCCCGCGAGATCTGGATCCCGGTCGGCAACGTGATGTCGATCTTCGCGCGCGAAAGCGGCGAGGGTATGGGCTTCGAGGTCGAGGCCGAAGAAACGCCGGACGAGATGCCGCCGGTGTCGCCTGCCGACGCGGGCGCGCCCGACGACGAGCCACCGCCGCGCCCGTCCGGGCCGCCGTCGCTGCGCATCGTCAAGTAAAGGGCTGCACCTGACATCCGCCCGGCTTCGCAAGAAGCCGGGCGGATGTTTTTTGATCTGGCGCATTGGCTTGGCGGGCGCTTTCATTCCAGAATGATGTCATCGGCCGCCGGCCGAGGTGGCTACGGCGACCGCCTTCGACATCCAGTTCGGGAGCAGAGCCATGCCCAGCCCATCCGTCCATGCCTTGCGCAACCTCGCCCTCGTCGGCCCCGCCGGCAGCGGCAAGACGTCCCTTACCGAGGCGCTGCTGTTCGCCGCCGGCGCGATTCCCAGCCGCGGCAGCGTCGAGCGCGGCGACACCGTTAGCGACTTCGACCCGCAGGAGCATGCGCTCGGCCACTCGGTGTTCCCGGCGCTCGCCGCGTGCGAGCGCGAGGGCATCCGCCTGCAACTGATCGACACCCCCGGCTTGCCGGCGCTCGCTGCCCGTGCGCTGTGTGCGGTCGAGGCGGTCGAGACTGCGGTGCTGTGCATTCCGGCGATTAGCGGCGTCGACGCGCAAGCGCGGCGCTTGTTCGCCGGTGCGGCGGGTGCGTGCAGGATGGTCGTCGTCAACAAGATCGACGCCCCGGGTGTCGACTACGCGGCCTTGCTGACAAGCCTGCGCGACGCGTTTGGCGCGGGTTGCCTGCCGCTCAACCTGCCGACGGCCGACGGCAACGGCGTCGCCGATTGCTATTTTTCGCCCGATTACGACGCGGCCACCGCCGGCACCTCGGTACGCGCCGCGCACGACGCGCTGGTCGACCAGGTGGTCGAGCTGGATGAAGCGCTGATGGCGCGCTATCTCGAGCAGGGCGAAACGCTGGAGCCCGCGCAACTGCACACGCCGTTCGAGGCCGCGCTGCGCGCGGGGCATCTGGTGCCGGTGTGCTTCGTGTCGGCGCGCAGCGGTGCCGGCGTCGACGCGCTGCTCGACGTGTTTGCCCGCCTCGCGCCCGACCCCAGCGAAGGCAAGGCGCCGGCCTTCGCACGCGGCGAGGGGGCAGATGCCCGTCCGGTTCAGGTGCTGCCAGACGCAGCTGCGCATGTGCTCGCGCATGTGTTCCAGGTGCACAACGACCCGTATCGCGGCAAGCTTGCGCTGTTTCGCATCCATCAGGGCACGCTCCAGAGTGGCGCACAGCTTTTTATTGGTGACGCGAAGAAGCCGCTGCGGGTCAGCCACCTCTTGAGGGTGCAGGGCAAGCAGCAGGTCGAGGTGGCCGCCGGCGGGCCGGGCGAGATCCTGGCGCTGGCCCGTGTCGACGAATTGCAGCGCGACGCGGTGCTGCACGACAGCCACGACGAGGATGGCTTCCATCTGCTGCCGCCGCCCTTTGCGCAACCGGTCGCAGGTGTCGCCCTTTCCGCGGCCAAGCTCGGCGACGAGCAGAAGCTCGCCGACGCGCTCGCCATGCTGTGCGAGGAGGATGCGGGCATCCGCGTCGAGCGCGATGCGCAAGGCAAACAACTGGTGTTGCGTGCGCAGGGCGAGGCACACCTGAAGCTGTTGCTGTCGCAACTGGCCGCGCGCTGGGGGCTCAAGCCCCAGACAGCGCCGCCGACGGTCGCCTACCGCGAGACGGTCAGCGCGAGCGCGCAGGCGCGTTACCGCCACAAGAAGCAGAGCGGCGGCGCCGGCCAGTTCGGCGAGGTCGAGCTGAAGGTCGAGCCGCTCGCGCGCGGCGAGGGTTTCCAGTTTGTCGATCAGGTCAAGGGCGGCACCATCCCGGGCACCTTCATGCCGGCGGTCGAGAAGGGGGTGCGCCAGGCCCTGGCCGACGGCGTGCTGGCCGGCTTCCCGGTCGAGGACGTGCGGGTGTGCGTGCTCGACGGCAAGCACCACGCGGTCGACTCCAACGAGGTGTCGTTCGTGACCGCTGCGCGCCACGCGACGACCGACGCGCTGCGCGGGGCGGCGCCCCTGCTGCTCGAGCCGATCGGCGAGGTAACGGTGCGGATGATGGATGCCGACTTCGGCCCGGTGTCCGCCGAGCTGACCCAGCGCCGTGGCCGCTTGCAGGGCAGCGAGGCGCCTGCGCCCGGCGTGACCGAGCTGCGCGCGTGGGTGCCGCTGGCCGAGATGGACGGCTTCGAGGCGCGGCTGCGCGGCCTGCTCGCCGGCGAGTGCGACTTCTGCCTCGCGTTCAGCCACTACGAGCGGGTGCCGGACGAAGTACGCCGGCGGGTGTTCCCGGCGGCCGGCTAAGGCAGGCATAAAAAGGGGGCGCCTAGCGGCGCCCCAAGTCCCTTACCACAACAACACAGCTTGCCCTTATTCGACCCGTTCGCCGTGCAGGCGTACGTCCAGCCCCTCGCGCTCTTCTTCTTCGGTGACGCGCAGGCCCATGGTCAGGTCGATGATCTTCAGCAGTACGAAGGTGACGATCGCGCAGTACACGATGGTGACGCCGGCGCCGATGGCCTGGGTGAGCAAGTCGCCTTCGACGCCGCCGATTGCCTTGACCGCCAGCGGGCCGGTCAACAGCGCGCCGACGATGCCGCCGATGCCGTGCACGCCGAACGCGTCGAGCGAGTCGTCGTACTTCATCATGTGCTTGAGGCCGGTGGCGCCCCAGTAGCAGACCAGGCCGGACACTGCGCCGATGACCATCGCGCCCTTGGCGTCGACAAAACCTGCGGCCGGGGTGATGGCGACCAGGCCGGCGACGGCGCCCGAGGCGATGCCCAGTACCGACGGTTTGCCCTTGAGCGCCCATTCGGCAAACATCCACGCCAGCGCGGCGACGCCGGTGGCGATCTGCGTGGTCATCATTGCCATGGCGGCGCGGCCGTCGGCGGCGACAGCGGAGCCGGCGTTAAAGCCGAACCAGCCCACCCACAGCATGGAGGCGCCAACCAGCGTCAGCACCAGGTTGTGCGGCGCCATCGGCTCCTTGCCGTAACCGACGCGCTTGCCCAGTACCAGGCAGCACACCAGGCCGGCGATGCCCGCGTTGATGTGGACGACGGTGCCGCCGGCGAAGTCGAGCACGCCGTGGTCGAACATCCAGCCGCCCGGCGCCCATACCCAGTGCGCGACCGGCACGTAGACCGCCAGCGACCACAGCGCCATGAAGACCAGCATCGCAGAGAACTTCATGCGTTCGGCGAACGCACCGGTGATCAGCGCCGGCGTGATGATCGCGAAGGTCAGCTGGAACATCATGAATACCGGCTCGGGAATGGTCGCGGCCAGCGGGTGGACGGTCAGCTTGCCCTCGTCCTTGAGGAAGGTGAGGCCGTCCAGCAGCACGCGGTCGAAGCCGCCGATCAGGCTGTTGCCCGGCATGAAGGCGAGGCTGTAGCCGATCACTACCCACAGCACGGTGATCAGCGCGGTGATCGAGAAGCTCTGCATCAGCGTCGAGAGCACGTTCTTCTTGCGCACCATGCCGGCGTAAAAGAGCGCAAGGCCCGGGATGGTCATGAACAGCACCAGCGCGGTCGACGTCATCATCCACGCGGTGTCGCCGGCGCTGATCTTGGACGCCTCGACGAGTTCGGGCGCGGCACCGGCGAAGGCCGGCATGGCGGCCGCCGCGAGGGCGGCACAACTAGCGATTCTTTTCATGTTGGTTCTCCCCTTTAACACTTGTGCCTATCAGACCGCGTCGGTGCCGGTCTCGCCGGTGCGGATGCGCACGACCTGCAGCAGGTCGCTGACAAAAATCTTGCCGTCGCCGATCTTGCCGGTGCGCGCGGTGTTCTCGATCGCCTCGATCACCTGTTCGAGGATGTCGTCCTGGATCGCGATCTCCAGCTTGACCTTGGGCAGGAAGTCGACGACGTATTCGGCGCCGCGGTACAGCTCGGTGTGGCCCTTCTGGCGGCCGAAACCCTTGACCTCGGTGACGGTGATGCCCTGCACGCCGATGGCGGAGAGCGCCTCGCGGACTTCGTCCAGCTTGAACGGCTTGATGATGGCGGTGATCAGTTTCATGGTTCGCTCCTGTCCTCTGTGGTTTGGGTCTGGCCGCTGGGGCGCCGTTAGCGCTTGGCAGGACAAATGCACAAAGCGTGCCAGAGTGCCGGAAGCCTTGTCTGGCGGGCGGCATACCCGCAATCCATCCGGCATGCACCGGCAGCGGGAAGGGCGGGGCACCAGTGTGGTGCGTGGTGCGGGCGGTAGATGCGCCCGCCCAGAGCGCCCGCGCCTTTGCTAAACTGCACGCATCAATCTGATGACATACCTAGGAGCCAACGATGCTGAGCCAGAAACTGTTTGACGAGATCAGCGCGAAGATCAGCGAGACCATCGCCGCCAGCCCGGCCAAGGACATCGAGAAGAACGTCAAGGCGATGATGGCGGCGACTTTCGCCAGGATGGATCTGGTCACCCGCGAGGAATTCGACGTGCAGCAGGAAGTGCTCGCGCGCACCCGCGAGCAGCTCGCGGGTCTGGAAGCGCGGCTGTCCGCGCTGGAGGCGGCCAGTGCGCCGGCGCCGGGCTCGCCCGAGGAGCAGGCCAACCTCGGCCTGTCCTGAGCGATGACGCTGGCGGTCGCGCACGGTAGGGCCCTGAACGGGGTCGACGCCGTCGCGGTCGACGTCGAAGTCCACCTCTCCAACGGCCTGCCGGCGTTCACGCTGGTCGGCCTGCCCGACACCGAGGTGCGCGAGAGCCGCGAACGCGTGCGCTCGGCCCTTTTGGTGTCGGGTTTTGTTTTTCCCGCGCGGCGCATCACGGTGAACCTTGCGCCGGCCGACTTGCCCAAGGGGTCCGGTGCATTCGACCTGCCGCTGGCGATGGCGCTGCTGGTTGCCTCCGGCCAGCTGCCGCCGCAGGTGCTGGAAGGGCGAGAGTTCGCGGGCGAACTGGGGCTGACCGGCGAGCTGCGGGCCGTGCGCGGCGTGCTGCCGATGGCGCTGGCGGCGGCGAAGGGCGGCCGGGTGCTGGTGGTGCCGGCGGCCAACGCCGCCGAAGCCGCGCTGGCAGGCGGCGCGGACACCTGCCTCGCGGGGTCGCTCGGTGAACTGGCCCAGGCGCTCGCCGGCGGCGAGCCTTTGCCCGTACCGCCCGCGGCCGTGCCGGCACCCAACGAGGCCTTGCCGGACCTTGCCGACGTGCGCGGCCAGCATGCCGCCCGGCTCGCGCTGGAAGTCGCCGCGGCCGGCGGCCACCACCTGTTGCTGTGCGGGCCGCCGGGCTGCGGCAAGAGCATGCTCGCACGGCGCCTGCCCGGCATCCTGCCCGCGCTCGGGCTGGACGAGGCGCTGGAAGTTGCCGCGGTGCACTCGCTGCTGTCGGGGTTCGATACACGATTCTGGCGGCGCCGGCCGTTCCGGGCGCCGCACCACTCGGCGTCGGCGGCCGCGCTGATCGGCGGCGGCAGCGACCCGCTCCCGGGCGAAGTCAGCCTCGCGCACCACGGCGTGCTGTTCCTCGACGAGTTGCCGGAGTTCGACCGGCGCGCGCTCGAGATGCTGCGCGAACCGCTGGAGACGTGCTCGGTCACCATCGCGCGCGCCGTGCGGCGGGTGAGCTTCCCGGCCGCGTTCCAGCTGATCGGCGCGATGAACCCCTGCCCGTGTGGCTATTACGGCCACCCCGAGCGGGATTGCCGGTGTACGCCCGAGCAAATCGCGCGCTATCGGGGTAAAATCTCCGGCCCGCTGCTCGACCGCGTCGACCTGGTGGTCGAGATGGGCGCGCTGGACGCAGCCTCGCTCGCGGCGGCGCCGGCGGAGGGCAGCGCGGCAGTCGCTTCGCGGGTCGCCGCGGCGCTGGCCGTACAGTTGGCGCGCCAGGGCGTGAGCAACGCGCGGCTCGACGAGGCGCAGCTTGCTTGCCACGCGGCGCTGGCGCCGGCCGGTGTCGCGCTGCTTGCGCAGGCGATGCAGAAGCTGGGCTTGTCGGCGCGCGGCTACCACCGCGTGCTGCGCGTCGCGCGCACGCTGGCGGATCTGGCCGGCGCCACTGAACTGGACGAAACATTTTTGATGCAGGCGCTGCAAATGCGCCGCTTATTGGCCTGAGGGCCGGAAATAGAAGAGCAAATACGCATGAGCCGGGATTACAAGGCAAGCCCCCGCGGGGGGCGGGGTAGTGCCCAGGGGGGCAAGAAGGGCGGCGGGCTGATGGCCGGCCTGCTGATCGGCTTGATCGTCGGGGTCGGCGCGGTGGTCGGCACCACCATGTACCTCAACCGTTCGTCGACCCCGTTCAGCAACCTGCAAAAGCAGGAGGCGCGCCAGCAAGGCGCGAGCGAGGCCGGCGCCGACGTGACGCTGCTCGAGCCGGGTACCCTGCAGGAAGTCGCACCGGCGACACCGGCGCCCGCCGTGCCGAGCGCACCGGTGTCACCCACTCCCGACGCCGCGCCGCCAGCCCAGGCGCCGGCGGCTGCGCCGGACGCGGCCGCGGACGAAGGCAACCGCTTTGACTTCTACAAGATCCTGCCGGGCAAGCTCGACGCGGTGCCGGCGACGCCTGACACCCCGGCGCAGGCGGGGCAGCCCAAGCGCGCGCAGGGCTTCAGCCTGCAGGCCGGCGCCTTCGCCAACGAGGCGGAGGCCGACAACCTGAAGGCCAAGCTCGCGCTGATGGGTGTCGAGGCGAATATCCAGACCGTCGAGACCGCGAACGGCCTGATGCACCGGGTGCGGGTCGGCCCGTTCGCTCGCCAGACGGACGCCGAGCGCGTGCGCAGCGAATTGAAGGCCGGCGGCGTGCCGTCCGACCTGATCAAACCCTGAACCGTTTTCCCACTGAAGAGGATGGAACAATGAAGAAATGGCTGGCCATTGGCCTGATGTTGCTGGGTTCGCTCGCGCAGGCAGCTGTCGTCGAAGGCAAGGACTATCGCGTGCTGACTAACCCGCAGCCGACGCAGCCGGGCAAGGTGAACGTGGTCGAGTTCTTCTCGTATAGCTGCATCCACTGCTACAACCTCGAGCCGGTGATGGCCGCGTGGAAGAAGGCGCAACCGGCCGACGTGGTGGTCAGCCGCGAACAGGTGATGTGGGGCCGCAATACCGAGGGCTTCGCCAAGCTGCTCGCCACCATGAAGGCGACCGGTACCGAAGAGAAACTGCACCGCGCCGCGTTCGAGGCGGTGATGAAGCAGCGTGTCAACCTCGGCGACGAGACGGTGCTCGCCGGCTGGATCGCCAAGCAGCCGGGCGTCGACGCCAAGCAATTCATGGCGACCTTCAAGTCTTTCGGCATGCAGGCCGCGGTCAACCGCGCGTCCAAACTGACCCGCGACTACCAGGTCGAGGGCACACCGCTGGTCGTGGTGGCCGGCAAGTACGCGGTGAACCCGGCCGAGCCGCAGCGCGTGGTCGAGGTGGTCAACGAACTGGTCGCCAAGGCGCGCGGCAAGAAGTAAGCGCAGGCAGGCATCAACAGGTCCGGCGTTGTCGCCGGACTTTTCTTTATTGAACGGGCAGGATTGAAGGGGAAGTAGCGTGGATTGGCTGTTGCTGGGCAAGGCCCTGTTGCTGGGGATTGTCGAAGGGTTGACCGAGTTCCTGCCGGTGTCGAGCACCGGCCATCTGATCGTGGTCGGCGACCTGATCAATTTTGACGGCAGCACCGGCCAGGTCTTCGAGGTGGTGATCCAGCTGGGCGCGATCCTCGCGGTGGTGTGGGAGTACCGCGTGCGTTTCACGCGCATCGGCTGCGGGCTGCTCGGGCGCGACCCGGCGGCGGTGAACTTCGTCGGCAAGCTGTTGATCGCCTTCCTGCCCTCGGCAGTGGTCGGCTTCTTCGCGATCAAGGCGATCAAGTTCTACCTGTTCAACCCGGTGTGCGTCGCGCTGGCGCTGATCGTCGGCGGCCTGATCATCCTGTGGGCCGAGAAGCGGCAGCGCGACGTGCCGCCTCGCGTGCACGACGTCGACCAGATGGGCGCGCTCGACGCGCTGAAGGTCGGTGTCGCGCAGGTGTTCGCGATGGTGCCGGGCACCTCGCGTTCGGGGGCGACCATCATCGGCGGCATGCTGTTCGGTCTCGACCGCAAGGTGGCGACCGAGTTCTCGTTCTTCCTCGCGGTGCCGACCATGTTCGCGGCGACCTTCTACGACGTGTACAAGAACTGGGCGCTGTTCTCGGCTGCAGACATCCCGGTGTTTGCCGTCGGGCTGGTGTCGGCCTTCGTCAGCGCCTTCGTGGTGGTGCGCTGGCTGGTCCGCTTCGTGTCCGGCCACACCTTCAACGCGTTCGCCTGGTACCGCATCGCGTTCGGCCTGATCATTCTCGCCACCTGGCAGTTCGGCTGGGTCAGCTGGAGCATGTGATCGCGTCCCGGGAGGATAAATTGGCTTTTTCAATTGACACGCTCCGGTGAATTGGATAATATCCACTTCCTCAGACGCGGGGTGGAGCAGTCTGGTAGCTCGTCGGGCTCATAACCCGAAGGTCGTAGGTTCGAATCCTGCCCCCGCAACCAGTTTTAAAGTATCGGCAAACGCCGGTGCCAGCGCAGTACAGTCGCGGGATGGAGCAGTCTGGTAGCTCGTCGGGCTCATAACCCGAAGGTCGTAGGTTCGAATCCTGCTCCCGCAACCAGTTTCAAGCGGACATGTCCGTGGCAGCAATGCCGAACACCTCTGACGCGGGGTGGAGCAGTCTGGTAGCTCGTCGGGCTCATAACCCGAAGGTCGTAGGTTCGAATCCTGCCCCCGCAACCAATAAAACCCGATGCCTAGGCATCGGGTTTTTGCGTTTTGCCTTGGCCGCACTGGGATGGCACACAAGAAAAACGCCACCCTAAGGTGGCGTTTTTGCGGAGCTGGGCAGGCTCAGATGCGGCGCGCGAGTTCCTCGGCCTTGCCAAGGTAGCTGGCCGGCGAGAGTTCGAGCAGGCGGGTCTTCTCGTGCTCGGGGATGTCCAGCGTGCCGATGAAGGCGGCCAGTGTGTCGCGGGTGATGCCGCCCTTGCCGCGGGTCAGATCCTTCAGTTGCTCGTACGGGTTGGGCACACCGTAGCGGCGCATCACGGTCTGGATCGGCTCGGCCAACAACTCCCAGGTCGCGTCGAGGTCGGTGGCGATCGCCAGCGGGTTCACTTCCAGCTTGTTCAGCCCCTTCAGGCAGGACTTGAAGCCGAGCAGGGTGTAGCCGAAGGCGACGCCCATATTGCGCAACACGGTCGAGTCGGTCAGGTCGCGCTGCCAGCGGCTGACCGGCAGCTTGTCGGCAAGGTGGCCGAGGATCGCGTTGGCGAGGCCGAGGTTGCCTTCGGAGTTCTCGAAGTCGATCGGGTTGACCTTGTGCGGCATGGTCGAGCTGCCGACTTCGCCGGCCTTGACCTTCTGCTTGAAGTAGCCGAGCGAGATGTAGCCCCATACGTCGCGGTTCAGGTCGACCAGGATGGTGTTGACGCGGCTGAGGTTCTGGTAGAGCTCGGCCATGTAGTCGTGCGGCTCGATCTGGATGGTGTACGGGTTGAAGGTGAGGCCGAGGCCGGCGACGAAGCGGCCGGCCAGGCTTTCCCAATCGACGTTCGGGTACGCGACGAGGTGGGCGTTGTAGTTGCCGACCGCGCCGTTGATCTTGCCGAGGATTTCCTGGCGAACCAGCTGGTCGTGCTGGCGCTTGAGGCGGTAGACGACGTTGGCCAGCTCCTTGCCCAGCGTCGACGGCGTCGCCGGCTGGCCGTGGGTGCGGCACATCATCGGCACGGCGGCCAGCTCGTGCGCGAGCTTGGAGAGGCGGGCGGTCAATTCGTCGAGCGCCGGCAGGATCACCGTGTTGCGCGCGGTCTTCAGCATCAGCGCGTGGCTGAGGTTGTTGATGTCCTCGGAAGTGCACGCGAAGTGGATGAACTCGCTGGCGGCCATCACTTCGGGGTTGCCCGACAGGCGCTCCTTCAGCCAGTACTCGATCGCCTTGACGTCGTGGTTGGTGCGCGCCTCGATCGCCTTCACCTGCTCGGCGTGCTCGACCGAGAAGCCGGCGATCACGTCGTCGATCTCGCGGACGGTCGCCGCGCTGAACGGCTTGACTTCCTCGATGCCGGGCTCGGCGGCGAGCATCTTCAGCCATTCGAGTTCGACCTGGATGCGGAACTTCATCAGGCCGTATTCGGAGAACAGGGTGCGCAGCGCCTCGACCTGGCCGGCGTAGCGGCCGTCGAGCGGGGAGAGGGCGGTCAGTGCGTTCAGCGTCATTGCAAAGGCTTCCAGTGCTGTTGCCGGGTTTGCCGGCGGTTTTGGTGTGGTGAGTCCGGGAGCGGGCCGCCCGCCGGGCGGCCCGTGTCGGCGGCTTACATGCCGGGCAACATGCCCTTCATGCCGCGCATCATCTTGGAGAGGCCGCCCTTGGAGAACTGCTTCATCATCTTCTGCATTTCTTCGAACTGCTTGAGCAGGCGGTTGACGTCCTGCACCTGCACGCCGGCGCCGGCGGCGATGCGGCGCTTGCGGCTGGCTTTCAGGAGCTCGGGCTTGCGCCGCTCCAGCGGCGTCATCGAGTGGATGATGCCCTCGATGCGCTTGAGCTGCTTTTCGGCCTCGGCACCCTGGATGCCCTTGGCCATCTGTCCCATCTGGCCGGGCATCTTCTCGAGCATGCCAGCGACGCCGCCCATCTTCTTCATCTGCTGCATCTGGCCCAGGAAGTCCTCGAGGTCGAAGCCCTTGCCCGACTTGAGCTTCTTGGCGATCTTGGCCGCTTCCTCCTGGTCGATGCCCTTTTGCACGTCCTCGATCAGGCTGAGCACGTCGCCCATGCCGAGGATGCGGTTGGCGATGCGGTCAGGGTGGAAGGGCTCGAGGCCGGTCAGTTTCTCGCCGACGCCGATGAACTTGATCGGCTTGCCGGTGACGTGGCGCACCGACAGCGCGGCGCCGCCGCGCGAGTCGCCGTCCATCTTGGTGAGCACCACGCCGGTCAGCGGCAGTGCCTCGTTGAAGGCTTGCGCGGTGTTGACCGCGTCCTGGCCCTGCATCGCGTCGACCACGAACAAGGTTTCCACCGGCTTGACCGCGGCGTGCAGCGCCTTGATCTCGGCCATCATCGCCTCGTCGATCGCCAGGCGGCCGGCGGTGTCGACCATCAGTACGTCGAAGTGGTAGCGGCGCGCGTGGTCGATCGCGGCAAGCGCGATGTCGACCGGCTTCTGTGCGCCGTCCGACGGGAACCACTCGACGCCGACCTGCTCGGCCAGCAGTTTCAGCTGTTCGATCGCCGCCGGGCGGTACACGTCGGCGGAGACCACCAGCACCTTCTTCTTGTTCTTTTCCTTGAGGAGCTTGGCGAGCTTGCCGACGGTGGTGGTCTTGCCCGCGCCCTGCAGGCCGGCCATCAGCACCACGGCCGGCGGTTGCGCGGCGAGGTTGAGCGCGTCGTTCTTCTCGCCCATCAGGCGGGTCAGCTCGTCGTTGACGACACCGACCAGCGCCTGGCCGGGGGTCAGGCTGCCCATCACTTCCTGCCCCAGCGCGCGCTCCTTCACCTGCGCGACAAAGGCCTTGACGACGGGCAGTGCCACGTCTGCTTCCAGGAGCGCCATGCGCACTTCGCGCATCGCGTCCTGGATGTTGGATTCGGTAAGGCGCGCGTTGCCGCGCAGCGTCTTGATCACGCCCGAGAGGCGGGTGGTCAGGTTGTCGAGCATGGTCGTCCTTCATGCCTGCCAACGGCAGGACCGCTTGGTGTAGACTTTCAAGCCGACCATTTTACACGAAGCCGCCGGCCCTCGCGCCCGGCGTCGAAAGGCACCGACAGAATGAGCGCCGTCCCGTTCGCCCTGACCCTTGGCCTGCTGTTGGCCTACCTCGCGCTGACCTGGCACCACATCGGCCACTTCAGTGGCTGCGCGGTGCTGCTGCCGCGCTCGCGCCGTGTCGAGCACAGTGCGCTGGGCCTCGTGCTGCTCGCACACGCCTTCCTGGTGCTCACGCCGATGCTCGCCGGCGGCTACCCCGACCTTGGCGTCGGCCGCGCGCTGTCCGCCGTGGTCTGGCTGATGCTGCTGATCTACTGGACCTGCGGTTTCTTCTACCGCGTCGAGGGCTTACAGCTCTTCATGCTGCCGCTGGCGGTGCTCGCGCTGGCGGTGGAGCTTTTGTGGCCGGGCCACCATCCGGGTTACGCGCTGCGCAACCCGCTCTTCTCCGTGCACCTGTTGGTATCCATGCTCGCGTACAGCCTGTTCGCGATCGCCGCCTTGCTCGCGGTGCTGATGCTGCTGCTCGAGCGCGCGCTGCACGCGCGCCGCGCGACCGCGCTGACCCGCCAGTTGCCACCCTTGCTTAGCTTGGAAACCATGATGTTCCAGGTGATCGGCGTCGGCTTCGCCTTGCTGACGGTGTCGCTGGTGACCGGCGTGCTGTTCTCCGAGCAGATGTTCGGCACGGCGCTCACCGTCAACCACAAGACGGTGTTCGCGTTCGCCGCGTGGTGCGTGTTCGGCGGGCTGCTTGTCGGCCGTGCCCGCTACGGCTGGCGTGGCAAGGTCGCCGTGCGCTGGGCGCTCAGCGGCTTCGGCCTGCTGCTGCTCGGCTTTATCGGTACCAAGATCGTGCTCGAGTGGGTGCTCGGCCGCTAGGCGCATCCGCTTTCGTGTTTTTGCAGGCCGCCCGACCGGGCGGCCTTTTTCACGGCTGTTTGCCGTACAGCGCGAGCGCGCGTTCGCGCTGCGCGGCATGGTCGACAATCGGTACAGGGTAGTCGCGGCCGAGCGCAAAGCCCGCCGGCAAGGCCTTGGCTTGCCACGGCGCGTGCACCGAGCGCGCGTCGAGTGCAGCGAGCCCCGGCACCCAGCGGCGGATATACGCGCCGTCCGGGTCGAACTTCTGCGATTGGGTCACAGGGTTGAAGATGCGGAACCAAGGCTGCGCATCGCAGCCGGTCGACGCCGCCCACTGCCAGCCGCCGTTGTTGGCAGCGAGGTCGTAGTCGAGCAGGTGGTGCGCGAAGTGCGCCTCGCCGCGCCGCCAGTCGATCAGCAGGTCTTTCACGAGGAAGCTCGCCACCACCATGCGCAGCCGGTTGTGCATCCAGCCGGTCTGCAAGAGTTCGCGCATCGCCGCGTCGATCAGCGGGTAGCCGGTCTGCCCCGCGCGCCACGCGTCGAAATGGCTGTCTTCACCCGGCCAGGGCAGGTCGCGGAACGCGGGCTTGAAGCTCTCTGTTGCCGCGTGCGGGAAGTGCCACAGCAGTTGTTGGTAAAAGTCGCGCCAGACGAGCTCGTTCAGCCACGCCTGTGCACCCGCGCCATCGTGTGCGAGCGCGGTGCGCGTGAGCGTACGGATCGACACCGTGCCGAAGCGCAGCGCGGCCGACAGCTGCGAGGTGGCGTCGCGCGCCGGGTAGTCGCGCGCCGCGTGGTAGTCGTCGATCTTCGCTTCAAAGGCGGCGAGACGCTGGGCGGCGGCGGCTTCGCCAGCCTCTGCGCGGCCGATCGGGTTGTCGGTGAAACCGAGCGTGGCGAGGGTCACCGCGCCGTCTTCACGCCAGGGCAGGAAGGCGTCGGCGGCGAGGCGCACCGCTAAGCTTCCGGCGTCGGCGGGGGCGAGCTTCGCGCGCCAGGCTCTGGCATACGGCGTGAACACCGTGTACGGCTTGCTCTCGCGGGTGAGTACTTCGCCGGTGTCGAACACCACCTGGTCCTTCACCAGCTCCAATGCTCGGCCGTCTGTGGCAAGCGCTGCGGCGACGCGCGCATCGCGCGCGCGCGCGGCCGGCTCGTAGTCGCGCGCGGCGAACACCGCGTGCGCGCCGGCGCGCGCGGCGAGAAGCGGTATTTCATCCGCCGGGTCGCCGTGGAGGATGGCGAGGTCGCTACCCAGCGCGCGCAGGCGCTGGCGGATATCCAGGAGCGAGTGCCAGATCAAGGCGACACGCGCGTCGTCGCGGGCAAGGCCTGAGAGCTGCGCGGGGTCGAACACGAAGGCGGCGAGGACGCGGCCGGCGCCCTGTGCGTGCGCGAGCGCTGCGTGGTCGGCCAGGCGCAGGTCGCGGCGCAGCCAGCACAGGGCGGTGCGGGGTGTGTGCATGGTAACTGATCCAGTGGTGTTGTTAATTTACTACAGCTTGAAAGCCTTGTTTTATAAGGCTTGTAGCGTTGATATCTGCTTATATTGTGGTTTTTTTGTCAGCGAATAATCGGCGGTTTTGTCTTTGTGTGCAGGCAGCAATAGTATGCGTGCATGACCGTTCCGGTACAGGGATGGCGTAGAGATGCCCGGATAGCATGGCTGCCGGGTACAACCGACCTCGAAAGGAAAGACGCATGAACAAGAAAATCATCGCGCTGGCTGTCGCAATGTTGCCGGCTGCTGCCATGGCTGATGTCGTGATCTACGGCGAAGCGGGTGCTGCGCTGGAAGGTACCAAGACCACTACTGCGTATGGCTCCAGCGGTACCGACGGCACTGTGACCAAAGTTGAGAACTACAACTCGAAGATCGGCTTCAAGGGTAGCGAAGACCTCGGCAACGGCCTGAAGGCGGTTTGGCAGGTCGAGCAGAAGATCGGCATCGACGGTACTGGTGGCAACACTTGGGCGACCCGCGACAGCTTTGTCGGTCTGTCCGGCGATTTCGGTACCGTGCAGCTTGGCCGTCTGAGCACCTTCCAGAACATCTATTCGAACATCGATCCGTGGAAGTACGAGGCGGGCTGGAATGGTTTGGCTTGGGATGCGAATGTTCTGGAAAGTGGCATTGTTCCTGATGTTGCCGCATTCAACTTGGGCGGTGTTGCCAACTATCAGTCTCGTATGAACAACGCGATCGCGTACACCACGCCCGAGTGGTCTGGTTTTAGCGCGCGTGCGATGTACTCCGCTGCATCTGAGAAAAAAGTTGAAGGCTCGAACCCGTACGCTTGGGAAATCGGTCTGCGTTATGCCTTTGACGCTTTCTACGCTCAGTACTCTTACACCGCAAGCAAGGAAGCTAGCCTGTTGGGTGCTGGTTCGGTAGAGTTTTACGATGGCGTTGAGGCGTCTTTTGCTGACTCGAAGTCCCGCATGAACTACTTCGAAGTCGGCTATGACGCTAACGGGCTGTCGGCGGCCATTGCGTATGTGGACACCAAGTTGCAGCAAGATGGTGACGCTTTCGAATTCCTGGGTGAAACCAAGACCAAACAGCTTGGTTTGAACGTTGCCTACACCATGGGCCAGTTTGTGCCGCGCTTCCAGTATGCTCATGGTTGGGAGGTTAAGGTGGACGGTGATAAGGTAGACGGTTCTGACTACAACCAGTACGTATTGGGTCTCGACTACTTGCTGTCCAAGCGCACCAAGGCGCATGTAAGTGCTGCTTACATCAAGTCTGGCGATGCTCCGAACGAAAATGGTTTGGACGGCAAGACTTGGCTGAAGGGCAATACCTACTCGGTAGGTCTGACCCACCTGTTCTGATCGCAGCTTAGGCTGCTCAGTCTAAAGGCCGCCTCGCGCGGCCTTTTTTCATTTGCCGGACGCTAATACAATTGTCGTAACGATCCCACGGTACGACCGACTTGAACGACATCCCGCTGTCTCTGCTGTTCCTCTCGTTAGCCCTGCTGCTGGCGATCTCCGCGTTCTTCTCGATGTCGGAAACCGGCATGATGGCGGCCAACCGCTTTCGCCTCAAATCGAAGGCGGCCGCCGGCAGTCGCGGCGCGGCGCGCGCGCTCTCCCTGCTCGGGCAGACCGACAAGCTGCTCGGCGTGATCCTGCTCGGCAACAACTTCGTCAACTCGGCCGCCGCGTCGCTGTCGACCGTCATCGTGTTCCGCCTGTTCGGGCAGAACGAGCTCGCGCTCGGCATCGCCACGCTGGCGGTGACTTTCGCGATCCTGGTGTTTTCCGAGGCGACGCCCAAGGTACTCGCCGCCAACCACGCACTGAAGGTCGCCGAGCGGGTCAGCCTGCCGCTTGTGCTGCTGCTCAAGCTGTTCTACCCGGCAGTGTGGTTCGTCAACCTGTTCGTGTCGGCCTTGCTGAAGTTGCTCCGCGCGAGAGAAAGGCAAGACAGCGGCCAGCTCTCGGCACAGGAGTTGCGCCTGCTGGCGCTGGAGTCGACCCGTTTTGACCAGGCCAAGCACCGCAGCATGCTGGTCAACCTGTTCGAGCTCGAAGGCTTTACCGTCGAGGACGTGATGGTGCCAAGGCGCCACATCGAGGCGGTGGATCTGGCCGAGCCGTGGCCGGATTTGCTCGACAAGCTGCATACCTGCCACCATTCACGTATTCTGGTATGCGAAAATGGGTTGGAAAATCTTATTGGCATTTTGCATGTGCGCAAAGTGTTGCATCTGCTGCGCGAGCCGCTGGACGCGGTTCGCCTGCGCGAGGTGGTACGCGAGCCGTATTTCGTGCCGGCGACCACACCGCTGTTCACCCAGCTGCAGAACTTCCAGGAAAACCGGCGGCGGGTCGGCGTGGTGGTCGACGAGTACGGCGAGCTGATGGGGCTGGTGACGCTGGAGGACATCCTCGAGGTGGTGGTCGGCGACTTCACCACGCAGGCGCCGGACCAGGAGGCGCACGCCAGGCGCGACGCCGACGGTAGCTTCATGGTCGACGCGAGCCAGAGCCTGCGCGAACTGAACCGCGAGCTGGGGCTCGCCTTGCCGACCGACGGGCCGAAGACGCTGAACGGCCTGTTGGCCGAGCATTTCGGCGACATTCCGGAAGTCGGCACCTGCTGGAAGATGCACGGTTGCGTGGTCGAAATCGTCCAGGTCGGCGAGCGTGCGGTGCGGCGGGTAAGGCTCACGCCGCTGCCCAGGCGGGCGAAGTAGACCGGGTCAGGACAACAAGAACAATTGGAGGGGGCGGATGGATCAGAATACAGCGCTGTCGGGGATGGGGCGCGCGCTGGTGCAGCACGGGCGGCTGTCGCAGGGGGAGGCCGACGAGATCGCGCACAAGGCGCAGGTCGACGGGCGCTCGTTTGTCGAGGCGCTGGTCGCCAGCAAGCGTTTGAGTGCAGCCGAAGTCGCCGTGTTCGCGTCGCATTCGTTCGGGCTGCCGCTGTTCGACGTTTCCGCCTTGTCCGCCTCCAGCGTGCCGCGCGGAGTGGTCGACGACGCGCTGATCGTCGAGCGGCGGCTGTTGCCGCTGTTCAAGCGCGGCAGCCGCCTGTTTGTCGGCTGTTCCGACCCGACGCTGTCGCAGGCCTTGCACGCGATCACCTTCAAGACCGGCTTGACCGTCGACGTGGTGGTGGTCGAGGACGACAAGCTGGGCGCGCTGATCGCGCGCCAGCGCGAGGCCGACCCCGGCGCCGCGCTCAACGCGATGATCGACGACGACCTGGGCTCGCTCGAACTGGTCGACCCGGACGCGCCAAGTGGCGACAAGCTGCCGGACGTGGAAGACGCGCCGGTGGTGAAGTTTATCCACAAGGTGCTGGTCGACGCGATCGCGCTGGGCGCCTCCGACATCCACTTCGAGCCGTACGAGAAGTATTACCGCATCCGTTACCGGGTCGACGGCGCGCTGCGCGAAGTCGCGCGCCCACCGCTGGCGATCCGCGACAAGATCGCGTCGCGCATCAAGGTGATCTCGCGGCTCGACATTTCCGAGAAGCGCGTGCCGCAGGACGGCCGCCTGAAGATCCGCCTCGACAAGCACCGCGCGGTCGACTTCCGGGTCAGCACGCTGCCGACGCTGTACGGCGAGAAGATCGTGATGCGTATCCTCGACGCGTCGGCCGCGTCGCTGAACATCGACCAGCTGGGCTTCGAGCCCGAGCAGAAAAGTCTGCTGATGGACGCGATCCGGCGGCCGTACGGCATGGTGCTGGTGACCGGGCCGACCGGCTCGGGCAAGACGGTGTCGCTGTACTCCTGCCTGAACATCCTCAACAAGCCGGACAGCAATATCTCGACCGCCGAAGACCCGGTCGAAATCAACCTGCCGGGGATCAACCAGGTCAACGTTAACGAGAAGGCCGGGCTGACTTTCGCGTCGGCGCTGCGCGCCTTCCTGCGCCAGGACCCGGACATCGTGATGATCGGCGAGATCCGCGACTTCGAGACGGCGGACATCGCGATCAAGGCCGCGCAGACCGGCCACATGGTGTTCTCGACGCTGCACACCAACAACGCGCCGGCGACGCTGACCCGTCTGCTCAATATGGGCGTCGCGCCGTTCAACGTGGCAAGCTCGGTGCTCCTGATCATGGCGCAGCGTCTGGCGCGCCGCTTGTGCCCGCAGTGCAAGGCGCCGGTCGACATCCCGCGCGAGGCCTTGCTGCGCTCGGGCTTCGCCGAGGCCGACCTTGACGGCAGCTGGCAGCCGATGGGGCCGGTCGGCTGCGAGCACTGCCGCGACACCGGCTACAAGGGGCGGGTCGGCATCTACGAGCTGATGCCGATGACCGACGCGATGGTGAGGCTGATCCTCAAGGGCGGTAACGCCGCCGAGATCGCCGACCTCGCCCGCGCCGAGGGCATGGTCGACTTGCGCCACGCGGGCCTGAAGAAAGTGCGGCAGGGGCTGACCTCGCTGACCGAGATCGAGGCGGTAACCAACGAATGACAACCCAGACAAGACGGACGCACGCATGGCGAACGCTCAAGCGATGAAACAGCCCCCCCAGTACAACTGGGCGTGGGAAGGGAAGGGCCGGGATGGCAAGGTGGTGCGCGGCGAGATCCGCGCCGAGAGCGAGGCCGTCGCCAAGATGCAGCTGCGCCGCCAGGGCGTGCTGGTGCACAAGATCGCCCGCCAGCGGGCGAAGCTCGGCCGCAGCATCAGCGAGAAGGACGTCGCGCTGTTCACCCGCCAGCTCTCGACGATGATGAAGGCCGGCGTGCCGCTCCTGCAGGCGTTCGACATCACCGCGCGCGGCCACAACAACCCGCGCATGGTCAAGCTGCTGCTCGACATCCGCGCCGACGTCGAGTCGGGCACCGCCTTGTCGGCGGCGTTCCGCAAGCACCCGCTGTACTTCGACGCGCTGTTCTGCAACCTGATCGCGGCCGGCGAGACCGGCGGCGTGCTCGACGCGCTGCTCGACAAGCTGGCGACCTACAAGGAAAAGACGCTGGCGATCAAGGGCAAGATCAAGTCGGCGCTGATCTACCCGACGGCGATCATCGGCACCGCCTTCATCATCACCGCGGTGATCATGATCTACGTGATCCCGGCGTTCAAGGACCTGTTCTCCAGCTTCGGCGCGGACCTGCCGGCGCCGACGCTGTTCGTGATCTGGCTGTCCGACTTCTTCGTCGAATGGTGGTGGCTGATCTTCGGCGGCCTGATCGGCGGGATCTTCGGCGGCATGTTCGCGTTCAAGCGTTCACCCGCCGCGCACCGCGCGATGGACCGCTTCATCCTCAAGGTGCCGGTGATCGGCGAGATCGTCAGGAAGGCGACCATCGCGCGCTGGACGCGCACGCTGGCGACGCTGTTCACCGCCGGCGTGCCGCTGGTCGAGGCGCTCGACTCGGTCGGCGGCGCGTCGGGCAACCAGGTCTACAGCGACGCGACGCAGAAGATCCGCACCGAGGTGAGCACCGGCTCCAGCCTGACTTTCGCGATGGGCAAGAGCGAACTGTTCCCGAACATGGTGATGCAGATGACGGCGATCGGCGAGGAGTCGGGCTCGCTCGACTCGATGCTCGAGAAGGTCGCCGACTTTTACGAGGAAGAGGTCGACAACGCGGTGGCTGCGCTGTCCAGCCTGCTTGAACCGCTGATCATGGTGGTGCTCGGCGTGCTGATCGGCGGCCTGGTCGTCGCCATGTACCTGCCGATCTTCAAGATGGGCCAGGTGGTCGGCTGATGGACGCATTCAACGCTTTGCTTGCGCTGCCGGCGCCGGCGTTCGCCGCCCTGGTCGGCGTGTTTGGCCTGTTTGTCGGCAGTTTCCTCAACGTGGTGATCGCCCGCTTGCCGGTGATGCTCGAGCGGCGCTGGGCCGCCGAGTGCGCCGAGCTGAGCGGCCAGCCGGTGCCCGAACATCCGCCGTTCAACCTGCTGCGGCCGGGCTCGCGCTGCCCGCATTGCGGCGCGGGCGTACGGCCGTGGCACAACGTGCCGCTCGCGGGCTACCTGCTGCTGGGCGGGCGCTGCGCCGACTGCCGTGCGCCGATCTCGCCGCGCTACCCGCTGATCGAGCTTGCCACCGGCGTGCTGTTCGCGCTGAACGCGTGGCTGCTGGGGCCTGGCGTGTGGCTGGCTGGCGCGCTGCTGTTGACCGCCGCGCTGGTCGCGCTGACCATGATCGACGCCGCCACCCAGCTGTTGCCGGACGACATTACGCTGCCGCTGGTGTGGGCGGGCATCGCCTTTCACTTGGTGTACGGCGTGCTGCCGCTCGCCGACGCGGTGGTGGGCGCGATGGCCGGCTACCTCGTGCTGTGGAGCGTGTACTGGTTGTTCAAGCTCGTCACCGGCAAGGAGGGCATGGGCTACGGCGACTTCAAGCTGCTGGCCGCGCTCGGCGCATGGCTCGGATGGCAGATGCTGCCCTTGATCATCCTCTTGTCTAGCCTGGTCGGCGCGCTGTGGGGCATCCTGCAGATCGCGCTCTCGCGCATGGGCCGCGGCCAGCCCTTGCCGTTCGGGCCTTACCTCGCCGCAGCGGGCTATGTCGCGCTGTTGTGGGGGCACGACATCGTGGGGTGGTACCTTGGCCGGCTGTAAGCGTTTCGTGGTCGGCCTGACCGGCGGCATCGGCTCGGGCAAGAGCGCGGTCGCCGAGCGCTTTGCCGAACTAGGCGCCGACATCGTCGACACTGACGCGATCGCGCACGTCTTGACCGGGCCGGGTGGCGCGGCGATGCCGGCGATTGCCGAGGCGTTCGGCGCCGGCGTGGTCGCGGCGGACGGCCGGCTCGACCGCGCGGCGATGCGCGAGCGGGTATTTAGCGACGCCGCCGCCCGCGCGCGTCTGGAAGCCATCCTGCACCCGCTGATCCGCGAGGAGGCGCTGCGCCAGTTGGAAAGTGGGCAGGGCGCGTACGCGCTGCTCGCCGTGCCCTTGCTGTTCGAGAAGGGCGGCTACCTCGAACTGGTCGACCGCACGCTGGTGATCGACTGCCCGGAAGAGACGCAGCTTACGCGGGTGATGGCGCGCAGTGCGCTGTCCGCAGAGGCGGTGCGCGCGATCATGGCTGCGCAGTTGCCGCGCAGCGAGCGCACCGCCCGCGCGGACGACGTGATCGACAATAGCGGCGGGCTCGATAAGCTGGCGCTTCAAGTTGCCGCCAAACACCGTTATTATCTGGCCTGTCTTGCACGCGCGGACTGTCCGCCGTCAACCACCGCACCCACGGACCCCGCGCAGTGATTAGTTTCGAGTTTCCGGTCACCGAACGAACCCGCAGCCTGCTCAGGCTGGAGCAGCTCTATCAGCGGCTGTCTTTCTTCGTCGAGCGCGATCACCCGTACGAACACCATTCGGCCTTGCTGGTGCTGTTCGAGATCCTCGAGGTCGCCTCGCGCGCCGAGCTCAAGTCCGACCTCTTGCAGGAGCTCGAGCGGCAAAAGCAGCTGCTCGACGCCTGGCACGACAACCCGGCGATCGACCAGGCGATGCTCGACGAGACGATAGACCGGATCGAGCGCGTCGCGCAGCAGCTGCTGGGACTGACCAGCAAGTTCGGCCAGCACCTGCGCGAGAACGAGTGGCTGATGGCGATCAAACAGCGCTCGGTGATCGCCGGCGGCACCTGCTCGTTCGACCTGCCGTCGTACGCCTTGTGGCAGGCGCGCGACGCCGACGAGCGCCGCGCCGACATCCGCCGCTGGGCGGCGCCGCTGATGCCGACGTCCGAGGCGGCGACCCTGCTGTTGCGTCTGTTGCGCGACAGCGGCAAGACCTTCCACTTCGTCGCCCGCAACGGCGCGTTC
Organism: Crenobacter caeni; assembly: GCF_010435965.1. GTDB lineage: Bacteria > Pseudomonadota > Gammaproteobacteria > Burkholderiales > Chromobacteriaceae > Craterilacuibacter > Craterilacuibacter caeni. The sequence goes on from NZ_JAAGAA010000009.1 coordinate 159,630, forward strand.
CAGCAGATGTCCGGCGGGCGCGTGGTCCAGCTGATCCGGGTCGACTACCCGGCGGGACTGGACGCACTGCCCGAATTGTCCGCCAACAAGTACGCGATCAACCTGCGCTTCGTGCAGGCGTACGCGGAGGGCGCGCGGCCGCGCACGCTCGCCCAGGACGTCGACTTCTCGATGACCTTCTGCAAGTTTTGAGGAACCCGCGATGAGCGAAAAGCCAGAAACCATCCGCGTGGTCGCCTGCCCGCAATGCGGCGCCCCGGTGCGCTGGGAGGCCGCGAGCCGCTACCGGCCGTTCTGTTCCGAGCGCTGCCGCCTGATCGACCTGGGCCAGTGGGCCGACGAAAGCTACCGGGTACCCGCGTCGCCGCCGGACGGCGAGGACGCGCCGCAGTAAGGCGCGCAATAAAAAAGCGGAACCTGGCGGTTCCGCTTTTTTATTGCGCGGGGCGCTCAGCCTCGCGCGTACAGCGTGCTCTGGCCGAAGTAGCCCTTGATGCCGGCGAGCAGCGATTCGGCCATCTTGCGCTGGAAGGCCGGGTCGACCAGCTTCTTCTCTTCTTCCGGGTTGCTGATGAAGGCCGTCTCCACCAAGATCGACGGGATGTCCGGCGCCTTGAGCACCGCGAAGCCCGCCTGCTCGACGCGCGACTTGTGCAGAGTGTTCAGGTTGCCCATATGGCCGAGCACCGCCTTGCCGAGCTTCAGGCTGTCGTTGATGGTCGCCGTCTGCGTGAGGTCGAGCAGGGTGTGCGCGAGGTACTTGTCCTTGCCGCCGATGCGCACGCCGCCGATCAGGTCGGCGTCGTTCTGCGTCTTGGCGAGGAAGCGCGCCGCGGTCGAGGTTGCGCCCTTCTCCGACAGCGCGAACACCGACGAGCCGCGTGCGGTCGGCGTGGTGAACGCGTCGGCGTGGATCGAGATAAAGAGGTCGGCGCCGAGCTTGCGCGCCTTAGCCACGCGCACGCCCAGCGGGATGAACACGTCTTCGTCGCGGGTCAGGTGCGCGCGCATATTGCGCTGGCTGTTGATCAGCTGGCGCAGCTCGCGCGCGATCCTCAGCACCACGTCCTTCTCGCGCACGCCGGACGGGCCGATCGCGCCCGGGTCTTCGCCGCCGTGGCCGGGGTCGAGCACGATGGTGACCGGGCGGTCGACACCCGCCTTGCCAGGCTGCGGCTTCAGCTGCGGGCGCTCGTCGAGCTTGCCGCGGTTGTAATCCTGCAACAGCGCGAGCAGCGGGTCGTCCTGCGGCTTGGCCGGGTAGAGGTCGACCACCAGCCGGTCGCGAAATTCGGCGACCGGGTTCAGCGTGAACACCTGCGGCGCGATCTCGGTCTTCAGTTCCAGCACCAGGCGCACGGTGTCCGCCGAGAACTGCGCGGCGCGGGCACTCTTCACGAAGGGGTCGCCGCCGTTGATCAGGGTGCCGATGCCCTGCAAGGTCGCGTTCAGCTCGACCCCTTCGAGGTCGATCACCAGCCGGTCGGGGCCGGCGAGCGTGAACTGCTTGTACTTGAGCGGACTGCTCGATTCGAGTGTCACCCGCGTGTAGGTGGACGAGGGCCAGATTCGCAGCGCGACGATTTGCGGCACTGCGGCAAAGCCCACTCTGCTCACCGCGAGCAGCCAGGTCGCCGCGGCGGCACCGACCAGGCGGCGGCGGCTCAGCTTGAGAGTCTTGTCAGGCATTGTCTTCCCGTGTCGTCGTGGGCGGTCAGCCGGTAGCGGCGCTGCCCGCCATCCACTTCCAGCGCGACGGTCAAATCCGCCGGCGGTAACAGGCCCTGCGCCTTGTCCGGCCATTCCACCAAACAGAGGCTGTGTTCACCGAAAAGTTCGGCCAGTCCCGAGTCGTCCCACTCCTGCGGGTCGTTGAAGCGGTACAGGTCGAAGTGGTGGACATCCAGACCGTCGAAGGCGTAGCTCTCGACCAGCGCGTACGTCGGACTCTTCACGCGGCCGGTGTGACCCAGGGCGCGCAAGAGGCCGCGCGTCAGCGTAGTCTTGCCGGCGCCCAGGTCGCCGTCGAGGTAGACGACCATGCCCGGCGTCAGGCTTCCGGCGAGTGCACCGCCCAGCGCGAGGGTGGCGGCTTCGTCGGCCAGAAGGCCGCTTGTGCTGCTGCTATCATCCATGGCCATGATCGAGTGTGGATTGCAAAACGTGGATTATCCAGAATTGGCCCGCCAAATCAAAGCGTGGGCGCTTGAGGCGGGCTTTGCCGGCGCGCGCATCAGCCGCGCGAGCCTGCCAGATGAGGCGAGGGCGGCGCTTGAGGCCTGGCTTGCCGATGGCTGCCACGGGCAGATGGACTACATGGCGCGGCACGGCACGCTCAGGCTTGACCCGGCGGGCCTGGTGCCCGGTGCCTTGTCGGTGGTTTCGCTCAGGATGGACTACTGGCCCGACGCGCGCGACGCGCACGCGGTACTCGACGACGGCGAGGCTGCGTATGTGTCGCGTTATGCGCTCGGTCGCGACTACCACAAGGTGCTGCGCAAGCGTCTGCAGGCGCTCGCCAGCCGGATCGAAGGGGAAGTCGGCGCCTACGGCTACCGGGTGTTCACCGACAGCGCGCCGCTGGCCGAGGTATCGTTCGCCGCGCAGGCGGGCCTGGGCTGGCGCGGCAAGCACACCTTGCTGCTCAACCGCGACGCGGGCTCGCTGTTTTTCCTCGGCGAGATCGTCACCGACCTGCCGCTGCCGGAAGACGCGGCCGAGGACGGGCACTGCGGCCGCTGCACCCGCTGCATCGACGCGTGCCCGACCGGCGCCATCGTCGCGCCGTACCGGGTCGACGCCCGCCTGTGCATCTCCTACCTGACCATCGAACTGGATGGCGCCATCCCCGAGCCGTTGCGGCCGCTCCTGGGCAACCGCGTGTACGGGTGCGACGACTGCCAGCTCTCGTGCCCGTGGAACCGCTTTGCCAGGCTGTCTGGCGAGGGGGATTTTGCGGTGCGGCATGGGCTCGACGCGGCGAGCCTCGCCGAGCTTTTTGCGTGGAGCGAGGCGGACTTTCGCGAACGCACCGCCGGCAGCCCGATCTGGCGGATCGGCTACCAGCGCTGGCTGCGCAACCTGGCGGTTGGCTTGGGGAACGCGCCGACGACGCCGGCGGTATTGTCCGCGCTTGCGTCGCGCAGGGAAGACGCGTCGGCACTGGTGCGCGAGCATGTGGCGTGGGCGCTGGCGCGTCACGCCGCCAGCGCCCGGTGAGGCTTACTCGGGCTTGGCCGGTGCGATCACCAGCGACTCGCCCTCGAGGATCAGCTTGCCGCTGACGAAGCATTCGGTGAGCAGCTTGACGCGGCGCTTGGCCGGGTCGAGCTCGGTGACGGTCGCGCGCGCGGTCACCGTCTCGCCGATCTTGACCGGCGCCTTGAAGCGGGTCGACTGCGACAGGTAAATGGTGCCGGGGCCCGGCAAGCGGGTGCCGAGCACGCAGGAGATCAGGCTGGCGCTGAGCATGCCGTGCGCGATGCGGCCGCCGAACATCGTCTGTTCAGCGTATTCCTGATTGATGTGCACGGGGTTATCGTCGCCGGAGACGGCCGCGAACATCAGGATGTCGGCTTCGGTGATGGTCTTGGCGTACTCGGCAGAGTCGCCGATCTTGATGTCTTCAAAGTAGACGGTCATGCGCTTGCTCCCGTATTATGCAGTTGAAATGTTGCGGTGCATTGTACACGCAGCTGACGTGTGTCAGGGGAGCGTCCGTGCACGCGGGTCTGGACATTTGCATTTTTGCGACGTCATAATCGGTCAAACGATCGTTTGAACGATCGTCGACGCCGGCCCGCCCCTGCGCAGGCGGCAACATGCCTCTTCACCAGGGTTTGATCAATCTGTTTCGGGCTCTTTAGAGCTGGAGGAATATGAAAGTTCTAGTCGCTGTGAAACGCGTTGTGGATTACAACGTGAAGGTCCGGGCCAAGGCCGACGGTACCGGTGTCGACATCGCCAACGCCAAGATGTCGATGAACCCGTTCGACGAGATCGCTGTGGAAGAGGCGGTCCGCCTGAAGGAAGCCGGCAAGGCGAGCGAGATCGTGGTGGTGTCGATGGGCGTCAAGCAGTGCGAAGAGACCCTGCGCACCGCGCTGGCGATGGGCGCCGACCGCGCCATCCTGGTCGAGACCGAAGCCGAGCTGCAGCCCCTGGCCGTCGCCAAGCTGCTCAAGGAAATCGCCGCCAAGGAAGCGCCGCAGCTGATGATCCTCGGCAAGCAGGCGATCGACGACGACGCCAACCAGACCGGCCAGATGGCAGCCGCCTTGCTGGGCTGGAGTCAGGGCACCTTCGCGTCCAAGGTCGACCTCGCCGCCGAGACCGTGAATGTCACCCGCGAAATCGACGGCGGCCTCGAGACCGTCAAGCTCGCGCTGCCGGCGGTGGTCACCACCGACCTGCGCCTGAACGAGCCGCGCTACGTCAAGCTGCCGAACATCATGGCCGCCAAGAAGAAGCCGCTGGACAAGACCACGCCGGCTGACCTGGGCGTCGACGTCACCCCGCGCCTGACCACGCTGAAAGTCGCCGAGCCGGCCAAGCGCAGCGCCGGCATCAAGGTCGCCAACGCCGCCGAACTCGTCGCCAAACTCAAAACGGAAGCAAAGGTGCTGTAAGCCATGGCCATCCTCGTTATCGCTGAACACGACAACCAGAGCCTGAAGACAGGCACCCTGAACACCGTGACCGCCGCGGCCAAGCTCGGCGGCGACATCCATGTGCTGGTCGCCGGCAGCGGCTGCGCCGCCGCCGCCGAGGCCGCCCGCGCCGTCGCCGGCGTCGCCAAGGTGCTCATCGCCGACGCGCCGCAATACGCGCACGGCCTCGCCGAGAACGTCGCCCCGCTGGCGGTTGACCTCGCCAAGGGTTACAGCCACGTGCTCGCGCCGGCGTCCTCGTTCGGCAAGAACCTGCTGCCGCGCGTCGCCGCCTTGCTCGACGTCGCGCAGATCTCCGAGATCTCCGCCATCGAGTCGGCCGACACCTTCGTGCGCCCGATCTACGCGGGCAACGTGCTGGCCACCGTTCAGTCGGCCGACCCGATCAAGGTGATCACCGTGCGTACCACCGCGTTCGAAGCGGCGGCTAATGGCGGTTCGGCCGCGCTGGAAAACATCGCCGCGGGCGCGGACGCCGGCGTGTCGGCCTTTGTCGGCGCCGAGCTGACCAAGTCCGACCGTCCGGAACTGGGCGCGGCCAAGATCGTCGTCTCCGGTGGCCGTGCGCTGGGTTCTGACGCGCAGTTCAAGTCCGTGATCGAGCCTCTGGCCGACAAGCTCGGCGCCGCCGTCGGCGCGTCGCGCGCGGCGGTCGACGCCGGCTACGCGCCGAACGACTATCAGGTCGGCCAGACCGGCAAGGTCGTCGCGCCGCAGCTCTACGTCGCGGTCGGCATCTCCGGCGCGATCCAGCACCTGGCGGGTATGAAGGACTCCAAGGTGATCGTCGCGATCAACAAGGACGAAGAAGCGCCGATCTTCCAGGTGGCCGACTACGGCATCGTCGGTGACCTGTTCACCGTCGTGCCGGAACTGATCGCCGAACTGTCGAAGTAAGCGTCACCACAAAACGAGGCCGGCCACAGACGCCGGCCCGCAAACAAGAACGAACCGGCCGACGGTTCGCCCGGGAGACAGCGCCGCGCATGCGGCGCCGGGCGAGGACGCGGCCGGTTTTTGTACATATCGAGACTGCAAGGAGAAATCATGATCTACAACGCTCCGGTCAAGGAAATCCGTTTCGCGCTGAACGAACTGGCTGAACTGCCGGCGATCTGCTCGCTGCCGGGTTACGAGGACTGCTCGGTCGACCTGGTCGACGCCATCCTAGAGGAAGCCGCCAAGTTCGCCGAAGGCGTGCTCGCGCCGATCAACAAGCAGGGCGACCAAGGCGCCAAGTGGCACAGCGATTTCAGCGTGAGCTCGGCGCCGGGTTTCAAGGACGCGTGGCTGCAGTACGTCGAAGCCGGCTGGCCCGGCCTGCGCGCGCCGGCCGATTTCGGCGGGCAGGGCATGCCGGCGCTGGTCGCGCTCGCCGCCGAAGAGATGTGGTGCTCGGCCAACCTCTCGTTCTCGCTGGCGCCGCTGTTGACGCTGGGCGCGGTCGAGGCGATCAACCACCACGCCAGTGAAGAACTGAAGGCCGTCTACCTGCCCAAGATGTCGAGCGGCGAGTGGACCGGCACCATGAACCTGACCGAGCCGCAGGCGGGCTCCGACCTCGCGCAGGTGCGCTCGAAGGCGGTGCCGGTCGGCGACGGCAGCTACAAGGTCAGCGGCCAGAAGATCTTCATCACCTGGGGCGAGCACGACATGGCGGACAACATCGTCCACCTGGTGCTGGCGCGCCTGCCGGACGCGCCGGCCGGCGTGAAGGGGATCTCGCTGTTCATCGTGCCGAAGTTCCTGGTGAACGAAGACGGCAGCCTCGGCGCGCGCAACGACGTGCGCTGCGTGTCGCTCGAGCACAAGCTGGGCATCCACGGCAGCCCGACCGCGGTGATGAGCTTCGGCGACGAAGGCGGCGCCATCGGTTATCTGGTCGGCGAAGCCAACAAGGGTCTCGCCTACATGTTCACCATGATGAACCACGCGCGTTTGGGCGTCGGCGTCGAGGGCATGGCCGTGTCCGAGCGCGCCTACCAGAAGGCGGTCGAGTACGCGCGCGACCGCGTGCAAAGCCGCGCCGTCGGCTCGCCTGACGCATCCGGCGTCGCCATCATCCAGCACCCGGACGTGCGCCGCATGCTGATGACCATCCGCGCCGGCGTCGAGGCGCAGCGCGCGCTCGCCTGTGTCGCCGCCGCCGCGCTCGACCGTGCGAGCCGCCACCCGGTGGCGTCGGAAGCCGCCAGCAACCAGGCGCTGGTCAACTTCCTGATCCCGATCGTCAAGGGCTGGAACACCGAAGAAGCCAACATCCTGACCAGCCTCGCGGTGCAGGTGCACGGCGGCATGGGCTTCATCGAGGAGACCGGCGTCGCCCAGTACTACCGCGACGCGCGCATCACTGCGATCTACGAAGGCACCACCGGCATCCACGGCCTCGATTTGATCGGCCGCAAGACCTTCTCCGAGGGCGGTGCCACCGCGCGCGCTCTCTTGGAAGAGGCCAAATTGACCGCCGGCAAGCTCGCCGCCGCCGGCTTCGCCTCGTTCGCGGCCAACCTGGAAGCTGCCGTGGCCGACGCCGGCCGCTGTGTCGACTTCATCCTAGAAACCTTCAAGGAGCAGCCGCAACTGGCGGCCGCCGGTTCGGTGCCCTTCCTCAAGCTGATGGGCATCGTGCTCGGCGGCTGGCAGATGGGCCGCGCCGCGCTGATCGCCAAGGAAAAGCAGGGTGAAGACGGTGCCGACACCGACTTCTACACCGCCAAGCTCGCAACCTGCCGCTTCTACGGCGAGCACTACCTGCCGCAAGTGTCCGGTCTTGCCACCGCCGTGGTGGACGGCGCCGGCAGCGTGCTGGAGATGCCGGAACACCTGTTCTGAGCGTTGTGCGGGCACAATGAAAAACGCCACGGCTTGCCGTGGCGTTTTTGCTGGCAGGCGCCCTTATCTGGCCAAACGCAGTTGGGTATCGGCTGTGGTCAGGTAGCCGACTGCTGCACCGAACTTGTTTTTGTAGTTCTGGTTGATCAATGGGTCGAGCGTGCCCTTCACCGTGTTGTGGATGGATCCCCAATCGCCGGCGTGCTGGAAATTGCTCATGATATAGGTCCAGCCGTTCAGCTCGTCGACTGCGTGCAGCCCGGTCGATTCGCCCCCCGCCGGTACCGAAAGGATGCGCGCGAGCGTCTTGTTGTCGACGTCGTACGCCCACAGGAAGTTGTTCACATGCTGGCCGCTGTCCTCACCGATAAATAGCGTACGCATTTTCTCGGAGAACTTGAGGTTGTCCGGGTTGGCGACCTTGTCGGGGTTGGCGGTGTTGCCCAGCGCGTCGGCTGCCGACAAGTCTTCTCCGCAGAGCAGCACCTTGCTGTTCGAAGGCATCCATTCGCTGTTGATGGATGCACCGTCGCTATCCCTGAGGTTGCCGGAGAGCTGGTGTTGCAGGATCGCGCCCGCCTTGAGTTGGGCCGGCAGGTTGATGCCGATGCCCGCCTGGTAGCCCTTGCTGCTGCCGACCACCATCGAATCTTGGCAATTCTGCAGCGCCGAATACGCCAGCTTGTCCCGGACATTGACGGTGGTGCCTTCCATCTTGGTGAAGCCCAGGCTGCCGCAGACGTAGGCCGCGTAGCGGTGGGTCTCCAGGAAGGCCGCAGCCTTTTCCATGCCCGGCTTCAGCTTCAGCCACTCGGCCTTGCCGCCGACGAATACCTTGCGGAAGGTGGTGTCGCTCGGGTCGGTAGTGGCGCGCTCGAAGATGTCGGTTGCCTGCAGGGTGTCGGCCAGCGTCTTGATCTCGGCACTGTTCGCTCGGCCCAGACGGATCCAGGCGAGCTTGAAGGCCGGCGCCTGCGGGTCCAGCGTGCTCAGGCCGGTGCCTTCGATCTTCGCGACATAAAGGGTACCGGCGGACAGGTCTTTTTCCTTGTCGGCGACAAAGCAGAACAGGCCGCCGTTGGTCGCATCGTCGCCCATCAGCGCGGTGCGTTGATCCGGCATCACTTGTACCAGCTCGTGCGAGATGCGCCCCATGCAATAGTGCTTCTTGATGCTGCCAGTGCCGTCCGGGTTGACCGTCACCTCCGGCAGGTGGCCGTAGTGGTAGGGCTTGGCCCGGGTTTCGTCGCCGTACAGGTTCTTGGAGAACGCCTTGAACTGGCTGCTGGAAGCTGCGCCGAACGCGTCCGGTTCGTACTCCTCGCTCGACAAATGGGTGCCCCACGGAGACAGGCTGGCGCCACAGGTGATCCACAGTCCCTGCACGGCGCGGGTGTCGACGTTGTGGTACTTCATCAGCGTGAGCTTGCCGGTCTTCGGATCCTGGTCCAGCGTCAGCACGGCGATCGGCGAGGGCAGCTTGCCGTACATGTCGGTCTTGCCGTCCTGCGCCCATGTGGTGTACTCGAACTGCACCACCGCGAACACCGGCGTGCCTTTCACGCCCGGGACCCTGGCACCGGGTACAGCCAACAGCGAGGTGCCGTCAGGTGAATCGGAAAAGAACTGACGGGTTTGTCCCGTGACCGTATTGTCGAGGATGGGCTGGTTGTTGATGTCGTAGTAACCACCGGCGAGCAGTTGGCCGCCCTGACCGTCCGGGATCTGGTCGCCGGTGACGAAGAAGGGCTGGTAGGCGAGTTGGTGGACCAGCTGGCTGCCGTCGCTAAACTGGACGGTCATCGCGCTGGCGACGTGGGGGCTCGCCATCTTAGCGGGCTCGGCCAGCGTCGGAGCGGGCATGGATGAGAAGCTGACTCGGCTCAGGCTGGGTGCCGCAGGTGATGTTGGCTGCGTGGCATTGCTGCTGCCACCGCCACCGCCCAGGCAGCCGGCAAGCAGCGCGCTGCTGCCGGCGCCGACGGACAGGGGAAGCAGGGGGCCGCTGGCGAGCAGTTGCAGCAGGCGGCGGCGGTCGGGAGAGGACGGTTGCATCGGGGGAGACTCCGTGAGGTCGGGGGATGACCTGTGGATTCTCATGTCATGCCGTGACGACCCGATGAACGGCGGGTGACCATTTGGTTGCAGTTTTTTGACGGGCTCGGCAGAGTGCGCTCTGGCCGTGAGTGCCTCTGCCAACTGTGGACTTACAAAGGCAAGTACACTCCCGCTTTGAGGCCCATCGCTCGACTGTTCGACGGCGAACGGCCGTCACTTTGCACGCCAAGCCGGAAGTAACGGTGGCGGATTTCTGCGCAGGCGGTTTTGAAGCGGCTCTCGTAAGCGAGTCCGAACTGCCAGTCGGTGAAGCCGTGATAGCTGACCCGCAGTTGCGGCAGGGTGACGTCGCGGTAACGGGTTAGTGACGCTTCGGCCTCCCACGCTTGCTGCCGGTAGCTGGCAGCCAATTCGATCTTGCTGTGCAGTTTTTGCGTGTAGTTGGCGCGGCTATCTTGTCCGCTGGCCAGCGGTTCACGGTTGCCGTTGGTGTCTAGCGCAACATCGCTGTTCGCTTGCAGTGTGCTGGTCGGCAGGTCGCGCCAGCGCAGTTCTCCCAGTGCATCGTTGATCAACAGGCGACCTTGCCAGGCGTCTTGCCATTGCCAGGCCAGCGCCAGATCGAGCGCGTAGCCGCGGGCGGATGGCGAGGCGTCGCCCAGGAAGGGGTTGAAGCCGCTGTCAGTATCCAGCCCGGTGTAACGCAGGGTGCGCATGGCTTGCAACTGGTACTGCTGCTCGGTCAGGGCAAGTGCACTGCCGGCGACGTTGTCTTCGCGCATGGCCAGCCCATCCAGCAGGCTGGCGCCGACGCCGGCCTGCCAGCGCCACGCGCCACTGGCAGGTAGCTCGAAGCTGTGGGCAAGCCCGATGCCACGCGCGCTGAAGCTGTCCAGCAGGTAGTCGGCGTCGTAGCGCCGCCCCGGGGTGGGCTTGAGGTTGTTCTTGTCCTGGTACACCAGATCCAGCGCGTCCTTGCTGGCGCTGGCCCACGCTTCGGCACGGTAGAAGGTAGAGACTTGCCAGCCGTGGTGGGCGAGGGCAAGTTCGGCGCGCGCGGTGCCGACTGCCTTGGCGACGCCGTTACGGGTATTCGGTAGCGTGGTCCAGTCACCGTCCAGTTGTTTGAGCGGCAGCGCGTCGTTGGCGGCATAGGCGGCCACGCTGCTGGAGAGGGTCAGTGCCTGCGGGACGGCGGCTGGGTTGACCAGCGCGAGCGGGGACGCCAGCGCGGGCAGGGGGAGCAGGATAGGTAGGAGTATTTTTTTCATCTTGGTGTTATACGGCCAGGCATAAAAAAACCTGCCGGCTCAGGGCCGGCAGGTGCTTGGATTGCCTTACAGCAGTGAGACGGACGAGCCGTCGGAGAAGACGACCTTGCTCTTGTAGATGGTGCCGATTACGGTGCCCGAGCTGTTCCTTATCACTCCGATACGAGCATCGCCCAGCGCCTGAGCCAGTTCGAAGCGGATGCCCGCCGGACTCGTCAGCGTCAGGCCAACGGCACCATTGGTGTCGCGCGTGCCGCTGCCCGCGATCAACAGCGTCTTGCCTGCTGCGCTGGTGTAGCTGTAGCCCAGCGTGAAGGCCTGGCTCAGGTAGCCAGTGTCCTGCGCGGTCAGCGACAGCTTGAGCGGCCGAGTTGCGTTGTATAGCAGGCCGTCGAACGAGACGCTGCGCTTCTCGTAGTTTTCTGCGCTGGTGACGACGCCCGGGTCGTACTGACTCTGGTCGACGCGGCCTTCCAGCGTGCCCGAGAACACCTTGTTGCCGTCAACGACGAAGTCGCCGATAAACCTGGCGTGGCTGAGGTCGTAGCCCTTTTGCTTGTCGGCCTTGCGCTCGTCGATCAGCAGGTCACCGCTGAACTTGACGCCGGCCAGGTCGAGGCTGGCCTTGAGCTTCACCTCGGTGGGGGCGAAGGTTTCGCTATTATCGAGCGCAGGCACCGAATCAAGCTTCAGGCTGGCTTCCGAAATGGCCAGGTTGATCGCTTTTCCATTAAGCGCCAGCAAGCGCGGGTCGGTCGTGTTGTTAGTGTCGAACTGGTAATTGGTGCTGATCGAACCGGCGAATGTCAGCGACTTTTGGTCGCTGCCAATTTGATAGCTCAGCACGGTCTTCGCATTGGGCAGATAGCTGTTCAAACGGCCCAGATCGCCTTCGATGCGGGCGGCCGTCGCGTATTGATCACCGTAGGTGATCGTGCCGTTGCCGGTTGCGGGGGTAGATACGACGGGCGTACCTTGTTGGCCGTTGCCAAGATACGGTGTGGATACTGTCACTACTTTCCAGCTAAAGCCACTGTTACCAGCTTTGGCGATTGCCAGATAGCGTGTAACCGTAGACCAGGTTTTCCAGTCGAATGCAGATCCATCAGTGCAATAGACTGCCGTCATTGGAAGGTAAATGTGCCCGGTAATATTGCTCGGAATAAAAGACTCAATTGGACGGTCGAGACAGATGCCACCGTCACTGGTCCTTACGTATTTATAGGTAGTAGTTGGAGTAGTGTATTGCGTACCTTCGTAGCCCGGGCGCTGGTAGGCCATATTGACCCCGGCGGCCAGTGCGGAAACAGCCCTGTGGCTGTACTGGGTGATTTCAATGCCGTCCGGCAACAAGGTGGACGCCAGTCGATCCTGCAGTTGTACTTGCAGGGCGCGGTCGACTTCGGTCAGGTTGCTGCGCAGGTCGTTGAGCATCAGCTTGGCCTGCTGGATGTCGGAGAGGCCGCCGCTGCTTTCTTGTTGGACCTTGTCCTTGATGATGGAGAGCTCGTCCGAATCGATCACATCATCGACGTTCACGGCTGCAGTCGCTTTTTCAGCTTGATCTTTTAGACTACCATCCAACTGGCTGGCGGCTTGTATCAGCTCGCTAGGCAGCAGAACGCCTGCAACATTTGCCGTGGTCAGGTTAATTGCGTTACCGGCCGAAGCGACGAAGACTTGGGCGGTTGCTTTGAGTGCCTGCTCCAGGGGAACGCCTTCTTTTTCGGAGGCGGCGGCAAACAGAGCCAGCACCGATGCGTATTTGGCAGCGTTGCCGGTGGCGGAGCCCAGATCCTTGTTGACCGATGAAACCAGCGCAGGCGGGGTGTGCAGATCGAAGTCGGCGTCTCCTAGGAACATCTTGGCAACCAGCTTGTTGCTTGCCTGTGCGTCTTCTGCCTTGAGGCTGGCGAGCGAGGCCTCCACCCGCTTGTAGGCGAGGTGGGTCAGCGGGGTGACCGCAAAGTCTTTCTGTCCTGTGTAGGCGCCGACCGAGTTCAGCGTACCGGTGAAGGTTTCCTCCTTGCCGGTTGCCTCGTCGTAGTACTTGAACGGTGCGCCGCCGCCAACCTCGACTACGAATACCTTGTCGGTCAGTTTGTTCGGGTCGAAGTCAAACTTGATCTTGCCGTCGGTGCCAACCGTCGTTTCGGCTACGGTCAGTCCGGCCTTGTTCTTCAGCTTGGCCGGGGTGCCGGTTGCAATCTGGCCTAGCGACGGAGTAACTGCCACGCTTTGTGTGGCTACAGTTCCCCCGTTACCGCTTGCCGTGCTACTACTGCCGCTCCCACCTCCCCCACCGCATGCCGCCAGCGCCAGCGCGGTCGTGACCGCCAGGGAAATTGCCTTCAACTGTGCCATATCAAACTCTCCAAGACCATGATCGCAATGTGCTTAATAATTGTCCTTGCATGTATGAAAATGACGCAAGCATTTGGTGTAATGGGAAAGGTTTGTCGCCGAGTACTGTGGTACGTGCACCGCACAAGTGGCGAGAATCGCCCTCTGGGGACGGTGTGCAAGGCGCGCGCGCGCGTTGGCGTCGAAGTTTGCGGTGGCGCGGCGTGCTGATAAGATGCGGGTAGTCATGCCTTTGGGATTGTGCGCCTTGAGTCGCTTGTATTTAGCTTGCCACCGGCGCGGTGCATGGGCCACTTGATGCCGCGCCTGCCCGAATTTGCCCGCTGGCGAACCCCGCCACTTGCCCGCCTAGCGCCTGCGCTGCCTTGGCTGGTCGCGCTTGCCTGTGCATTCTGGCTGGGCGGCAGCCTGTCCGTGCTGCTCGCGCCGCCGGTCGTGCGGGCGTTGCCGCTTTCGCAACCCGTGCCGGCGGCGGACTCTGGACGAGTGGCTGCCCTGCACTGGTTCGGCGAGGTGCCTGCGGTGCCGGTGAATGGCGCGCCGACCGGCGCGCTGCGGCTGGTCGGTGTCTATTCGTCGGGCAACGCGCGCACCGATTTCGCGCTGGTCGACGAGGGCGGGCAGGTCAAGCCGTGGCGGGTCGGCCAGCAGATGGCCGGCGCAACGCTGTTGAGGGTGTTGCCGCGCGCGGTGGTGCTGCGCGAGGGAGCTGCAGAGCGCGAGCTGGTGCTCGCTGGTCCCGCCGGCGGGGCCGCCGCGGCTGCGGCTGCGGTACCCGCCGTCCCCCCGCAGACGGTGCCGCCGGTGATGCCTGCGCCTTCTGTGCCGGACGCTGGCACGCCCACGTCCGAGCCTGTTCCATCTTCACCGCAGCCGGCCCCCCCCGCCGTCCCGCACAACCCGGATTGAACCATTCATGCGATTTGCCAAGCTTGCCGCCGCCCTTGTACTGGCCTTCCATGTGTCGGCCCACGCCGCGCCCGCCGACCCGGTGATGCTCAATTTCGTGAACGCGGATATCCCTGTCGTCGTGCAGGCGATCGGCGAGATCACCGGCAAGACCTTCGTGGTCGACCCGCGCGTCAAGGGTACGGTCAATATCGTGTCGGCCAAGCCGGTGCCGCGCGAACTCTCCTACCAGATCCTGCTCTCCAGCCTGCGCATGCAGGGTTTCGCCGCGGTCGAGGGGGCGGGCGGCGTGGTCAAGATCGTGCCGGAGGCTGACGCCAAGCTGCACGCGAAAACCGGCAGCCCCAGGCGTACCGACGTCGACCGGCTGATCACCAAGGTGTTTACCCTGAAAAACGCCAACGCCAACCAGCTGGTGCCGGTGTTGCGTCCGCTCATCTCTCCGAACAATACGGTCAGTTCGATGCCGCAGGGCAACGCGGTGGTAGTGACCGACTATGCGGACAATATCCGCCGCATCGAGTCAATCATCGAGTCGATCGAGAGTGCGGCCAGTGGCGACGTCGCCGTGCTGCCGGTGGCTTTCGGCTCGGCGATCGAGCTCTCCGGCCTGCTGGGCAAGTTGTTGCAGGCGCAGGGAGAGGGCGCCGGCAAGGTCACGCTGATCCCGGACGCGCGCGCCAACGTGATCCTCGCGCGCGCCGACACGCCGGGCGCGATGGGCAAGGTCAAGGGGCTGCTCAGGATGCTCGACAAGCCAAGCCAAGCCGGCGGCAACGTGCGGGTGGTCTACCTGAAGAACGCCGAGGCGGTGCAGGTGGCCAAGGTGCTGCGTACCTTGCTTACCGGCGAGGGGGGGGGGCTATCCGCCGGCAGCGGTGGAACCAGCCAGCTGGCGAGCAGCCTGGCAACGGGCGGCGGTAGTAGCGGCGGCAGCCTCGCGCCGGCCGGGGGGGCGGGCAGCGCCAAGCAGGTGACGCAGGACGACAGTGTCAGCGGGACCGGCGCGATGGTGCAGGCCGACCCGGCCAACAACGCGCTGATCCTCAACGTGCCGGACGCGATGTACCAGAACCTGAGGGGGGTGATCGATCTGCTCGACAAGCGGCGCGCGCAGGTATTCGTCGAGGCGCTGATCGTCGAGGTGTCGGCCGACCGCACGGTCGAGCTGGGTGTGCAGTGGCAGGCGGCGGGCAAGAACGGCTTTGTCGGCACCAACTTCCCGAACCCGGGACCGGGCCTCTTGGGCACCTCGCTGTCGCCATCGCTGGGCGAGGCCGGCCAGGCCAGCTATCTGAACCAGCTGGCCAACGCGGGCGGCCTCAACATCGGCCTGATCGACGGCACGGTCAATATCCCGGGCATAGGCGAGATCCTCAATATCGGCGTGCTCGCGCGCGCGCTGGAGACGCAGGCCAAGGGCAACGTGCTGTCCAGCCCGACGCTGATGACGATGGACAACGAGCAGGCAACCATCATGATCGGCCAGAACGTGCCCTTCCTGACCGGCCAGTATGCGAATACCGGCGGTAGCAACGGCGCGGCCAACCCGTTTCAGACCTTCGAGCGCAAGGATGTGGGCATCAAGCTGCAACTGACGCCGCAGGTGTCCGAGGGCGGCATGATCCGCATGAAGATCTTCCAGGAGGCTTCGGCGGTCGAGCCGACTTCGCTGAAGAACCCGGACGGCCTGATCACCAACACCCGCTCGATCGAGACCATGGTGTCGGTGCGCGACGGCAACATCGTCGCGCTGGGCGGGCTGATCCAGGAAACCGTTTCCGACGGCAACAGCCAGGTGCCGCTGTTGGGCGACATCCCCATTCTCGGCAACCTGTTCAAGTACAAGAACGAGACGCGCAAGAAGAACAACCTGATGGTGTTCCTGAAGCCGACCATCATGCGCGACGACGAGGGCGTGCAGACCCTGTCGAACAGCCGCTACGACTACCTGGTCGGCGAGAGCATGCGCGCGCAGCGCGAGAAACTGAGCCTCGACCCGGCCGCCGCGATGCAGTCGGTGCCCGCGGGCAGCCTGAAGGACGAGCTCGAACGCCAGCGTGTACTCAGGAAGTTCGCGCTGGAGCAGCAGCCGTGAGCGCGCCCGCTACCCGTCCGCTGCTGCCTTACGCCTTCGCGCGCGCGTCCCGCGTGCTGCTAGTCGAGGAGGACGGCGCGCGGGTACTGCTCGCGACGGCGCAGGCGACGCCACAAGCGTGGGCCGAGGCAATGCGCGTCGGCGGCGCCCCCAGCCGCGTCGACACGCTGGAAGACGCCGCGTTCGACAAGCTGCTTTCCACGCTGTTCGCCGACGGGCGCAGCGTCGAGGTCGACGACATCGGCCAGGATATCGACATCAGCCAGATGATGGACTCGCTGCCGGCGGTGGAGGATCTGCTCGAGTCGGAAGACGACGCGCCGATCATCCGCATGATCAACGCGATCCTGACCCAGGCCCTGCGCGAGCAGGCGTCCGACGTGCATATCGAGGCGTTCGAGGACCGCTCGCTGGTGCGTTTCCGGCTGGACGGCTCGCTCAGGGACGTGGCGACGCCGCACCGCGCGCTGCACGCGGCGCTGGTGTCGCGCATCAAGATCATGGCCGAGCTCGACATCGCCGAGAAGCGGGTGCCGCAGGACGGCCGCATCTCGCTGCGTATCGGCGGGCGGCCGGTCGACGTGCGGGTGTCGACGCTGCCGACCAGCTTCGGCGAGCGGGTGGTGATGCGTCTTCTGGACAAGGAGGCGACCCGGCTCGACCTCACGACGCTGGGCATGGCCGACGACACCCTCGCCGAGGTCGACCGGCTGATCCACCAGCCGCACGGCATCGTGCTGGTGACCGGCCCCACCGGCTCGGGCAAGACCACCACCCTCTACGCGGCGCTGTCCCGGCTGGATGCCCGCCACGGCAACATCATGACGGTCGAGGACCCAGTCGAGTACCAGCTCGAGGGCGTCGGCCAGACCCAGGTCAACCCGAAGATCGACATGAGCTTCGCCAAGGCGCTGCGCGCGATCCTGCGCCAGGACCCGGACGTGGTGATGATAGGCGAGATCCGCGACCTGGAGACCGCGCAGATCGCGGTGCAGGCGTCGCTGACCGGCCACCTGGTGTTGGCGACCCTGCACACCAACGACGCGCCCAGCGCGGTGACCCGCCTGGCCGACATGGGCACCGAGCCCTTCCTGCTCGCGTCCAGCCTGCTGGGGGTGATGGCACAGCGCCTGGTGCGCAGGTTGTGTCCGGCGTGCAAGGTGCCGCACCCGGTGCCGCTCGAAGGCGAGCCCGGCGTCGTCCACTACCGGCCGGTCGGCTGCGCGGCGTGCGCGAAGAGCGGCTACCGCGGCCGGCTCGGCATTTACGAATTGATGCTGGTCGACGAGACCCTGCAGAAGATGATCCACGAGGGGGCGAGCGAGCAGGCGCTGCGCGCGCACGCGCAGGCGCACGGCATGCGCTCCCTGCGCGAGGACGCGTTGCGCTGGGTGCGCGCGGGCGAGACCTCGCTCGAGGAGGTGTTGCGGGTGACCCGCGACTAGGGGACGCGATGGCTCTTTACCGTTACCTCGCGCTCGACGCCGCCGGGCGCGAACAAAAAGGCAGCTTCGACGCGGACAACGCACGCGCGGCGCGTGCGCTGCTGCGCGAACGCGGGCTTACGCTGGTATCTCTTGATGAGGTGTCGGCCAGGGGCGGCGGCGCGGGCCGCCGCCTGCCATCTGCCGAACTGCTGCTGCTGACCCAGCAGCTCTCCACCCTGCTCGCGGCGGGGCTGCCGCTCGAGCGCGCGCTGCAGGCGGTTGCCGAGCAGAGCGAGCGAGGCGAGACCCGGCTTCTGGTCGGCGCCTTGCGCGCCGACATCGTCGAGGGCAAGAGCCTCGCGCAGGCGATGGGCGCGCAGCCGCAGGTGTTCTTCCCGCTTTATCTGAGCCTGGTGCGCGCCGGCGAGCAGAGCGGGCACCTGGCCGAGGTGATGGCGAGGCTCGCCGAGTATCTGGAGCGCCGGCACGCGCTGACGCAGAAGGTGACGCTGGCGCTGGCCTACCCGGCGGTGGTGACGGTGGTCGCCGTGCTGGTGGTCGCGGGGTTGATGAGCTACGTGGTGCCGCAGGTGGTCGGCGTGTTCGCGCAGACCAAGCAGACGCTGCCGCTGATCACCCGCCTGCTGATCGCTGCCAGCGACTTCACCCGGCACTGGGGCTGGCTGGTCGCACTGGCGCTGGTGGCGGCCGGGTTTGCCTGGCGCCAGGCGATGCGTGGCACGGCGTTCCGCCGCGCGGTGCACGTGCGCCTGCTTGCCCTGCCGGTGATCGGCCGGCTGATGCGCGCGGTCAACACCGCGCGCATGGCGAGCACGCTGGCCATCCTTGCCGGCAGCGGCGTGCCGCTTCTCTCGGCGCTGGAGACGGCCGGCGGACTGGTGACCCTGCTGCCGATGCGCGAGGCGCTGGAGGCGGCCGCCGCCAAGGTGCGCGAGGGGGTGCCGCTGTCGCGCTCGCTCGCCACCGGCCGCCAGTTCCCGCCGGTGCTGATCCAGCTGATCGCCAGCGGCGAGCAAAGCGGTAAGCTGCCGGCCATGCTCGAGCGCGCGGCGCTCCAGCAGCAGGCCGAGGTCGAGCGGCGGCTGGCCGCCTTCACCGCCTTGCTCGAACCCCTGCTGATCCTGGTGATGGGGGGCGTGGTGCTGGCGATCGTGATGGCGATCATGCTGCCCATCATCGACATGAACCAGATGGTGCGCTAGGCACCGAACAGATCCATATCGGGAGACTTGAACATGGCACAACGCAAGCAAAAGGGTTTCACCCTGATCGAAATCATGGTGGTGATTGTGATCCTCGGCATCCTGGGCGCCTTGGTGGTGCCCCGCCTGATGGGGCGGCCGGACGAGGCGCGCGCGGTCGCCGCCCGCCAGGACATCAACACGCTGGCGCAGGCGCTCAAGCTCTATCGGCTGGATAACGCGCGCTACCCGACCAGCGAGCAGGGGCTGTCCGCGCTGGTCAGCAAGCCGACCTCGGGCCCGCAGCCGAAGAACTGGAAGCCCGGCGGCTACGTCGAGCGGCTGCCGGTCGACCCGTGGGGCAACCCCTACCAGTACGCGGCACCGGGCACGCACGGCGAGATCGACATCTGGAGCCTGGGCGCCGACGGCGAGCCGGGCGGCGAGGGCGGTGACGCCGACGTCGGCAACTGGCAGCAGTAAGCGGCGATGGCGGCGAGCCGCGGCTTCACGCTGATCGAGCTCTTGGTGGTCATGCTGATCGTCGGCGTGCTCACCACCACGGTCACGCTGAGCCTCTCGCCCGACAGCCGGCAGCAGGGGCTGGACGCCGCCGCGCGTTTCGCGCGGGTACTCGAGCAGGGCGTCGACGTCGCGCAGCAGGGCACGCCGATGGCGTTGGCCTGGCAGGCAAACGGCTACCGCTTCGCCGAATACGGCGCCGACGCACGTTGGCGATCGCCCTCGGATACGTTTTTTGCCGAGGGACGCTGGCCGGACGGCGTGCGCGCCGAGTCCGCGCGTTTTGACGGCGTGTCGTGGCCGGCGGGCGAGCTGCGTCTGATCTGGCAGGACGGCGAGGCGAACCCGCTCGAAATCACGCTGACCGACGGACGCGTGCGCTGGCAGGTCGTGCTCAACCCGCTGGGCTTTGCCCGCGTCGAAGAAGCCGGCGTGGAGGCGGGGCCGTGAAGCGCGCGCGAGGATTCACCCTGTTCGAGGTGTTGGTCGCGCTCGCCATCATGGCGATCGCGCTGACCGCGCTGCTGCGCGCCTCGGCGCTAGCCGCCGACAACAGCGAGCGGCTGCGCCTGTCCATGCTGGCAAGCTGGGAAGCGCAGAACCGCATCGAGACGATGAAGGCACTGGGCGAATGGCCCGACATCGGCGGCACGAGCGGCGAGGTAGTGCTGGTCGAGGGCGCGCCTGCCCTGCGCTGGCAGCGCGACGTCAGCGACACACCGAACCCGGGCTTCAGGCGGGTCGTCGTGCGCATCCTCGCGGCGGGGCCCGAGCCTTACGCGCTCGCCGAGCTGACCGGTTTCGTGAGGCGGCCGCGATGAGGCGCGCGCGCGGCATGACCCTGGTCGAGATCCTGGTCGCGATGAGCCTGCTCGCGATCCTCTCGGCGATGGGCTACAAGGCGTTTTCCGCGCTGATGCTCTCGCGCGAGCAGCTCACCGCCTACTCGGCGCGCTGGACGGACCTTGCGCGGGTGTTCCACCGCGTCGAGACCGACGTCGCCGCGCTGGCGACGGCCGCCGAGGCGGGCGCCGTGCCGCCACCCACGGCCAGTCAGGCCGACACGCTGACACTCGAGGAGACGGCCGACGGCGCGCAGCGTCTGGTGCTGCCCGCCTACGGCAACAAGAGCCCGTTAGGCCGCATCGAGCGGGTCTACCTCGCCGACGGCAAGGGGCTGTCCTGGCAGAGCCGGCCGCTGGGCTTCGCCCGCGAGGCCGTCCCCGAGCGCTACCCGCTCTTTGGCGGCGACACGCACGCCCGCTTTGCCGTGCTGCTGGCCGGCAACCGCGAGAGCCCGCGCTGGCCGGTGGACGGCGTGCCGCCTGGCGACGCGCGCGCACTGGTGATGACGGTGACGCTTCAAGGCGGGCAGACGGTGCGCCGGGTGTGGAGCCTGCCATGAGGCGCGAGCGCGGCATGGCGGTGGTGATGGCGCTCTTGGTCGTCGCGATGGCGGCGACGGCGGCGGCCGTGGTGCTCTGGCAGCAAGGCTTGTGGCTGCGTCAGGTCGAGGCCGACCGCGCGAACGCGCAGGCGCGGCTGGTCGCCGACGGCGGCATAGGCTGGGCGATCGAGGTGCTGCGTTACGACGGCGAGACGACCGGCACCGACACGCTGGCCGAGCTGTGGGCGCAACCCCTGCCCAGGACCGACGCGCAGGGCGTCGCCGTCAGTGGCCAGCTCGCCGACGCGCAGGGGCGCTTCAACCTGAACAACCTGGTGCAGAACGGGCAGGGGGTGCCGGCGCAGCTTGCGCTGTACCGGCGGCTGCTCACCGAGTTGCAACTGCCGGTGTCGCTCGCCGACGCGCTGGCCGACTACCTGGACGCCGACGACGACGCGCGTGCGGGCAGCGCCGAGTCGGCGTGGTATTTGACGCAGCCGCGCCCTTACAAAAGCGCGAACGCACCGCTTGTGCGGCTGAGCCAGCTCGCGTGGGTCAAGGGCTACACGCCCGGTGCGATCGCCACGCTCGCGCCGCACGTGTCGGTACTTCCGGGCGGCGAGCCTGTCGCCATCAACGTGAATACCGCGACCGAGCCCGTGCTGCGCGCGCTGATCGAGGGCGCACGCGGCGGCGCCCTGCAGGGGCTGATTAGCCAGCGCGTCGACAAGCCGTTTGCCGACGTGGCGGACTTCAAGGCGCGCCTGCCCGCCGACGCGCGGGTGGCCGACGGCGTGGCCGTCGGCGTCGCCAGCAAGTACTTCCTGCTGGAGAGCCGCGTCGAGCGCGCGCCGATCAACAGGGCGGTGTCTGCACTGATCGTGCGCGACAACCGGGATACGCGTCTCGTGTGGCGCAGCGACGGCGAACTCGCCCCGCCGCCGCCCGTGGACAGAGGGAAAGAATGAGCATTCTGAGACTGATGTACCGGCCGGCGTGGCCGGACAGCGAGATGGCGCTGCCTTGGGTGCTGCTGGGCGAGCGAGGCGAGCGGCTCGACGGCGGCGACGACGAGCCGGCCGCGTGGCCGCGCACCGGCGAGACCGAGCTGGTGTTGCCGGCAGGCCAAACGGTTTTTTTGCGCGCCGCATTGCCCAAGGCCTCGCGCGAGCGCATGCAGGCGGCGGCCGGCTACGCGCTGGAAGAGCGCCTCGCCAACGACGTGCAGGCCAACCTGTACGCGCTGGGGCCGGCCGCCGGCGGCGAGCACGGGGTCGCGGTGACCGAGGCGTTCGGCGTGCGCCGCGCGGTGGCCATGCTGCGCAGCCTCGGGCGCACGCCCGACCGCATCGTCCCCGAGGAGACGCTGGGCCCGGCGGAAGGGGGCTGGCAGCTTGCGGCGGCAGCCGACGGCGGGCGCATCGCGCGCGAAGGAGAGGCGCTCGCGTGGTATTTGCCCGCGGGTGAGGTTGGTGACGCGCTGTGGGCGCGGCTGACGGCGCTCTCGGGCGCACCGCAGGTGCAGCCGGCCGTGACCGACGCCGGCTGGACGGCGGGCCGTGCGGCGTCGCCGTACGACTTCGCGCAAGGCGAACTCGCCGCCGGGCGCTGGTGGCGGACCTGGGGGCCGGCGCTGCGCAAGAGCGGCCTGGTGCTCGCACTGTTCGCCGCCTTGCAGCTGGCGCTGCTGTTGGGCGAAGCGGGCTACCTTGCGTGGCGCAAGCAGCAGCTCGCAACCGAAATCAAGGCGTTGGCCGTGCCGCTCGCCGGCAGCCAGGCCGTGCCCGGCAACAGTGCCTTGCCGATGCTGCGTGCGCTCGACCGCTTGCGCGCCGAGCGCGGCCAGCCGGTCAGGCTGGACGGCACCGCCCTGCTCGCGCGCTTGGGCGAGGTCGCCGGCAGCACGCTCGCGCTGCAGCAATTGAACATCGAGGACGGGCGCGTGGTGCTGCGGGCCGCACAGGTGCCGGACGAGACCTTCGCGCGCTGGCGCTCGCAGCTTGCGCGGCAGGGCGTCGCGCTGTCGCGGCGCGCCGGCGAGGGCGGTGCGCAGGAATGGGTATTGGCGGGGGAGCCGTGATGGGACGTTGGCAACAATGGCAAAAGACGCTGCAGTCGCGGTACCGGGCGCTGAGCCGGCGCGAGCAGTGGCTGGTTGGCTCCGCCGCCGTCCTGCTGCTGGTCGGGCTCGTCGACCTCGCGGTGTGGTCGCCGGCGAGCGACTACGTCGAGAAGAACCGCGGGCGTGTCGCGCGGCTGGAAGCCGAGCTGACGCTCGCGCGTACCCTGTCGGACGAGGCCGCGCGCCTCAAGCGCACCCCCGTGGTGGCCGCGCTGCCGGCGGCCGAGCTCGAGCCGCTGGTGAAACGCACGCTGGAAGGCAAGCTTGCGGGCAACTGGCAGTTAAGCCCCGAGGGCGAGCAGGGGGTGCGCATCAGCGGCGAGCTGCCATTCGACGAGTGGATGCGCGCCAGCGGCGAGCTTGCGCTCGCGCAAGTGCGGGTGGTGCGGCTGGACGCCACCGCGACCGGCTCCCCCGGCATGGTCCGCCTCGACGCGGTGCTCGTCCACGCGGGTGGCCAGGCATGAGGCGGGTGTGGCAGGCGGCGCTGGTGGCCCTGCTGCTGGCGCTGGGCGCGCTCGCCGCGTGGCCGGCCAGTTGGCTCGATGTACCGCTGTCGGCGGCGACCGGCGCGCGCTGGCGACTCGCCGGCGCCGAGGGCACCCTGTGGCGCGGCTCCGCGCAGCCGGTATTCGTCGGCGAGGACGGCACGGTGTTGCCCGCCTCGCGCATAGGCTGGGACTGGCAGGGCGCGGCGCTGTGGCAGGGAGCGCTGGCGTGGACGCTCGTGAGCGACGCCGGCGAGGGGCGCCTCGCGCTGCGGCCGGACGGCTGGCAGCTCGAGCGTTTTTCCGCCGCCGTGCCGGTCGGCGCGCTGGCCGGATTGTCCGACACCTGGCGCGCGGCCCGGCTGGGCGGCGTGCTGGTGCTGGACGTCGGGCGCTTTGGCCGGCAGGCAGGGCGTTTCGACGGTGCGGCGACGCTCGAATGGCGCGGCGCGTCCTCGCCGCTGACCCGCATCCAGCCCTTCGGCAGCTACCGGCTCGCCGCGAGCGGCGCGGGCGAGCGCATCGCCTTGCAGCTTGCCACGCTGGCCGGTCCGCTCACCATCGACGGGCAGGGCAGCTGGCAGATAGGCCAATTGCCGGACTTTGGCGGGCAGGCGTCCAGTTCCGAGGCCGACTATCCGGCGCTCAAGCCGCTGATGCTGATGCTGGGGCTGCCGGACGGGCCGACCAGCGTGCGCTGGCGCGCGCGGGCCACTATTTGACATTTGCATGTTGCGGCGCAGTGAGGTCGCGGTTATCATGGCAAGGTTTGACCGAACGGGACAGGCGCCAAGGCGCCGGGTCCCGTTCGTCACAATAAGAATGACAAAGAATCAGCAACAATCATCAGGAGCTAACCAGTGCCTACCGTACCAGCGATTCTCGCCCTGGCAGACGGCACCGTCTTCCGCGGCGAAGCCATCGGCGCCACGGGCCACACCGTGGGCGAGGTGGTGTTCAATACCTCGATGACGGGCTATCAGGAAATCCTGACCGATCCGTCCTACACCAAACAGATCGTCACCCTGACCTATCCGCATATCGGGAACGTCGGCGCGAATCCGGAAGACTCCGAATCCCGCGCCGTTTTTGCATCCGGCCTGATCATCCGCGACCTGCCGCTCACCCACAGCAACTTCCGCGCGACCTCGTCGCTGTCCGACTACCTGCGCGAGAACGGCACCGTCGCCATCGCCGGCGTCGACACCCGCCACCTGACGCGCATCCTGCGCGAGAAGGGCGCGCAGGGCGGCTGCATCATGGCCGGCGAAATCGACGAGGCGCACGCGCTGGAACTGGCCAAGGGCTTCGGCTCGATGGCCGGGCAGGACCTCGCGCAGGTGGTCAGTTGCAGCGAGTCCTACCCGTGGACCACGCGCGAGTGGCGGCTGGGCGAGGGCTACACCGAGCAGCGCGAGCCGCGCTACCACGTCGTCGCCTACGACTTCGGCGTCAAGCACAACATCCTGCGCATGCTCGCCGAGCGCGGTTGCAAGCTGACCGTGGTGCCGGCCAAGACCCCGGCGCGCGACGTGCTCGCGCTCAACCCGCACGGCGTCTTCCTCTCCAACGGCCCGGGCGACCCGGAGCCTTGCACCTACGCGATCGACGCGATCCGCGAGCTGATGGCCGCACGCGTGCCGCTGTTCGGCATCTGCCTGGGCCACCAGCTGCTGGGGCTCGCCGCCGGCGGCAAGACCAGCAAGATGAAGTTCGGCCACCACGGCGCGAACCACCCGGTGCAGGACCTGGATTCCGGCCGCGTGATGATCACCAGCCAGAACCACGGCTTCCAGGTCGACGAAGCGAGCCTGCCGGCCAACGTGCGCGTGACCCACCGCTCGCTGTTCGACGGCACGGTGCAGGGCATCGCACTGACCGACCGCCCGGCGTTCTCCTTCCAGGGCCACCCTGAAGCGAGCCCGGGCCCGCACGACGTCGCCTACCTGTTCGACCGCTTCATCGCGGCGATGGAAGCGCAGGGCTAAGCGGCAAACACAGGCAATCAACAGGAGGCAAGCATGCTGGGCATCACCGATCCCTGGACCTACTTGATCGGCACGATCTTCATCATCCTGCTGCCGGGGCCGAACTCGCTCTACGTGCTGTCCGCCGCCGGGCAGCGCGGGGTGAGGGCGGGCTTCGCCGGCGCCCTGGGGGTGTTCGTCGGCGACGCGATCCTGATGCTGGCGGCCGCCGGCGGCGCCGCCGGCGTGCTCAAGGCGTGGCCGCTGCTCTTCACGGTGCTCAAGTACTCGGGCGGCGCCTACCTTGCGTGGATAGGCGTGCAGATGCTGATCGGTGCGTGGAAGAGCTTGCGCGCGCCGGCGCAGCCCGGGGCCGCATCTGACTCGCCCTCCGTGCGCGTCGACGCGAAGAGCCCGTTCAGGCGCGCGCTGTCGATCAGCCTGATGAACCCCAAGGCCATCCTGTTCTTCCTGTCGTTTTTCGTGCAGTTCGTCGACCCGGCCTACCCGTACCCGGCGCTGACCTTCGCCGCGCTGGGCGCCATCTTGCAGGTGTGCAGCATGACTTACCTGACGGTGCTGATCCTGGCCGGCAGCCATCTGGCCGCCGCGTTCCGTGCCCGGCGCCGCCTGGCGTCGGTTGCCACCGGCGGGGTCGGCGCGATGTTCGTCGGATTCGGCGCCAAGCTTGCGTCCGCCGGACTCAACTAGACAGCAAACAACGAGAACACCATGCCGAAGCGTACAGACATACAAAGCATCCTCATCATCGGCGCCGGCCCCATCGTGATCGGGCAGGCGTGCGAATTCGACTATTCCGGCGCGCAGGCGTGCAAAGCGCTGCGCGAAGAGGGCTACCGCGTCATCCTGGTCAACTCCAACCCGGCGACCATCATGACCGACCCCAATATGGCGGACGTCACCTATATCGAGCCGATTTCCTGGCAGGTGGTGGAGAAGATCATCGCCAAGGAGCGCCCGGACGCGATCCTGCCGACCATGGGCGGGCAGACCGCGCTCAACTGCGCGCTCGACCTGGCGCGCGAAGGCGTGCTCGCCAAGTACGGCGTCGAACTGATCGGCGCCACCGAAGACGCGATCGACAAGGCCGAGGACCGCGGCCGCTTCAAGGAAGCGATGGCCAAGATTGGTCTCTCTTGCCCGCTGTCCTTCGTCTGCCACAGCATGGAAGAGTCGCTGGCGGCGCAGGCCAAGGTCGGCTTCCCGACGCTGATTCGCCCGTCGTTCACCATGGGCGGCTCCGGCGGCGGCATCGCGTACAACCGCGAGGAATTCATCGCGATCTGCGAGCGCGGCTTCGAGGCGAGCCCGACGCATGAACTCCTGATCGAGCAGTCGGTGCTCGGCTGGAAAGAGTACGAGATGGAAGTCGTGCGCGACCGCAACGACAACTGCATCATCATCTGCTCGATCGAGAACTTCGACCCGATGGGCGTGCACACCGGCGACTCGATCACCGTCGCGCCGGCGCAGACGCTGACCGACAAGGAATACCAGATCATGCGTAACGCCTCGCTGGCGGTGTTGCGCGAGATCGGCGTCGACACCGGCGGCTCCAACGTGCAGTTCGCCGTGAACCCGGACAACGGGCAGATGATCGTGATCGAGATGAACCCGCGGGTGTCGCGCTCGTCGGCGCTGGCGTCCAAGGCGACCGGCTTCCCGATCGCCAAGGTCGCGGCCAAGCTCGCCGTCGGCTACACGCTGGACGAACTGAAGAACGACATCACCGGCGGCGCGACCCCGGCCTCGTTCGAGCCGACCATCGACTATGTGGTCACCAAGATCCCGCGCTTCGCGTTCGAGAAGTTCCCGACCGCTGACGACCGCCTGACCACCCAGATGAAGTCGGTCGGCGAGGTGATGGCGATGGGCCGCACCCTGCAGGAGTCGATGCAGAAGGCGCTGCGCGGCCTAGAAACCGGCCTGTCGGGCTTCGACGAGAAGACCCGTGACGAGGCGACGATCCGCCACGAACTGGGCGCGCCCGGCCCCGAGCGCATCTTGTATGTGGCCGACGCCTTCCGCATCGGCATGAGCCGTGACGAAGTGTTCGACGTCAGCAAGATCGACCCGTGGTTCCTCGCGCAGATCGAAGACATCGTCGGCGAAGAAGCCGCGCTTGCCGGCCGCCGCATCGAGTCGCTGACCGCGGCCGAGCTGCGCCGCCTCAAGCGCAAGGGCTTCTCCGACCGCCGCCTCGCGCAGCTGACCGGCTGCGACCAGGCGTCGGTGCGCACGCACCGCCACGCGCTGAACGTGCGCCCGGTGTACAAGCGCGTCGACACCTGCGCGGCCGAGTTCGCGACCAACACCGCCTACATGTACTCGACCTACGAAGACGTGTGCGAGGCGGCGCCGTCCGACCGCAAGAAGGTGATGGTGCTGGGCGGTGGCCCCAACCGCATTGGCCAGGGCATCGAGTTCGACTACTGCTGCGTGCATGCGGCGCTCGCGCTTCGCGAGTCGGGCTTCGAGACCATCATGGTCAACTGCAACCCGGAAACCGTCTCCACCGACTACGACACCTCCGACCGCCTGTACTTCGAGCCGCTGACGCTGGAAGACGTGCTGGAAGTCTGCCACGTCGAGAAGCCGTGGGGCGTGATCGTGCAGTACGGCGGGCAGACTCCGCTGAAACTCGCGCGCGCACTGGAAGCGGCCGGCGTGCCCATCATCGGCACCAGCCCGGACATGATCGACGCCGCCGAGGACCGCGAACGCTTCCAGCAGCTCCTGAACCAGCTCGCGCTCAAGCAGCCGCCGAACCGCACCGCGCGCACCCCGGCCGACGCGATGCGCCTGGCCGAGGAGATCGGCTACCCGCTGGTGGTCCGCCCGTCCTACGTGCTGGGCGGCCGCGCGATGGAGATCGTGCACGAGCCGGCCGACCTCGAGCGCTACATGCGCGAGGCGGTCAAGGTGTCGAACGATAGCCCGGTGCTGCTCGACCGCTTCCTGAACGACGCGATCGAGGTCGACGTCGACTGCATCTCCGACGGCCACGACGTGGTGATCGGCGGCATCATGCAACATATCGAGCAGGCCGGCGTCCACTCGGGCGACTCGGCGTGCTCCTTGCCGCCTTACAGCCTGTTCCCCGCCGTGCAGGACGAGATCCGCCGCCAGACCGTCGCGATGGCGCGCGCGCTGAAGGTGGTCGGCCTGATGAACGTGCAGTTCGCGATCCAGGGCGAGACCATCTACGTGCTGGAAGTGAACCCGCGCGCCAGCCGTACCGTGCCCTTCGTCTCCAAGGTGACCGGCGCGCCGCTGGCCAAGATCGCCGCGCGTGCGATGGCCGGCATCACGCTCGCCGAGCAGGGCTTCACCGCCGAGGTGGTGCCGCCTTACTACGCGGTGAAGGAAGCGGTGTTCCCCTTCATCAAGTTCCCGGGCGTCGACACCATCCTCGGCCCCGAGATGAAGTCGACCGGCGAGGTGATGGGTGTGGGCAAGACCTTCGCCGAGGCCTTCGTGAAGAGCCAGCTCGCCGCCGGCGACCGCCTGCCGCGTACCGGCAAGGTGTTCCTGTCGCTGCGCGCGTCGGACAAGAACGGCGGCATCGAGGTGGCCCGCGAGCTGCAGCGCATGGGCTTTGGCGTGTGTGCGACCCGCGGTACCGCCAAGTCGCTGACCGAGGCCGGCATCGTGGTGCAGGTGGTCAACAAGGTTGCCGAAGGGCGTCCGCACATCGTCGACATGATCAAGAACGGCGAGATCGCGCTGGTCGTGAACACCGTCGACGAGAAGCGCCAGGCGATCCAGGACAGCCACTCGATCCGCCGCTCGGCCTTGCAGGCGCGCATCCCGCAGTACACGACGCTCGCCGGCGCCAAGGCGCTGTGCGTCGGCTTGCAGCAGAGCGACTTCGACGTCTACAGCGTGCAGGCCTTGCACGCCCAAGTGAACGCCTGAAGCCAGGCGGGTGCGCCAGCTATTGGTCGCGCCCGCGTTTTGCCGGTACAATCAGGCAAAAGCTGATCGCAAAAGCCGCCGTCTTATCCAGACGGCGGCTTGTGTTTTTATCGAGGGCGGCCAGGCCGTCCGCAGGAGAGTCAAGCATGAATAAAGTCCCGCTGACCGTGCGTGGCGCCGAGTTGCTCAAGGACGAGTTGCAGAACCTCAAGAGCGTGGAGCGCCCCAGCGTGATCGCTGCCATCGCCGAAGCGCGCTCGCACGGCGATTTGTCCGAGAACGCCGAATACGACGCCGCCAAGGAACGCCAGGCCTTCGTCGAAGGCCGTATCGCCGAGCTCGAGGCCAAGCTGTCGAACGCGCAGATCATCGACCCGACCACGCTGGACGCCGAAGGCCGCGTGGTGTTCGGCGCGACCGTCGAGCTGATGGACCTGGAGAGCGAAGAAGAAGTCGTCTACCAGATCGTCGGCGACGACGAGGCCGACATCAAGGTCGGCAAGGTGTCGGTCAACTCGCCGATCGCGCGCGCGCTGATCGGCAAGGAAGCCGGCGACGTCGCCGAGGTGATGGCGCCGGGCGGCATCCGCGAATACGAAATCCTCGACGTCAAGTACATCTGATCCGTCGAAAAGGATGAACACGCGCCCCGCCGGGCGCGTTTTGTTGTGCAAACGCAGCAGCAGGGGGGAGCATGGATCGCTTACGCGCAGTCGCCCGCACGTTCTGGGTGGGCGGAATCTGGATGGTCGGCCTGATGGTCGCGCCGGTGCTGTTCGCGTCGCTGGACAAGGTGACGGCGGGAATGGTTGCCGGCAAGCTGTTCGCCAACCTCGCGTGGATCGGGCTGGTGTGCGGCGTGTTCCTCTTGGCCGACTACATCTGGCGGGTCGGCGCGCGCGGCGTGAAGGAGGGGACGTTCTGGCTGATCGCCGGCATGCTCGTGTGCACGGTGGTCAACCACTTTGCGGTCACCCCCATCATCGCCGAGCTGAAGCTGTCGATGAACCAGGCGGCCGAGGGCCTGTTCGGCGGCGGATTCGCCACCTGGCACGCGATCTCCAGCCTGATCTACCTGGTGCAGAGCCTGCTGGCGCTCGCCTACGTGGTGCGGCGCGACAGCTAGGCATGAAAAAAGGCGGTGGCTGTCGCCACCGCCTGTATGCAGGGCTTGCCCGGTTCAGGGCATCGCCTTGAGCGCCTTCTTGTTCTTGGGCAGCACAACGCGCTCCTTGTCGGAAGGACGCCACAGCACCAAAAGCTTGCCGATATGCTGGACCTGGGCGGCGCCCAGGTCGTCGCAGATCTGCTCGAACATGGCGACGCGGGCGTCGCGGTCGTCGCCGAGCACGCGCACCTTGATCAGTTCGTGTGCGTCGAGGTTGATCGCGATCTCGCGCATCACCGACTCGGTCAGGCCGCTGTTACCTATCATGACGACAGGCGAGAGTCCGTGCGCCAAACCCTTCAGGTAGGTGCGCTCGAACGAGGAAAGTTCGATTTTCATGGTCAGGCTCGCAAAGCAAAACGGGATTCTACCCAAAAGCGGCGAGCTTTGCCCATGTCCGTGTGTGGAAAATATCAGATAAACAGGGACTTGCCGCCCGGGGCGGCGGCTTGGACAAGGTATGAAGAGAAGCAAGAGCAGCAACGCGTGGCTCGCCGAGCATGTGAACGACCACTGGGTGCAGCAGGCGCAGCGCGACGGTTACCGCGCGCGCGCGGCGTACAAGCTGTTGGAAATCAACGAGAAGGACAAGCTGATCCGTCCGGGTACCGTGCTGGCCGACTTGGGTTCGGCGCCGGGCAGCTGGTCGCAGGTTGCCGCGCGCATCGTCGGCGACAGCGGACGGGTGTTCGCGCTCGACATCCTGCCGATGGATCCGATCGCCGACGTCCAGTTCATCCAGGGTGACTTCCGCGAAGACGAGGTGCTCGCCGAGTTCGTCGATTTGCTGGGCGGGCGCGAGCTCGACCTTGTAATATCGGACATGGCACCCAACATGTCAGGCATGAGCGTTACCGACCAGGCGCGCAGTTTCCTCCTTTGCGAGCTGGCGCTGGAATTTGCGCGCGAACAGCTGAAACCCGGCGGCCATTTTCTGGTCAAGGTATTTCAGGGCAGCGATTTCCAGTCTTACCTCCAGGCGATGCGCGAGGTCTTCACCGAAGTGGTGACGCGCAAGCCCAAGGCTTCCCGCGACCGGTCGACCGAAATCTACCTGCTGGGCAGGGGACGACGCTGACATTGCGGGCGCTGCAGATTACAATCGAAATGACTAAACTGGTTTTAACCGTCAGGGCATACAGGAGTCCGCTCGCGTGAACAACATCGGCAAGAATATCGCCATCTGGGTCATCATCGGTTTGGTGCTGATGACTGTGTTCAATCAGTTCAACAAGCGCCAGGATACGCAGAACCAGATCGAATATTCGCAGTTCGTCAGCGATGTCGAGTCGGGCAAGATCCAGTCGCTGACCATCGAGGGCGACCCGCTGCGCGGCCAGTGGCTGAAGGGCAAGCGCACCGACGGCTCGGCGTTCAGCACCTTCGCGCCCTTCGACTACCGCCTGGTCGACGATCTGGTGAAGAACAACGTCCGCTTCGGCGCCAAGCCCGAAGAGCAACCGTCGATGCTGATGAGCATCTTCATCAGCTGGTTCCCGATGCTGCTGTTGATCGGCGTGTGGATCTTCTTCATGCGCCAGATGCAGGGCGGCGGCAAGGGCGGCGCGTTCTCGTTCGGCAAGAGCAAGGCGCGCATGCTTGACCAAGAGTCCAACTCCATCACCTTCGCCGACGTCGCCGGCTGCGACGAAGCGAAGGAAGAGGTGAAGGAGATCGTCGACTACCTGCGCGACCCCTCGCGTTACCAGAGCCTGGGCGGTCGCATCCCGCGCGGCATCCTGCTCGCGGGCTCGCCGGGTACCGGCAAGACCCTGCTCGCCAAGGCGATCGCCGGCGAAGCCAAGGTGCCGTTCTTCAGCATCTCCGGTTCCGACTTCGTCGAGATGTTCGTCGGCGTCGGCGCGGCGCGCGTACGCGACATGTTCGAGCAGGCGAAGAAGAACTCGCCGTGCATCATCTTCATCGACGAGATCGACGCGGTCGGCCGCCAGCGCGGCGCGGGCCTCGGCGGCGGCAACGACGAACGCGAGCAGACGCTGAACCAGCTCTTGGTCGAGATGGACGGCTTCGAGACCAACTCGACCGTGATCGTGATCGCCGCGACCAACCGTCCGGACGTGCTCGACCCGGCGCTGCAGCGCCCGGGCCGCTTCGACCGCCAAGTGGTGGTGCCGCTGCCGGACATCCGCGGCCGCGAACAGATCCTCGGCGTGCACATGCGCAAGGTGCCGATCGCCGCCGACGTCAACGCCGAAGTGATCGCGCGCGGCACGCCGGGTTTCTCCGGCGCCGACCTCGCCAACCTGATCAACGAGGCAGCGCTGTTCGCCGCGCGCCGCAACAAGCGCCTGGTCGACATGGAGGACCTGGAGTCCGCCAAGGACAAGATCATGATGGGCGCCGAGCGCCGCTCGATGGTGATGAGCGAGGAAGAGAAGCGCAACACCGCCTACCACGAGTCCGGCCACGCCGTCGTCGCCAAGCTGCTGCCCAAGTCCGACCCGGTACACAAGGTGACCATCATCCCGCGCGGCCGCGCGCTGGGTGTGACCATGCAGTTGCCGGAACAGGACCGCTTCGCGTACGACCGCGGCTACCTGCTCGACCGCATCGCCATCCTGTTCGGCGGCCGCATCGCTGAAGAGCTGTTCATGCACCAGATGACCACCGGCGCGTCGAACGATTTCGAGCGCGCGACACAGATGGCGCGCGACATGGTGACCCGCTACGGCATGAGCGACAAGCTGGGGCCGATGGTATACGGCGAGAACGAGGGCGAGGTGTTCCTCGGCCGCTCGGTGACCACCCACAAGAACGTGTCGGAGGCGACCATGCAGCAGGTCGACGCCGAGATCCGCCGCATCATCGACGAGCAGTACGCGCTGGCGCGCAAGTTGCTGGACGACAACCGCGACAAGGTCGAGGCGATGACTGCCGCGCTCCTGGAGTGGGAAACCATCGACGCCGACCAGATCAACGACATCATGGACGGCAAGCCGCCGCGTCCGCCCAAGCCGGGTAGCGGTTTCGCACCGCGCACCGACGACAAGCCGACCACGCCGCCGCCGGCGCCCAGCGCGACCCCCGCGCAGGAACTGTAAGCGATCCAGCCCGCGGGGCGGCAGTCTGACTGCCGCCCCGTTTTTTATTTGTCTTTCCGCCCCGACCCTATGCAGACGCTTTCCTGCGGGCGCTACGCGCTCGACCTCTCCCGTCCCGTCGTGATGGGCATCGTCAACGTCACTCCCGACTCCTTTTCTGACGGCGGCCGCCACCACGCGCCAGAGCAGGCGCTCGCGCACGCGCAGCGGCTGATCGACGAGGGCGCCGCGCTGATCGACATCGGCGGCGAGTCGACCCGCCCGGGGGCGCCAGAGGTGAGCGTGGACGAGGAACTCGCGCGGGTGATGCCGGTACTCGAACTGGTTGGTTCACTTGGCGTGCCGGTCTCGCTCGACACCCGGCGCACCGCGGTGATGCGCGCGGCACTCGCCACCGGCCTCGTCGACCTGATCAACGACGTGAGCGCGCTGGAGGACGAGGGCGCGCTGGAGGTAGTCACTGGCCGCGGCGTCGCTATCTGCCTGATGCACAAGCAGGGCAACCCGGACACCATGCAGCAGGCGCCAGCCTATGGCGACGTGGTCGACGAGGTCGGTGGCTACCTCGCGCGCCGCGTCGCGCTGTGCGTGGACGCAGGCATCGAGCGTGAGCGCTTGCTGGCCGACCCGGGCTTCGGTTTCGGCAAGACGCTGGCACACAACCTCGCGCTGCTGCGCGGGCTTGGCAGGGTGGAGCAGATGGCCGGCGTGCCGCTGCTTACCGGCCTCAGCCGCAAGTCCATGCTGGGCGCGATCACCGGCGAAGCCGACCCGCAGCAGCGGCTGGGCGCCAGCGTCTCCGCCGCGCTGGCGGCGGCGAGAGGCGGCGCACGCGTGTTGCGCGTGCACGACGTGAAGGCGACCTGGCAGGCGCTGGCGGTCGAGGCCGCGCTCACGGCTGACGGCGGCGATGCGGCGTGAGAAAATGCCGTTTTTGGACAAGACAGGCGTGAGCGATGAGCCGTAAATATTTTGGTACCGACGGGGTGCGGGGCGAGGTCGGGCGTTTCCCGATCACGCCGGAATTCGTGATGAAGCTCGGCTACGCGGCGGGCAAGGTGCTGGTGCGCCACGACGCCGGCCACCGCCCGCATGTGCTGATCGGCAAGGACACCCGCATCTCGGGTTATATGCTCGAGGCTGCGCTGCAGGCGGGCTTCACCGCCGCCGGCGTCAATGTGTTGCTGACCGGCCCCTTGCCGACGCCGGGCATCGCGTACCTGACGCGCGCGCTGCGTCTGGAAGCCGGCGTGGTGATCTCGGCGTCGCACAACCCCTTCTTCGACAACGGCATCAAGTTCTTCGCCGAGGGCGGTACCAAGCTGGACGACGCGCTCGAACTCGAGATCGAGGCGATGCTCGAGCAGCCGATGGAGACGGTCGGCGCGCGCGAACTGGGCCGTGCGCGGCGCATCGACGGCGCCGCCGAGCGTTATATCGAGTTCTGCAAGAGCAGCTTCCCGAACGAGCGCGATCTCAGGGGCGTCAAGCTGGTCGTCGATTGCGCCAACGGCGCGACCTACCATATCGCGCCCAAGGTCTTCCACGAACTGGGCGCCGAGGTGGTGGTCATCGGCGGCGAGCCGGACGGCTTCAACATCAATGAAAAGGTCGGCGCGACGTATCCAAAGACCCTGCAGGCGGCCGTGCTGCAGAACGAGGCCGACTACGGCGTCGCACTGGACGGCGACGGCGACCGCCTGATCATGGTCGACCGCCGCGGCCAGGTGTACGACGGCGACCAGCTGATCTACGTGATCGCCAAGGCGCGCGCGGCGCGCGGCGAACTCAGGGGCGGCGTGGTCGGCACCGTGATGACCAATCTGGCGATGGAGCTCGCGCTCAAGGCGCGCGGCATCGAATTCGGCCGCGCCAAGGTCGGCGACCGCTACGTGCTCGAGATGCTGCACGCCAATGGCTGGCAGGTCGGCGGCGAGGCGTCCGGCCACGTGCTGGCGCTGGACAAGCACACCACCGGCGACGGCATCATCTCGGCGCTGCAGGTGTTCGCGAGCCTCGCCGAGTTGGGCAAGGACCTGTCCGAAGTCTGCCGCGACTGGCAGCCCTTCCCGCAGAAGCTGATCAACGTGCGCCTGAAGGGGCAGGACTGGCGCCAGGCGTCGGCCGCGATGCTCGCCGAGGCCGAGGCTGCGCTTGCCGGGC
This sequence comes from Crenobacter caeni, assembly GCF_010435965.1. Taxonomy (GTDB): domain Bacteria; phylum Pseudomonadota; class Gammaproteobacteria; order Burkholderiales; family Chromobacteriaceae; genus Craterilacuibacter; species Craterilacuibacter caeni. The sequence continues at coordinate 195,279 of NZ_JAAGAA010000009.1, forward strand.
GCGGCCGCGTGGTGCTGCGCCCGTCCGGCACCGAGCCGGTGGTGCGGGTGATGGTCGAGGCCGACAGCGAATCGCTCGCCATCGAGTGGGCGGGCAAGATCGCCGAGGCGATCGAGGCCGCGGCCTGAGCGTCTGCTGCACCCCATGACAAAGGCCCGCTTGATGCGGGCCTTTGTCATGGCGCTTGATGGCGTCAGGGCTTGGCCGGTGCCACTTGGGCTGCCGGCGCGGACGCGTCGTCGCCGACCAGGTCGTCGATGTCGATGTCTTCCTCGTCGCTGTCCTTGGGCAGGGTGGTGCCGACCTCTTTGGCGCGCATCTGCATGTACGCGTCACGGGTGAAGGTGTACGCGTCGAGCGAGGCTTCGTCGAGCTGCTTCTCGAGGCCGAGCAGGCGTTCGCGCTGGCTGACGCCGTACAGCCCGTAGAACGCGGCGGCTTCCGGCGTGTTGTGGTAGACCAGCTGTTCGGGGCCGGGCATCGAGAACGACAGGCCAAGGCCCGAGCCGTCACGTACCGTCGACGGGCCGAAGAAGGGCAGTACCAGGTAGTTGCTCTGCTTCCAGCCCCAGCTGGCGAAGGTGTCGCCCAGCGTGGTCTTGTTGTCGGCTAGGCCCGCCGGCGTCGCAATGTCGATCAGGCCGAACAGACCGAAGGTCGAGTTCAGCGTGAAGCGCATCAGGTCGTTCAGCGCCTTCTCGGGTTCGGCGCGCAGCGTGTTGTTGAACAGGCTGTAGAAGTCCTTGAGGTTCGCGTAGAAGTTGCTGATGCCGGTGCGCACCGGGCTTGGCGTCACCGCGCGGTAGCCTTCGGCGACCGGCTTGACCACGTTGCGGTCGAGCGCGCTGTTGAAGCCGTACACCTTGCGGTTGAACGGCTCGTACGGGTCGTACGGGTTGTTCGGGTTGCTGGCGCAGGCCGTCAGCAGCGCGCTGGCGACGAGCGCCGGCAGCAGGCGGCGGGCGGGGGTCTTCATGCGGTGAACTCCTCGACCAGGGTGTCGGCACCGTACAGGCGGGCCAGGCTCGCCACCGTCGGCGGTGCGTGCTCTACCCGCAAGCGCCCGCCGCGTTTGGCTTGCGCGCGCGCCAGCTCGAACAGGAGCGACAGCGCGGCCGAGTCGCACTGGGTGACGGCGGCGAGGTCGACGGTCAGCGTGCCGGACGTGGCTGCTGCGCGCACGCGCGGCAACTGCGGCGCGATCTCGAGCATGGTCAGCGCGCCGGACAGCGTGATCGTCGCATCCGCCATCAGGCCGCTCCCCGCGTGAGCTTGGCGTTCTTGTCCTGCAGCGCGCGGATCAGGCCGTCGATGCCGCCCTTGCGGATCTCGTCGCCGAACTGGTTGCGGTAGACGGTGACCAGGCTCGCGCCTTCGACGCTGACGTTGAACACCTTCCAGCCGGCGGCGGTCTTGTACAGCACGTAGTCGATGGCGACCGGCTTGTTGTCCTTGCTGGACGGCACCACCACCTCGGAGCGCACCGTCGCCTCGCGGCCCTCGTTGTTCAGCAGGACGTTGGGCTTGACGTCGATCTGCGCGTTCTTGAAGCGGGTCATGGTGCCGGAGTAGGTGCGCACCAGCATGGTCTGGAACTCGCGCGTCAGCGCCTGTTTCTGCTCGGGCGTCGCGTCGCGCCACCCGCGCCCGACCGCCAGTGCGGTCATGCGGGTGAAGTCGAACTTGGGGATGACCAGCGCTTCGACCTGGCCGCGGACCTTCGCGGTGTTCTTGCCGTCTTCCTTCTTCAGCATGTCCAGCACCTGCGCGGAGGTGTCCTGGATCAGCGATTGCGGGGTGTCGGTAGCCAGCGCGGGCGTGCAAAGCCCGAACAAGACCAGTGCGGCGATCAGATACTTTTTCATGTCAATGCATCCACTCGGTGGGTTGTCGTTTTTGGATTCAGTTTAAGTGCTGCGGCAGGACGGCGCTCAGGGCTGCTTGCTGTCCTGGCCGCTGCCTTCGGCGAAGCTGGTCATGAACTTGCCGATCAGCTGTTCGAGCACCATCGCCGACGAGGTGATCGCGATGCGGTCGCCCGGCTTCAGGTCTTCCTCGTCGCCGCCCTGCACGAGGCCGATGTACTGCTCGCCGAGCAGGCCGGCGGTCAGGATCTCGGCGCTGGTGTCGCGGCTGAACGCGTACTGGCTGTCGATCGCGACGTTGACGCGGGCGAGGTAGTTCTTGGTATCGAGCGCGATGCCGGTGACGCGGCCGACGACGACGCCGGACGCCTTGACCGGTGCCTTGACCTTGAGCCCGCCGATATTGTCGAACTCGGCGTACAGCGTGTAGGTCTTGTCTGCGCCTTGCGGCGTCAGGTTGGCCACCCTCAGCGACAGGAAGGTGACGGCGGCGAGGCCGATGGCGACGAAGATGCCGACCCACAGGTCGATGGTTGTGCGTTTCATACCCGTTTATCCGATAACTGTCAGAACATGAAGGCGGTCAGGACGAAGTCCAGCGCCAGGATGACCAAGGCCGAGGTCACCACCGTACGGGTGGTGGCGGCCGACACGCCGGCGGCGGTCGGCGTCGCGTCGAAGCCTTCGAACACTGCAATCAGGGTGACGGCGGCGCCGAAGAACAGGCTCTTGATCATGCCGTTGACCACGTCGACGTGCAGGTCGACGTTGGCCTGCATCTGCGACCAGTAGCTGCCGCCGTCCAGCCCGATCAGGATCACGCCGACGTAGTAGCCGCCCAGGATGCCCATCACGTTGAAGAGCGCGGCGAGCACCGGCATCGACAGCACGCCGGCCCAGAAGCGGGGCGCGACGACGCGGGCGATCGGGTTGACCGCCATCACGTTCATCGCGTCGAGCTGTTCGGTCGCCTTCATCAGGCCGATCTCGGCAGTCATCGCCGAGCCCGAGCGGCTGGCGAACAGCAAGGCGGCGAGCACCGGCCCCAGCTCCCTCAGGAGCGACAGCGCGACCAGCGCGCCCAGGGCGTCGGCCGAGCCGAAGCGCACCAGCGTGGTGTAGCCCTGCAGGCCGAGCACCATGCCGACGAACAGGCCGGAGACGATGATGATGATCAGCGAGAGCACGCCGGCGAAGTAGATTTCGCGGATCACCAGGTGAAAGCGGGTGAGGCTCTGCGCCGAGTTCATCAGGATCGCGAGGAAGAAGCGGCTGATGAAGCCCAGGCGGCGGATCGCCTCGATCACCCAGTGGCCGAGGCGGATAAAGGGCGTGAGCAAGGTGTCAAGCATGGGGCGCTCCCAGGCCTAAGTCGGCCGACAGGCTGGTCGCGGCCGGGTAGGCCAGGTGCACCGGGCCGTCGGCCTCGCCGCGCACGAACTGGCGCACCCACGGCGAGTCGGACGCGCGCACCTCGTCCGGCGTGCCCTCGGCGATCAGCGTGCCGCCCGCGACGAAGTACACGTAGTCGACGATGTTCAGCGAGTGCTGCACGTCATGCGTCACCATCACCGAAGTGGTGCCCAGCGCGTCGTTGAGTTTCTTGATCAGGTGGGCAATCGCGCCCAGCGAGATCGGGTCGAGGCCGGTGAACGGCTCGTCGTACAGCATCAGCTGCGGGTCGAGCGCGATCGCGCGCGCCAGCGCGATGCGCCGTGCCATGCCGCCGGAGAGCTCGGCCGGCATCAGTGCCTCGGTGCCGCGCAGGCCGACCGCGGCGAGCTTCATCAGCACGAGGTCGCGCACCATGCTGTCGGGCAGGCGGGCGTGTTCGCGGATCGGGAAGGCGACGTTGTCGAACACCGACAGGTCGGTGAACAGCGCGCCGAACTGGAACAACATGCCCATGCGGCGGCGGTGTTCGAACAGTTCGCGCTCGCTCATGTGCTCGACGTGGCGGCCGTCGACGATGATCTCGCCCTGCTGCGGCGCAACCTGCCCCGAGATCAGGCGCAGCAGCGTGGTCTTGCCGCTGCCGCTGCCGCCCATGATGGCGACCAGGCGTCCGCGCGGGATCTTGAGATTGATGCGCTCGAGGATGGTTCGCTCGCCGTAGGCGAAGCTCACGTCCCTAAGCTCGATAAAAGGGGCTGTGTCCACTGTGTTTTCGTTGCAAGAAAGGCGGGCCCATTCAGGCTCAAAGCCCGCCATTCTACCTGTCGGGGCGGTTGCCGGCCAATGGCGGGCAACAAACGGCAACAATGCTGTTGCCGCTTTGTTGCACCGCACTGGCGAATCAGACGCCGCGCAGCAGTTCGTTGATGCTGGTCTTGGCGCGGGTCTTGGCGTCGACCTTCTTGACGATCACCGCGCAGTAGAGGCTGTGGCTGCCGTCGGCGGCGGGCAGGTTGCCCGACACGACCACCGAACCGGGCGGGATGCGGCCGTAGCTGACTTCGCCGGTCTCGCGGTCGTAGATCTTGGTGCTCTGGCCGATGTAGACGCCCATCGAGATCACCGAGCCTTCGCCGACGATCACGCCTTCGACCACTTCCGAGCGCGCGCCGATGAAGCAGTTGTCCTCGATGATGGTCGGGTTCGCCTGCAGGGGCTCGAGCACGCCGCCGATGCCGACGCCGCCGGACAGGTGCACGTTCTTGCCGATCTGCGCGCACGAGCCGACCGTCGCCCAGGTGTCGACCATGGTGCCCTCGTCGACGAAGGCGCCGATATTGACGAAGGACGGCATCAGCACGGTGTTCTTGGCGATGAAGGAGCCCTTGCGCACGACGGCGCCCGGCACCGCGCGGAAGCCCGCTGCCTGGAAGTCCTGGGCGTGCCAGTCGGCGAACTTGGTGTCGACCTTGTCGAAGTAGCGGCTGACGCCGTCGTCCATCAGCTCGTTGTCGCGGATGCGGAACGACAGCAGGACGGCTTTCTTTGCCCACTGGTTGACGACCCACTGGTCGCCCTGTTTTTCTGCGACGCGCAGGTGGCCGTTGTCCAGTTCGTCGATGACCTGCCCGATCGCGGCCTTCAGTTCGGCCGACACGGTGGCCGGGGTGATGGCGGCGCGGTCTTCGAACGCGGTTTCGATCAGCGATTGCAGCGGATGCATATGGTTGAGTCCTTTGGCTAGATGGATGGCGACCGTCATGGTGTCTCGTCTGTCACGGGTTATCGGTAGTGTTGCCGGATAAAGCGCGCGATGCGGTGGGCGGCGTCGGTGCACTCGGCAAGCGGCGCGACCAGCGCGATGCGGATATAGCCGAGGCCGGGATTCTCGCCGTGCGCGTCGCGCGCGAGGAAGCTGCCGGGCAGCACGGTGACGTGTGCCTCTTCGAACAGCGCGCGCGCGAACGCGGTGTCGTCGCTGCCGGGCACTTTCGCCCACAGGTAGAAACTCGCGTCCGGGCGCTGCACCTCGAGTACGTCCCCGAGGATGGGCAGGACCGCGTCGAACTTCGCCTGATAGGCGTCGCGGTTGGCCACGACATGCGCCTCGTCGCCCCAGGCGGCGATGCTGGCCGCCTGCACGGGCAGGCTCATCGCACTGCCGTGGTAGGTGCGGTAGAGCAGGAAGCGCTCGAGCAGCGCGGCGTCGCCGGCGACGAAGCCCGAGCGCAGCCCCGGCGCGTTCGAGCGCTTGGAGAGGCTGGTGAACATCACCAGGCGTTCGAAGCCGCGGCCAAGCTTGTTGGCTGCTTCGAGCCCGCCCAAGGGCGGCGTGCCGAAATGGATTTCGGAGTAGCACTCGTCGGAGGCGATCACGAAGCCGTAGCGGTCGGACAGCGCGAAGAGCTCGCGCCAGTCGTCAAGGTCCATCACCGCGCCGGTCGGGTTGCCCGGCGAGCACACGATCACCAGCTGGGTGCGCTGCCAGGTCGCCTCGTCCACGGCAGACCAATCGGGCAAGAAGCTGCTGCCTGCCGTGCAGTTGACATAGAATGGCTCGGCGCCGGCGAGCAGCGCCGCGCCTTCGTAGATCTGGTAGAAGGGGTTGGGTGAGATCACCACCGCGTCGCGGCTGCGGTCGACGACGGCCTGCACGAAGGAGAACAGCGCCTCGCGGCTGCCGTTGACCGGCAGCACCTCGCGCGCAGCATCGAGCGTGACGCCGTAGCGGCGAAACGCCCACGCCGCGCACGCTTCCCTGAGCGCGTCGGTGCCCAGCGTGGCCGGGTAGCCGGACAGGCCGTCCAGCTTGCCCACCAGCGCGTCGGTCAACAGCGCCGGCGTCGGGTGCTTGGGTTCGCCGATCGACAGGTTGACGTGCGCGAGCTGCCCGTTCGGGCGCGCGCCGGCGAGCAGCGCACGCAGGCGCTGGAAAGGGTAGGGTTGCAGACGGTCAAGATCCGGGTTCACGGTAGGCCTTCGCTGTGCACTGCCACAAAAGCTGATCATCTTATGAAATGAATATGAATCTTGCAAAGCAAAAGCGGCTCGCCGTCGCCTGCGTCCTGACCACTTCGCTGGTATGGGGGCTGATGTGGCTGCCGATCCGCGCGCTGCAAGCGGGCGGGATCGGCAACTGGACCACGTCGCTGTGCATTTATCTCGTCGCGACTTCGCTCGGGCTTGCGTTGTTCTGGCGCACCTACCGCGAAAAGTTCCGCTTCTCGCTGTCGCTGTTGCCGCTCCTGTTCGCGTTTGGCTGGTGCAACTTCAGCTACGGCTGGGCGTTGACCGAAGGGCCGGTGGTGCGCGTGCTGCTGTTTTTCTACCTGTCGCCGCTGTGGACGGCGCTGTTCGCCCGCGTATTGCTTGGCGAGCGGCTGACCCGGACCGGCTACGGTGTGGTTGCCCTGTCGCTGGCGGGGGCGCTCGCCATCCTGTGGCGGCCGGGGGTGTTCGCCGGTGAAATGCCGCTGAGCCACCTGTACGAGTGGCTGGCGCTCTCCGGCGGCATGGCGTTCTCGCTGGGCAATGTCTTGAGCCGCCGCTCGACGCACCTGCCGCTGCCGGTGAAGTCGGCGACGATCTGGCTGGGGGTGGCGATCTTCGCCGCCGGCGCGCTGACGCTGCAAGGAGAGCTGGGTTCGGTGCTGGAAGTGCCGCCGCTTGGGTGGGCGGTGATCGGCGCGCTCGGGGTGACCTTGCTGTGCACCAGCGTGCTGTCGCAGCACGGTGTGTCGCTGTTGCCGGCAAGCCAGGTGACCGCGCTGATGCTCTCCGAACTGGTGTTCGCCGCGGCGTCGGCCTGGCTGATGGCCGGCGAGCCGGTGCGCGGCAACGAATGGCTGGGCGGCGCGCTGATCATAGGCGCCAGCCTGTTTTCCGGGCGGATGAGCCGCCCAGCACGCCGGCTCGCGGTAGCCTCCGCCACTCAGTAGTGCGGCGGGATCTCGTCGCGCAGCGAGCGCGGCGCGGCGCCGTCGTCGCCACCGCGCTGTGTCTGCCGGTACAAGAGGCGCAGCTGCTCCTGCAGCAGGTCGATTTCCTGCTGCTGGCGCGCCAGCGTCTGGCTGAGCGCGTCGACCGTGTCGTCGAGCCAGGCGGCGCGGATCTCCAGCTCGTCGGCGCGCCGCTGGGCGTCGCGCGCGGCGAGCCAGTTCTCCAGTTGGGCGACCCGGTACGGCCGCCCGAACAGGCGGTAGAGTTCGACCCAGTCTTCGGCCGCCATCCAGCGCACGCCGTCGCGCGTCTCGGTGCTTGCCGCATCGAAGCGCCAGCGGCCGCCGTCCAGGCCGGCCATCAATTCGACCGTCGTGCCGTCGTCGGCGAGCAGGCGCGCGAAGCGGCGGCTGCGCCGTTGCGGGTGGTGCGCGACGTCGACGGGCTCGGCGATGGCCAGGAGGCGCGCCTCGGCCTGCGCGAAGTCCTCTTCGCTCACCACCAGGTCAAGGTCGTGCGGCGCGGCCTCCAGCCCCAGCGTGTAGAGCAGCACGCTGCCGCCGACCCCCCAGGCGAGTCCATCGAGCAGCGGGGCGACCTTGTGCGCGAGCGCGAGCGGGGCGGCAGTCTTCATGTGTTGTCCTTATAGGGTTTACAGGACCATCGCCGCGACCCAGCCGGCCGCCATCAGCGGCAGGTTGTAGTGCAGGAAGGTCGGGATCACGGTGTCGCGGATATGGTCGTGCTGGCCGTCGACGTTCAGGCCGGCGGTCGGCCCCAGTGTCGAGTCGGACGCCGGCGAGCCGGCGTCGCCCAGCGCGCCGGCGGTGCCGATGATGGCGACGGTCGCCAGCGGCGAGAAGCCGAGTGCGGCGCACAGCGGCACGTAGATGGCGGCGATGATGGGTACGGTCGAGAACGACGAGCCGATGCCCATGGTGACGAACAGGCCGACCAAGAGCATCGCGAACACCGCCAGCGCGCGGTTGTGGCCGAACAGCTCGGCCGACGCGGAAACCAGCGGCGCGATCTGGCCGGTCGCCTTCAGTACCTCGGCGAAGCCCTGCGCGGTGATCATGATGAAGCCGATCATCGCCATCATCTTCATGCCTTCGGTGAACACGTCGTCGGCGTCGCGCCAGCGCACCACGCCGGTCGCGATGAACAGCAAGAAGCCGACCAGCGCGCCCATGATCATCGAGCCGGTGTAAAGCTGCACCGAGAACGCGGCGACGATGGCGGCCAGCGCAGTGACGAGCGACTTGCGGCTGACCTTGGCGTGGGTGCGTTCGCTCTGCTCGATGCGGCCCAGGTCATAGTGGCGGGGCTTCCTGTAGCTGACAAACAGCGCGATTAGCAGGCCCGCGAGCATGCCGGCGGCGGGAATGGCCATCGCGTGCATCACGTTGACGCCGGAGACGTCCATGCCTGCCTTGGCGATATTGGCCAGCAGGATCTGCTTGAGGAAGATGTCGCCGAAGCCCACCGGCAGCAGCATATAGGGGGTGACCAGGCCGAAGGTCATCACGCAGGCGACCGCACGGCGGTCGAGCTTCAGCTTGGCGATCACGAACAACAGCGGCGGCACCAACAGCGGGATGAACGCGATATGGATGGGGATCAGGTTCTGGCTGGAGACGCTGACCAGCGCGAGCACCAGCAAGAGGCCCCACTTGAGCGTGCCGGCAGCGTGGCCTTGCTGCAGGCGCGCGAGCGCCGCGTCGGCCAGCGCGTGCGGTAGCCCGGACTTGGCGATGGCGACCGCGAACGCACCCAGCAGCGCGTAGGAGAGCGCGACCGACGCGCCGCCGGTGATGCCCTGGTTGAAGGCGGCGAGGGTGTCGGCGAGCGGCAGGCCGCCGGCGAGGCCGCCGGCGATCGCGCCGATCAGCAGGCTGATCACGACGTGGGTGCGGGCCAGCGACAGACCCAGCATCAAGAGGACGGCAAGCAGGACGGCGTTCATGGTGTGCTCGTTTGCAAAATCGGAATCCATTCAGGGTAACGGCGGTGATGGCTCCCTGTCGAGATCGCGAGCGTGTACTTTCAGGAAAGCGCCTTGCGCACGTAAAGGTCGAAGCGCGTCGACTTGCCCTCGATCACCACGCTGGGCTTGGGGCCTTCGATCGGCGCACCGAGGCGCGGCCGCTTGACGACCACCCGCTTGTCGGCGGCGCCGATCGCGGCGGTGAGCAGTGCCGCGCTGTCCAGGTCGTCGCCGATCACCTGCTGGAACGCCTGCATGTCCTTCTTGGCCGCCGCGCTCTTCTTGTCGGTGTCCGGGAACATCGGGTCGACGAACACGACGTCGGGCTTGTCCTCGTCGGCAAGCGCCGCGAGCCAGGCGATCGAATCGGCGTGCACCAGCGACATCCGCGCGGCGATGTCGGCGGTGGCGGGGTCGCGCGCGGCGCGTCCGATCGCGTCGAACAGCAGCGCGCACGCCACCGGCGAACGCTCGACAAGCGTCACCCGGCAGCCCAGGCTCGCCAGCACGAAGCTGTCGCGGCCGAGGCCGGCGGTGGCGTCGATGACGGTGGGCAGCGTCTTTGCGCTCTTGAGGCCGATCGCGCGCGCGACCGGCTGGCCGCGGCCACCGCCCTGTTCGCGGCGGTGCCGCGCGGCGCCCTCGACAAATTCCGCGTAGACCGCGCCGTGCTTGCCCGTTGTGCACAACTCCAGCCGCTCGTAACCGAGCTCGAGCCAGTAACCCGCTTGGGGCACGGCCGACCCCCACTCGAAACCGAAGCGGGTGATCAGGTCTTGGGCGTAGTCGCGGCGCTCGGGCGCGCGCAGGATCAGGGGCAGGGCGGGCATGGCGGTATGGGCAGTGGTTCAGGGTGCGCACGATAAGCGAGTGCACCGTCCGCGTCTAGCATAAGGCATGGATCGTTTGGCCGCCTTCTGCCTGGGGATCGCGCTCACCGCGCTGTTGCCCGGCTTGCCCTCATCCGCCGTCCTCCTGTCGACGCTGCCGGTGCTGTTTCTGCTGTTTGCGCTGGCGCGTCTGGCCCGGCCGCGCTGGCTCGCCAGGGCCGTGTGGGGGCTTGCCGCCTGCCTGCTTGGGTTTGCGTGGGCGGCGTGGCGTGCGGATCTGAGGCTTGCCGATGCGCTGCTGCCCGAGCGCGAAGCCGTGCCAACCGTGGTGGTCGGCGAGGTCGCGTCCTTGCCGGTAGAGGGCGAATTCGCCACGCGTTTCCGGCTGCGGGTGCTTGAGGCGCCGCCGGGCGTGCCGGACGAGGTGCTCGTCAGCGACTACCGGCACCGCGCATGGCCGGCCGGCAGCGTGTGGCAGACCACGTTGCGGCTGCGCGCGCCGCGCGGCGTCGCCAACCCGGCCGGCTTCGACGCCGAGGCGTGGTACTGGAGCGAAGGCATCCGCGCGACGGCAACTGTCGGCAAGGCGCGCGTGGCGATGGGCGAGGCGCCGTGGTGGCGAGCCGGCGTCGACCGCGTGCGCGAGGCGGCGCTTACGCGCATCTACCGGGTACTTGGCGAGGGCGACGCGGCGGCGCTCATTGCTGCGCTGACCGTCGGCGCGCAAGGCGCGCTGTCGCCCGAGCTGTGGCAGACGCTCAGGCAGACCGGCACCGTGCATCTGATCAGCATCTCCGGCGTGCACGTGACGATGCTCTCGGCGCTCGCCGCGTGGTGCGCCCTCGTGCTTACGCGGCGTTTCGGCGGCGGCGCGACGCCCAGGGTGTGGGTCGCGCTCGCGGCACTGGCCGCCGCCTTGCTCTACAGCGCGCTGGCGGGTTTCGCGCTGCCGACGGTGCGTACGCTGCTCGCGCTTTCCGCAGCGACGCTGTTTTTGCTCATGCGCCGGCAAACGGGCGTGTTCACCGTGTGGCGGGCGGTGCTCGCACTGGTGCTGCTGGTCGACCCGTTCGCGGTGCTCGCGCCAGGGGTATGGCTGTCGTTCGGCCTGGTCGGTGCCTTGCTGTGGGCCGGCTTCGGCCGCAGGCCGCAGTCTGGCTGGCGGCAGGTACTCGCCGGGCAGTGGGCAATCGCGCTGGTGTCGCCCTTGCCGCTGTTGTGGCTGTTCGGCGAGCTGCCGCTGATATCGGCGCCGGCCAACCTGGTCGCCATCCCGTGGGTGACGCTTTTGCTCGCGCCCTTGTCGCTTGTCGCGCTCGTCCTGCCGTGGAACTGGCCGCTAGCTGCTTGCGGGCAACTCGCCGAAGCGTTCGTGTGGGCGATGCAGGGCTTGGCGCAGTTTCCGCAGTGGTCACCGCCGGCCTTGCCGCCACCCTTGCTGCTGCTGGCGCTGCCGGCGGCGTTGTTGCTGCTGTTGCCGTTGGGCGCGGGCTGGCGGGCGCTGGCCGCCTGCCTGTGGCTGCCGCTTTTTATGTGGCGGCCGCCGCAGCCGGCGCCGGGTGAAGCCGAGGTGAGGATGTTCGATGTCGGGCAGGGGTTGTCGCTGCTGGTGCGCACGCAGCGCCACACGCTGCTCTACGACACCGGCGCGGGGGATGCTGCGCGCGTGCTGCGCCCGCAACTGGTCGCGCTCGGGGTGGGGGCGCTCGATACGCTCATCCTGTCGCACGACGACGCCGACCATGTCGGCGCCGCGGCTTCGCTCATGGCGTCCTTTCCCGTGCGGCGGGTGGTCGCCGGCCAGCCGGAGCGCCTTGCCGCGCGCGGTGTGCTGCAGGCGCAGCCTTGCGTGCGCCGCTCGTGGGTGTGGGACGGTGTGAGGTTCGATGTGCTGCCGGGCGAGGCAGGCGCGGCAGACGACAACGCGGCGAGCTGCTCGCTGCGGGTGGCGACGCCGTCGCGCGCCTTGCTGGTGACCGGCGATCTGCCGCAGGCTGCCGAAGCGGCACTCATCGGGCGCTACGGGCGGGCGCTCACTTCGGACGTATGGGTGGCCGGCCACCACGGCAGCAGGACTTCCAGTTCGCCCGCGATTCTGGGTGTGGTGCGTCCGGCGTGGGCGCTGGTGAGCGCCGGCTACCGCAACCGCTACCGTCATCCGCACGCCGAGGTGCTCGCGCGCTTCGGCGCGCTGGGCGTGCGGGTGAAACGCACCGACCTGGACGGCCAGTTGACGGTGCGGTTGGGGCAGACGGTAGTGGTCGAGGCGTGGCGCGCCCAGGCGCCGCGTTACTGGCGGGCCGGGCCCAGTGCGCCGTAGAGCTCGGCAAAGGCCTGCGTCAGCTTGTGGCGCGTATCGAACCACGGCATCGGCGTGCACGCCTCGTGTGATTCGCGCACGCGCACCGACGCGGGCAGCGGCGGGTCGAGTACCGGCAGGCCGTCGGCGCGCAGCTGGTCGACCAGCCGTTTGGGCAGGCTCGCGCGCGGCTGGAACTGGTTGACGACGATGCCCTCGATTTCGAGCGACGGGTTGTGGTCGGCGCGGATCTCGGCGACGTTGTCGATCAGCGCGAGCAGCGCCTGGTGCGAGAAGGTGTCGCAGTCGAAGGGGATCAGGCAGCGGTCGGCGGCGATCAGCGCCGAGCGCGTGTAGAAGTTGAGCGCGGGCGGGGTGTCGATCCACACCTCGTCGAAGCGCCCGTCCAGGCTGTCCAGCGCCTCTTTCAGCTTGAACATCTTGTAGCGCGATTCGAGCTTGCCCATCAGCTCGGAAAGTTGCGGGTGGGCGGCCAGCAGACTGACGCCTTCGAAAGGTGTCGCCTGCACGAATTCCAGCGGCTTCTTGCCGAACAGGCTGATGCTCAACATCTGCTCGAACAGGCCGGCGGCGCCGCTGGCCGGGTCACTCTCTACCTCGCCTGTCAGGTAGTGGCTCGCGTTGCCCTGCGGGTCGAGGTCGACCACCAGCACCCGCTTGCCCCGGCATGCGGCGCTCGCCGCCAGGTTGACCGCGATCGTCGACTTGCCGACGCCGCCTTTCTGGTTGAACACCACCCTGCGCATAAGCCTGTCCCTTCTGAGGGGGCGAGGCTCAGTTGCCGGATGCCCCGCACACGTATTCGTACTGGTGATAGCTTGCCGAATTCTTGACGATCGGCATCGCTCTGATCTGTTTGTCATTATACGTGTACGGCGTGCCGATCTGGCGACCGTTTTCGTCGAACAGCGCGACGCCGGTCAGGCGCACGGTGCGCGCCTGGCAGTCGACCACCCACTGGTTGACCGAAACCTTGTGCGGCGGCGTGTTGAGGAAGTTTTCCTTGCGCGGGTTGAACACGGTCTTGCGGCCGCGGAAGGAGAATTCGCGGTCGCCGACCTTGCGGATGCTCAAGCCGTCGATCTCGTGCAGCACGTTGCCCGACGGCGACACGCCAAGGTTGTGCCAGTCGGCGTTGGCGACCGGCTTGGACGGCACGCTCGGCCGCTCGGTCGGGGTGCGGGTGGCGCAGCCGGCGAGCGCGAGCGCGGCCAGCGAAGCGAGTAGGGTGTATGTACGCATGTGGACCTCCGTTGGACGGCGAGTCTCGCACAAACCGGCCCCGAGGTCAGCCTGCCGCCTTTGGGTTCGAGGGGTTTCGCGCATACAATGGGCCGCTTTCAGCCCTCCTTAAAGGTGCGCCCGGCCTACCATGCGCGAAGCTCTGGATATCCTGCACAAGCTGTTCGGCTACCCCGCCTTCCGCGGCGACCAGGCCCGTATCATCGAGCGCGTCGCCGGCGGCGGCCACGCGCTGGTGCTGATGCCGACCGGCGGCGGCAAGAGCCTGTGCTACCAGATCCCGGCGCTGATGCGCGACGGTGTCGCCGTCGTCGTCTCGCCGCTAATCGCGCTGATGCAGGACCAGGTCGCCGCGCTGACCGAGCTGGGTGTCGACGCGGCCAGCCTCAACTCGGCGACACCGCCCGATGAGGCGCGCCGCATCGCCGCCGGCGCGCGCGCGGGCACGCTCAAGCTCCTGTACGTCGCGCCGGAGCGCCTGCTCGGCGGGCGCTTCCTCGAATTTCTCGAAGGCGTTCCCGTCTCGCTGTTCGCGATCGACGAGGCGCATTGCGTGAGCCAGTGGGGGCACGATTTCCGCCCCGAGTACCAGCAACTGGGCGTGCTCGCCGAGCGCTTTCCCGACGTGCCGCGCGTCGCGCTGACCGCGACCGCCGACGCGCGTACCGAAGCCGACATCGTCCACTTCCTGCGCCTCGATGGCATGCCGGTGTTCCGTACCAGCTTCGATCGGCCGAACCTCTTCTATCAGGTGGTCGAAAAGCACGAGGCGAAGAAGCAGCTGCTGTCCTACATCCAGCGCGAACACCGCGACGAGCCGGGCATCGTCTACTGCCTGTCGCGCAAAAGGGTCGAGGAGTTCGCGCAGTGGCTGTGCGACAACGGCGTGCGCGCGCTGCCCTACCACGCGGGGATGAGCCACGAGGCGCGCGAGGCGAACCAGCGGGTGTTCCTGCGCGAGGACGCGGTGGTGATGGTCGCCACCGTTGCCTTCGGCATGGGCATCGACAAGCCCGACGTGCGCTTCGTCGCCCACGTCGACATGCCGAAGAGCCCAGAGAACTTCTACCAGGAGTCCGGCCGTGCCGGGCGCGACGGCCAGCCCTCGGCCAGCTGGCTGTGCTACGGCCTTAACGACATGGTGCAGCTCACCCAGATGATCCTCGCCTCCGAGGCGCCGGCGCTGCAAAAACAGGTCGAACTGGCCAAGCTCGACGCGATGGTCGCCTTCTGCGAGACGGCCGAGTGCCGGCGCGTGCAGATCCTCGCCCACTTCGGCGAGACCATCCAGCCGTGCGGGCATTGCGACAACTGCCTGCATCCGCCAGCGACCTTCGACGCCACCCAGTCTGTGCAGAAGCTGCTCTCCTGCGTGTGGCGGGTCGGCCAGCGTTTCGGCGCGCGCCATGTGGTCGACGTGCTGCTCGGGCGCAGCAACCAGGCTATCGTCGACGCCGGCCACGACAGGCTGTCGACCTGGGGCATCGGCCGCGAACTCACACAGCGGCAATGGCGCTCGCTGGTGCGCCAGCTGGTCGCGCGCAAGATCGTCGCCATCGACGTCGCGCGGGGGCAGTCGCTGGTGCTGACCGAGGCGAGCCGGCCCATCCTCAAGGGTGAGGAACAGGTCCGCCTGCGCGTGCTGGTCGACGACACGCGCAACCGCACCAGCGCCGGCGAGACCTGGCTGCGCACCGAGCGCGAGGAGCGGCTGTGGCAGGCGCTGCGCCGCTGGCGCAAGTCGGTCGCCGACGAGCACAACGTGCCGGCGTACGCGGTGTTCAACGACCGCACCCTCAGGGAGCTGG
Source organism: Crenobacter caeni (assembly GCF_010435965.1). Taxonomy (GTDB): domain Bacteria; phylum Pseudomonadota; class Gammaproteobacteria; order Burkholderiales; family Chromobacteriaceae; genus Craterilacuibacter; species Craterilacuibacter caeni. The sequence continues at coordinate 210,665 of NZ_JAAGAA010000009.1, forward strand.
TCGAGCAGCGCCCGCTGAGCGCGCACGCGCTCAGGCGCATCTACGGCCTGGGTGAACTCAAGCTCGCGCGCTACGGCGACGCGCTGCTCGAGTGCCTGCAGGGCGCCGCCGGCGACGACTGAGGCCGCTCGACGCGCGCGGCAAATCCGTTACAATCGATTGGAATAAGAAATCCACCCAATCGGAGAAATTGTCATGGCTGTCAACCTGTCCGTTCCCGCACGCGACGCCCTGCGCGCGGTCCCCGGCGTCACCCTGGAAGTCGCCGAGGCCGGCATCAAGAAGCCCGGCCGCAAGGACTTGCTGGTGATCACGCTGGACAAGGGCAACACCGTCGCCGGCGTGTTCACGCAGAACCGCTTCTGCGCGGCGCCGGTCGTCGTCAGCAAGGCGCACCTGGACGCCGGCGTGCAGGTCCGCGCGCTGGTGGTCAATACCGGCAACGCCAACGCCGGTACCGGCGAGCAGGGCCGCGCGAACGCGCTGGCGGTCTGCGCGGCGCTGGCCGAAGAGCTCGGCTGCGCGCGCGAGCAGGTGCTGCCGTTCTCGACCGGGGTGATCCTCGAGCCGCTGCCGGTCGAGCGGCTGATCGCCGGCCTGCCTACCCGCCGGGCGGCCGACTGGCTGGACGCGGCGAACGCGATCATGACCACCGACACCCAGCCGAAGGCGGCCAGCCGCACCTTGCAGCTTGGCGGCCGCGAGGTGGTGATGACCGGTATCGCCAAGGGCGCCGGCATGATCCACCCGAACATGGCGACTATGCTCGGCTTCGTCGCGACCGACGCGACGGTGACCCGCCCGGTGCTGCAGCAACTGGTGCGCGAAGTCGCCGACGTGTCGTTCAACTGCATCTCGGTCGACGGCGACACTTCGACCAACGACAGCTTCATCCTGATCTCGACCGGCCAGGACGCCGACGCGCTGATCGACTCGGCCGAGCACCCGGACTACGCGCCCCTGAAGGCCGCGCTGACCGATCTCTCTATTGAGCTGGCGCAGGCAATCGTGCGCGACGGCGAAGGCGCGACCAAGTTCATGACTGTCACCGTCGAAGGTGGCCGCACCCAGGACGAGTGCAAGGCGGTCGGCTACGCCATTGCCCGCTCGCCGCTGGTGAAGACGGCCTTCTTCGCGTCCGACCCCAACCTCGGCCGTCTGCTCGCGGCGATCGGCTACGCCGGCATCCACGACCTCGACGTCGAGCGGATCGAACTCTATCTGGACGAAGTGCTGGTCGCCGCCGACGGCGGCCGCCATCCTGGCTACCAGGAAGCCGACGGCCAGCGGGTGATGGCCAAGCCGGAGATCACCGTGCGCGTCCGCTTGAACCGCGGCGCAGTGCAGGCGACCGTGTGGAGTTGCGACTTCTCCTACGACTACGTGCGGATCAACGCCGACTACCGCAGTTGAACCTGCGAAATCGGGGCGCCCGCAGAAGTGGGTGCCCTTTTTCTTATTCAAATCAGTCGCATGACGATTTTGTTGCGGTTTTTGCGTGGCCGGGTGTTGACGGAGGCGGGCCGCAAACGTATAGTTCGCCACCTCGACGCAACGCACACAACGCGAAACGTCACTGCTCTTTAACAGAACGAACAACCGATAGGTGTGAGTGCTTGGCGCAGCCAACACTTGCACTGCAAGAAGAAGGAAACGAAAGTTTCTTTGGACTTGCGTGCCAGAAGTACGAAAAAGTTAGAGATTGAACTGAAGAGTTTGATCCTGGCTCAGATTGAACGCTGGCGGCATGCTTTACACATGCAAGTCGAACG
>NZ_JAAGAA010000010.1 GCF_010435965.1 Crenobacter caeni
AGACCAACCAGCTCGAGCAGATGGACAAGCTGGGCATGAACGTGATCCCGATCCACTTCCGCGACGCGTACGCCTTCGGTGGCGGCCTGCACTGCTCGACCGCCGACGTCTACCGCGAAGGCACCTGCCTCGACTACTTCCCGAACCAGGGCTTCGAAGACGTCACCCGCGTCTGACCCTAACAAGGCCCGGCCGCAACGGCCGGGCCTTTTTGAAGGATCACCCCATCCAGGAGTCTCACCATGACCACTCCCGCCCCCGAGTTCAACAAGAAGCTAGGCTTCATCAACGCCTTTACCGCCGCCACCCTGATGGGCTTCGTCGGCTTCTTCGCCCGCCACATCGACGCGCAGGGCGACTTCATCGCCTTCTCGCGCATGATGTGCGGTGCCATCCTGTTCTTCGGCATCCTCGCCTACAAGGGTCGAATCAAGGAACTGCTCGCCTACAAACTGTCGATCCCCATGATCCTGTCCGGCTTCTTCATGGGTAACTGCCTGTCCGCGTACATCACGGCCACCCAGCACACCTCGATCGCCAACGCGGTGTTCTTCATCTATATCGGCCCGATCATCTCGACCCTGCTCGCCGTGATCTTCCTCAAGGAGAAGATGAAGCCTGCCACCTGGTTCGCGCTGGTCGCCGTGTTCATCGGCATGATGATGATTTCCGGCCTGATGTCGGTCGGCCCGAACGGCCTGAGCTTCGGCATGGAGTTCTCGCAGGAAACCTTCTTCGGCGACATGATGGGTCTGTACTCCGGCGTCGGTTACGGCCTGTTCCTGTTCCTCGGCCGCTATCGCACCGAAGTGCCGGGCGACGTGCGCGCCTTCTGGAACTTCGTGTTCGCGCTGGCCGGCATCACCATCCTCTTCATCTTCACCAAGCCGACCATCTCGCAGATGACGTCGACCGACTGGATGTGGTGGATCGGCATCGGCATCGTGTGCGGCTTCGGCGCGCTGGGCACCTGCACCATCGCCACCCGTCACCTGAAGGCCGCCGAATTTGCCTGCGTGTCCTACTGGGAGTGCGTGGTCGCCGCTCTGTTCGTCGGCCTGCTGTTCTACGGCGAACCGCTCTCCAGCGGCCAGATGATCGGCGGCGCACTGATCATCATCGGCGGCATGAGCGAAGTAGTCATCAGCATGCTCGGCAAATCGCTGAAGAAGACCGACAAGCAGGCCGACGCGATGGGCGCGCTGTAAGCCCCTGCACCTCCCTGCCCGCAGGCGGCCATCCGGCCGCCTTTTTTCCGTGTTGCGCTCAGCGCCCTGCCCCGCTTACGCATCCGCCGTCACCCGCGCTCTGGCAAGCAGCCCGGCCAGCGTCTCAGCCCCCTCGCGCACCCGCGCTCCGGTCACCGCCTCCTCCACCGAGCAGCCCTCCGGGTAGGCGTAACAGAGGGTCAGTTCGGCCAGCGGCACACGCGGAGACAGGCGCACCCGGCACAGCGCCCGGCGGCGCGGCAGCGGGTGCCACACCCTGCGCCAGTCTTTTTTCACCTGCAAAACCTCTGCCTCCCACTGAGCGCCAAGGGCAGGCAAGTCCGCGCATACCCGGGCCAGCGCCAAACGCAAGACGCCCAGCGCAAGCGCCCGTTCCTGTTCCGCGGTGTAGGGATACCCGCAGCCGGTCTCGCCCAGCAGCGGCGACAGCGATTGTGCGGGCATCCTCATGGCCGAGGCTCCCTACCCAGCTGCCGTACGAAATTGACGACCAGCATCAGGCAGATCAACGAGAACGGTAGCGCCCCCAAGATGGCGGCCGTCTGCACCGTCGACAGGGCATCCTCCCCGCCCAGCGTCAGCAGCACCAGGGTGACCGTGCCGATCGCGAGCGTGAGCAGCACGCGGAAGGCGGTGGAGGGTTTACTGCTATCCGAGGCGAAGCCCGACAAGGCATGCACCCCCGAGTCCAGCGAGGTCACGAAGTAGGTCGCAACCAGCAAGGTCGCCACCGACAACAGCAACTTGCCGAAGCCGGCCAGGCCCAGGCCGTCGATCAGCGCGAACAAGCCCTGCGAGACATCGCTGGAAACCGCCTGTCCGATGGCACCGCCCTGGGTCAGCTCCTGATGGAGCGCCGCCCCGCCCATGATGGAGATCCACACGATGACGATCAGTGACGGTACCAGCACCACGCCCAACACGAATTCGCGCAGCGTTCGCCCGTGTGAGATGCGCGCGATAAAGGCGCCGACAAAAGGCGAAAAGGACAGCGTCCAGCTCCAGATGAAGACCGTCCACCAGCCGCTCCAGCTCTCGCGCCAGTCCCCCACCTCACCCAGTTGGGTGGCGGTTTCGCTCCACAGCCCCATGCGTAGCAGATTGGGCAGGTAGTGGCCCAGGCTGTCGAGCAGCAGCGACAAGATGAAGACGGTCGGCCCCATGACGAATACCGCACCCATCAGGACGAGACTGAGCATGGTATTGAACTCGCTGATCAGCTTCATGCCCTTGTTGACGCCGACAAACACCGAGGCGGCCGTCAGCAGGGTCAGCGCCAGCACGACCACAGCGCGCAGCAGCGGCGTATTGCCGGCGCCCAGCAGGGTATCGAGGCCGGAAATGAACTGGATCGCCGCAAAGCCGAACGAGGTCGACAGGCCAAGTACAGTCGCCAGAATGGCAAGGCTCTCGACCAGCACGGCAGCGGACGAAGCGAATGCGCGCGGCAGGCACTCCCGGCAGGCGTCGCGGAACGTCGCCGGCCGCCCGAGGTTGTAGCCGAAATAGGCCAGCGCGACCGCGACCACGCAGTAGATTGCCCACGCATGGATAGACCAGTGGAAATACGACCACGACATCGCCATGCCAAGCCTTGTGCCGAGGTCGGCCTGTGCCAGCGGCGAGCCGGACAGCAGCATCACCGGCTCGGCAACACTCCAGAAGATCAGGCCGACGCCCTGGCCGCAGGCAAACAGCATCGAATACCACGCAAAACGCCCGTAGGCCGGCCGGGCGCCGGCCCCGCCGATGACGATCCGTCCGTAACGCCCGCCAGCCAGCCACAGGCAGGTGGCCAGCGCCAGGGTCGCCAGCAGGGCGTAGTACCAGGTGAAATAGCGGGTGACGAAGGTGCGCGCCGCATCGATGGCACGGGCGGCGGCCTGCGGTTCGACCAACGCGGCGCCGATGACCAGTGCGATGGCCAGGCAGCACAGCAGGCGTATGAACAGACTCTGGTTGAGCATTGCCCGCCTGGGGGGCAGGTTGGAGGCAAGTTCCATCACGGTACTCCCTATCAAGCGGAAGGGGCCGGTGTTTCCGGCCCCTTCCATTGGCTACGCCAAGGCAAACTCCTTGTCGATCGCGTGGCTGATCCCCTCCACGCACACGTCCAGCAGCAGCTTGCCCTTTTCCCTGCTGGCCTTGGCCGCGGATGAGAGGCAGCCGGAAGGCGGCGTCAGCTCGGGCTTGACCGGGTAGACGTCGTAATTGGGGAGCACCGCCGGGTCCAGGTCTTGCACACGCGACATGTCGACCAGTTCCGGGTAGAGGTGCAGCATCAGCGAGGTCTCGAGCACGCCACCGTGCTCCAGGTCCCAACCGGTGAAGCCCTCCGGGTACAGCCGCTCGATGGTCTGCTGGTTCACGAAGTCCCAGTACGACAACAGGATCACCTTGGCGTCGTCGATGCCCTCCCAGCGCAGCTCGCGCAGCGCAAGGTCGATGCCCTCGATCAGGAAGTAGTTGTTCTCGTAATGGCCGTTGACCAGCACGAAGCGGCGGAAGCCGTGGCGCACATACTCCTTGATCAGCGTCTTGGCGACGTCGGTCAGGGTGTGTCCGTCCAGGCTGGTCGTGCCGCAGATATGGTTGCCGCCCCCCGAACGCTGCTGCGACTTGTAGCCGAACATCATTGGTGGCGCGACCAGCGCGCCGATCCTGGCGGCCACCACTTCGGCCACCTTGGTCGGCAACAGCACGTCGACATTCATCGACATGTGCGGGCCGTGCTGTTCGACCGCGCCGACCGGCAGCATCAGGACCTTGTTGCGCTCGCAGGCCAGCTTGCGGTAGGTGAAACTGTCGAGCTCATACATGTGTACGCTGGATTTCATGATCAGTCTCCGTCAGTGTTGGCTTGCGATGCTTTACAAGGGTTTGACTTCTTCGATATGCACCTGGTGGCCGCGCGCTTTCTCCGGCAGTTCCTCGACCTTCACGGTGCGGGTGCTGAAGAAGATCTGGCCTACGCCGCCGGCGACGATCAGCGCCCCGCCCACGCCCTGCATCATCGATAAGGGTTCGCTGAAGAAGGCGATGCCCAGCAGGGTCGCCATGATGGTTTCCTGGTAGGAGATGCAGGCCAGTTCGCTCGCCATCAGGTACTTGGCGGCGACAGTCAGCAGGAAGAAGGCGCCAAAGCCGGTGATCACGGCCGCGCTGACCAGCCACATCCACGAACTGGCGTCCATGCGCGACATGTCGGGCTGCCACATCATGATGAACACGCCGATTGTCAGCGAAGCGAAGATGAAGTTGTAGAAGGCGCGCACATCGCCGGATACGTCGGAGCGGTAGCGGCTGACGAACAGGAACAGGCCGTAGGCGACGCCGGAGAGCAGCGCAACCAGATTGCCTGCGGTGTACTTGGGATCAAGGTCGAGGCCGATCACCACCCCGGTCTCGGGCGTGTAGTTGATGATGCCGATGATCATCAGGCAGCCGAAGAACACGGCTGTCAGCATCAGCGCGGTGCCCTTGGTAAAGGGCTCCTTGAGTAGCCAGGTCGCCAGCAGCGTCGAGTAGATCGGGCCGGTATAGATCAGGAAGGCCGCGTTGGAGAGCGTCGTCATCTGTGTCGACATCACGTACAGCATCGACAACAGGCCGAGGAAGATGCCGGAGAACAGCATGCCGGCCGAGAAGCGGGTGTCGCGCACCGCACCGAACCTGCGGGTGACCAGCAGGATCAGGATCATGCACACCACGCCCGAAAAGTTGCGCGAGAAGGAAATCACGTCCCCGCTGGTATTGATGTAGCGGGCAAAGGCGCCAATACCGCCCATCAAGCTCGATGAAAGAAACATGAAGGCGAAACCCTTCAGTTTGATCGATTTTTCACTCATGTTCGTCCCCTGAAAACGACGGAGGGAAGGCTGCGGTGCCGGCCGGGAACCACCCAGCCTTTCCTTGTCGCGTGTCGCCATTTAATCCGCAAAAGCTTGTAGAAACTCTCAAAGTTGGCGCATCCGCTGGTACAAACATGTCAAGGCATCGGTCTTTTCCGCCTCTGCTGGTCGATTCGTGTCAGGCACTAGCCTGGTTGTCGCGTGATTAAAAGACGCGGCGGACATGTCTGACGGTTTGCGCTGCATACAATAAACATATGCAGATTGCGCACGCTATCAATCTTTGATAAAAATAACCGCATAACCCATTCAGTCTCCCGCCTGGACCCGTTACCGGCGCGCGCAGTCAAAGATGGACAAGCGGACAGACCCACCACCCGCAGGGGATCGAGCTCGAAATGAAATACGCATTCCACCCCGAAAATGAGGTCGTGTTTTTCTACAAGTCGCAGCAACGCCCCGGGCACGGACATTTCCATTCGTGCACCGAGTTGGTCATTCCGCATGAACACCCGATCCAGGGCCGGCTTGAGCTGAACGACAGCTTCATCACCTATCCCGGCGAAGTCCTGCTGATTCCCTCCGGCGTGCGCCACCGCCTGTATTCGGATGCGCCGCAAGCGACCTGGACTTCGCTAAAGGTCAATATCCAGCGCCTGCACATGATGTTCGCGCAAACGCCCTACAGCGCCGACCTTGACGCCTTCTACCGTAGCGCAGGTGAAGGACGCATCCTGCTCAAGGAAGCCGCGGCCGATATCGGCACCATCTGCAACGCGGTCGACAACGAATTCACGCTCGACAACTTCAGCCGCATCATCCACATCGTCCGCAAGATCGCGGCCTGCACGCCGGACGGCGACCAGAACCACACGCTCAAACGCAAGCGGACCCGTGAGTTCGACCTGTGCGCCGAACTCAATGAGATGGTGGAAGCCGACCCGGCGCTAAATTTGGGCATCGAGGAACTGGCCGAACGCTTCCATATGTCGCGCTCGACCTTCCACCGCCTGTTCAAGAAGCATTTCAACCAGCCCTATCACCAGTGGCTGGTCGGCAAGCGGATCAATATGGCTTGCATGCGGCTCCGCCACAGTGACGAGAGCATCCAGGGCATTTCAGACGCTCTGGGCTTTTCCTCTCCCTCGCACTTCACGCGCGCCTTCCGCGCCCACTTCAAACAGACCCCCAGCCAGTACCGCGAACAGGCCGCCTGAGGCGGGCTGCGCCTTTTCGTTTCCGACCGACCACCAAACATGAAAGAAAGAGCCTGGGTCACACAAGTGCCCGGCGCTCGTCGGGTGTTTTTCCGACGGCCGCCCATAGGAATAGCTATTTTTTGACAGGTTTTGATCACAATTTGCATGGCACAACGCCCATAAGGCGGAACGCGACCACTTCGTCAGGAAGTTGCCATTTTTTTGACACCGCATGATTCTTTTTTGGAATGTTCGAACTCTCTAATGGGCGTACAAATACGTCCAAGCAATTCATCCCGAATTACTAAAACGAGGGCATTCACCATGACCAAGATCGTCAACTCCTGGAACGACTTCGACCCGCTCAAGCACGTGATCGTCGGCCGCGCCGACCATAGCTGCGTGCCGCCGGAAGAACCGGCAACTTCCGAAAAGGTACCGATCGACAGCCCGATGCGCGGCATGTGGGGCCCCCGTCCGCTGGAAACCGTCGAGAAGGCCAACGCCCAGCTCGACAACCTGGCCCGCGTACTGGAAGAGCGCGGCGTCAAGGTCGACCGTCCGAGCCCGCTGCAGTGGAACCAGCCCGTCATCACCCCGGACTTCCGCACCGGCTCGATGATGACCTGCATGCCGCCGCGCGACACCCTGCTCACCATCGGTAACGAAATCATCGAAGCGGCGATGTCCTTCCGCTGCCGCTACTGGGAATACCTGGCCTTCCGCCCGCTGCTGTCGCAGTACTTCAACGAAGACCCGGAATTCCTGTGGAGCCAGGCTCCGCGTCCGCGCCTGTCCGACAAGTCGTACAAGCACAACTACTACGATGAGCGGATCTCGCTGGAAGAGCGTCTGGTGCGCACCGCCAACAAGGACTTCGTGACCACCGAAGAAGAAATCCTGTTCGACGCCGCCGACGTGCTGCGCCTGGGCAAGGACCTCTTCATCCAGCACGGTCTGACCACCAACCGCAAGGCGATGGAGTGGTTCAAGCGCAAGTACCCCGACTTCCGCATCCACGCGGTGAACTTCCCGGGCGACCCGTACCCGATCCACATCGACGCGACCTTCGTGCCGCTGCGCCCGGGCCTGATCATCAACAACCCGCATCGCAAGCTGCCTGAAGCCCAGCGCAAGATCTTCGAGAAGAACGACTGGCAGATCGTCGACGCGGCGATGCCCGCCCACAAGGAACCGCCGCCGCTGTGCTACAGCTCGGTGTGGCTGTCGATGAACTGCCTGGTCCTCGACCACAAGACCGTCATCGTCGAAGCGTCCGAGACCAACCAGCTCGAGCAGATGGACAAACTGGGCATGAACGTGATCCCGATCCACTTCCGCGACGCGTACGCCTTCGGCGGTGGCCTGCACTGCTCGACCGCTGACGTCTACCGCGAAGGCACCTGCCTCGACTACTTCCCGAATCAGGACTTCGAAGACGTCACCCGCGTCTGATCCGCACCACCCAAGCCCGGCCCAAGCGGCCGGGCTTTTTTTCGGGGCAGCATGTTGGCATAGTCAGCCAATCAGCTTAAAATGCCTTCACTCGCTTTCATGCGGACGAGCCCCGACACCTGACGCAATCGCTTCTGCCCGGAGCCATTGCGTGAGGTGCAACCCGTCCAAGGTGCGCGCCTCTTGCCTATTCAGCATTGCATTGAGGAGCACAGCATGAGTAGCAAGACCCTGCATTACCCTGCCTCTCCCGGCCCCGTCGACAGTGCGCACGACGACCATGCGTTGCGGCGCGCCGCCATCGCCAGCTTTATCGGCAACTTCGTCGAGTGGTTCGACTACGCCGCCTACGGCTACCTCGCCGCGATCATCGCGGTGGTGTTCTTCCCCGAGGCCGACAAGACCAGCGGCCTGATGGCCGCCTTCGCGGTATTCGCCATCTCCTTCATCGTGCGCCCGCTCGGCGGCATCATCTGGGGCCATCTGGGCGACAGGATAGGCCGGCGCACCGCGCTGTCGCTGTCGATCCTGATCATGTCCGGCGCGACCTTCTGCATCGCCTTCTTGCCGACCTACGCGCAGGTCGGCATGCTCGCCCCCATCCTGCTGCTGATCATCCGCCTGGTGCAGGGCTTCTCTGCCGCCGGCGAGTACGCCGGTGCCGCGGCCTTCCTTGCCGAATACGCACCGGACGGCAAACGCGGCCTGTACACCAGCATCGTGCCGGCGAGCACCGCCGCCGGGCTGCTGTTCGGCGCGCTGTTCGTCGCCTTGCTGCACGCGACGCTGTCGCATGACGAGCTGCACAGCTGGGGCTGGCGCCTGCCCTTCCTGTTGGCCGCGCCGTTCGGCCTGATCGGCCGCTATATCCGGCTGCACCTGGAAGACACCCCCAAGTTCCGCCAGATGGAGCAGAACATGGAGAAGAAGGAAGCGGCCAACAAGGTGCCGATCCGCGAGCTGATGGGCCGCTACCGGATGAAGGTCGTCATCGCCTTCGGCGTGACCTGCCTGAACGCGGTCGCGTTCTACCTGATCCTGAGCTACATGCCGACCTACCTGTCGGCCGAGCTCGGCATGAACGAGACCGACTCCTTCCTCGCGTCGACCGTATCGCTTGCCACCTACATCTTCTTCATCTTCCTGATGGGCACGCTGTCCGACCGCTTCGGCCGCAAGACCATGCTGATCGCCGCGTCGCTCGCCTTCATCGTGCTGACGGTGCCGCTGTTCGCCCTGCTCGACGGCGCGAGCTTCGCGACCATCCTGCTGATCCAGATCGCGTTCGGCGCGCTCTTGACCATGAACGACGGCACGCTGGCGTGTTTCCTGTCCGAGATCTTCCCGACCAAGGTGCGCTACAGCGGCTTCGCGTTCAGCTTCAACTCGGCCAACGCGCTGTTCGGCGGCACTGCGCCGTTCATCGCGACCTGGCTGATCAGCGTCACCGGCAGCAAGACCGCACCGGCGTGGTATCTGGTGGGTGCGGCCGTCGTCGCGCTGTGCGCGATGCTGATGATCCACGAGACCGCGCACGAGGCGCTGGCCGACGAATAGCGCAGCCGCCCGCCCATCCCTCCAACCCGGCCCGCGTGGCCGGGTTTTTCTTGCCTCCGCCCCCCGGAAAACGCGGCCCGACCGGCACGGTGCACGACACACGAGGCCGCAAGCATGCGCAGCGGCTGCGCCTGCCGCCCGGCCCCGACCAGACAAACCGAAAGACACGCGCCACGCCGACCGGATTTTGATAGCCGTTGACATGTTTTTGTCTAGCCGCGACCGCGGTATGAAAAACGAATTTCATGCACACGGGGATGACTGTTTTTTGATAGCACGCAATGTTTTTTTGGAATGCCCAAGCCCCCTCACAGGCGTACAAATACGTCCAAGCAATCCACACCGAATTACCAAAACGAGGGCATTCACCATGACCAAGATCGTCAACTCCTGGAACGACTTCGACCCGCTCAAGCACGTGATCGTCGGCCGCGCCGACCACAGCTGCGTGCCGCCGGAAGAACCGGCAACTTCCGAAAAGGTACCGATCGACAGCCCGATGCGCGGCATGTGGGGCCCCCGTCCGCTGGAAACCGTCGAGAAGGCCAACGCCCAGCTCGACAACTTGGCCCGCGTGCTGGAAGAGCGCGGCGTCAAGGTCGACCGTCCGAGCCCGCTGCAGTGGAACCAGCCCGTCATCACCCCGGACTTCCGCACCGGCTCGATGATGACCTGCATGCCGCCGCGCGACACCCTGCTCACCATCGGTAACGAGATCATCGAAGCGGCCATGTCCTTCCGCTGCCGCTACTGGGAATACCTGGCCTTCCGCCCGCTGCTCTCCCAGTACTTCAACGAAGACCCGGAATTCCTGTGGAGCCAGGCTCCGCGTCCGCGCCTGTCCGACAAGTCGTACAAGCACAACTACTACGACGAGCGGATCTCCCTCGAAGAGCGTCTGGTGCGCACCGCCAACAAGGACTTCGTGACCACCGAAGAAGAAATCCTGTTCGACGCCGCCGACGTGCTGCGTCTGGGCAAGGACCTCTTCATCCAGCACGGCCTGACCACCAACCGCAAGGCGATGGAGTGGTTCAAGCGCAAGTACCCCGACTTCCGCATCCACGCCGTCAACTTCCCGGGCGACCCGTACCCGATCCACATCGACGCGACCTTCGTGCCGCTGCGTCCGGGCCTGATCATCAACAACCCGCACCGCAAGCTGCCTGAAGCCCAGCGCAAGATCTTCGAGAAGAACGACTGGCAGATCGTCGACGCGGCGATGCCCGCCCACAAGGAACCGCCGCCGCTGTGCTACAGCTCGGTGTGGCTGTCGATGAACTGCCTGGTCCTCGACCACAAGACCGTCATCGTCGAAGCGTCCGAGACCAACCAGCTCGAGCAGATGGACAAGCTGGGCATGAACGTGATCCCGATCCACTTCCGCGACGCGTACGCCTTCGGTGGCGGCCTGCACTGCTCGACCGCCGACGTCTACCGCGAAGGCACCTGTGAAGACTACTTCCCGGTGCAGGACTTCGACGACGTCACCCGCGTGTAAACCCTGACAGGCGGCCCCGAGGGGCCGCCCCGCTTAACCCGGTACCGGCGCAACCAGACGTGCAGGACAGGCAGCAAGAAACGTTCTCCTCCTGTGATCAAGCCACCTGCCGTTGCCGGTACCGTTTTTTATTCCCGGCGCCCGCTCGCCCATCCAAGATCAAAGAGAAAAGCAAAATGGCCTTCAACCTGAAAAACCGCAGCTACCTGAAACTGCTCGACTTCGCCCCGCGTGAAATCCGCTACCTGCTCGACCTGTCGCGTGACCTGAAGCGTGCCAAGTACGCCGGTTGCGAAGAGCAGCACCTGAAGGGCAAGAACATCGCGCTGATCTTCGAGAAGACCTCGACCCGCACCCGCTGCGCGTTCGAAGTGGCTGCCTACGACCAGGGCGCCCACGTGACCTACCTCGGCCCGTCCGGCTCGCAGATCGGTCACAAGGAATCGATGAAAGACACCGCCCGCGTGCTCGGCCGCATGTACGACGCGATCGAATACCGCGGCTTCAAGCAGGACGTGGTGCAGGAACTGGCCGACTACGCCGGCGTGCCGGTGTACAACGGCCTGACCGACGAATGGCACCCGACCCAGATGCTGGCCGACGTGCTGACCATGATCGAAGAGAGCGACAAGCCCTTGAGCCAGATCGCCTACGCCTACGTCGGCGACGCCCGCTTCAACATGGCGCGCTCGCTGATGGTGGTCGGCTGCAAGCTGGGCATGGACGTGCGCATCGGCGCGCCGACCCAGCTGTGGCCGGAAGCCGCGCTGATCGAGGAATGCCGCCAGATCGCCGCCCAGACCGGCGCGCGCCTGACGCTGACCGACGTGCCCGAAGAAGCGGTCAAGGGCGCCGACTTCATCCACACCGACGTGTGGGTGTCGATGGGCGAACCCAAGGAAGTGTGGGACGAGCGCATCGCCCTGCTCTCGCCGTTCCAGGTCAACAAGGAACTGATGGCGGTCGCAGGTGAACAGGCCAAGTTCATGCACTGCCTGCCGGCCTTCCACAACAGCCAGACCACCGTCGGCGCCGATATCGCCAAGCAGTACCCGCAATTCGCCAACGGTATCGAAGTGACCGAGGACGTGTTCGAAAGCGGCGCCAACGTCGCCTTCGAACAGGCCGAGAACCGCATGCACACCATCAAGGCCGTGATGGTCGCCACGCTGGGCGACCAGTAAGGCAAGGCACGGGGCCGGCCTGGCCGGCCCTGGCACGCAGGGACAATCGATTGGCGTTTGCCGACACAGCCGGCGCGCCGATTGCCTCTAGACTGCCTGCACCCCTTTCGAGTCCCGTGCGCCGCATTGCGGCGCCTTCATTTTTCCAAGGAAGTTCCATGCGAGTAGTAGTAGCCCTGGGCGGCAACGCCCTGCAAAAGCGCGGCGAGCCGATGACCGCCGAGAACCAGCGCAACAACGTCAAGGTCGCCGCCAAGCAGCTGTCCGAAGTGACCAAGCTCGGCCACAACCTGGTGATGTGCCACGGCAACGGTCCGCAGGTTGGCCTGTTGGGCCTGCAGAACGACGCCTACGCCCGCCACGTCGACGGCAAGGTCACGCCCTACCCGCTGGACGTGCTCGGCGCGCAGACCGAAGGCATGATCGGCTACATGATCGAACAGGAAATGGGCAACGAGCTGCCGTTCGAAGTGCCGTTCGCGACCATCCTGACCCAGACCGAAGTCGACCCGGCCGACCCGGCATTCGCCAACCCGACCAAGTTCGTCGGCCCGGTGTACACCAAGGAAGAAGCCGAAAAGCTGGCCGCCGACAAGGGCTGGACGGTGAAGGCCGACGGCCAGTACTTCCGCCGCGTGGTGCCGAGCCCGAAACCGAAGCGCATCTTCGAAATGCGCCCGATCAAGTGGCTGATCGAAAAAGGCGCGGTGGTGATCGCGGCCGGCGGCGGCGGCATCCCGACCATGTACGACGGCGACCAGCTGGTCGGCGTGGAAGCGGTGATCGACAAGGACCTGGCGTCCTGCCTGCTCGCGCGTGAAGTCGACGCCGACTACTTCGTGATCGCCACCGACGTGCCGACCGTGTTCGTCGGCTGGGGCACGCCGGAAGCCAAGGCCATCAAACATGCCCACCCGGACGAAATCGAAAAGCTCGGCTTTGCCGCCGGCTCGATGGGCCCGAAAGTGGAAGCCGCGTGCGAATTCGCCCGCCTGACCGGCAAGAAGGCCGTGATCGGCGCGCTGGAAGACATCGCCAAGATCGTCGCCGGCGAAGCCGGTACCGTGATCTCGACCGAGAAGCCCGGTATCGAGTGGTACTAAGCCCTCCCTGACAAGCACCGACAAGCCCTCCTGCCGGAGGGCTTTTCCGTATCAGTTGTCGAGCTGCTGGTTGCGGAACTCGCCGGGCGTCATGCCCTTGTGCCGCTTGAAGGTCATCGCGAAGTGCGACGCCGAATGGAAGGCCAGCCGGTCGGCGATCTCCTGGATCGGCAGCCGCGTGGTGTACAAGAGGTGGCACGCCGCCTCGAGCTTCTTGTCGATCAGGTAGGCGTGGTAGGGTTTGCCGAAGAAGCGCTTGAAAAAGCGCGAGAAGCTCGACTCCGACATGTAGACGAGCGACGCGGCGCTGGCGATGTCGTGCGGCTCGGAGAGCTTGTTGCGGATATGCTCGCTGATGGTCAGGCACAGCTGGATGTCCCGCTTGTCGACCGGGTGCTCCTGCTCGGCCGCCAGCGGCGTCCACTCCTTCGCGCACGAGAGCACGTGCAGGATCTGCAGGATCGCGATCAGGTACTCCATCCGGTAACGGTTGCGGATGATGAAGAACTCGCGCCGCGCGTGCATCGCGGTACCGCCGGTAAACAGCAGGCCGGCCTGCCCCTCGCGCAGCAGCTCGCGGATCGGCGTCAGGTAGTGCGAGTCGAAGAACTCGTGGCCGAGCCGCTGGTGGTTGACCGACAGCGAGTCCCAACGCGCGTCCGGCCGGTTGACGTCGACCTGGTGGCGCACGAAGGGAGAGAGCAGCAGCACGCCGTCGGCGGGCAACTCGAACGGAGGCGCGCTGCCGATGGCGACAGTCACCCCCTCGGTGCGCGGAAACACCAGTTGTGAATACGGATGGAAATGCGGGTCGCTGTGCTGCTGGTCCTGCAGCTTGTCGAACAGCGTGAAGTCGAGGCGGTTGTCGAAAGCGTAGTCCACGGCGTCCCCGGAGGATTCAGTCGCCGCGTATCATCCCCCAGTCATCCGCCGAGGCCAAGTTAAGTAGCAAAAACTATTGATCCTGCGCAAACGCGGCCGCCGACAAGGTCAGCACCACCGGCGTATGGTCCGACGGGCGCTCCCACTTGCGCGGTACCTTGTCGATCACGCACGCCGTCGCGCACGCACGCAGGGCGTCGCTGACCAGGATATGGTCGATGCGCAGGCCGAGATTGCGGCGGAACATCATCGCGCGGTAGTCCCACCAGCTGTACTGCTTCTCTTCCCGGTTGAACAGGCGGAACGCGTCGGAGAGCCCCAGCGCCAGCAGGCGGCCGAACGCCGCGCGCTCGGGCGCCGAGCACAGCACCTTGTCCCGCCAGGCGTCGGCGTCGTACACGTCGATGTCCTCGGGCGCGATGTTGTAGTCGCCCAGCAGCGCGAACGCAGCGTAGCGTGCCATTTCATTGCCTACATAAGCCTCGAGCGCGGCGAGCCACTCAAGCTTGTACGCGTACTTGGGCGAGTCGACCGCCTCGCCGTTGACGAAGTACGCGCACACCACGCGTACGCCGTCGACCGTCGCCGCGATCACCCGGCTTTGCACGTCATCAAAGCCGGGCATGCCGGTCACCACGTCATCGAGCGAGCGCCCCGCTTTCACCAGGATGGCGACGCCGTTATACGTCTTCTGCCCGAGCCAAGCCGCGCGGTAGCCGGCGGCCTCGATCTCGGCGAGCGGGAACTTGTCCTGTTCGAGCTTGAGTTCCTGCAGGCACAGCACGTCGACCGGGTTTTCGGCGAGCCAGGAGAGCACCTGCGGCAGCCGCACTTTGAGCGAGTTGACGTTCCACGTCGCCAGTTGCATCGGGATTTCCTTGTTGGAGCGGACGGCGGGCATCGTACCATCGAAGAGCGCGCGCCGGCATGAAAAAGGCCGCCCGCGGGCGGCCCTGCCTGGCTGCAAAAACGCTCAGAACGAATGCGACAGGCCGACGCCGAAGGTGTACTCGTTGTCGTTACCGCTGCCGCTGTCAAACGGCACGTTCTGGTCGTACTTGACGCGGCCGTACGACACGTAGCTCATGGTGCGCTTGGAGATCTGGTAGTCGGTGCCGACCACCCACTGCGAATAGCCGGTATCGGCCAGCTTGGTGCCGTTGGCCTTGACGTCCCAGCCGTAAGCGTAGGTGATGCGCGGCGTGAAATTGCCGAGGCTGTACGACGCGGTCAGCTCGGCTTCCTTGGTCTTGAAGTTCTTGCCCAACAGGCTATCCGGCGTCTGTCCGACCACCGTCAGGTTGTCGAAGGAAGGATTGGCACCCGGCCACAAGTTGCTGCCGTAACCATGCGTTTCCTGATAACCGGCAGCCAGATACAACGGCCCTTCGCTATACATGGCTTCGAAGCGCTGTCCCAGCGCAGGAGAGTCGCCCCCTCCACCAACAGAATCCCCTGCCGCATTGGTGAACGTGTTGTTGTTCTGGTAGTTCAGGTAGCTGTACGCCGCGGTGAACGGACCCCAGTTGTACGACACGCCGAAGTTGAAGGTGTTCTGCTTGGGCTGGCCATCACCCGGCTCGTTGAAGCCGTACAGGAGCGCGAAGTTGAGGCCGCCCAGCAGCGTCGGGCTGTCGTAGCGGATCGCGCTGTCGACCCGGCCGTCGGTGCGGGTGAAGATGCTGCTGCCGTTGACGTGGGTGTCGGCGTTGTACGTCCACGGGTCGACGTACTCCATGTTCGAGTTCTGGAAGGTGCTGATGCGGCCAAGCTTGACCGAACCCCAGTCGTCGGACGCGAGACCGACGAAGCTGTCGCGGGTCGCGAAGGTATTGCCCTCGCCGCCGTTGGTGAAGTCGATGCCCTGCTCGACCTGCCAGATCGCCTTCAGGCCATTGCCCAGCGCCTCGCTGCCGCGAAAGCCGATATGCGAGTTGACGCCGGACGCGCTGTCAACCTGCGTCGTCGCGCCGAACGGGCCCAGTTTCCCCTGTCCGATCTGGTAGTCCGGGTAAGTCGCCGTCGCCGTCTTGTTGCGTGCGATCTCGCCGGTCATCTTGCCGTAGATCTCGACTTCGGCCATCGCCGCGGCAGGCAGCGCCGCGATCGCCAAGGCCAGCCATTTCCTGTTCATCGCCTTCTCCTGGTGGTCGTCTGGTTTGCAACGATGCACAGCCCCCGCCGCCTGACCAGGGCGGCGGGGGCGATACCGTTCAATACAGCTCGGAAATCATGCAGCGCACCGAGCCGCCGCCGTAGGTCTCGATGGTGTGCACGTCGCCGATCAGGATTTCGCTCGACTTCTGGATCACCGCCTTTTGCTCGTCGGTCAGCACGTTGAAGGTCGAGTGCGTCATCACCGTGTAGCGTTTGCCGTCGGCGCCTTCCAGCTCGATCTCGTTGCCCGCGAAGTTATCGATCTCGTCCTCGGAGACGTCGAGGATTTCCTTGCCGCTTTCGGTCAGCTCGTCGACCACCGCCTGGCGCTCCTTCTCGTCGTCGATCGCCGACAGGCAGACCACGGCGAATTTCTCGCCCAGCGCCATCATCACGTTGGTGTGGTAGATCGGCACGCGCTGCTCGCGGTAGGTCTGGAAGCCGTGGAAGGGCACCGGCTTGAAGCCGAAGTCCGCGCAGAACTGGCGGAACAGGCCCTCGTCGGCGCGCTCGGACAGGCAGCAGTACGCCTTCTTGTTGACGCGGTCGAGGATCATCGCGCCGGTGCCTTCGAGGAAGCGTCCCTCGGCCTCGTACTTGGTGTAATCGTGGATCTCGAGCGTGTCCTTGCCGATCGCGGCGATCAGGCTGCCGAGGAACTTGGTGCGTTCGGTGCGGCGGTCCTTGGCGAACATCGGGCACAACACCAGCTTGTTGTCTTCCAGCGACACGAACCAGTTGTTCGGGAAGATGCTGTCAGGCGTATAGAACACCGAGTCGTCGTCCTGGATCACGTTGACGGTGATCCCCTTCTCGCGCAACTTGTCGACGAAACCGTCGAATTCGATCAGCGCCTTCGCCTGCACCACGTCGCGCTTTTCGCCGAGGTTCTTCTGGAAGAAGTCGTTGGCCGCCGTCTCTTCGTTGAAGTAGAAGGCAATCGGGCGGACCATCGCGATCGAATTGGTAATCTGTCGGGCCATCTGAATACTCCTCGGGTGTGTGCATGAACGGCAAAGCGGTCGTCATTGGAGAGGAACGTCCGCTACCTTGGTTGCTTCGTTCTAGTTGCCGTGTTGGCTTCCTGCAAACGAAGGGTTGCGTTTTCGCAACCAAATTCCGCTTCAGCTCGTGCGACTGTCGCCTTCCTGCACGTTTCTGGACGGAAACTGCATCTCGTCCAGGCGGACGAAACGGGTCTTGTGGCGCCAGCGGTAACCCAGCCAGATCGCCAGGAACACCGGGATGCCGATATAGGTCGCCGCCACGCTCGCCCACGGGATGTCCCGGGCGAAGAACGCCTCGTAGTTCTGGCCGAGCATCACGACCAGGCACAGCGCGAAAGCGAACAGCGGGCCGAACGGAAAGAAGCTCGCGTGGTACGGCAGTTCGGACAGCGAGCGGCCCTGCGCGACAAAGCCCTTGCGGAAGCGGTAGTGAGAGATGGCGATGCCCAGCCACGCGATGAAGCCGCACAGGCCGGACAGGTTGACCAGCCACAGGTAGACGGTCTGGTCGCCGAACAGCGAGGAGACGAAACACAGTGCGCCAACCGCGGTGGTCAGGAGCAAGGCCGCCACCGGTACCCCGCCCTTGCTGACCCGGCCGAAAATCTTGGGCGCCTGCCCCATCTGCGCCATCGAATACAGGGTACGGGTCGACGCGTACATCCCCGAGTTGCCGGCCGACAGAATGGCGGTCAGGATCACCGCGTTCATCAGCGACGCGGCCGCCTTCACGCCGGTCTCCTCGAGCACCAGCGTGAACGGCGACACCGCGATGTCCTTCACGCCGGTCTGCAACAGGCGCGGGTCGTTGTAGGGCAGCAACACGCCGATCAGGAAGATCGACAGCACGTAGAAGATCAGGATCCGCCAGAAGATCTGCTTGATCGCGTGCGGGATGGTCTTCTCGGGGTTCTGCGCCTCGCCGGCGGTCACGCCGACCAGCTCGGTCCCCTGGAAGGAGAAGCCGGCGATCATGGCGACGCCGATGATCGCACCCAAGCCCCCGACGAAGGGCGCGTCGCCCACCGTCAGGTTGCCGAAGCCCGGGTGCGGGTTGTCGCCCCACGCGCCGAACACCATGCCGGTGCCGGTGATCAGGAACACCACCACCGCGATCACCTTGATCATCGCGAACCAGTACTCGCCCTCGCCGAAGCCGCGCACCGAGATCACGTTGAGCAGCACGAAAAGGCCGAGAAACAGCGCGCTCCACCAGATACCGGGCACGTCGGGAAACCAGAACGCCATCACGATCTGCGCGGCGGTCAGCTCGACGGCGATGGTCACCGCCCAGTTGAACCAGTAGTTCCAGCCCTGCGCGAAGCCGAACGCCGGATCGACGAAGCGTTCGCTGTAGAGGGTGAACGAGCCGGACTCGGGCATGTACGCCGCCATCTCGCCCAGCCCCGTCATCAGGAAGAACACCATCATCCCGATGACCAGGTAGGCCAGCGTCGCGCCGCCCGGGCCCGCCTGCGCGACCGACGCGCCGGAGGCGACGAACAGCCCGGTGCCGATCGCGCCGCCGATCGCGATCATGGTCAGGTGACGCGCCTCCAGGCTGCGGTGCAGCGTTTCCCCGCTGTGCTGGCTATCCATGGTCCTGCCCCGTAGCAATTCATGACCATTACAAGATAGAGCCAGTCTTTGTGCTTCGCCTGCATAAGGCGCGCGCACAAAAAAGGCCGCCCGTTGCAACGGGCGGCCTTGGCGCGCAGCGCGCCTGGCTTAATGCACGGCCTCGACCATGCCGCCGTGGCGCAGCAGCGCGTCGATCTCAGGGTCGCGGCCGCGGAAGGCGCGGAACGACTCGAGCGCCGGGCGCGAGCCGCCCACCGCCAGGATCTCGTTCCAGAAGCGCGCGCCGGTTTCCGGGTTGGCGCCGCCGGCTTCCTCGAACGCAGCGTACGCGTCGGCGGACAGCACCTCGGCCCACTTGTAGCTGTAGTAGCCGGCCGCGTAACCGCCGCCGAAGATATGGCTGAAGGTATTCGGGAAGCGGTTGTACGCCGGCGGGCGATTGACCGCCACCTCGTCGCGCACTGCCTCCAGCAGCGCCATCCAGTCGCCGTCCGGGTCCATCTGGTGGTACATCAGCATGTCAAACAGCGAGAACTCGAGCTGGCGCACCGTCATCATGCCGTTCTGGAAGTTCTTGGCGGCGATCATCTTGTCGTACAGCGCCTTGGGCAGCGGCTCGCCGCTGTCCACATGCGCGGTCATCCCCTGCAGCACGTCCCACTCCCAGCAGAAGTTCTCCATGAACTGGCTGGGCAGTTCGACCGCGTCCCATTCGACGCCGGAAATCCCCGATACGCCCAGCTCGTCGACGCGGGTGAGCAGGTGGTGCAGGCCGTGGCCGAACTCGTGGAACAGCGTGATCACCTCGTCGTGGGTGAACAGCGCGGGCTTGTCGCCGACCGGGCGCGTGAAGTTGCAGGTAAGGAAGGCCACCGGCTTTTGCACCGTACCGCCCTTGGCGCGGCGGCCGAACACGTCGGCCATCCACGCGCCGGGGCGCTTGCCTTCGCGTGCGTAGAGGTCGAGGTAGAAGCCGCCGATGAGCTCTCCATCCTTCACGATCTCGAAGTAGCGCACATCGTCGTGCCACACCGGTGCGTCGGCCTTGCGGATATCGACGCCGTACAGCGTGCGCACCACGCCGAACAGGCCTTCGAGCACGCGCCCTTCCGGGAAGTACTGGCGCAGCTCCTCGTCGGAGAAGGCGTAGCGCGCCTGGCGCAGCTTCTCGCTGGCGTAGGCGATGTCCCACGCCTCGAGCGTGTTAAGCCCCAGCGACTCGCGCGCGAACGCTTCCAGCGCCTGGCGGTCGGCGACCGCGTAAGGCTTGGCACGGCGGGCGAGGTCGCGCAGGAAGGCGATCACCTGCTCGGGCGATTCGGCCATCTTGGTCGCCAGCGACAGCTCGGCGTACGAGGCGAACCCCAGCAGCTGCGCTTCTTCGCGCGCCAGTTTCAGCTTCTCGCGCATGATGGGGGTGTTGTCCTGCGCCGCCGGGCCGAATTCGGACGCGCGCTTGGCGTACGCCTCGTACACCTCGGCGCGCAGCGCGCGGCTGTCGGCGTACTGCATCACCGGGAAGTAACACGGGAACTGCAGCGTCAGTTTGAAGCCCTCCTTGCCGTCGGCTGCGGCCATCGCGGCGAACATCGCGCGCGCGTCGTCCGGCACGCCGGCAAGCTCTGCTTCATCGGCAATGATTTTCACCCAGGCGTCGGTCGCGTCCTGCACGTTCTCGCTGAACTTGGCCGACAGCTCGGACATCCGGGTCGACACCTCGACGTAGCGCGCCTTCTTTTCATCCGGCAGCTCGGCGCCGGACAGGCGAAAATCGCGCAGGCCGTGCTCGACGACGGTGCGCCGCGCCTGCGGCCACGCGGCAAAGTCCGGCAGTGCGGCCAGCGCCTGGTACTTGGCGAACAATTCGAGGTTCTGCCCAAGCTCGGTGCCGAACAGCGTGACCTTGGGCAAGGCCGCGTTGAACGCGTCGCGCATGCCTTCCATATTGAGCACGCTGTTGAGGTGGTAGACGGCGTTCCAGGCGATACCCAGCCGCTCGGTGGCGTCGGTCAGCGGGCCTTCGACGTTGTCCCAGCTCGGCGCCTCCGGGTTGGCGGTGACGCGGGCCACGGCGGCACGCGCCTCGTCCAGCAGCTGGTCGATGGCGGGAGCGACATGCTCGGCACGGATCTCGTTGAAACGCGGCAGGCCGGTGAAGTCGAGCAGCGGGTTGTCTTTCATCGTTTTGTCATCCTTGGTCGGGGCTCGCCTGTATCATAGGCGCGGATAAGCGACAGATGAGGACAAGACCATGAATCACAATATCCGTGCCTTCGACGGCGTCTCCCCGGTCGTCGACCCGACCGCGTGGGTCGACCCGGCCGCAGTCGTGATCGGCGAGGTGGCGCTGGCCGCGCGCGCGTCGGTATGGCCGTGCGCGGTGGTGCGCGGCGACGTCAACCGCATCACCATCGGCGAGGCGAGCAATGTGCAGGACTTCGCGATGCTGCACGTCAGCCACAAGAAGGCGGACGACCCAGAAGGCGCGCCGCTCACCATCGGCCGCCGGGTGACCATTGGCCACCACGTGACGCTGCACGGCTGCACCATCGAGGACGAATGCCTGATCGGCATCGGCACCATCGTGCTCGACCGCGCGCATATCGAGAAGCACGTGCTGGTCGGCGCCGGCTCGCTGGTGCCGCCGGGCAAGCGGCTGGAGTCCGGCCACCTGTATCTGGGCAACCCGGTGAAGAAGGTGCGGCCGTTAAGCGCCGAGGAGATCGCCTACTTCGCGTACTCGGCCGAGCACTACGTGCGGCTGATGGGCAAACACCGCGTGAGCCTGGCCGAAGATGACATGACATAAAACGGCAACAGACGCCGTTTAAGCTGCTGCCGTCCAGTTTCCCGAACGGTAGCCGTCCATGACCATCAGCCAGCGCCTGTGGGCGTCCGTCGTGTTCACCCTGCTGTGCCTGCTCGCGGTCGTCGCCGTCAGCGCGTCGCTGCTTGGCGCGTCGGTCGACGACCTGAAATCCCAGCGCCGGCATCAGGACGCGGTCACCGCGCTTTACGCACTCAAGGGCGAGGCGCTGTCGCTCGCGCGCGCCGACCCCCTGCTCGACGACACTGCACGCCGCCTCGAGCGCGCCGACATGGCGTTCAGGCAGACGCTGCCGCTGGTCGAGGCGGCGCTGCCGGCCGAGAGCCGGCCCGCGTTCACGCAAGCCGTCCACAAGAACTGGCAGGCCTACCAAGCCCAGCTTGCCTCGGCGATCCGCATCGCCGCCGACGCCCCGGAAGACGCGCTGGCGATCCCACAGGCCGCGTACGACAGCTTCCTCGTGCCGCTGGTCGCCGCGCTCGACGCCGAAACCGCCCGCCGCCAGCAGCAACAGCGCAGCGAAGGCGAACGCGTCACCGCCTTGCTCGAACGCATGCAGTATCTGGTGCTCGGCCCGCTCGCGCTCGCCGGCTGCGCGATCCTCCTCGCACAGGGCCTGTTGGCGCGCTGGCTGAAAGCCCGGCTCGCCGCGATCGACCGCGCCGCTGCCGCGCTCGCCGACGGCTGGCTGTCGGCCCGCCTGCCCGAAACCGGCCGCGACGAACTGAGTCACACCGCGCAGGGCGTCAACCGCTTCCTCGACAAGCTTGCCACCCTGCTCGAACGGGTGCGCCGCCAGGCCGAACAGGGCGCCGAGGAGAGCGCGCGCGTCGGTGAACTGGCGCGTCAGGCGATCGCCATCAGCGAGGCGCAGGCCGAGGCGGCCGAGGGGTCGCGCGAAGCCGCCGGCCGCGTCGACACTGCGGCCACCGGCATCGCGCGCCACCTGCAAGTGATCGAGGCCGGCACCGCCGACGTCGCCCGCCGCAGCGCCAGCGCGCGCGCCGCCTGCGAAGACGGTGCGCGCAAGATGAGCGAGCTGCTCGGCCGCGTCGACAGCGCGAGCGCCAATATGGCAGAGCTAGGCCGCGCCAGCGGCGAGATCCGCAGCGTCAGCACGCTGATCCGCGACATCGCCGACCAGACCAACCTGCTCGCGCTGAACGCCGCGATCGAGGCGGCGCGCGCCGGCGAGGCCGGCCGCGGCTTCGCGGTGGTCGCCGACGAGGTGAGGAAACTGGCCGAGCGCACCCGCGACGCCACTTGCGGCATCGCGGGTGCGCTGGAAGAAATCGAGACGGTCTCCGCGGCACTTGGCGGCACGCTGGGCGCCGCCGCTGCGACCGGCGCCGACAGCCGGCAAGCGCAGCAGGCGCAGGCCGACACCCTGGCCGCGGTGGACGCCGCGCTGGCCGAAGCCACCGCCAAGGTCGCCTACATCGGCGAGGCGGCCGAAGAGCAGGAGGCGAGCGGCCGACAGATCGTCGAGCGCAGCGAGCACCTCGCCCTGCAGGCCGGCGACATCGCCGGCCATCTTGCCCGCATCGCCCCGCTGCTCGAACAGCTCGACCGCGCGTCCGGCGCGCTGCTGGCCGAACTTGGCTGGTTCAGGCTGGACGCGCCGCCCGGGCAGGCGGACGCGGCCAGCCGCCCCGTTTACAGCACCGCCAGCGCCGCAGCGTAGTCGGGCTCGTCGCCCACTTCGCCGACCAACTGGCTGTACAGCACCCGGTCGTCTTCGCCGAGCACCACCACCGCGCGCGCGCACAGGCCGACCAGCGGGCCGCTGGCGAACTCGACGCCCCAATCCTTGCGGAACTCGGGGTGGCGGAAGGTCGACAGGTTGACGACGCCGTCGATGCCCTCGGCGCCGCAGAAACGCTTCTGCGCGAACGGCAAATCGGCCGAGATGCACAGCACGGTCACGCCGTCGCGCCCGGCGGCCTGCTCGTTGAACTTGCGCACCGACAGCGCGCAGGTCGGCGTGTCGACGCTCGGGAAGATGTTGAGGATCTTCTTGCCGGCGAAGCTTGCGAGCGTGACCTCGGAGAGGTCGGCACCGGTCAGCGTCAACGCCGGCGCGCTCGCGCCGACGGCCGGCAACTGGCCGGCCACTTCGACCGGGTTGCCGCGCAGGGTGATGGTAGGCATGGGCTCTGCTCCTTGTGGATGGACGCACCATCGTGCGCTACATGCCATGGAGATTCAACCACACGCACTGTAGGGTGGGTTAGGCCGCAGGCCGTAACCCACCGGCTATCCGACATCTACTCACGCCACCTCGCACGACCTTACGCCCCCCTACTCCACCATCTCCAGCCCCATCTCCGCCATCAGCTCGCGGGCGACGCGAAAGCCCTCGACCGCCGCCGGCGCACCGCCGTAGACGCCGGCGTGCAGCAGCACCTCGCGGATCTCGGTGAGGCTGGCGCCGTTGTTCAGCGCGCCGCGCAGGTGCCCCTTGAGTTCGGTGCTGCGCCCGAGCACGGCGAGCATCGCGCAGGTCAGCAGGCTGCGCGTCTTGAGGTCGATGCCGCCGCGCTGCCAGGTGCTGCCCCACGCGTGCTCGTTCACCCAGTCCTGCAGGGGCTGCGAGAAGGCGTCGGCGCCGCCCATCGCGCGCGCGACAAACGCCTCCCCCATCACCCGCGTGCGCATCTCAAGGCCCGCCTGCTTGTCCTGTTCGCTCATGTTGTTCTCCCTATGGTTCAACGGTTCGCCCGCGCGGCCAGCCACACGCCGGTCAGGATCAGCGCGAAGCCCATGGCGTGGTAGGCGCGGAAGGCCTCGCCCAGGAACACCACCGACAGCAGCGCGCCGAACATCGGCATCAGGTGGATGAAGCTGCCGGCGCGCGCGGCGCCGACGCGGGCGACCCCGAGGTTGTAAAAGTAGTAGGCGGCGACCGACGGCAGGGTGCCGACGTAGGCGAAGGTGACGAGGGTGGTCGCGTTCAGCGGCGCGCGCGCGCCGGACGCGAACTCAAACAGGAAAAAAGGCGCGATCGCGCACAGGCCGATCGCCACCAGCACGGTGAGCAGGCCCAGCCGGTTGAGCGTGGCCGGCAGGCCGCGCAGCAACAGCGTATACAGCGCCCACGCGACCATCGCGCCGAACACGATCAGGTCGCCGTGGTTGATCTCCAGCCGCATCAGCCGCAGCGGGTCGCCATGCGCGACGATCGCGAGCACGCCGACGAACGACAGCGCGATCGCCGCCAGCTGCCGCGCACCGGCCTTCATGCCGAAGAACAGCGCGCCCAGAAGCACGATCAGGATGGGAATGAAGGAATTCATCAGCACCGCGTTGGTCGCGGTGGTCGACTGCACGCCCAGATAAACCAGCGAATTGAAGCCGGCGATGCCGAGTACACCCAGCAGCACCAGGCGCCGCCAGTGCGGCAGCCACAGCGCGCGCTCGCGCCAAGCGGGGCCTGCACCGAAGGGCAGCAGCACCAAGAGCGCGATCGCCCAGCGGGCGAAGGACAGGGTCAAGGGCGGGATGCTGGCGTGCGTCGCGCGGGCGAGCACGAAGTTGCCCGACCAGAACAGCGTGGTCAGGATCAGCAGCAGGTAGGCGGAAGTCTGGGCAGGGCGCGGGGTCGTCATCCCCCGACCTTGCCATGCCATTTAAATGGAGGCAAGTCAGGGGAAACCACGGGCAGGCTCAGTGCACGGCGGCGTGGTCGGCCGCGCGGTTGGCGACGCGTTGCGGTGCGAGCGAGCCGACGATCATGCCAAAGAGGCTCATCAGGAAGCCGACCAGTTGCGGCGGCCAGAACGCGTCGTCGGTGTAGGTGAGTTCGAGCGACACCCACGAGATCACCCCCAGCGCGATCGCGCACAGCGCGCCCTGGGTAGTCGCACGGCGCCAGAACACGCCGGCGATCAGTGGCACCGACGCGGCGACCAGGGTTACCTTGTACGCGTTGCCGACCATCTCGTAGATGCTGGCGTCCGACAGCAACGCGAACGCCGTGGTCGAGATCGCGGCGACCACGATGGAGATCCGCATCGCGCGCATGAACTGGCGGTCGGTCATCCGCGGCATCAGGTGCTTGAGCACGTTCTCGGTGAAGGTGACCGAAGGCGCCATCAGCGTGCCCGACGCGGTCGACATGATCGCCGAGAGCAGCGCGCCGAAGAACAGCGCCTGCGCGAACAGCGGCGTCTTGTCGAGGATCAGCGTCGGCAGGATCATCTGCGGGTCGACCTCGCCCACCCGCGCGACCATCTCGGGTTCGATCAGCGAGGCGGCGTAGGTGAGGAAGATCGGCAGCATGCAAAAGCACAGGTAGAACATCGCGCCCAGGATGGTGCCGCGCTGGGCGACCTGCTCGCTCTTGGCCGACATCACGCGCTGGTAGATGTCCTGCTGCGGAATCGACCCCAGCATCATGGTGATCGCGGCGCCGATGAAGGCGACGACGGTCCTGGGTTCGGTGTCGTGCAGGAAGGTCAGCTTGCCCGCGCTTGCCGCGTGCGAGACCACCGCGACGGGGCCGCCGGCCATGCCGCCGATCAGCCACACCAGGTACAAGAGGCCGATCACGATGATCGACATCTGCAAAAAATCGGTGAACGCGACCGACAGCATGCCGCCCATCAGCGTATACACCAGCACGATGCCCGCGCCGATCAGCGTGCCCTGAGTGGTGCTGATCGCACCGTCGGAGAGCACGTTGAACACCACGCCCAGCGCGGTCATCTGCGCGGCGATCCAGCCGAGGTAGGACAGGATGATGACGATGCTGGTCAGCGCCTCGACCAGCGGACCGTAGCGCTTGCGGAAGAAGTCGCCGATGGTCAGCAAGTTCATCCGGTACAGGCGGCGCGCGAAGAACACGCCGACCAGCATCAGGCAGGCGAACGAGCCGAACGGGTCTTCGACGATGCCGCCGAAGCCCTCCGCGAGGAAGGTCGACGGGATGCCGAGGATGGCCTCGGAGCCGAACCAGGTGGCGAACACCATCGCGGTCACCACCGGCAACGGCATGCTCGAACCGGCGGTGGCAAAGTCTTTGGAGTTCTTGACCCGAGTGGACGCGTACACGCCCACACCCATGGTCAGCAGAAGATAGAGTACGACGAAGCCGATCAGCATGGCGCGGGGTCTCCACCCGTTTTTTGTAAGGCGGCCGATTATCCGCCATACGGGGGGCAGGCCAAAGCGGCAAGGCAAAAAAAAATCGGTCCGGCGCCGGATCAGCCACCTGCGCGGGTCGACGGGCCGCCGCCTGCGCCTTGTCTGACAAGGTTTGCGCACGCAAACGGCCTAAATATGCAAATGTTTAACACTCGTCAAATATGTTAAACAAATACAACACTGCCCGCGCCCAAGCTACAGCTTAGCCGCCTCGACGCCGTAACGCCCCTTGCCGTCGCGGAACACGCGGCCGGCGGCCACTTCGGGGTCGTGCGTGAAGAAGAGCGCGCCTTCGCGTGCGAGCAGGCCGTCCAGCAAGGCCTGCTTCTCGTCGATCAGTTGCTCCGGGTAGCGGTCGTAGCCCATGGTGATCGGCACGTGCACCCACGGCACGCCGGGGATCAGGTCGGCGGCGAACACCAGCGGCCCACTGGCGGACGGCAACTCGGCCAGCAGCATGCCCGGCGTGTGGCCGTGCGAGACATGGAAGCGCCAGTCCTCTGGCAGGCAGTCCGGCGTCTCGCCGTCGGTCAGCACCAGGCGGCTACTCGCCGCGAGCAGCGCGTTCAGTTCGGGGATGAACGACGCGCGGTCGCGCGGGTGCGGCGCGTTCGCCCGCGCCCACGCCTCGCGCGAGACCACCACCTTGGCGTTCGGGAACAGCAGGCGGGCCGGGCCGCCGTCCCACGCGGCGAGCAGGCCGCCGGCGTGGTCGAAATGCAGGTGCGAGATCACCACCACGTCGATGTCGGCGTCGGTCAGGCCTTGCGCGGCGAGCGCACCCAGCAGCACATGCTCCGCCTCGACCACGCCGAAGCGCTCGCGCAGCTCGGGCGGGAAGAACGCGCCGATGCCGGTCTCCAGCAGGATGCGGCGGCCGTCAGCGGTTTCGGCGAGCAGGCAGCGGCAGGCGAGCGGTACCCGGTGCGCGTCGTCGGGTATCAGGTAGCGCGACCACAGCGCGCGCGGGGCGTTGCCGAACATCGCGCCGCCGTCGAGGCGCTGCGAGTTGCCGGTCAGGGCGATCAGCTTCATCGGAGTTCCTTCGCAATCAGGACAAAGACCCCATTATCGGCACCGCCACCGGATATGCAAATGGCAATTCAGGTGATCACCCCGCCTCGAACAGCACCTCCTGGCCGAGCCAGTAGCCGGTCTCGTCCAGTTGCGCGGCAAGCGTCGCCAGCGCCGCCGGCAGGGACCGCGCGGCGAGGCGCGCGAGCGCGGCACGGGAGGCTTCGTCCAGCGGCTGCCCGGCCTGCTGCAGCACGACGGTCGGCGCGGCCATCTGCCACGGCTGCCACGGGCAACCCGCCGCGCCGGCGAGCGCGCCGATGTCCAACGCGAGCGCCATGCCGGCGGGCGACAGGTCGCAGGCGACCTGAACCGGCACCCGCAAGGCGCCGAACAGCGCGGCGAGCGCGCGGCGCCAGGCAGGCGGCGGCGCCGCCGGCACGCACAGCGTCAGCGCCGCGTCGCCCTCCATGCCCAGCCGCCCGAACACCGCAAGCTGCTGGACCACGCGGATCGCCTCGACGCGCCCGTCGGCGCGGGTGACGGCCGCGAGCAGGTCCGGCGCGAGCGCCGCGCCGGGTGCGAGCAGCCGCCGCGACGCCAGGCATTCCGCGCCGTCCCACAAGGAGACGGGCCCGGCGACAAACAGGTGCGGGCCATGCGGGCCGACCCCGCACGCGGCCAGTTCGACGCCGGCCTCGGCCAGCCACGCGCGGTCGGCGTCGCCGAAGGCGCGGCTGCGCCCGAGCGCGTGGCGCGAGAAGTCGCGCTCGCTGCCCCAGCGTCCGGCCGCGAGCCAGTCGTCGAGCGTGCGGGCAATCGCGAGCCGTCGCTCGAGTGTAGCCGCCGGCAAGCCTTGCAGCAGCGTCGCCGCCAGCGGTGCAAGCGCTGCCGCGCGCGGCTGCCAGCCGCGCCACAGCTCGACCACCTCCTCGTCGGCACCGGGCTCGGCCGCGATGCCGCACAGCGCGCGCAGGCCGTAGCTGTCCAGCCACTCGACCCAACACGGCTCGAAGCCGCCAGCGTGGCCGCCCTCCGCCGACAACTGCAGCTCGACCCGGCACCAGCCCGCCTCCAAGAGGCGTGCGAGCAAGGCTTCGCCCGCCGCACCGCCACACAGCGCCTGCCAGCGCACCCGGCTGCCGCGCGCCTCAAGCCAGCGCGCGAGCAAGCCGCGCTCGGCGTCCGACAGCGCCAAGGGCTGTGGCGCGAGCAGGGGGTCGAGCGCGAGGTTGCGTCCGCGCACACCCAAGGGGCTCTGCGCGACGCGCCGCTTGTCGATGCGGGTAAGCCAGCCTGTCATGTACGCCCCCTTACGCGTCCAGCCTGCGGCGCGCCTGCAGGATGGGCGGCGCCCAGATCTCGCCCGGGCGTTTCTTGCGCGTCGCCAGCGTCAAATCGGACGGCGCGAAGATGTTGATGTTGTGGGTGTTCGGCGTGGTGATCAGGTACTGCGCCTCGGTCGCCTTCAAGAAGCCCGCGACGCGGTCGATGTTGAAGATGTCGAGGTGGGCGAACGGCTCGTCGATGAACACGAAGCCCGACGGGTTCGCCTCGTCCATCATCAGGCCGATCAGCAGGATCAGCGACTTCATCACCTGCTGGCCGCCAGAACCCTCGCCGTCGTTCATGCCCGTCATGCCCTTGTGGTCGAAGTCGAAGCGCAACACCAGCCCGGCCTGCGCGAGCACGGTGTCGTCGTTGGAGAGCTGCGGCAGCTCGACCTCGACGCCGATGCCGGCGAGCTCGCCCAGCCGCTTCACGTTCTTGCCGTAAGCGCGCACCGTCGCCTTGAGCTTGTTGATATACGCGCCGCGCGCATCGTCGGTCAGCGTGGCCGCGCGCGCCAGTTCCCCCTCGCGCCGGATGCGCTCGCCCTCCAGCTGCGCCATGTCGTCGGCGAGCTTGTTCCTGAGCTCGAGCACCGTCGGGTCGGTCTCCCAGTCGCCGGCGGCAAGCCGCTCTTCCAGGTAGGCAATCTCGTGGCGCACCTCGGCGGCCGACTCGAAACGCTCCTCGAGCGCGGCCACACACTCCGGCGCGCACACGCCCGCGGGCAGCTTGCCCTGCCACTGCCGCGCGTCGGCGGTCAGGCGGCGGATCTGCCGGCGCGCGAGCGCCACTTCGGCGCCCCGCTGCTCGATGCGCGCGAGGCTCTCGTGCTCGCGCTGGCAGACGCGGTCGTGCGCGAGGCGCGCGTCGGCGAAGCGCGCCTCGGCGGCGTCCTTGTCGGCAGCAGCTTCGGCAAGCTTAGCGCCCTGGCGCGCGGCCTCTTCGCGCAGGCCCGCCAGTTGCGCGTCGAGCGCGGCGAACTCCTCGGCACGCGCATCGAGCATGCGGATCGCGTCCATCCCGCCCAGGTACTCTGCGAGCGCCGCTGCCTCGCGCTGCAACTCGGCATGGCGCGCCTCGGCGTCCAGAATCTCGCGGTTGAGGGCAGTCAACTGCTGCGACAGCGCGGCCTGGCTTGCCTGGCGCGCCGCCTCGCCGAACGCGTAGTCGTGCGCCGGCACGCCGATATGGCGCGCGCCGCGCCGCTCGCGGTAGTAGCCGTCGCGGGTGATCCAGTCGCCGTCGACGCTGGCGCCCTCGCGCGCGTCCTCGACGCGGGCCACCCGGTTCAGCTGCTGGGAGAGCCACGAGGGCACTGGCCCTGCCAAACGCACCACCTCGGCGAGGCTGCCCGCGCGCGCACGCGGCGCGTCCTCGCAGTCGGGCGCAATGAAGTGGCGGTAACGCAGCTTCTCGCCGATCGCCCACGCCTCGCGGCGGTCGGCCGGGTTGCCCAGCAACACCACGTGGCGCGAAGGGCGCAGCAGCGCCTCGACCGCACCCTGCCACGCCGGGTCGGTCACCTCGACGAGGTCCGACAGCATCGCGTGGCGGATGCCCGCTTCGTCCAGCGCGGCACGCATCGCGCGCACGTCTTCCGGCGCGCGCGCGCGGCCGGCCTCCAGCGCCGACAGCCGTTCGCCCAGCGCGCGCCGTGTCTGTTGCTTGTCGCGCAGCGCGTCGCGCAACTGCGCGGCTTCGGCGCGCAAGGCGGCGAGCTTGCCCGAGAGCGCCGCGGCGTCGTCGCCGTACGCGCTGTCGGAGAGCGCCTGCAGGCGGTCGCGTTCCTTCAGCCGCCCTTCCACTTCCTTCACCGCGTCGCGTGCGGCCATGAAGGCCTGCTGCACGGCGCCGCGGCGCGCCTCGGCGCTGTCGCGCGCCGCCTGCGCGCTCTGTTCGGCCGCATTCAGCGTCGCCATCAGCGCGAGCGTGCCGCGCTGCTCGTCGCGCGCCTTGCCAAGCGCCGAGAGCGACACGCGGTAGCCCTGCCAGCGCTCGGCGAGCTCGCTGCGGGTGTCCAGCCACGACAGCACCGGCAGCGCCTCGTCCTGCAGCACGCGGATCGAATCCTGCAGCCGCCGCCATTCGAGGTGGCGGTCGGCGCGCAAGCGCATCGCCTCGACGCGCACCGACTGCTGCTCAAGCTGGGCGGACAGCGCCGTGAGTTCGGCCTCGGTCGCCTTCTGCTCCTCGCGTGCACGCTGGTAGTTGACCAGCACGTCCTTGTCGCCGAACACCTGGAACACCAGGTCCAGCAGCTGGCGCGGCGAGTATTCGGTCAGCTTGTCGGTGTCGCCCTGTTCGAGCGCCAGCACCTCGCCGACCGCCGCGGTCAGCCCGGCCGCCTCCAGGCGCCGCCGGTACTCGTGCACGCCCAGCCACTGCGCGGACGCTTCCAGCGCCTCGAGCGGCGCGTCGCCCTCGAGCACCGCGTAGTGGCGTACCCAGTCGCCGCCCTGCTTCTTGATGCGGCACACCAGCGTGACTTCCGGCGCGGTCAGCGGGAAGAACGGCGTCGGGTACAGGCCGCCGTCCAGCCGGCGCGGGTTGTCGACCACGCCGCGCAGGTAGGCGAACGGCTCGCGGTTGTTGCGCACGTAGCGCTTGTAGTCGCGCTTGCCCGAGCACTTGATCGCCAAGAGCGTGCGCAGGGCGTCGAGCAAGGTGGTCTTGCCCGAACCGTTGGGGCCGATGATGGTGACGATCTGCGCGTCCAGCGGCACCGTCAGCCGCTGCCAGTAGTCCCAGTGCACCATCTCGACCGATTTCATCTGGAACATCAGGCGTCCTCCGTTTGCCCGGCGGGCGTGGGTTCAGGCTCGGCCGCAGCGGCGTCCGCCGGCTGGCCGCGCCGCTGCGAGAGCAGGTCGGCCAGCGCACCCTCGATGATGCGCGGCGCCATCTGGCTGTAGTCGATCAGCACGTCGAGCAGCGGCCCCTCTTCGATCCACTTATTGCGGCGGGTGACGAAGCCGAGGTTGGCCAGCCGGCCCAGGTTGGCGGAAAAACGGGTGCGTCCGCCCAGCTGGCGGCCGAAGTCGGCGTACAGCGCGTCCTCGGACACGCCGCACGATACCGCCTCGCCGGTGGCGAGCGGCTTCAGCGCGCCGAACATGTCTGACTGCCCCTCGCGGCCGGCCTCGACGCGGGCGATCTGCCGCTCGCGCTTGGGCAGGATGATCAGCGCCCACAGTACGACCAACAATGCGACGCCGTCGCGCGGCAGGCCCAGCGTATTGTTCTGCCAGGTCTCGCCGGCGCCGAACACCGGCTCGCCCATCTCGGGCGCGAGCGCGAGCGCGACATGCTCGGCATAAGGGTTTTCGACGAGGCGCAGGCCGGTGCCGGCCAGACGCTCGTCCAGCTCGGCGCGGAACGCCTCGTCCATCAGCGCGCGGCGCACCAGCGGGTCTGCGCGCGGCAGCACGCGCTGGGCCAAGAGGCGCGCGCACAGGGTTTTCAGTTCAGTGTCCATCTTGGGGGATCCGGCTAAGGGTGGCGTCGGAGAGGCGGGCCACCTCGGGGTGTTCGGGCTCGGTCACGCCCAGGCCGCCGGTAAGCATCAGCGGCAGGCGGGCGAGCTGGGCGACGATGCTGTCGTCGCCGCGCATGTCGGGGTCGCCCAATAGCGACAACAGCGACAAGCGGTACGCGGTCTCGTCGTAGCTGCCGGCGAGCACCGCGCGGTCGATCGGGAGGTCGGTCTCGCCGGCCATGCCGAGCGTCGCCAGCACGTCGTACATCGCCTCGGCTTCCAGCAGGCGCTCGATCTCGGGTGCGCCGCTCACCGGCGCGCTGGTACTGCCTGGCAGCACCGCGTCGCCGGCACGCGCGCGTTCGCGCGCGATCAGTTCGTACTCGGCGACGTCCGCCAGCTCCGGCGTCGACAGGAAGGCCGGCTCCGGCGCGAAGGCGAGCGCGCCGGCTGCCAGCTTGCAAAGCTGGCCCTGCTGGCGGTGGCGCAGCCAGTCGGCGATATCGGTCGAGGTGAGCCCGGAGATTCCCAGGTGCACGCGCTGCGCGGCCAGTTGCGCGAGGCGCCGCTCGAAGGTGCCGGCCAGCGCGAGCATGCGGCTTTGCGCGAGCGCGACCGCCTGCGCCTGCGCCAGTTGCGCGAGCGTCAGCGTCTCGTCGGCGGTCAGGCCGCGCACCACCTCGGTGCTCTTGGCGACCCAGCGCCACACGGCCTCCAGCCGGTGCTGCGCCGCGCGGATGCGGAACTCGGATTGCGACTCGAGCGCGTCCTCGAACTCGCAGGTCAGCTCGTTCAGGCGGGCGAGCAGGTGGGCGAGCGCGTCGTCCGACAACTGGCCGACCGCCTGCCCGGCGGCGACCTGGCTGGTGAGGTAGCCCAGTTCGACGTCGTCGCCGGCGAAGTCGACCATGGTCGACAAGGCCGACAGCGCGACGCGCGCCCCCTCGGACAGCTGCCACAGGCCGGCGTCGCCGTCCCACTGCAGCAGGCCGCCGTCCTTCAGGCGGGCGAGCACGGTGGAGAGTTTGGTGTCGTTCAGGTAGGCGAAGCGCTGCGCGATCTCCTGCGGGCTCCAGCG
The DNA here is from genome assembly GCF_010435965.1 of Crenobacter caeni. Taxonomy (GTDB): domain Bacteria; phylum Pseudomonadota; class Gammaproteobacteria; order Burkholderiales; family Chromobacteriaceae; genus Craterilacuibacter; species Craterilacuibacter caeni. The sequence continues at coordinate 33,578 of NZ_JAAGAA010000010.1, forward strand.
CGGCGCGTCGGCGCGCGCGCCCAGTTCGCGCAGTACCAGCAGGCGCACCAGCACCTCCTCGTCGCCGCCGCGGAACAGGGTGACGAACACCGACAGCATCGGCCACGCGCCGGTCAGCCGGGACACCAGCGGCAACGCGGCGGGGTCGACGTCTTCGCGGAAAAATTCAGAGAGCGCAAGCAAGGCGGGCATCCGGGTCGCGGGCAAAGCCGCCATTGTCCAAGGCGGCGGGTGGCAGCGTCAACGCGACACGGCAGCCACTGCAGGCATTCGTGCGACACCCACCGGCTTTTCATGCGTTTTCATGACCGGAGGGTTATGCTGTGAGCCTTTTGCTCCGGAGACCATCGCGATGCCCGCCGCCGACATCCTGCTGATCGAAGACAGCCCGAGCGTGCTGCGCCCGCTGACGCGCGTGGTCGAACAAGGCGGCTACCGCGCGCATACCGCAGAGAGCCGGGCGGCGCTGCAGGCGAGGCTGGCCGCCGGCCTGCGCCCGCTGGCCGCCGTGCTCGACTACTGCCTGCCCGACGCGCCGGAAGGCGAGGCGCTCGCCGACCTGATCGCCGCCGGCATCCCGACGCTGGTGCTGACCGCGCGCAACGACGCGGCGACCCGCGAGCGGGTGATGGCGCAACCGGTGGTCGACTACGTCCCCAAGGACATGCCCGGCGCGCTCGAATACGTGGCGATGCTGCTGCGCCGCCTGGACCGCAACCGCGCGCTCTTCGCGCTGGTGGTCGACGACTCGCGCACCGTGCGCCAGCACCTGAAGCAGTTGCTGGAGCGCTACCAGTTCCGCGTGCTGCTCGCCGGCGACGCCGACGAGGCGATCCGCGCGCTCGCCGCCGAACCGGCGATCCGCCTGGTGCTGGTCGACCAGGACATGCCGGGCATGGACGGCATCGCGCTGACCCACCGCATCCGCCGCGCGTACGGACGCGACCGCCTGGCGATCATCGGCATCTCCGGCGCTTCCGACAGCACGACGACCGCACGCTTCATCAAGGCCGGCGCCGACGACTTCCTGAAAAAGCCGTTCAACGCCGAAGAGTTCCACTGCCGGATCACCCACAACATCGAGTTCCTGGAGAACATGGAGGCGCTGGTGCGCGCGGCGAACCACGACCCGCTGACCGGGCTGCCCAACCGGCGCGCCTTCTTCGCGGCCAGCGAACAGGTCGGCCAGCCCTATTGCGTCGCCATGCTCGACGTCGACCACTTCAAGTCGGTCAACGACCGCTACGGCCACGACGGCGGCGACCGCGCGCTGACGCTGCTGGCCGACCAGTTGTGCGAGCACTTCCCGGACGAGACCTGCGCCCGGCTGGGCGGCGAGGAGTTTGCCGTGATCTTCGCGTCGGCAGACATCCGGGCTGTCCACGCACGGCTGGACGCGTTCCGCACGGCGCTGGCCAGCCAGGTGCTGAACGTGCGGGGACGCCCGCTGCGGGTCACCGTCAGCGTCGGCGTGTCGGATGCCCGTGCAGACGGCATCGGCGGCAAGCTTGCGCAGGCGGACGAACGCCTGTACCGCGCGAAGACGGGCGGGCGCAACCGGGTCGTCTCGCTTGACGGGACGGACGCGGCGGTCGCAGGCTGAGCGTTTTTCCGCCCAGGAGCCTTCCATGAAACGCATCTGCTGTGTGCTGGCCCTCGCGCTGCCCCTTGTCGCGCAGGCTGCGCCGAGCTGGCAATCGTCGATGAGCACGCCGGTGATCGAACTGGGGGTACGCGACAAGTACGGCGAATTGGGCGACTACACCGCCCGCTTCGAGGTGAGCGGTCCGAACGGCCTGAAACTGGCCAGGGACCTGCGCGTGAAGGCCGGGGAATTCGGCTACCTGACCTTCCCGCGCGACTTCGGCCAGGGCGCCGAATACGCGGCGCCCGGCCATTACCGCTGGCGGGTCGTCGTCGATGGCCGCCAGGTGGTCGGCGGCCGTTTCAGTTACGAATACTGAGCGGCCCTACACCACGCGCAAGGGGATGACCGCTCGTACGGGCGTCTCCTGCCAGCGGTAGACGCGGCAGTCGTCGCTGGCGCAACCGCTGCAGCCACCGCCGCACGATGCGCCGCTGACTGCCACCTTGCCCTTGCGCACCCAAGTCTGAAGCATCGGCTCGACAGCCGACGCAGGCAGCCCCATCAACGCGGCCGCCTCGGCGAGCGTCAGCGCCGGCCGCGCGCGCAGGAGGTCGCGCAGCCGGGTCAGCACGAGCAGCCCTTCGAGCAACAACTGCCCTCGGCAACCGGCACAGCGGCCGGCGCCCCGCGCTCGCCGAAGCGGCGCAGCAGCCAGAAACCCAGCGCGAGCAGCGCAAGCACCCCGCCGATCCACCCTGCCGCTGCGGCCGGCGCGCTGCTGAGGCGCGACGCCTGGTAGGTGATGGTCGCCGCGCTCCACGCGATTGCAAAGCACCACACGCCGACCGCCAGCGCCCAGCGCCCGCCCGCCTCGCGCACCACCGCGCCCAGCGCGGCCACGCACGGCGTATAAAGCAGGATGAACACCATATAGGCGAGGGCGGCCGAAGCACTGCCGAAGCGCGCCTGCATCTGGCCGAAGGTGGTCGCGTCGACCCCCTGCTCCTCGGCCACCGCCTCGCGGTCGCTCAGGTCGCCGACCGACAGGCCGAGCGGGTCGGTCACCGCCGACGCGAGACCCAGGAAATTGTCGCGCACGCTCGCCACTGCGTCGGAGAGACCGGACAGCGGGTCGTAGCCGGCGTCCTGCGGCTCGTCACCCGCATGGGCACGGGCGAGGCTGCCGTACAGCGAGTCGAGCGTGCCGACTACTGCCTCCTTGGCGAAAATGCCGGTAAACAGGCCGACCGTCGCCGGCCAGTTCTCTGCATTCACCCCCATCGGCGAGAACGCCGGCGTCAGCGCGCGGCCGGTCGCGGAGAGCACCGACGCCTCGCTGTCTTCGTTGCCGAAGCTGCCGTCGGTGCCCAGCGAGTTGAACAGCGACAGCACCATCACCACCAGCACGATGGTCTTACCGGCGCGCACGATAAAGCCGTGCAGGCGGTGCCAGCTGTGCGTGAGCATGCCGCGCAGAGTCGGCAGCCGGTAAGGCGGCAACTCCATCACGAAGGGGGACGCCTCGCCGGCAAGCACGCTGTGCTTCATCGCGAAACCGGTCAGCACCGCGACCGCGATGCCGAGCAGGTAGAGCGCGAACACCACGTTCTGCCCGTCCTGCGGGAAGAACACCGCGGCGAACATCACGTACACCGGCAAGCGCGCGCCGCACGACATGAACGGCATCATCATGATCGCGGTCAGCCGGTCGCGCGACGAGTCGAGCGTGCGGGTGCCCATGATCGCCGGCACGTTGCAGCCGAAGCCGACCAGCATCGGCACGAAGGCCTTGCCCGGCAAGCCGATCGCGCGCATCGCGCGGTCGACCACCACCGCCGCGCGCGCAAGGTAGCCCGAGTCTTCCATGAACGAAAGACACAGGAACATCGCGGCGACTACCGGGATGAAGGTCGACACCGTCTGGATGCCGCCGCCGATGCCGTTCGACACCAGCGCGGTCAGCCACGCCGGCGCGCCGGCCCCCTCGAGCAGGTGCGCGCTGCCGTCGACCAGCAAGGTGCCGGTCGCGATGTCGAAGAAGTCGATGAACACCGCGCCCAGGTTGATCGCGAACAGGAACATCAGATACATCGCGCCGAGGAACAGCGGCACGCCGCTGACGCGGCCGAGCGCCCAGCGGTCGATCTTCGCGGTCAGCGTCTTGCTCGCCACATGCGCGCGCTCAAGCACCCGCGCGCACAGCGCGTCGATCGCGTCGTAGCGGCTGCTGGCCAGCACGATGTCGGCGTCTTCGCCCGCCGGCAGCGGCGCGTCCGGCGCACGTCCGTCCAGGACGCGCGCGCACAGTTCGGCACGGCTGACGCCGGGCTCGGCCGCCTGGCGGGCGGCGACCCAGTGTTCCAGACTGCCTGCGAGCGTCGGCTGTGGGTCGGGCAGCTGAGGTGCGGCGGCGCCCGCTTCGATCGACTCGGCCACCGCGTCGACGCCGCGGCCGCGGCTGGCGGACACCGCCAGCACCGGACAGCCGAGCGCCGCTTGCAAGGCTTCCAGGTCGACCGTGTGGCCGCCCTCTTCCAGCGCGTCGATCATGTTGAGCACGACCAGCATCGGCCGGCCGAGGTCGAGCAACTGGAAAGTCAGGAACAGGTTGCGCTGCAGGTTGGCTGCGTCGACCACGTTGACGATCAGCGCGTCATTGCCGGCAAGCAGGTAGTCGCGCGCGATGCGCTCGTCCTCGGACACGCCGACCTCGCCCGCCTCGATCGAGTAGGTGCCGGGCAGATCGACCACCTCGACATTGCAGCCCTTGAGGCGGCCACTCTTGCGCTCGACGGTGACGCCCGGCCAGTTGCCGACCTTCTGGCGGGAGCCGGTCAGCGCGTTGAACAGCGTGGTCTTGCCGCAGTTGGGGTTGCCGATCAGGCAGACGCTGTTCATGCGCGCACCTCGACTTCGATAGCGGCCGCTTCTGCGCGGCGCAGGCACAAGGAGAAACCGCGCAGCGACAGTTCGAGCGGGTCGCCCAGCGGCGCGACGCGCACCACCTCGAGCGCGCAGCCGGGGGTGAGCCCCATCGCCAGCAACTTGCGCCTGAACGGCGCTGCGGCCTGCGTCAACGCACGCACCACCGCCTTTTGTCCCGGTGCCAGATTCCCCAGATGCGTCTGCTGCATGATTCATCCCAATAGGCAAATAACAATGATTCGCATTATGCGCCTATGGTTCGATAGCTGCCAACTATTTTCCATAGGAGGATGAGGGGCTTAGCTGTGAAGTTGTTCACAACCCGTTCACTTGAAGATCGATTACTACCAATATGCGTTCATCGAAAACAAACGCGGAACGCCAACATGAAGAAACTGCTGATCACCCTGCTGTTCGCCACCTGTGCCGGCGGTGCGCTGGCTGCCAACTGGGGCGGGGTGCGCCACGAGATGCGCGAAGGCTATTACGAGGTGGAACGCGCCAAGCGCGACGGTGCGCGCGAGGTGATCGCCGAGAAGCGCGAGGCGGCCCGCGACTACTACGAAGCCGACACGCCGTGGGAGAAGCGCCAGGCCATCCGCGAAGGCATCCGCGAAGTGCGCCAGGCCAAGACCCGCGCCTACTTCGACGTGCAGAAGGAAAAGCGCGAGGCGCGCCGCGAGATCCGCCGCGAGTACTACCGCGGCTGGTAAACGGCACGCGCCCATACAAAAGCCCCCACAGGTGTAAACCTGCGGGGGCTTTGTCCTACCTGAAACCGGCTTATTCGGCCGACGGCTTGAGGATGCCGGCGCGCGCCGCCTTGGCGGCCGCCTTGGCCTCGGCGGCAGCACGCTCCTCGGCCTCGCGCTCGGCGCGCTCGCGCTCGCGGCGCACGTTCAGGTAGTCCATGATCGCGCGGGTCAGCTCGCGGGTGCCCTCGCCGGTCAGCGCCGAGATCGCGAACACGCGCGGCGTATCGGCGTCGAAACCGAAACGGTCGTCCGGTTCGCCCGCCTTCCAGCCGTACGCCTCGAGGAAGGCCGACACCGTCAGCTCGCGCTCGTCTTCCGGCAGCATGTCCAGCTTGTTGAGCACCAGCCAGCGCGGCTTCGCGTACAGTTCCTCGTCGTACTTCCTGAGCTCCTCGAGGATGGCGCGCGCCTCGCGCACCGGGTCGACGTCCGGGTCGAACGGTGCGACGTCGACGATGTGCAGCAAGAGACCGGTGCGCTGCAGGTGCTTGAGGAAGCGGTGGCCGAGGCCGGCACCGTCGGCCGCGCCCTCGATCAGCCCCGGGATGTCGGCGATCACGAAGCTCTTGGTGTCCGGCATGCGCACCACCCCCAGGTTCGGGTGCAGCGTGGTGAACGGGTAGTCCGCCACCTTCGGCTTGGCGGCCGACACCGAGCGGATGAAGGTCGACTTGCCGGCGTTGGGCATGCCCAGCAGGCCGACGTCGGCGAGCACCTTCAATTCGAGCTTGAGCATGCGCGCCTCGCCCTCTTCGCCCGGCGTGCACTGGCGCGGCGCGCGGTTGGTCGAGCTCTTGAAATGGATGTTGCCGAGGCCGCCCTTGCCGCCGCGCGCGATCATCACGCGCTGGCCGTGGTGGGTCAGGTCGGCGACCAGCTCGCCGGTGTCGGCGTCGGTGATCACCGTGCCGACCGGCATGCGCAGCTCGATGTCGTCGCCGCCCTTGCCGTAGCAGTCGGCACCTCGGCCGCGCTCGCCGTGCTGCGCGAGGTACTTCTTGACGAAGCGGTACTCGACCAGCGTGTTGACGTTCTCGTCGGCCACGGCGTAGACGCTGCCGCCCTTGCCGCCGTCGCCGCCGTCCGGGCCGCCGAACGGCACGTATTTCTCGCGGCGGAAGCTGGCGGCGCCGTTGCCGCCCTTGCCCGCGATGACTTCGATGCGGGCTTCGTCGATGAATTTCATGTGTACTCCTCGCGCTTAAGGCGTCAGGGGTGAAGCGCCGCATGGGCAGCGACTCGCGCCTTGCGCCTTGAACAAAAAAGAAAAGCCCTATCGCAGGATAGGGCTTCTCGGACAGAGGCCGGGATTACTCGGCGTCTACACCGGTGTACGGAACAACGCAAACGGTCTTGCGCTTCAGTGCACCCTTGGTGGTGAACTGCACGTAGCCGTCAACCTTGGCGAACAGGGTGTGGTCCTTGCCCTGGCCGACGTTTTCGCCGGCGTGGAAGCGGGTGCCACGCTGACGAACGATGATCGAACCTGCCGGGATCAGCTCGCTACCGTAAACCTTCACGCCCAGGCGTTTGGCTTCGGAGTCACGACCGTTGCGGGAACTACCGCCAGCTTTCTTGTGTGCCATGACTTATGCTCCTTACTTCGAAATCGCGTCGATGCGGATTTCGGTGTAGTTCTGACGGTGACCCTGATGCTTCTGGTAGTGCTTACGGCGACGCATCTTGAAGATGCGGACCTTCTCGCCACGACCATGGGCAACGACGGTGGCCTGTACGGTGGCACCAGCCACGCGCGGGGTACCGACAACAACCTGTTCACCGTCAGCGACCATCAGCACTTCTTCAAGTACGATTTGGCTGTCGATGTCTGCAGGTATCTGTTCTACTTTGAGTTTTTCGCCGACAGCAACCTTGTACTGCTTGCCACCGGTTTTTACGACCGCATACATTCGATAAGCTCCTGATTCTGGCTCCCGCACCGAAGCAGTGCGGAGAGAGCACGAGACTATACGCAAGTGACTGAATCCTGTCAATTTTTCCGCCCCGCGCCCAGCTAATGCGGGGAGCATGGCGGGGGTAGGGCCTTTCTGTTAACATCATCGGCCTGAACCGACCGGCCAACCGTCACCCCGAAGCCAGTACCGTGACCCAGCATCTCTACCGTACCCTGATCGCCGAAGACATGCAGGCGGTCGACCAAGTCATCCGCGAAAGCCTGCACTCCGACGTCGCCCTGATCCGCCAGATGGCCGAATACATCATCGGCGCCGGCGGCAAACGCATGCGCCCGGCGCTGGTGCTGCTCGCCGGCCGCGCCTGCGGCTGCCAGAGCGAACACCTGTACCGGCTGGCGGCGATGATCGAGTTCATCCACACCTCAACGCTCTTGCACGACGACGTCGTCGACGAGTCCGGCATGCGCCGCGGCCGGCAGACCGCCAACGCGCTGTTCGGCAACGCCGCGAGCGTCCTGGTCGGCGACTTCCTGTACACCCGCGCGTTCCAGATGATGGTGCAAAGCGGCAGCATGCAGGTGCTCGAGGTGATGGCCGAGGCCACCAACATCATCGCCGAGGGCGAGGTGCTGCAGCTCTTGAACATCGGCGAGACCGACGTCTCGGAAGACGCGTACCTGACGGTGATCCGCTACAAGACCGCCAAGCTGTTCGAAGCCGCTGCCCGCGTCGGCGCGCTGATTTCCGGCGCCCCGGCCGCACACGCCGACGCGCTGGCCGCCTTCGGCATGCACCTGGGTACCGCCTTCCAGATCATCGACGACGTGCTCGACTACTCGGGCGACGCCGAGACCATCGGCAAGAGCCTCGGCGACGACCTGGCCGAAGGCAAGCCCACCCTGCCGCTGATCTACACCATGCGCCAGGGCGGGACAGACGCCGCCGCGCTGGTACGCAGGGCGATCGAAAACGCCGACCGCGCGCTTTTCCCGGAAGTGCTCGCTGCGGTACAATCCTGCGGCGCGCTCGATTACGCACGCAGCGAGGCCGAAAAGGCCGCCGACGCGGCGATCACCGCGATCGCCGCGCTGCCGGACTCCGACGCCAAGCGTGCGCTGGTCGACCTCGCGCACCAGGCCGTCGACCGTCAGGCCTGACCGCTTTGCCCGTCTCCGTAGTTAAATGGATATAACGGCCCCCTCCTAAGGGGCAGTTGGTGGTTCGATTCCACCCGGGGGCACCACTCCACTGCCAAGTGGTTGATTTGCATGAATTTCCATACAAATCAACCCCTTACATCTCGCTGGTGTTACACGTGGGTGTTACACTCGCGGGATGATTGCAGTGCCAAAGACCAACTACCTGACCCGCCGCTCTGGCGTTTACTACTTCCGCAGGAAAGTCCCCCTCGCACTCCAAGCAGCCATCGGGCGTAAAGAAGTGTGCTTCTCGCTTGGAACGAAAGATCCCAAGGAGGCGGAACGTCTTGCCCGCGAAAAAGCCGTAGAGATTGACCGTGAGTGGGCATCCATTCAGCAGTCCGTCACCACTCCAGCCATACCGGCTTCGGAGCTGACCCTCGCTCATTACGAGCAAATACAACAGACGTTCAGCCATGCCGTGCTTTCGTTCATGGAATCGCGAAAAGTCCAAGGGATCAGCGATGCAGAGTACGACGAGTTCGAGGCACTGCTAGCTGCCGTTGATAGCGCATCGCGCAAGCAGTTCACCCGTGGCAACTTTCGGGCAGTGGCGGCTGTATTGGAAGAATGGGCAGGCGTACTACACATCGCCCTTCCTGATCGGGAAACGCCTGCGTACCGTGAGGTTTTGCTGAACGTATCAAAAGCGATGAGCCACACCATCCAGCAGGCTAAAGCTGCACATGCTGGCGATGTGGTACCCATCCCTCCCCGCCCGGAACATACCGCGCTTAACGTCAATCCAGCAGCATCTTCCAAGAATGGGACTTCGTGGCCTGACCTGCTTGAACGCTGGGCTAACGAGCGGGCACCGCGCAGCAAAACCTTGGCGGAATGGAAGTTGTACGTTGACCGCTTCGCTGACTTGAACCCGGGCATCTCCATCGAGCAAACCGAGAAGCGCCACGTGGTTGCCTTCAAAGACTGGCTGGTTGCCAAGGAATACTCCCCGGCCACGGTTGAAAAACATCTGACCGCGATCAGGAGCCTGCTCGGCTGGGCACTGGATAACGACATCATTGCACGCAACCCGGCCACTGGTGTACGCCTTGCAAAGGCCGCCAACAGCGCCCCAAGCAGACAACCGTATTCGCTCGAAGACCTGAACGCCATCTTCAGCACCACCATCTTCCGCAAGGGAGAAAGGCCGAAAGCTGGACGCGGTGAAGCTGCCTTCTGGTTGCCACTGCTAGGGCTGTTCACGGGTGCCCGCTTGGAAGAATTGGGTCAACTACTTTGCAATGATGTCCGCGAACGCGATCAGATTCATTACATCGCCATTTCGGATGCCGAAGAGGGTCAGAGCGTCAAAACCAACTCGTCTCGCCGTCTCATTCCCCTACACCCGGAACTGCTGCGACTGGGCTTCTTGGACTATGTTGCTGACCAACGCGAGCAAGGACACCAGCGACTATTCCATTTGCTTGATGCAAGTAAACATGGCACGTACACGGTGATGTGGTCGAAGTGGTATGGGCGCTTCGCTCGCAAGTCTCCGTTGAACATGCCTTCAACCAAGGTGTTCCATTCCTTCCGGCACACGTTCAAAGACGCTGCTCGCAACTCAGGCATACCTAAGGATGTCCATGATGCGTTTACGGGACATAGCGCGGGGGATGTAGGATCGACTTACGGCAATGGCCTCTCACTGCAATCGCTGGCTACGTGGATGGCAAAGCTGGAATATCCCGACCTACAACTCGACTTCACTTGGCGATCTAAGTGAGGCCAATAGGCAGCAATCGGCCAGAAGCGGACGTCGGGGACATTGCGCCAAAGCAACCGTAGGCAAGAGAAGCTCACAGGATGACAGCCAAGAGTGCGGCTGGCATAATACCTACGTCATTTGGCTTTGCCACGTATGACGGTCATCTATTCTCGTAGATATTGCCTGGAATCTTCTGCTCGCCTGCACCGGCAAGGCTTCATGGCTGACGTGCTATCCAGGATATATGGCACTCGGCCAGTTTTATGCGGCAGTAATGCCGTCTATTTTACGTTATGCCTAATAGGAGGCCGTGGTGGAAATCATCATTAACCTTTGGCAAGAACTGCTTCAGGACATCCAGATCAAAACGGAGCAGGGACGAAAGCTCCACATGCACATCGACAAAGAACAGTCCGGTTGTGTATTGGTCGGCGAATTCTTCGAAATCACTGACCAAGCGTGGTACTTGGTCGAGTTTTCAAAGCAACGTGTAGCGGACCCAGCGCAGCTTCTGAAAGGATGTCTTGAGAATCTCCAGAAAGCTATGGAGAAGAAGTCTGACTCTATCAGCGAGATTCACAACACTTGCAACGCCCCTATCGTTTCGGCCGAAAGACAAAGGGAGTTGCTTTCGGAGCTTGGTGTTCACGCAAGCGTACGAGTGAACTAGGCATAACAATTTGCTACATGCGCAACGGCCCTGGGCTCAAACGTTAGGCATTCACTCCTCAGCATCGCAACGACTGCCCACTATGAAGGAAAGCAGGCAATGAGGCTTCGAGATTATCTTCCACAAATCCACCACGCAGTGGAGACGGTCATAGCCGACCTACACAGCGAGCATGACCACGTTGCAAACCTACGCGAGAGTGTGGCCCGCCTAACCGAGGCAACGCACGCGGGTTATGCACAAGCGGAAGCTGTTGCTAAGTTTTCTGATGAATGGGACGACGACCCAATGCTTGCGACTGCAATTCACTGGGATACGTACTTCGGTGTCGACAAGGATCGCTACCACAAAGACCAAGAGCTACAGCAGCTTACAAACTTGCTGGCCGCGAAAGAAATCTCGTTGAGTGCTCTTGCTGGAAGCCTCTTGCAGTACGCTAAACAAGGGATCGCGCTGCAGTATGGCCGTCAAAAGCATGGTTGCCCCGCTGGCCGCAATATCGGATCGCAATCGCTCGCCGAAGTCATCTGGCAAGCTCGAAATCAGGCCCTTCATTGGGAGGACGGCACCTTTACGCTGCCCGTCGAAAACTGTTTCAATAAGCTTGCCACCGAAGTCAATCCCGTATTTGGCGACTACAAGCTTCGCAATCTGGCATATGACGCAGTAGTCACCTTTGGTTGGCGCACATTCTCTGACCTAGAACGTGATCTCTTGTCACTCGACCCATAAGCGGTGAGTGTCTAACCTCTCGGTCAACACGGACTGACTGCAAGCTGCACTTGCAGGTTCCCTCCGCCGTTTCGCGGCTCCGGAGGCCGATTACCCAACACATTAATCGTCCACTTTCCAAAGAGCCGACTGTCAGCTTCGGGCCAATATGAGCCGCTCTCGACTAGGTGTGCAAACTGATGGAACCGACCAATCCGATGCGATGCAATTACCCAGCCACGGATTCCCTGTCCATACATACCATTAATGGACGCCATGCAGACCGGCAGGAAAACCATGAAACCATTGATTACATTGACTCTCAGGCATTCCAACCGATTCAAATAGTGGCAACTAATCGTGACTTAGCGCATGCGCATAATCGTGTAGCCCTGTTTAGAAGTCTGACTCTTCGATGACCGCATCAACGACTGTCCGTAGCCGCATATCGTCATCCTCAAGGATTTCTTCCAGTGCCATATGCAGCGCCCGATCGGCCTGCTTGAGGAACCATTCCGGCTCTCCATTCTGGGCATGCTCGATGATCTGCTCCCGCCACTTTTTGAGCAGTGCATCTGCAACAGGGTGCTTCTCCTCGGGCAACTCGAAGTCTTCCCCACCGCGTAGCAGCTTCTTGACCTCCTTACGCCACAACAGATGGTCGCCATCTTTGCCGTAGTCTGGCTGGGGTTCTCCCAATAGATCACCTTCGCGGATCTGTTTCAGGACATCCCGCATCTTGCTGACTTGGCTTTTGCTGATCCTCAACTCCAGTGCAGCCTCCCGCAGCGACAGACCATCAACAGCACCTTCCGCAATCCGCTCCCAGGCACTCTGCACGGTCTCGCTCTTGGTCATGCCTAGCTTCGGCTCGGTGTTATTCTGGTGCGCTATCAGCCTCGCCTTTTCGAGTCCGCCCTCGATGACCACAACGGGCACCTTGTAGTCCGACCGCTTGGTGTGCCGTTTGTACGCTTCATAGCGGTGAAACCCATCGGTCAGGACGTAGGGCTTTTGCGGGTTCTGGTCATTGATGACAACCTGCAACGGCTTCTTGAATCGGGTTGCCTTGTCGCTGGTCTTCAGCTCCTTCAGCAGTTCCTCGATGTGGCGCTCCTCGTCAGCAGGACGGGTATGTTTCTCGTTCCACTTCAGCGCATCCGGATTTCGGATCTGGTTGCTGATATGCGCGTCAATCTCGTCAATACGCACCGACTTGATGTTGTGCTTGCCGCCCTTCTTCACTTTGCTGCTCATTTCGCTACCTTCTTTCCTGCTGCAATATCGCGAGTCCTGATGACCGTAGCCCGTGCAACGTCCAATTCCCTAGCCGTTTTACTGACGTTTCCTTCATTGACCGTTAGGGCGCTCAGGATCACGTCTGGGCTGACCTTTCGTGGCCTACCCATGTGCTTACCTTCAGCCCGTGCGCGTTTCACACCGGCCTCCCTACGCTCTGCAATGATGGCTTTTTCCATCTGGGCTAGACCCGCGAGCATGGTGAGCATCATCTGCCCGATTGAAGTAGTCAGGTCGAAGGATTCACGCAGGCTGACAACTGAGACGCCCTTATTCTTCAGGGCCTCCACGGTCGAGAGTACGTCAATGGTGTTCCGCCCAAGTCGGTCGATAGCAGCAACTACGAGCGTGTCACCTTCCCGCAGATATTCCAGCATCGCCTTGAACTGAGGGCGCTCGCTGGCACTGGTAGAACCGCTGACCGCTTCGTCTGCAAACGCCTTGCTGACCTTGTATCCCTTGGCCTCGATCTGCATACGTTGGTTGTCGATGGTCTGGTCGTCAGTGGAAACCCGCAGGTAGGCAACTACTGGCATGGTGCTGTCCCCCTCGATTCGTTGGTCGTTTATGGCGATAAGTTGGGTGCAATTATCCGACACTGTTCATAATTTGTAAACGTACTTTCCTACACTTAGAAATGGCACATTGCAGGGGATGTGCAAAAGGTAATCCTTTCCGACACCGCACTCTTTCCCACTCATGCCCAGTAACAAAGGTGTCATCACACACTTGTAACAAAGTTTGTATATGCTAAATTCATTAGTGAGTAGCAAACACATACAATGGGGGAAGCGACAATGGCTCAGACTGTCTCAGTTGTTCGTGAAAATGACTTCGTGACTATCAGCAAGGGAAACGCCCCGGCTATCCGCTATCCCTCGGCTTTACTCCCCTGCCTTGCTACAGCTACACCTGAACAGTTCAACGATTACCGGGTGTGCGGGCATCGTATCCACTGGGATCAAATTGGCTTCTCTCTGCTGTTCGCGGAGGGTGTCGGTGCATGAGATCTGCCAAGGAGCAAGCCCCGCTTAGCTCTTTGTGGATCAGTCAGCTGGGGGCAGTAAGGCGGGTACGGGGGGAAGTGGCTGATATGCGCTGCATGAATACGGCTTCGTAAATTTTCGCCACATTTCAGGGACGCCCTGCTTTGCCCCCTTCCCTTGTCTGTTACTTATTATATTTTTTTGTATATCGTTAAGCAGCCTGAAAATACCACATGATCGCTATCTGCTGCGTTCTTCTGCATTCAGGCTGGGGTTGGGTACCCGAAGCTCTCAGAGGCTCGCTGCGTGCGATTCTGCAAGCCTATCGGCACAGCGCAGCACTGCCCCAACTTGCTGTACACTGCTCGCAGAAGATTCCAACCCTACCACCTGAACTGTTACACCGGCCAAAGTGGACATGAAGCTAACCGATTGATTTTGAAGAGATCGCAGATTCCCTCTTCGATTCCACCCGGGGGCACCAACAACACGTCCGCGACAGTTCGGACAAGCCCACGAAACCCGCACAGCACAAGGCTCTGCGGGTTTTTTGTCGGCCTTCCGGCCGCGGCGACGCCCCATTGCAGGCACCTTTCCTGCTGGCCCCACCCAACACCAAGCCGCCATGCGACAACAGGAAGGGGCGCCATGCACATCACGCTGGAATCGCCGGACCAGGCCGAGGTCATCGCCCTGATCGCGGCGCTGGACGCCTATCAGGACACGCTCTATCCGCAGGAGAGCCGGCACGCGCTGGACCTGGCCGCGCTCAAGTCGCCCAATGTCCTGTTCGCCGTCGCGCGCGACGGCGCGGGGAGCGCCATCGGCTGCGGCGCCGTGATCCTCACGCCGGACTACGGGGAACTGAAGCGGATGTACGTCCGCCCGCAAAACCGCGGACAGGGCGTCGCCCGGCGCCTGTTGCGCCTGCTCGAAACGCGCACGGCCGAGCGCGGTACGCGCTGGCTCACGCTGGAAACGGGCCCATTCCAGCCGGAAGCCCTGCGCCTGTACGCGGCTTGCGGCTACCAGCGGCGAGGCCCGTTCGGCAGCTACCGCGACGATCCCCTGAGCGTGTTCATGCAAAAGCAGCTGCCCGCGTCCTCTGCTGATCTGGCGCAAACTTCGTGCTAATCGCGGCGCTGCCCCGTTGCGCAGGCCGGCCTCCTTGCGGTTTGATGGACAGGTCAACCCGCAAGGACGCGCCATGAACACCCAGTTCCCGCCCCACACCGCCGACACGCCGCTCGCGTGCCGCGCCGTGGCGCGCGCGTCCCTTTCCGGCCTCATTATTATCCTGGCGCACGGCGTCCAGGGATAAAGGCCTCACACCGCCGACCCCTGGACCCAGGGGTCCGGTCGGCAACGCATCGCTCCCCACCCAGGCAGGCCGGCATCACAGTTACTGGAGACTGTATGTTGGGCAACAAGGACACCGCCGTACTCGGCATGATGGTTTTCGCGCTGTTTCTGGGCGCGGGCAACGTGATCTTCCCGCCGATGGCCGGCTACCAGGCCGGCAGCCACTGGCTGGCCGCCGCGCTCGGCTTCATCGTCACCGGCGTCGGCCTGCCGTTTCTGACCCTGCTGGTGGTCGCCGCCGCCGGCAACGGCGAGGCACTGTCGCGCGGCTTGCCGGCGTGGGCCGCCACCCTGTTCTGGTGTGCGCTCTATCTGGTGATCGGGCCGACCTTCGCGATGCCGCGGGTGGTCAACGTCGCGTACGAACTGGGCGCGCTGCCGCTGGGCCTGCCCACGCACGACGCGACCCGCCTCGTGTTCGCCTGCGCGTTCGGGGCATGCGGGCTGTGGTTCATGCTGCGCCCGGGGTCGCTGATCAACCATATCGGCCGCGTGATGACGCCGGCGCTGTTGCTGTTGCTCGCCGCGGTCGCCGCCGGCGTGCTGGTCGCGCCGGTCTCGCCGGTCGGGGCGACCGGCACCGCCGATGCACTCACCGCCGCCGCCGACGGGCTGGTCAGCGGCTACCAGACGATGGACGTGTTAGGCGCGATGGCGTTCGGCGCGCTGGTCGCGCAGATGCTCGCGCTCAAGGGCGTCACCCGCAGCCGCGACGTCGCGCGCGTCACCGCCAGGGCCGGCCTGATCTCGGCCGTGCTGCTCGCCCTGCTCTACCTGTGCCTGTTCTACCTGGGCGCGACGGCCGGCGCGGCCGCCGAGGGCGCCGCCAACGGCGGGCAGATCCTCGCCCGCTACGTGGACGCGCTGTTCGGCCCGGCCGGCAGCGTGCTGATGGCGGGCATCATCCTGCTCGCCTGCCTGACCACGCTGGTCGGCGTCACCAGCGCGAGCGCCGCCTACTTCGCGCGCACCTTCCCGACGCTCGCCTACCCGCGCGCGCTGGTGGTGTGCTCGCTGGCGACGGTGGTCGTCGCCAACTTCGGCCTCGACCAGCTGATCCGCGTCACCGTGCCGGTGCTGTTCCTGATCTACCCGCCGGCCATCGCCCTGGTCGTGCTGCATGCACTTAAAGGGCGCTTGCCCGCCCCCGCCTTCGCCAGCGCGCTGACGCTGCCGGTTGCGACGCTGCTGGGACTGGCCGACGCGCTCAACGCGGCGGGGCTCCTGGACGGCGCGCTGCTGGCCGCCTGCAGCCGCTTGCCGCTGTTCGCACAAGGCCTGGGCTGGCTGCTGCCCAGCGCCCTCGCGCTGGCGCTCTCCGCGTTGCTGCCCCAGGCAAGGCGGCTGGCACGGGCGTGAGCGGGGGGCAATCGACACCGGCGCCGGCTATAACGACGGGATTGGAATGGCGGAGAGTCCCATGACTGTCGAATCCCTTGCCCCGCTCGCTTGGCTGACCATCGCCATCGGTGTGATCTGCTGCCTGTATATCGCGCTCGACCAGCGCCACCGCCCGCCGCCGATGATGAAGATCATGCTGTGGGTGTGGCCGGTCAACGCGCTGTGGGCCGGCCCGCTGGCGATCTGGGCGTACCGCGCGATCGGCAACGGGGGCAAGCCGCGCATTTCTGCCGATGCGCCGGCGCAGGCCCCGGGCGGGATGGGCGACATGCACCACGGCATGGGCAAGATGGTAGGACACGACATGGGTGCCATGCACCACGACATGTCCAACATGACCGGCCACGACATGGCGGGCATGCATCACGACATGGCCAATATGGCAGACCATGGCATGGCAGGCATGCACCACGGCATGCCCAAGCGCCCGTTCTGGCAGAGCATCGTCGCCGGCACCCTGCACTGCGGCGCCGGCTGCACGCTGGCCGACCTCGTCACGCCGTGGCTGTTCGCCGCCGCACCCTTTCTGGTGCTGGCAAGCCCGGTATTCGGCGAATGGACGCTGGCCTACCTGCTCGCGCTCGTGATCGGCGTCGGCTTCCAGTACGGCGGGCTGCTCGGCATGGTGCCGGAAACCGGCGCCGCCCTGGTATGGCGCGCGCTGAAGGTCGACTTCTTCTCGCTGTCCGCGTGGCAGGTTGGCATGTACGGCTGGATGGGCTTCGCGATCTTCGGCGTGTTCGGCCCGCTGCACCCGACCGAGCCTGCGTTCTGGCTGATGATGCAGCTGGCGATGGCGTGCGGCTTTGTCACCGCATACCCGATGAACTGGCTGCTGGTCAAAACCGGCGTGAAAAGCCCGATGTAGGGAATTGCCCGCCACCGGCTACGCACGGCGAAAACCAGGTTCGGTACACTTGTGGCGGTCAATCGGGCATGGGTCGGCCTGCCAGGCAGTGCCGCCCGCCTGCGCCTTTACCTGTACCCAAGCTGACGCTGGAAGGACCTGATGCACAAAAACCCGCCGCTGCTTCCCCTGTGGACCTTGCTCACGCCTTTGGCCGGCTGGCTGTTGCTGGCCGGCAGCCTGTTCGTGCAGGCCGGCGTCTACGCGCTGCTGCTGGCCGCCGGCCTGCTCGCCGGCGTGTTGGCGGCAGTGCATCACGCCGAAGTGGTCGCACACCGGATCGGTGAGCCATTCGGCACGCTGGTGCTGGCCGGGGCGATCACGGCGATCGAAGTAGCCCTGATCGTGACCCTGATGCTCGGCGGCGGCGAAGCGACGTCAGCGCTCGCGCGCGATACGGTTTTTGCAACCGTGATGATCATCCTCAACGGCATCGTCGGCCTGTGCCTGCTGACCGGCGGCAAACGCTTCGGGGAACAGCGCTTCGGCCTGCTGGGCGTCAACGCGGCCCTGTCCACGCTCGCCGCGATTGTCGTGCTCACGCTGATCCTGCCCAACTACACGACATCGGAACCCGGCCCGTTCTACAGCCCAGGCCAGCTTGGCTTTATCGCCGTGGTGTCGCTGGTGCTGTACGCGACCTTCGTGTTCGTCCAGACCGTGCGCCACCGCGGCTACTTCCTGAGCGAGCAGGCCGATGACACGGACGCGGCGTCCGCCCATGCACAAATGCCGTCGCGGCGCGTGGCCGTCATCAGCGCATCGCTGCTGGTGATCGGCCTGGCGGCCGTCGTCCTGCTGGCCAAGGCCATCTCTCCGCTGATCGAAACAGGCGTCGCGCAGTTGGGGGCGCCGCAGGCGCTGGTCGGCGTCATCATCGCCGCCATCGTGCTGTTGCCCGAAGGGCTGGCCGCCGTCCGCGCCGCACGCGCCAACCGTTTGCAGACCAGCCTCAACCTGGCGCTGGGCTCGGCGCTCGCCAGCATCGGGCTGACCATCCCGGCGGTCGCCATCGTCTCCATCACCAACGGCTGGCCGCTGGCGATGGGCATAGACGCCAAGTCCATGGTGCTGCTGATGCTGTCGCTGATCGTCGCCACCCTGTCGCTGGGCACCGGGCGGACCACCATTTTGCAGGGGATGGTCCACCTGGTCCTGTTTGCCGTCTACCTGTTCATGACCATCATTCCCTGAGCGGGGCTCGCAAGGGCGGCACGCAGCGGGCTCGATGGGCGCTTAACTAAACGGACGGCGGGTCAAAACCGGCATCCGGCACGCGATGGAGCGGCGGATGACCCAAACGGGGTTTGCGGCGACAATGCAGGCATGAGCGCACCAAGCCCCGACCTCTTCCCCTTCTGCGTGCTGCCCGCGCAGCCCTTCTACGATACGCTGCGCCCGCTCGCGCCCTTGCTGGACGGCCTACCCGAGTGGCCGGACCAGGCAGGCTACGACGCGCTGCTCGCGCGTGCGTGCGCGGCGGGCATCCGCCTGCCCGACGGGCTGCGCTTCGTCAGCGACCTTGAGCCCGTCGCCTATTACGAAAGCCATATCGGCGCCACCGGCGAAGTGCCGACGCGCAGCCGCAACTGGCACGACTGGTTCGGCGCGCTCTCATGGCTTGCGTGGCCGCGGGCCAAGGCCGAACTCAACGCGCGCCATGTGCGGGCGATCGGGCGCGGCGAAGTGCAGCGCGGCCCACTGCGCGACGCGGCGACGCTGCTCGACGAGTGCGGCGTGCTGGTCGTCACCCACCGCCCCGATCTGCTGGACGCGCTGGTCGAAATGGACTGGCGCGCGCTGTTCGTCGACGCGCGCGGGGCGTGGGGGAAGGAGATCGAGGTGCGCGTACTGGGCCACGCGGTGTTCGAGCAAGGGCTGACCCCTCACCGGCTATGGTGCGCGAAGGCGCTGCCGGTGACGGTCGACGCCGGCTACTTCGCGCTGACCGACGCGCAGCGCACCGCACGGCTGGACGCCGCGCTCGCCGCCGCGCTCTGCGACGACGCGTGGCTGACCCGGCCGCGCGAGCTTGCGCCGCTGCCGCTATTGGGCATCCCCGGCTGGGACGACGCCAACCGGGACGCCGCCTACTACGACGATACGGCTTATTTCTGCCGCACGCGGCGCGCGAAGTCGGCCAGCGTGATGCTGGAAAGCGTCGTAGAGAACGGCGCGAACACGTCTTCGACTTCGCGCGCGACCGCGTCGTCGGCCTGTCCGCCCCGGTAGACGAAGCGCTCGAACAATTCGGCCAGCGTCACCGTCGACAGGCGGCGCGCCAGCACCCAGTCGCCCGATTGCGTACGCTCGACCAGCCCGTTTGCCGACAGGCGGTCGAGCACCCAGCCCAGCTCGTCGAAGCCGACCGCCACCTCGGCGCGCAGCGCGCGGGCGCTCAGGGCGCCGCCCGTCTCCTGCGCCGCGTCGAGCAACAGCAGCACCTCGATCGCGTCGAGGAAACGCCGTCTGGGTTCGTTGCGGCGGCGCCAGGCATCACCCTCCCAGTACGCGAGCGAGGCGGTGAAGCTTGCGCCGCCCAGCACCACCATCCACAGCAGGAACACCCACAGCAGGAAGATCGGGATGCTGGCGAAGGCGCCGTAGATGGTCTGGTACGACCCCATCTGCCCGATATACACGCCGAACAACGCGCGCACCGCCTCGAGCAGCACGGCGGTCAGCGCGCCGCCGACCAGCGCGTCGCGCAGCGGAACGAAACGGTTGGGGACGATGCGCAGGAAAAACGCGAGCACCAGCGTGGTCAGCAACACCGATCCCGCGCTTTGCACCGCAGTGTCCAACAGCGGCGAGATCCGCTCGAAGGCGGTGACCTTGAACAGCCAGCGCCACGCGAGCAGGCCGCCGCCGAGCACCACTGGCCCCAGCGACAGCACCAGCCAGTACACCAGCGCCTGGTGCAGCAAGGGGCGCGGCTTGTTCACGCTCCAGATCGCGTTGAAGGTGCGCTCGATGGTCGCCATCAGCATCACCGAGGTCAGCGCGAGGAACAGCACGCCGAACAGCGTGAGCCCGGCGGCGTTCTCGGTGAATTCGCGCATGTAGACGGTGATCACCTTGCCGGCGAACTCCGGCACCAGCGTGGTCAGCAGCAGCACCTTGAAGCGGTTGCTGTACTCGGAAAAGGCCGGGAACGCGGCGAACACCGTCAGCGCGATGGTGAGCAGCGGCACCAGCGACAGCAAGGTGGTGTAGGTGAGGCTGCCGGCGACCTGGATCAGCCGAAGGCGGATCATGCGCGCGAGGACGAAGCGGGCGAAGCCTGCGAGACGCGGCAGGAGGGACAGGGGCATGGCGGCTCGATGGTAAGATGTTGCCATAAATGGTAACGCCTACGGAGCAAGCATGCAGGAGATCCTGGTCCTTTATTACAGCCAGCACGGCGCGACGCGCGAACTGGCGCGCCTGATCGCACGCGGCGTCGACTCGATCGAGGGCTGCCGCGCCCGCCTCAGGACCGTGCCCAAGGTGTCGACCGTGTGCGAGGCGACTGCGCCGGCCATCCCCGACGAGGGCGCGCCCTACGTCGAGCGCGCCGATCTTGCCGAATGCGCCGGCCTCGCGCTGGGCAGCCCGACCCGCTTCGGCAATATGGCCGCGCCGATGAAGTACTTCATCGACGGCACCAGCGCCGAGTGGCTCGCCGGCACCCTCGCCGGCAAGCCCGCCTGCGTGTTCACCAGCACCGCGTCGATGCACGGCGGCCAGGAGACCACGCTGATCTCGATGATGACGCCGCTTTTGCACCACGGCATGCTGATCGTCGGCCTACCGTACAGCGAACCCGACCTCGCCGCGACCCTAGGCGGCGGCACCCCGTACGGCGCGAGCCACGTCTCCGGGCTGAAGAACGAGCACCCGATCAGCGAGGCCGAGCGCCGGCTGGCGATCGCACAGGGCAAGCGGCTCGCCGAGGTCGCGAAGAAGCTCGCCGCCTGAGCAAAAAAAACGGACGCCTTGATGGCGTCCGTTTTCATGTGCGCTTTCCCTTAGCTGTTGTCGGGCTTGCTGGTCGCTGCGGTCGACGCCGGCAGCACCGGCAACTGCAGCGCAGACGCCGGGATGGTGCCGGTCAGCGATTCGAGGAAGGCCTGGACGTCGGCCACCTCGTTGTCGGTGAGCTTCAGGCCAAGCTGGGTCTGGCTCATCACGCGGATCGCCTGGTCCAGCTGCCACACGCTGCCGTCGTGGAAGTACGGGTAAGTGCGAGCGACGTTGCGCAGCGACGGGGTGCGGAACACGTCGCGGTCCGCCTCCTTCTTGCTGATATCGTAAACGCCCGCATCCTTGTTCGGCACGCCGGTGAACTTGCTGTACGGCCCCTGCACCAGGCCGAACTTGAACAGGTTGTCGCCGCCCAGCGTCGCGCCGGCGTGGCAGGCGACGCAGCCCTTGTCGATGAAGGTCTTGGCGCCGCGGACCTGCTGCGCGCTCAGCGCCTTGGCGTCGCCCTTGAGCCACGCGTCAAACGGCGCCGGCGTCAGCAAGGTGCGCTCGAAGGCGGCGATCGCCTTGGCGATATTGTCGTAGCTGACCGGCTGCTTGTCGCCGGGGAAGACCCGGGCGAACTGCGTGCGGTACTCGGGGATAGACGCGATGCGCTCGACTGCGTACGCCTCGTGCGGGATCGCCATCTCGACAGGGTTCATGATCGGGCCCTTCGCCTGCTCCTCGGCGTCCTTGGCGCGGCCGTCCCAGAAATGCGGCTTGAGCAGTGCAGCGTTGAGCACCGACGGCGAGTTGCGGCCGCCAAACTGCCCCTTGTGCCCCATCGAGAACGACAGGTTGTCGACGCCGTAGGTCGCCAGGTTGTGGCAGCTGTTACAGCTGACCGTTCCCCCCTTGGAGAGACGGGCGTCGAAGAACAGCTGCTTGCCAAGCACCACCTTGTCCGGCGTCACCGGGTTGTCCGGGTTGGGTGCCGACGCAGGCAGCGGCGCGAAGATCGCGCGCGCAGTCGCCAGGATGGACACGTCGGTCGCAGGGGCGGCGATCGCGGAGGAAGAAGCCAGGGCGGCGAAGAGGCCTGCGGGCAATAACAGGCGGGAAGCGCGGCGGTAGTTCATAGTGGTTTCCTATGAGGTTGATAGAATTTCGCAATATATTTTTTCTATTGACCCACTCTCTGTGATTGCGAAAATTATCCAATATTTGATGCAAATAGAATTGATCGAGGTCAAATAAAATAGCATTTGCATGCATGCGCCCATGCGCTTTCAAAGCCCGCCAGACGCCTTACAATGCCGACCACTTCAAGAGGAGACTTTCATGCGCAACGTGACCGTCGCCGCCACCCAGATGGCGTGCACACCCGACCTGGAAACCAACCTGGCCAACGCCGAGGCGCTGGTGCGCGAGGCCGCCGCGGCCGGCGCGCAGGTCATCCTGCTGCAGGAATTGTTCGAAGGACCCTACTTCTGCATCGACCAGGACGCCAACTACAACGAGCGCGCCCACGCGCTGGAAAACCACCCGTGGCTGCCGCGCTTCCAGGCGCTGGCCGCCGAACTGGCGGTGGTGCTGCCGGTGAGCTTTTTCGAGTGCGCCGGGCAGACCCAGTTCAACAGCGTCGCGGTGATCGACGCCGACGGCAGCGTGCTGGGCACCTACCGCAAGATGCATATCCCGGACGGCCCGGGCTACACGGAGAAGTTCTACTTCTCGCCCGGAGACAAGGGCTTTCCGGTGTGGCAGACCCGCTACGCGAAGATCGGCGTCGCCATCTGCTGGGACCAGTGGTTCCCCGAAGCCGCGCGCTGCCTGGCACTGAATGGCGCCGAGCTGCTGTTCTACCCGACCGCGATCGGCAGCGAACCGCACGACGCGGGCATCCAGTCGGCCGACCACTGGCAAATCTGCCAGCGCGGCCACGCCGCCGCCAACCTGATGCCGCTGATCGCGAGCAACCGGGTCGGCACCGAGTGGGGGAAAAACTGGAGCGACACCTTCCACGGCAGAAGCTTCATCGCCGGCGCCGAAGGCGAACTGGTGGCCGAGGCCGACGCGGTGAGCCGCGCGGTGCTCACCGCGACCTTCGACCTTGACGCACTGGCCGCCAAGCGCCGCGCGTGGGGCGTGTTCCGCGACCGCCGCCCCGAGTACTACCGCGCGATCTGCACGCTGGACGGCCGCGGCTGAACCGCGACGCCTGCGTCAGACGGCCGGGGCTAGCCCCGGCCGTTCTCTTCCGGGTCCAAGCACCTCCCTTTCTCCGCCCGGACAGCCCCACTTGGGCGGTATCACCGGGCACTGTCACCCCTGTCACCGTGCTGACACCCTGCCGCAACGCCCGCACGACAAGGCCGTGCGGGTGGCGCACCCGCCGGCAGGTGGTGTCACCGCCGGTGGACGCGGTGACAGGCGGTGACACCCGCAAGCACGGCCCAGCCCGCTGCAGGGCGCATCCTGCCGTGCATACCCAAGTTGGCACAGCGATTGCTATCTATCTTTCGAGCTTCAGCAATCCCACTTTCCCAACTTTGGAGGTAAGTCATGGCACGGACATTCAAGGAAGTGCTCAGCGAAGCCGGCATCTCGATGGACTTTGAGGCCGGCGGCAAGGCGCCCGCCGCGCTCACCGACCGCGAGATCCAGCGCGAGCCGCACGAGCGCGTGAAGTACCTGAAGGAGCGCTATATGGAAGCGCTCTCCTCGATCAACAACGAGTTCCCGTACTGGTACACCCGCGAGTACATGCGCAACGACCTCGAGCTGCCGGTGGTGCGCCGCGCGCTCGCGCTGAAGGCGGCGTTCAGCCACCTGACGCCGGCGATCTACCCGCAAGAGCTGCTGACCATGCGCAAGGGGCCGTTCGTCCGCGGCTCGTTCGCGATGCCGTGGCTGACCAACTCCTTCTTCCTCGCGCAAGGCGACGCGCTCTACCAGGCGGCGATGAAGAGCGGCTCGGCCTCCGCCGGCGAGCACTCCAAGTTCGGCGCCGGCGGCGGCAACGTCACCCAGTCGTTCGGCAACGTGGTGTCGGTCGCCGGCAAGTTTGGCGTGCGCCAGGAAGAAGTCGGCATCCTGGTCAAGCTCGCGCACATGTGGCAGGACAAGTCGGTCGAGCAGATCTCCAACCGCTACGAGCGCATGGTGCCGGGCTACGACATCAAGGAGCAAGTGATGCGCTCCCTGGTGTGCATGTTCGACTCCGGCTTCACGCTGCCGCAGGGCCGCGAGGTGATCAACTACTACTACCCGCTCGAGTACGGCTTTGACGGCATCGTGCGCATGTGCGAGGAGAAAATGGCCGAGTGCGCCGGCGACGCCGGCGGCGACGGCATGGTCGGCACCAACCGCCTGTACAACTACTACGCGGTCAAGCTGGTGATCGAGGGCGTGCAAAAGTGGATCGAGAACTACGCGGCCGAGGCGCGCCGCCTATCCGGCGTCACCCCTGACAAACAGCAGTCGGCTGAGTACGCGGCGATGGCCGACCGCCTGCAGCATATCGCGCACCACCAGCCGCGCACCTTCATCGAGGCGCTGCAGATGGTCGAGACGCTGCATATCGCAGTGGTCAACGAGGACGCCATCTCCGGCATGTCGGTCGGCCGCCTGGGCCAGGTGCTGTACCCGTGGTTCGAGCAGGACATCGCCGCCGGACGCATCACCGAGGACGAGGTGCTCGAACTGCTCGAACAGGACCGCATACTGAAGACCTCGATCGACCCGTTCGCGTCGACCGGCGTGGTCGGCGGCGTGCTCTCCGGCAACTCGTTCAACACCCTGTCGGTCGGCGGCGTCAACCGCCGCGGCGAGTCGGCGGTCAACCGCCTCGAGTACCTGATCCTCGAAGCCGGCGTGCGCAACGCGATGCCGCAGTCGACCATCGCGCTGCACTACGACGAGCGCCTGCCGGAAGACTTCCTCTTGCTGGCGATGGACGTGATCAAGTCCGGCGCCGGCTACCCGGCGTTCATGAACAACGACGTCGCCGAGCAGTTCTTCATGCAGCACTACGCGTGCGAGAACATCACGCTGGAAGAGGCGCGCGCCTGGTCGATCGGCGGCTGCCTGGAGAGCCAGCCGGGCGTGTGGAAGACCATCCACCTGAACGGCAAGAGCTACGAGGTGCCCGGCGGCGCGTGCCAGCCGACCTCGGTCGGCATCCACTTCCTGGCGATGCCGAAGATCCTCGAACTCACGCTGTTCAACGGCGTCGACCAGCGCACCAAGGCCCAGGTCTACCCGCCGCACAACCGCAAGCTTGAAAGCTACGAGGAGGTGTGGGACCAGTTCAAGCTGTACTGGCAACTGTCGTGCAAGGTGCTCGAGCTGTGCAACAACCTGCAGCACGACATCTGGCGCAAGAACAACATGGCGGTGTTCAACTCCATGCTCAAGCCGGGGTGCCTCGATAGCGGCCACCTGATCAACGAGCTCGGCTACCGCTTCAACGCGACGTACAACGTCGAGAGCTGCGGCACGGTGACCTGGGTCAACTCGATGGCGGCGCTGAAGAAACTGGTGTTCGAGGAGAAGCAGTTCACCCTCGACGAGGTGCGCGAGGCGATGAGCAAGAACTTCGGCTTCAAGACCGCGCACGAGGTCAACTCGTTCTCGATCTCCGACCAGCAAAAACGCGAGGACGACGACGGCCGCTTCAACCGCCTGCACTTCGCGCTGCTGCAGGCGCCGAAATACGGCAACGACGACAAGGCGGCCGACGAGGTCCTGCTCGAGTGGGAAAACTGGTTCTGCGACGACTGCGCGAACTACCAGTCGCTGTACGCCAAGCCGATGTACGCGTGCCAGATCTCGGTGTCGACGCACGGCGCCCAGGGCTCGGCCACCTGCGCGACACCGGACGGCCGCCTGGCCGGCACCACCTACGCCGACGCGTCGATGTCTGCCTACCCGGGCACCGACCGCAACGGACCGTTCGCGCTGCTCAGTTCGGCGACCGTGTGGGACCACTCGATGAGCCAGAACTCGCAGATGAACGTGAAGATCCACCCGACCGCGATCCGCGGGCCGGAAGGCAGCAAGAAACTGCTCGACCTGATCCGCGCCTACATGCGCAAGGGCGGCTTCCACATCCAGTTCAACGTGGTCGACACCAAGGTGCTGCGCGACGCGCAGGCACATCCGGAAAACTACCGCGACCTGATGGTCCGCGTCGCCGGCTTCACCCAGTACTGGGTCGAAATCGGCAAGTCGGTGCAGGACGAACTGATCGCACGTACTGAATACGAGGGCTTCTGACATGACACAACTGACCTTCCGCGACACCCGTGACTATGTGGCCATCGACGTGGACAAGGGCATCGACCACCGCACCGGCAAGCTGGTGCACGCCGACGCCGAGGCGCCCGAGGGCTACGAACGCCTCGCCAAGTGCAAGTTCTGCAAGCACTACCAGGCCGAGGACGCCAGCAACGGCTGCTGTACGGCGGCGGCCCCGGCCTTCGCGGCGTACGGCGACATGATCGCCATCACCTGCGAAGACTTCACGGCGGTGCACTAGGCGCAGACAAGGCCCGCCACCTGGCGGGCCTTTTTTGACAGGAGCTTTGTATGAACGAAGAGCAACTCTCCCGCCGCTACGGGCTGATGACCGTCGCGGCGTCGTGGCTCGCGGTGTTCTGCCTGTTCGGCTACCGCGCGACCTTCGCCATCCTCAAGATCCCGATGAGCGAGGACCTGGGCTGGACCCAGTCCGAAGTCACCCTCGGCTACTCGCTGATGATGGCGATCTACGCGGTGACCGCCTACTTCAGCGGCATGATCCTCGACAAGTGGGGCACCCGCCCGGTGTACGCGATCGCCACCGTGTTCGGCGCGCTGGGCTTCGTGCTGACCTCGATGGTCAGCAGCCACTTCGCCTACCTGTTCACCTTCGGCGTAGTCGGCGGCGTCGCCACCGGCATGCTGTGGGTGACCTCGACGGTGTCGGTGCGCAAGTGGTACGTCGGCAAGACCTACGGCGCGATGTGGGGGCTCGCCTTCGCCGGCGCGCCGCTCGCGCAGTTCTCGCTCGCCTACGTGACCAAGGCGTCGCTGGCGGACGGCGGTGCCGACGCCTGGCGCGGCACCATGATGCTGCTGGGCGGCATCATGTTCGTCGCGCTGGCGCTGGCGGTGGTAATGGCGCGCAAGGGCCCCGAAGCCTACGGCGTCAAGGCCAACGGCTCGGTCGCGGGCGGCCCGGCCAAGGCGCAGTACGAGTGGACGGTGAAGGAGGCGTTCGGCCAGTACGCGGTGTGGGCGGTGGTGCTGATGTTCCTCACCAGCATGATGGCCGAGTTCCTGATCTGGACGCAGGTGGTGTCGTACTGGGTCGCCGACCTTGGCTGGACCAGCGACGCCGCGATCGGCGCGTACTCGATCATCGGCCTGGTCGGCATCTTCTCGATGCCGATCATGGGCAAGGTGTCCGACTGGGTGGTCGAGAAGACCGGCAACGAGACGGTCGGCCGCAAGTTCATGCTGATCCTGGGCCCCAGCACCGGCGTCGTCGCCTGCGTGTTGCTGCTGATGTCCGGCCAGAGCATGACCATCGCCTACGTCTCCTGCGTGATCTTCGCCGTGTACTGGGCAATCGTCCCCGGCGGGGTAGTCGGCTACACCGGCTCGGTGTTCGGCGCGAAGACGCTCGGCAAGATCTGGGGGATGTGCACGCTGATCGTGATGGGGGTAGGCCCGTTCGCCGGCTCCTTCATCGGCGGCTACCTGAAGGACCTCTCCGGCAGCTACACCTACTCGATCTACTACGCGATCGGCAGCTTCTTCGTCTCCATCCTGCTCGCCGCCTCGCTGCCACGCATGGTGCACGCGCCGGTAAAGAAGGAGGACGACCTGGGCCACCACGCCCACGCCTGAGTATCCACCACGCCCCGGGCCCGCGCCCGGGGCTTGTCCCAAGCATAAAGACAGGAGCACACCATGGACGAGCCGCTCAAGGGCCTCATCTTCGACATCCAGGGCCATTCGCTGCACGATGGCCCGGGCACCCGCACCACCGTGTTCCTCAAGGGCTGCCCGCTCAAGTGCGACTGGTGCTGCAACCCCGAGGGCATCCACCGCTACCCCGAGATGCTGTACTACGAGAGCCGCTGCGTGCGCTGCGGCCACTGCGTGGACGCGTGCCCGCACGGCGCGATCTCGGTGGTGGACGGCCTCGCCCGCCACGACCGCGACAAGTGTGCGCACTGCGAGACGCATGACTGCGTGACCGTGTGTTACCACGAGGGAAAGTGCCTGACTGGCAAGTACTACACCGTCGACGAACTGATGCAGATCTTCCAGCGCGACCGCCAGTTCTGGGGCGGCAAGGGCGGCGCCAGCTTCTCCGGCGGCGAGCCCCTGCTGCAGCGCCACTTCATCCGCGAAGTGCTGCGCCGCTGCAAGGAGGCGATGATCCACACCTGCATCGAAACCACCTCGCACGTCCAGCCGGAGTTCTATCTGGACGTGATGCAGTACGTCGACTGGGTGTTCACCGACATCAAGCATATGGACCCGGACGCGCACAAGGCGCGCACCGGTGTCGACAACGCGCGCATCCTCGCCAATATCGAGGCACTGGCGAAGAAGCCCGACTGGGACGGCGTGCTGGTGGTGCGGGTGCCGGTGATCACCGGTTACAACGACAGCGAGGAGAACATCCGCGCGACCGCGCGCTTCATCCGCGACATCGGCATGGACGCGCTGAACCTGCTGCCCTTCCACCGGATGGGTGAATCCAAATACCGCCAGCTCGACCAGAGCTACCCGTTCGCCGAGATGAAGCCGCCACAAGACGCGCATATGCGCGCCTTGCAGCGCGCCGCGCTGGACGAGGGCATCTACTGCTTCGTCGGCCACGAGACGCCGTTCTAGGCGCACGGCGCACGAACCTCACCTTAAACTTCGGGAGAAACGGCCATGCAAGGCAGACACTGGCTGATCCTGTGGGTCGCCTTCCTGTGCGGCGTGCTGGCGACCTTCGCCCAGTTCGCCGTGCCGCCGGTCATGCCGGCACTGTTCGAGCGCTACGGCATCTCGTACACCGAGGCCGGGCTATTGATGTCGATGTTCGCCATCGCCACCTTGCTGTTCGCGACGCCGTGCGGCTTCATCATCCCGCGCTACGGGGTCCGCAACGTCGGGCTGGCCGGCCTGCTGCTGATCATGGCCGGCCTCGCTTGCACGCTGTACGCCGGCAGCTTCGCGCAGTTCGTCGCCGGACGCGCCGTGCAGGGGATCGGCTTCGGGCTGGTCGCCGTCTCGGCGCCGACGGCGATCGGGCAGTTCCTGCCCGCCGACAAGATGCCGGTGGCGATGGGCATCTGGTCGACCTGGATTCCGGTCGGCAACCTGATCGTGTTCTTTGCCGCGCCGCGCGTGCTCGCCTCGCTGTCGATCGAGGCCTACTGGGTGCTGCTGATCGCGTCGATGGTGCCGGGCGTCCTGCTGTTCGCGCTGGTGATCCCCAACCCGCCGCGCGACCCTTCGGCGCGGCTGCTGCCCGAGCGCGCGGTCCTGGTCGACGAACTGAAGAATACCGACGTGTGGGCGGCCGCGCTGACCTTCGCCGCATTCACCTTCGGCATCTTTTCGCTGACCACCTGGAGCGCGACCTACCTGAACGAGGTGATGGGCCTGCCGCTGGTGCTGGCGGTAAGCGGCACGCTGATCTACGCGGTCGCGTCGATCGCGAGCGACCTGTACGGCGGGGTGCTGCTGCACAAGTTCGGCCATCGCCGGGCGATGTTCGTGCTGCCGCCGACCCTGCTTCTGCTGCTGTGGCCGCTGTTCGCGATCCCCGACCTCACGGTGTTCTGCGTGACCATCGGCGTGTTCTCGCTGATCTCGGGCGTGATCCCGCCCATCGTGTTCGCGTCGGCACCGCTGCTGGCACGCCGCCCGCAGGGCATCGGCGTGGCGATGGCCATCGTGATTATCGGCGAGAACCTCGGCTTCCTGATCGGGCCGCAGGTATTCGGCTGGCTGCGCGAGGTGACCGGCACCTTCACCGCCAGCTTCTGGGCGATGGGGCTGGGTGCGCTGCTGCAGATCTTCACGCTCAACCACCTGTACCGCACCGGCGTGTTCGCCCGCCGCCACGCGGCCGTGCCGGCTCTCGCGCCCGCTAGCCAGCCCCCGGCCCGGCCGGCCTGCTGAACGCCGCGCGGGGCTGTCAGGCGCCGCCGGCCAGCTCCCACAGGCCGAACTGGTGCAGCTTCTTGTAGAGCAGCGCACGCGAGATGCCCAGCCGCCGGGCCGCCTCGCTGCGGTTGTTGCCGCAGGCGGCCAGCGTGCGCAGCAGGCAGTCGGCGTCGAGCACCGGCGAAAACTGCACGGGCAGCGCCTGGCCCAGCGCCGCGTCGAACAGGGTACGGATCTCGTCCGGGCCGATCACTCCTTGCGGCAGCAACACCAGCGCGCGCTCCAGCGTGTGCTTGAGCTCGCGGATATTGCCCGGCCACGTCTGCTCGGCGAGCAGCGCGACGGCCGACTGCGACAGCTGGCTGTAATGGTGGTGCCGGCTGCACAGCTCGCCCCACAGCCGCTCGACCAGCACCGGGATGTCGAGCGTCTGCTCGCGCAGCGCCGGCACGCGCAGGTGGACGACGTTGAGCCGGTAATAGAGGTCTTCACGGAAAGTGCCCTCGCGCACCATCTGCGCAAGGTCTCGGTTGGTCGCAGCGATCACCCGCACGTCGACGTGGCGGCTGCGCTCGGCGCCGACGCGGTCGACCTGCCCTTCCTGCAGCGCGCGCAACAGCTTCGCCTGCTGCCCGGGCGGCAGCTCGCCAATCTCGTCGAGGAACAGGGTGCCCTGGTCGGCCAGCTCGAACTTGCCCTTGTGGCCGTCGCGCGACGCGCCGGTGAACGCGCCCCTGTCGTAGCCGAACAGTTCGCTCTCGGCGAGCGCGTCGTTGATCGCCGCGCAGTTGAGCTTGATGAAGGGGCGCGCGGCGCGGCGGCTGCGCTCGTGGATGGCGCGGGCAAACACCTCCTTGCCCGCGCCGCTCTCGCCGGTCAGCAGCACCGTGGTGTCGAAGGCGGCCACCTGCTTGAGCTGGTCGCGCACCAGCCGCGCCAGCGGCGACAGCCTGGGCAGGCTGTCGAAACACGGCGTCTTGCCCGGGCCTGCACGCAGCACCTTGTCGACGTAGCCGAGCACGCCGCATACGCGCCCGTGCGCCATCACCGGCACCCGAGACACCAACAGTTCGAGCGCGCAGCCGTCGCTCCACGGCGTGTGCCGCTCGAGCTGGCCCGTTTCCAGCGTCTGGTGCAGCAAGGTGGCCGGGAACACGTCGTCGACCCGTGCACCGACGGCGTCGGCCACCGGCACGCCGCGCAGCAGCGCGCAGCTCTCGCTCATGAAGGAAATCCGGCCCTCGGCGTCGACCATCAGCGCGCCGTCGCCAACGCCCACCTCCATCGCAGCCTGATCAGCCATACCTGCCCCATATTGGATAGCGTGCGATATCTTAGCAAGGCTGGCGCAAACGGGTAATGCTAGACGAACCAGCAATTGACCCTTGTCAATGGCTCAACATGCCGGCTACTGCGCGTTGCAGTTGCGCACCAGCATGCGCCCGCCGCGGGTGCTCAAAAAGGCGGTATCGCCCTTGGTCCACCACACGTAGCTGCGGTTCACGTAGCGCGCGCCGCTGCCGCTGCGCGCGATCTTCAGCGTCTCCCTGCCGCCGAGCCAGCTGATGGTCACCGGGTCGTCGGCACGGTCCAGCGGCGGGTAGACCGCCTCGATCGCCACGTCGCCCTCGCAGCGGTAGCGCACCGGCCGGGGCGCAGGTGGCGGCGGTTCGGGCGCAACGACGGGTGCCGGAACAAGCACCGGCGCCGGCGGCTCTGCCAGCGGGGCAGAAGCCGCCAGTGGTGCGCGCTCGGGCGCGGCCTGCGGGGCGGAGGCGTCCTGCGCCCACGCGCTCGCGGCCGACGCGAGCAAAACGGCCAGTACGGGGATGCGGATGGAAGTCATGCGCTCTGTTCTCCTTTCCACGGCGCCACCTTCAGGAGCAGGACCATGCCGGGCAGCGCGATCGCGGTGCATAGCCAGAAAAAGGACGCCCAGCCCAGCCCCTCGACCAGGTAGCCGGTGCCGGCGTTGGCCAGCGTGCGCGGCACCGCGGCGAGGCTGGTGAACAGCGCGAACTGCGTCGCCGTGTACGCCGGGTGGGTGGTACGCGCGATAAAGGCGACGAAGGCTGCGGTGCCGAGGCCGACGCCGAGCGCCTCGAAGCCGATCACCAGCGCAAGATAGGTCAGCTCGCGCGCGCCGACTTCGGCAAACGGTCCCTGCTGCGCGAGCCAGGCAAACCCGACGATGGACGCGACCTGCACCACGCCGAACGCCCACAGCGCGCGGTTGATGCCGAGCTTGAGCATCCATGCGCCGCCGATCAGCCCGCCGATCACCGCCGGCCACAGCCCGGCGTGCTTGGCGACCAGGCCGATCTCGGACTTGGAGAAGCCCATGTCGAGGTAGAACGGCGTCGCCAGCGCGGTGGCCATGCTGTCGCCCAGCTTGTAGAGGAAGATGAAGCCGAGCACCCACAGCGCGCCCTTGACGCCGTTGCGGGTCAGGAACTCGTGGAAGGGCTCGACCACCGCCTCGCGCAGTGTCTTCGGCGTCGAAGCCGCCAGCGCCGGCTCCCTGACCAGCAGCGTCATCGCGATACCCGGCAACATGAAGAGCGCGGTGATCAGGAATACCTGCGCCCACGGCAGGTGGTCGGCCAGGATCAGCGCGAGCGAACCCGGGATCAGGCTGGAGAGGCGGTAGGCGTTGATGTGGATGGTGTTGCCCAGGCCCAGTTCGCGGTCGGGCAGGATCTCGCGGCGGAACGCGTCGATCACCACGTCCTGGCTCGCCGAGAAGAAGGCAACCGCGAAGCTCAAGGCGGCGATCGACGCCAGGTTCTGCTGCGGCGTGTAGAGGCCGAACGCGGTCATCGACCCCATCAGCGCAAGCTGGGTGACCAGCATCCAGCCGCGGCGGCGCCCCAGGATCGGCAGCACGTAGCGGTCCATCAGCGGCGCCCACAGGAATTTCCAGGTGAACGGCAGCTGGATCAGCGCGAACAGGCCGATCGCCTTGAGGTCGACCCCCTCGCCGCGCAGCCACGCCGGCAGCAAGTTGATCAGCAGATAGAGCGGCAGACCGGAGCTGAAGCCGGTGAACACGCAAATCAGCATCCGCCGCGAGAAAACCTGCTGCCAGGTGGACGGGGTGTCGGACATGTAAAAGCCTTGTCGGGGTGGGCCGCCGGCGGCGGCAAAACCGCTATTGTACGCCGGCGGCGCGCCCCGGGCGGCTGACGCGGTAGAAGGCGAGGCTGCCCATCAGGTTCGGCCACAGGCTGACGCGGCGCTCGCCGGTCATCACCACCCGCTCCAGCACCGAGATGCCGTTCTTCGCGCACAGCGCCTCGAAGTCGCCCAGCATGCACCAGTGGATGTTCGGCGTGTCGTACCACTGGTAGGGCATCGCGTCCGACACCGGCATCCGCCCGCCGACGATCTGCCAGCGGTTACGCCAGTAGCCGAAGTTGGGGAAGGACACGATCGCCTCGCGGCCGACGCGCAGCATCTCGACGAGGATGGCCTCGGTGTGGCGCATCGCCTGGATGGTCTGCGAGAGCACCACCACGTCGAAGCTCGCGTCGCCGAATTCGGCGAGCCCGCTCTCGAGGTCGGCCTGCACCGCGTTCACGCCGCCTCCGACGCAGGCGACGATATTGTCGACGTCGAAGTCGACGCCGTAGCCCGTCACCCGCCGTTCGGCCTGCAGGTGGGCGAGCAGCTCGCCGCGGCCGCAGCCCAGGTCGAGCACACGGCTGCCGGGGGCGATCCAGCCGGCGATCAGCGCGAGGTCGGCGCGCAAGGGGGTATGCGGTTTCATGCGCCGGCCTCCTGGGCGACTCGGTCAAGATAGGCACGCATCAGCGCGACGTACGGGGGGTCGGTCATCAGGAAGGCGTCGTGGCCGTGCGCCGACTCGATCTCGGCGTAGCTGACGCGCTTGCCGGCAGCGATCAGCGCCTTGACCGTCTCGCGCGAGCGCGCCGGCGAGAACCGCCAGTCGCTGGTGAAGCTGGCGACCAGAAACTCGGCCCTGGCCGGCGCGAGCGCGGCGGCGAGATCCCCCCCGTAGGCGGCGGCCGGGTCGAAGTAGTCGAGCGCCTTGGTCATCAATAGATAGGTGTTGGCGTCGAAACGGTCGGAGAACTTGTCCCCCTGGTAGCGCAGGTAGGACTCGATCTCGAATTCGACGTCGAAGCCGAACTTGTACTCGCCCGAGCGCAGCATGCGGCCGAATTTCTCGCCCATGCCGTCGTCGGACAGATAGGTGATGTGGCCGAGCATGCGCGCCAGGCGCAGGCCGCGCCGCGGCAGCACGCCGTGCGCGTAGAAGTCGCCGCCATGGAACTCAGGGTCGGTCAGGATCGCCTGGCGGGCGACGTCGTTGAACGCGATGTTCTGCGCAGAGAGCTTGGGCGCGGACGCGATCAAGAGCGCGTGGCGCACCCTGTCCGGGTAGCGGATCGACCATTCGAGCGCCTGCATGCCGCCCAGGCTGCCGCCGATCACCGCCGCCCAGCACTCGATGCCGAGCCTATCAGCCAGCCGCGCCTGCGCGCACACCCAGTCGGCGACCGTCACCAGCGGGAAGGTCGACCCCCACGGACGCCCGGTGTCCGGGTTGACCGACGACGGGCCGGTGCTGCCGTGGCAGCCGCCCAGGTTGTTGACGCCGACCACGAAGAAACGGTTGGTGTCGATCGGCTTGCCCGGGCCGACCATATTGTCCCACCAGCCGGCGGCCTTGTCGGTTTCGGCGTAACGGCCGGCAACGTGGTGGTGGCCGGAGAGCGCGTGGCAGATCAGCACGGCGTTGCTGGCGTCGGCGTTGAGCGTGCCGTAGGTCTCGAACACCAGCTCGTACGCGGGCAGCACGCTGCCGCTGGCAAGCGGCAGGGGCGTGGCGAACGCCGCGCGCTCTGCGCGCACGAGGCCGACGGAGGATGAAGAATCGGTCATTACAAAAAACCCGGACGGGTACCGGCGGCGGCAGGGGCGCCACCGGTACATTCGTTTGACGAATGATTGGCCGATTAATTATATCCTCGACATAAGGTTGCGCGCGCATAAAACCCGAAGAGATAATGCGCCACCTCACCCTGCGGCTTCTCCTGCCATGTTCGGACGCCTGTTCAAGCTCTTCGTGTTCTGCCTGCTGCTGTGGGCGGCGTGGCGCTGGCTGTTCGACCGCGGGCAGAAGAAGACGCTGCGCGAATGGGCCGAGGTCCTCGCGCAGGCGCTGCTGATCAGCTCGGCGATCTTCGGCGTGCTCTACTACTTCGGCCTGCACCGGCTGTAGGTGTGCGCAAGTCCTTGATCCGCCACGAGGCATCAGCAAACACTGTTATACTTGCGGCCTTTTGCCGGCCGCCATGCAACTCGACCACCTCGTCCACACCTTCGGCCAGCACCTGAAGCGCCGTTTCGGCGAGCGGGTGCACAAGCTGTCGCTCTCCGGCGACTTCACCTGCCCGAACCGCGACGGCACGCTGGGCCGCGGCGGCTGCACCTTCTGCAATGTGCGCAGCTTCGGCCGCGACGCGGGCACCCTCTCCATCACCGAACAGATCGCGCGCGAGAAGGCGAAGACCGACCGCGCCCGCCGTTATCTGGCCTACTTCCAGGCGTACACCAGCACCTACGCCGAGGTCGAGACGCTGCAGGCGCTGTACGACGAGGCGGCCACACAAAGCGACATCGTCGGCCTGTGCGTCGGCACCCGCCCGGACTGTGTGCCGGACGCCGCGCTCGACTTGATGGCCGGCTACCGCGACGCCGGCCTGGAAGTGTGGCTGGAGCTCGGCCTGCAAAGCGCGCACGACGCGACGCAAACCCTGATCCGCCGCGGCCACACGCTGGCTGACTACCGCGATGCGGTGCGCCGCGCGCACGCGCGCGGCCTGCAGGTATGCACCCACCTGATCGCCGGGCTGCCCGGCGAGAGCGTGCCGCAAATCCACCAGACACTTCAGACCGTGCTCGACATCGGCGTCGAGGGGCTGAAACTGCACCCACTGATGATCGTGCGCGGCAGCCGGATGGCCGCGCAGTACCGCCGCGGCGAGGTCGCGCCGATGGCGCTCGCCGACTACGCGGCGCTCGCCGCCGACCTGATCCGCGCGACGCCGCCCGAGGTGGTCTACCACCGGGTATCGGCGACCGCGCAGCAGCCGACGCTGATCGCGCCCGACTGGTGCGGCCCGCGCTGGAGCGCGATCCAGGCGATCGCCGCCGACCTCGCCGCCCACGGCGCGCAGGGCGCGAGCCTCGGTAGGCCCTGGCAGCCGGCGTAAGCACACCGCCCACCCGGGCTAGGCTGCACGTCGGCGCTTTACCCGCTGCGCGCGAGCGCCTACCCTTGTGCTTTTGGGAGGGCAACGATGGCGAAGGACAAACTGCCGGTCACCCAGGCGGTGCGCGTGTTGCGCGAACATCAGGTCGACTTCAGCGGCCACCTGTACAAGTACGAGGAAAAGGGCGGCACCCGCGTGTCGTCGCGCGAGCTCGGCATAGACGAGCACGCGTGCATCAAGACGCTGATCATGGAAGACGACGCGCACCAGCCACTGATCATGCTGATGCACGGCGACCGCGAAGTGGCGACCGGCCTGCTCGCGCGCCAGATCGGCGCGAAGAAGGTGACGCCGTGCGACCCGAAGACCGCCGACCGCCACAGCGGCTACCAGGTCGGCGGCACCAGCCCGTTCGGCACCCGCCACCCGATGCCGGTCTACCTGCAGGCGTCGATCGCCGAGCTGCCGCGCATCTGGATCAACGGCGGCAAGCGCGGCTTCCTGGTCGGGCTCGCCCCGTCCGAGCTGATCCGCGTGCTCAAGCCGGTGCTGGTCGACGCCGCAGGCTGAGTCCGTGGCACGCGGCGCCGGAAGGTGGCATCCTTAAGCTTGCCGGCCACGCGCGAGCGCCCAGCCGGCGGTTGCCAAAACAAGGAGACGGCCATGATCCGCTTTTACCACAACCCACGTTGCTCCAAATCAAGGGAAGCCTTGCAGCTGCTGCAGGACGCCGGTGCCGAAGTCGAGGTGATCGACTACCTGAAGACGCCGCCGTCCCCCGAAGAACTGACCCGCCTGCTCGACATGCTCGGGCTCGAGCCGCGCGCGCTGATGCGCAAGCACGAGGAGGAGTACAAGGAACTCTACCTGGACGACATCACGCTGGAAGACCGCCACCTGATCGCCGCCATGCACGACAACCCGCGCCTGATCGAGCGGCCGATCGCGGTGGGCACTGGCAAGGCGGTGATCGGCCGCCCGCCCGAGCGCGTGCTGGAACTGCTCGAACGCTGAGCACGCCACCTGGCGCAGACAACAAAAAAGGGACGCCTCGGCGTCCCTTCCTGTTTTGGCGGCGTGACGCCACCTTCCGCTAGAACAGCAGTTCCTTGACGTTCTCGACCGCGTCCTGCGCGGCGTCGGGCACCGGTGCCGCCGTGCCCTCTTCCTCGGTGCGCGCCGCGCCGGGTACCGCGCCCTGGTTGTTCAGGCGCAGTTCGGGGTTGGTGCGCTGGAACTCCTCGAGATAGTACTCGTCGCCACCGCGCAGGCCGGCGCCCGGCTTGACCACGATGCCTTCCGGCGGCGGCAGGTCGACTTCCGGCTGGCCCTTGAGCGCGTTGGCCATGTAGTTGGTCCAGATCGGCAAGGCGGCGGTACCGCCGTAGCCGTAACGGCCGAGGCTGCGTGGCTGGTCGTAGCCGACCCAGGTCACCGCGACCAGGTTCGGGCTGTAGCCGGCAAACCACGCGTCGCGGAAGTCGTTGGTGGTGCCGGTCTTGCCGGCGAGGTCGGTACGGCCGAGGCTCATCGCGCGGTTGGCGGTGCCGAAACGGACCACGTCGCGCAGCATGCTGGTCATGATGAAGGCGTTGCGCGGGTCGATCACCTGCGGCGCGCCCTGGCCTGCGACCTGCGGCGAGGTGCGCGCGATCACCCGTCCGTCGATGTCCTCGATGCGGTCGATGAAGTAGGCGCGGGTGCGGTAGCCGCCGTTAGCGAATACCGAGTACGCCTCGGCCATCTGCAGCGGAGTGACCATGCCGGCGCCCAGCGCCATCGTGAGATAAGCCGGGTTGTTCTTCGCCGCGAAACCGAAACGCGACGCGTACTGCTGGCCGTAGTCGGTACCGATGCCCTGCAGGATGCGGATCGACACCATGTTCTTCGACAGCGCGAGCGCGCGGCGCATGGTGATCATCCCCGCGTAGCGGTTGTCGTCGTTCTTCGGCTCCCAGCGCTGGCCGCCGATGCTGGCTGGGTCGATCGACAAGGGCGCGTCGTTGATGAAGGTCGACGCGGTGAAGCCGCGGTCGAGACCCGCCGAGTAGATGAAGGGCTTGAAGGTCGAGCCGGGCTGGCGCCACGCCTGCGTCACGTGGTTGAAGCTGCGGCGGTTGAAGTCGAAGCCGCCGACCAGCGAGCGGATCGCACCGTTATGCGGGTCCATCGACACGAACGCGCCCTCGACCTCGGGCATCTGCGTGATTTCCCACTGCCCCTTGCGGTTGGGCTGGATGCGCACTACCGCCCCAGGGCGGATCTGCTGGGCCGGCGTCAGCTTGCTGGAGAGGGCGCGCCGTGCGAAGGCGAGCCCCTCGCCCTTGACGCGGGCGAAGCGCCCGCCGCGCAGGTAGACCTTGACCTCGGACGGTGACGCCTCAAGCACGACGCCCGGCTCGAGCTGGCCACTGTCGCGGATCGACGACAGCGCCTCGTCGAGCGCCTCGTCGCGGTCCTCGGTCAGCGCGCTCAGGTCGACGAAGGATTCCGGGCCGCGGTAGCCGAGCTTGCGGTCGTAGTCCATCAGGCCGGCACGCAGGCTGTCGAACGCCCAGCGCTGGTTGGCCGCGTCGATGGTGGTGTAGACGCGGAAACCCTCGGTATACGCGGCGTCCTTGTATTTGTCGTACATCGCCTGGCGGACCAGCTCGGCGACGAACTGCGCCGGGACGCCGGTATCGCGTCCGGGGGACGCCAGTTCGAGCGGCTCCTGCTTGGCCGCCTCATATTGCGCGGTATTGATATAGCCCAACTCGTGCATGCGGCGCAGCACGTATAGTTGGCGCAGGCGGGCACGTTGCGGATTGACCACAGGGTTGTACGAGGACGGCGCCTTGGGCAGGCCGGCCAGCATCGCGTACTGCGAAATGCTCAGGTCTTTCAGCGGCTTGCCGAAATAGGCCTGCGAAGCGGCGGCGAAGCCGTACGCACGCTGGCCGAGGTAAATCTGGTTCAGATAAAGCTCGAGGATCTGGTCCTTGCTCAGCGTGTGTTCGATCTTGAAAGCGAGCAGCGCTTCGTTGAATTTGCGGGTAAATGTCTTTTCACTGGACAGGAAAAAGTTTTTAGCAACCTGCATGGTGATCGTGCTTGCACCCGACCGGCTATATCCAGATACTATGTTTCCCAAGGCCGCCCTAAGAACGCCGACATAATCAACGCCGCCGTGCTGGTAAAAGCGCTCGTCCTCCGCGGACAGCAACGCATTCTTCATCAGCGGCGGAATGTCGTGAATTCTGGTGAAAGAGCGTCGTTCTTCGCCGAATTCCCCGATCAACTCGCCGCCGGCCGCGTAAACGCGCAACGGCACCTTCGGGCGGTAGTCGGTGAGCACGTCGAGGCTGGGCAGCCGCGGCCAGGTCACGAGGACAGCCACGGCCAGCACACCGGCCGCCAGGGTGGAAACGCCGATCACGACGCCGAGGATGACCTTGAGAATTCTCTGCAACATGGTGTTTGGCAATAAAAATCGAAGGCTGATTATACCGGTTTCACGTCAGCGGCAGGGCAAAGTTCCCGGCGGCGGCGATTAGCGGATTCATTACAAGGGAGGCAGACCCCCGCGGTCACAAGGGGGCTGAAAACAACGCATGCCCGGTGGAAAACTGGAATTTCCGCAGGCGATCGGCCGGCTGCTCGGCCGCTTTGCCCCCCGCGCCGACGGACTGATCGGCGTAGACATCAGCGCGACGGCCGTGAAGATGGTCGAGATCGGCCGCGTCGGCAGGACGCTGCAGCTCGAGCGCTACGTGATCGAGCCGCTGCCGCGCGACGCGGTCAGCGAAGGCAACATCAACGACGTGGACGCCGTCGCCGACACGCTGCGCCGCGCCCGCGCCAAGCTCGCCAGCCCGAGCCGGCGCGTCGCGCTGGCACTGCCGACGACGATGGCGATCTACAAGAAGATCCTGATCCCAGCGACGCAGGACCGCAACGACCTCGAATTCCAGGTCGAGAGCGAGGCCGGCCAGTACATTCCCTTCCCGCTTGACGAGGTCAACCTCGACTTCCAGGTGCTGGGGCCGTCCGCCACCCAGGCGGACGACTTGGACGTGCTGATTTGCGCGTCGCGCAAGGAGAAGGTCGAGGAGCGCGTCGCGGTCGCCGAGATGGCGGGCTTCGAAGTCGCGGTGATGGACGTCGAGGCATTCGCGATGCTCACCGCGTTCGAGCAGCTGCAGCAGCAGCTGCCCGACCAGGGCTTCAACCAGACCTTCGCACTGTTCGACATCGGCGCGACCAAGATCCACTGCTCGGTGGTGCGCAACGGCCAGCAGCTCTACTTTCGCGAACAGGCGTTCGGCGGCATGCAGCTGACCCGCGAGGTGCAGCGCCGCTACGGCCTCACTCAGGAAGAGGCCGAGAAGGGCAAGCGCTCGATGCTGCTGCCGGAAGGCTACGAGTCCGAGCTGCTGCAGCCCTTCGTCGACTCGCTGGCGCAGGAGATCCAGCGCGCGCTGCAGTTCTTCTACACCACGGTCAGCGTGTCGCAGTACCTGCGCGTCGACTACATCCTGCTCGCCGGCGGCTCGAGCATGCTGACCGGGCTGGACGACGCCGTCGCGCTGCGCACGCAGATCAGCACCATGATCGCCAACCCGTTCACCTCGATGACGCAGGCGCCGGGCATCGCGCTGCGCGAGCTGCTGCTCGACGCACCCTCGCTGCTGGTCGCCAGCGGACTCGCGCTGAGGAGGTTCGACTGATGATCCGCATCAACCTGCTCCCCTACCGCGAACTGAGAAAAGCGGCGCACCGCAAGACCTTCCAGCTTTATCTGGCCGGTGCGCTCGGCCTCGCCGGCGCGCTGATCGCCGGCGCCTACCTGTGGCAGGGCTCGACGCTTGACACGCAGCTCGCCCGCAACCAGCGCCTGGACGACGCGATCGCGATGATGACCGCGCGGCTGGGCAAGGTCGACAACTTGCGCGCGCAGAAGGCCGCGCTCCTGGCGCGCAAGGACATGGCGATGCGCCTGCAGGAGGGCCGCGTCGAGGCGGTGCTGCTGTTCGACGCGCTGGTGCGCGACCTGCCCGAGGGCGTCTACCTGAAGGACTTCAAGCAGACCGAGCGCACCGTCGCGATCAGCGGCTACGCGCTCTCCGGCGCCCGCGTCTCCAACTACATGAGCCAGCTGGGCAACTCGGCCGTGTTCGCCAACCCGGTGCTGATCGAGGTCAAGGCTGCGCCGCAGGGCAACCTGCGCACCAGCGAGTTCAGCCTGACGGTCAGCCTGAAGGCGCGTGACGTGCAGGCCACGCCTACCGCACCGGCACAAGGAGCCAAGCCATGACGCTCGAAGAATTGCGCAACCTCGACCTCAAGACCGCGCCCGACTGGCCGCGCGCACGCCAGTTCGGCCTGCTCGCGGTGATGGTGGCGGCGCTGCTTATCGCCGCCTGGTTCCTGCTGTTGGGCCCGCAGCGCGACGAGATCGCCGCCGCCGAGGCGCGCGAGGCGGAGCTGAAAACCAGCTACACCGACAAGCGCCGCCAGCTCGCCAACCTCGAAGTGCTGCAAGCGCAGCTCGCCGAGATCGAGAAGAGCTACGGCAGCCTGCTGCGCCAGTTGCCGACCAAGGCGGAAATGGCGTCGGTGCTCGCCGAGATCAACCAGGCCGGCGTCGGCCGCGGCCTGCAGTTCGAACTGTTCCGCCCCGGCCAGGAAGTCGCCGGCCCCGAACTTGCCGAGCTGCCGATCGAGATCCGCCTGACCGGCAGCTACAGCGACCTCGCCACCTTCGTGTCCGACCTCTCGAAGATGCCGCGCATCGTCACGCTTAACAACATCACGCTGACGCCGGGCGGCAAGGACGGGCGGCTGACCATGCAGGCGATCGCCAAGACCTACCGCACGCTGGAGCCCGAAGAGAAGATGGCGCAGCAGCAGGCGCAGAGCCAGGGGGCCAAGCCATGAACACCCGCTTCTTCCTCTGCACGGCGGCCGCCGCCCTGATCACCGGCTGTTCGGCCGGCCCGGACGACCTGGACCAGTGGATGCAGGCGCAGGACCGCGACATCAAGGGGCAGGTCGAGCCGATCCCGGCGCTGCCGCAGGCGCAAAGCGCCGAGTTCACCGCCTACGGCCTGCCCTCGCCGTTCGACGCGGCCCGCCTCAAGCTGGCCGGGCGCAACGCCGCCAATGCGCCCGACCTGAGCCGGCCACGTGACGCGCTGGAAAACTACGACCTCGAACGCCTGAAAATGATCGGCAGCCTGCAAATCAAGGGCGTCCGCCACGCGCTGATCCAGGCGCCCGACGGCGTCGTCTACACGGTCCGCGCCGGCAGCTTTATCGGCAGCAACTTCGGCCGCGTCACCGCCATCACGCCGGACGCGCTGCGCCTGAGCGAGACCGTCGAGGACGCCAACGGCGAGTGGGTCCGCCGCGATACGGAACTGCTGCTGACCCAGGAACAAGGACAAGGGCAAACCAAATGAAAAGCACGCAACTGACGACCCTGGCCGGCTCGCTGGCCCTGTTGGGCGCCTCGCAACTCTTGTGGGCGGCCGGCAACACCATCACCAGCATCGAGGTGCTGCGCAACCA
This sequence comes from Crenobacter caeni, assembly GCF_010435965.1. Lineage (GTDB taxonomy): Bacteria > Pseudomonadota > Gammaproteobacteria > Burkholderiales > Chromobacteriaceae > Craterilacuibacter > Craterilacuibacter caeni. The sequence continues at coordinate 76,915 of NZ_JAAGAA010000010.1, forward strand.
GGGCGGCGCCCAGGAACTGGCGATCACCCTGACCGGCCCGGCCGCCCTGCCGCAGAGCTTCGCGCTGAGCAACCCGCCGCGCATCGCCTTCGACTTCGCGGGCACCGCGAGCACCCTCAAGCAAAGCCAGCCGCTGCCCGGCCCGCTGCTCTCCGGCGCCACCGTCGTCGAGGCCGGCGGCCGCAGCCGCGTGGTCCTCGCGCTGACTCAGGCCGCGCCCTACCGCACCCGCACCGACGGCAACCGCGTGCTGGTCAGTCTGGGCGGCGCGCAGGCGCCGGCGAGCGTCACCGCGCCCGCCCCTGCGGCAGCGCCCCTGCCGGCACCGACCATCGCCCCGCTGAACACCCGCGCGGCCGGCGGCTACGAGGTGGGCCAGATCGACTTCCGCCGCGGCGCCGACGGCGCGGGCAAGCTCGTCGTCGACCTGCCCGCCGGCGCCAGCACCGACATCAACCGCAACGGCCGCGCGCTGACGGTCAGCGTCGGCGCGCCGCTGCCGGCCCGCCTCGCGCGCAACCTGGACGTCACCGACTTCGCGACGCCTGTGCAGCGCGTCGACGCGGCCGCCGCCGGCAAAGGCAGCCGCATCGTGCTGCAGAACAACGGCGAGTGGGACTACTCCTCGTACCAGACCGACCGCCAGCTGGTCGTCGAGGTGCGCAAGCTCAGCCGCGAGCAGGCGAACGCCGCGCTCGCCGCGCAGGACAAGCCCGCCTACAAGGGCGACAAGCTGTCGCTGAACTTCCAGAACGTCGACGTGCGCGTCGTGCTGCAGACGCTGGCCGAGTTCGCCGGCTTCAACCTGGTCACCGGCGACTCGGTCAGCGGCAACGTGACCCTGGTGCTGAAGAACGTGCCGTGGGATCAGGCGCTCGAACTCGTGCTGCAGCAAAAAGGCCTCGCCAAGCGTCAGGTCGGCAACGTGATCCGTGTCGCCCCGCAGGCGGAAATGATCGAGATGGCCAAGCAGGCGGCCGAAGTGCGCGCGGCAACCACGCTGCAGGATCCGCTGGTCACCGAGATCTTCAAGATCAAGTACCGCTCGGTCGAGGACGTGATGGCCGCGGTGCGCGGCCTGGTGCAGATCGGCGGTGGCGACAAGGACAAGCCGCAGGCGACCAGCCCGGGCGCGCAGGCCGCGTCGGCGTACGCGGACGCCAAGACCAACCAGCTGATCGTGCGCGACAAGCCGCAGGTGCTCTCGGAGATCCGCGACGTGCTGCGCATCATCGACAAGCCGTCCAAGCAGGTACTGATCGAGGCGCGCATCGTCGAGGCGCGCGACACCTTCCAGCGCGACCTCGGCGTCAAGCTGGGCTTCGCCAAGGTCGGCGGCGACACCTCGGTCGGCTCCGGCATCGGCCCGGGCAACATCACCCCGCCCGGCGGGGGCGCCACCACCCTGCCGACGCCGCCCAACGTCAACCTGCCGATCACCGGCGCCACCGGCAGCCTCGGCGTGATCTACAAGGGCGCGAGCTCGATCATCGGCTTAGAGCTGCAGGCATCGCAGCAGCAGGGCAACTCGAAGATCATCTCCAGCCCGCGCGTGCTGACCGCCGACCGCACCAAGGCGATCATCAAGGAAGGCACCGAGATCCCGTACAAGACGGTCAGCGACAACGGCACCGAAACCGAATTCAAGGAAGCCGCGCTGGTGCTCGAGGTCACGCCGCAGATCACGCCGGAAGAAGAGCTGATCCTCGACATCCAGATCAACAAGGACGCGCCGAAGTTCCTCGACAACCTGAGCGAACCCGCGATCGACAAGCGCGAGGTGAAGACGCAGGTACGCATCGAGAACGGCGGCACCGTGGTGATCGGCGGCATCTACGTGCAGGACCAGAGCGACACCGTCACCAAGGTACCACTGTTGGGCGACATCCCGGTGCTCGGCCACCTGTTCCGCAGCAACGGCAAGAAGAGCGAACGTCGCGAGATGCTGGTCTTCCTGACCCCGCGCATCATCGAGAGCGAAGCGCTGGTCCGCTGAGGCGACACCGTCTCATGACATCCGGTACAATGCCTGCCATGAAACTGGCAGGCAATTTTTTTCTGGTCGGCCTGATGGGTGCCGGCAAGACGACGGTCGGCCGCGCGCTGGCGCGCCGCCACGGCAAGACCTTCTTCGACTCGGACCAGGAGATCGAGGCGCGTACCGGCGTGCGCATCGCGACCATCTTCGACATCGAGGGCGAGGCGCGTTTTCGCGAACGCGAGCGGCAGATGATCGCCGAATTGGCCCAGCGCAAGAACATCGTGCTGGCGACCGGCGGCGGCGCGGTGCTTGACCCGGAGAACCGCCGCCAGCTCGCCGCGCACGGCACGGTGATCTACCTGCGCGCCAGCATCGACGACATCCTGACCCGCACCCAGCACTGCACCAACCGCCCGCTGCTGCAGACGGCCGACCCGCGCGGCAAGCTCGAACAACTGTTCGCCGAACGCGACCCGCTGTACCGCGAGATCGCCGATCTGGTAATCGACACCACCCAGCAGAACGTCAACCTCTTGATCAGCCAGCTGGAAGAACGCCTAGGCCAGCCCCCCAAGCCGCTCACGGAGCCCGACCAAGCATGAGAACGCTCGACCTTGTCCTGCCGGATACCCGCTACCCTATCCATATCGGCCAAGGCCTGCTCGACCAGGGGGCACTGATCGCCCGCGTGCTGCCGCAGCAGAAGGCGATGATCGTCAGCAACGAGACGGTCGCGCCGCTCTACCTCGAACGCCTGCGCGCCGCACTCGCACGCGAGGGCGTGGAGACGCTCACCGTCGTGCTGCCGGACGGCGAAGACTACAAGGACTGGCCGACGCTCAACTTGATCTTCGACGCGCTACTCGCGGCCGGTTGCGAGCGCAAGACCGCGCTCGTCGCGCTGGGCGGCGGCGTGGTTGGCGACATGACCGGTTTTGCCGCCGCCTGCTACCAGCGCGGCGTCCCTTTCGTGCAGGTGCCGACCACCCTGCTCGCGCAGGTCGACTCGTCGGTCGGCGGCAAGACGGCGATCAACCATCCGCAGGGCAAGAACATGATCGGCGCCTTCTACCAGCCGCGCGCGGTAGTCGCCGACATGGACCTGCTCGACACCCTGCCCGACCGCGAACTGTCGGCCGGCCTCGCCGAGGTGATCAAGTACGGCCTGCTCGGCGACGCGGCGTTCTTTGGCTGGCTGGAAGACAACATGGCCCGCTTGCGTGCACGCGACAAGCAGGCACTCGCGTACGCGGTCGAGCACTGTTGCCGGATGAAGGCCGACATTGTCGGCCAGGACGAGAAGGAACAGGGCGTGCGCGCGCTGCTCAACCTCGGCCATACCTTCGGCCATGCGATCGAGGCCGGGCTCGGCTTCGGCGTGTGGCTGCACGGCGAGGCGGTCGCTGCCGGCATGCTGCTCGCCGCCGACACCTCGCGCGCGCTTGGCTGGATCAGCAATGACGACGTCGTTCGCGTCGAAGCCCTGCTCGCCGCGGCAGGCCTGCCGACCCGCGCGCCGGACTTGGGCGCCGAGCGCTGGATGTCCTTGATGTCTCACGACAAAAAGGCAGAGAATGGTAGTGTTCGCTATGTTTTATTGAAGCGTATCGGCGACGCTGTTGTGGCGAATGCGCCCACTGATATTGTAAACAGCATACTTTCCGGGAAATTTATACAACACTCGTTGAAAGTGTAGCTTTTCGATTGAGCCACCCGCCGGACGCTGGTAATCTTTTCCCCGCTACCACATTCGGGGGGTGTCATGTTCAGTGCGATCGCGAGTCTTGCCGGACAGGCCAGTGCCAATACGGCGCGCAAGCTGTGGCGTCAGTTGAATTTCGTTCCCCCGCACAAACGCGGCATCGATCCTGTCGGCGAAGCCGAGGTGTTCCTGCACTACGGCAGGCTCGACGACGCGGTACTGGTGCTGCGCGACGCGCTCAAGCGCGACGCCGGCAACACCGCCGCCAAGATCGCGCTGCTGCGCGCCTACTCGCTGCAACGCAACGCCGACGGCTACTCGCAACTGGCCAAACAACTGCGCGAAGAACTGCACACCTACCCGGTGTGGAACACCGTGCGCAAGAACGGCCAGGCGATCGACCCGCACAACCCGCTCTACCAGTAAGCACCTGCCTTACCGCCAGCCCGCGTCGCCGCTTTCCGCGAAGAGACGCAGGCTTTGTCGTGCGCTCGCGCCCTGCCAGCCAACCGTGACCGTCAGCTGGAAGCGCACGGGCGAGCAGCGGCTATCCACCTGCCAGCCGACCCGGTAGTCCGTATTCTTGATGCGCTCGTCGCGCGAGCCCTGCGCCACGCCCGCTTCCCGGCAGGGGACCTGGGCGATGCCGTACTCCCCGCGCAAACGCTCCAGTTCTAGCTCTGCCAATTGCAAGGCCAGAGAACGCTGCCGCGCGTCGCCCAGACTCTGGCTGCCTATCCACAGCAACTGCTCGCCGAGCAAGGCAGCCAGCACCAGCAAGGCGAGCGCGACCAGCACCTCGAGCAGACTGAACCCCGCTGCCGGACGCCTCAGCATGGTTAGCCCTGCCAGTTGCGCCAGCTATGCGGCACGACGTGGCGCAAGCGCCGGCCGGCGAGGGACGCCAGCAGCAGCGGCGCATGGTCGACCCGCGCCTGCGCGTCGGCCACCAGCGTCTGCGCCAGCAACGCCCCGACCAGCCGGCTGCCGGCGGCCAGCTCGATGCGCGGCGCGACCAGCAGTCCGTAAACCGTCACCCCGGCCGGGACCGCCAGCGTCTGCCCGGACACCAGTAACACCGGTGCGGCAGCCGAACCGGCATCCGCCGCCGCGACGGGCGTCGCCGCACCATCGGCAGAGGGCGGGTATGCCCGCAACAGCAATGCCTGCCCATCCTCGTCAAACACACCCTCGCCAGCGTCCAGCGCCAGCCAGCCGGACAACGTGCGACCGCTCACCGCGCGCAGGGCGGTTTCAAAGTCGGCGACCGTCTCCAACGGGCCGCCTTGCGGCAAAGCGGCGCTGCGCTCGACCACGATCGCGGCCACCGGCACCCGGGGCAACAGCGGCCCGCTGGACAGCCGCACCGTCACCACCCGCCTGATCTGCCCGTCCGCCGATGTCGCCTGCGCAAGCAGGCGAAGCGGCTCTGCCATACCAGGCGCTACGCAGGCGGGGCTGACCTGCGCGGCCGCGCAATACCCCACCTGCCAACGGTAAGCACCCAGTTCGCCACGCCATGGTGCGTCGGCCATCCCGTTGCCGTCGGCGTCCGCGCCACGCGCGAGATATCGCGCGACACCGTGCAACAGGCCGGCTCGGGCGGCCTCCTCGACTTGCCTCGCTTGCACCTGCAGCGCGACCTGCCGCCGGTAGGCCTCCACGGCCGACAGCAGGTGGACACTGAGCAGCCCCAGCACCAGCAACATCATCACCACGAAGAGCAGGGCCAGCCCGCGTTGAGCGCTGCGCATCGCCTACTCCGGCAGCAGCGGAGCAACGGGCAGCGCCACGCGCGCCGCCAGGGCAACCGGCGGCAGGGTTCGCGCCCTGTCCTGTGCCCGCAGCCTGACCTCGAGCTCGCGCCGAACCAGCAGACGCTCACCGGCGCCGGCATGCTGCGGACACGGGCGCCTGGCTGCGCTCGCCGCGTCGTAACAGGCTTGATCCAGCGCGACAAACTCGAGAGAAGTGACCTCGATCGATGCCGGGTCCGACAGCGTCTCCCAGCTGCCCTCCGCGCAATCAGTTAGCCCTGCGCCGCTCTTGCGCATCCTGAGCACTCCTACACCGTCGACACGTTGCCACTTGAAGCCGAAACGTTCGTTGGCCGACGCCACGCCGTCGGCGTAGCGGTCATAGCTATACAGCACACAGTCTGTCGCCGGCAGCCTCAGGTCGAAATCGGCCGAGGCCTGCTCATGCTCACGGTAGCCGGTACGCCGCAGGTCCCGCGTCATGCGCTCGAGCAGCGTACCCGCCTGCGCGTGCAGGCGAGTCTCGCTCAGCAGCCGCTGGCCATATCCCAACTGGTGCGTGAGCACGAAGGACGCGGCACCCAGCACCGTGAGCGCGATCGCCACGGCGACCAGCAGTTCGATCAGGGAGAAACCGCCCGCACTGCGCATCTCAGCAAGCCTCGCGCGTGCCCTCGCCGCAACGGCGGATCCGCCCGACGCTGCTGAGGATCACGCCGGCACGCAAGCCGCCACGGCTCTCCAGCACCACCTTGCCGTTGTCGGCTAGCCCGCGCACCGGGTCGAACTCGGTCTGGTTGCCGCTAAAGGTCGTCGAGAAGAGACGGATGCCCGGATAGTCGTCGTCAGCCAACACCTGCGTGCCGCAGCCGGCACTGCTGCACGCAGCCAGCTCGGAGCGCACGACCTCCCAACCATCCGCAGCCAGTGGTACGAAGGCAAGATACAGACGGGTGTCATGCGCCAGCGCCTGCTGCTGCGTAACGCTCAGTACATCCTGCAGCGCGTCGGCGGCCGCCAGCAGACGCCGACGCTCAAGCCAACCGGAGAGCGCCGGCCACGCCATGCCCAGCAAGACGCCGAGGATGGCCAGCACCACGACAAGTTCCAGCAGGCTGAAGCCATCCGCATGTGCCCGGTTCCACCCCAGCATCAGCTAGCCCTCCATGAAAAAAGCGGCACCCAGATGGATGCCGCTTGATGCGGTCTGCGCTTACTGTAGACCTGCTGCCGAGAAATGCGAGCCTCAATCCTTGAACTGATGATAGCTACGGTACCAGTCGACAAAACGCTGCATGCCATCCCGCAGTGACGTATCCGGTGAGAAACCAACCGCCTCGCGCAGACGGGTGGTATCGGCGTAGGTGATCGGCACATCGCCATCCTGCATCGGCAGGTACTCCTTGACCGCCTCGCGCCCGCACGCCGCTTCAGTGGCCTCGATAAAGGCCATCAGCTCGACCGGGTTGTGGTTTCCGATATTGAACAGCGCATAGGGCAACTCGCCCGTCGGCACATGCTCCATCACCCGCAGCACGCCCTCGACGATGTCGTCGATATAGGTGAAGTCACGCTGCATCTTGCCGTGGTTGAACACCTTGATCGGACGACCGTCGAGGATGGCGTCGGTGAACAGCCACGGCGCCATGTCCGGCCGCCCCCAGGGGCCGTATACGGTAAAGAAGCGCAAACCGGTGGCAGGCAGTGCGTAGAGGTGGGCGTAACTGGCGGCCATCACCTCGTTGGACTTTTTGGTCGCAGCGTAGAAGCTAACCGGCAGATCGACCCGGTCATCCTCGCTGAACGGTACCTTGGCGTTGCGCCCGTAAACGCTGCTCGAGCTGGCAAACACCAGATGACTGACCGGATAGCGACGGCACGCTTCCAGCACATTGGTAAAGCCGGTCAGATTGCTCTCGGCATAGGCATGCGGGTTCTGGATCGAATAGCGCACACCGGCCTGTGCCGCCAGATGGATCACATAATCGAAGCCCTCTGCCGCAAACAACGCGTCCATGGCAGCCCAGTCTGCAATGTCCAGCCTGCGGAAAGAAAACCCGGTCTGCCCCTGCAACGTGGCTAAGCGGGCATGCTTGAGTTCGACCGCGTAGTAGTCGTTCAGGTTGTCGATACCGACCACCTCGACCCCGCCGCGTTCCAGCAACCGCTCACAAATGGCTCGCCCGATAAAGCCGGCGGCACCGGTGACCAGAACTTTCATGACTCTGCTCCTCTACTCAGCGGCCAATAGCCAGGTACTCGAATCCCTCGCCCCGCAACCAGGCCGGATCGTACAGGTTGCGGCCATCGAAGATCAGCGGCTGCTTGAGCGAGGTGCGGATGCGCTCGAAGTCCGGCGCCCGGAACGCCTTCCACTCGGTGACGATCAGCAAGGCGTCCGCTCCGAGCAGCGCACTGTCCATATCGGCGGCAAACGCGAGCCTGGGGTTGCTCCCCATCACCCGCCTCGCTTCGTCGGTGGCGACCGGGTCGAAGGCGACCACTGCCGCGCCGCGGCGGGTCAGTTCGTCGACGATGACCCGGCTCGGCGCTTCGCGCATATCGTCGGTATTCGGCTTGAACGCCAGCCCCCACAATGCGAAACGCCTCCCCGACAAATCTTCGCCAAAGCGGGCGACCACCTTGTCGACCAGGCGCAACTTCTGCGCGTCGTTGGCCGCCTCAACCGCGTTGAGCACACGCATCGCATGGCCGTGTTCGCGGCCGGTCGCTGCCAGCGCCTTGACATCTTTCGGGAAACACGAGCCACCGTAGCCCGCCCCCGGATAGAGAAAATGGTAGCCGATACGCGGGTCGGCACCGATGCCTTTGCGCACCCATTCGATGTCCGCACCCAGCGTCTCGGCCAGGTTCGCCAACTCGTTCATGAAGGAAATGCGCGTCGCCAGCATCGCGTTCGCCGCGTATTTGGTCAGTTCCGCACTACGCACGTCCATGCACAGGATGCGCTCGTGGTTGCGCTGGAACGGCGCGTACAGGCGGCGCATCGTCGCGATGGCCTGCTCGTCCTCGGCCCCGACGATGATGCGGTCGGGCTTCATGAAGTCCTCGATCGCCGCGCCTTCCTTCAGGAACTCCGGGTTCGACACCACGCTGAACGGCAAGGCCGCGCCGCGCTCGGCTAACACCTCCTGCATAGCCGCCTTGACCTTGTCCGCCGTCCCTACCGGCACCGTCGACTTGTCGACCACCACCCGGTAGCCGTCCATATGGCGCGCGATATTGCGCGCAGCCGCCAATACATACTGCAAGTCTGCAGAGCCGTCCTCGTCAGGCGGCGTGCCGACCGCGATGAACTGGATCTCGCCGAAAGCCACCGATTCGGCGACGTCGGTCGTGAATGACAGGCGCCCTGCCGCGGCGTTGCGCCTGACCATCTCGTCCAGCCCCGGCTCGTAGATCGGGATGCCCCCTTGCTGCAGCAACTCGATCTTGGCTGGGTCGACGTCCAGACACAGCACATGGTTGCCCATTTCGGCCAGACAGGTGCCGGTAACCAGCCCGACATAGCCGGAACCAATGACGGTAATCTTCATACTTCAATCCTCAATTCATTTCTTTTTTGCCAACCTCACCGTTCGAGCGCGGATAGCGGCAACACCTGGCCATCCACATTGAACAGGTAGGCCGCGTCATTTCTTGCCTGCTGCACAACAGCAGCAGAAAACCGGTAACCCATCGTCTCGGACAACACGAAGGGAAGATTCACCGTGTTGAAATAGACACCGGAAGGCTCCCGGAAGGCCTTCAGCGCATTCGCAATGGATGCGACATGAGACTCACCTCCCCAGACCAGCATTGGGATATCGTACTGGCGCGCGTCAGGGGCAAGAAAACCGTGCCCCTTGTTCACGATCTCGCCATGATCGGGGACATACAGCATCAAGGACGTCTGCCTCGGCAGCACATGAACAATACCCGCCAGCACGCGGTCAGTATGCGCCACCGTCGCATCGTAGTGGCGCACCTCGGCTGTGGAGCTTGCTGCAGACTCCCAGTCGGCATTGTCATGCTGCCGAGCGTACGCAAGGTGGCTGCCCTGCAGGTGCAAGACAATCAACTGGCGTGTGCCGGGCCTCAACACCTGACGAAATCTATCCAACAGCCGGATATCCAGCCCGCCACCCCGGTTGAAGTAGACCTGGTCGGCGGTATTGGCCATCACGCCTACGCTGGTATCGTGCCGCCCTACCTCGGACTGATTAGAAAGCCAGACAGTCTGGTAACCGGCTTGCCGTGCCATTTCGACGAGGTTGAGGTTACGCACGAAAGGCTGGTCGTCACGGGCAGAAGCGAAAGAAAGCACGCGCACCAACGATTCACGGGTAATGGGAGCGGGCGCAACGGCCTTATCGACAACGAGCGCATGCCCATGCTGGCTAGCCAGGTCCTGCATGGCACGGTCCGCACCCGCGCGATAACCGTACAGCCCGTAGTGCCCCTTTGCCGCACTCTCGCCAATCACAAGCACGATGGTGTCCGGACGCCCCTGCGCATCGCGCTCAAAATGGGTGCCCGGCAACAGGCTGCGCGGCCGAGTGGACTCCTCCATCAGCTTGGACATCTCATGGCGATAGCTGGCAACCGCCATCGCATCGGTCAGCAACTGCATCCGCAAATACGCCCTACTCAGGGTAGACACCGGGTTGATCTTGAATTCGTACGCTTCGCGTCCGCCTGCGCCAAAGGCGGCGGGCAGCAGCAAATTCAGTAGCGGGAAAAGGACGATGAACAGCAGCAGAGAACCGCCCTTGCGCCCGACAGGCTGTACCTTTCCTGCTAGCCAGTAGATCAAAGCCGAAATCGCGGCGAACAAGGCAAACGGCAATACACCTACATGCTCGATAAAACCTAGCGCCTCATGGGGGTTAGTCTCGAACGCGGAAGCAATCGCTCCCCCCGTCAGCCTGCTGCCGTAGAACCAGATAAAAGACAAATTGATCGAGAACAACAACCCGATCAACAGCGCGCCGAGCATCCTGCCCATTCCCGGCAACCGAGCTAGCAGAAAGAACGTCAGCGCGTTGACCACGACCCAGCTCAGTCGCTTGGTCTGGATTTCCGCAAACGGGTAATACATCAACACAAAGGCGTAGGCCAGAAACAGGCTGAACAGTAGCCAGCCCCAACCGTTGCGCCAGACTAGCTTGGCCGGTAGCTTAAGACTGAGCGACTGCATGACTCCGCGACTCATTTCTGCCTTGCCTTGCGCTTGATCTGTTCTGCCGCATGCGCGTATTTCAGGTAAGAGCCTACGCCCTTGCCCAAGGCAATTGCCAGACCGTCCTGGCCGGCCAGAAAGCCAAGCTTCACCACGTAATGCCGGAAAAATGACCAGAAACCGTGTAGCGGCGCGCTCAGCGGAGAAACCGGCTTGCCTCGCTCGGCAAGGTTATCCGCCATCCACTTGGCGTACTTGACCTGCCGCGCAAACAAGTCCGCGTAGTCCCGGTATGAATAGTGCGTGATATGGCAAGGGATCCGGATATGCCTAGAACCAGTAACGCGGGTATGCGCGACGACGGGGCTGAACGCTGCCCGAGTCCGGTTGAATATCCGCGACACATAATCCGGATACTGGCCACCAAACCGGGTCGTACGCTCGCCGATGTAGTTGCGTCGCCGGCTATCGACCACGTCACAAGCCAGCACATCAAGATCCGTCCGACGCAACCAATCAACCAAGTCCGGCTCCAAGCGTTCGTCGGCATCCAGGTTGACGACCCAGTCGTGTCGGCAATGCGGCAAGCCATGAATCCGCTGCGGGCCGTCGCCGAGGAAAGGCTGGATCAGTACCGTCGCGCCCTCGGCCCTAGCCAGTTCAACTGTCCGGTCGGTACTGCACGAGTCAACGACCACCACGTCGTCACACACCTGCTTGAGCGACCGCAGGCAATCAACGATGTTGTGCTCTTCATTGAAGCTGATTACCAGTCCACTTATTTTATGCATCACGGCACCATTAACCATTTATTTCTTCACCATGCATCAAGTGAATTTTCTCAGCCAATTCAATGTACTGATCTGCAATATGCTCGGCATCGAATCGGCGCAAACAATCATCTCGAATGACATAAGGAGAATCGACAAACCTGTCAATCAAGTCCGGCAAACGAGCCATCTGATTCATTGGTACGACAGCTTCAGGACAAAGCGGCTCAATAATTTCACGTGGACCATGAGGGCAATCAAGACTGAGCACAGGCACACCTACAATCAAGCTTTCTACTATCACATTGCCAAAGCCCTCAGCACTTGAAGTTGACACCAACAACTTAGCTTTAGAAACAAGGGCATGATGATTTTCATGAAAATGAACTATTTTGACTCGCGACTGCAAGCCGAGCCTGGCAATCTCCTTTCGCAAAAACCCTTCATCTTCACCTTGCCCGATCAGAATCAAATCACCATCAAACTTACAACGCGAAAATGCATCAATGAGACGTTCAAAATGCTTAGATCTTATAAAACGCCCGACACCAACAATAAAAGGTTTTTCCTGAGCAATGGATTCCGGCGTTGGAATACATGCCTGCTTTCTTATAGCAAGGATATCAAATGGGTTATATATAACAACCAACTTCTCTGGCCTCACACCAAACGAGCCCGTCAACTCCAAGCTCAGACCTCCTGATACGCAATGCAACGGCCTTCCATTCAGCACATGCTGAATCCCTGACGTACGTCGCAATATTCGTAAACACTGCCGGAAACGCCCCAACAACCCTGGACATTTCTGCACCCCAAGCTTAGATGCGTGCACGCTGTTTAATATGTGAGCATGCTTGGCATTGCATGCAACCAATGGAACTCGATCTCCGGCCACCAAAACAATAGCCGAACCAAATACAGATTCAAACTCAGCAATAGCCACCTCAAGAAATCGCAATGAATCCCCAATGTATTTATGAGATTTCCCAACCCGGCCAGAATGGCCGTCCTTGTTTATCCGAAACCAAGCACCTAAAGGGAAAGACAATTCAACCCTATTTTCGGCAATAATAAATCCAACCGGCACACCCCGTTGCAGCAAAACCTCGGCAAGCGAAATATAAACCTTGGATATCCCACCCGCACCCAAACCGTCCAGATAAAACAGGAAGCCAGACTTACTCATCATTGATCTCCGCCGCTGCAAATAGCGCATAGACCGAAACAAACATCGTCAACATGCTTTTTTTGAAAAACAACAGATCAACAAACGAAAAGAAAACCCAAGAAAAAACCAAAAACAAGATGTAAACATTTTTCCGATGCAAAACAGCAATCAGCAGCTGGGACGCAACCAACCCAGACAACAGAAAAGCCCCCCCCTGTACAACACTTTGCATATAGTCATTATGAAAATGAACATGACTAGCGACAACAGGGTCAATAACCCCAATTAATGGCATATCCGCCTGCAATTGCGAGTAGGATACAAACCCCATTCCAAACAATGGGTTTTTAGACCATGCAAGCAGTGCGATCCTCCACATCTCCAGTCGAGCGCCGACGGAGGAGAACGTAAAGCTAGGCTCGGTAAAGTAACGGTGCACTTCCGTCCAAGCCAGCATAATTCTTGCCAAGGCATCAGGATAGGCAACCAGCGCTATTCCGGCCAAGACTACGCCACTGAAAGACAAGACCGCAATCCATTTCTTTAACGACTGGTCTGCAATATAAAAAACCAGCAACACCAGCGGCACAATAGCTAACAACGGACCACGCGACAGTGTCAGCAACGTAGCCACCACCAATAAGGCAATAGATAACAACCAAAGTGATGCAACCTTGACATCATGCTTTGCAGCACCTGAAAAAACACCCAATACCAACATACCAAATAGGAAAAATGTTACCTGCCCAAAATGAATAGGATTGCTTCCACCTCCGGCACGAATCGCCCCATCTTCGCCCAGGTAAACTTTATAACCAGAGCTCATCCTCTCAGGCGAGAGCATAAATACATCATGAATAGCAATGACAAAGTAAACCAACCCAGCAAAAAAACCTGCCCATAACAAGTGATGAACACGCACACCCAGCAAGCGCGCAGCGATAAACAATAAGGCCCCATAGATGATGCGGCTAAATGTCTCGCCATGCATTTCCGTTCCGGGGTGAATAAGCGTCGAAACCCAAAAAGCAAACGTAAAAGGCAGCAAGGGCAGCAACCACTTACCCCCCTCCGACCATCCATCGCGCAAAGAAAATTGTCTAGTCGAGATGGCGTAACCGATTAACAACACGCTAACAGGTGCTGCCAGCACCGACAGATAACGACCACCATCGCCTAACGGAAAAACCCTGGCGCCTACCACAGGATATAGACATAGCAATCCAATCAGCAGATAGCGAATATTTCGGTTTATATTTATTACTTTCATTACTTAACCTCAAAAAGATCCGTACTATTCACATCCACCCGATTCAAACAACTCGGATAAACAACTGCATCAAGTTTGCTTTCCCGCTGCAAGCGTTCTACTGCACGCCCCCCTTCTCTAGACAGCAGGCGACTTCTTCGCACATCATCCTCACAATGCAGAACAATCAACAAATCACAATGACTGATTCTATCAAGCGGGGTAGAGCAAACAAAGAAAATAAACCGTACCGAACTTGAAATGAAAGGCAAAAAAGGCGAAAGGTCATCCTGAATCCCTTTGTACGGAAACTTGACCTTTGGCCGCAAAAAGCCCCAAAACAGGTTCCTCGTCATCACCCCATCATCAATGACAGCCACCTGACGCATGGGAAGTCCAGGCAGACCTCCTTTCCGAATATACTTACCCAGGAAAGACTTTCCGCTCCCACTGGCGCCAGCGATGCAAACCAAAGCGGGTCTACCCTGCCTTTTTATACACTCCAGCGCAGACAACAACCTTAAGCCGTCAGCGCCGAGCCTATTTTCTTTTCGACCCATGAAATCACTCAAAAAATCTAAAATATGGCAGCAAATCAAATCACGAACTCAATCCCATGAGATCCATAACGCTCAGTCTCAACGAGCGCATCAATGCGCGGAGAACCACAGCGCATCATACACAGGGCTATCGTTTAGGGAATTCCTGCGCAGGCCATCCAGCCATTCAGGATCTGGATTGACTGCATCTAACCCAACTGCTGCATAACCCAGCCCAAGACGACCGCCATCAACTCTCCCCCCCATGGAAGCCAGCACAGTCGGATACATATCAAAACTATTAATCACCGAGCGAGAAGATCGTAAACCCGGATAGTAAAAAGCATTAAACACACTACGATTTTTTGATTTTTCCAGTTTTTCGGAGACCGGATTCTTCATAGCCAGATGATCGCCAACCACCACAACACTCAAACGGTCACTTCATCCTTTTGCTTCAACATAATCCAGCAACGAAGCAAGATCATGTACCGAACATTCGAGCACCGACTCAAAACCGCCAACAAAGCCCCGCTTCTGACAGGATTCAGACAAAAAACCCTCTGGCCCATGAGCGTCAATTGTCAACACTGTAAGATTGAACGGCTCTCTCTCTGCCATCAGCCGATCCAAGGCAATCCTAGACTCATTGAACAAGTCTCCATCGTACAAACCCCAACCATTCATCTGCTCTCTCGGATAGCCTTTTTTCAGCCATTCCTGTCGCCCGTACATCTCGTCATATCCATGCGTTGCCATAAAAACCCCCATCCCGGAAAAAGATAAGTCAGCCCCGTTCATGAATACGTTTTTATAACCATTTTGCTTCAAAACATCGCCCAGACACATGGCTCCTGGCAGATAACTTGCCAAATTCTGGCCTTGCTTGTTTCCGCCAAACACCATTACTGACTTAAGCGGAATTCCACACTGACTGGATACGACGGAAGCAATCGTCCAACTAGCCCCCGGCATTTGCTCAAATTGCTCAAAAGCAAGTCCATTGCGCCGCTCTACAGACAATGGAGCAAGTAGATCCTTCCCGAATATACTCTTATCCGAATAGGCACGTTCCAAACTCTCAACGTACACAAGCAAAAGACTACGTCCATTGCTTAAATCAACGGAGACTGATTTAGGATTAATATAGTTTTTCGAGAAAAAATCTTCCTGGCCAGGCTGTCTAAAATGCGCTGCAACACCGAATTGGTGAGAAAAAGCCAGTCCCCACACAACACATACACCAACCGCACCGCGCCAACTAAAAATCAGGCGGAAACGCTTATACACATCAAAACGACAAACCATTACACAAAGGATAGCCGCCAACACGAATGGCCAAAAAACCACACCACGAATGAAACTTCGTATCAACTTAGGGTCGACATCAACCATCCCTGCCGACTCCATCTGCATGTGAAAAACAAGCTGATTGAACGTTACCTCGCCAAAATTCTTGTCAAGCCAATACAAGAAAAAAAATAAAGAACATGCCAACCACAGAAAACAGAACAAAAGCCAAGACTTACGCACAGCACACCTTTTATAAAACGATTATCAATCGACAGAGGGCAGCGTCGAATGCTTCTGCAAATGGGCATAAATCCCACCTCGAGCCATAAGATCCAGATGTGCCCCTGACTCAACCATCCTGCCTCGCTCCATCACGACAATCCGGTCCGCCCGCTCGATGGTAGACAAGCGATGCGCAATCACTACCGTCGTACGCCCACGCATCAGGTTTTCCAAGGCGGACTGAACCAACCTCTCGGACTGGGTATCGAGCGCGCTGGTCGCCTCGTCGAGGATCAGGATCGGTGCATTTTTCAGGATGGCGCGGGCGATCGCCAAGCGTTGACGCTGGCCACCGGAAAGACGCGAGCCATCCTCGCCGATCACGGTTGCAAAACCGTCCGGCAGTGCCTCGATAAATTCGAGCGCGTTGGCGGCGCGCGCAGCCTCGACCAATTGCTGCTGGCTCACATCGGTACGGCCATACGCAATATTCGCGGCGATGGTATCGTCGAACAGCGCGACGTTCTGGCTAACCAATGCGATCTGGCTACGCAGGCTGGCCAGCGTGTACTCCCGTAGCGGGCGACCATCGAGCAGGATCTCGCCTGCGGTCGGCTCGTGGAAACGCGCCAGCAAACTAGCCAGTGTCGTCTTGCCACTGCCACTTGCCCCAACCAAGGCGAGCGTCTCTCCCGCGCGGATCTCCAATGAAATCCCATCCAGCGCAGGATGCTCCGCACCCGGGTAGAAGAAGGAAACGTCGCGTAAAGTCAGTTCACCGCGCGTTTCTTGCAACACATGGCTGCCAGTGTCCCTCTCTGGCGTCTGGTCAAGGAACTCGAACACGCTTTCGGCTGCTGCCAGACCTCGCTGCATGTTCTGCGAGATGCCGGTGATCCGCTTGAGCGGCGCGAACAGCATCAACATCGCGGTCAGGAACGACATGAAGTCGCCGGCCGAGAAGTTGGCGGTCTGCGCCAGCACACCGGCGAAATAGAGGATCACCGCGAGCGCTACCGCGATCAGCAACTGGGTGATTCCGGTACTCGCGGCGTTGGTCGCCCTGCGTTTGATCTGGTTACGGCGCATCGCTTCGGCCGACTTGCCGAAGCGATGCATTTCCTGCGCTTCACCTTGATAAACGCGCACGTCACTCTGGCAGGCGATCACCTCGGACACGATCTGCGTCATCTGCGCCTGGTCCTGCCGGTTCTTGCGCGACAGCTTGCGCAGTTTGCTGCTGACGTAGCGCACGCACACGGCAACCACCGGCATTACGGCAAAGCAGATCAGTGCCAGGCGCCAGTCGGTGTAGAGCAGCAGGCCAAGCAGGCCGACGATAGTCAGGCCGTCCTTGACAGTGACGGTGATCACGTTGAAGCCTGCGTCGCTGACCTGGGTGGTTTCGCTGACGATACGCGATAGGGTATTGCCGGACGGATGAGCGTCGAAATAGGCCATCGGCAGCGTCTGCATGCGCTCGAACATTTCTGTACGCAAGCGCTCGACCAGTTGCCCCGTCAACCACGCGGAGGCGTACTCGTTGACATAGGTCGCAACACCCCGCACCACAAACAATCCGACAATTGCCAACGGCGTCCAGATGATGGCCTCGCGGCTTTTTTCGACAAACCCGCCGTCGATCAAAGGCTTCATCAGGCTGGCAAAGGCCGGCTCGGTCGCCGCCGCAACGACCATCGCCAGCGTCGACACGGTGAAGATCTTCCAATGCGGCAGCAGGTAGCGCATCACCCTGCGGTACAGGGCGAGGCTCTCCTTGAACGACGAGGCAGACATGCCTGAATTCCCTGAAAAAACACAGGATTATAAACAGGGAACGGACTGAGCGACACCCTGTCCGCCCCGGACCCGTCACGCGCTGCTAGGCTGCGGCCAGCAAACGGCGATAACAGGCGAGCAGCGTCTCGGCCATCGCGTCCAGTGTCAGCGGCTCGGCAGCCTCCCTTGCCGCAGCCGACAGCGCGGACCACTGCCCACGCAGCGCCAACCACGACGACACCGCCTGCTGCAGTGCAGGCTGGTCGAGTGCGTCGACCACCCAGCCATTCTCCCCTTCTCGCACGAATTCCGCTGCACCGCATTGACGGGTGGTCAGCAAGGGCAGCCCGCAGGCCAGCGCCTCGACACAGACATTGGGGAAAGGGTCGTACAAGGTCGGCAGGATGAAAGCGTCAGCCATCCCGTAGAACGGCTTCACATCATGCTGGGGGCCGGTAAAGCGTACCCTGGCCTCAATACCCAGCCTGCTGGCCAGCGTCTGGTAACGGTTCAGGTGTTTGTCGCCGCCGACCACCACCAGATGCACCCGCTCTTGGCCAACAACCGCGCGCAGGGCACGCTCGACACCCTTGCGCTCGAAACCGGAGCCCACGTACAGCAGCACTGGCGCATCAGCAGGAACCTGCCAGCGCTCGCGCATCGGCTCGCGGTGTAGCACCCGCAGACGGGGGTGGAACGCCTCGGTATCGACGCCGTTGTAGATCACCGCAACCTTGTCATCGGAGAGGCCGAAGTCTTGCTGGATTTCGTGCATTACCATCCGCGAGTTACAGATCACCAGACGCAAGGCCGGGTCGAGGAACATCCGCCGCTCGGCATTGCGCACATAGTGGTGATAGGGGTTGATCGCCAGACGTAGCCGTCCCGCCCAGCCCATGGTCCTGCGCCGCAAATCGAGCCAGCGTGCGTGCACGCCGTCACCAGCACGGAAAATCTGGCAACCGGGGATGCGTTCGTGCGACTGCACCAGCTCAAATCCTTCCCGCTGCCACAACGTCCGCGCCGCCCGGGCAAAGCCGGCATCCCGCCACAAGCTTCCCAGATACCAGGGGTCAGCCTTCAGCGCATGCACACCCGTTATCTGTTCCCAATGCCTCGCAATCAGACTGACCTCGAGCGACCCCTCGCGGGCCAGCGCGTCGAGCGCGCGGCTGACAAAACGCTCGGCACCACCGGCCGGATTGTACTTCTGCCTGACGATCGCCAATCGGGTCATGCCGTCTCTTCCATCAATTCATGGACCGCGCCGAGCACCTGTTCGACCGGAATCTGCTCGATGCAATCGCTGCGCTCCCCTCCTCCACAACCTCTGCGATCGCAAGGACGGCAAGGCATGTCGAGCATCACGAGCTTATGCGGGGACATCCAAGGCCCCCACACCTTATCGAGCGTAGGCC
Organism: Crenobacter caeni; assembly: GCF_010435965.1. Lineage (GTDB taxonomy): Bacteria > Pseudomonadota > Gammaproteobacteria > Burkholderiales > Chromobacteriaceae > Craterilacuibacter > Craterilacuibacter caeni. Next base: position 95,975 of record NZ_JAAGAA010000010.1, read on the forward strand.
CAAACAGAGCTACCGAAGGCGTCTGCATGGCAGCCGCCATATGCATCGGAACAGAGTCGACACCTACAAACAGCCTGGCCTCACCGATCAGCGCTGCAAGCTCCTTGAGGCTCAGTTTTCCGACCAGATCCAGCACCGGTCTATTTACCTTCGACAATATCTCGGTTGCCATGTTTTTTTCTTCTGTCGATGGTGCACCAGTGAGTATGACCGCCCCACAAGACTCGGGCAGTCGGTTAATCAGGTCAGCCATCCGCTCTGCAGGCCAACATTTGAAAAACCAGCGCGACCCCGGATGAACCACCGTGAAATCACGGCCAGACAGCCCATATTCGGAAAGCATGGCACGAATGCGGTCCTGGGCAGACGTCCCGGGTTCAAGAACCAAACGCTGCTCATCAGTTCCCGGGTAAATGCCTAGGCGTCGCAAGGCATCGAGATGGGCGGCAGCGGTATGGCGGGTATTGCCCGGAACCCGAGCGTGCAAATGCGTGAAACTCTTGCGAAAAAAACGGCCATGCCAAGGCAGTTGGGGTGCAACAGACCAGCGAGCCCCCAACCAGCGGGTCACCAGTGCGGCTCGGTTGTGATCATTCAGCGCGACCACCAGGTCATACCCGCGCGCCTTCAATTGCTTCAGCAAGGACCACTCGGCGCGCAGTTGCCCGAGCGCACCAAGCTTCTTCCAGTTGCGATCGATGGTGAACACTTCGCTCACTGCTGGGTGCAGCGTGACCATCTCCCGCGTGTCGTGGTACACCAGCGCGTCGATCTCGACATGTGGTGCGTGGTTTTTCAGTACGGTCAGCACTGGCGACGCCAGCAGCACGTCGCCGTGGTGGCGCAACTTGATCACCAGCGCGCGTCGCACCTGGCCAAGATCGATGGCGTCTTTGAGCATAAGCAAAAAAGCCGGATCAGGCGTCCGGCTCGGCGTTCAGTTGTTGTAGCAGATCGGCAATTCTATCAGGGTCCTCGCTCCTGAGCATGCGCGCGACGGTCGGCGCGATATGGTCAAGGTGGGTGTCGCGCACCACCTGCTTGACCGCCAGCACGCACGCCGGGTGCATCGAGAAGCGGCGCAGCCCCATGCCGAGCAGCAGCCGGGTGAGGCGCGCGTCGCCGGCCATCTCGCCGCATACCGACACCGGGATGCCGGCGCGGGTCGCGGTCTTGATGGTGTGCGCGATCAGCTTGAGCACCGCTGGGTGGATCGGGTCGTACAGGTGGCTGACCGCGTCGTCGTTGCGGTCGATCGCCAGCGTGTACTGGATCAGGTCGTTGGTGCCGATCGACAAGAAATCCACATGCTTGAGGAAGCTGCCGACCACCAGCGCGGCCGACGGGATCTCGATCATCGCGCCGACCTCGATGTCCTCGGCGAACGGGAAGCCGACCTCGCGCAGTTCGGCCTTGGCGTACTCAAGCTGGGCGAGCGCCTGCTTGAGTTCGGGCAGCGCGTTGACCATCGGGAACAGGATGCGGATCTTGCCGTGCGCGGACGCGCGTAGCAGCGCGCGCAGCTGCTCGCGGAACATCAGCGGCTCGGCCAGGCACAGGCGGATGCCGGTCAGCCCGAGCGCGGGGTTTTCGGCGCTGCTGCGCCCCAGCCACTTGGGGTTCTTGTCGACGCCCAGGTCCATGGTGCGCACGGTCACCGGCGCGCCCTTTAGCGCCTCGGCGACTTGGCGGTACGCGGCGTACTGCTCTTCCTCGCTGGGCAGCGTGTCGCGGCCGAGGAACAGGAACTCGCTGCGGAACAGGCCGACGCCGACCGCGCCGCTGCCCGGTACGTCCTCGACGTCGGACGGCAGCTCGATATTGGCGAGCAGCTCGATATCGGTGCCGTCCTGCGTGTTGGGCAGCGCCTTGCGCACGCGCGAGAGCTTGCGCTTCTTCTCGCGCCAGGCGCGCGCGCGGCGCCGGTACTCGGCCAGCACCGAGGGCTCCGGCGCGACGATCACCACCCCCTGCACGCCGTCGACGATCACCGTCTCGTCCTCGCGGATCAGCTCGCGCGCGTGGTGCAGCGCGATCACCGACGGCAGGTCGAGGCCGCGGCCGAGGATGGCGGTGTGGCTGGTCGCGCCGCCGACGTCGGTGATGAAGGCGGCGATGTTCGCCTCCTTGAAGTACACCATGTCGGCCGGCGACAGGTCGTGGGTGACCAGAATGGTGTCGTCGGACAGCAGATCGGGCGCGAGCAGCTCGCCGCCGTGGCCACGCAGGTTCTTGAAGATGCGCTCGGTCACCTGCAGCACGTCGTGCTTGCGCTCCTTCAGGTAGTCGTCGTCCATCGCGTCGAACTGCTCGACCAGGCGGTCGCACTGGCTCTTCAGCGCCCACTCGGCGTTACAGCGCTGCGTCTCGATGATCTCGCGCGGCTCGTGCGACAGCGTGACGTCGCCCAGCAGCATGATGTGCAGCGACAGGAAGGCGCCCAGTTCGGCCGGCGCGTTCTGCGGGATGCTGCCGCGCAGCATCTCGAGTTCGCGGCGGGTGGCGCGGATCGCCTCGTCAAAGCGCAGCTGCTCGGGCGCGACCTCGCCCTCGTCCAGCTGAACGTGCGGCACGTCGGCCATGCTCTGCGCGAGCAGGTGCGCGCGGCCGATCGCGATGCCGCCGCCGACGGCGACCCCGTGCAGGATGATGCTCATGCCCGTCCCCTTCGCGACGCTTATTCCGCCTCGTCGAAGCGGTTGTTGATCAGCGTGACGATGGCGTCCATCGCCGCCGTCTCGTCCTCGCCGTTGACCTCCAGCTCGACGGTCGCGCCCTTGCCGGCGGCCAGCATCATCACCCCCATGATGCTCTTGCCGTTGACCCGGCGGCCATTGCGCGCGATCCACACCTCGCTCTTGAAGCGGCTCGCCGTCTGCGTGAACTTGCTCGACGCGCGTGCGTGCAGGCCGAGCTTGTTGATGATTTCCAGTTCTTGCTTGATCATGCTTTTCCTTGTCCCTGGTCGATCGCCTGCACCCCTTCGCCGCCGCCGCTGAGCGCCTTGGCCTTCACTTCGGCAAGCGTGAGGCACGCCGCGTAGCTCGCCGCGCGCACCAGCATCGGCAGGTTGACGCCGAACACCACTTCCACCTGCCCCGCCACCGCCAGGCGCGACGCGATATTGGCGGGCGTACCGCCGAGCATGTCGGAGAGCACCAGCACGCCGGCGCCCTCGTCCACGCGCGCAAGCAGGGTGCGCGCCGCCTCCAGCGCCGCGTCGGGGTCGACGTCGCGCTCGACGGGCAGCGCGACGATATTGGCCGGCGCCTGCCCCAGCACATGGCTTGCGCACTCGAGCAGGCTCTCGCCGAGCTTGTAATGGGTGATCAACAAGATGCCGACCATCGCTTTTCCTTCAAATACGGAGTTTGGCGGACACAGATGACGGCCATTGTATCAGCCCGCCTCCTCGTTGCGCCTGAACCAGGCGAGCGCCCCGGAGAGCTGGACCACCTCGCCGACAATGATCAACGCCGGCGACTTCACCGCGTGCGCCCGGGCAAGCTCCGCCAGCGTCTCCAGCGTGCCGGTGAACACCCGCTGCCGCTCGGTGGTCGCAGACTCGATCAGCGCGGCCGGCGTCGAGCCCGGCTTGCCATGCTGCATGAATCCTTCGGCAAGCTCCTTGATGCCCGACAAACCCATGTAGACGACTACCGTCTGCTGCGGGCGCACCAGCGCCGGCCAGTCGAGGCCGACACTGCCGTCCTTCAGGTGTCCGGTGACGAACACCACCGATTGCGCGTGGTCGCGGTGGGTCAGCGGGATGCCCGCGTACGCCGCCGCGCCCGACGCCGAGGTGATGCCGGGCACCACCTCGAACGGGATGCCCTCGGCCGCCAGCGTCGCGATCTCCTCGCCGCCACGGCCGAAGGTGAACGGATCGCCCCCCTTCAGGCGCAGCACGCGCCGCCCGTCCTTGGCCAGGCGCACCATCAGCGCGTTGATGTCGTCCTGCGGCAGCGTATGGTCGGCACGCGCCTTGCCGACGTACACGCGCTCGGCGTCGCGGCGCACCAGTTCGAGCAGTTCCGGTGCGATGAGCTTGTCGTACAGCACCACGTCGGCCTGCTGCATCAGGCGCAGCGCGCGAAAGGTCAGCAGGTCGGGGTTGCCCGGGCCGGCACCGACCAGATACACGCAACCGGCGTGCCAGCGCACGTCTTGGTCGATCAGCGCCTGCATCTGCCGGCCGGCGTCCGCGTCGGCGCCGGCCATCACCGACTCGGCGAGCGGCCCCTGCAAGGCGGCTTCCCAGAACGCGCGCCGCTCGTCGACATTGGCAAAGCGCACCTTGACCCGCTCGCGCCAGGCGCCGGCGAAGCGGGCCAGACGCCCGAAGCCGGCCGGGATCATGCTCTCCAGCCGTGCACGGACCAGGCGGGCGAGCACCGGCACCGCACCGCCGGTCGATACCGCGACCACCAGCGGCGAGCGGTCGATGATCGCCGGCGTGATATAGGTAGAGAGCGCCGGCGCGTCGACCACGTTGACCGGGATATTGGCCGCCTGCGCGGCGTCCGACACCGCGCGGTTGACCGCCGCGTCGCAGGTGGCGGCGACCACCAGCCGCTGAGTGCCAATCTGCGCGGGGTCGAACCGCGCCGGCAGGTGACGCAGGCGGCCGGCCCCGGCCAGTTCAGCCAGTTCGGGCGCAAGTTCAGGCGCGACCACGGTCAGCCGGGCGCCGGCGTCCAGCAACAGCCGCGCCTTGCGCAGCGCGACCTCGCCGCCGCCGACCAGCAGGCACGGCGCGCCTTCGAGTTTGACGAAGATCGGGAAATAATCCACGGACAGCCCTCCAGAAACCCGGACAGCATACCGCAAGCCGCGTGCGGACGGGCAGTGACAAAAAGCCCTGCACGCAGGCAGGGCTTTCGGGTGGCCAGACAACACGGCTTACAGCATGACGAGCAGCCAGCCGATGGCGACCGCACTCCAGGTGGCGACCAGCCCGGGAACCATGAAGCTGTGGTTGAGCAGCCAGCGGCCGATGCGCGTGGTGCCGGTGGTGTCAAAGTTGATCGCGGCGATCAGGGGCGGGTAGTTCGGGATGAAGAAGTAGCCGTTCACCGCCGGGAACATCGCGATCAGGCTGGCGCCGGGCAGGCCGAGGCCCATGCCCAGCGGCACCAGCGCGCGCACGGTCGCCGCCTGGCTGTTGAGCAGCACCGACATCATGAAGAGCGCCAGCGCGAACAGCCACGGCGCCTGCGTCACCAGGTGCTGCACCGACGCGGACAGGTAGTCCATGTGCGCGTGGAAGAAGGTGTCGCCCATCCACGCGATGCCGAAGATCGCGATCACCGCGGCGGCGCCTGCCTGGAACACCGAGCCCTGCGCGACGCGGCCGACCTCGACCCGGCACGCGAGCACGATCAGGCCTGCCGCGCTCAGCATGATCATCTCGATCGCCAGCGCCATCGACAGGCGGTCGCTGCCACCCTCGGTGGTTGGCCACGCCGGACGCAGTTCGGGGAAGGTGCCGACCAGCACCACCGCGAGCGCGGCGGCGAGGAAGATCCATACCGACAGCCGCGCACCGGCCGGCAACGCAGCCTGCTCGGCCGCGCCCGTCTCGGCGATCAGCCCGGCGTCCAGCCGGCGGCGGTATTCGGGGTCGTCGTTTAGCTCGCGTCCCATGCGGTTGACCACGGCGGCGCCGATCAGGCAGCCGCAGAAGGTCGCCGGCAGCGAGATCTTCAGGATGTCGATCAGCTCGAAGCCCTGGCCGGACAGCATGCCGAGCAAGGCGACGGTCGCCGCCGAAATGGGGCTGGCGACAATTGCCTGCTGCGAGGCGATCACCGCGATCGACAGCGGGCGCTCGGGGCGCACGCCGGACTCGCGCGCGACCTGCGCGATCACCGGCAGCACCGAGTACGCGACGTGGCCGGTGCCGGCGAACAAGGTAAACACGTAGGTGACCAGCGGGCCGAGGAAGGTGACGCGCGACGGGTTGCGGCGCAGGATGCGTTCGGCCATGCGCACCAGGTAGTCGAGGCCGCCGGCGGTCTGCATCGCCGCCGCCGCGGTGATCACCGCGAGGATCATCAGCATCACGTCGATCGGTGGCGCGGTCGGTTTGAGGCCGAACACGAAGGTGAGCACGGCAAGGCCGAGCCCACCCATCATGCCCAGGCCGACGCCGGAGAGGCGGGCGCCGACGATGATCGCCAGCGCGACCACCGCGAGTTGCATTGCAAACATGAAAAACCCCATCTGGAAATCGATGGGGCCGGATTATTGCAAAGTACGTACTATCTTCTCATGTGCCAGATCAAATCCGGCTTGATTCGGCTCAGTGCGCAGCCTCCCAACTCTCGCCCGCGCCGACCTCGGCCAGCAGCGGCACCTTGAGTGCGGCGACCCCGGCCATCAACTCGGGCAGCTTGTGGCGGATCAACTCAAGCTCGGCCTCGGGCACTTCGAGCACCAGTTCGTCGTGCACCTGCATCACCAGGCGGCTGCCGAGCTTCGCCTCGTCCAGATAACGCTGCACGGCGATCATCGCCAGCTTGATCAGGTCGGCCGCCGTACCCTGCATCGGCGCGTTGATCGCCGCGCGCTCGGCGCCGGCGCGGCGCATGCCGTTGGACGAGCGGATCTCCGGCAGGTAGAGCCGGCGGCCGAAGGCAGTCTCGACGTAGCCCTGCTCGCGCGCCTCCTCGCGGGTGCGCGCCATATAGTCGGCGACGCCGGGGAACTTGCGGAAGTAGCTGTCCTTGTACACCTTGGCGGCAGCATTGCTGATGTCGAGCTGGCTGGCGAGACCGTACTCGCCCATGCCATAGATCAGCCCGAAGTTGATCGCCTTGGCCGCGCGCCGCTGTTCGCTGCTGACCTCGTCGCGCGCCACGCCGAACACCTCGGCTGCCGTCGCGCGGTGGATGTCCTCGCCGGCGGCGAACGCCGCGCACAGGCCCTCGTCACCCGACAGGTGCGCCATGATCCGAAGTTCGATCTGCGAGTAGTCGGCGGAGACGATCACATGCCCCGGCGGCGCGACAAATGCCTCGCGCACTCGCCGCCCCTCGGCGGTGCGTACCGGGATGTTCTGCAGGTTGGGGTCGGAGCTGGACAGGCGGCCGGTCACCGCGACCGCCTGTGAATAACTGGTGTGCACGCGGCCGGTTTGTGGATTGATCAGTTGCGGCAGCTTGTCGGTATAGGTCGACTTGAGCTTGGCAAGCCCCCGGTACTCGAGGATCAGCTTGGGCAGCGGGTGGTCGAGCGCGAGCTGTTCGAGCACCGACTCGTCGGTCGAGTAGCCGCCGCTGGCGGTCTTCTTCACGCCCTTGGTCGGGATGCCGAGCTTGCCGAACAGGATCTCCTGCAGCTGCTTGGGCGAATTGATGTTGAAGCTCTGCCCGGCCAGCTCGTGGATGCGGGTCTCCAGCGCCAGCATCTGTAGCCCCAAGCCGTGGCTCTGCGCCTGCAGCCGCTCGCGGTCGATCAGCACGCCGTGCCGCTCCATGCGGAACAGCACCTCGGCCACCGGCAGCTCGATGTTGCGGTACACGTTCTCCAGCCGCCCCTCCAGCATCGGCGCAAGGGCGGATGCGAGGCGCAGCGTGATGTCGGCGTCTTCGGCCGCGTAGCGGGTCGCCGTGTCAAGGTCGACCTCGGCAAAGCCGATCTGCTTGGCGCCCTTGCCGCACACCTCCTCGTAGGAGATGGTCGTCTCGCCCAGATGGCGGCGCGCCAGGTCGTCCATATTGTGCCGCTCGTGGCTCTCGACGACGTAGCTTTGCAGCATGGTGTCGTCGACGACGCCGGCGAGCGCGATGCCGTGGTTGGCGAACACGTGGCGGTCGTACTTGAGGTTCTGCCCGAGCTTGGGGCGGGACGCGTCTTCCAGCCACGGTTTGAGCCTGGCGAGCACCGCGTCGCGGTCCAGCTGGTCTGGCACGCCCGCGTAGTGGTGCGCGAGCGGGATATACGCGGCCTCGCCTGCCACCACCGACACACTGATGCCGACGATGCGCGCGGCCATCGGCTCGAGGCTGTCGGTCTCGGTGTCGACCGAGCTCACTTTCGCCGCGGTGAGCCTCCCTAGCCATTCATCCAGTTGCGCGTCGGTGAGCACCGTCTGGTAGCGCCGCTCGGCGGGTGCCGCCGGCAGGGTAGCAGGCAGGCTGCCTGCCGGGTCGGCGAACAAGTCGTCCATGCTGCCCGCCGGCTGCGCGGCCGTCTCCGGCGCGGCGGCCTCCAGTTCGCGCAGGAAGGTGCGGAAGCCGAATTCGCGGTACAGCTCGGCGAGCCTCGCCGCGTCGCGCTGGCACGGGGCCAGGCCTGCGAGCGCGTGCGGCAGGTCCTGCGAGAGGTCGACGTCGCACTTGATGGTCACCAGCTCGCGCGCGGTCGGCAGCCAGGCAAGCGATGCGCGCAACTTGTCGCCGGTCTTGCCCTTCACCTCGTCGGCGCGTGCGATCACGCCGTCCAGGCTACCGAATTCGGCGAGCCACTTGACCGCGGTCTTCGGGCCGCAGCCGTCGACGCCGGGCACGTTGTCGACCTTGTCGCCGATCAGCGCGAGGTAGTCGACGATGTGCGCGGGCTCCACGCCGAACTTCTCCTGCACGCCCGCTTCGTCGAGCACTTCGTTGGTCATGGTGTTGACCAGCGTCACCTGCGGCGTGACCAGTTGCGCGATGTCCTTGTCGCCGGTGGAGACGACCACCTTGAGGCCCGCCGCCTCGCCCATGCGCGCGAGCGTACCGATCACGTCGTCGGCCTCGACGCCGTCGACCACCAGCCGCGGCCAGCCCAGCGCGTCGACCACCGCGTGCACGCCTTCGACCTGGCTGCGCAAGTCGTCGGGCATCGGCGGGCGGTGCGCCTTGTACTCGGGGTACAATGCATCGCGGAATGTCTTGCCTTTAGCATCGAAAATGCAGGCGCTATAATCGGAGGCAACCTCTTTTTCCAGCCGCCTGAGCATGTTGACCATGCCGTAGATCGCGCCGACCGGCCGGCCGTCCGGCGAGCGCAAGTCGGGCATCGCGTGGAACGCGCGATAAAGATAAGAAGAGCCGTCAATCAGTAGCAGTGTTTTCATAAGAGGCTAGGCCATGAGCTTGTCCGACAAGATCCCGCAAACCAGCGACCGCTACGCGATGATGCAGCGCTTCCGCGCGCGCGAGGCGTGGCACGTGATGAAGATCCTGTCGGAATTCGTCGAGTCGGCGGAAGAGTTGCAGGGTATCACGCCGGCAGTGAGTATTTTCGGCAGCGCGCGCACCGCGCGCGATCACCGGCATTATAAGCTGGCCGAGGAGATTGCCCGCCTGCTGTCGGACGCCGGCTTCTCCATCATCTCAGGCGGCGGCCCCGGCATCATGGAGGCGGCCAACAAGGGCGCGTTCTACGGCAGAAGCCCGTCGGTCGCGCTCAATATCGTGCTGCCGCACGAACAGCACCCGAACCCGTACCAGGACCTGAGCCTGAAGTTCAACCATTTCTTCAGCCGCAAGGTGATGTTCGTCAAGCACGCGATCGCCTACGTGGTGATGCCCGGCGGCTTCGGCACGCTGGACGAGATGTTCGAGGCGCTGACGCTGGTGCAGACCGGCAAGAGCCGGCGCATCCCCATCATCCTGTGCGGGCGCGAGTTCTGGTCCGGCCTGATCGACTGGATGCGCGCGCACCTGGTCGAAGGCGGCATGATCCGCCCGGACGACCTGGACCTCGTCAAGCTGATCGACGAGCCGCAGGCCATCGTCGACACCATTTTCAAGCATTACGAAACCCGCGGCTTCGAGGCGTCGCCCGAAGAACGCGAACAACTGCTCAACCTGTGAGCGAAGGACTCCCCATGCGCCGCACCCTGTTTGCCCTGCTCGTTGCCAGCCCGCTCGCGCTGGCCGACACCCCGCCCGCCCCCGCGCCACTGCCGCCCCCGCCTGCGATCGCCGACGGCGTCGTCCAGCCGGGCGCGCCCGAGCCGGAGGTGCGCATCATCCAGAAGGGCAGCGACAAGATCGAGGAATACCGGATCAACGGCCTGCTCTACATGATCAAGGTCACCCCGTCGATCGGCGTGCCCTACTACCTGGTCGACGAGGACGGCAGCGGCAACCTCAAGCAGATCGACCCCACCCGCCGCGTCGTGATCCCGCAGTGGGTCCTGATGCGCTTCTGAGGAACAGCATGTCGGTCTATACCACCGTCGACCCGCGGCAACTCGAAGACTGGCTCGCCGGCTACAGCCTGGGCAATCTGGTCGGGCTCAAGGGCATCGCCGCCGGGATCACCAATACCAACTACTTCGTCACCACCACGCAGGGCCGCTACGTGCTGACGCTGTTCGAGGCGCTCGCGCTCGAAGAGCTGCCGTACTACCTCGCGCTGATGAGCCACCTCGCACGGCACGGCGTCGCCTGCCCGACGCCGGTCGCCGACAACAGCGACCGTTTCGCGTCCATGCTCGCCGGCAAGCCGGCGTGCCTGGTCAGCTGCCTGGACGGCGCCGACACCGCGACACCGAGCGCCGCGCAATGCCGCGCGGTCGGCGCGATGCAGGCCGCGCTGCACAAGGCGGGCGACACCTTCACGCTGCGCATGAAGAACCCGCGCGGGCCGCGCTGGTGGAGCCAGAGCGCGCACAGGCTGTACCCGCTGCTCACCGACGCGGACCGCGCGCTCCTGAAGGAAGAGATCCAACTGCAGGACAGCCACCGCTTCGACCACCTGCCCTCGGGCGTGATCCACGCTGACCTGTTCCGCGACAACGTGCTGCTCAAGGGCGACGCGGTCGCCGGCTTCATCGATTTTTACTATGCGTGCAACGACATCCTGCTGTACGACGTGGCGATCGCGGTCAACGACTGGGCGCGCCGGGCGGACGGCACGATGGACGACGCGCTCGCGCGCGCCTTTCTGGAAGGCTACCGCAAGGTCAGGCCGCTGACCGGCGAGGAAGAAAACGACTGGCCGGTGATGCTCCGGGCCGGCGCGCTGCGCTTCTGGGTGTCGCGCCTCTTGGACCTGCACTTCCCGCAGGCGGGCGAGCTGACCTTCACCAAGGACCCGAACGCGTTCCGCGACCTGTTGCTCGCCCACCGCGAGCGCCGGGACTTCTGGCTGTAAGCGCTCAGGCCGGCTGCGCCGCCGCGAGCCAGGTCGCGCGGCCGCGGCCGGCGTGCTTGCTCTGGTACAGGCGCGCGTCGGCCAGTTGCAGCAAGGCTTCGGCGTCGGCGGTCTCGCCCGAGGCAGCCGCGCCGACGCTGACGCTGACCACCAGTTCGCGCTCCCGCCACTGCAGGGCGCACACCCGCGCGAACATCCTGTCCAGCAATGCCGCGATATCGGCCGACCCGTCCGCCAGCGCCATCAGCTCGTCGCCGCCGGTGCGGTAGAGCGCCAACGCCGTCTCGCCCTCCTGCAGGGCCGCGCCCAGCCGCTGCAGCACGGTGTCGCCGAACAGGTGGCCGTAGCGGTCGTTCAACTGCTTGAAATGGTCGATGTCGATGGCCAGCAGCCAGAACGGCGCGCCGGCCTGCCAGCGGCGGGCGAAGTCGGCGTCGAAGGCGCGGCGGTTGGCCAGGCCGGTCAGCACGTCCTGCTGCGACGCCCGTTTCGCGTCGTCCAGTTCGCGCGCGACGCGCTGGATCACCCCCAACTGCTCGCCGACAAACCAGGTCCGCGCGCGCCGCGGCAGGGGCTCTGCAGGCATGGCTCCCTGCGATAACGCCGCCATCGCCGAGGACAGCAACGCCTGCTCGCGCACGAAGATGCGCTTGAACAGCGAGAACCCGACCAGCCACAAGGCCAGCAGGCCGAACAGCCCGACCAGGTAACGGGGCGCGGCCTCAAGCAGTTCGCGGCGCACCTCGGCAGCCGGCGTATAGAGCACGACGTCCCATGCCGGCGACGGCAGTTGCCGGTACACCAACACGCCGTATCGCAAGGCCTGCACGAGGTCCGCCGAAGTGGCCGCACGCCGCAGGGATGCAGCGCCGATCGGCGTGCGCAAAGGGTTGGCCGCCGCGACGACACGCCCGTCCCGGTTGAAAATGGTCAGCGTCGCAGGCGTGGTGCCGACCACGCGTTCGAGCGCCCGTTCGAGCGGAGAGATCGCCAGGTCGACCATCAGCAGCCCACGCAAAGCACCGTCCGCGCCACGCACGCGGCGCACCGCCGTCATCATCGGCTGATGGCTGCTGAATTCGGAGTAAGGGCCAACCCAGGTGGTTTCGTCCCGGACAGCCGGGTCAAGCAGTACGGCCCACGGCCGCTCGGCGGCGACAAAACCGGCCGGCCGCGTCCATGCGGGGTAGGCGTCGATATGGTCGGTGCGGGCATTGTAAAAATAGGCATGTTCGCCACCGGCCTTGAGCGCGCGCACCAGGACCGGCCAGGACGGTGACAACGCGAGCCCGCTCTCTCCCGACTCCTCTAGCTGGGCCGACAAGGCGCCCAACAGCGCACGGTCCCTTTCAAGTTGCTCCTGCAGGTAGACACCGGTAAAGGTGTCGAGCAGCGCTTCGTAGACCTGGCGCCGCCGCTCGAGCGCGGACTGCAGATCGAACGCCAGTAGTAAGCCGGCCAGCAGCGAGGTCAGCAGCGCCATCAGCAGGGTGGCCGACACCAGCAAACGGTGCAGGGAATGCTTGCCGTTAAGCATCAGACAAATCTAATTATCATGTACCCCCCAGCCTAAACAAATCCCGCCTTCCGGTCAAAGCAGGTCGAGGAAGGCCTGCAGGCCGCGTCCCGGCACGCGCTCGCGCCGGCGCACCCGCCACAGCGTGCGGGCAAGGACCGGCAGCGCGCCTTGCAGCGTGCACAGGCGGCCATCGGAGAGCCAGTCTTCGACCACCCGCCGCGACAGGCAGGACACGCCAAAACCCGCAGCGACCGTGCGCTTGATCGCTTCCGAGTCCCCCAGCTCCAGTTCCAGCCGCAAGCCGGGCAGGTGTGCGAGCAGCAGCCGCTCGACTTCCTCGCGGGTGCCCGACCCCGCCTCGCGCAACACCCACGGTGCGTCGGCGAGTTCCTCAGCCGTCAGCGTCCGCCCGGCCAGCGGGTGGCCGGGGGCGGCGAATACCACCAGCTCGTCCTCTTGCCACGGCTCGACCAGCAGCGCCGGATGCTGGCACGGCCCTTCGACCAGGCCGCAGTCGACCGAAAAATCGACGACCGCGTCGACGATGTCGCGGGTATTGGCGACCCGAAGCTCAAGCTGGGCGCCCGGGTAGCGCCGGCGAAAGTCGGCCAGCGGGCAGGGCAGCAGGTAGTTGGCGATGGTGGTGCTCGCCCCGAGGCGGAACAGCGGCAGCTCGGTCTCGAACAGGCGCTCGAGCGCGGCGGCGTCGGCTAGCAAAGCGCGCGCCTGAGGCAGCAGCCGCCGCCCGTTCTCGTTGAGGACCAGCCGCCGTCCGGCGCGGTCGAACAGGCGCACGCCGAGGCTGACTTCGAGCTTGTCGAGCGCCTGGCTCGCCGCCGACTGGGTCAGCGCGACACGCGACGCCGCCGTGGTCGCCGAGCCGTGCACGGCGATGGCGACGAACACCTCGAGTTCACGCAGGGTAATCCTCACCCGCCCCCCTTATTAAATTTACTGATACCAAGAATGAAATATATCCATTTTTTTTATTTAAGCAAAAAAGGTATCGTCCGCTCCCATTAAATGTCGGCCACATCCCGTCCGGCACCCTACGGATCACACGATGAACCTTCCTACCATCCTGCACGGGCAAGATCCCCGTCTGCTGCCCTTTATCGCGCTGGCGCTGCTCAGCCCGCTGTTCTCGCCGGCCATCGGCCTGTTCGCCGGCCTCGCCTTCGCGCTGTCGGTCGGCAACCCGCTGCCTGCGCTGAGCAAGAAACTGTCCAAACAACTGCTGCAGTACTCGGTGATCGGCCTGGGCTTCGGCATGAACCTGCACGAGGCGCTGGCGTCCGGCCGCGACGGCATGCTGTTCACCATCGTTTCGGTCAGCCTGATCATGGTGCTGGGTTGGGTGATCGGCCGACGCCTGAAGCTCAGCGACGGCACCGCCTACCTGATCGCCGCCGGCACCGCCATCTGCGGCGGCAGCGCGATCGCCGCCGTCTCGCCGCTGACCCGCTCCAGCGAGAGCGAGATCTCGGTGTCGCTGGCAACCATCTTCGTGCTCAACGCGGTCGCGCTGTTCATCTTCCCGCCGCTGGGGCACTACTTCGGGCTGACCGACCAGCAGTTCGGCATCTGGGCCGCGATGGCGATCCACGACACCAGCTCGGTGGTCGGCGCCGGCGCCGCGTACAGCGAGACCGCGCTCAAGGTGGCAACCACGGTCAAGCTGACCCGCGCGCTGTGGATCATCCCGCTCGCCTTCGTCACCACCCTGATATTCCGCGACCGCGACGCCAAGATCCAGATCCCCTGGTTCATCTTCTTCTTCGTGCTGGCGATGGTCGCCAACACCTATGTCGAGATCCCGGTGGCGTTCAGCCATGCGGTAGTGTGGGTGTCGAAGAAGGCGCTGGTGCTGACGCTGTTCCTGATCGGAGCCGCGCTGTCGCGCGACGTGCTCAGGCAGGTCGGCCTCAGGCCCATGCTGCTGGGCGTGCTGCTGTGGGCGATCATCGGCAGCGCCAGCCTCGCCGTCCTCAAGCTGTAGGCACTCCGCCGGCAAGACGGGAGCGGGCAACTATCATCTGGATAGAAAACTCCAGATGAGCTCGCTCCCTCCATGAAAAACGACAAAATCATTTCGCTGCTGCCCGGCCTTGCCCTCTCGATCGCGCTGGCGCTGGCCTCGATGTGGCTCGCCGAGCTGGATGCCATGCGCCGGCTTGGCTTTTCCGCGCTGACCATCGCCATCGTCGGCGGCATGCTGCTGGGCAACACGGTCTACCCGGCCATCGCCGGCCGCTGCCACGACGGCGTCGACTTCGCCAAGGCCAAGCTGCTCAGGCTGGGCATCATCCTGTTCGGCTTCAGGCTGACCTTCCAGGACATCGCCGCGGTCGGCGTGATGGGCATCGTGATCGACGCGCTGATCGTCGCGTCGACCTTTTATCTCGCGTGGGTGCTCGGCCGGCGCGTATTCAAGCTCGACGAGCAAAGCACCATCCTGATCGGCGCCGGCAGCTCGATCTGCGGCGCAGCGGCGGTGCTCGCGACCGAACCGGTGCTGCGCGCGCAGGCGGACAAGGTGGCGGTCGCGGTCGCGACCGTGGTGGTGTTCGGCACCCTCGCCATGTTCGTCTACCCCGCCGCCTGGCACGCGCTGGTCGCGGCGGGCTGGGTGCACAACGACACCTTCTTCTACGGGGTCTTCAGCGGCGCGACCATCCATGAAGTCGCGCAGGTGGTCGCCGCCGGCAAGGCCGTCGGCGAAGACGCGGCGACCAGCGCGGTGATCACCAAGATGATCCGCGTGATGATGCTCGCGCCCTTCCTGATCTTCCTGTCGGCGTGGCTGGCCCGCCGCCACCGCGGCGGTGGCGCCAAGGGGCGCGGCAAGGTGCAGATCCCCTGGTTTGCCGTGCTGTTCCTGGCCGTCGCCGGCTTCAACTCGCTCGCGCTGCTGCCGCAAGGCTGGGTCGCCGAAGTCGTGGTGTTCGACAATGTGGTGCTGGCCGCCGCGATGGGCGCGCTCGGGCTGACCACCCATGTCTCGGCGATCCGCCGTGCGGGCGTCAAGCCGCTCACCCTCGCCGCGATCCTGTTCGCGTGGCTGGTCGTCGGCGGCGCCCTGCTGTGTACCCTGCTGCTGGGTGCGCCCTGAACCCGCTACACCCGGCTGACGTCCTCGGCGAGCCAGCGCTCGAGCGCACTGGCCGACATCGGCCGCGCAAACAAATAGCCCTGCATCCGGCGGTAGCCCAGCCTGGACAGCGCGGCAAACTGCGCTTCGGTCTCGACGCCTTCCGCGATCAGTGCCATGCCCATGCCGGTCGCCATGTCGTGCACCGCGCGCGCCAGCGTCTCGTCGCCCTCGCCCAGCAGCACCACGAACGAGCGGTCGAGCTTGACCGTGTCGAACGGCAACTCGGCTAGCCGCGTCATCGACGAATAGCCGGTGCCGAAGTCGTCGAGGTGCAGGCCGATACCGGCCCGCACCAGGCAACCGAGCAGCTCGTCGCCCTGCTCCTGCAAGGCGGCGGTCTCGGTCACCTCGGCCGATACCGCCTCGGCCGGCACGCCGCAGGCCAAGAGCAGCGCCAGCAGACGATCGGCAAAACCGCGGTCGCCCAGCATCAACGCCGACAGGTTGAATTGCAGCTTGAGGCCGGGCGCACGTGCGCGCAGCGCGGCAAACTGCGGCAACGCGCGCGCAAGCAGCGCGTCGGTCAGCTCGCCGATCAGGCCGAGCTCCTCGGCCAGCCGGATAAAGGTCAGCGGCGACACCGCCCTGCCCTCGAACTGCCAGCGAGCCAGGAGTTCCAGCGCGTACGGGCGCCGGGTCTCGGCGTCGATCACCGGCTGGAAATACGGCGTGATCGCGCCGGCGGCGATCGCGGCACGCAGGCCCTGCTCGAGCCGCATGCGTTCGCTGACCGACTCGTGCATCGCCGGGTCGAAAGCGGCGACCTCGCCGCGCCCGCGGGCCTTGGCGCCCGCCAGCGCCAGGTCCGCGTGGCGCAACAGGTCGGCGCCGGACAGGCCGGCCCGGTAGGCCGCGACCCCGGCCGACGCCGAGAACGACAACTGACGTCCCGAAAAGGAAAACCGGCCGCCGAGCACCGCCTGCAGGCGCAGTGCCCACGCCCGCGCGGCCTGCGGCGCGCACGCGGGCAGCATGACGGCAAACTCGTCGCTACCCAGACGGTACAGCGTAGCCGGCGCCTCCAGCGCCTTGCGCAGGCGGTAAGCGACCTCCTGCAACAACTGGTCTCCGGCGCCATGCCCCAGGCTGTCGTTGACCAGCTTGAAACCGTCGAGGTTCAACAGCAGCAGGCTCGCGTGTGCAGGTTGCGCCGCGCACAGGTCGTCCAGCGCCCGTTCGAGGGCACGGCGGTTGCCGACACCGGTCAAGGGATCGGTCACCTCCAACTGCGCAAGCCCCAGCCTCGCCTCGCTCGCTTCCTCGCCCAACGCGTTGTAGGCCACGGCCAGCGCGTCGATCTCGTCGTTCCCATCGACCGGCCACGCGCTCAGGCCGCCGGCCTTGCGCAGGCGGGCCAGCTCGGCGAAGCGGCCGATGCGGCTGACCACCCGCTCGGACAGGAAGCGGCGCATCCACCATGCACTGACGGCAATGCACAAGAGCAGGCTGCCTGCGAACAGCACCAGCGTGGCCGGCAACCAACCCAGCGGCACCGGCGCTTCAAGCAGCAGCACGCGGCCACCCAAGTCACCGGACAGCGGCACAACCGCTTGCGCCAGCGTCCACGACGCGGGCGGCCTCACCGCATCGGCAGGGACGAAGCGCAGATCGCCGCCAACGAGTTCGGACAGGCGGGCAAGATAGTCCTGGTTGAAAAAGCGCCCCATCAAGATCAGGCCATTGGCCGGGCGCTCGGCCTCGGTGTCGGTGACGGCTGCGGCGGTGAGCAGCAGCGGCATGCCGTCGAACAGGACCAGATAGTGCCGCGGCTCGCTCGCAGGCGCGCGCTGTGCCTCGGCAAGCTGCTCGGCCAGTTGGGTGCGCAAGCTGGCGGGCAGGCGCGCGCGCGGCGGCCAGCCGCTGCGGAAGCGTTCGCGGCCATCGGCACCGAGAATTGCGGTGAAGTCGACATCGAGGCCCTGGTAGCTCGAGCCGAAGTTCTCGTTCACGAAGCCAGGCTCGGGCCGCTCGACATAGCGGTAGGTTTCATCCCAGCGGCCATAGTCGCGGGCAAGCGACGACAGGCGGCTGGTTTCGGCGTCGAGCAGCAAGCCGACCTTCTCGCTTGCCGCTGCCTGCAGCACCGCCGCCGTCGCCTGTAACTGCACGCGCACGACAAACAGGCAGCCGACGGCCAGCGCGAACGATAGGCCCAGCATCAGCAGGCTGAAACGCCGCGTCAGCTGGCGTTGCAGCCGATCGGGCCGCTTGGAGTCCGACATATGCAATTCCAATTGCTGTGTATCCACTTTTATATCATGAGGGAGTCCGTGGCACGAACAGCTACGCAAAGCGCAACCCTGCTCTGCTAATATGCGCAACATCAAAAATGACGAACAGCAACATGAACGAGCAAGATAAGAACAAGGTCAAGTCCTTCCTGCTGTCTCTGCAGGCCCGCATCTGCGCGGCGCTGGAAGCGGCCGACGGCGGCGCCACCTTTGCCGAAGACGCCTGGCAACGTGAACAGGGCGGCGGCGGCATCAGCCGGGTACTCGCCGACGGCGCGCTGTTCGAGCAGGCCGGCGTCAACTTCTCGCACGTGACCGGCGACGCGCTGCCCGCGTCGGCCAGCGCGCACCGGCCCGAACTCGCCGGCCGCCGCTTCGAGGCGATGGGCGTGTCGCTGGTCGTCCACCCGAAGAACCCCTACGTGCCGACCAGCCACGCCAACGTGCGCTTCTTCGTCGCCGAGAAAGACGGCGAGGCGCCGATCTGGTGGTTCGGCGGCGGCTTCGACCTCACCCCCTACTACGGCTTCGACGAGGACTGCGTGCACTGGCATACCGTCGCCCGCGACCTGTGCGCGCCGTTCGGCCCCGACACCTACCCGCGCTACAAGGCGTGGTGCGACGAGTACTTCTACCTCAAGCACCGCGCCGAGCCGCGCGGCGTCGGCGGCCTGTTCTTCGACGACCTGAACGCGCCCGGCTTCGACGCGAGCTTCGCCTTCATGCGCGCGGTCGGCGAGGGCTACCTCGACGCCTACCTGCCGATTGTCCAGCGCCGCCGCGACACACCCTGGGGCGAGCGCGAGCGCCAGTTCCAGCTATACCGGCGCGGCCGCTACGTCGAATTCAACCTGGTCTGGGACCGCGGCACCCTGTTCGGCCTGCAAAGCGGCGGGCGTACCGAATCGATCCTGATGTCGATGCCACCGCTGGTGCGCTGGCAGTACGGCTACCAGAGCGAAGCGGGCTCGCCCGAAGCGCGGCTGACCGAACACTACCTGACCGCCCGCGACTGGGTATAGCCGCCAACTACCCGCCCCGAGGAGCCCGCATGCCGACACTTGCCGAGTTATACGTCTACCCGCTCAAGTCCTGCCGCGGCAACGCCGTCGCCCGCGCGCTGGCGACTCCGACGGGCCTGCTGCACGACCGCGAGTGGCTGCTGGCCACCCCCGAGGGCGACTTCATTACCGCCCGCTCCGACCCGCAACTGGTGAGCGTTACGGCCGAGCTGTGGCCGGGGATGGTGCTGTTTTCCGCGCCGGGCCAACCGCCCGTCGCGGCACTCGCCACCCGCTACACCGAACACGCACGCGCCAAGGTGTGGGGCGACGCGTTCGACGCCCGCCACGGCGACGCGCGTGTCGACGCGTGGTTCAGCGAACTCGTCGGCCGCCCGTGCCGCCTGTTGTGGCTGGGCGAAACGTCGCAGCGGCGGCGCGAGGCGCTGCGCGAACCGCTGTCGTTCGCCGACGGCTACCCTTACCTGCTCGCCAACCGCGCGTCGCTCGCGGCGCTCAACGCGGCGATAGCACCGCCGGTGCCGATGCGCGCGCTGCGGCCCAACCTGGTCGTCGATGGCGCGTTGCCGTGGGCGGAAGACGGCTGGCGCCGCCTGAGGATAGGCGAGGTCGAATTTGAAGTGGCCAGCCCCTGCACGCGCTGCGTGCTGACCACCATAGACCCGGACACCGCACGGCGGCGCACCGACGGCGAACCGCTGAAGACACTCGCCCGCGAGCGGCGTTACGCGGACGGCGTGCATTTCGGCATCAATCTGGTCGCCCGCAACGCAGGCGTGCTCGAAACCGGCGCCAGGGTCGAGATCATCGCGTAGCGCTGCTTTGCCGGTGCGTGCTAGCATCGGCTCCAGTCTGAATAGGTTTCTCCATACCATGCGTCTTGTCCGCCAGGTCCTGCTGATGCTCTCGCTCGCGCTGTTGCCGCTGGCGGGCTTCGCGCTGCCTGCGAACATGACCGAGGCGCACACGTGCTGCGCAAGCGAAGCGGCCGGCTGTCAGGACACGCAGGCGAAGGCGCACCCGCTGCCCGCCACCGACGCGCACTGCTGCCCGGTCATCAACGGCGCGGTGCCGACGGGCGTCGGTGCGGCCCTGCCCGGCACCCACTACTCGCAAGTGCACAACCCACACCTCGAACCGGCTGCGATCACCTGTAGCCACGCCCCGCCGCACAAGCCTCCGCGTTCCGTCTGAGCCCGGCCACGACGCGGCACCCTGCCGCGTCTTCCTGAACTCGATACACGGAAGCATCCATGAAAAAGACCACCTCCGCCGCGGCGCTGATCGCCGCGCTGATCGCCGTGCCTGCGCTCGCCGCGCCGGCCGCTACCATGTACAAGGATCCCCACTGCGGCTGCTGCGACGCGTGGGCCAAACATATGCAGGACAACGGCGTCAGGGTCGACAGCAAGATCGACGCGCAGATGTCGCAGACCAAGGACAAGCTTGGCGTGCCCGGCAGCCTGCGCTCCTGCCATACAGCGAAGATCGGCAACTACCTGTTCGAAGGCCATGTGCCGGCTGATCTCGTGAAAAAGGTGCTGCGCGACAAGCCGGCGATCGCCGGCCTCGCCGTGCCGGGCATGCCGCTGGGCAGCCCGGGCATGGAAGGCCCGACCCGCCAGCCCTACCAGGTGCTGACCTTCGACCGTCAGGGCCGCACCACCGTCTACGCTCAACGCTGAACGAGGAGAACACCATGAAAAAACTGCTGATCGCCGCCTGCCTGGCCGCCGCCGGCACCGCCTACGCCGCCGCGCCTACCCCTGCCGGCACGCCTGCCCCGGCCTGCCCGATGGCCTCGCAGAACGCCTGCCCGATGGCCGGTACGATGCCGCACGGCAGCCACATGATGCCCGGCGGGCACCCGATGATGCACGGCGCACCGGCCGATGCCAGCGCGTCGACCCGCGCGTATATCGCCGCGCACGGCAAGATGATGCAAGGCATGAATATCGCGTATAGCGGCGACGCCGACCGGGACTTCATGGCCGGCATGATTCCGCACCACCAGGGCGCGGTCGAAATGGCGCGGGTCGTACTGCAGCACGGCAAGGATCCGGAAGTGCGCAAGCTTGCGCAGGACGTGATCGCCGCGCAGGAAAAGGAAATCGCGCAGATGCAAAACTGGCTGGCCAACCACCCGCTGAAGTAAGGCGGGCGCGACGCCACGCAGGCAGGCAGCCGCCCGGGCTGCCTGTTTTTTTCGCGCGCCGGGTGCCGCCGCGCGGCTTGCTTTTTGCAGGGCAGGGTCTAGTTTTCCCGCATGGAGACGGCGCGCGAGCAGGAAATGGACCTGCCGTGCTGAGCCATCTTCAGCATCGAGCAAGGAGATCCACCATGAGAATCCTGTCCGCAATCGCAATGGGCGCGCTCACGCTGTCGCTCGCCGCCTGCGCCACGACCGACCAGACCGCCCGCGACATGGCAGCGAAGGCCCAGTCCACCGCCGACCAGGCACTCGCCAACGCCAACCAGGCCAACGCCAACGCGCAGGCTGCCGCGCAAATGGCGCAGCAGGCGCAACAGACCGCCAACCAGACCGCGTCCCAGCTCAACAGCATGATGAACAAGGGTATGGTCAAGTAAGCATTGCTCCCCAGCCCACGACAAGGCCCGGCATCGCCGGGCCTTGTCGTTTGGGGCTTGCCGTCTCACCCCCCATCGGCCGGCACCCGCTCGGGCACCCGCGCGCGGTTGGCATCCTCGCCGTACGGCGGCAGGGTGTAGGGTTCGACCGGCAGCGCGTCGACGCGCTCGGCGTCGGTCGGCGCGCCCGCCGACACGAAGGTCGGCAACACCGTCGGCTGCGCGAGCACCGCCTCGACGCGTGCAGTGTCGAGCTCTACATCGGTCTTTTCCCCGAGTTGCCCGACCAGCTCGCGCGCGGTTTCCAGCGTCGGCGCCGCCTCTTGGTACTCGGCGACCAGCGGGTAGGACGCGAGCACCGGCAGGCCGTCCAACAGGCCCGCGACCAGCGGCTGGTTGACGATGCGGATAGGCGTGCCGCGCGGCAGGATCTTCAGCAGCGCCTCGGCGTTTTCCGGGTACAGGTGCAGGCAGCCGTGGCTCGCGCGGGTGCCCAGCCCCCACGGCTTGTTGGTGCCGTGGATGAAGATGCTCTTGAAGCCGGTCTGGAAGGCAATCAGCCCCATCGGGTTGTCCTCGCCCGGCGGCACGTAGTCGGGCAGCACCTCGCCCTGCTCGAGGTGCTCGGCCTTGATGCTGTCAGGCGGCGTCCAGCCCGGGTCGCGGATGGTCTGCACCAGCCGCGTCTCGCCCAGCGGGGTCGACCAGCCCTCGCGCGCGATGCCCAGGGGCACGGTGACCACCTGCGGGCGCGTGCCCTTTTTCGCCGGCAGGAAATAGAATAGCCGGCGCTGCGGGATATTGACGACGACGCCGCGCCACGGCTTGGGCGGCAGGATGTACTGGCTGGGGATCAGCAGGGACGGCGCCTGCTGCGGCGTCCACAGGCTGACGCCGGGGTTGGCCAGCGTGATCTCCATCAGCCCGGTATTGAAGTGGCGGGCAAGGTCGAGCAGCGAATTGCCCTCGGACTCGACACGGATGCGTTGCGGTGTTCCGACCACGGTGTCGCCGTTGTCCGGCAGATCGAACACCTCGGCGCGCAGCACCGGCGGACACAGCAGCGTGCCCAGCAGCAGCAGCCTGAAAAAAATCGACATGGCAGCCTCCCTATGAGGCAGTGTGACAACTTCAGTCAAGCAGCCCGCCCGCGGCGGCGCCAGTGCGTCCGGCTTCCCGCTGCCAAGGGCATGAGCGCCGGCCACGCTTTACCCGCGCGGCGTCAGAAACTGAGCACCTTGTCGGCATCCAGCGTCAGCTTGGCGAGGATGGGCATGGTGCCGACCTCGACTCCCGCCAGCAGCCGGTCGGCCGTCAGGCCGCGCGCATCCAGGCAGGTACGGCAGGCGTAGACCCTGACGCCGGCGCCGATCAGCTCGGCGAGCATCTGCCCCAGCGGCACGCCGGCGGCGGCCTGCTGGCCGGACAGCACACAGCCGACCGCGTCGGACAACAGGAAGACCTGCAGCGCGGGCGGAAACTCCTCGGCAGCGAGCTGGGTCGCCAGCCTCAACGCCGACAGTACGCGCTCGCTGCCGTACGGCGGCGCGTTGACGATAAACAGGATGTTCTGCATCAGGCTTCTCCTCGGGACTTGGACAAGGCGGCACGCCGCTCGCAGGCCACGCGCCACGCCGCGTCGAAGCACGCCGCGTCGGTGGTCGGCGGCAAACCTATCGCGCGGCACAAGGCTGGCAGGGTCGGCGCGGCGCCGGGGCTGTCGCCTTGCAGCGCCGGGTCGTGCAGCACCTGTTCGGGCGGGCCGTCGGCGATGACGCCGCCGCCGGCCAGGTGCAGCACCCGCGGGCAGTTGCGGGCAACAAAATCGTAATCGTGGCTGATCAGCAGGATGGCACGCCCTGCGGACTTTTCCCGCGCGAGCCACGCCTCGAACAGCGCCAGTTGCACGGCGTCGAAGTCGCGGGTCGGCTCGTCGAGCAGCATGAGCGGCACGTCCTGCGCGATCAGCGCGGCGAGCGTCAGCAGGCGGCGCTCGCCGGCGTTCAGGTCAAAGGGGTGAGCGTCGGCGTGCGATGCGAGCGCGGTCGCTTCGAGCGCCCGCGCGGTGCGCCGCTTGACCTCTGTCGCGGATAAGCCGCCGAGGCGGGGCGCAAACGCCACTTCGTCGCGCACGCGGCCGCAGCAAAGCTGGCGCTCGGCCTCCTGGAACATCATGCCGGCGACGCGGGCAAGCGCCGAGGGGCGGGCGAGTCGGGTATCGAGCCCGCCTGCGCTCACCCTGCCGTCCGATGGCGCCAACAAGCCGCAGGCGAGGCGCAATAGCGTCGACTTGCCGGCGCCGTTGGCGCCGACCAGCGCGACGCACTCGCCGGCGGCGACCGTCAGCGACAGCGACGCGAGCAACGGCGGCGCGCCGTCCCAGCCGTAGCCGACCTGCTCGAAGGAAAGGACGGGTTCAGCCATCGGCCACCTCGGCAAAGCGCGTGAGCGCGTCCGCAGCCGAACACGGCGCGGCGACACCGTCGCGCCACAGATCCGCCGCGCGCGACCGCCACGCGGCGCGCACTGCGTCGCTCGCGGTGAGCGCGGGCAACACGCGGTCGAACAGCACGCCGGCCTCTGCACACGCGCGCTGCACGCCGCCGTCCAGCCACAACATGAGGTCTGCGCCGGCCGCGCGCTCGAACGACTTCTCGAACAGCACCAGCGTGAGCATAGGCAGCACACGGAGTCTCTCCAGCAGCCGGTCGGCAGCGGCCGGGGTGAGCCGGTTGAACGCCTCGTCGAGCAGCAGCAGCCGCGGCCTCATCGCCAGTGCACAGGCGAGCGCGACGCGCTGCGCCTCGCCGCCGGACAGCGTGGACGGCGCGCGCACCGCGAGCGCTTCGGCGTCGCACAACGCGAGCGCCTCGCGGCAGCGCGCGCGGATCTCTTCTTCGCACAGGCCGAGGTTTTCCGGGCCGAAGGCGACCTCGTCGTACACGGTAAACGCGCAGCCGGTCAGCGCGGCGTACGGGTTGCCCTGCACCAGCTGCACTTGGCCCGCGCGTACGGCCGGCAACGCGCCCGACAGCGGCGCGCCGTCGAATTCGGCGACGCCGGCCTCGGTGGCCGGCAGCGCGTGCGGCACCCAGCCGGCGAGCCAGCCGGCCAGCGTGCTCTTGCCGCTGCCGCTGCCGCCGACCACCGCCAGCGTCTGCCCGGCAGGCAGCGCAAAGTCGATGCACGAGAGGCAGGGTGCAGTAGCACCGGCACGGGTCAGCGACGCCTGCGCAAAACGGATCAGCGCCATAACCAGCTCCCGGCCACCAGCACAAAGGCGGCGAGCGCGGCCGCGAGCAGCGCGCGGTCTCGCGCGGTGAAGGCCGGTGCGTCGAGCGTGGTGCGGCATGGCACGCTGCGAAATGCGCGTGCGTCGAGCGCGTTGGCGCGCTCGCCCACGTCCGACAGCGTCCACACCACCAGCGGGCCGGCCAGCGCGATCAGCGTGCGGGCGCGCTGCGGCCACGGCGCGGCCGGGTCGACCCCGCGTGCGCGCTGCGCCTCAGTCACTTCGGCGAGGCGCCGACGCAGCTGCACCGACAGCAACAGCGGGCTCGCCAGCAGGTAGGCAACGCTCGGCGGCAGGCGGCTGGCAAACAGCGCACGGGTGAGGCGCGCCGGCGGTGCTAGACGCAGCGCGACTTGCGCGCCGGCGAGCAGGCAGCCGACGCGCAGCCACAACAGGGCAGCCGCGTACAGGCGTTGCGGCCGGTCGGCGACATCGGCGCCGAAGACCAGGCTGTCGAGATAACGCCCGTGCACCAGCCAAAGGCCGGCGGCCAGAGGCAGCATCAACAGGGCCCAGCGGCGCAACCGCACGCGGTGCTCGCCCCCCATCCACACCAGCACCAGCAAGACGACCAGCAGCGCGGCCAGCGCCCGCGCGTCGGTAAGCCGTAGCGTCAAGAGCAGCAAGGGCGGCAACAGCGCGAAGCCGGTGAACGGATGCATCAGCGCACGGCGGCTGCGGCGGGGAAGGTCGCAGAGAGACGCGCGGGCAAGGCGCGTACCAGCGTCCACGCCAGCAGCGCGCTGACGACCTTGTCGGCTAGGTTGACGCCGAACACGGTCAGCGCGACCGATTCGATCAGCTTGCTGCCGACCGCGTTCAGGTAGGCGACGAAGAAGTCGGCGCCGCTGCCGGTCGCACCGCCGAACAGGTAGGCGCGGATAGGCGTCGCCACCACCACCACGGCGACGGTCACCAGCAGGGCCGACAACAGCACGCGCGGCAGCGAGCGAAAGCCGCCGGCACGCGCGCACAGGCCGGCGACGAGGCCGATCACGCCGGCCACCGGCGCGAACGCGGCGGCGACCGGGCTGGTGAGCACGCCCCAGATCAGGTTGGTCGCGACGCCGGTGACCAGCGCGGCGAGCGGGCCGGCCAACAGCGCGACGACGAAGGTGCCGATCGCGTCGAGGAAGATCGGCAGCTTGAGCATGGACGCGAGCTGGCCGAGCACCATATTGAAGGCGATGCCCGCCGACATCAGCGTCAGCGTGCGGGTGGAAAACAGCGGATTCATTGCGCGGAGTCTTTCCGGTCTGGTTGAGGGAGGACGACGAGTTCATCGTAGCCCGACAACGGGCAGGGTTCGCGGCCGAAGGCGACGCCTTCGAGCACGCCGATCACCAGCTCGCAGGTGGTGCGCACCACCGAGCCTGGCATCACATGCCCGCCCAGCACCGCGCCTTGCGCATCGGCCACTGTCATGTGCAGGTGGCCGCCACCCGCGTCCAGCGTACCGCACAGCGAGACGATCTCGAAAACGTTGCAGAGGCAGGTGGTGTCCGGACGGCCGGCGAAGCGCAGCGCGGCGACGCTCAGGCTGCCGACCACGCCGGCGATCCAGCCGGCGGCCACACCCTGCCCGGCAAGACGGCTGGCGAGCGCGGACAACAACTCCTCGCCCGGCAGCAGCCGGACGACGACAAAACGGGCGGAATGCATGGACAGGCCTCGCGGCGACAGTAACTTGAGGCGCGCGATTTTACGCAGGGCGCGCCGCGCGCTCAATCCTTGCGGCAGACGGGAAGGCCGGCAGTGTGCTGCCGCCGGCTCGCCAAGGCAGCGGACGGGCCGTCATTCCGGTTCGCGGTGACGGCGGTTGACCTCGAGGACCGCTTCGAGGTTGGCGAGAAAGTGTTCGACCACCAGCGGGTCGAAATGATGGCCGGCCTCGCGCTCGATCAGCGCGAGCGCCTCCTCGATGGGCCACACCCGCTTGTAGGGACGCACCGACACCAGCGCGTCGAACACGTCGGCCACCGCGCAGATGCGCGCCTCCAGCGGGATCGCCTCGCCGGCAAGCCCGTCTGGGTAGCCGCTGCCGTCCCACTTCTCATGGTGCGAGCGCGCGATGCGGCACGCCATCTGCAGCAGCGGGTCGTCGCTGCCTTCGAGGATCTGTGCGCCGATCGCCGAGTGCGTACGCATCACGCGCATCTCCTCGTCGTCCAGTCGCCCGGGCTTGAGCAGGATCTGGTCGGAAATGCCGATCTTGCCGATATCGTGCATCGGGCTCGCGCGCAAGATCAGCTCGCACTGCGCCTCGTTCCAGCCCAGCGAACGGGCGATGATCGTGGCAACCTCGCTCATCCTCAGCACATGCTGGCCGGTCTCGTTGTCGCGGAACTCGGCGGCGCGGCCGAGCCGCTGGACGATCTGCACGCGCGACTGGGCCAGCTCGCGCGTACGCGCGGCGACTTCCGCCTCCAGTTGCTGCCGGTGCTCGTGCAGCAGCCGGTGCGCAAGCTGCGCGTCGAGCATGTTGCGCACCCGCATCAAGAGCTCGCTGCGGTCAAAAGGCTTGCAGATGAAATCACGCGCACCGGCGGCGAGCGCCCGCAACTGCCACTCGCGGCCGCTTTGCGCGGTCAGCACCACGATGGGGGGCAGCAAGGGGTCGTCCAGCGCGCGCAAGGCAGCCATCACCCCGAAGCCGTCCAGATGCGGCATGTTCAGGTCGAGCAGGATCAGGTCGGGGCGCTGCGCCTGGTAAGCGGCGACCGCCTCGCACGGGTCCTGCACCAACAGCGGCGCCGCGTAGCCCTGGCTTGCGAGCATCTTGGACAGCAGTTTCAGGTTGGCCGGCTCGTCGTCGATGGCGAGGATGCGGGCGCTCTGGTGGTTCGGGTCGATCATGCGATGGTCTCGGGCCTGCTGGCCGCCTCCGCAAGCAGGCGGTCGACGGTCTCCAGGAACTGTGGAATATCGAGTGGCTTGGTCAGGTAGGCGGCAAAACCGGCAGCTAGGCCGCGCTCGATATCGCGCGGCATGGCGTTGGCGGTGACGGCGACCACCGGCACCCGGCTTAGCGAGCGTTCGGCGCGCAGGATGCCCAGCAACTGGTAGCCGTCCATCTGCGGCATGTTGACGTCGAGCAGGATCAGGTCAGGCCTTGTCTCCAGCGCGAGTGCCAGCCCCTGCTGGGCGTCTTGCGCGCTCGAAAAGTCGACCGGGTGGCGCCGCGCGAACAGCTGGCCGACCAGTTTGAGATTGGCTGGATTGTCGTCGACGTAGAGCACCCGCTGGCGCGGACGTGCTGCATCCTGCACGTCCATCCGGGCGCTGGCCGCCGCTTGACCGGCCTGGACCGCGTCGGCAAGCGGCATGCTGAAATGGAAACGGCTGCCGACGCCCTCTTCGCTGATGGCACCGATCTCGCCACCCATCAGTTCGACCAGCCGCTTGCAGATGCTCAGGCCGATGCCGGTTCCCTCGACCGAGCTGTTTTCCACGCCCAGCCGGTTGAAGGGCTCGAACAAACCTCCCAGCTTTCCTGCCGGGATACCCGGCCCGGTGTCGGCGACCTCCAGCGTCAGCCGGCCGTCTTGTACCCGGCTCGACACCTGCACGCTGCCGCCATCGCGGTTGTACTTGATCGCGTTGGAGAGCAGGTTGAGCAGCACCTGCTTGAGGCGGACGCGGTCGCCCTGCATGGTGCCGGACACCGCGACAGGCGCCAGCGAGATGCCGCGCGCACGCGCCAGCGGCAACACCAGATGCATGCACTCGTCGACCAGTTCACGCGCGTCGACCGGTTCCGGGGAGAGTTCGACGCGGCCTGCCTCGATCTTGGCAAGGTCCAGCACCTCGTTGATCAGCGCGAGCAGGTGACGGCCGGCCTTAAGGATCTCGGCGACATTGTCGTGCTGGTCCTCGTCGAGCGCGTCGTCGAACTCGAGCATCTGCGCGAAACCGATCACCGCATTCAAGGGCGTGCGCAACTCGTGGCTCATGCTGGAGAGGAAGCTCGACTTGGCCTGGTTGGCCGCGTTGGCTTCGGTCAGCGCGGTCTCCAGCGCCTGGCTGCGCGCAATCTCCTCGCTGTGGTCGCTAAAAGTATTGAAGCTGTAGAGCAGCGAACCGTCATGCACGTCGCGGATCGGCTGCACGCTGCTCAGGCTGAAGAATTTGCTGCCATCCGGGCGACACAGCTGGGCGAGCCCTTGCCAGCTGCTACCGTTCTCGATCGCCGCAACGATCAGGGGAAAAATAGTGGCCGCAGACTCTGTCGTGGCGATACAGTCGAAACGCCGGCCGAGCACATCTTCGCTGCGTACACCAACCATCCGCTCATAGGCCGGGTTCACGTAGATGATGCGGTGTGCCGCGTCCGCCACGCGGATCGCCTGGTCGGTACTTTCGACCAGACGGCGAAACAACTGCAATGCGTCCTCTGTCTGCTTGCGCGCCGTGATATCGGCATGCAGCCCGATCACGCGCTGCGGCAAGCCATCGGCGCTACGCTCGACAATGGTGCCGCGGCTATGGATCCAGATGTAATGACCGTCCTTGTGCCTCAGGCGGAATTCGACGGAGTAGCTGTCTTGCTGTCCGGCCAGATAGCCAAAAAAGGCCGTCCTCGTGCCCAGCCTGTCGTTAGGGTGGAGCATCGACAGCCAGGCGTCGAGGGTCGGTGCCAACTCGCCCTGCGCATACCCCAGCATCGCTTCGTAGTGGCCGGAGAACTTCACCTGCCCGCTCGACAAATGCAGGTCCCACACCCCTTCGCCCGCACCGTCGATGGCGAAGGCAAAGTGCGTTTCCAGATTCTTGCGCCGCGTGGCGTCGTGGACCACGAGCAGGCAGCGCCGCTTGCGGTCCGCGTCGGGCAAGCGCGAACCGGACAGCTCGAAAAAATGCTGCCGCCCATCGACGCGAATCCACAGCGGCAGGTCACTGCACTGCCCGCTGCCGATCGCCTCGGCCAACGCCACGCGTAGCTGGCCAGCCGAGACCGTATCGAAGGCCTCGTCTACGTTGCGGCCAAGCAGCTGGCAACAGAATACCGGTCCGTCGTGGCATTCGGCGCCATGGCCGATCCGCAGGAAACGGCCGTCCTCGTCCAGTTCGATCAGGGTGTCCGGAATCGCGCTCAGCGTCGCCGACAGCTGCTCTGCTGCCAACCGCGCAGAGCGCTCGGCCTCGTAAAGCGGGGTGATATCGGTACGGATCGAGATATAGCGCTCGGGCAGGCCGTCGGCGCCGGGAATCGGCGTGATGGTTGAACGCACCCAGTAGAGCGAACCGTCGAGCCGGCGGTTGCACACGTCGCCCTGCCAGCTTTCTCCCGCACTGATGGTCGACCACATCGACGCGTAAAAGGCGGCGTCGTGCATGCCGGATTTGAGCAGCCGGTGGTTCCGCCCGATCAGCGCCTCGCGCGGGTAACCGCTGGTTTCGCAGAACTTGTCGTTGACCTCAAGGATATTGCCCGCAAGATCAGTAACACTGACAATCGCGTGCGCATCAAGCGCCCGCCGTAAAGCCAGCAGGGAATCCATGGCAAGCCTTCCAACAGAAGCGCCCCACTGGCGCACAACACCACTTTACAGACATGGTTACTCAGGCGCAGATATTACATTGCAATACAGAAACCTCAAACATCTTCAGCATCGTGCCGTATCCACCGGCAGTCACACCAGCACTGCCGGAATATAGAACGCAAAGAGTGCTTCCAAAGGCAAAATCGTAGCCCTACTGTCCAGCGCTGACTCTGCGTCTCCTGAAAGCAATCCCCTCCCGCCCCGCCTTAGAGCTTGCCATGCCCAGCCTGCTGTTTCCCGCCCTGTGCATGCTGTTGCTCGCCTACACCAACCGGTTTCTCGCGCTGGCCGGCGTGATCCGCAACCTGTGCAAGGACGACCGGCAGGCCCCGGAGCCGTCGGCCAGATGTAGGAGCTGGGCGAGCCGTCCTTCGGGCTGCAGGTGGGCTTTGACAACGCGGCTGCCAGCGTGTGGTTTACCAGGGGGTCAGGCTGGCGGACGACATGCGCGTGCATTCGCGCCGACGGCTACCGCGAAGCCGCCGAAGTCGCCGGCCTGCACGCGCCGCACATCATCAACATCCCGGGTTCGGAAGAACGTATCGTGCAGGCGGCGGGCACGGCGATCGCTGCCGACACCGCCATCGACGGCATCATCTGCTCCAACGACTGGGCCGCGCTGGGCGTGCTGTTCTAGGCGCAGCGGCGCGGCATCCGGGTGCCCGAGGCCCTGTCCGTCGTCGGCTACGGCGACCTGGACTTTGCCGCAAGCCGCATCCCGCCCCTGACCACCCTGCGCCCGCACCGCGGGCAGATCGGCAGCAAACCAATGCAGGCGCTGATCGGGTGCTGCGAGCAGCCCAAGGGACAGTTGGCAGGACATTCCCCTCGACGTCGGCTTCGACCTGATACCCCGCGATACCAGCCGCATCGTCTGACCGCGCGCCCAGGCCAAGCCCGTAGCCTCTCCCCTCGCCCCGCCCATCGCGCACGGCAACAAGCGCGGCCCCCTCAATACGACCCAGACCCAGCCCCGCACTGCAGACGCCGGCGTGACACGCCCTGCGCGACGTCGCCGCGCCACACACGCGCGAAATATTTCGCTTTTGATCGTTATCGAACATTCTCGAAAGCGCGCACCCGGCTAGGATATACGCAAACAATCCATGTAATTCATATATTTAGAATATCAACGGCGAGTGCATGCTCGTTTTACGTTGAGTGAAGATCATGCCTTCGTTACAATCATAGCGCTTCGATATGTAACAAAACGACCAGATCGAACACCCATCAGACTTTCAAATCTCCAAGGAGCGCACCGTGGAAGCGATCAACCAGAACATGCTGTCGGCCGACCCGTGGCGCGACTTTGCCGTCGGTGAATGGCAAAGCCGTGTCGACGTGCGCGACTTCATCCAGCGCAACGTCACCCCGTACCAGGGCGACGACAGCTTCCTCGCCGACGCCACCGCGCGCACCCGCGGCATCTGGGACACACTCTCCGTCCTCCTGAAAGAAGAACGTGAACGCGGCGTGCTCGACGTGTCCGCCGACCGCGGATCCAGCATCACTGCGCACGCGCCGGGCTACATCGACGAGCAAAACGAAGTGATCGTCGGCCTGCAGACCGACGCGCCCTTGAAACGTGCGATCATGCCCAACGGCGGCCTGCGCATGGTCGAGAACGGCCTCGCAGCGTTCGGCTTCAAGATCGACCCGCTGGTGAAGGAAATCTGGGAGAAGTACCGCAAGAGCCACAACCAGGGCGTGTTCGATGCGTACACCCCCGAGATCCTCGCCGCGCGCAAGTCCGGCGTGATCACTGGCCTGCCCGACGCCTACGGCCGCGGCCGCATCATCGGCGACTACCGCCGCGTCGCGCTCTATGGCGTCGACTTCCTGATGGCCGAGCGCAAGCGCGAATGGATGGCGCTGAAGAGCCCGATGACCGACGACGTAATCCGCCTGCGCGAAGAGTGCTCCGAGCAGTACCGCGCGCTCGCCGAACTCAAGGTGATGGCGGCAAGCTACGGCTTCGACATCGCCCGTCCGGCCACCTGCGCCCGCGAAGCGGTGCAGTGGAGCTACTTCGCGTACCTGGCCGCGGTGAAGGAGCAGAACGGCGCGGCGATGAGCTTCGGCCGCGTATCGAGTTTTATCGATATCTACATCGAGCGCGACCTCAAGGCCGGGACGCTCACCGAGGACGCCGCGCAGGAGATGATCGACGACCTGGTGATCAAGCTGCGCATCGTGCGTTTCCTGCGCACCCCGGAGTACGACGCACTGTTCTCCGGCGACCCGACCTGGGTGACCGAATCGATCGGCGGCATGGGACTGGATGGCCGCACGCTGGTCACCAAGTCGAGCTTCCGCTTCCTGAACACCCTCTACAACCTCGGCCCGGCGCCGGAGCCGAACCTGACCGTGCTGTGGTCGACCCAGTTGCCGCGCGGCTTCAAGGACTTCTGCGCCAAGGTCTCGATCGACACCTCGGCCATCCAGTACGAGAACGACGATTTGATGCGGCCGAAGTGGGGCGACGACTACGGCATCGCCTGCTGCGTGTCGGCGATGGCGATCGGCAAGCAGATGCAGTTCTTCGGCGCGCGCGCCAACCTCGCCAAGGCGCTCTTGTACGCGATCAACGGCGGCGTCGATGAAAAGAGCGGCGCCGTGGTGGCTCGCGGCTTCGAGCCGATCAAGGGCGACGTGCTCGACTACGAAGAAGTGATGGCCAAGTTCCTGCCGATGATGGACTGGCTCGCCAAGACCTACGTCGACGCGCTGAACATCATCCACTACATGCACGACAAATACGCGTACGAGCGCATCGAGATGGCGCTGCACGACCGCGACATCCTGCGCACCATGGCCTGCGGCATCGCCGGCCTGTCGGTGGCCGCCGACTCGCTCTCCGCGATCCGCCACGCCAAGGTACACGTGGTGCGTAACGAGGAAGGCCTCGCCGTCGACTACAGGATAGAGGGCGACTACCCGGCGTACGGCAACAACGACGACCGTGCCGACAGCATCGCGGTGTGGCTGACCGAGACCTTCATGGACAAGATCAAGGCGCAGCCCTACTTCTACAGGGGCGCGACGCCGACCCAGTCGGTGCTGACCATCACCTCCAACGTGGTGTACGGCAAGAAGACCGGCAACACGCCGTGCGGCCGCCGCGCGGGCGAGCCGTTCGCGCCGGGCGCCAACCCGATGAACGGCCGCGACGTGAAGGGCTTCGTCGCCTCCGGCGCGTCGGTCGCCAAGCTGCCGTACGACGCCGCGCTCGACGGTATCAGCTGGACGGCGTCGGCGACGCCGGACGCGCTGGGCCACTCGCCGGAAGAGCGCATCCGCAACCTCGCCAACTGCCTGGACGGCTTCGCGGCGGCCGGCGGCTTCCACGTCAACGTCAATGTGTTCGACCGCGACACGCTGCTTGACGCGATGGCGCACCCGGAACAGTACCCGCAGCTGACCATCCGCGTGTCCGGCTACGCGGTGAACTTCGTCAAGCTCACCCGCGAACAGCAGCTTGACGTGATCAACCGTACCTTCCACGGCCGCATGTAAGCGGTCCGGGCGGCACTCCTCGCGGGTGCCGCCTGCTTCAGGAGCCCCCCCGAATGGACACGTCCGCCCAGCCCCCCGCTGCCGACACCATCGGCTATCTGCACTCGGTCGAAACCGGCGCCGCGGTGGATGGCCCCGGCGTACGCTTCGTCTATTTCGTGTCCGGCTGCCAGTTCCGCTGCCTGTACTGCCACAACCCGGACACCTGGAAGCTGCACCACGGCCGCAAGGTCTCGGTCAGCGAAGCACTCTCCGAACTCAAACCCTACGCTGGTTTCCTGCGTTTTGCCGGCGGCGTCACCGTCTCCGGCGGCGAGCCCCTGATGCAGCCCGACTTCGTGCACGGCCTGCTCTCGGGCGCCAAGGCGATGGGGCTGAATACCGCGCTCGACACCCAGGGTTTCCTGCATGAAAACGTCGACGACGTCTGGTTCGACGTGGTCGACCTGGTGCTGCTCGACATCAAGCACAGCGACCCCGCGCAATACCAGGCGCTCACCGCGCAGCCCTTGCAGCCTACGCTCGACTTCGCACGCCGCCTCGCGCAGCTGGGCAAGAAAATGTGGATCCGCTACGTGCTGGTGCCCGGGCTGACCGACGGCTTCGACGACGTCGAGCGGCTGGCGGGCTTTGCCGCTTCGCTCGGCGACGCGGTCGAGCGCGTCGAGGTGCTGCCGTTTCACAAGCTGGGCGAAGCCAAATGGGCCGAGCTTGGCATGCCCTACACGCTTGCCGACACCCCGGCGCCGCCGCCGGAACTCACCGAACGCGTACGCGGGCAGTTCCGCAGCCGCGGGCTAAACGTCCACTGAATACCCTATTGTTGACTGAATCCGACATGACCGATTCCCTCATCCTGGTGATCAACTGCGGCAGCTCGTCGCTCAAATTCGCCCTGCAGCCGGTTGCCGGCGGCACTCCGCTGCTCTCCGGCCTCGCCGAATGCCTGGGCACCAGCGACGCCCGCATCACCGTCAAGCAGGCCAGCGGCAAGGAAAAGTACACGCTGCAGGGCGGCGCGCACGACGCGGCGCTCGAAAGCGTGATCGGCCATCTCCGCGCACAGGGCATGCTCGAACGCGTCGCGGCCGTCGGCCACCGCGTGGTGCACGGCGGCGAGCGCTTCAACGGCTCGGTGCTGATCGACGACGAGGTGGAAGCCGCCATCGAATCGTGCATCCGGCTCGCACCGCTGCACAACCCGGCCAACCTGCTGGGCATCCGCGTCGCCCGCCAGGCGCTGCCGGCGCTGCCGCAAGTCGCCGTGTTCGACACCGCCTTCCACCAGAGCATGCCGCGCGCGGCCTATTTGTACGCGCTGCCGATGAAGCTCTACCGCGAACACGGCGTGCGCCGCTACGGCATGCACGGCACCAGCCACCGCTTTGTCGCGGCCGAAACGGCGAGCATGCTGAAGCTGCCGGCCGAGCACGGCATCGTGATCGCGCACCTAGGCAACGGCGCGTCGGCCACCGCGGTGAAAAACGGCGTCAGCGTCGACACCACCATGGGCATGACCCCGCTGGAAGGGCTGGTGATGGGCACCCGCTCCGGCGACATCGACCCGGGCAGCATCGCGTATATCGCCGAACGCCTCGGCCTCGACCTCGCCGGCGTCGATGCGCTGCTCAACAAGCAGTCTGGCTTGCTCGGTCTGTCCGGCCTCTCCAACGACTGCCGCACGCTGGAAGATGCGGCGGCCGAAGGGCACGAGGGCGCAAAAATCGCGCTGGAAGTGTTCGCGCACCGTCTGGCCCGCCATATCGGCGGCCTGGCCATGTCGCTCGACCGCGTCGACGCGATCGCCTTTACCGGCGGCATCGGCGAGAACTCGTCGCTGCTGCGCCAGATGACCTGCGCACACCTGAAGGCGCTCGGCGTCACCCTGGACAGCGCCGCCAACCAGCGCTGCGTGCGCGGCAAGGCCGGCCGCATCGACGCGGGCCAGGGCCCCGCCGTCGCGGTGGTGGCGACCGACGAGGAAGGCATGATCGCCCTCGACACCGCCCGCCTGGCCGGCCTCGCCAGCCTGAGCGCGCTGGCCGCCTGACCCTTGAACCCGGAAGTCTTGCCGCCCGCACCGCGCCGCGGCCAGACGGAGCCCGACATGAACCTCCCCGTGCAAAGCAAGATCCTGTTCCTGGCCCCGGTCGGCACCGATATCGGCTTGTCGTCGATGGCGCTTGGGCTGGTGCGCGCGCTCGAGCGCGACGGCATCCGGGTCGGTTTCGCCAAGCCGATCAGCCAGGCGTCCAAGTCGCTGGGCACACCCGACCTGTCCGTCCATTTCGCGCAGACGCTGTGCGGCATCGACGTGCCGCCGGCCATCTCCTTTGACGAGGCCGAACAGTTGCTGCGCGCAGGCCGCGGCGAAGAGCTGATGGAAGAAGTGGTCCAGCGCGTCGCGGCGGTGCGCGCGCAGTTCGACGTCGTCATCGTCGAAGGCCTGCTGACCACCAGCGAGCAGACCATCGCGCCGCAGCTGAACATCGAGCTCGCGCGCAGCCTGACCGCCGACCTGGTGCTGGTCGCCTCGGCCGCCCGCCGCACCGCACGCGAACTGGTAGAAGGCATCGAGCTGGCGCAGCGCCCCTACCTCGACGCCGGCCTGTCCGCAGCCGCCGCCGTCATCGTCAACAAGCTGCCGGCGGGCGCCGAAGGCCAGCCGTTAGCCGAAGACCTGTTGCGCAGCCGCGGCACGCTGCCGGTGATCGCCTGTGTGCCGTTCGAGGCGTCGCTCAACGCACCACGCCTGCTCGACGTGGCCGCCCCGCTCGATTTACGCATCGAACACCTGGGCAACGCCAACCGCTTGCGCGTGCACGAGATCGTGGTGGCGGCCCGCTCGGTTGAAAAGATGGCCGACCGTCTGCGCCCGGGCGCGCTGGTGGTCACCCCGGGCGACCGCTCCGACGTGGTGCTGGCCACTGCGCTGGCCACCCTGCGTGGCGTGCCGCTGGCCGGCCTGCTCTTGACCTGCGGCGAAGGCATCTCGCCGTGCATCGTGCCGCTGGTACAACCGGCCAAGCTCGCCGGCCTGCCGGTGCTGACCACCCATCTCGATACCTTCGAGACCAGCGCGCTGCTGGCCCGCCTGCCAAGCTACGTGTCGCGCGAAGACGCCGAGCGCATGGAGCAGGTCATCGAATTCGCCGCCGAGCGGATCGACACCAGCGCCCTCAAGCAGAAGATCGGCGAGCCGCGCGAGTTGCGCATGCCGCCGCCGGCGTTCCGCCACCTGCTGATCGGCCAGGCCCGCGCCGCGGGCAAGCGCATCGTGCTGCCCGAGGGCGACGAGCCGCGCACGCTGAAAGCCGCGGTAATTTGCCAGCAAAAGGGCATCGCCCGCTGCGTGCTGCTGGGCAAGCCCGAGCGCATCCGCGAAGTCGCCGATGCACAGGGCCTGACCCTGCCCTCCGGCATCGAGATCATCGACCCGGAGCAGGCGCTGCACCGCTACGTCGCGCCGATGGTCGAATTGCGCAAGGCCAAGGGGCTGACCGCGCCGCAGGCGGAAAAGCTGCTGGAAGACACGGTGGTGATGGGCACCATGATGCTGGCGCTGGGCGAAGTCGACGGCCTAGTTTCCGGCGCCGTGCACACCACCGCCAATACCGTGCGTCCGGCGCTGCAGCTGATCAAGACCGCACCGGGTGCGTCGATTGTCTCCAGCGTGTTCTTCATGCTGATGCCCGACCAGGTACTGGTCTACGGCGACTGCGCGATCAACCCGGACCCGAGCGCCGAGCAACTGGCCGACATCGCGATCCAGTCCGCCGACTCCGCCCTCGCCTTTGGCCTTGAGCCGCGCGTCGCGATGATCTCGTACTCGACCGGCGCCTCAGGCTCGGGGGACGACGTCGAGAAGGTTCGCGCAGCCACCCGCATCGCCCGCGAGAAGCGCCCCGGCCTCTTGATCGACGGCCCGATGCAGTACGACGCGGCGTCGGTGGAAAGCGTCGGCCGCCAGAAGGCGCCGGACAGCCCGGTCGCCGGTCGCGCCAACGTGTTCGTGTTCCCCGACCTCAACACCGGCAACACCACCTACAAGGCCGTGCAGCGCTCGGCCGGCGTGGTATCGGTCGGCCCGATGCTGCAGGGGCTGAGAAAGCCGGTGAACGACCTGTCGCGCGGCGCGCTGGTCGACGACATCGTCTACACCATCGCGCTCACTGCGATCCAGGCCGCCCAGTAAACCGCACGCGCGGAACGGCGGAAGCCGGTCTGAACCGGGGGGCTACCTGGGCAAGCCGGCGAACATCCTGCCGGCCACGATAGCAACCGTGTCGAGCGCATCCACACCCTCGGTGAAGCGCTGCAGGTGGTGCTGGACAGGCAAGCCTGGTTCGAGCTCTACGAACTGGCCGAAGGCCAGCCGGTCCCCTGAACGCCAAAGGGCCTGCCGACAGGCAGGCCCTTCTCTCATCCGCCAACCGGAACCCCCAGGCGGCGCCGCGTTGTCACGGCGCCAGCTGTGGCCCGGTACGTCGGCTTACTCGACGGTCACGCTCTTGGCGAGGTTGCGCGGCTTGTCGACGTCGGTGCCGCGCGCGAGCGCGACGTGGTAGGCCAGCAACTGCACCGGGATCGCGTGGACGATGGGCGACAGCACGCCGACGTGCCGCGGCGTGCGGATCACGTGCACGCCGTCGCTCTCCTCGAAGTGGCTGTCGAGGTCGGCGAACACGAACAGCTCGCCGCCGCGCGCGGCGACTTCCTGCATGTTCGACTTCACCTTCTCGAGCAGGCTGTCGTTCGGCGCGATCACCACCACCGGCATGTTCTCGTCGACCAGCGCCAGCGGGCCGTGCTTGAGTTCGCCCGCCGGGTACGCCTCGGCGTGGATGTACGAGATTTCCTTGAGCTTGAGCGCGCCTTCCAGCGCGATCGGGTAGTGCAGGCCGCGGCCGAGGAACAGCGCATCGTTCTTGGCGGCGAAGCGCTCGCTCCACGCCTTGATCTGCGGCTCCAGGTTCAGCGCATGCTGGATCGAGCCGGGCAGGTGGCGCAACTCGTCGATCAGGCGTGCCTCGTCGGCCGCGCCGATGCGGCCGCGCTGCTTGCCCAGCAGCACGGCGAGCGCGAACAGCGCAACCAGCTGGGTGGTGAACGCCTTGGTCGACGCGACGCCGATCTCGGCGCCGGCGCGGGTGAAGAACACCAGGTCGGACGCGCGCGGGATCGCGCTCTCGCGCACGTTGCAGATCGACAGCGCCCAGCGGTGGCCCAGTTCGCGCGCGTATTTGAGCGCCTCCATGGTGTCCAGCGTCTCGCCGGACTGCGAGATGGTGACCACCAGGTGCTCGGGGTCGGCGCAGGCGGCGCGGTAGCGGTACTCGCTGGCGATTTCGACGTCGCACGGCAGCCCCGACATCGCCTCGATCCAGTAGCGCGCGGTCAGGCCGGCGTAGTAGCTGGTGCCGCAGGCGAGGATCTTCACCCCGCGCACCTGCGGCAGGATCTCGCCGGCCTTGTGGCCGAACAGCCGCGGCTGGAAGCCAGCGTCGACCAGCGCTTCCAGCGTGTCGGCGATCGCCTTGGGCTGCTCGTGGATTTCCTTCTGCATGAAGTGGCTGTAGGGCCCGAGTTCGAGCGACGCCAGCGACACGTCGGATACATGTACCGGGCGCTCGGCGACAAAGCCGGCGTGGTCGGTGATGGTCACGTCGTCGCGGGTGAGCAAGCCGACGTCGCCCTCCTCCAGGAACACCACGCGGCGGGTTGCCGCGATCACCGCCGAGACGTCGGAGGCGATGAAGTTCTCGCCGTCGCCCAGGCCGACCAGCAGCGGGCAGCCCATGCGCGCACATACCAGCTCGTCGGGGCGATCGCGCGCGATCACGCCGATCGCGTAGGCGCCGGTCAGCTCGCGCACCGCCTTCTTCACCGCCGCGTACAGGTCGTGCCCCGCGCGGTAGTGGTGCTCGACCAGATGCGCGATCACCTCGGTGTCGGTTTGCGAGGTGAACACGTAGCCGGCGGCCTTCAGTTCGGCGCGCTTGGCCTCGTGGTTCTCGATGATGCCGTTGTGCACGACGGCGATCAGGCCGTTCGACACGTGCGGGTGCGCGTTCGGCTCGGTCACGCCGCCGTGCGTCGCCCAGCGGGTGTGGCCGATGCCGAGCATGCCGTCCAGCTGTTCGGCGTGCGCGGCGTTCTCCATCTCGGCGACGCGGCCGACGCGGCGCACGCGGCGGATCTCGTCGCCGGCGAGCACGGCGACGCCCGCCGAGTCGTAACCGCGGTATTCGAGGCGCTTGAGGCCATCGACCAGCATCGGCACCACATTGCGACGGGCAATCGCCCCCACGATCCCACACATAGGCTTCTCTCCTGACTAGTTGCCGTCCGCGCCGGCCACGACCAGCGTGACCCCGTGCGCACGGATCGATTCACGGGCCGACGGCGGCAGCGCGTCGTCGGTCACCAGCGTATGAATGCTCGTCCAGGGCAATTCCAGGTTCGGAATGCGCCGGCCGATCTTGTCCGACTCGACCATCACCACCACCTCGCGCGCGACGCCGGCCATTACCCGTGACAGGCCGACCAGTTCGTTGAAGGTGGTGGTGCCGCGCGCCAGGTCGACGCCGTCGGCGCCGATGAACAGCTGGTCGAAATCGTACGAGCGCAGCACCTGCTCGGCGACCTGCCCCTGGAAAGACTCCGAATGCGGGTCCCAGGTGCCGCCGGTCATCAACAGCGTCGGCTCGTTTTCCAGTTCGCGCAAGGCCGCGGCGACGTTCAGCGCGTTGGTCATCACCACCAGCCCCCGCTTCTGCCCCAAGAGCGGGATCATCGCGCGGGTGGTGGTACCGCTGTCGACGATGATGCGGTTATGGTCGCGGATGCGCGCCGCGGCGGCGCGCGCGATGGCGAGCTTTCGTTCCGAAACGCCGGCGCCGTCGGCGCCGACCATCTCGGCCGGCAGCGCGACCGCGCCGCCGTAGCGGCGCAGCAACAGGCCGCCGGTTTCCAAGAGCGCAAGATCCTTGCGGATGGTCACTTCCGAGGTGTCGAAGCGGCGGGTCAGCGCGTCGACGCTGACTTCGCCCTGCTCCTGCACCAGCGCGACGATCGCGTGCCTGCGCTGCTGGGTGTTTCGTTTGGTCACCGTTATCTTTCGGTTCGAAAGTTATCGGACTATAGCAGCGCAACATGCCCTCTGCAAGGCTGGCCCACCGCTCCAATGCAAAACGCCCTGCTCGCGGGCAGGGCGTTGGGGCGGAGAGCGCTGGCTCAGCCCTTCTTCTGCGGGCGGCGCCAGCCGGCGATGGTGGTTTGCCGTGCGCGGGCGACGGTCAGCGCGCCCGCCGGCGCGTCCTTGCTGATCACCGAGCCGGCGCCGATGGTCGCGCCCGCCTCCAGCGTCACCGGCGCCACCATCATGGTACCGGAGCCGACGAACACGTCGTCGGCGATCACCGTGCGGAACTTGTTCACGCCGTCGTAGTTGCAGGTGACCGACCCCGCGCCGACATTCACGCGCGCGCCGATCTGGGCATCGCCGATATAGGTAAGGTGGTTGACCTTGGACCCCTCCCCGACCGTACTCTTCTTCACTTCGACGAAGTTGCCGATATGCACGTGCGCGGCGAGCTCGGCGCCCGGGCGCAGCCGCGCGTACGGGCCGATGCGGCAGGCTTCGCCGACCACCGCGTCTTCCAGGTGCGAGTAAGGCGCGATGCGGGTGCCGGCGGCGACCTTCACGTTCTTGAGCACACAGTAGGCGCCCACTTCGACGCCCTCGCCAAGCTCGACTGCGCCTTCGAACACGCAGCCGACGTCGATCTGCACGTCCTGGCCGTGCGCGAGCGTGCCGCGGATGTCGATGCGCGCCGGGTCGGCCAGCGTGACGCCGTTGGTGAGCAGCGCCTCGGCCTGCGTGCGCTGCAGCACACGCTCGAGTTCGGCCAGCTGCACCTTGTTGTTGACGCCGGCCGCCTGCCAGCTGTCGGCGACCTTCATGCCGTGCACGCGCACGCCGTCGCGGCGCGCCAGCGCGATCACGTCGGTCAGGTAGTACTCGCCCTGCGCGTTGCCGTTCTTCAATTCATCCAGCCAAGCTCCGAGGCGCGCGGTCGGCAGCACCAGCATGCCGGTGTTGATTTCTCGGATCGAGCGCTGCGCCTCGGAGCAGTCCTTGTCCTCGACAATCGCCTCGATCGCGCCGTCGGCACCGCGCACGATGCGGCCGTAGCCGGACGGGTTGGCCAGCTCGTCGGTGAGCAGCGCCACTTCGTCACCGGCCAGCGCGACCAGCTCGGAGAGCGTCCCGCTCAGGGTCAGCGGCACGTCGCCGTACAGCACCAGCGTGCGGCCGCTCGCGGGCAGTTCGGGCAGCGCCATCTTCAGCGCGTGGCCGGTGCCCAGCTGCTCGGCCTGCAGCGCCCAGGCGAGGTCCGCGTCACGCACCGTCTCGCGCACCATCTCGCCGCCGTGGCCGTAGACGACGACCAGGCGCGACGGCGACAGCGTGCGCGCGGTGGCGATCACCCGCGCGAGCATCGGCGAGCCGCCGATCTTGTGCAGCACCTTGGGGAGACGGGAATACATGCGCTTGCCCTTGCCGGCAGCGAGGATGACGACGCTCAGAGGGTTCATGAGGTAAACAGAATCCGTAAAAACGAGAAAAGGCTGCCACTTGCGTGGCAGCCCCGAATATACACCATTCAGGTGCGCAACCTTAGCGGGTACGCCGCTTCAGGTAGTCGAGCGCCTTGAGCTCGGCGATGGCGACGGCCAGAGCCGCCTGTGCCTTCGCCGTGTCGCGGTCGTCGCCGGACTTGCGGATCGCCTCTTCGGCCACCCGCTTCGCCTCGTTCGCACGCGCCTCGTCAAGGTCGGCACCGCGGATTGCGGTGTCGGCCAGCACGGTCACCAGCGTCGGCTGCACTTCCATCATGCCGCCGGACACCGCGACCAGCACTTCTTCCTTGCTGCCCGGCGCCGTCAGGCGCAGCACACCCGGCTTGATACGCGTCAGCAGCGGTACGTGGCGCGGGTAGATACCGACTTCGCCCTCGGCGGCCGGAGCCACCAGGAACTCCGCCTCGCCCGAGTAGATCAGCGCTTCCGAGCTGACCACTTCCACCTGCATCAGTGCCATAAGCCGTCTCCTTATCAGTTAAGGGTCTTGGCTTTTTCTGCGGCTTCTTCGATGCCACCTACCATGTAGAACGCTTGTTCCGGCAGATGGTCGTATTCACCCGAGAGAATGGCCTTGAAGCCCTTGATGGTTTCCTTGAGCGGCACGTACTTGCCCGGAGAACCGGTAAACACCTCGGCCACGTGGAACGGCTGCGACAGGAAACGCTGGATCTTACGCGCGCGGTACACGACGAGCTTGTCTTCTTCAGACAGTTCGTCCATGCCCAGAATCGCGATGATGTCGCGCAGTTCCTTGTACTTCTGCAGCGTGGTCTGCACGCCGCGCGCCACGGTGTAGTGCTCGTCGCCGACGACCAGCGGGTCCAGCTGGCGGGAGGTCGAGTCGAGCGGGTCCACCGCCGGGTAGATACCCAGCGAAGCGATGTCACGCGAAAGCACGACGGTCGCGTCAAGGTGCGCAAAGGTGGTCGCCGGGGACGGGTCGGTCAAGTCATCCGCCGGTACGTACACGGCCTGGATCGAGGTGATCGAGCCGGTACGGGTGGAGGTGATGCGTTCCTGCAGACGGCCCATTTCCTCGGCCAGCGTCGGCTGGTAACCCACCGCGGACGGCATACGGCCCAGCAGCGCGGACACTTCGGTACCGGCCAGCGTGTAACGGTAGATGTTGTCCACGAAGAACAGCACGTCACGGCCCTTGCCGTTCTCGTCCTTCTCGTCGCGGAAGTGCTCGGCCATGGTCAGGCCGGTCAGCGCGACGCGCAGACGGTTGCCCGGCGGCTCGTTCATCTGGCCGTACACCATCGCCACCTTATCGAGGACGTTGGAGTCCTTCATCTCGTGGTAGAAGTCGTTGCCCTCACGGGTACGCTCACCCACGCCGGCGAACACGGACAGACCCGAGTGCGCCTTGGCGATGTTGTTGATCAGCTCCATCATGTTCACGGTCTTGCCGACACCGGCACCGCCGAACAGGCCGACCTTACCGCCCTTGGCGAACGGGCACAGCAGGTCGATCACCTTGATGCCGGTTTCCAGCAGCTCGGTGGCGGCCGACAGTTCGTCGAACTTCGGGGCGCTCTGGTGGATGGCGCGACGCGCGTCGGTACCGACCGCA
Source organism: Crenobacter caeni (assembly GCF_010435965.1). GTDB lineage: Bacteria > Pseudomonadota > Gammaproteobacteria > Burkholderiales > Chromobacteriaceae > Craterilacuibacter > Craterilacuibacter caeni. The sequence continues at coordinate 140,160 of NZ_JAAGAA010000010.1, forward strand.
CCGGCTTCGTCCACCGGGTTGCCCAGCACGTCCATGATGCGGCCCAGGGTTGCCTTGCCGACCGGCACCGAGATCGGTGCGCCGGTGTTGGCCACTGCCATGCCGCGCTTCAGACCATCCGAGCTGCCCATGGCGATGCAACGGACCACGCCGTCGCCCAGCTGCTGCTGGACTTCGAGCGTCAGGTCAACGTCGACCAGCTTGAGGGCATCATAAACCTTTGGCATGGCGTCGCGCGGAAACTCCGCGTCGATCACCGCGCCAATGATTTGTACGATTTTGCCTTGGCTCATTATCGTTCCTAAACTCAGTAAACTTTTACGGACGCGCCACTTAGACGGCGGCGGCACCGGCGACGATTTCCGACAACTCGGTCGTGATCGCAGCCTGGCGCGACTTGTTGTACACAAGGCGCAGCTGCTTGATCGCGTTACCGGCGTTGTCGGTCGCTGCCTTCATCGCCACCATCCGCGCGGCCTGCTCGGACGCCGAAGTCTCGGTCGCAGCCTGGTAGACCACCGACTCGATGTAGCGGCGCACCAGGAACTGCATCACGTCGACCGCGCTCGGCTCGTACAGGTAATCCCACGAGTGCGAATGGTCGACCACCATCAGTTCCGGCGTCAGCGGCAACAGCTGCTCGAGCGCCGGTTCCTGCTTCATCGTGTTGATGAAGCGCGGATAGATGAGGTAGACAGCGTCCAGCTCGCCCTCGGCGTACTTCTGGAACAGCACCGTCAGCGGACCGATCAGTTTTTCCATGCGGGGCGTGTCGCCCAGCTGGACCGCGCTCGACACCACGTTCTGGCGCGTACGCTGGCTGGCCGCGAGGCCCTTCTGGCCGAGTGCGCAGACGTCGACTTCGACGCCCGCCTCGTTCAGTTCCTTCACCTTGGCGTAGAAGCGCTTGAGCGTGTTCACGTTCAAGCCGCCGCACAGACCCTTGTCCGAGGTGATCAGGATGATGCCAGCGCGACGGACCTGATCGCGCTTCGCAAGCAGGGGGTGCTCCAGGTCAGTATTGGCCTGGGCAAGGTGCGCCATCACCGCACGCACCTTTTCGGCATAAGGACGCGCAGCACGCATGCGTTCCTGCGATTTGCGCATCTTCGAGGTCGACACCATCTGCATCGCGCGGGTGATCTTCTGCGTGTTCTGCACGCTTCGGATCTTGGTGAGAATCTCTTTGCCGACTGCCATATCTGAACCTTTCTTTAAACAGCGTTAGCGAAAGGCTCAGTTAAAGCTGTAGCCGGCCTTGAACGATTCCATCGCCTTGACCAGGATCTGCTCGTTGTCGCCCGACAGGTCGCCCTTGGCGTCGACTTCCTTCAGCAGTTCGGCATGGTTGGCGCGCACGTAAGCCAGGAAGCTCGCTTCGAAGGCCAGCGCCTTCTTCACCGGGACGTCCTCGTAGCAGCCCTTGTTCACCGCCCACAGGGTCAGCGCCATTTCGGCGACCGACAGGGTGGAGAACTGCTTCTGCTTCATCAGTTCGGTCACGACTTCACCGTGCGCCAGCTGCTTGCGGGTCGCCTCGTCGAGGTCGGACGCGAACTGCGCGAACGCGGCCAGTTCACGGTACTGGGCGAGCGCCAGACGAATACCACCGCCGAGCTTCTTGATCACCTTGGTCTGCGCGGCACCGCCGACGCGGGACACCGAGATACCGGCGTTGATGGCCGGACGGATGCCCGAGTTGAACAGGTCGGTTTCCAGGAAGATCTGGCCGTCGGTAATCGAGATCACGTTGGTCGGAACGAACGCGGACACGTCGCCGGCCTGGGTCTCGATGATCGGCAGCGCGGTCAGCGAACCGGTCTTGCCGGTCACCTTGCCGTCGGTCAGCTTGGCCACTTCGTCTTCGTTGATGCGCGATGCGCGCTCCAAGAGACGGGAGTGCAGGTAGAACACGTCGCCCGGGTAGGCTTCGCGGCCCGGCGGACGGCGCAGCAGCAGCGAAATCTGGCGGTAGGCGACAGCCTGCTTGGACAGGTCGTCGTACACGATCAGCGAGTCTTCGCCGCGGTCGCGGAAGTATTCGCCCATCGCGCAGCCGGAGTACGGTGCGATGTACTGCAGCGCAGCCGCTTCGGAAGCGGTGGCCGCGACGATGATGGTGTGGCCCATCGCGCCGTGCTCTTCGAGCTTGCGCACCACGTTGGCGATCGACGAAGCCTTCTGGCCGATGGCGACGTAGATACAGATGACGCCGGTGCCCTTCTGGTTGACGATGGCGTCGAGGGCGACGGCGGTCTTACCGGTCTGGCGGTCGCCAATGATCAGCTCACGCTGGCCACGGCCGATCGGCACCATGGAGTCGATCGACTTCAGGCCGGTCTGCATCGGCTGCGACACCGACTGACGTGCGATCACGCCCGGAGCGATCTTTTCGATCGGCGAGAACTGCTGGGCAGCGATCGGGCCCTTGCCGTCGATCGGACGACCCAGCGCGTCGACCACGCGGCCGACCAGTTCCGGACCAACCGGCACTTCCAGAATGCGGCCGGTGCACTTGACTTCGTCGCCTTCGGAGATGTGCTCGTACTCGCCCAGCACCACGGCGCCGACCGAGTCGCGCTCCAGGTTCATGGCGAGGCCGAAGGTGTTGCCCGGGAATTCGAGCATTTCGCCCTGCATCACGTCCTTCAGGCCATGGATGCGAACGATACCGTCGGTCACGGAAATCACCGTACCCATGGTACGGGCTTCAGCGCCTTCAGCCAGGTTCTGGATCTTGGCCTTGATCAGATCGCTGATTTCAGAGGGGTTCAACTGCATGATCTCTCCTAATTCTTGAGGCTTGCCGCCATTGCGTGCAGTTTGCCGCGAACGGAAGCGTCGATGACGTCATCGCCGATCAACACCCGGACACCGCCGATCAGGTCGGGGTCCACACGCACGTCAAGGCGTACGGTCTTGCCGTACTTCCTGGAAAGCGTCTGGGTGAGTTCGGACTTCTGCGCGTCGTCCAGCGGGAAGGCGCTCTCGGCCACGGCCTCGAGTACCCCCTCGGCTTCGGCCTTCAGGAGTTCAAACTGATTGGCAATTTCCGGCAGCAACAGCAGGCGTCCGTTCTCGATGAGGGCAGCGAGGAAGTTCTTCACTTCCTCGGAGCCGCGCTCACCCAGCACGTCCAGCAGCAGTGCCTCAACCTCTTGAGCGGTATGTTTCGGGTCGGTCAGCGTATCGGCGACGCCCGGGGTTTTCACCATGGCAGCCAGCCAGGACAGTGCCTCGGACCAACGGTCCGTGGACTTCTGTTCACTGGCGAGGCTGTATACCGCTTCGGCATAGGGCCTTGCTACGGTAGTAAGTTCTGCCATGAGCTGATTACAACTCCGCTTTGATGGAGGCCAGCAGATCGGCGTTCTTGGCCGAATCGATCTCGCGGCGCAGGATCTTCTCCGCACCGGCGACGGCGAGGACGGCGACCTGCTCGCGCAGGACCTCCTTCGCGCGCAGGGTTTCCTGCTCGATTTCGGCTTTGGCGTCGGCCACGAGCTTCGCGCCTTCAATGCGCGCTGCGTCCTTGGCTTCTTCCACGATCTGGTTGGCACGTTTTTCGGCAGCCAGCATGATCTCGGTCGACTGCTGCTTCGCCTTGCGGATTTCGTCCGCAACGCGCTGCTCGGCAGCCTCGAGATCCTGCTTGCCACGTTCGGCGGCAGCCAAGCCATCTGCGATGCGCTTGGCACGCTCATCCATCATGTTGGTAAGCGGAGGCCAAACAAACTTCATGGTGAACCACACCAGGATGGCGAAAGTGATCGCCTGACCCAGTAGTGTTGCGTTGAATTCCACGCTTGTTTTCCTCCAGATGAGTGACTTACAACAACCAACAATCCCGTTTCAGGGATTAAGCGCCCAGAGCGGCCAGTGCAGCGGCGAGGAACGGGTTGTTGAAGGTGTACAGCATCGCAACACCCACGCCGATCATGGAGATCGCGTCAAGCAGACCGGCGATGATGAACAGCTTGGTCTGCAGAACCGGGATCATTTCCGGCTGGCGAGCGGAGGACTCGAGGAACTTGCCGCCGAGGATGGCGAAGCCCAGAGCGGTGCCGATGGCACCCAGACCGATGATCAGAGCAGCTGCCAGAACGGTCATCGACTGGATCTGGGAAATCAGAGCAAGTTTTTCCATTTGGATATCTCCTGAAGCTAATACAAGGATGGTTGGTGAAACGGTTTGAAAAATCGGTTTAGTGCTTCTCGACCGCGAGGCTCATGTACACGATGGTCAGCATCATGAACACGAAGGCCTGCAGGGTGATCACCAGGATGTGGAAGATCGCCCACGGCGCGCCGAGGATCCACTGCGCGCCCCACGGCAGCAGCGCGATCAGGATGAAGATCAGTTCGCCGGCGTACATGTTGCCGAACAGACGAAGCGACAGCGAAATCGGCTTGGCGACCAGTTCGACCATCTGGAACGCGAAGTTCACCGGGGCGAGGATGGCAACCAGCACCGGGCTGTGGGCGTGGAACGGCGCGGTCAGCAGTTCCTTGCCCCAGCCGCCCAGGCCCTTGGCCTTGATCGAGAAGCCGATGATGCAGAACATCACCGAGATCGACATCGCGAAGGTCGCGTTGACGTCGGCGGACGGCACGACACGGAAGTAGACATGGTGCGGGTCGGCGCCGAAGAAGGTGTAGCCGATCCACTGCGCGGCCATCGGGATCAGGTCCACCGGCAGCAAGTCCATGAAGTTCATCAGGAACACCCAGCAGAAGATGGTCAGCGCCAGCGGGGCCAGCACCTTGCTCTCTGCGTGGAAGATTTCCTTCACCTGCGTGTTGACCATCTCGATGATGGACTCGACAAACAGCTGCAAGCGCCCCGGGTTTTCCAGCTTCGCGTTGCGCGCGACCATCGCGAACACCCCGACGAAGATGAAGCCCAGAATCAGCGAGACGGAGAAGGTATCGATATGAAACGACCAGAAACCCTCGTGCGAAGACTTCCAGAACGTCAGGTGGTGCTTGATGTAATCAGTTGCGTTGCCTGCCATCGCTATTTCTCGGTTTTGATTAGAAGCCCAAACCAGTAGGCGAGCACCACCAGCGCGTAGCTGGAAAAGTAGGCCGCCACCGATAAATCCTTGAAAAACAGAAGGACGACTACAAATATCAATAGGGTGAGCGCGAACTTCGCCGCTTCAGCCTTGTAGTGCGCCTTCATCAGTACTGCAGGGGACGCCCGCCTGACGGCGTACGCGACCCGGATGTAGAGCAGTGCCGGCACGATCGCCGTCAGCCCGCCCATCAGGGCGGAAACCACGGCGGACACATCTCCGGACGACCATACCGCCGCCACGGCGACGGCCACCACCGTCAGCTTGCACTGCAACCACACGACGCGCTTTATTTCCGGCCTGACCATAGTGCACATCGTCTGAAAAATCGCACGATTATAGGCACCGCATCAAAATGACGTCAACAAATGACGGCTAATACAGACGCACTGCAGCATACACGATTTTTCCACGCTGGCGCCGACCTCTGCAGGCTGCACCGCCCTCGCAGGCAATCTTCTAATATTCGAAAGTCATCACCTTCAGGCGCGACCTGCATGCGCATCGACTCCGCGCCGGAACACGCATCCACCATCACGCCTGCGGATGCGCTCAGAGTGATTCGCCACCTGCCCGCCTCTGCCATTTCCCTTCAGCCGGCAAGACGGAAAAGAGGCGTCCCGCACGGCATGCGGGACGCCCGTCTGTCGCCCATGCCCACGGGCGACGTCTCAAGCGGGAAGATCAGCTACCCATGGTGGCGACCATGATCGCCTTGATGGTGTGCATGCGGTTTTCCGCCTGTTCGAAGGCCAGGCTGGCCGGACTTTCGAACACGTCGTCGGTCACTTCGATGCCGTTGGCGAATTCCGGGTACTGGGCGGCGATCTGCTTGCCGACCTTGGTGTTCGAGTTATGGAACGCAGGCAGGCAGTGCATCAGCTTGATGTGCGGGTTGCCGGAAGCGGCCATCAGCGCGGCGTCGACGCGGAACGGCTTGAGCAGCGCGATGCGCTCGCCCCACCGCTCCATCGGCTCGCCCATCGATACCCACACGTCGGTGTGGATGAAGTCGGCGCCCTTGACCGCGGCCTTCGGGTCATTGGTCACCAGCAGACGCGCGCCGGAGGTCTTGCAGATTTCCTGGCACTGCTTGACCAGCTCGGCGTCCGGCTCCAGCCCCTTCGGCCCGGCGATGCGCACATCCATGCCCATCAGGCAGCCGATCACCATCAGCGAGTGACCCATATTGTTGTGGGCGTCACCGACGTAGGCGTAGGCGATCTGCCCCATCGGCTTGTCGCAGTTCTCGGTCATGGTCATCACGTCGCACAGCATCTGGGTCGGGTGCCACGCGTCGGTCAGGCCGTTGAAGACCGGTACGCTCGAGTACTTGGCCAGCTCCTCGACGTCTTCCTGCGCGAAGCCGCGGAACTCGATGCCGTCGTAGAAGCGGCTGAGTACGCGCGCGGTGTCGGCGATGCTTTCCTTGTGGCCCAGTTGCGAGCTGGTCGGGTCGATGTAGGTCACATGCGCGCCCTGGTCGTGGGCCGCCACTTCGAACGAGCAGCGGGTGCGGGTCGAAGTCTTCTCGAAGATCAGGGCGACATTCTTGCCGACCAGACGCTGCACCTCGTTGCCGGCGTACTTGGCACGCTTCAGGTCGCGCGCCAGGTCGAGCAGGTATTTCAGCTCGCGCTGGGTGAAGTCCAGCTCTTTCAGAAAATGACGGTTTTTCAGGTTGAAAGCCATTTTGACGCTCCTTGAGATAAAACTTCCAGTTGCACCCGCTAAAGGCGGGCGACCAAGCCCCACCAGAGAGTCATCCACTTCCCGACGCTCGGCAAAGACGACTCAATATGGAAATTCAGTTATCTACTAATGTATTTATAGCAGCAGGTTTTACGGCCGCCACCCCGTACGCCCTCTCAGTGGCGGACCAGATGCGCGATCAGGTAATGGTGCAGGTACTTCCAGGCGACAAAGCCCACCACCAGCGCGGCGACCAGCAATTCGAAATCGGCCAGCGCGTGCACTTGCGCCACATACTCGGCACCCAACCCCCACGCACCCAGCTGAACCGCCAGCTTGTAGAGCGCGGTCGCGCCGATCACCAGCGGAAAGGTAAAGGCTGCGTAGGCAGGCGAAAACGGCAGGCGCATCAGGCGCAGGAAGAACAGGTAGATCACGCTGGTCATCAGCACCGCGATCCCGGCCAGCAGCCCCACCAGCAGGAACGAAGGCTGTTGCACCACGGTCAGGTAACCGGCGAGACCCAGGCTGGCCGGCGCGGCCAGGATCGCCAGCGTGGGCTTGGCCTGGTCGGGCACCTCGCTGGCAAACACCAGGCGGTAGATCATCACCGGCAGCATCAACAGGTAGCAGCCCAGCCCGAAGGCGATCAGCGATTGCGCCAGCCACAGCAGCGAACCGCCCGGGAAGCTGACCGCTGCGACGATGATGCCTACCGGCGGCACGAACCAGCTGGGCACCATATGGTGCAGACGGAAGTCGCGGGCACGGTGCCAGACAAAACTCGCCAGGAATACCAGATGCAGGGCGATGGCCGACAACCAGACCGTCAGCGCCAGCGGCAGCGAGAACAGCGAAATTGCCTTGGAGACGACCATCAGCGCCATCGCCATGGTCGGCACCACACTGCCGACCACCGGGTGCGCCAGGTCCTGACGCAACAGTTGCGGCGCGTGGATAAACTTGAAGAGCAGCGACAATAGCAGCACGCTGGCGATGCCGGCACCGGCCAACTGGAACAGGCCGCCGGCGGGCATGAAGTTCTCCCAGCACCAGCCCAGACTGGCAATGCCCAATGCCAGACCGCCCATCGGCGTCGGAATGGCACACAGGCAGTCGTGCCAACGGGCGTTGTCCGCCAGCCTGGCCGGTTGATGCAGAGTCGTATGCATGCTGAGCTCCTTGAAATGCGGGACATCCGTCGGATGCCTGCCGCGCTGCTTTCGATGCACACACTGTACGACCGGCCAAAAATAAATAAAATCTGGATGTTTTTTACATGGCGTAAATATTAAATTGACAACACACCTGACCCTGCGCCAACTACAAGCCTTCCTCGCCGTCGCCCGACTGGGCTCGCTCGCGCCCGCCGCCGAGGAACAGGGCCTGAGCCGCGCGGCACTCAGCCAGTCCCTGCAGGAGCTGGAGCGCCAATTGGGCGCGACGCTGTTCGACCGCAGCGGCTACCGCCTGCGCCTGAACGCTGCCGGCGAGACGCTGTTGCCGCTGGCGGACGAGTTGCTGACCCGCGCGCAGCAGATCGAGCAGCAGTTTTCCCGGGCAGACGCGCTGCCGACCCGGCTGCGCCTGGGTGCCAGCGACACCATCGGCAACTACCTGCTGCCGCGGCTGGTGGCCGAGCTGATGGCGCGCTTTCCGGACGTGCAAGTCCAAGCCGAGATCCACAACAGCCAGGCGCTATGCGCCCAGCTGCAACGCTACGAGCTGGACCTGGCGCTGATCGAGGGAGAGGTGCTGGACCAGGGGTTGACGGCCACGCCCTGGCAAGAGGACGAATTGTGGGTGATCGCACCACGCGACTGGGCATGGCCACAGGGGGAAGGCGCAGGCTGGGCGGCGCTGGGCAAGCAGCGCTGGATCATCCGCGAGCCGGGCTCCAGCAGCCGGGTGCAGTTCGAGCAGCTCGTGCTGCCGCTGCTGGGTGAAACGCCTGCCACGCTGACCTTCAACACCAGCGAAGCGATCGTGCACGCGGTCGGCGCCGGGCTGGGCTGCGCGCTGGTTTCGTCGCTGGCGGTGCGGGAGCGGGTGAATGATGGCGAGCTACTCAGGCTCTCACTGCCGCTCAGGTTCAGCCGGCCCTTGACGGTGGTCCGTCTGGCCAGCCGCTACCTCGCGCCAAGAGCGGCCGAGGTGCTGGGCTGGCTGAGCGGCAAGACCTGAAAAAAGCCGCGCCTGCCCGCAGGCAAGGCGCGGCGGACGAGAGGCTTACTCGCCGTGCTGCAGGCGGCCGATGATCCCGTCCAGCTCGTCGAGCGACGAGTACTCGATAGTCATCTTGCCGCAACCACCCTTGCCCGGGCGAATCGCGACCTTGGCGCCGAGGCGCTCGGACAGCGTCTCGCACAGCCTGGCGACGTCGGGGTCGGCGTGCTTGCGCGCTGGCGCGGCGGGCGTCACGGTGTCCGCCAGTTGCTGGATGCGGCGCTCGACTTCGCGCACCGACCAGCCGTTGGCGACGGCGAGCTGGGCAAACTCGACCTGCGCAGGCGCCGGCAGCGCGAGCAGCGCGCGCGCGTGCCCCATCTCCAGTTGCCGCACGTGCAGCAGGTGCTGCACCGACTCGGGCAGCTGCAGCAAGCGCAGCAGGTTGGACACCGCGCTGCGCGAGCGGCCGACCGCGCCGGCCGCCGCGTCGTGGGTCAGCCCGAATTCCTTGATCAGGCGGGCAAGGCCCCTGGCCTCCTCGATCGGGTCGAGCTCCTGGCGCTGGATGTTCTCGATCAGCGCCATCGCCATCGCCGCCTCATCGGGCACGCTGCGCACCACGGCCGGAATCTCGGTAAGTCCCGCGCGCTGGCTGGCGCGCCAGCGCCGCTCGCCGGCGATCAGCTCGTAGTCGCCGAGGCCAAGCTCGCGCACCACCACCGGCTGGATCACGCCCTGCGCGCGGATGGAGGCGGCCAGTTCTTCGAGGGCCGTCTCGTCCATATGGGCGCGCGGCTGGTAGCGTCCGGGACGGATGCTGGTGACCGGCAGCGTCAGCAGGCGGTCGTCGGCCGGGTCGGCGTTGGCCAGGAGCGCGTCCAGGCCGCGCCCCAGTCCTTTCAGTTTCTTCATATCAGCGTACTTCCGTGGCGGCCGCGCCTTCGAGACGGGCGACCAGCTCGGCCGCCAGCGCCTGATAGGCCTGCGCACCGCGTGAAGAGGGATCGTAGACGACGCCGGGCAGCCCGTGACTCGGTGCCTCGGCCAGGCGGACATTGCGCGGGATCACCGTGCTGAACACCTTGTCGCCGAAGTGCGCCGCCAGCTGGGCGGACACCTGCTGCGACAGGTTGCTGCGCGCGTCGAACATGGTGCGCACCAGACCGAGGATCTCGATCTTCGGGTTGACCGCGGTGCGCACCTTGCGCAGCGTGGTCACCAGGTCGGACAGGCCTTCGAGCGCGTAGTACTCGCACACCATCGGGATCAGCACGCCCTGCGCGGCGACCAGCCCGTTCAGCGTGAGCAGGGTCAGCGACGGCGGGCTGTCGATCAGCACATAGTCGTACTCGTCCTCGACCTGCGCGATCGCGTTCTTCAGCCGCGCCTCGCGCGCCAGTTCCTGCACCAGCTCGACTTCGGCGCCGCCCAGGTCGCGCGTCGCCGGCAGCACGTCGTAGCCACCCTCGACCGAGCGCTGGCGCACGTCGGAGAGCTCCTCGTCGCCGAGCAGCACCTGATAGACCGTGTGCTTGAGACCGCTCTTCTGGATGCCGCTGCCCATCGTCGCGTTGGCCTGCGGGTCGAGGTCGACCAGCAGCACCCGCCGCCCGAGCTGGGCCAGCCCGGTCGCCAGGTTGACCGCGGTGGTGGTCTTGCCGACGCCGCCCTTCTGGTTGGCAATGGCGATGACGCGCGCGCTCATCGCTGCGCGATCCTGACCAGGTGCCGCTCGGCCTCGAGGCCGGGCACCTTCAGCGGCAACACCTCGACCACTTCGACGGTCGCGGGCAACTGGGCGATTTCCTCGTACGGCCACACGCCCTTCATCGCCAGCCACTGGCCGCCGTCGGCCATGAGGTGCGGCGTCAGGCGCACGAAGTCGGCCAGCTCGGAGAAGGCACGGCTGGTGATCAGGTCGAACTTCTGTTCCGGCTGGTACGCCTCGACGCGGCTGGTCACCACCTCGACGTTGGTGAGGCCCAGCTCGATCGCCGCCTGGCGCAGGAAGGTCGTCTTCTTGCTGTTGGCGTCGAGCAGCACCACCGACAGGTCGGGCCGCGCGATCGCCGCCGGGATGCCCGGCATGCCGCCGCCCGAACCGACGTCGAGCAGACGCCGGGCGCCGCTCAGGTAAGGCACCAGCGTCAGGCTGTCGAGCAGGTGATGGCTGACCATGCGCGCTTCGTCGCGCACCGCAGTCAGGTTGTAGGTATGGTTCCACTTGCCGAGCAGGGTCAGGTAGCCGGCCAGCTTTTCGAGCTGCGCTTCGTCCAGCGCCAAGCCCAGCGCGGCGACACCGCGCCGCAGTTCTTCGGAATGTGTCATGCGTCTTTCTTCGTCTGGCCCAGGCCGCGTTTGAGGTAGACCATCAGCAGCGCCACCGCGGCCGGCGTCACCCCCTGGATGCGCGAAGCCTGGCCCAGCGTTTCGGGCTGCTGCTGCGTCAGTTTCTGTTGCACTTCCTTGGACAGGCCGGACACCTGCGTGAAGTCCAGACCCTCCGGCAGCCGGATGTCGTCCAGCTTGTCCTGGCGCGCCAGCTCTTCGTTCTGGCGGTCGATATAGCCCTGGTATTTGACCTGAATTTCAACCTGCTCGGCAACTTCGCCCGCCGGCAACCCCTCGCCCGCGCCCTCCAGCGTCATCAGCGCCGCGTAGTCGACGCCGGGGCGGCGCAACAGCTCGAGCAGGCTGTATTCGCGGGCCAGCGCCTGCCCGGTCACCCGCTCGGCCTCGCCGGCCGGCAGCTTGGCCGGGTGGATATAGGTCGCCGCCAGGCGTTGCTTTTCCGCCTCGACCGCGTCGCGCTTGCGGCAGTACGCGTCCCACTGCGCGTCGCCGACCAGGCCGAGCTTGCGCCCCGTCTCGGTCAAGCGCAGGTCGGCGTTGTCCTCGCGCAACTGCAACCGGTATTCGGCGCGGCTGGTGAACATGCGGTAGGGCTCGGCCACCCCCTTGGTCACCAGGTCGTCGGCCATCACACCCAGATACGCCTCGTCGCGTCGCGGGCACCAGCCTTCTTCGCCACGGCTGTAAAGCGCGGCGTTCAGGCCCGCGAGCAGGCCCTGCGCGGCGGCCTCCTCGTAGCCGGTGGTGCCGTTGATCTGCCCGGCGAAGAACAGGCCGGCGATCGCCTTGCTCTCGAAGGTCGACTTCAGGCCGCGCGGGTCGAAGTAGTCGTACTCGATCGCGTAGCCGGGGCGCAGGATGTGCACGTTCTCCAGCCCCTTCATCGAGCGCAGCGCGGCCAGCTGGATGTCGAACGGCAGCGAGGTCGACACCCCGTTCGGGTAGATCTCGTGCGTGGTCAACCCTTCCGGCTCGAGGAAGATCTGGTGGCTGTCCTTGTCGGCGAAGCGGTTGATCTTGTCCTCGATCGACGGGCAGTAGCGCGGGCCGACGCCCTCGATCTTGCCGGTAAACATCGGGCTGCGGTCGAAGCCGGAGCGGATGATCTCGTGGGTGTGCAAGTTGGTGTGGGTGACCCAGCACGGCAGCTGCCGCGGGTGCATCGCACGGTTGCCGCGGAACGAGAACACCGGCTCGGGCGTGTCGCCCGGCTGCACTTCCAGCACGGAAAAGTCGATCGAACGCCCGTCGATGCGCGGCGGCGTGCCGGTCTTCAGGCGGCCGACCGGCAGCGAGAGTTCGCGCAGGCGCGCGCCGAGCACGGTCGCCGCGGCGTCGCCGGCACGGCCGCCGGTGTAGTTTTCCAGGCCGACGTGGATCTTGCCCGACAGGAAGGTGCCGACGGTCAGCACCACGGTGCGCGCACGGAACACCACGCCGATCGCGGTCACCGCGCCGGCGACGCGGTCACCCTCGAGCAGCAGGTCGTCGACCGGCTGCTGGAACAGCGTGAGGTTGGGCTGGTTCTCCAGCATGTCGCGGATCGCCGCCTTATAGAGGATGCGGTCGGCCTGCGCGCGCGTCGCACGCACCGCCGGCCCCTTCGACGCGTTCAGCGTGCGGAACTGGATGCCGCCGATATCGGTCGCCAGCGCCATCGCACCGCCTAGCGCGTCGACCTCCTTGACCAGATGACCCTTGCCGATGCCGCCGATCGACGGGTTGCAGCTCATCTGCCCCAGCGTCTCGATATTGTGCGTCAGGAGCAGCGTCTGCTGCCCCATGCGCGCCGCTGCCAGCGCGGCTTCGGTCCCGGCGTGGCCGCCGCCCACCACAATCACGTCGAAAGTCGTCGGATAGATCATGCTCAACCCAGAAATCCAGCAAAGCCGGGCATTGTACGCCAAAACGCCGCCACGGGCTAAGACATTGATTTGACAGGGGTATGGCGGGCAGTCCACGTGCCAGTTTCATAAAAACATCATTGTCCTGCAAACGCGCCGTCAACTTGCGCACGCAGCATCAAGGCATCCCACCCAGGAGCCGACCGATGCTGCAACTTGCCCAACGTGCCACGCCCGCCGCCCGCCTTGGCGTACGCCTCGCCAGCAGCCCGGACGACGTCCGCCGCGCGCAGGCCCTGCGTTACGCGGTATTCGCCGAAGAGCTCGGCGCCGCGCTGCCCTCGGCGCACGAGGGGCTGGACCGCGACGAATACGACGCCTGCTGCGACCACCTGATCGTCGAGGACCGCGTCAACGGCCTCGTCGTCGGCACCTACCGTCTGCTTCCCCCGCAGCAGGCGGCCCGCCTGCCCAGGCTTTACAGCGAGCAAGAATTCGACCTGTCGCGGCTTGCCGCGCTCAAGCCCGCGCTGCTCGAGGTCGGCCGCTCGTGCGTACACGCCGACTACCGCGGCGGCGCGGTGATCACCCTGCTGTGGGGGGCGCTCGCCGACTACGCGCGGCGGCACGGCGCACGCTACCTGGCCGGCTGCGCCAGCGTCGGCCTCGCCGACGGCGGTCACCTGGCGGCCAGCGTCCACCGCCGCGTCGAGGCGGCTCACCTGTCGCCGGCCGAGTGGCGGGTCACCCCGCGCCTCGCGCTGCCGCTTGCCGACATCCACACCCCGCCGACCCTGCAGCCGATGCCGCCGCTGCTGCGCGGCTACCTGCGCGCCGGCGCGTGGGTGTGCGGCGAGCCGGCGTGGGACGCCGACTTCAACTGCGCCGACTTCTTTGTGCTGTTGCCGCTCGAGCGGCTCGCCGGCCGCCACCTGCGCCATTTCGGCGGCTGAACCCGGCTTTGGCAGCGCGGGCCGCGGCCACTACAATCGGCCGATGGACTACACCTTCACCCCGGTCGCGCTGGTGCGCTCGCCGTTCCGCGACAAATTCGGCGTGCCGCGCCAGCCGTTCCTCGCGCCGTCGGCGCGGCAGACCGTCGAACTGCTGCCTCCCTTCGACCAGCCTGACGCGGTACGCGGGCTGGAAGCCTTCTCCCACCTGTGGCTGCAGTTCGTGTTCCACCAGACCGCCGAACGCGGCTGGCAGCCCCTGGTGCGCCCGCCGCGGCTGGGCGGCAACCGCAAGGTCGGCGTGTTCGCCAGCCGCGCGACGCACCGCCCCAACCCGCTGGGGCTGTCGCTGGTGCGCCTGCACGCGGTCGACACCGAAAACGGCGTGCGCCTGCACATCTCCGGCGCCGACCTGGTCGACGGCACGCCGGTGCTCGACATCAAGCCCTACATCCCCTTCGTCGAGGCGGTCAGCGACGCGCGCGGCGGCTTCGTCGACGGCCCGCCGCCCAGGCTTGCCGTGCGCTGGCAGCCGCAGGCGCTGCAGCAGCTCGCCCTCGCCGGGCACGCGAAGGATCTGGTGCAGTTGGCCGAGGAAGTGCTGGCGCAAGACCCGCGCCCGGCCTACCAGCAGGACCCGGCGCGCGTGTACGGCGTGCGCCTCTACGACTGCGACGTGCGCTTCCGGGTCGCCGACGGCTGCGCCGAAGTGCTTGAAATAGTCGCGAGCTGACCGAACTTTGTCCGACACGGGCCGGTCACAGCCCAACCCCCTCACAGGAGATACACACATGGTTACTCGCGCGAAGACAGCCGTTCTCGCGTTCTCGCTGGCAACGCTGCTCGCGGCGCCCTTTGCCGAAGCGGCCAAGCTCGGCAAGAGCAAGAGTTTCGGCATGAAGCGCTCGACCCCGAGCCAGAGTTATCAACAGCCGGCACCGATGCAGCCGGCGCAGCCGATGGCACCTGCCCAGCAACCGCGCAAGGGCCCAGGTCTGGGCACCGCCGTCGCTGCCGGTGCGGCCGGCGCCGCCGCCGGCTACATGCTCGGCTCGGCGATGAGCGATTCGTCGTCCGGTGCCAGCGAGAGCGGCTCGGGCATGCCGTGGGGCACGCTGGCCATGCTCGGCCTGCTGTTCGTCGGCGGCATGATGCTGTTCCGCCGCCGCGCCGCACACCCGGCCGCACCCGCCATGCGCGTGCCGCAGCCAGCAGGCCCGTACGCGGCGCCGCAACCGGCGCCTGCTCCGGCGCCGGCCCAGTTCGGCGGCATCCCGAAGATCGGCTCCGGCCTCGCCGGCGGCGCTGCCGCTGCGGCCAGCGCACCGGCCTTCGGCGCCCAGCGCCTGCCGGACGGCACCGAGACCGCGCACTTCCTGCGCCAGGCCAAGGCGACCTTCATGCACCTGCAAAGCCTCAACTCGGCGGACAACGTCGACGAGATCAGCAAGTACATGACGCCGGAGATGTTCGCCGAGATCCGCGCCGAGATACTGGCCAACCAGACGCTGGCGGACTTCCCGCAGCTTGACTGCCAGGTGGTCGACGCGGCGACCGAAGGCGGGCGCCATATCGCCAGCGTACGTTTCACCGGCACGGTCAGCGAAGAAGTCGGCGCGCCCGCGCAGCCGTTCAGCGAGACCTGGCACTACGTGAAGGAAGGCAACAGCCCGCGCTGGCTGCTCGCCGGCATCCAGCAGGACTGACCCCGCACGCAGGAAAACGGACGGGCGCTTCGGCGCCCGTTTTTTCATGCCATTTGCCTTGCGCCGGCGGGCAGGTACACTGGAACGCGTCTTGCTAAGTCACACGCGACTGCCACTGGAAAGCCCGCCGTGCCCGAACTGACCCTGGAAAGCCACCAGCAACCGATCTACAGCCTCGCCCACCGCCGCACCGTCGGCGTCGAGGCCCTGCTGCGCGCGCGCGAAGGCGACGCGCCAATCTCGCCGCTGGACGCGTACGCCCGCCACACCGGCGACCGCCACCGCTTCGACCTCGACGTCGCCGCCACCCACTGCCGCCACGCGGCGCGGGAAGCCGGCACGGACCGCTGGCTGTTCCTCAACGTCGACCCAGCGACGCTCGCCAGCCGCAACCACGCCGACGCGCTGGCCGCGCGCGTGGTGGAAAGCGGCCTCTCGCCGTCGAAGGTGGTACTCGAAGTGCTCGAGCACGCGCTGGAAGCCGACGACGCGCTGATCGACAACGCCCGCCGCCTGCGCAAGGCGGGTTTCCTGATCGCGGTCGACGACTTCGGCGTCGGCCACTCCAACCTCGACCGGGTCTGCCTGCTCGAACCCGACTTCGTGAAGTTCGACCGCAACCTGCTGCGCCGCTCGACCGAGCAGCCACGTACGCGCAACCTGCTCACCAAACTGGTGCACCTGATGCACGAAATCGGTGCACTAGTGGTGATCGAAGGGGTGGAAACCGAGGCTGACGTGCTGGTCGCGCTCGAATCGGGCTGCGACCTGGTGCAGGGCTACTACATCGCCCGCCCCGCGCCGGTGCCTGATCAGGACGAGGCGATCACCCCGCGCGTCGATGCGCGCTGGGACGAACTGATGGTGCGCGAACTGATGAAGCGCAAGCTTTCGCGCCGGCAGATCGAACTTGCGCGCCAGGCCTTCGTGCAAAGCGCGATCGCGCTGATGCAGGGCACCGCCTTCACCGACGCCGCGCGGCCGATGCTCGCGCTACCCGACGTGATCCGCTGCTTCCTGCTCGATGGCAGCGGCCGCCAGATCGGCCGCAACCTGAACGCCCGCGACAGTACCGATACCGGCCAGCCCAAGTTCGCGCCGCTCGCCAACACCACCGGCGCGGTGTGGTCGCGCCGCGGCTACTTCCAGCACGCGATCGACCAGCCCGGCGTGCTTTATATGAGCGAGCCCTATTTGTCGATGACCGACACCCGCAACTGTGTGACGCTGTCGATGGCGATCGAGATCGACGAAGACCTGCACGTGCTGTGCGCCGACGTACAGGTCGCCCGCTAAAAACAAAGACAGCCCGGATCAACCGGGCTGTCGGCAGCGGCAGATGCGGCGCGGCTTACTGCGCGCGCATTTCGCTGATCGGCTCGAACACCGTAATCACCTGCGTCACGCCCGCCGTCTCGCTAGCGACACGGGCGGCAGCCTCGCCCTCGGCCGGCGTCACCAGACCCAGCAGGTAGACCACACCGCGCTCGGTGACGACCTTGATCGCGTTCGGCGAGAAGCCCTGGCCGTCGAGCATGCGCGCGCGCACCTTGCTGGTGATCCAGGTGTCGTTGCTGCGTGCGGACAGCGGGCTCGCCGGCGCGACCACCAGATAGTTCCAGGTCTTCTGCACGCCCGGCTGGCCGCGCACCAGCTGCTCGGCCTGCGCGCGCGCCTCGGCCGACGGCACTTCGCCGGTCAGGAGCACCGCGCGGTTGAAACTGGTGACGTTCACATGCGCCGAGGGCAGGCGTTCGGCGATCTTTGCCGCCGAGCGCGTCTCGATCACCTGGTCGTCGGCGTACGCGCCGCTGGTGCGGCGGTCGGTCGCGACCAGCGTTGCGCCCACCGCGCCGCCGGCGACCAAGCCGACACAGCCGGACAGGGTCGCCGCGCACACCCCCGCCACCACCAGGCTCTTCCATGCCTTCATCATTCGCCCCCCAGCAGCATGTAGTCGATCGCGTCGCACATCGCGTGGATCAGCAGCAGGTGCACTTCCTGGATGCGCGCGGTGCGTGTCGCCGGCACGTTCAGGTGTACGTCGTCTGCGGACAGGATTTCGCCGATCTTGCCACCGTCCTTGCCGGTGAACGCGATCACCCGCATGCCGCGCTCGTGCGCGGCGGCGATCGCCTCGATCACGTTGGCCGAGTTGCCGGAAGTAGAGATCGCCAGCAGTACGTCGCCTTGCTGGCCGAGCGCGCGCACCTGCTTGGAGAAGATCAGGTCGAAGTCGTAGTCGTTGCCGATCGCGGTCAGCGCCGAGGTGTCGGTCGCCAGCGAGATCGCGGCAAGGCCCGGGCGCTCCTTCTCGAAGCGGCCGACCATCTCGGCAGCGAAGTGCTGCGCGTCGGCAGCCGAACCGCCGTTGCCGCAGGCGAGGATCTTGCCCTCGTTCATCAGGCAGGCGACCATCACCTCCGCCGCCAGCGCGACGCCGGGGGCCAGCGCTTCCATCGCCGACTGCTTGGTCGCGATGCTTTCGATAAAGTGTCCGTTGACGCGGGCAATCAGGTCCATGGCCTATCCTTCCTCGGTGGTCGCGCGTTCACGCGATGATGTCCTTGATCCATAAGGGCGGCGCATCTGCGCCCTCGAATACCACCGCGTCGAAGCGGCAAGGCGCGTCGACGCGGTACTCTTGTAGATAACGGGTCGCTGCCTTGACCAGCCGCGTGCGCTTGCGCGCGTCTATGCTCTCCAGCGCGCCACCGAAACGGCGCGACGCGCGCAGCCTCACTTCGACAAACACCCAGCTTGCGCCGTCGCGCATCACCAGGTCGAGCTCGCCGCCCGGGCAGCGCCAGTTGCGCGTCACCAGACGCAGGCCGGCCGAAAGCAGCAGCGCAAGCGCGCGGTCTTCGGCGTCGGCGCCGCTTAAGGCTGCGCGCTGTCGGTCTTCACCCATCTGGGCAGCGTCCGCTGGAACTGCAGGTCGCGCTGCAGGCGCAGCTCGCCGGTCACCCCGTCGACGCGGCTGCCGACCGCCGGCGGCGTGCCGGAGAGCCTCAGCGCGAGCCGGTAGGCGTCGACGCCCAGCGCGTACAGGCGCTCGGTCGGCACCGTCAGCGCCTGCGCCGGGCGCGGGTACTGGCGCACCAGCGGGTGCTCGGGCATCAAGAGCCACGGCATATCGACAAAGCGCACGCCGGAAAGTGCCGGCAAGCTCTCGCGCACGTTGACGAGCGAAGTCGCGTACACCGGCCGGTCGGACGGCAGGATCATCTTCAGCTGCGCCGACTCGCGCGCGGGCAGCGCGAAAAACACCGCGTCGGTACCGGACAGCGCCGCGTCCAGCACGGCGCCGCTGGCCGTATCGAACGCCAGCACGACAGGCTGAGTCCCGCGCCGCGCCGTCCAGGTATCAAGAAAGGCGTCACGCAGGCGCTGCGACAGGGTATCCGCGCCGAACACCAACAGCGGGCGCTGCACGCCGTCTTCCTTCATCAGCGACGCGACCTGACGCGCCTCGGCCTCGACCGACAGCGACAGGCTGTAAAGTTTGGGCCTAGGCGCGAGGCCCTCGGTGGTGTTGAGCGCGAGCACCGGCACACTGCCAACCAGCGACGCAAGCTGGCTGATCTCGCCGCGCGTCATCGGGCCGACCACCACGTTGACGCCCTGTGCGACAAGCGCACGGTACGCCTGCTCGAGCCCGGTACGGTCGGCGAACGCGTATTCGGTCACGCCGACGTCGCCGCGCGCCTCGCTCGCGAGCGCCGCGGCAAAGCCCGCGCGCACCACGGAGGCCGCCTCGCCCAACAGGGGAGACGCCTGCGGCAGCAACAGGCCGATGCGCACCTTGCGCCCTTCGAGCGGCGGCCAGACGGGCGCCTGCGTCGCGATGCTGCCCGCAGCCGGCGCAGAGGCCGCATCCTGCGCGAGCGGCGCCGTGACGGGGACGGGCGCCTGCGGCGCGGCAAGCGCATTCTGCCTGAGGATGTAGTCCGCACCGGTCGCAGACGCTACACTGGCGGCCATCCACAACCCTGCACCCAGCAGCCACGGAGCAAGATTTTGCATACGACGCTTGATCACTTGATTGATTCCGCCCGCGAGACTGTCCAAAGCGGAACATTATATGTGGTCGCCACCCCCATTGGAAATCTGGCCGACCTGACCCTGCGCGCGTACGCCGCACTGTCCGCGTGCGATATCGTGCTGGCCGAGGACACCCGCGTCAGCGGCGCGCTACTCTCCGCGTACGGCCTGCACAAGAAGCTCGTCAGCCTGCGCGAACACAACGAGGCGGCGATGGCCGAGCGCGTCGTCGGCTGGCTTGGCGAGGGACAGAAGATCGTGCAGGTGTCCGACGCCGGCACCCCCGGCATCTCCGACCCCGGTGCACGCTTGGCCGCCACGGTCTGGGCCGCCGGCTACCGCGTCTGCCCGCTGCCCGGCCCGTCAGCCGTAGTCAGCGCACTGTCCGCCGCTGGCCTCGACACCGGCCGCTTCCTGTTCGCCGGCTTCTTGCCGCCCAAGGGCGGCCAGCGCCGCGCGCAGCTCGAAGCCTGGCGCGACGCCGACTACGCGGTGGTCTGCTACGAGGCGCCGCACCGCCTGCTCGATTGCCTGGAAGACATGGTCGCCGTCTACGGCGAGCGCCGTCCGCTGGTGCTCGCCCGCGAGCTGACCAAGACCTTCGAGACCTTCCTGCGCCTGCCCGCCGGCGAACTGGCCGAGCGGGTGCGCGCCGACAGCAACCAGCAGCGCGGCGAATGCGTGCTGATCATCGACGCCGCACCGCCCGCCCCCGCCGAGGAGATCGACGCGGCGACCCTCGCGCTGCTCGAAGGCATGGCTGCCGCGATGCCCATCAAGCAGGCCGCCGGTCTCTTGGCCGAGTACACCGGCCTGCCGCGCAAGAAACTGTACGAGCTGGCCCTGAAAAGCCGCGGCAACGACTGAGGCTGCTTGATAGATCCCGATTTACATTTGCACAGGCGGCCGGTAGAATGCCGCCACATCGTCTGATGCCGCCCGGGTGGCGAAATCGGTAGACGCAGGGGACTCAAAATCCCCCGCCGCAAGGCGTGTCGGTTCGAGTCCGACCCCGGGCACCATTCAGCAGTACAAAGGCCTCCGACGAAGTCCTAAAAACCCCGAGAAACAAAGGTTTCCGGGGTTTTTTGTTGCCTATCGAGTCCGATCAAGTCCAAAGCAATCCACGACTTCTGTTGGTATATTTGTTGGTATGTGACCGGAGGTACCAACAGATGCCGCTGACTGCCACCCAGATCAAACACGCCCGCTTCAACCCTGACGCCAAACCGACCGGTAAGGAGAACCGGCTAAGTGACGGCGACAGCCTGTTCCTGTATCTCGAAAAGACCGGAGGCAAATACTGGCGCATGCCTTACCGCTTTGGCGGCAAGCAAAAGCTCTTTCCGGTCGGGGTGTATTGCTCGGCCACCAGCTTCGACCTTCAAGGCAATCCACTGCCGGACCAGGTCGTCATGTCGCTCGCAGAAGCCCGGCAACGCCGGGACGAAGCCAAAGCCTTGCTACGGCAGGGGCTTGACCCGATGGCCGCGCGCCAGGTCGCCAAAGAACAGGCCGCGCAGGCAAGCGCCAACAGCTTTGCTGCCGTCGCCCTCGAATGGCACGCCCGCAACAAGGCGAAGTGGTGTGAAGATCACGCCGAGCGCGTCTGGAAGCGGATCCATGCCCATCTGCTGCCGGCCATTGGCGACATGCCCATCGAGGACATCCGCACCAAACATCTGCTGGCAGCCCTGCGCCCAGTCGAAGCGCGCGGTACGCTGGACGTCGCCAGCCGGCTTAGCCAGTACGCCAACGCGATCTGCCGCTACGCCGTGCAAACTGGCCGTATCGAAAGCAACCCCGCCATCGACTTGAGCGGCGCCCTAGCCGTGCGCAAGGTCGTTCACCGCCCTGCCCTGCCGCTTAACCGGCTACCGGAACTGCTTAACAGCATCGCCGGCGCCAACATCCGCCATGTCACCCGCTACGCGTTCGAACTGATCATGCTGACCTTTCTGCGCTCCAGCGAGTTGCGGATGGCGCGCTGGCACGAGGTCGACTTCGAGCGCGCGGTCTGGACGATTCCGTCCGAGCGGGTGCCTCTGGAAGACGTCAGGTACTCGATTCGCGGCGCCAAGATGCACACGCCGCATGTGGTGCCGCTATGCCGGCAAGCCATAGCCGTGCTACGCCGCTTGCAGCAACTGAATAACCGCAGCGACCTGATCTTTCCCGGCGACCGCAGCTTCGACAAGCCGTTGTGCGAGAACACCCTCAACCAGGCATTGCGCAGGATGGGCTATGCGACACACGAGTTATGTGGCCACGGCTTCCGTACGATGGCGTGTTCGGCACTCAACGAATCGGGACAGTGGAACCGTGATGCCATCGAGCGACAAATGAGTCACCAGCACCGCGATAGCGTGCGGGCTGCCTACATGCACAAGGCCGAATTTCTGAAGGAGCGTCACGCGATGATGCAGTGGTGGGGAGACTTCCTCGACGCCCAGCGCGCCGGCCATTATGTGGATCCCACCGAATTTGCCGGCGGCCACCCTACGGTGGTGCCGCTGTTCCGGCAAATATCGGGCTGACCACTGCTCGCATTTCATCCCAACTTGCCATCGACGGCCGCCTGCTCGGGTGGCCGTTTTCATTGTCAAGCCACCCTCTCCGGCGCCTACCGTTACAACCCCGTCACCCCCTTGTTTTTTTTGTAATCCTTCGCGTGCCCGGCAAGGGCTATCCGTTCCAAGGGGGAAGAAATGACCACACCTGACCAGCCAATCATTTGGCGAATCCGCGAAGTGAGCCAGCAGCTCGGCCTGTCCGAGTCAACGATCTACGACAAGATCAATCGGAGATCGCCGCGCCATGATCCGAGTTTCCCTAGGCCAATCCAGCTGGGCGCGTCGGCCGTCGGCTGGCTGGCGCATGAAGTGTTCGACTGGCTGCTGGCCCGTGCCGCCGAGCGCGACACACCGGCAGACAGCCCTCCAGCTACCCGACGCAGACAACGCGCCAAGCACGCTCGCGCGGCAGTCACCCCGGTACAACCGGCCAAACCGACACCATCAGCCAAACCGGGAGCCGCACGATGAAGACGCCGTACTGGAGAACTAGGCTTCCGCGCTGGCTGATTCTGGCGCTCGGCTGGCTGGGCGACCTGATCATGCTCGCCGCGCTGCTCGCGCTGTTCCTGCTCGTCGTGCAACGCATCGTGGGGTGATCCATGCCGACAAGACCTCTAATGGGTATCCGCGTGCTGGTTGCGACCCTTTGCCAACCAGCCCGCCAAACCGCAGGCAGACCCAAGGGGTATCCGCCAGTTGGCCCCGGCCAATTCTGTCGCGAGTACCTGCCGGCCCCCGAAGACTACTACACCAGCCATTTTGGCGACGCCATGCGCCGATCCGGCAAGGGCTGGCAGGTTCGCTGTTTGTTCCACGATGACCGGACGCCGAGCGCGACGGTCTACCCCGACGGAGGCTTCCATTGCCATGCCTGCGGGGTTCATTGCCGCGACGTGCTCGACTTTCACATGCGCATGACGGGCTTGGGCTTCAAACAAGCCGCACAGGCGCTGGGCGCATGGGGGGCTAGCCAATGACCTCGCTGACTTTGCAAGTCCCCGCCGAGCACAAGCGTGCGCTGTGGTCCGCCATCCAGCGAACCGTCGAGGCAGCGCGAGATCCGGCGAACAAGCCGACCGTGACGCCGTACTTCGACGCGGCCCACAACCTACTGTTCGCCCGCGTACGCATCGACACGAAAGACGGCAAGGTCATCCGCCCGTTCCATCTGGACGGCGACAGATGGAAGCAAGGCGAGCCGGCTTTCGAGGGCAAGAAGCCGCTGCTGAACCTGCCACTATTGGCCGCGCACCCGGATGCCGAAGTGTGGCTGGCCGAGGGCGAAAAATGCGCCACCGCGCTGACTGACGTTGACAGGCTGGCGACCACCTCGGGCGGGGCGACCAGCGTGGCTGGCGCCGACTGGATGCCATTGGCAGGCCGCCGGGTGATCCTGTGGCCGGACTTCGACCTGCCGGGCAAAAAGTGGCTGGCCGAGCTGATCCCGGCACTGCAAAAAATCGGCGCGACCGTGCGAGTCGTGGATGTCGATCAGTTGCAGCTTGGCGATGGCGACGATGTGGCCGACTGGCTGCCGCTGCACGGCGTCGAGGCGCTGGAGAGCTTGCCGATGGTCGAGATCCCTGCGCTGGCACCAGAGCATGCCGATGCGGGCGACGAGCCAGCGGGCAGCCGCGATTCGGCATCGACGGCACTGGTGCGGCACGTCCAGATGAACTGCACGCTTTACCACAATCAGGATGGCGATGTGTTCGCCAGACTGAACGGCAGTAATCAGGCGTGGAAGATCGCCTCGACCGCCTTTCGGGACTGGTTGAGCGCGTCGTTTTACCGGGCGACCGGCAAAGTCGCACGCGACCAAGCGGTCAAGGAGGCACTTGCCTCACTGGCTGGCATCGGCCGCCAGGAAGGCGAGTTGCGCGAAGCGCATGTCAGGGTGGCCAAACACGGCAATGGTTACCTGATCGACCTGGGTGACGACAAATGGCGCGTGGTCGAGGTTAGCGCTGGGGGCTGGCAGGTCATCGAGCAGTCGCCCGTGCTGTTCGTGCGCAGCAAATCTATGCGGTCGCTGCCTAACCCGGTTCGAGGCGGCAGTCTCGACGCGCTGTGGCCATGCGTAAACATCCCGGAGTGGGCTCGGCCACTGGTGTTGGCGTGGCTGCTGGAATCCCTGCGCCCGGATACACCGTACCCACTGCTGGAGCTGACCGGCGAACAGGGCAGTGCCAAAAGCACCACGCAAGACTATCTGCGCCGCCTGATCGACCCCAACCGCGTGAACCTGCGCGCTGCGCCGAAAGCCCGCGAAGACGTGTTTGTATCCGCCGCCGCCGGCTTGCTGGTCAGTTACGAGAACCTGTCGCACCTGTCGCCCGAAATGCAGGACACCTTCTGCACGCTGGCCACCGGCGGTGGATTCGCGCGGCGCCAGCTCTACACCGACGCGGAAGAGATAACCATCGAGGTCAAACGCCCGATTGTGCTGAACGGCATCGCGGCGGTAGTCACGGCGCAAGACCTGGTCAGTCGCACGATTTCGGTCGAGCTGCCGACCATCCAGGCACGCGCAACCGGAACCGAACTGGAGGCCAAATTCGACGCCGAGTACGACCGAATTTTCGGCGCCTTGTTGGACCTGTTTGCGGCGACCCTGCGCACGCTACCCGATGTTCACCTCGCGCCGGAACACCGCCCGCGAATGGCGGACTTCTGCCTGCTGGGCATGGCGATGTTCAAGGCAACAGGCCAACACCCCGAGAGCTTCGTCAGGCTGTACCGGCAGACCGAGGTCGGCAATGTCGAGCGCACGTTGGATGCCTCGCCCGTGGCGACCGCCGTGCGCGAAATGATGGACGATCACCCAGTGGTGCGTTGCACGCTCAAAGAGTTGCTGCAGCGTCTGGACAAGTACCGCCCCGACCGCTGCGAAGCTTGGCCAAAGTCGCCCAAGGGTTTGGCCAACGCGCTTAAACGGGTAGCGCCCCCCTTGCGCATGGTCGGCATCGACGCCCACGAAGATTCGTCTATTTCGCGGAGGGAAGGGACTTGGTGGTGTATCGCACGCATGGACAGGCTGCAGGCTTCGGCGGATCAACGTCCACCAAGCTCACCAAGTTCACCGGATTGCCCCCTGGCTGATAGGCAGCGTGAAGATGTGGACTTGGTGAGGGTCCGTTCGGCACAAACCTGCAATGCGCCGGCGGCCGTGCCGTACGCCGAAAAGGAGTTCTAGCATGCTGCCCCCTATCGAGTTCCTGAAGGAAGCCGGGGTGGAGGTCAGGCTGTCCGGCCCCAACAAGCTGACCGCGACTGGCTACCTGACCGACGACATCTGCCAGTACATCCAGACCCACAAGCGCGAGATTATTTCGGCGCTGTCCGCCCGCAATGCCCCGCCGCCCAGACCGCCCACACGCACTGTTCTGCACTACCGGCTAACTGACGCGCGAGGCGGCAACAAGGGCGGCATGATCATCGCGGACGATCTGGCCGACGCCGTACTGGATTTGGTCGCGCGTTATCGCAGCCACCTCGACCTTGAGGACTTGCTGGAGCGCGTGCAGGAACGCTTTTGCATCGCAGCCGAATCCGCGCCGGACGCCGAGGCCTTGCGCGTGGCGCTGGCCGAAGCCGAGGCGGTGATCCGCCGGGCAGCACAAAAGGAGAGAAAACCATGAGCCCTAAGCCTGCAAAAAGCAGTGTCGAACAAGAAGCCGGTAGCCAAAAACCGAAACGGGGCTGCTGGAAGCCCGGCGAATCAGGTAACCCGGCGGGGCGCAGGAAAGGCAGCTCGCGGGCCAACCTGCTGCGCGAAACGCTTGGGCCGGACCGGCTGACGGCCATCATTGGCGTGCTGGCGGACAAGGCAATGGGCGGCGACACCACGGCGGCCAAGATCCTGCTCGACCGTACCCTGCCGCCGCTAAAACCGGTCGAGCCGCCGCTGGAGCCGCTGGCCGTGCCCGAGCAAGGCAATATCCTGGCGTCCGCAGAACGGGTGATGCAGGCAGTGTTGCAGGGTGCACTGCCCCCCTCGCAAGCGGCCGCCATCATGGCCGGCCTGACCGGACTTGCCCGCGTGCGTGAGGTGGAAGAGCTGGAGCAACGCCTGCAGGCACTCGAACAACTGGAGACACCGCGATGAAACTGAAAGAACGCATCGCTCGGCTGGAGCAGATGGTCGGCACCCTGGAGCCCCGTTGCATTGCCGTACTGGTGGTAGACGCCTCGCTCGCGGCCGCCGACTTTATCGAAATCGGGCTGACCTGGCAGCAGGACGGCCAAGCCTACCGTACCGCGCTGCTGCCGGGCGAGACGCTTGATGAAGCCTGCGGCCGTGTTGCCGAGAGCCTACCTCCAGCGGTGCACTTCTTGACGGCGGCCTATGAACACCAGCGAGGGTTGTCCCCTTGGCAAGATGCTGAGGACTGGGCGTGAGACATCCATACGGGAGACGGGAGCGACATACTGGACTCCGTGCTTCAATCCACGCGCCCGCGAGGGGCGCGACCAGAACGGTGCGAGGCTGGGTGTCGGGGTTGCTCAGTTTCAATCGGCTTTGTTGCACAAATCGCCTGAAGGCTAGGCTCCCCCTTCCCCCAGACGCAGTTACCCCTCGCGCACCGTTACTGGACACCTACCCAACTGGGTGAAGCGATTGAGGGGTGCCGCGCATATTTGCAGCTCTACCACCTACGTTCAAACGTGCGCGCCATGATGCGCTCACCCATCTGTTTGAAGCAGCGCATTTTCGTTTCGACCAGGCTACGTCAGTGGTAGCCACTCCAGCATTTCCAGAGCGTCGCGCCCGGACAGTTGGCAATCAATTTGCAAACGAGGCACCAACTCGGCCAAAATGTTCAAATTAGCGCGCATGCGTCGTATTGGAGAGCCCGCGGTGGCAAACACAGACCTCGAAATGTCCTACGAAGAGCCGGCTAACTTCCCAGATAGTCAGCAAGAAAGCGAAGATGACCTCTCTAGGGTTTCGTTCAGGGACGCCGTCGTCACAAACACCGACTGGACGATCGAGTCAATCAACCTTCAGATAAACAAGGGAACGATTGACCTTCAGCCGAGTTTCCAGCGCCGTGGCGCTTGGGATGAGACACGAAAGAGCCGGCTGATCGAGTCGATCATTGTCGGCATGCCGGTTCCCAACATCGTGCTAGCAGAACGCAAGGACCATCGGGGCCGGTTCATAGTCATCGACGGCAAGCAGCGCCTCTTAGCAATTCAAGAATTCATGAAAGACGACTATACGCTGCGAGGGCTTGACCTACGCGGAGATCTCAACGGAAAGTCGTTCAGCATGCTCGATGAAAACGACCGTGAGTCATTCGAGAACAGCACTCTTCGCGCAACCCTCATCAAGAACTGGGATGACGAGAACTTCCTGTGGGCAGCGTTTTACCGACTCAATGTCGGCTCACTGCCGCTTTCACCACAGGAGTTACGCAAGGCGCTGATCGGCGGCAAGCTGATCGATGCGATTGAGGAGTACTTGCAAAACAGTCAGCCGTTTCAGACTATATTCGGCGTCGGCCTGGACAAACGCATGCGAGATTCCGAACTCGTGCTGCGCTTTTTAGCTTTCGATCGGGACATCAAGGCCTACAGGGGTGATTTAAAGGCCTTCTTAGACGCGACAACGTTGTACTACGAACAAGAATGGAATTCGCGGTCCGCCGAGGCTCACGATGGCTTTGCGCGCCTTGACCGAGCTCTTACGACTGCTAGCACAATCTTTGGTGAGTTCGCGTTCCGCAAGTGGCTCGGCAACCGATATGAGCGCGTGACAAACCGCGCGATATTTGACTGCATCATCCGATACTTCGCGGAGACGGATGTGGCGAGCCTGGCAGTGAGGAACGATCACACCGTGCGTGCAAGCTTCCAAGTGTTGTGCGACGACCCACAGTTCCGCTCATATATTGAGGGCTCGACTAAAACGCTGGAAGCCACCCACGCTCGCCTGTCGATGTGGGGCGAGAAACTCGCTCTGGACATCGGCAAAAGGCTTGATATCGACAACCTTCGCGTTTCTTGATGCCATGCCCTGCTCTCGTATGCCCAATCTCCGGGCTCGCATCGCCACGCTCCGTGCAAAGTTCCTAGACGCACAGTTGGCCGCAGAGCGTCACGATCCGTTAACTTTCGAGCCAGATATTGATAACTTGGCCGCGTTTCGACTCCTCGCGCACGCCGAGTTTGAGGACTATCTAGAGACGAAGGCGCGCGATGGGCTAACCAGCATTGAAACAGCCTTCAGTAATAACCAGAAGGTGAGTGGGAACGTCAGCTTGCTGGTCATCGCCATATCACTCTCAAAGTCGCTCCGTTTAGAGTCGCCACACTGGTCGAGCGACGTGACTGAACTACTGCGCACCGCGCGCGATTGGATCAACAAGAACAACGGCATAAAGGATGCGTCTTTCACCATGCTATCGGTCTTTAGTGGAAAAATGCCAGATGAGGTAGACGGCGCATTATCCGCTAGCTTGAGCGCTTATGGCACCAGCCGAGGCGACGTAGCACATAAAAGCGCGACTCGGGTGACAACGATCCAGGCACCTAGCGTAGAAGCGCGAGCCGTGGATGCTCTGATCGACGAGCTAGACGACTACTTCGGTTAACTTACCCCTTTCGACCGCCGCCGATCTAGGCCAGCAGTTACCGACGGGGAGCATATACCCGCGCGCACTGAGTTGACAGACTGCTTTCGCTGCGAAGCGGCCAATCGGCGGAAATCAACCAGCGGCGGCAACTGGTCGAAAGCGGTTGATGGCGTCTTGCTCACTTCTGTCACCCCTAAGGCACCGAAGCCCCCCAGAAAGCGTCCAAAGTCAGCTATCGAAAGGAAATGGGGTCAACGGAAAGCAGTAGTGGCGTCTACGGAGCCCTCCCAGTCGCCCTCCCGGCAACACGGGCGGCCAAGCTTGCAACGCTGTTGGTATATCTGTTGGTATGTATAAATATGTGCCGCCTTGAAATGCAGTAATAGCAAGGCTTACAGGCACTATATTCGAGTCCGACCCCGGCACCATTCAGCAGTACAAAGGCCTCCGACGAAGTCCAAACAACCCCGAGAAACCAAGGTTTCCGGGGTTTTTTGTCGTCTTTATCCCCCATGCACCCGGCTCAAACCGGGGATACTGAAGGGGGTATGTCCGACAAACCCGTCGCGGCCGTTGGTAGTTTTATTGGTATGCGCGCAGATCAACGCAGCCAGGACCTCCAGCCGTCGCCCAGCACGCTCCCCACACCCGCCAAGCCTGCGCATGGATCGCCCAAGCCAGGAGCGCCCAAACAAAAGCGCCGTGCGGGCGGGGGCTCGTCACGGCGCAAACCTAGGAGAAACGCAATCTGATCCTAGCAGCCCTTCAGCACTTTTCCATGCGGCCTTGCCACAAGGACGGCAGCAGCCACCCGCACGGCACCGCTTGCCATCGCCCCGCCACGGCCTAGGCTGTCTGCATGAATGCCCGAGGATTCACGGCCATGACACTCCCGAAGCCCGGCCTCGCCAGATCCATACTGTCCGCGATATTGCTGCTGGCCTGCCTTGCCAGCGCTACCTTCGCGCTTGCGGGCAACGCCGACACGCCCTTCAGCCGGTTCAGGGCCGAAGCCATGCGGGGCGATGCCGACGCCCAGGTCTCGCTCGGCGCGTTGTACTACGAGGGTGCAGGGGGCGCGCCGCAGGACAACAAGCTGGCCGCCTATTGGTACCGCCAGGCGGCCGGTCAGGGACACCCGAACGGGCAGTTGTTCCTCGGCGCCATGTACGAGCAGGGCAAGGGCGTCCCGCACAGCCAGGTCATCGCGTACGCGCTGTACAACCTGTCGACGTCCGCGTTCGACTATCCGCTGGCCGGCGAATTTCGCGCGCATGTCGCGCAGCAGATGTCCGTTACCCAGATCGAGGCCGGTCAGGCGCTGACCAAAAAGCTCGCCATCCCCGGCCACTTCCATGAAGAATTGGACCGCGCGCAGCGGGCAGTGAACCCCGGGCCACGCAGACCGGCCCCGGCCCAACCGGACACGCCCCGCGACTGGATCAGGCTCTAGCCTGCTATCCGCACGGCGACAAGATAGCGCCAGGTGAGACGCCGGCCTCCGCGCTAGCGCGCGAACTCGTGGAAGAACTCGGCATCCGGCTGGAAACGGACTCGATCCGCTACCTCTATACGGTGGTGGGACCGGCCTACAGCCAGCCGGGCGAGGTCGAGCCGGTCTGCTTCGCCGGCAGTTGGGCGGGCGAACCGCAAGCCTGCGCCGAGATCAGCGCAATCGCCTGGCTAACCCTTGGCGAGGCGGAAAAATTCGCACCTGCAGTGCAGCAGTTGTGTACTGAGCATCTGCATCACGGTTGAGCACACAGGCACCAGCTTGAAAGCCCGCGACCCGTCGTCGATATTGATGATGTATTTATCATTAAAGCGACACCGGAGCGTATGCACATGAGCGTCTTCCACCACGTAGTCCGTTCCGCCCTGCTGCTGTCCACGTTGCTGCCGACCGCCGCGCAGGCCGAAACGCCATGGGAATTCAGGATCACCCCCTACGCCTGGTTCGCCGGAATCAAGGGCGACGTGTCGACCCTCCCGGGCGCGCCGCGGGTGCCGATAGAGGTATCGCCCAGCGATGCGCTCAGTGCCACCGACGCGGCGTTCATGGGCTTGTTCGAGGCGCGCCGCGGCCCGCACGGCGGCTTTCTCGACTACCTGTACGTCAATGTGAGCGCGGACAAGACCGTGCTCGGCCCTCCGGTCAGCCTGGGACTGGACGCAAGCTCGAAGAGCTGGCTCACCTCGGCCGGTTACAGCTACCGTTTTTACGATACGGGGCAGGCCTACGCGGAGGTTCTGGCCGGCATCCGCCACTGGAAGGTCGACACCACGCTCGACTTCGACGGCGGACGCGGCGTGCTGGCCGGCCGCAATATCCATCACCGGGAATCCTGGCTCGACCCCCTGCTCGGCGTACGGGGGACGACGCAGCTTGGTGCGTCCAGTTTCTTCGTGTCGGGCATGCTGGCGGCTGGCGGCTGGCTCGGCGGCGGGTCGGACCACTTCTACGATACCTCCGCGCTGCTGGGCTACCAGTGGAGCAAGCAGTTCTCGACCGCGCTGGGCTACCGCCTGTTCGATGTGAAGTATGAAGAGGACGGCTTTTACTACGACGTCCGCCAACAAGGTTGGCTGCTGGGCGCCGCCTTCTCCTTCTGACGGACGCCGCCACCGTGGCCTGTCAGGTGGGTGGGTGGCTGCCTGCACACACGCCACTGCCCACTTTTTAACGAAGCCGGAGCGCCACCATGCCCCGACTCCTGCCTTCCCGGCACCTGCTTGCCGCCTTGCTGGCCTGCGGCTTCGCCCCCTCTGCACACCTGCAGGCCGCAACGCCACCCGTCAAGGTCAATATCGACAACTACGCGCAGGCAGAAACGGCCTACCAGTTCGAGCGGGTGCAGCAAATGGCCGGTGGCGTCAACCGCTGGCAGCACAACCGAACGCCCACACCGATCGACAAGCAGAACGTCATCCGCATGAACCGCGACACGCTGTACAGCTTCGCGATCGTCGACATCAGCCAGAGCGCGACGCTGACCCTGCCCGAAGCCGGCCAGCGTTACCGGTCGGTGATGGTGATCAACGAAGACCACTATATCAACCGGATCTATCACAAGGCCGGCAGCTACCGGCTGACACCCGCCGAATTCGGCTCGCCTTACGTGCTGGTGGCCGTACGCACCCTCGTCAACCCGAACGACGCGGCCGACGTGCAGGCGGCCAATGCGCTGCAGAACCAGTTGAAGATTACGGCGGCGTCCGCCCGCCCGTTTCCGGTACCAAATTACGACAAGACCAGCTACGAGGCGACCTACCAGCCGCTGCTCAAGCTGAGCGAAGGGCTGCCGGACGCCAAGCGGACCTTCGGCAAGAAAAGCGAGGTGAGCGAAACCCGTCACCTGATAGGCACCGCGTTCGGCTGGGGCGGGCTGCCGACCTACGAGGCGTTCTATATCAACCGCGGCGAAAACAAGAAGGCCGGCAACTACCGGCTGACCGTGCGCGACGTGCCGGTCGACGCCTTCTGGTCGATCAGCATCTACAACAAGGACGGCTACTTCGAGAAGAACCCCTTCGATTCGTACAGTCTCAACAGCCTGACCGCCAAGCCCAACCCGGACGGCTCGGTCACCCTGAATTTCGGCACCGATCCGGCCGGCAAGGACAACTTCCTGTACGTGATGGACGGCTGGAACTACACCGTGCGCCTGTACCGGCCGCGTGAGGCCGTCCAGTCGGGCAAGTGGACCTTCCCCGAACCGCAGCCGGCGCCCTGAGCACCGGCCGGTCCCAGGCAAGCGGCAGGCAGCACCCGCCGCTTGCCAAGGCTCAAGCTCAGTCGGCCAGCGTCTGCGCCAGCGCGCGCAGCGCCTGATGGAAGCACTCGGCCGGCGCGTGGGTGATGCCGGCGCCGACCTGGCCGACCCCCGCCTCCTTGTGCGCGATGCCGGTGTTGATCACCGGCATGATGCCGGTGTCGACCACCTTGCGCGCGTCGATGCCGGCCGCGCTGCTGGCGAAGTCGAGCGAAGGCAGCGTGAACGCCGGGTTCTGCCCCAGCGTGATCTCGCGCATCGCCAGCGAGTGCGCCAGCGCGTCGCTGGCCGAGCCGCCGACAAAGCGCACGATGGCCGGGCTTGCCGCCATCGCGAAGCCGCCGACGCCGGCGGTCTCGGTAATCACGCTGTCGCCCAGGTCCGGCGCGGCGTCGTCCGGGCCGAAGCCGGAGAAGAACAGGCCGTGCACCACCGGCGCCGGCGCGGTGAACCAGGTGTCGCCGGTGCCGGAGAGGCGGATGCCGAAACGCACGCCGTTGCGGCCCATGCCGGTGACCATGCTGGAGCCGGGCACGCCCTCGGCGGCCAGCAGCATCGCCTTGCACGCGGCCATCGACAGGTTGAGGAAGAAGTGGTCGTTGGCGGAGACGAACTCGATCGCGCGCGCCTTGAGTCCGGCGTCGATATCGAGGCGCAGGATGGCCGGCACCAGTTTCTTCAGCAGCAGGCCGGTGGCGGCGGCGTTGCGGTTGTGCACCTCGTCGCCCATATGCAGCGCCTGCGCCATCAGGGGTTTCAGCTCGACCCCGCCCAGCGCCTCGATCGCGCCGGCGAGCACCGGCGCCAGCTCGTCGCGCATCCATGCGAGGCGCTCCAGCACGTCGTCCGAGTACGCGCCAAAGCGCAACACCTTGCCCAGACCCTCGTTCATATTGGAGAAGGTCAGGTGGCCGTGCTCGCTGTCGCGCACCACGAATACCGGCATCGACGGGCTGATGATGCCGCCCATCGGGCCGACCGCGTGGTGGTGCTGGCATGGTTCGAAGGCGACCTGACCGCTGGCGGCGAGCGCGCGCGCGGCTTGCGGGCTATCCGCCCAGCCTTCGAACAGGATGGCGCCGATAATCGCGCCCTGCACCGGCCCGCACATCTCGTCCCACGCGATCGGCGGGCCCGAGTGCAGGATCATCTGCGCGCCCATGCCGGGCACCACCTCTTTCGCGCGGCCCATGCCGACCCACACCGGCTGGCTGGCTAAGTACGCCGCGTACGCCTGCCGGTTGGCCGCCTCGACGCGCGGGTCCTTGAACAGACGCGCGAGCGCGAGGCCGGTGTCGCGGTCGCCGGCGGCCGGCGGCTGCCATTCAGGGTGGATCACGGCGGCACCCTGCGTGCGCGCGGCGTCGGCGAACGAGGAAAGGCCCAGGTTGACGATGGCGAGTTGCTCGCCGAAAAGCTTGCTCATAAAAAATCCTTCACGGGGCGCCGCTGTGCGCGGGCACGGCGGCGCTGTCTTTTACAGGTCGGCGACGATGGCGCGGGCGAGCGCGACCGCTTCGGCGTTGCTCGCGGTGAGCATCACGCCCAGTTCGGCGAAGCCCTCGCACTGGCGCGCGTAACCCTGCGGGTCGGCGTCGGTGCCGCACACGGTGGCGACCAGATGCAGCGCCCGGCCCGCCTCGCGCGCCATCGCGCGCACCTCGAGCAGGGTGTCGCGCATCGCCGCGAGCGGGTCTTCGTGCGCACCGTAGCCCAGCACGATGTCGAACAGGATCACCGCGACCGAGGGGTCGGCCGCCGCAGCGACAAAGCGCTCGTTGCGCAGCCGGTGGTCGATCATCGGGTGCGGCCGGCCGCGGGTGAATTCGTCGTCGCCCAGGTCGATCAGGCAATGGCCGCCCACCTGCCACACGTCGTCCGGCGCCGGCACCGCCTTGGTCGGCGTGTTCGAGCGCAGGCCGGGCAGCGCGCCGCCCAGCATCAGCGTCGCCTCGTAGCAGAAGGTGCCACCCGAATACAGGCCGCGCAGCGTACGTTGCTCCGGCGCGAGCAAGCCGCGCGCGCCGCGTGCGGTCTCGGCGTCGAACACCGGCGCGCAATCCGTCACTGCTGCGCCGCGCGCCATCGCCACCGCCATCTGCGCGGCGGACTGCAGCGTCGACGCGTAATGAAGATGCGGGTGCTGCGGCAGGCGCGCCGGGTCGGCGCCGAGGAAGTTGACGACCACCGGCTTGCCGGTGGCGATCGCCGCGTCGAGCACCTTGCGGGCGACGGCCTCGGCCGGTGGTTTGGACACCAGCACGATCACCTCTGTGGCGTCGTCCTCGCCCAGCGCGCGGATGCCGGCCAGCATCGACAGCCCGCCGATCGCCTCGGCCAGGTCGTGCCCGCCGGTGCCGATGGCCTGGCTGACGCCCTCGCCCAGCCGGTCGACGAGCACGGTCACCTGCTGCAGGCCGGTACCCGAAGCGCCGACGCAGCCGATGCGCCCGGGGCGGCATACGTTGGCGAAGGCCAGCGGCACGCCGTGGATGATGGCGGTGCCGCAGTCCGGCCCCATCACGATGCGGCCAAGTTCGGTCGCCAGTTCCTTCAGGCGGCGCTCGTCCTCGCCCGACACGTTGTCGGAAAACAGCATCACGTTGAGGCCGGCGCGCAGCGCCTTCTCGGCCTCGGCGCTCGCGTACTGGCCGGGCACCGAGATCAGCGCGAGGTTGCTGTCCGGTTGCCGCTCGAGCGCCATGGTCAGCGAGTTGGCCGGCAGCCGCTGCGGGCCGCCATCGCCGTCACCGCCCTTGGCTTCCAGCGCCTGGCGTGCGGCGTCCAGCGCCCCGGCAAACGCCGCCTCGTCGCCTTCCAGTGCGATCAACAGGTCGTTGGGCGCGGCCTCGGGCGCGTCATTGATCAGGCCGGCGCGCTCGAGCAGGGCGAGGTTGGCCGGCGTCGCCATCACGGCGGACGCCTGGCGAATGCCCTCGAGCTTGGCGAGGGCGGCGGAGAGCTGCATCAGCGCGACCGAATCGCGGTACTGGTTGCGCAGGATGGCAAGATGCAAGGACATGGGGAGCTCCTTGGCTGCCCCACGCGGGGCAGCCTGAATACGTATAAGCGGGAGGGGGCGGATCAGGGCGCGTCGTCGGACGGGCTGGGCTGGCTACCCTGCGTAAAGTGGAACAGCAGGCAGCCGGCGCCGATCGCGAGGTAACCGATGGCAGGGCCGGTGGCCATGCCGATGCCGAAGCCGGTGGCGTGGATCACGCCGAAGAAGGACATCGCGGCGGCGATGAAGCCGAAGATCGCGGCGTGCAGGTAGTTGCGGTCGATCACGCGGGCGACGATGGCGGCGAGCATCATCGCGACCAGGATCGCGCTGGCACCGAGCACGGCCATGCCGTCGTAGAACACGCCACTGGCGGCCAGCTTGTCGGCACCCAGTTGCGCGACCGAAGTCCCGGCGGCGTTCAGCGTGTTGTCGATGGTGACCTTCACCCAGTCGGCCAGCCACGGGATCAGCGCGATGGCGACGGCCGGTGCGTGCGCCTTCGGCGTCTCGCGGAAGGCCTGCGACAGGATCAGCATCGCGATGTACATCAGGATCGGCAGGATGGCGACGATAGGGATGATGTTGAGCAGGATGTTGATCATGCCGAAGGTACACAGCAGCAGCATCGCCACGCCGGTCGCCCACGAGTAACCGATGCGGCCACCAGCCTGCTTCCAGCCCGGGTGGCCGATATACACCAGCGTCGGCACCACCGAGCCGAACAGCGCGCCCACCAGCGTGCCGCCGGCAGCGCCCAGGCAGATCGAGCGGGCGCTGTACTTGTCGCCGGCCACTTCCGCGCTCTCGACGTTCATCAGCGTTTCCATGAACAGGTAGACCGCCAGCGGGATCGCGGACACCACGTAGGGGCCGACGTTGGCAAAGCCCAGCATCAGCACGTCTAGGTGCATCAGCGGCATGTTGAAGCCGACGGTTTCGGTGGCGGCGATCAGCGGTTCGACCTTCATGTAGCCGGTGACCCAGCCCAGGATGGTGCCGATGAAGATCGCCAGCAGGCCGGCCGGCAGCTTGAACGGCATCTTGATGTTGGCGAGCCAGCCGAACAGCAGGATGCCGAAGCAGATCAGGCCGAGCCAGGCGGCGTCGTACACGCGGAACGACGGGGTCAGCGCGATGTAGGACACGGCCATGCCCGCCAGCGTGCCCAGCATCGCGGCGCGCGGGGTCACCCGGCGCAGCCAGTCACCGACGAAGGCGCCGATGGCGACCACGATGCCGTGCACGAAGGTCCACGCCATGGCGATGCCCCACGCCAGCTTGGCGTCGCCGGTCTTGGCGATGATGGGCATCATGATCGCGAAGGTCACGATGAAGTAGTGCGGCACCGACAGGCCGTAGGGCAGCGCGGTGACGCTGTCGCGGCCTTCCTTCTTGCCCAGCCGCCACGCCTGCCAGGCGAGGAAGATGTTGCCGAAGGCCAGCGTGACGCCGAAGCCCGGCACGATGCCCTGCCAGACGATGTCGCCCGGCAGCGCCAGCACCACCGACAGCAGGAATACTGCGGTCAGCGTGTTGGCCAGCGAGTTGCTGAACAGGCCGAAAAAGCCGTCCAGGTCGCCGCGGCTCCACAGCCGCGGCCCGTTGCCGGCGTGGCCGGCGCTTGGGGTTGTTGCACTCATGTTCGGATTCCTGGTGTGTATTGGGTAAAAGCTTTGCCTGTCCTTCACCGGCGCACCCGGGCATCCGTGGGGTTTATCAAATCAGTGCGCGGCCTCCTCGCACAGTTCGTTCTGCGGGCAGTAGCGGAACAGCCAGCACATCAGCGCGACCAGCCCGTAGGCGCCGGCCAGTTGCGGGCTGACCGCCCAGCCGATGGCCGGACCGTGGATGAAGCCGAAGAAACTCAGTACGCCGCCGGCCAGCGCGTAGCCAGCTGCATGGGAGAAGCGGCGGTCGATCAGGAACACGGTGATCGCACCGAACAACAGGCCGCTGATGATCGCGCCCTGCCCCAGCCTGAACATGCCCTCGTACAGGATGCCGCGCTGGGCCAGCTCGCTACCCAGCGTGACCGCGCTCGCGCCCACCGCGTCCAGGCTGCCGTCGACTAGGGTCAGCCCCCAGGCAGCGAAGTGCGGCACCATCGCGAACACGATGGCCGGCGCGTAGCGGCTGGCGTTGGTCTGGAACGCCTGCGCAGCGACCAGCAGGCTCACGTAGAGCAGGATGGGCAGCACCGCCGGCAGAGGAATCAGCGACAGCAGCACCGGCACCACGCCGAGCAGGCAGACCGCGAGGATCAGCACGCCGGTGGCCAGCGAGTAGCCGATGCGCCCGCCGGCCTGCTTCCAGCCGGGGTGGCCGATATACACGGCGTTGGCGAACGGGCTGCCCAGCAGGGTGCCAACCAGGCTGGTGCAGCCCAGCGCGACCAGCACCTTGCGCAGCGGGTAGCTGTCGCCGCCCTGCTCGGCGCTCTCGACGTTGTTCATCGCCTCGATGAAGTCGTAGACGCCGAACGGGATCGCGGTCACCAGCAGCGGCCACACGTTTTCCAGCCCGGACAGGATGGCCAGGGGTTGCAGCAGCGGCAGGTGGAAGCCGACATGCTCGAAGGCCTCACCGATACCGGAGAGCTGCAACTGGCCGTCGACGAGCGCGATGGCCACGCCGACCACCACCGCGACCAGCGCCGCGGGCAGGCCGAGCGGGAAGCGCACGCCGGCAAACCAGCCGCCGAGGATGATCACCAGCGCGGGCAGGCCGATCCACGGGTTCATGAAGATTTCCATCATCGGCTTGAGCGAGATGAAGGCGATCGATACCCCCGCCAGCGTGCCGAGCAAGGCGGCGCTCGGGGTGAGCCGGCGGATAGCCGGCGCGACGAAGGAGCCGGCGAGGATGACCAGCCCTTCGAGGAAGACCCAGGCCACGCCGGCGTGCCAGGCGAGGATGGGGTCGCCGGTCGAAATCTTGACCGGCAGCATCACCACCATCACCACGATGAACATGTGCGGCACGCTGGCGCCGGACGGCAAGGCGGTGACGTCGCTGCGGCCGGTGCTGCGCGCGAGTTCACGCGCGAGGTAGGCGTAGTACGCGTTGGTCAGGCACAGCATCACGCCGACGGCGGGCAGGATGCGGCCGAACACCAGCTCGGCCGGCACCTCGACCACGCCGAGCAGCAGGCCGGTGAGCACCAGGAGATTGAGCAGGTTGTTGGTGCCGAGGCCAAACAGCGCGTTCAGGTCGCCGGCCACCCACCAGCGCGGGGCAAAGGCGGCACCGCCCGGCGTCGGGCATGGGCTTGGCTGGGTCTGCTGTGTCATGGTCAAACGGCCTTGCTCGGATGCGAAGGCCGCCAGTCTAGCGGCCGGGGACGGCGGCAAAACTTGACGCTGGTCAAAGCGCGGCGGCCGCTGCAAAAACTTGCAACGGCCGCCGCCTTTCGATCAAAAATTTTGCACGCAATGTCAGAGCGCCTCGCTGCCGGCCAGCCAGCGCGCTGCAAACGCGGGGTCGGACAGCCGCTCGACCAGCGCCGCCAGCACCTTACCCCGATGGCGGCGGTGCCAGGCCGCCATGATCGGCGTCGGCGGCTTGGGCGACGAGACATTGCGGCGCACCAGCTGGCCGCGGCGCAAGGCGCCGGCGCACAGGTGGCGCGGCATGAAGCTGATGCCGACGCCAGCGACCAGCAGCTTCAGCTTGCTCGCCGAGTCGGGCACGTAGATCACCTTCTGCCCCTTGATCAGCCAGGTCTCCTTCTTGGACAGGCTCATCGCGGTGTCCATCACCGAGATCGCCGGGTAGGCGGCCAGCTCGCGGCTGCCGAGCACGCCGTCACACGCGGCCAGCGGGTGGCGCGGGCTCAGCACGAAGTCCCAGTGCACCTCGCCCATCGGCAGGCAGCGCAGATCCGCCCCTTGCGGCAAGGCGTTGGGCGCGCCCAGCGCCAGGTCGACGCGCCGGTCGAGCAGCGCGTCCCACACGCCGTTGTATACCTCAGTCCGGTACGACTGCTGGCAAGCAGGAAAGCGCTGCTGCAAGTCGGCCGCGAGTTCGGCCAGCGGCTCGTCGTTCAACAGGTTGTTCAGACCGACGCGCAATTGCTGCTCGACGCCGCCGTGCAGCTGCGAGATGTCGGACTGCAGGGTCTCCAGGTCGCGCAGGATCTCGCGCGCGCGCTCGAGAAAGTAGTGCCCCTCGACGGTCAGCTCGACCTGCTTGCCCTCACGGGTGAACAGCTGGGTGCCGATGTTCTCCTCGAGCTTGCGCACGGTGTAGCTGATCGCCGACGGCACCTTGTGCAGCCGCTCGGCGGCGGCGGTAAAGCTGCGGTAGCGGGCGACGGTCTCCACCACCCGCAACGCTTCGGTCTGGATGATCATCCTCGCCCCTCTCGGTTCCGGTAAGCGCGCAATCATAAGCGATCGCTCGCACTGTGCCGAGCGATCAAAAATTTTGCTGCGTATGGAAGCCGCGCTGCAATTTCCTTCGCCCGGGCCCGCCGCCGGCAAGGCTAAACTTTCGCCATTGCCTGTCCTGCACCGGAGCGCCCGGCTGCCCGTCCAGAATTGCCCGCCTGATGGCGGCGCCCGATTACAGAAATGGAGATGAGCATGACCCTGAAGACGATCAAGGCCGAACCGTACGAACTGGAATTCGACCCCAGCCGCACCGCGCTGGTGATGATCGACATGCAGCGCGACTTCGTCGAACCGGGCGGCTTCGGCGAGATGCTGGGCAACGACGTGTCGCTGCTGCGCTCGACCATCGAGCCGTGCCAGCGCCTGCTCGCCGCCGCGCGCGAGGCCGGCCTCTTCGTGGTACACACCCGCGAAGGCCACCGCCCCGACCTGAGCGACTGCCCGCCGGCCAAGCGCCTGCGCGGCGGCCTCGAATGCGGCATCGGCGACAAGGGCCCGATGGGACGCATCCTGGTGCGCGGCGAATACGGCCACGACATCATCCCCGAGCTCTACCCGGTCGACGGCGAGCCGGTCATCGACAAGCCGGGCAAGGGCGCTTTCTTCGCGACCGACCTCGACCTGTTGCTGCGCAACCGCGAGATCCGCACCCTGATCGTGTGCGGCGTGACCGCCGAAGTATGCGTGCACACCACCGTGCGCGAGGCGAACGACCGCGGCTATGAGTGCGTGGTCCCGTCCGACTGCGTCGCCAGCTATTTCCCCGAGTTCTACCGGGTCGCGCTGGAGATGATCAAGGCGCAGGGCGGCATCTTCGGCTGGGTCAGCGATGCAGACCGCGTCATCGAAGCGCTCGCCGACTGATCGCCCACAGGGCGAGGCCGCCGGCCCGTGTGCACCGGCCGGCCGCCTCGCGGGCCGCGTCCACAGCGTGTTCGCCCGCTGCTGCAATATCGAGCTCTCCGGGCACACGCTGCTGCTACCGCTGCTCGACGCAGGGCTGGCTGCGCAGCCGCACGCGTGGACGCTGCACCTGCCCGAGGGCAGCGATTGCCGCGACTGGTTCAGCCCCGGCACCCCTGTCCTGCTGAATGAACGCGGCCTCACCGTGGGTA
This sequence comes from Crenobacter caeni, assembly GCF_010435965.1. Lineage (GTDB taxonomy): Bacteria > Pseudomonadota > Gammaproteobacteria > Burkholderiales > Chromobacteriaceae > Craterilacuibacter > Craterilacuibacter caeni. The sequence continues at coordinate 181,438 of NZ_JAAGAA010000010.1, forward strand.
CGCTGTACCTGCCCCGGCCCGATACCCGCCTGCCGGAACATGCTTTCCGGGTCCCCGCCCACCGCTGCGCAATAGGACGGATTGCCGCCCACCTGCCTGCGCTATCCCTCGCCATCGAACGCGCGGCCGCTGTGCGCCCCGCAACAGAATGGCACGCCGCCCACCCGTTGCTGCGAGGTCCGCGCGACGCCTACCGAACCGCGCTGGCCAGGCCGGATAGCTTGCCGGAAGCGACCGCCGCGTTGGTTGGTCTGGGCTGCGGGTTGACGCCGGCCGGCGACGACCTGCTGTGCGGCAGCCTCGCCGTGCTCGCCTGGCGTGCGCCCGCGCTGTTTGCCCGGGCCGCCTCGGCCATCCGGCCACAACTAGCCACTACCTCGCGGGTCAGCGGCGACTACCTGCTGCTGGCCTGCCAGGCGATGTTCAGCCCGCTGCTGGCCGCTTTGCTACAGGCACTCGCCGACGGCGACGGGCCACAAGCGCGGCACGCCCTAACCGCGCTGCTAGCGCACGGCTCAAGCTCGGGGCTGGATACGGCGATCGGCGTCGTCGACACCCTGCACGCGCTCGGTGTGCCCGCATGGCTCGCGGCCTGACCCGGCCGACCACGGACCGCCCGCTTGCGCTATGCTTTGCGGCATGCCCGAGCTGATCGACACCCACTGCCACCTGGACGCCACCGAGTTTGACGGCACGCGAGACGCCATCGTCGAACGCGCGCGAAGCGCCGGCGTCGGCCGCATCGTAGTACCGGCGGTCAGCGCCGACAACTTCGACGCGGTGCTGGCGCTGCGCAACCGCTACGGCTGCCAGGTCGCGCTCGGCCTGCACCCGATCTACCTCGAACAACACAGCGACGCGCACCTTACACGGCTCGACAGCCTGCTCGCCGCAGAGCGCCCCACCGCCGTCGGCGAGATCGGCCTAGACTTCTGGCAGCCGGGCCTGGACCCAGTGCGACAGGAGGCGCTGTTCGTCGCCCAACTCAAGCTCGCCCGCCGCCACGACCTGCCGGTGCTGCTGCACGTGCGACGCGCGCAGGACCGCGTGCTCAAGTACCTGCGCCAGTACCCGGTGCCGGGCGGCATCGCCCACGCGTTCAACGGCAGCGTGCAGCAGGCCGAGGCGTTTATCGCGCTGGGTTTCTGCCTGGGCTTCGGCGGCGCGATGAGTTTCAGCGGCTCGACGCGCATCCGCCAGCTCGCCGCGACGCTGCCGCTCACCGCGCTGGTGCTGGAAACCGACGCGCCGGACATGCGCCCCGAGTGGGCGCTGGGCGTGCCCAACGAGCCGGCCAACGTCGCGCGCTACGCCGCGCTGCTCGCCGGCCTGCGCGGCGTCCCGCCGGAGGCCATCGCCGAAGCGACCTCGCACAACGCAAAACGGGTGCTGCGGCTGTAAACCGCAGCACCCGTTGATCCAGGAAAATCTGGCTTAGCCGGCCTTGGCCGGTTTGGCCGGTGTCGCCTTGGCCGGTGCCGCCTACTTGGCGGGCTTCGCCGGCTTGGCGGGCGTGACCACTGCCGGTGCGGCCACCGGCAAGGATTCGGCGCTGACCGCGCGGTAGGGTTTGACCTCGATCGCCGAGAAGTCGTAACCCGGCGCCGCCGCGTACTGCGTCGCGCACGCGCCCGCCTCGCCGTCGCGCTCAGGGTCGGCAAAGTCGTAGCGTTCGATCGGCTTGAGTTTCAAGGCCTCGAGCAGTTGGCCGGACGACGCGAGCACCCGCGCCTGTGCGAGCAGGATGTCCTGCTCGGCGTTCAGCTGCGCGCGCTTGGCGTCGTAGAGTTCGTTCTCGCTGTCGAGCAGGTCGAGCAGGGTACGCTGGCCGATATCGAACTGCGCGCGGTAGGCATCGCGGGCCTTTTCGGTCGACAGGCGGTGCTGGCGCAGGTAGGCCATCTGCTCTTCGAGCTTGCGGGTGTCGTTGTGCGCGATGCGCAGCGTCTGGCGCAGGTCCACACAGGCCTTGTCGCGCAGGTCCAGCGCGGCGTTCAGGCGCTCGGCGGCCACGCCCAGCCGCGCACGGTCGGCGCCGCCACGCAGCAAATTCATATTGAACAGCAACTCGACCTGGTTGCGCTTGCTGCGGCCGTCGGACGCGTCGAGGTTGTCGCCGTGCGCGGTGCTCGCGCGCAGATCCAGCGTCGGCGAGAAGGCGCCCTTGCGTACCGCGACGTCGGCGCGCGACGCGCGCACTTCTTCCAGCGCGGCAAGGTAGCCCGGACTGGTCTTCAGCGCGGCGGAAATCAGCTCGCCATCCTTGGGCAGTTGCGCCTTCAGCGAGGCCGGCTCGCTCATCTGCAGGGGCGGCTCCTCGCCGGTCAGCCGCGCGTAGCGTGCCGAGACGTCGCCGAGGTTGGCAAGCTCGGTTACCAGGTTGGACTTGGCGAGCGCCAGGCGGCCGGCGGCCTGCTCGAGGTCGACCCGGCGGCCGACGCCGGCCTGCACCTTGTCCTGCAGCTGGTTGTAGATCGCCTGGTGCGTCGCGTAGTTCTCCTGCGCGTAGGCGACCAGCTGCCGGTAGCGCTGCACGTCGACATACGCGCGCGCGGCTTCCAGCGCCTGCCCCTCGCTGGCGGCGAGGAAGCGGAAGTATTTGGCGCGCTGCGCGTAGTCGAGCTGGCGCACCAGATTCTGCGTCTGCAGGCCCTGGAACAGGTTCTGCGTCAGGTTCAGGCTCCAGCCCTTGCTGGTCAGGTCGATGGTTGTTTCCGGGCCACCGGACTGCGTCGCATCCTCGGTGGTCTTGCTCTTGCCCCAGTTGTAACCGAGGTCCAGCGTCGGCAGGTAGCCGGCGCGGCCGATGCCCTGCTCCTCGCTCGCGGCTTTGAATTCATGCCAGCTAAAGCGAACTTCGGGGTTCTTCAGCACGGTCTTCTCGACCGCCTCGCCGAGCGTCACCGCACCCGCGAAATGAGCTAGGCCAACCCCCAGCGCCCCCAGAACAGCCAGCGTCAACTTCTTCATGATTATCTCCGCGCAGCAATACCGCTTGAACCAGACATTTGAAAGAAAATGCAACGTCACTTAATGACGAAATTGTACACATAAGCGTTGTTGATTTGTATAGCATAGTAAGAATTGTTTTTTAACAACGCCTGCCATGGCTTTTTCCCGACACGCAGCCAGACTGTCCGCCCTGCTCGCCGCCTGCGTGCTGGCGGCGCTGGTCGTCGCCGTCGAGGTGCCGGGCGCAGGCGCGGTACAACGTTATGGCCCGCAAGCCGTCACGCTGTACCGGGAGTGGCGCTCGCTGCTGGGCTCGCTGCCCGGACAGGACGAGCGCTCGCAACTGCAGGCCGTCAACCAGTTCTTCAACCGCAAGATCCGCTTTGCCGACGACCGGGACGTGTGGGGAGAAAGCGACTACTGGACGACGCCGTTCGAGCTGTTTGGCAAGGGTGCAGGCGACTGCGAGGACTTCACGATCGGCAAGTACGTGACGCTGCGATTGGCCGGCGTCGCGCCGGACAAGCTGCGGCTGACCTATGTACGCGCGCGCATCGGCGACGCCAGCAGCCGGGTCAGCCAAGCGCACATGGTGCTGGCGTACTACCCACAGCCAAACGCAGAACCGCTGATTCTCGACAACCTGGTCGGCTCCCTGCTTCCCGCCTCGCAACGGGATGACCTGACCCCAGTCTTCAGCTTTAACGCCGGCGCGCTATGGGTCGGCAACCAGAGCAGCAATGTCGACCGCCTCACCCGCTGGCGGCAGTTGCTCGACCGCATGAAAAAGGATGGATTGAACCCATGATCGATTCCGCGACCGCCGGGTCCGGCACCCCTCTGCCGAAAGCCGCAGCCCGTCCTGCCCACCGCACCCTGTCGCTGGTCCAGCGGCTTTGGCTCTTGCTGGTGATGATCGTGGTACTGGCCACCGGCGCCGCGCTGGCGACCAACCTGCTCGGTGCCCGCGCCTACCTCGAACAGCAACTGAGCGCGCAGGGCACGGAAACCGCGAACGCACTCGCGCTGATGATCAACCAGGCGCAGGCCGACCAGGCCGCAGCCGAAACACTGATCAACGCGAGCTTCGACCTCGGCCATTTCAGCCGCATCGTCTGGCACGACAACCAGGGGCGGGTGCTGGTGCAGCGGGAAAACCGGGACATCGCCCAGAGCGTGCCGGCCTGGTTCCGCCAGTTGCTGCCGATCACCCCGCGTAGCGGCGAGGCCAGCCTGACCCGCGGCTGGCAGCAGGCGGGCGTGCTGCAGGTCACCTCGGACACCGGCTACGCCTACCTGTCCTTATGGCAGAGCGCCTGGCAGACGCTGTTCGCACTGTTCGGCGTGGTCGCCGTAGCCGGCCTGCTGGGTTCGCTCGACATCCGCCGCATCCGCCGTCAGCTCGATAGCGTGGTCGGCCAGGCGCGCGCGCTGGGCGAACGCCGCTTTGTCCGCCTGCCCATCCCCGCCATCCCGGAACTGGCCCGCGTCACCGCCAGCATGAACCAGATGGTCGAGCGGCTGCAGGCCTTCCTCGCGCAACAAGCGGAGGAACTGTCCGCCCTCAAGCGCGACCAGGACCGAGACCCGGCCACCGGTCTCGTCAACCGCACCCTGCTCGAGCGCGCCCACCGCGCCCAAGCGCAGGCGGATGCGCAGGGCAGCGCCGGCCAGTTGCTGCTGGTGCGCGTGGCCGACCTCTCCGCGCTGAACAGTCGCCTGGGCGCGCCGGCGGTCGACCGCCTGCTCGGACGGCTGGCAGACGATCTCGCCGCGCTCGCCCGCCCGCTGAAGGGCGCGCTGGCCGTCCGCCTGCGCGGCGCCGACTTCGCGCTGTACGGACCGGCGCTCGACGTCTCCGCTGCAGACGCCCTGGCCGGGCAGTTGCTGGAGCAGTTGTCCGCCTATCCGCAAATGGGGCTGACCGACCAGGCCGATGTCGCCCATATCGGCGCCACTTCGTTCTCTCCGCAAGACAGGCTGGCCGACATGCTCGCCCGCGCCGACCTCGCGCTGGCCGAGGCTGCAGCCGGCCATCGCCAGCAGGCCCGCCACGAGCAGCACGCGATCGCCGCCAGCCATCAGGACTGGCGAACGCTGATCGACGCCGCTTGCGCTGGGGACAGGCTCGCGCTGCTGTACTACCCGGTGTGCCAGTCCGACGGGCAAACGCTGTGGCAAGAGGGCATGCTGTATTTGCCGGCCGACAGGGAGACGCGCCGAGTCAACGCGCTGCAACTGGTGTCGCAGGCGCTGCAGTTGCGCATCACCGACCGGCTCGACCTCGCGGCCGTCCGCCTCGCCACTGTCAAGGCACGCCAGACGCGCACTGCGGTCAACCTGTCCGCCGCCTCGCTGGCGGCACCGGGCTTTGCCGAAGCACTCGAGCAGGCGATCAGCGACGTCCCGGCCGGCCAACTGAACCTGGAAGTCAACGAACTGATGCTGGGTGAACACTGGGAAGCCTTCTGCACGCTCTGTCGCCGCATGAAGCAACTGCAGCACAGCGTCGCGGTCGAGATCAGCGGCAACGACCTGGGGCTGGTCGCACGGCTGGGCGAAGTCGGCCTCGACTATCTGGTGCTCGAGCACCTGCTCACCCGGGACATCCACCGCGATGGCGGTCGCCAGGCCGTCGTGCGCGGCCTGTTGCAGATGGCGAACCTGCTCGGCGTACGGCTGATCGCCAAGGGCATCAGCGATGCCGACGACGCGAAGATGCTCGCTGAGCTGGGCGTATGGGGAATGACCGGTTCGGCCATCGGCTCGAAGGAAGCCTAAGCAGCGGCCGCACAGGGGCATGCAGCCCCTGCCTTGCCTGACTTCAGCGATCTGGCACGCGAGGGCGCGGCAAACACGCAACCACGGCTGGAGCCCGTTGCGCGGCGACGTCGCAAGGCGATAGCACCCGGGCTGGGCTTGGCAAAATCAATGAAGAGGCGTGTCCTGACGGACACGCCCATTTTCTTTGTCTGGATGGGCGCATAGCGCCGGGATGATCTGCCCCAGGCATGCCGGGAATACGGCGGGTAGCGTACGCTGGATGGGCTTTGTGCGCGCACAAAGCAAAACCCCCGACTGATTGATTCAGTCGGGGGTCTGCGGATGGGGCGTCTGGCGGTGTCCTACTTTCACATGGCGAATGCCACACTATCATCGGCGCTAAGGTGTTTCACGGTCCTGTTCGGGATGGGAAGGCGTGGGACCACCTCGCTA